>NZ_JNXT01000010.1 GCF_000716675.1 Streptomyces alboflavus
CATCCAGCCCGTCCGACCCTTGACGACGAACCACGGAGCAGCGACCGGCGGCGACCTGTCCCACCCACCCGGAACCACCACCCCCCTCCCCCACCCCCTCCCAGCCCGTCCGGCGCTTGAGGACGAGGCCGTTCAGGCCGAAAGCGGGGGTCCAGGGGGCGGCAGCCCCCTGGTTACGGGAAGGGGCGGGATCGGGGAGCCCCCGGCAGGGCCCGCCCACCCGCCACGGATTCGGCACCCCCGACCGAAGGACCCGGCACGGACGGCGGCAACACAGCACCCCGGCGGCGCCCAGCGACGGCACACCACCAGAACACCACCCCCGCCAGCACACACAGCGTGAACGCGTCCTTGAAGGCCCGCTGCGGCAACGCCTCCACCCCCACCCACACGAACCCCGGCACCTGCGGCACCAGCGCCACCCAGAACCACGGCACCCGCACCAGGGAAGCCCCCGCCCCGAGCCCCCCGGCCAGCAGCAGCGGCAGCACGACCAGCAGATAGTGGTCGTACGAAGGCCGCGACACGAGAAACGCGGCCAGCATCAACGCGGCCGCGGTCTCGACGACCCGCCCCGCCCCGGGCTCACCACCCCCCGACCGAGCCCCCGCCCGAGCCCCCGCCCAAGGCCCAGGGGCCAGCCACCGCCGCCACGCACACCACACCCCCACACACGCACCCCCACCCGCAAGCACCGAGGCCACCACGGCGGGCACCCCCACCCGCGGCAGCACAGCGGCGGGCGACGCCTCGTAGAGACGCACGAACCGGTCCTCGCCCCGCAGCAGGAACGGCAGGGTCCGGGTGAAGAACGCCCCCGGATCCGGCAGGACGAGCGCGGCGAGCACCGACACGACCACCGGCACAAGCACCGCCACCCCCAGCGCCCGCCACTTCCGCGCGAAGACGAAGAGCAGCAGCACCGGCACGAGCAGCGGCTTCACGGCGACCGCCACCCCGATCACCGCCCCGGCCGTCCCCCACCGCCCCCGGCAGACGCACAGCAGCGCCACCGGCAGCGCGAGCGCGGACGCCACCGTCCAGTTGCCCAGCTCCACGAGGTGCACGAAGGGCGCGAAGCCCAGGACGAGCCCGAGAAGCCCGAGCACCGCGAACCGGCTGCGCAGGGCCACGCCACGGATCCGCAGCGCACAGAACCACCCGGAGGCCAGCGCCCCCACCACCCCCACGGGCACGACCACCCGCGCCACCTCCGGGAACACCGCCTGCGGCACCGCCGCGAGCACGGCCCCCGGCAGATAGAGGAAGTGCCGGTCGGCGTACGGCGAGCGCCCGTCCAGCCAGGCCTCCGCGGCCCGCACGACGATCGCGTTGTCCATGCCGCCGTCCGGCACCCGGTAGACGATCCGCAGCGCCGCCGCCCCGAGGACGATCCCGAGCACGGCCCACGCCCACCACCCGGCGGGCCGGGCCAGCCACCCGGCCGGACCAGAAAAGCCGCCACCATCCGATTTGCCCGAATCCATGCCGGTCAGGCTAGGGCGAGATCGGCCCACAGCCCCGGCTCAACATCCCCACCGCCCCGTCTAAGATGCGGCCCATGAGCTTTGGGCAAGGGGGACCCCAGTGGGGTCCGGGGGGCTCGCAGACCCCCGACTGGGCGGCGCTCGCCGAAGCGTCCGAGGCACGTGCCCGCCGCCGCAAGTGGCTGATGATCGGCGGCGGCGCGCTCGCCACGATCGGCGTCGCCGCGGCCGTCGCCGTCGCCGTCGTCTCCGCGAACAGCGACGACGCCACGGCCTCGAACAAGCCCGCGAGCGAGCTGCCCACCAGCGCGGACATCCCCGGCGCCAGCGACTCCCCCGAGCCGTCCTTCGAGGCGACCACGCCCCCGCCCCCGCCGGACCCGAAGGACTACATCTCCAGCGCGAAGAAGGACAAGGCCCCGCTGAGCCCGGAGTCCTTCTTCCCGGGCACGAAGCTGACCTCCGGCGAGCGCGTCTACAAGAAGGGCGCGACGGCGAGCACCAAGAAGTGCGCCTCCGTCGCCCAGCCGGTCCTTGCCAACGTCCTGACGAAGAACAAGTGCACCGAGGTGCTGCGCGCCACCTACGCCCGCAAGGGCATCGCGGTCACCGTCGGCGTCGCCGTCTTCGACACCGAGGCACAGGCCAAGAAGGTCAAGCGGCAGGCCGACAAGGGCCTGATCACGTCCCTGCCCGGCAAGGGCGTGTCCGGCTTCTGCCGTACGACGGTCTGCCGCGGCACGTACAACGCGTACGGCCGCTACGCGTACTTCACGACGACGGGCTTCCTGAACGGCAAGGACGTCACGGAGAAGGACCGCAAGGCGTACGAGGTCGGCGACGACCTCGCCCGCTTCACCTTCCACCAGATCAACCGCCGCGGCGAGGCCCAGGCCTCGGCGGCGGCGAACAACCCGGAGTAGCCCCGCCCGCCGCGCGGGCCCTCAGCAGCACCCCGCCGAGCCCGCGGCCCCGGGCAGCGTCCGCTTGTTCCGCGCCTGGACGCTCCGCTCCGCAAGCAGCTCGTCGGCCGGATAGCCGACCTCCTCGAGGGTCAGCCCGTGCGGCCGCACCACGTGCACGGCGGAGTCCCGCACCCCGGCGGCGAGCACCTTGCCCGGCCAGTCCGTCGGCCGGTGCCCGTCCCCCACGAACAGCATCGCGCCGACCAGCGACCGCACCATGTTGTGGCAGAAGGCGTCGGCCTTCACGGTCGCCTCGATGATCCCGTCCGGACGCCGCTCCCAGCGCAGCTCCTGGAGCGTACGGATGGTCGTCGCCCCCTCGCGCCGCTTGCAGTACGCGGCGAAGTCGTGCTCCCCGAGCAGCGCCTGTGCCGCCGTGTTCATGGCGTCGACGTCGAGCGTCCAGTCGTGCCACAGCACGTGCCCGCGCAGCAGCGGGTCGACGCCCCCGGGGTGATCGGTCACCCGGTACGCGTACCGCCGCCAGATCGCCGCGAACCGCGCGTTGAACCCGGCCGGCGCCTCCTCGACCTTCCACACCCGCACGTCGTGCGGCAGCCGCCCGGCGAGCCGCCGCAGCAGCTTCTCCCGGTGCTCGGCCCACAGCCCCTCCGGCAGGTCGACGTGCGCCACCTGCCCGCGCGCGTGCACCCCGCTGTCGGTCCGCCCGGCCACCGTCAGCTCGTACGTCTCCTTGGACCGCGTGACCGTACGCAGGGCGTCCTCGATCTCGCCCTGGACCGTCCGCTGCCCGTCGCGCTGCTTGGCCCACCCGGAGAAGTCCCGGCCGTCGTACGACAGGTCCAACCGCACCCGGACGAAACCGGGCTCCACTTCGTCACTCACACCGCAATCCTCTCAGGCATGCGAAAGCGGGCCCGCCCCGAAGGGCGGACCCGCTTCACGAAGGCTCAGCCTCAGGCGTCCTTCGACTCCTCGGCCGGGGCCTCGACAGCCTCGTCGGACTTGGCCTCGACGGCCTCGTCCTTCTTCAGGGCGTCTTCCTTGACGGCACGCTTGGTCGCCGCCTCGGCCTCACCGACAGCGTTCTGCTGCACGGTCAGGGCCTCCACCAGCTCGATGACGGCCATGGGCGCGTTGTCGCCACGGCGGTTACCGATCTTGGTGATGCGGGTGTAGCCACCCGGGCGGTTCTCGTAGCGCGGGCCGATCTCCGTGAAGAGCGTGTGCACGATGCTCTTGTCGGTGATGACCTGGAGGACCTGGCGGCGGTTGTGAAGGTCGCCCTTCTTCGCCTTGGTGACCAGACGCTCCGCGTAGGGACGCAGACGACGGGCCTTGGCCTCGGTGGTGGTGATGCGGCCGTGCTCGAAGAGCTGCTTGGCGAGGTTCGCCAGCAGAAGCTTCTCGTGCGCGGCGCTGCCGCCCAGACGGGCACCCTTGGCGGGCTTCGGCATGGTGTTTCTCCTTGTGATCTGCCCCGGCCGTATCAGGTACCGGGGTCAGTGGACCGAGCCCCGTAAGGGGCGCGGGGAACTGCGCGCGCAATCAAGACGCACGCGCAGCCAAAATCAATCCGCCAGTCCCGAGCTCTCAGTACTGCTCGGTCTCGACGAAGCCCGCGTCCGCGTCGTCGTCGGCGCCAAAGGCGTCCGCGGCGGCGGTCGGGTCGAAGCCGGGAGGCGAGTCCTTCAGCGCAAGACCCATCCCGTTGAGCTTCATCTTGACCTCGTCGATCGACTTCGCACCGAAGTTGCGAATGTCGAGCAGGTCCGCCTCGGAGCGGGCGACGAGCTCACCCACGGAGTGGATGCCCTCGCGCTTGAGGCAGTTGTACGACCGAACGGTGAGCTCGAGCTCCTCGATCGGCAGCGCCAGATCAGCGGCGAGCGCGGCGTCCGTCGGGGACGGACCCATGTCGATGCCCTCGGCGTCGATGTTGAGCTCGCGGGCCAGACCGAACAGCTCGACCAGCGTCTTGCCCGCGGACGCCATGGCGTCACGCGGCCGCATGGCCTGCTTGGTCTCGACGTCGACGATCAGCTTGTCGAAGTCGGTGCGCTGCTCGACTCGGGTGGCCTCGACCTTGTAGGTCACCTTGAGGACGGGCGAGTAGATCGAGTCGACCGGGATCCGGCCGATCTCCTGGCCGACCTGCTTGTTCTGCACGGCGGAGACGTAGCCGCGACCGCGCTCGACGGTCAGCTCCATCTCCAGCTTGCCCTTGCCGTTCAGCGTGGCGAGGACGAGGTCGGGGTTGTGCACCTCGACACCGGCCGGGGGCGCGATGTCGGCGGCGGTGACCAGACCCGGGCCCTGCTTGCGCAGGTACATCACGACCGGCTCGTCGTGCTCCGAGGAGACGACCAGCTGCTTGATGTTCAGGATGAGGTCGGTGACGTCTTCCTTGACGCCCGGCACGGTGGTGAACTCGTGCAGGACACCGTCGATGCGGATGGACGTGACCGCCGCACCCGGGATCGAGGAGAGCAGGGTCCGGCGCAGGGAGTTGCCGAGGGTGTAGCCGAAGCCCGGCTCCAGCGGCTCGATGACGAACCGGGAGCGGAACTCGTCGACGACCTCTTCGGTCAACGAGGGACGCTGAGCGATCAGCATGAAGTGATTCCTTCAGTCAGGGGCACCCACTATTTGATGCCCTGAGTAGTACAAGGGTACGGGCGGCACGGCTCCGGAGAGCCGTACCGCCCGAAAACCTAAGACAACCGTGCGTCAGACGCGGCGGCGCTTGGGCGGACGGCAGCCGTTGTGCGGCGTGGGGGTGACGTCCTGGATCGAGCCGACCTCGAGGCCCGTGGCCTGGAGGGAGCGGATCGCGGTCTCACGGCCGGAGCCGGGACCCTTGACGAAGACGTCGACCTTGCGCATGCCGTGCTCCTGCGCGCGACGGGCAGCCGACTCGGCGGCCATCTGCGCGGCGAACGGCGTGGACTTGCGCGAGCCCTTGAAGCCGACGTGGCCGGCGGAGGCCCAGGAGATCACGTTGCCGGTCGGGTCCGTGATGGACACGATCGTGTTGTTGAACGTGCTCTTGATGTGGGCGTGCCCGTGAGCGACGTTCTTCTTTTCCTTGCGGCGCACCTTCTTGGCAGCGCCCTGACGACCCTTGGGGGGCATCTATTACTCCTACGGGAGGTGGTCGGTCCTGCAGCGTCAGCTGTCGATAGACCGCTGAGCGAGGACTACTTCTTGCCCGGCTTCTTCTTGCCGGCGATGGCGCGACGCGGGCCCTTGCGGGTGCGAGCGTTGGTGCTGGTGCGCTGACCGCGGACGGGCAGGCCACGGCGGTGACGCAGACCCTGGTAGCAGCCGATCTCGACCTTGCGGCGGATGTCGGCCTGAATCTCGCGACGGAGGTCACCCTCGGTCTTGATGTTCTGGTCCACGTACTCGCGGATCTTGACCAGGTCCTCTTCGGACAGGTCGCGAACGCGGGTGTTGCGGTCGATACCAGTGGCGTCCAGCGTCTGCTGGGACAGCGTCCGGCCGATGCCGAACACGTAGGTGAGCGCGACCTCGATGCGCTTGTCGCGCGGGAGGTCAACGCCTTCAACGCGTGCCATTCATGGCTCCTGTTAATACTCGGAGGTCTTCAGCAGAACCGCTCCCAACCGCCGTTCCCCTCCGGGTGGAAATTCACCGGGAAGAGTCGGTACGAACTGGGTCCCCGGCCTCCGACCGGGGGTGTCGCCCTCCATTACCGCTGTGGACCTGAAGAGGGACGGGTCCTGCACATGTGCTGTTACGTGCGTCGCGCGAAAATCTGCGAGTGCAGTACGTGCGTCAGCCCTGGCGCTGCTTGTGGCGCGGGTTGTCGCAAATGATCATGACCCGGCCGTGACGGCGGATCACCCTGCACTTGTCGCAGATCTTCTTGACGCTCGGCTTGACCTTCATGGGTGTGAGGTTCTCCGGGTCAGTGCCACCACCCCGCCGGAGCGGAGTGCGGGCAAGATCTACTTGTACCGGTAGACGATCCGGCCACGCGTCAGGTCGTACGGAGACAGCTCCACCACGACCCGGTCGTCAGGGAGGATGCGGATGTAGTGCATGCGCATCTTGCCGCTGATGTGTGCCAGGACCTGGTGGCCGTTCTGGAGCTCCACCTTGAACATGGCGTTCGGAAGAGACTCGACGACAGTGCCTTCGATCTCGATGGCACCTTGCTTCTTGGCCACGCTTCGCCCTTCGAATCGACTACCTTGATCGACTCTGTGAGCGTTACGCAGACATGCGAATGCACGAGAGCCGACGCGTCAGTCTACGTCAGTGCACTCGGAAAGACGAATCGGGTATGACTGCCCGCCAACGAAGATCCTTAAGCAAGGGCACGGTCAGGGGGCCGACGCGACCGGCGAGCTCAGGCCAGCGGGTCCGGCGCCGCCGTGATCCCGTACTCCGCCAGCTTCGCCTTGCCGCCGTCGGGGGCCGTCAGCACCAGCGGGCCCTGCTCGGTCAGCGCGACGGAGTGCTCCCAGTGCGAGGACCAGGTGCCGTCCGTCGTGATGACCGTCCAGTCGTCCTCGAGGACCTCGGTCTTGGCGGTGCCGAGGGAGACCATCGGCTCGATGGCCAGGCACAGGCCGGGGACCAGCTTGGGGCCGCGGCCGCGGCGGCGCTCGACGTAGTTCAGGAGGTGCGGGTCCATGTGCATCTCGGTGCCGATGCCGTGGCCGCCGTAGTCCTCGACGATGCCGTACTTGCCGCGGGCCGGGCGGGGCTGGCGGCGGATGTAGGTCTCGATGGCGCGGGAGATGTCGACGAGCCGGTTGCCCTGCTTCATGGCCGCGATCCCGGCCCACATCGACTCCTCGGTCACCCGGGAGAGCTCGACGAGCTCGGGCGCGTGCCCACTGCCCACGAAGGCGGTGAAGGCCGCGTCGCCGTGCCAGCCGTCGATGATCGCGCCGGCGTCGATCGAGATGATGTCGCCGTCCTTGAGGACCACGTCCTCACTCGGGATGCCGTGGACGACGACCTCGTTCTTCGAGGTGCAGATGGTCGCGGGGAAGCCGCCGTACCCGAGGAAGTTCGACTTGGCGCCGTGCTCGGCGAGGACCTTGCGGGCCACGTCGTCCAGGTCCTTGGTGGTCGCACCCGGGACCGCGGCGGCACGCGTCGCCTGGTGGATGGCGGCGACGACAAGCCCCGCCGCCCGCATCTTCGCGATCTGCTCGGGAGTCTTGATCTGCACCATCGCGCTTCCGCTCTCCGTCTTCCTGCAACCGTTGGATACAACAACACTACGGCCGCGGCGCCCGGGACGGGCACCGCGGCCGAAGCGACGTACTGATGACTACTTGTCGCCCTTGAGGGCGTCCATCGCGCGCTTCGTGACCTCGTCCACCTTGCCGAGCGCGGAGATCGTGACGACCAGACCCTGGGTCCGGTAGTAGTCGATGATCGGCTCGGTCTGCGTGTGGTAGACCTCGAGGCGCTTGCGGACGGTGTCCTCGCTGTCGTCCTCGCGCTGGTACAGCTGGCCGCCGCAGACGTCACAGACGCCTTCCTGCTTCGGCTGGGAGTACGTCACGTGGAAGACGTGGCTGGAGTCCTTGCGGCAGATCCGACGGCCCGCGATCCGCTTGACGACCTCGTCCTCGGGGACCTCGAGGTCCAGGACGGCGTCGAGCTTCACGTCGTCGGCCTTGAGCGCCACGTCCAGCGCCTCGGCCTGCGACACGTTCCGCGGGAAGCCGTCGAGCAGGAAGCCGTTCTCCGCGTCGGGCTGCGCCATCCGGTCCTTGGCCATCCCGATGGTGACCTCGTCGGGGACCAGGTTGCCCGCGTCCATGTAGGACTTGGCCAGCTTGCCGAGCTCGGTCTGCTTACTGATGTTGGCCCTGAAGAGGTCGCCCGTGGAGATGTGCGGGATCGACAGGTTCTTGGCAAGGAACGCAGCCTGCGTTCCCTTGCCGGCACCGGGCGGCCCGACTAGGACGATACGCATCAGCGGAGGAACCCTTCGTAGTTGCGCTGCTGGAGCTGGCTCTCGATCTGCTTCACGGTCTCCAGACCCACACCCACGATGATGAGGATGCTTGTCCCGCCGAAGGGGAAGTTCTGGTTCGCGCCGAAGCCCACCAACGCCATCGTTGGCACAAGAGCGATCAGACCCAGATACAGCGAGCCCGGCCATGTGATCCGGTTGAGTACGTAACTCAGGTACTCAGCGGTCGGTCGGCCAGCCCGGATGCCCGGGATGAAGCCACCATACTTCTTCATGTTGTCCGCGACTTCCTCCGGGTTGAAGGAGATCGCCACGTAGAAGAAGGCGAAGAAGACGATCAGGACGAAGTAGGTGACGATGTAAATCGGGTGGTCACCCTTGGTCAGGTTCTGCTCGATCCACGTCTTCCAGCTCGACTGACCACCCGCGAACTGGGCGACCAGGGCCGGGATGTAGAGCAGTGACGAGGCGAAGATCACAGGGATGATGCCCGCCTGGTTGACCTTCAGCGGGATGTACGTCGACGTACCCCCGTAGGACCGGCGGCCGATCATGCGCTTCGCGTACTGCACCGGGATGCGCCGCTGTGCCTGCTCGACGAAGACGACCAGGCCGACCATGAACAGACCGACCAGGATCACAGTGCCGAACTCGATCCAGCCACCGGCCAGGTCGCCCGACTTCTTGATGCCCCACAGGGCGGCGGGGAAGGTCGCGGCGATCGAGATGAACATCAGGATCGACATGCCGTTGCCGATGCCGCGGTCGGTGATGAGCTCACCGAGCCACATCACACAGGCGGTGCCCGCGGTCATGGTGAGCACCATCGTGATGGTCACGAAGATCGACTGGTCGGGGACGATCTCGCTGGCGACCGGGCAGCCGCTGAACAGCGTGCCGGTGCGGGCGGTGGCGACGAGGCCGGTGCCCTGCAGGACGGCGAGCGCGATGGTCAGGTACCGCGTGTACTGCGTGATCTTGGCCGTACCGGCCTGGCCCTCCTTCTTGAGGGCTTCCAGACGCGGGATCACCACGGTCAACAGCTGCAGAATGATGCTCGCCGTGATGTACGGCATGATGCCGAGCGCGAAGATCGTGATCTGAAGAAGCGCGCCACCGCTGAACATATTGACCAGACCGAACAGGCCCTGGTTGGCATTGGCCGCATCGATACAGGTCTGGACGTTCTTGTAGTTGATGCCCGGAATCGGTACGTGCGTACCGAGCCGGTAGATCACGATGATGCCGAGCGTAAAGAGCAGCTTCTTGCGCAGGTCGGGCGTCTTGAACGCCCGGGCGAACGCGGTGAGCACGGTGCCTCCTGCGACCCCCGCGCTACTGCGTCAGAGGTGACGGTGGTGAGTCCGACGGATAAGTACGTAACTTGCAACGAGTCAAACAGGCAAGAACCGCACGCCCTGTCGCGAGGACAGACCGCGCGGAAAGTAACAGTGCACGCCACCTTACCGGCGACCGTGCCCCCCTTGGAACGACCAACCGGGGATGCCCCTTTTGTGGGGCATCCCCGGTCGGGATCGCTCAAGTCATCGAGACGCCTGGGAAATTCAGACGAGCTCGGTGACGGTACCGCCGGCGGCGGTGATCTTCTCCTTGGCGGAGCCGGAGACGGCGTCAACCGTCACCTGCAGCGCCACGGAGATCTCGCCCTGGCCGAGGACCTTGACAAGGCTGTTCTTGCGAACGGCGCCCTTGGCGACCAGGTCGGCCACCGTGACCTCGCCACCCTCGGGGTAGAGGGAGGCGAGCTTGTCCAGGTTGACGACCTGGAACTCGGTCTTGAACGGGTTCTTGAAGCCCTTGAGCTTCGGGAGACGCATGTGGAGGGGCATCTGCCCACCCTCGAAGCGCTCCGGAACCTGGTAACGGGCCTTGGTGCCCTTGGTACCACGACCGGCCGTCTTACCCTTCGACGCCTCACCACGACCGACACGGGTCTTCGCGGTCTTGGCACCGGGGGCGGGACGGAGGTTGTGGATCTTGAGCGGGTTGTTCTCCGCCATGATCAGTCGACCTCCTCGACCGTCACGAGGTGGCGGACGGTGTGCACCATGCCGCGGAACTCGGGACGATCCTCCTTGACGACCTGCGTGTTGATGCCCTTGAGACCAAGGGAGCGCAGGGTGTCGCGGTGGTTCTGCTTGCTACCGATGTACGACTTCGTCTGCGTGATCTTGAGCTGAGCCATGATTACGCACCCGCTCCCGCACGCGCACGCAGGAGAGCCGCGGGGGCGACGTCCTCGAGCGGCAGACCACGGCGAGCCGCGATCTCCTCGGGACGCTGCAGGCCCTTGAGGGCCGCCACGGTCGCGTGCACGATGTTGATCGCGTTGTCGGAGCCCAGGGACTTCGACAGGATGTCGTGAACGCCGGCGCACTCGAGCACGGCACGCACCGGGCCACCGGCGATAACACCGGTACCGGGGGAAGCAGGCTTCAGCAGGACGACGCCCGCGGCCTTCTCACCCTGGATGGGGTGCGGGATGGTGCCCTGGATACGGGGGACCTTGAAGAAGTGCTTCTTGGCCTCCTCAACACCCTTGGCGATGGCGGCCGGCACCTCCTTGGCCTTGCCGTAACCGACACCCACGGTGCCGTCACCGTCACCCACCACGACGAGCGCGGTGAAGCTGAAGCGACGACCACCCTTCACAACCTTGGCGACGCGGTTGATCGCGACAACGCGCTCAACGTATGCGGTCTTCTCGGCGGCGGCAGCGCCACCGTCACGGCCCTTCCGGTCCCGCCGCTCGCCGCCACCGGCACCGCTTCCACGGCGCTGGGGTCCAGCCATTGGATTACCTCTCTCTTTCCGCTAGCTACGGAAGCGGCTCAGAACTTGAGCCCGGCTTCGCGGGCGGCGTCCGCCAGGGCGGCGATGCGCCCGGCGTACTGGTTACCACCACGGTCGAACACGACAGTCTCGACGCCGGCGGCCTTGGCGCGCTCGGCGACCAGGGCGCCGACCTGCTTGGCCTGCGCGGACTTGTCGCCCTCGCCACCGCGGATCGAAGCGTCCAGGGTGGACGCCGACGCCAGGGTGTGACCCTTCACGTCGTCGATCACCTGGGCGACGATGTTGCGGTTGGAGCGCGTCACGACCAGGCGCGGACGCTCGGCCGTACCGGAGATGTGCTTCCGGATACGAATGTGACGGCGCTTGATGGCAGCACGCTTGTAAGCGTCGCCCTTAGCAATCTTGACACCGTATGCCATGGCTTACTTACCCGCCTTTCCGACCTTGCGGCGGATGACTTCGCCCTCGTACTTGACGCCCTTGGCCTTGTACGGGTCAGGCTTGCGCAGCTTGCGGATGTTGGCCGCAACCTCGCCGACCTTCTGCTTGTCGATGCCCTCGACCGAGAACTTGGTCGGCGACTCGACCTTGAACGAGATGCCCTCGGGCGCCTCGATCAGGATCGGGTGGCTGTAGCCGAGCGAGAACTCCAGGTTGGAGCCCTTCGCCAGGACGCGGTAACCGACACCGCTGATCTCGAGCTTCTTCACGTAACCCTGGGTCACACCGGTGATCATGTTCGCCACCAGCGTGCGGGACAGGCCGTGCAGGGCCTTGTTCTGACGCTCGTCGTTGGGACGGGTGACGTTCAGAACGCCGTCCTCGCCCTTAGCGATCTCGATCGGCGCGACAACGGTGTGGTTCAGGGTGCCCTTGGGGCCCTTCACCGAGACCGTCTGCCCGTCGATGGTGACGTCCACGCCGGCGGGAACCGTGATGGGGAGCTTGCCAATACGCGACATAGCTGTTTCCTCCGTTCCCTTCCGCTACCAGACGTAGGCGAGGACTTCCCCACCCACGCCCTTCTTGCCCGCCTGCTGGCCGGTGAGCAGACCGTGCGACGTGGAGATGATCGCCACGCCCAGGCCGCCGAGCACCTTCGGCAGGTTGGTGGACTTCGCGTACACGCGCAGACCCGGCTTCGAGATCCGCTTGATGCCCGCGATGGAGCGCTCACGGTTCGGACCGAACTTGAGCTCGAGAACGAGGTTCTTGCCGACCTCGGCGTCCTCGACCTTCCAGCCCGTGATGAAGCCCTCCTGCTGGAGGATCTCCGCGATGTGCGACTTGATCTTGCTGTGCGGCATCGCCACGGAGTCGTGGTACGCCGAGTTCGCGTTCCGCAGACGCGTAAGCATGTCTGCGATCGGATCAGTCATGGTCATGAATTGGCCTTCGGCCTCTCTCGCCGGGGTTTCCTGTATGCGCCATCCCTCTCCCCACTCAGTGGCGGGACGGGTGCGGCACGGGGACCTACGGCGTAGTAAGTCGTACGAGGGCGGCAGGCGCCCAACCACACAAGCCTAAGGCATGTGCGGTGGGCCACCCACCAACCTCATTGCTTACCGAGAGCCTCTGGTAATCCCTAATGTCCCAAGGACAGAGGGGAGTTACCAGGAGCTCTTGGTCACGCCCGGCAGCTCGCCACGGTGAGCCATCTCACGAAGGCACACGCGGCAGAGGCCGAACTTGCGGTACACGGAGTGCGGACGGCCGCAGCGCTGGCAGCGGGTGTACGCACGCACACCGAACTTGGGCTTACGAGCAGCCTTGGCAATCAGAGCCTTCTTCGCCATCTCGCTTACGCCTCCTTGAACGGGAAGCCGAGGTGACGGAGAAGGGCACGGCCCTCAGCGTCGTTGGTCGCCGTGGTCACCACGGTGATGTCCATACCCCGGACGCGGTCGATCTTGTCCTGGTCGATCTCGTGGAACATGACCTGCTCCGTGAGACCGAAGGTGTAGTTGCCACGGCCGTCGAACTGCTTGGGGGACAGGCCGCGGAAGTCGCGGATGCGCGGCAGCGCGAGCGACAGGGTGCGGTCCAGGAACTCCCACATGCGGTCGCCACGGAGCGTGACGTGGGCACCGATCGGCTGACCCTCGCGCAGCTTGAACTGCGCGATGGACTTCCGGGCCTTGGTGATGGCCGGCTTCTGACCGGTGATCGTGGTCAGGTCACGGACGGCACCGTCCATGAGCTTGGAGTCACGGGCGGCGTCGCCGACACCCATGTTGACCACGATCTTGACGAGGCCGGGAACCTGCATGACGTTCTCGTACTTGAACTCGTCACGCAGCTTGCCCGCGATCTCCTCGCGGTACTTCGTCTTGAGACGCGGAGTCGTGGTGGTAGCCATCAGATGTCCTCACCCGTCCGCTTGGCAACGCGGATCTTGTTGCCCTCGTCGTCGAAGCGGTAACCGACACGCGTGACGACCTTGTTGCCGTCCTTCTCCACGACCAGCTGGACGTTGGAGACGTGGACGGGGGCCTCGGTGGTCACGATGCCGCCGGCCTGCGAACCGCTGGCGGTCGGGCCGGCCTTCGTGTGCTTCTTGACCCGGTTGACACCCTCGACCAGGACGCGCTCGTCGCGCGGGTAAGCGGCAATGACCTTGCCCTGCTTGCCCTTGTCCTTACCGGTGATGACCTGGACCAGGTCGCCCTTCTTGATCTTCATGCTTACAGCACCTCCGGCGCGAGCGAGATGATCTTCATGAACTTCTTCTCGCGCAGCTCACGGCCGACCGGGCCGAAGATGCGGGTGCCGCGAGGGTCGCCGTCGTTCTTCAGAATGACGGCGGCGTTCTCGTCGAAGCGGATGTACGAGCCGTCCGGACGGCGGCGCTCCTTGACGGTGCGAACGATGACCGCCTTGACGACGTCACCCTTCTTCACGTTGCCACCGGGGATTGCGTCCTTGACGGTGGCGACGATGACGTCACCGATGCCCGCGTAGCGGCGACCCGAGCCACCGAGAACACGGATGGTGAGGATTTCCTTCGCACCCGTGTTGTCGGCGACGCGAAGTCGCGACTCCTGCTGGATCACGTCTATCTCCTGTTTGTCTGCCGGTTCCCGGCAGGGGCTTCACTCTTACGAGGTCGGCCCCTGCCGAGCCTGGCGGAACTGATCCGAGGGGAAACCCCCTCGGACGGAACTATGGAATTCCCTTGCGGGAATTACCTACTTGGCCTTCTCGAGGATCTCGACGACGCGCCAGCGCTTGGTCGCCGACAGCGGACGCGTCTCCATCAGGAGGACGCGGTCGCCGACGCCGGCAGCGTTCTGCTCGTCGTGCGCCTTGAGCTTGTTCGTACGACGGATGACCTTGCCGTACAGCGCGTGCTTGACGCGGTCCTCGACGGCGACGACGACGGTCTTGTCCATCTTGTCGCTGACGACCAGACCCTCACGGGTCTTGCGGAAGCCGCGCGCGGCCTTCGTCTCTTCAGTCACGTTGCTCTCGCTCATCAGGCGCTCTCCACCGTCTCGATGCCCAGCTCGCGCTCACGCATCAGGGTGTAGATCCGCGCGATGTCCTTACGGACGGCCTTCAGCCGACCGTGGTTCTCGAGCTGACCCGTCGCCGCCTGGAAGCGGAGGTTGAACAGCTCTTCCTTGGCCTCGCGGAGCTTGTTGAGGAGCTCCTCGTTGCCCAGCTCGCGCAGCTCGGACGCCTTGGTACCGGCCGACATCACGCTTCACCTGCCTCGCGCTTGACGATCCGGCACTTCATCGGCAGCTTGTGGGCCGCACGAGTCAGAGCCTCACGGGCGATCTTCTCGTTGGGGTAGGACAGCTCGAACATGACCCGACCCGGGTGCACGTTCGCGACCCACCACTCGGGCGAACCCTTACCGGAACCCATGCGGGTCTCGGCGGGCTTCTTCGTCAGCGGGCGGTCCGGGTAGATGTTGATCCAGACCTTGCCGCCACGCTTGATGTGGCGGGTCATCGCGATACGAGCCGCCTCGATCTGGCGGTTGGTCACGTACGCCGGAGTCATGGCCTGGATGCCGTACTCGCCGAACGCAACCGTCGTACCACCCTTGGCCATACCGCGGCGCTTGGGGTGGTGCTGCTTGCGGTGCTTGACCCTACGGGGGATCAGCATTTCGGTCAGGCCTCCGTTCCGGTGCTCTCAGCCGGAGCGGCAGCGGCGGCGGGAGCCTCGGCCTTGGGGGCCTCGACAGCCGGCGCGGACTGCTGCTGCGGCTTGCGACCGCGACCGCCACGCTCGCCACCGCGGCCACCACGGGCCGGGCGGTCGTTGCCACCACGGGCCGGGCGGTTGCCGGCGCGGGCAGCGGCGTTCTCGGCGCGGACCTCGGCGATGTTCTTGACGTCGCCCTTGTAGATCCAGACCTTCACGCCGATGCGGCCGAAGGTCGTCTTGGCCTCGAAGAAGCCGTAGTCCACGTTCGCGCGGAGCGTGTGCAGGGGCACACGGCCCTCGCGGTAGAACTCCGAGCGGGACATCTCGGCGCCGCCGAGACGGCCACCGCACTGGATCTTGATGCCCTTGGCGCCCGCCTTCATCGCCGACTGCATGCTCTTGCGCATGGCACGACGGAAGGAGACACGGGAGGACAGCTGCTCCGCGACGGCCTGGGCCACGAGCTGAGCGTCCGTCTCGGGGTTCTTGACCTCGAGGATGTTCAGCTGGACCTGCTTGCCCGTGAGCTTCTCGAGGTCACCGCGGATGCGGTCGGCCTCGGCGCCACGGCGGCCGATGACGATGCCGGGACGGGCGGTGTGGATGTCCACACGCACGCGGTCACGGGTGCGCTCGATCTCCACCTTCGAGATGCCGGCGCGCTCCATGCCGGACGTCATCATCCGACGGATGGCGACGTCTTCCTTGACGTAGTCCTTGTACAGCTTGTCGGCGTACCAACGCGACTTGAAGTCGGTCGTGACACCGAGCCGGAACCCGTGCGGGTTTACCTTCTGGCCCATTACCGGGTTCCTTCCTTGCTGCTGACGACCACGGTGATGTGGCTGGTCCGCTTACGGATCCGGTAGGCACGGCCCTGGGCGCGCGGACGGAACCGCTTCAGGGTCGGGCCCTCATCGACGAACGCCTCGCTGATGAACAGCGACGAGGCGTCCGTGTGGTCGTAGTTGTGTGCAGCGTTGGCGATGGCGCTGTCCAGCACCTTGCCAACCGGCACGCTCGCGGCCTGCGGGGCGAAACGCAGGACCGCCTGAGCCTCCGTGGCGTCCATGCCACGGATGAGGTCCACCACGCGGCGGGCCTTCATGGGCGTGACGCGGATGTACCGCGCCTGGGCCCTGGCTTCCATGGTTGTCCCTTCGGTGTTAGTCACAGTCGTTCACACCCCGCTTAGCGGCGCTTCGACTTGCGGTCGTCCTTGACGTGGCCGCGGAAGGTGCGGGTCGGCGAGAACTCGCCGAGCTTGTGGCCGACCATCGACTCGGTGACGAACACCGGGATGTGGGTCTTGCCGTTGTGCACCGCGAGCGTGTGGCCAAGCATGGCCGGCACGATCATCGAGCGTCGGGACCAGGTCTTGATGACGTTTTTGGTGCCTGCTTCGTTCTGGGCGTCCACCTTCTTGATCAGGTGGTCGTCGACGAAGGGCCCCTTCTTCAGACTACGAGGCATCTCAACCCGTCCTTAGCGCTTCTTGTTCGTCTTGCGGCGGCGGACGATGTACTTGTTGCTCGCCTTGTTGCGATCACGAGTACGCATTTCCTTCTTGCCCCAGGGCGACACCGGGTGACGACCACCCGAGGTCTTGCCCTCGCCACCACCGTGGGGGTGGTCAACCGGGTTCATGACGACACCACGCACGGTCGGGCGGACGCCCTTCCAGCGCATGCGGCCGGCCTTGCCCCAGTTGATGTTCGACTGCTCGGCGTTGCCGACCTCGCCGACCGTGGCGCGGCAGCGCACGTCGACCAGGCGGATCTCACCGGACGGCATACGAAGGTGGGCCATCGAGCCCTCCTTCGCCAGCAGCTGCACGGAGGCACCCGCGGAGCGGGCGAACTTGGCGCCGCCGCCCGGACGGAGCTCGATCGCGTGGATCGTGGTACCGACCGGGATGTTGCGGAGCGCGAGGTTGTTGCCGGGCTTGATGTCGGCGCCAGGGCCGTTCTCAATCCGGTCACCCTGCGACAGGCCGCGCGGAGCGATGATGTAGCGCTTCTCGCCGTCTGCGTAGTGCAGCAGCGCGATGCGCGCGGTGCGGTTCGGGTCGTACTCGATGTGCGCGACCTTCGCCGGCACGCCGTCCTTGTCGTGACGACGGAAGTCGATCACGCGGTAGGCGCGCTTGTGTCCGCCACCCTGGTGGCGAACGGTCACACGACCGGCGTTGTTACGGCCGCCCTTGCTGTGCAGCGGGCGGACCAGCGACTTCTCCGGCGTGGACCGCGTGACCTCGACGAAGTCGGCGACGGAGGAGCCACGGCGGCCCGGCGTCGTCGGCTTGTACTTGCGGATTCCCATTTCTCAGTCCTCGTCCGATATTCGGACCAGGGCGCTCCGTTAGGAGGCCTGGCCGAAGATGTCGATACGGTCGCCCTCAGCGAGGGTCACGATCGCGCGCTTGGAGTCGGCACGCTTGCCGAAACCGGTGCGGGTGCGCTTGCGCTTGCCCTGGCGGTTGAGCGTGTTGACGCCGGTGACCTTGACCGAGAAGACCGCCTCGACGGCCTGCTTGATCTGGGTCTTGTTGGCGCCCGGCGCGACGACGAAGGTGTACTTGCCCTCGTCGAGCAGCGCGTAGCTCTTCTCCGAGACGACCGGCTTGATGAGGACGTCACGGGGGTCCGTGAAGCTCTTGCTCAGCGGCGTCTCAACGGTGTTCTTGCCCTCGGCGGCGTGGCGACGCGCCTTGGCGACGCGCGCGGCCTTGGCGGCCTTGGCCGCCTTCGAGGCGATAGCGGGGTGACGGATAGCCATCAGGCCTCGCTCCCTTCGGTGTCAGCGGCCTTGGGGCCAGACACGAAGGACTCCAGCGCGGCCTGGGTGAAGACCACGTCGTCCGAGACGAGAACGTCGTACGTGTTGAGCTGGCCCGGCTCCAGGATGTGGACCTGGGGCAGGTTGCGGGCGGACAGCAGCGCTGCCTCGTCCGAGCGCTCGATGACCAGGAGCACGTTCTTGCGCTCGCTGATCTTGCCGAGCAGGCTCTTCGCGGCCTTGGTGGAAGGCGTCTCGCCCTCGATCACGCCGGAGACGACGTGGATGCGAGCGTTGCGGGCCCGGTCGGTGAGGGCGTGGCGCAGGGCCGCGGCCTTCATCTTCTTCGGGGTCCGCTGCGAGTAGTCACGCGGCACGGGGCCGTGGACGACGCCACCGCCGGCGAACTGCGGAGCGCGGGTCGAGCCCTGACGGGCGCGGCCGGTGCCCTTCTGGCGGTACGGCTTCTTGCCACCACCGCGGACTTCGCCACGGGTCTTGGTCTTGTGCGTGCCCTGACGGGCAGCGGCCAGCTGGGCGACAACGACCTGGTGGATCAGCGGGATGCTGACCTTCTCGACGTCGAAGATCTCCGCGGGGAGCTCGACGGTCCCGGCCTTGTCGCCTGCCGGCGAAAGGATGTCAATGGTGCTCATCGGTTCCTCAAGCCCCCTTGGCCGCGGTACGGACCAGGACGAGGCCGCCGTTCGGACCGGGAACCGCTCCCTTGATGAGGAGCAGGCCCTTCTCCGCGTCAACGGCGTGAACGGTCAGGTTCTGGGTGGTGACCCGCTCGTTGCCCATGCGGCCCGCCATGCGGAGGCCCTTGAACACACGGCCCGGGGTGGCGCAGCCACCGATGGAACCGGGCGAGCGGTGCTTGCGCTGGGTGCCGTGGCTGGAGCCGAGGCCACCGAAGTTGTGGCGCTTCATGACACCGGCGAAGCCCTTGCCCTTGCTCTTGCCGGTCACGTCGACCTTGACGCCGGACTCGAAGGTCTCAGCGGTCAGCTCCTGGCCGAGGGTGTACTCGCTGGCGTCAGCGGTACGGATCTCGACGAGGTGACGACGGGGGGTCACGTCGGCCTTGGCGAAGTGGCCCTTGAGGGGCTTGTTCACCTTGCGCGGGTCGATCTCGCCGAAGGCGATCTGGACCGACTCGTAGCCGTCGGAGTCATTCGTACGGACCTGGGTAACGACGCAGGGCCCGGCCTTGACCACGGTCACCGGGACGACACGGTTGTTCTCGTCCCAGACCTGGGTCATGCCGAGCTTCTCGCCCAGGATGCCCTTGATCTGCTTGGTCATCTCTCCAGCGCCCTTCAGAGCTTGATCTCGATGTCGACGCCGGCCGGAAGGTCCAGGCGCATCAGCGAGTCAACGGTCTTGGGCGTCGGGTCGAGGATGTCGATCAGGCGCTTGTGCGTGCGCATCTCGAAGTGCTCGCGAGAGTCCTTGTACTTGTGCGGCGACTTGATGACGCAGTACACGTTCTTCTCAGTGGGCAGCGGCACCGGGCCCGCGACCGACGCACCAGTGCGGGTCACCGTCTCGACGATCTTCTTCGCCGAGGAGTCGATGACCTCGTGGTCGTAGGCCTTGAGCCGGATGCGGATCTTCTGTCCCGCCATGGCTACTTAGTAGTCCTTTGTCTCGAACGCTCTGGCCCCCGGAAGGCCCTGTTTTCTACTTCCATCCGACCCACGCGGTCGGGCGTGTCGCAGTCCCGCTCACACAGATCTCCCGAAGGATTTCCCTGCTAGGGGCTGCGGCCCAGCTGACCGCGGGTCCGGGGGAAGAAACCCACCGGGCGCCTGGCCGAGCCACCTTGCCGCACTTCCCGGAAGATTCCCGTACGTCCGCCACAGTGCTGCCTGACGACAGATATGGCGACGAGTACCGTGGGACTCGCTTCCAGTCCTCCCGGCGGGAGGCGCGCAGCATCGGCACTCAACCGAGCAACCTGAACAGTGTGCCATACGTGGGACGACGAAGGCCAATCGAGCCGCTTGTCAAGCGGCGCGCCCGCCCCGCACTCCCCCGGACACGACAAGAGGCCCCACCCGCCGTAATGGCGAGTGGGGCCTCTTGCTGCGCTCAGTTCAGAGCAGCCGGGTCGCCCCGACCAACAAGCAAGGAGTACTTACTTAGTGATCTTGGTGACCTGGCCGGCGCCGACGGTCCGGCCACCCTCACGGATGGCGAACTTCAGGCCCTCCTCCATGGCGACGGGCTGGATGAGCTCCACCTTCATCTCGGTGTTGTCACCCGGCATGACCATCTCGGTGCCCTCGGGGAGGGTCACGACGCCGGTCACGTCCGTCGTACGGAAGTAGAACTGCGGGCGGTAGTTGTTGAAGAACGGGGTGTGGCGGCCACCCTCGTCCTTCGACAGGATGTAGGCCTGGGCCTCGAACTCGGTGTGCGGCGTGACCGAACCGGGCTTGATGATGACCTGGCCGCGCTCGACGTCCTCGCGCTTGATGCCACGGAGGAGCAGACCGACGTTCTCACCGGCCTGGCCCTCGTCGAGCAGCTTGCGGAACATCTCGATGCCGGTGACCGTGGTGGTGGTCTTCTCGGTCTTGATGCCGATGATGTCGACGGTCTCGTTGACCTTCAGGACACCACGCTCGATACGACCGGTGACGACGGTGCCACGACCGGTGATCGTGAAGACGTCCTCGATCGGCATCAGGAACGGCTTGTCGACGTCACGCTCGGGCTGCGGGATGGACTCGTCGACGGCCTTCATCAGGTCGAGGACGGACTTGCCCCACTCGGCGTCGCCCTCGAGCGCCTTGAGCGCCGAGACCTTGACGACCGGGACGTCGTCGCCCGGGAACTCGTACTCGGAGAGCAGCTCACGGACCTCGAGCTCGACGAGCTCCAGGATCTCCTCGTCGTCCACCATGTCGGCCTTGTTCAGGGCGACGACGATGTACGGAACGCCGACCTGGCGGGCCAGGAGCACGTGCTCCTTGGTCTGCGGCATCGGGCCGTCGGTGGCCGCGACCACGAGGATGGCGCCGTCCATCTGCGCCGCACCCGTGATCATGTTCTTGATGTAGTCGGCGTGACCGGGGCAGTCGACGTGAGCGTAGTGACGCGCCTCGGTCTGGTACTCGACGTGCGCGATGGAGATCGTGATACCGCGCTGGCGCTCCTCGGGAGCCTTGTCGATCTGGTCGAAGGCCGAGGCCTCGTTCAGGTCGGGGTACGCGTCGTGCAGCACCTTGGTAATGGCGGCCGTGAGGGTCGTCTTACCGTGGTCGATGTGACCGATGGTGCCGATGTTGACGTGCGGCTTAGTCCGCTCGAACTTCGCCTTCGCCACTGGGGTCCTCCTGTGGAGTGGTTCTGTACGCCTTACTTCATCGGCGCCAGGTGATCTTTGCTGGGGTGCCCGGGGCCCGGGCCATTCCGTCCCGGTAGGGGCTGGAATGACCCGGATGCTCCGGAGTCAAGCCTAAAGCGTGTACTCGGGTGAGTTACTCGCCCTTGGCCTTCGCGATGATCTCCTCGGCGACGTTCCGCGGAACCTCGGCGTAGGAGTCGAACTGCATCGAGTAGCTTGCGCGACCCGACGTCTTGCTGCGGAGGTCTCCGACGTAGCCGAACATCTCCGAGAGGGGCACGAGGCCCTTCACGACGCGAGCGCCGCTGCGCTCCTCCATGGCCTGGATCTGGCCACGGCGGGAGTTGATGTCGCCGATGACGTCGCCCATGTAGTCCTCGGGCGTGGTGACCTCGACGGCCATCATCGGCTCGAGCAGCACGGGCTTGGCCTGCCGCGCGGCCTCCTTGAAGGCCTGCGAACCGGCGATCTTGAAGGCGAGCTCGGAGGAGTCGACCTCGTGGTAGGCGCCGTCGATGAGCGTGACGCGGACGCCCGTCATCTCGTAGCCCGCCAGGATGCCGAACTGCATGGCCTCCTGCGCACCGGCGTCCACCGACGGGATGTACTCCCGCGGGATGCGGCCACCGGTGACCTTGTTCACGAACTCGTACGACGCGTCGCCGTCGAGGATCGGCTCGATCGCGATCTGCACCTTGGCGAACTGACCGGTACCACCGGTCTGCTTCTTGTGGGTGTAGTCCACGCGCTCGACGGCCCGACGGATCGTCTCGCGGTACGCGACCTGCGGCTTGCCGACGTTCGCCTCGACGCGGAACTCGCGCTTCATGCGGTCGACGAGCACCTCGAGGTGAAGCTCGCCCATACCACCGATGATGGTCTGGCCGGTCTCCTCGTCCGAGTGAACCTGGAAGGAGGGGTCCTCCTCCGAGAGACGCTGGATGGCGACACCCAGCTTCTCCTGGTCACCCTTGGACTTCGGCTCGATGGCGACCTGGATGACCGGGGCCGGGAAGTCCATGGACTCCAGGATGACCGGGGCCTTGTCGTCACAGAGCGTCTCGCCCGTGGTGGTCTGCTTCAGACCCATGACGGCGACGATGTCACCGGCGCCCACCGACTCGATCTCCTCACGCTTGTTCGCGTGCATGCGGTAGATCTTGCCGATGCGCTCCTTCTTGCCCTTCACGGAGTTCAGCACCGCGGTGCCGGAGTCCAGGCGACCGGAGTAGATCCGGACGAAGGTGAGCTTGCCGAGGTGCGGGTCGCTCGCGATCTTGAACGCGAGGGCCGACAGCGGCTCGTCGTCGGACGGCTTGCGCTTGACGACCTGCTCCGGGTCCTTGACGTCGTGGCCCTCGATGGCCTCGACGTCCAGGGGGGAGGGCAGGTAGCGCACGACGGCGTCGAGCAGGGGCTGGACGCCCTTGTTCTTGAACGCGGTGCCACAGAAGACCGGGGTCACCGTGGTGTCCCCGCCCTTGCCGGAGGCGATGGTGATGCGACGGATGGCCGCGTACAGCTGCTCCTCGGTGGGCTCCTGGCCCTCCAGGTACAGCTCCATCATCTGCTCGTCGTTCTCGGCGACGGCCTCGAGCAGCTTGCCGCGGTACTCCTCGGCAGCCTCGGTGTGCGTCTCCGGGATGTCGACGATGTCGTAGGCCTCGCCCATCTTGGTCTCGGCGGACCAGACGAAGGCCTTCATCGTGACGAGGTCGACGACGCCCTTGAAGTCAGCCTCCGCGCCGATGGGCAGCTGCATGACGATCGGGGTCGCACCGAGGCGGTCGACGATCATGTCGACGCAGCGGTGGAACTCGGCACCCGTGCGGTCGAGCTTGTTGACGAAGCAGATGCGCGGGACGCCGTAGCGGTCCGCCTGACGCCACACGGTCTCGGACTGGGGCTCAACGCCGGCGACACCGTCGAACACCGTGACAGCACCGTCGAGCACGCGGAGCGAACGCTCCACCTCGACCGTGAAGTCGACGTGCCCGGGGGTGTCAATGATGTTGATCGTGTGGTCGACGTCGTTCAGCGGCCAGTGACAGGTGGTGGCAGCAGAGGTGATCGTGATGCCACGCTCCTGCTCCTGCTCCATCCAGTCCATCGTGGCGGCGCCGTCGTGGACCTCACCGATCTTGTACGAGACACCGGTGTAGAACAGGATCCGCTCGGTGGTCGTCGTCTTGCCCGCGTCGATGTGAGCCATGATGCCGATGTTGCGCACCTTGGCCAGGTCAAGTGAAGTGGTAGCCATATCGGCTCAGTCTTCTCTCGGTCTCGATGTGGGTAGCGACTACCAGCGGTAGTGCGCGAAGGCCTTGTTGGACTCGGCCATCTTGTGGGTGTCCTCGCGCTTCTTCACAGCGGCACCGAGGCCGTTGGAGGCGTCGAGGAGCTCGTTGAGCAGACGCTCGGTCATGGTCTTCTCGCGACGGGCGCGGGAGTAACCCACCAGCCAGCGCAGGGCCAGCGTGTTGGCGCGACCGGGCTTGACCTCGATCGGCACCTGGTAGGTGGCGCCACCGACGCGGCGGGACTTGACCTCGAGGGTCGGCTTGATGTTCTCGAGCGCGCGCTTCAGCGTGATGACCGGGTCGTTGCCCGTCTTCTCACGCAGACCCTCCATGGCGCCGTAGACGATGCGCTCGGCGGTGGAGCGCTTGCCGTTCAGCAGCACCTTGTTGATGAGGGAGGTCACCAGAGGAGAGCCGTAGACCGGGTCGATGATGACCGGGCGCTTCGGGGCGGGGCCCTTACGAGGCATTCTTACTTCTCCTTCTTGGCGCCGTAGCGGCTGCGGGCCTGCTTGCGGTTCTTGACACCCTGGGTGTCGAGGGAACCCCGGATGATCTTGTAGCGAACACCGGGCAGGTCCTTCACACGGCCGCCGCGCACGAGCACGATGGAGTGCTCCTGCAGGTTGTGTCCCTCACCCGGAATGTAAGCAGTGACCTCGATCCCGCTGGTCAGACGCACACGCGCGACCTTACGCAGGGCCGAGTTCGGCTTCTTCGGGGTGGTCGTGAACACACGCGTGCAGACGCCACGACGCTGAGGGGAACCCTCGAGTGCGGGCGTCTTGTTCTTCTCGACCTTGTCCTGCCGGCCCTTGCGGACCAGCTGCTGGATCGTAGGCACTACTTCTCCGGTTTCTGTGTGCCGAATAGTAAAGCTAACCTGGAACGTCGCCGACCCACGCGGTCGGGTGTGTCGAATGCTGCAGACTCCCGCTGAAGGCGGAGAGAGCGCAGATTGCGGTGGCCGGTATCGAACTCGCCGTGCGGCTGAAGACACGCACACGAGCCCGGGCACACCCCAGGCACAAGGTCTGAGCGTACCTACCTCATTGGCTGCGGTCAAAACAAATACCCCGGACCCCGGACACGCCGGGGTCACCTCGCGCCCCAGGTGCGCGAGTGCCCCCTTTGTGCTGTTGGTCGGCCTTGCGGCCCCCGTCAGCCCGAAGCCGCCGAAACGATCAGCAGCAACAGCAGTGCCCACCCCACGATCGCCAGCCAGCCCAGGGCCAGGCCCGCGACCGCCTGGCCGTCGCCCTGCTCGTGGGTCTGGCGGATCTCGGCGCGGGCCATGTGGCCGAGGATGACCGCGGGCACGGCCGAGGCGCCGAACGTGAAGAACGTCGCAATCCCGCACACCATCGCCGCGGTGGCCTTGCCGTTCGTGGGCGCCGCGGGCATGAAGGTGGGCGGGACCACCATCGGGGCCTGCTGGAAGGCGGCCGGGCCCTGGGGCAGGTCGGCGACGAGGAGGCTGAGGTCCCCCACCGTGCGGGCCTGGTACGCGCGCTCGACCCGGCGCTCGTACTCCTCCTTCTGCAGCCGCCCCTCGGCGAAGCCCGCGCGCAGCACGTCGACGGCGCGCTCACGGTCGGAGTGGGCGGCCAGCATCGACGGCTGGCCCTGCGCAGGGCGCATGGCGGGCAGTCCCTGGTGAGGCGGCCCCTGGTGAGACGGCCCCTGATGGGGCGGCCACGCCCCCGGCTGCCACGACGGATCCGTCATGCATGCCTCCCCCGCACGTTGTGTGCCCTCCATGATGCGCCAACGCGCCGCGGGGCGGCCACCCGACCTTCGTCGGACGACCGCCCCGCGGTGGTGCGCTGCGCGCTCTTACTGGTTGTACGGACCGTAGTCGTAGTCCTCCAGCGGCACGGCCTGACCCGAACCCGTCCCGAAGGGCGAGTAGTCGATGTCGTCGTAGCCGACGGCCGAGTACATCGCGGCCTTGGCCTCCTCGGTCGGCTCGACCCGGATGTTGCGGTAGCGGGACAGGCCCGTACCGGCCGGGATGAGCTTACCGATGATGACGTTCTCCTTGAGGCCGATGAGGCTGTCGGACTTGGCGTTGATCGCCGCATCCGTCAGGACTCGGGTCGTCTCCTGGAAGGAGGCGGCCGACAGCCAGGACTCCGTCGCCAGCGAGGCCTTGGTGATACCCATCAGCTGCGGACGGCCGGAGGCGGGGTGACCGCCCTCGGTGACCACACGACGGTTCTCGGTCTCGAACTTCGAGCGCTCCACGAGCTCGCCGGGCAGCAGCTCGGCGTCGCCGGACTCGATGATCGTCACGCGGCGCAGCATCTGCCGGATGATGATCTCGATGTGCTTGTCGTGGATCGACACGCCCTGCGAGTTGTAGACCTTCTGGACCTCTCCGACCAGGTGGACCTGGACGGCGCGCTGGCCGAGGATCCGGAGCACGTCGTGCGGGTTGGTGGCACCCACGGTGAGCTTCTGGCCCACCTCGACGTGGTCGCCCTCGCCCACCAGGAGACGGGCACGCTTCGAGATCGGGAACGCCGTCTCGTCGCTGCCGTCGTCCGGGGTGACGACGAGCTTCTTGGTCTTCTCGGTCTCCTCGATGCGGACGCGGCCCGCGGCCTCGGAGATCGGGGCGACACCCTTCGGCGTACGAGCCTCGAAGAGCTCGACGACACGGGGCAGACCCTGGGTGATGTCGTCACCGGCCACACCACCGGTGTGGAAGGTACGCATCGTCAGCTGCGTGCCGGGCTCACCGATGGACTGGGCGGCGATGATGCCGACCGCCTCACCGATGTCGACCAGCTTGCCGGTGGCGAGCGAGCGGCCGTAGCAGAAGGCACAGGTGCCGACCGCGGACTCACAGGTCAGGACCGAGCGGGTCTTGACCTCCTCGACGCCGTTGGCGACCAGGGCGTCGATGAGCACGTCACCGAGGTCGACGTTGGCCGGCGCGATGACCTTGCCGTCGATGACGACGTCCTCGGCCAGCATGCGGGCGTACACGGACGTCTCGACGTTCTCCGTCTTGCGGAGCACGCCGTCCTCGCCACGGACCGCGATCTTCAGCTTCAGACCGCGCTCGGTGCCACAGTCCTCCTCGCGAATGATGACGTCCTGGGAGACGTCGACCAGACGACGGGTGAGGTAACCGGAGTCGGCGGTACGAAGGGCGGTGTCCGCGAGACCCTTACGGGCACCGTGCGTGGAGATGAAGTACTCCAGCACGGACAGGCCCTCACGGAAGGACGCCTTAATGGGACGCGGGATGGTCTCGTTCTTCGCGTTCGACACCAGACCACGCATACCGGCGATCTGCCGCATCTGCATCATGTTTCCTCGGGCACCCGAGTCAACCATCATGAAGATGGGGTTGGTCTTGGGGAAGTTCGCGTTCATCGCCTCGGCGACCTCGTTGGTCGCCTTGGTCCAGATCGCGATGAGCTCCTGCGTGCGCTCTTCCTTGGTGATCAGACCGCGCTCGTACTGCTTCTGGACCTTCTCGTCCTGCGCCTCGTAGCCCGCGACGATCGCCTTCTTGGCCTCGGGGACCACGACGTCGGAGATGGCCACGGTGACACCGGAACGGGTAGCCCAGTAGAAGCCCGCCGCCTTCAGGTTGTCGAGCGTCGCCGCCACGATGACCTTGGGGTAGCGCTCGGCCAGGTCGTTGACGATCTCGGAGAGCTGCTTCTTGCCCACCGAGTAGTCGACGAACGGGTAGTCCTCGGGCAGCAGCTCGTTGAAGAGCGCGCGGCCCAGGGTCGTGCGCAGCCGGAAGCTGTCGCCCTGCTGGTACGCGCCGCCGAGGGCGTCGTCGCCGTCCTCGTCGACCGGCGGGGTCCAGCCGCGGGGCGGGAAGGTGCCCACCGGGAAGCGGATGTCGACCTTCGCCTGGAGCGAGAGCTCCTTGGCGTCGAACGCCATGATCGCCTCGGCCGTGGAGCCGAAGGACCGGCCCTCGCCCTTGACCTCGCGCTCCTCTTCGTCCGTGGTGAGGAAGAAGAGGCCGAGCACCATGTCCTGGGTGGGCATGGTGACGGGGCGGCCGTCGGCGGGCTTGAGGATGTTGTTCGAGGACAGCATCAGGATGCGGGCCTCGGCCTGCGCCTCCGCGGAGAGCGGCAGGTGCACGGCCATCTGGTCACCGTCGAAGTCCGCGTTGAACGCGGTGCAGACGAGTGGGTGGATCTGGATGGCCTTGCCCTCGACCAGCTGCGGCTCGAAGGCCTGGATGCCGAGGCGGTGCAGCGTGGGCGCACGGTTCAGGAGAACCGGGTGCTCGGCGATGACCTCTTCGAGGACGTCGTACACGACCGTGCGGCCGCGCTCGACCATCCGCTTGGCGCTCTTGATGTTCTGCGCGTGGTTCAGGTCGACCAGGCGCTTCATCACGAACGGCTTGAAGAGCTCGAGCGCCATCGCCTTCGGCAGACCGCACTGGTGCAGCTTCAGCTGCGGACCGACGACGATCACGGAACGCGCGGAGTAGTCCACACGCTTGCCGAGGAGGTTCTGACGGAAGCGGCCCTGCTTGCCCTTGAGCATGTCGGACAGCGACTTCAGCGGACGGTTGCCGGGGCCCGTGACCGGGCGACCACGACGGCCGTTGTCGAAGAGCGCGTCGACGGCCTCCTGGAGCATGCGCTTCTCGTTGTTCACGATGATCTCGGGCGCACCGAGGTCGAGAAGGCGCTTCAGGCGGTTGTTGCGGTTGATCACGCGGCGGTACAGGTCGTTCAGGTCGGAGGTCGCGAAGCGGCCACCGTCCAGCTGCACCATCGGACGCAGGTCCGGCGGGATGACCGGCACGCAGTCCAGAACCATGCCCTTGGGGCTGTTGCTGGTCTGCAGGAACGCGGAGACGACCTTGAGGCGCTTGAGCGCACGGGTCTTCTTCTGGCCCTTGCCGGTGCGGATGATCTCGCGGAGGCGCTCGGCCTCCTCGTCGAGGTCGAAGGACTCCAGGCGCTTCTGCAGCGCCGCGGCACCCATCGAGCCGTCGAAGTACGTGCCGAAGCGGTCACGCAGCTCGCGGTAGAGCAGCTCGTCGCCCTCGAGGTCCTGGACCTTGAGGTTCTTGAAGCGGTTCCACACCTCGTCGAGACGGTCGATCTCGCGCTGCGCACGGTCGCGCAGCTGCTTCATCTCGCGCTCGGCACCTTCGCGCACCTTGCGGCGCACGTCGGCCTTGGCGCCCTCGGCCTCCAGCTCGGCCAGGTCGGTCTCGAGCTTCTTGGCGCGGGCCTCGAGGTCCGCGTCGCGGCGGTTCTCGATCTGCTGGCGCTCCACGGAGACATGCGCCTCCAGGGAGGGCAGGTCGCGGGTGCGGCGCTCCTCGTCCACGAACGTGATCATGTACGCGGCGAAGTAGATGACCTTCTCGAGGTCCTTCGGCGCGAGGTCGAGGAGGTAGCCGAGGCGCGACGGGACGCCCTTGAAGTACCAGATGTGCGTGACGGGCGCGGCCAGCTCGATGTGGCCCATCCGCTCACGGCGCACCTTGGCGCGAGTGACCTCGACGCCGCAGCGCTCACAGATGATGCCCTTGAAGCGGACGCGCTTGTACTTGCCGCAGTAGCACTCCCAGTCCCGGGTCGGACCGAAGATCTTCTCGCAGAAGAGTCCGTCCTTTTCGGGCTTGAGGGTGCGGTAGTTGATGGTCTCGGGCTTCTTGACCTCGCCGTGGCTCCACTGACGGATGTCGTCAGCGGTGGCCAGACCGATCCGGAGCTCATCGAAGAAGTTGACGTCGAGCACTATGCGTCAATCCCTCTCAGGGTTGTAAGTCTTAGGGGTCTGAAACGGGGGTCCTGGGGCCGGCGGGCTCATCTCTGAGCCCGCCGGACTCCCGTCAGACCTCTTCGACGCTGCTCGGCTCGCGCCGGGACAGGTCGATACCGAGCTCCTCCGCCGCGCGGAAGACGTCCTCATCCGTGTCGCGCATCTCGATGGACATGCCGTCCGAGGACAGCACCTCCACGTTGAGGCAGAGCGACTGCATTTCCTTGATGAGCACCTTGAAGGACTCGGGAATGCCGGGCTCGGGGATGTTCTCGCCCTTGACGATGGCCTCGTAGACCTTCACGCGGCCGGTCACGTCGTCGGACTTGATCGTCAGCAGCTCCTGGAGGGCGTAGGCGGCGCCGTATGCCTCAAGGGCCCACACCTCCATCTCTCCGAAGCGCTGTCCACCGAACTGCGCCTTACCACCCAGCGGCTGCTGGGTGATCATCGAGTACGGACCGGTCGACCGGGCGTGCAGCTTGTCGTCGACCAGGTGGTGCAGCTTGAGGATGTACATGTACCCGACCGAGATCGGGTCCGGGAACGGCTCGCCGGAGCGGCCGTCGAACAGACGCGCCTTGCCGGAGGGGAGCACCATGCGCTCGCCGTCGCGGTTCGGGATCGTGTGCTGGAGCAGACCGGCCAGCTCGCCCTCGCGGGCACCGTCGAAGACCGGGGTCGCGACGTTCGTGCCCGGGGCGACCGAGTCGGCGCCGATCGCCTGCAGGCGCTGTGCCCACTCGTCCCCGAGGCCGGAGACGTCCCAGCCGCGGCTGGCGAGCCAGCCGAGGTGGATCTCCAGGACCTGTCCCGGGTTCATTCGGGACGGGACACCCAGCGGGTTGAGGATGATGTCGACCGGAGTTCCGTCCTCGAGGAACGGCATGTCCTCGATGGGCAGGATCTTCGAGATGACGCCCTTGTTGCCGTGACGGCCGGCGAGCTTGTCACCGTCCGTGATCTTGCGCTTCTGCGCCACGTAGACACGAACCAGCTGGTTCACGCCCGGCGGCAGCTCGTCGCCCTCTTCACGGTCGAAGACGCGGACGCCGATGACCTTGCCGATCTCGCCGTGCGGGACCTTCAGGGAGGTGTCACGGACCTCGCGGGCCTTCTCACCGAAGATCGCGCGGAGCAGGCGCTCCTCCGGCGTCAGCTCGGTCTCACCCTTGGGCGTGACCTTGCCGACGAGGATGTCGCCGGCGACGACCTCGGCACCGATACGGATGATGCCGCGCTCGTCGAGGTCGGCGAGGACCTCCTCGGAGACGTTCGGGATGTCCCGGGTGATCTCCTCCGGGCCGAGCTTGGTGTCACGGGCGTCGACCTCGTGCTCCTCGATGTGGATCGAGGAGAGGACGTCGTCCTGCACGAGGCGCTGCGACAGGATGATCGCGTCCTCGTAGTTGTGACCCTCCCACGGCATGAACGCCACGAGCAGGTTCTTGCCGAGGGCCATCTCGCCCTCTTCGGTGGCCGGACCGTCGGCGAGGACCTGGCCCTCGATGACGCGGGCACCCTCCTCGACGACGACCTTCTGGTTCACCGAGGTGCCCTGGTTGGACCGGGAGAACTTCGCGACGCGGTACGTGGTGTACGTGCCGTCGTCGTTGGTGACGGTGACGTAGTCCGCGGAGACCTCCTGGACCACACCCGCCTTCTCGGCCTTGATCACGTCACCGGCGTCGACCGCGCAGCGGTACTCCATGCCGGTGCCGACGAGGGGGGCCTCGGCGGTGATCAGCGGCACGGCCTGACGCATCATGTTCGCGCCCATGAGGGCACGGTTGGCGTCGTCGTGCTCGAGGAAGGGGATCATGGCCGTCGCGACCGACACCATCTGGCGCGGCGAGACGTCCATGTAGTCCACGTCGGAACCGGCGACGTAGTCGACCTCGCCACCACGGCGGCGGACCAGGACGCGGTTCTCGGCGAACCGGAGGTCATCGGTCAGCGGCGCGTTGGCCTGGGCGATGACGAACCGGTCCTCCTCGTCGGCGGTCAGGTAGTCCACCTCGTCGGTGACCTGGTCGTCGACGACCTTGCGGTACGGCGTCTCGACGAAGCCGAAGGCGTTCACACGGCCGTAGGAGGCCAGCGAACCGATCAGACCGATGTTCGGGCCTTCGGGCGTCTCGATCGGGCACATGCGGCCGTAGTGAGACGGGTGCACGTCACGGACCTCGAAGCCGGCCCGCTCACGGGAGAGACCACCCGGGCCAAGAGCCGACAGACGGCGCTTGTGGGTGAGACCCGACAGCGGGTTGTTCTGGTCCATGAACTGCGACAGCTGGCTGGTGCCGAAGAACTCCTTGATGGAGGCGACGACCGGCCGGATGTTGATCAGCGTCTGCGGCGTGATCGCCTCGACGTCCTGCGTCGTCATGCGCTCACGCACGACGCGCTCCATACGAGCCAGACCCGTGCGGACCTGGTTCTGGATGAGCTCGCCGACGTTGCGCAGGCGGCGGTTGCCGAAGTGGTCGATGTCGTCGGTCTCGACGACGATGCCCACACCGCTGTCACCGACGGTCTCGGTCTCACCGGCGTGCAGCTTCACCAGGTACTTGATCGAGGCGATGATGTCCTCGACCGTCAGGACGCCCGCGTCGAGCGGCGCGTCCGCACCCAGCTTCTTGTTGACCTTGTAGCGGCCGACCTTCGCGAGGTCGTAGCGCTTCGGGTTGAAGTAGAGGTTCTCGAGCAGCGTCTGCGCGGCCTCGCGGGTCGGCGGCTCGCCCGGACGGAGCTTGCGGTAGATGTCGAGCAGCGCGTCGTCCTGGCCCTGGGTGTGGTCCTTCTCCAGGGTGGCGCGCATGGACTCGTACTCGCCGAACTCCTCGAGGATCTGCTCGGTGGTCCAGCCGAGAGCCTTCAGGAGGACGGTGACCGACTGCTTGCGCTTGCGGTCGATGCGGACACCGACCATGTCGCGCTTGTCGATCTCCATCTCGAGCCAGGCACCCCGGGACGGGATGATCTTGGCGGAGAAGATGTCCTTGTCGGACGTCTTGTCGATGGAGGAGTCGAAGTAGACGCCGGGCGAACGGACCAGCTGCGACACCACGACACGCTCGGTGCCGTTGATGACGAAGGTGCCCTTGTTCGTCATGAGCGGGAAGTCGCCCATGAAGACCGTCTGGGACTTGATCTCACCGGTCTCGTTGTTGGTGAACTCGGCGGTGACGAAGAGCGGGGCGGCGAACGTGAAGTCGCGCTCCTTGCACTCGTCGATGGAGTTCTTCGGAGGCTCGAAACGGTGGTCGCGGAAGGTCAGCGACATCGACCCGGAGAAGTCCTCGATCGGGGAGATCTCCTCGAAGATCTCCTCCAGACCGGACTTGGTGGGGACGTCCTGTCCGCTTTCCAGAGCCGCCTCGACACGAGCCTTCCACGCGTCGTTGCCGAGCAGCCAGTCAAAGCTTTCGGTCTGCAGCGCAAGAAGGTTCGGAACCTCGAGGGGCTCCTTGATCTTTGCAAAGGAGATGCGCAGCGGGGCGGTGCTGGCGCCGTTGTTCGTATTCGCGGTCGAGGCAGTGCGCGAGGCGGCCAAGAGGGGGTCCTTCCGAGGGCTCGGACTCACTACGCGCGTACCGGTCCCAAGCTGGCAGAGAGACAGAAATCCCAGGTCAGGGTGGTTTCAGTCCACGGTGCTCAAGCATGGGCATGCCCCTGGTGACGGGCAGGAGGCAGCTAACAGGCAGCGCAAAGGGTCAGTGTAGCCACCTGGCCCACTGATGTCCAGTCCCGGTTTTTGGAGACCCTCGTTGTTCTCAACACCTGCGGCAAGCCACGTCCTCAACGCACATCGATACTGCCCTCTTCGTCGCCGATCCATGCCTCGGATGCGGATCGTTGTGACGACGCGTCCTGAGAATTGCGCGCTGCGTGCGGTTCGTCAAGGCCCCCCATGCCCGGACGAGGCCTGGCGTCGTCGCCGTCACGGCCTGTCGCCAGGCACAACGAAGATCACCATACTCGCCGCGACCGACAGTGCAAGGCAGCCGCCGCACGCGTGCCCGGGAACGCCGAAAGGCGACCACCCACATGGGTGATCGCCGTTCGGTGTGTGTGCGTTACAGCCCGGGGGCCGCGAGCACACGGAAGAGTCAGAAGACTCGCGCCACGCGCCCGTGGGCGCGCGGCGAGGTGTTACTTGACCTCGACGGAGGCGCCGGCGCCCTTGAGGGCCTCGGCGGCCTTCTCCGCGGCGTCCTTGGCGACCTTCTCGAGGACCGGCTTCGGGGTGCCGTCGACGAGGTCCTTGGCCTCCTTCAGACCCAGGGAGGTCAGCTCGCGCACGACCTTGATGACCTGGATCTTCTTGTCGCCGGCGCCGGTGAGGATGACGTCGAACTCGTCCTGCTCCTCGGCGGCCTCGGCGGCGGCGCCACCAGCGGCACCACCGGCGACGACGACCGGCGCGGCAGCGGCGGCGGTGACGTCGAACTTCTCCTCGAAGGCCTTCACGAACTCGGAGAGCTCGATGAGGGTCATCTCTTCGAACTGGGCAAGCAGGTCGTCCTGGCTGAGCTTCGCCATGATGGCGGTCCTTCCACTAATTCGGCGGGTGCCGGATGTACATGAGAGGCGGGCTGTACTAGTGGCCCGCATACGACCGTCGCCTCAGGCGGCGGTCACTGTGCGAGCCGAATTACTCGGCACCGCCCTGCTCGGCCTGCTTGGCGCGAAGCGCGTCCACGGTGCGGACGAGCTTCGACGGGAGCGCCTGGAAGACAGAGGCAGCCTGGGACTGCTTGCCCTTCATGGCACCCGCCAGCTTGCTGAGCAGAACCTCGCGGGACTCGAGGTCCGCAAGCTTCTTGATCTCGTCGGCGGTCAGCGCCTTGCCGTCAAGGACACCGCCCTTGATGACGAGAGAGGGGTTGTCCTTGGCGAAGTCACGAAGACCCTTCGCCGCCTCGACCGGGTCACCGGTCACGAAGGCGACAGCCGTCGAGCCCTTGAGGTGCTCGTCCAGCTGGATCCCGGCCTCGTTGGCCGCGATCTTGGTCAGCGTGTTCTTCACCACACGGTACTGAGCGTTCTCGCCGAGAGAACGGCGAAGCTCCTTGAGCTGCGCCACGGACAGTCCGGTGTAAGAAGTGACAACAGCAGCGTTGGAGTCGCGCAGCTTCTGCGTGATCTCCTCGACGGCTGCGACCTTGTCGGACGTCGCCATGAGCCTCGGCCTCCTTCCGGGGTGATGATCCTCGACTGACCTTTCGATCAGCCACGTGTCGCCGGACCGCCTGAATCAGGCACACAGGAAGGGGTTCTGCACAAAACGAAACGCCCCGGCGCAGGCGCACGGGGCGTGAGCTCGACCTGACGGAGAACCGTCCGGGAGCACTTCCACAGTCACCTACGCGGGTCGTCCGCAGCTTCAGCGGATCCTTCGGCCACCGCACCCTCTTGCGAGCACACGGCAACGACCAGCGGTCTTTGGCTTCTGTGGAAGCGTACGCGAACGGATCCGCGTCAGGCAAATCGGGTCGGTCCGGGCCGGCCGGGGATCAGCCCTGGGCGCCCTTCATCTCCTTGGCGATGTCCATGACCTGGCTCGCCGGCGGGGCCGTGATGGTCACCTTCTTGTTGTAGTCGATGAAGGTGATGGTCATGTCGAGGGGTCCCTTGTCGCCCTTGCCGCGGGCGCGGAACTGCTTGGTGTGGTCCTCGCCGTCGATCCACATGTCCATCGTGAGCTTCTCGACGCCCATGTCCTCGTACTGCTTGAAGCTCTTCTCGCGGCGCTTCTTGGTGGCCGCGTCCTCGTCCTTCATGAGCTCGCGCAGCCGGTCCATCGTGACCGTGCCCGTGTAGCGGGTGGTCTCGACGCCCTCGACCTTCTCGGTGCCGACCTTCTTCAGGTCGTCGGAGCCGGTGAGGAGCGTGGACTGGTCGGCCGGGTTGTTGTCCGCCTGGGCGGAGAGCGAGGTGCCGCCGGGCTTGTCCGTGCCCTTGCCCAGGCCCTTGGCGGGGAACTTGATCCAGCTCTTGCCGTCCATCTCCTTGGCGGCTTCCTTGCCGCCGCCGAGGTAGAGGCCGCCGCCGACGAGCCGGATCTCCGCCTTCTGCGGGACGCCCTTGTCGGTCGCGCTCATCTCCATCCGCATGGCGAGCGGCTTGGTGCTCATGGCCGCCTCGGCCTTGACCCGGCCGTCGCCCGGGACCTTGCCGTCCATGCGGAAGGTGAACGAGGTCAGGTCCTCGCTCTTGGCCGCGGCCTTCTTCACGGCCGCCGCGGGTGCCATGTCGCCCCCCGCCTTGTCGGACTTCTCCGACCCGCAGCTGACCGCACCACCCGCGAGCAGCACGGCGGCGAGCGCGGCGCCCGCGGTTCTCTTGCGTCCCGTACGTACGGAAATGCTCATGACCCCACCCCTAGGAACATTTGGTTCATTTATTGCCCGGCCGAGATTACCCGAAGGTAGGCGGGGCCTTCCTCCGGGTTCTTCGGCGGCCGGGCTCACCTGCGGCGGGGCGGGGCCGGAGCGGTCCTACATGCTCGGCTGCTGGTTCATCAGGTCCTTGAAGTCCGCCGTGTCGTCGGCAGGGGGCTCCTCGGCGGAGACCTCGGTGCCGTAGTCGCTGTAGTACGCGGTGGCGGAGAGCCGGCCGGTCTTCATCTCGCCGCGCTCGGTCTTCTTCACGAGCAGGTTCTCGTCGTTGACCCAGATGTCGATGGTCTCCGTCGTGATCCCGGCCTGCTCCAACTGCTTCTTCATGTCGGCGAGTTGGGACTCGCTCAGGCCGGAGCTCTGCTCCGCGAGCTCGGCGACGTTCACGGTGCCGGAGTAGTGCGTGGTGTCCACGCCGCGCACCTTCTCCTCGCCGACCTTCTTCACGTCACCGGAGGCGAGCAGCATCTTCACCGACTGGTGCGGCGTGCTGTTCTGCATCGCGTCCTTCATGTACGCGCCCGAGCCGCCGCCTATCCGCTCCAGGTCGTCGTAGGCGTACTTCACCCAGTGCTTGCCGCCGGCCTGGGCGGCGAACTGCTCGCCCATCTTCGCGTAGTAGGCCTCGGGCAGATAGCGGGCCTCCATCGAGGTCGTGCCGGCCCGGCGCATCGTCTCCGCCATCTGGCCACCGGTGTACGTGATGGTCATGTTGCCGGTGAGGCCGTCGGCCCAGCCGAGGGCACCCTCGGCCTTCATCGACATCACGGAGCCCATGGTGGTCTCGGACTCCACCTTGGCCGAATCCGCCTTGTCGGTGGTGTTCTCGATGGTCCGGAGCGCGGCGATGGGGCTCACGCCCAGGCCGCCCTTGCCGGACCCCTTGGCCTTGTCGGAGTCCCCCGAGTCGTCCGAGGAGCCGCAGGCCGCGACCCCGCCGGTCAGGGCCACCGCGGCCGCGACCGCCAGCGCCAGGCGTCGCGCAGTCGTGCTGTTCATGTCGTCCCACCCCTTGCGTCCATGGAGAGCCAGCACGCTAGCGCAGCCCGCTCGTCCGCGTGTCTCCCCGAGTCCATCTCCGTACGCGGTCCGTGCGCCGCACCGCGCGCACCGGCACCGCCCGTCCCCGGGCGTGTACCCGAAAAACGGGACGGGCCCCGCACCGGAAATGGTTGCGGGGCCCGTCACAATCGCGCCAGGCGCGGCTGCCGTCAGATTCAGACGGCGGCCGGGTCCTCCTCGACGAGGAGGTTGCGGGTGCGGTTGGAGTCCAGCGGGATGCCGGGGCCCATCGTCGTGGTGACGGCGGCCTTCTTGATGTAGCGACCCTTGGCGGCCGACGGCTTCAGACGGAGGATCTCCTCCAGGGCCGCGGCGTAGTTCTCCACCAGCTTGGTGTCGTCGAAGGACACCTTGCCGATGATGAAGTGCAGGTTCGAGTGCTTGTCGACGCGGAACTCGATCTTGCCGCCCTTGATGTCGTTGACAGCCTTCACGACGTCGGGGGTGACGGTGCCGGTCTTCGGGTTCGGCATCAGACCACGCGGACCGAGCACGCGGCCGAGGCGGCCGACCTTGCCCATGAGGTCCGGGGTGGCGACGACGGCGTCGAAGTCCAGGCGGCCCTTCGCGACCTCGTCGATCAGCTCGTCGGCGCCGACGATGTCGGCCCCAGCGGCTTCCGCGGCCGCAGCACGGTCACCGGTCGCGAAGACCAGGACCCGGGCGGTCTTGCCGGTGCCGTGCGGGAGGTTCACGGTGCCACGGACCATCTGGTCGGCCTTGCGCGGGTCGACGCCCAGACGCATGGCGACCTCGACGGTGCCGTCGAACTTGGTCGCGGAGGTCTCCTTGGCGAGACGGACGGCCTCGAGCGGGGCGTACAGCTTCTCCCGGTCGATCTTGGCGTCCGCAGCGCGGAGAGTCTTGCTGCGCTTCACTTCTACTCCTGAGGTTCAGGTTTGGAGTTCGTGGTCCGGGCCAGCGCCTGGCCCTGCCACTTCAGGTCACGGTGCCGACTGTGCGGCTCCGTCGGGAGCTGTGATCAGCCCTCGACCGTGATGCCCATGGAACGGGCGGTGCCGGCGATGATCTTCGACGCGGCGTCCAGGTCGTTCGCGTTGAGGTCGGGCATCTTGGTGGTGGCGATCTCGCGGACCTGCGCCTGAGTGATCTTGGCGACCTTGGTCTTGTGCGGCTCGCCGGAGCCCTTCTCCACGCCCGCGGCCTTGAGGATCATCTTGGCGGCCGGCGGCGTCTTGGTGATGAAGGTGAAGGAACGGTCCTCGTAGACCGTGATCTCCACCGGGATCACCCAGCCACGCTGCGACTCGGTCGCGGCGTTGTACGCCTTGCAGAACTCCATGATGTTCACGCCGTGCTGGCCCAGCGCGGGGCCGACCGGCGGCGCCGGGTTGGCGGCACCGGCCTGGATCTGGAGCTTGATGAGCCCCGTGACCTTCTTCTTCTTGGGAGGCATTGCTCTCTCCGGGTCCTAGTGAGAGTGTTGAGCCGCATCCGTGGCGATGATCATCGATAGTCGCGATCATCCGGATGGAGGCATACCGCACTACGATAACGGGTATCTCGGCGGGGCCCAAACCAGTACCTGGACAGACCTCGGGCCCCACCCCTCGCGGAGCGGGGCCCACGGCCCTCGGCACCCGGCTGCGACCACCGGGCAGCGGGTGCGCTCAGCAGCGCTTGGATGTCATGGCGTGGCCCGGCAGCGGGTCCCCGGGGGCGCGCAGCTCACCGATCGCCGCGGTGCACTCCGCTGCGGTGTCGGCGGGCAGCGACCAGAACTCCTGGACGTTGGTGTCGTTCCACCAGTCCTGACCGACGACCTCGTCCCGGGCGTAGCTGTACACGCCAGTGCTGACGTCGTAGTCCTTGACCTTGTCGCGGAAGCTCTTCCACACCCAGACGTAGCCATAGTTCTTCTTGCACCTGGGCGAGTAGAACTGCTTCACCGACGCGGCGTGCGCTCCCTTCCGGTCGATGTACGCGGTGGTGCCGATCTGGTAGGCGTCGGAACAGACCCCGGCCGCCTGGGCCTTGAGGCTCCGCGGGTTGCCGTCGGCCGAGGGCGCGGTCGACTGGGGCGCGGCCTTTCTGGCGTCGGGCGCGGGCGCGGGTCCTGTTCCGGCCAGCGCCGAGCCGGCGCCGAGCAGGACGAAGGCGCAGGCGGAGGCAGCAATCGCAGTCTTGCGGGCACGCATCAGGTGGTCCCCCTTGCTCGTCGGTGCAGGAACCCGGCCGCTATACCCGCACAGAGCACCACAAATCGCCGCTCATGGTGACAGGGATCCCCATAAGCGTGCTGAGGTGTCGTGGAGGAAGGGACCGGGCTTTTCCGTCTACAAGTGAGACAGCCCGGGGCACCCGATGGTTGTGGCGTGGAACACATTTGTTCGCCAAGGCCCACGACAAAGCCCCCGACCAGCGGTTTCCCGCCGGTCAGGGGCTCTGCGCGAAGATCTTCGAGCTAGTTCTTCTGGATCTGGTCGAAGCTCAGCTCGACCGGGGTCTCGCGGCCGAAGATCTCGACGAGGCCCTTGACCTTCTTCGAGTCGGCGTTGATCTCGTTGATCGTGGCCTGCAGCGTGGCGAACGGGCCGTCGGTGACGGTGACCGAGTCGCCGACCTCGAAGTCCAGGACCTGGACCTCGACCTTGCGGGCCGGAGCCGGCTTGCCCTCGGCCTCGGCGGCCTCGCGGGCGGCCTTCTCCTCGGCCTCCGGGGCGAGCATCTTGACGATCTCGTCCAGCGTCAGCGGGTACGGGTCGTAGGCGTTGCCGACGAAGCCGGTGACACCGGGGGTGTTGCGGACGACGCCCCAGGACTCGTTCGTCAGGTCCATGCGCACCAGGACGTAGCCCGGGAGCTTGTTCTGGCGGATGGTCTTGCGCTCGCCGTTCTTGATCTGGGCGACCTCTTCCTGCGGCACCTCGGCCTGGAAGATGAAGTCCTCGACGTTGAGCGAGACGGCGCGCTGCTCGAGGTTGGTCTTCACGCGGTTCTCGTAACCGGCGTAGGTGTGGATGACGTACCACTCGCCGGGCAGGCCGCGGAGTTCCTCGCGCAGGGCGGCGATGGGGTCGACCGGCTCGGCGGGCTCTTCGGCGACGGCGTCCTCGTCGGACTCCTCGTCGGCGACGGCCTCGGCCGCGTCGGCGTCCTCGTCGGTCTCGGCGACGTCGATGCCACCGGCCGCCGCTTCCTCGTCGGACTCCACGTGCAGAGCCGCCTCCTCGGCGGGCTCGCCCGCGGCGACGTCGGCAGCCTCGGCCTGGTCCGGGTCCTCGGCGTCCGCCGCCTCGACGATGTCGAGCTGGTCCTCCACGGACTCCGCCTGCTCTGCGCGCGGCTCGACGGCGTCGTTCAGGTTCGGGTCAGACACGGTGGCTGCTTCTTCCTGGATACATGGGGGTGGAACACGCGAAAGGGGCGCCTGGTGCGGCGCCCTTCGCTCTCGGCTCAGCCGAAGATGTACTTGATGAGGTTGCTGAACCCATAGTCAATCACGGTCACAAGGCCGATCATGATGACGACGAAGACGATCACGACTGTGGTGTACGTCGTGAGCTGGCTGCGCGTCGGCCAGACGACCTTGCGGAGCTCGGCAACGATCTGGCGGTAGAAGAGCGCCAGCCTGGCCAGCGGACCCTTCTTCCCTCGCTTGCCGCCCTTGCGCGCCTTCTTCTTGGAGTCCGGCGCCTCGTCCTGGGCATCAGGCATGTCGATGGAGCCCACGGCGTCCGTCACTCGTCTCACCTGATTCCGGGTCGTGGCCGTGCCGCGCCCGGTTGAGCCGCACGGCGGTGCATTGCAGTACGTACATGCGCACACATCCTGGCGAAGGTGTGTGTAGCAGGGCCGGAGGGACTTGAACCCCCAACCGCTGGTTTTGGAGACCAGTGCTCTACCAATTGAGCTACGACCCTTTGATTTCCCCCAACCTACAGCATCCGACCATGTGCACCGAGTGCTCTTGGAAGGTGCGGCCGGTGAGGGCCAACGACCAGTGAGTGTACGTGGTCCTGGGCCCCCCGTCGAACACGATGATCCGGCTCCGGATCGGGACGGTCCGCCAAACCCGTGTGTCGGGGCCGTTTCGGGTCTGGAACGATGGGCGCATGAGCGCTGTCACTCCTCCCACCGAGCGCCGGGTCTCCGCCCGAGTCGGCGCGATCTCCGAGTCCGCGACCCTCGCCGTCGACGCCAAGGCCAAGGCCCTCAAGGCCGCCGGGCGCCCGGTGATCGGTTTCGGCGCGGGCGAGCCGGACTTCCCGACCCCGGACTACATCGTCGAAGCGGCCGTCGAGGCCTGCAAGAACCCGAAGTACCACCGCTACACGCCCGCGGGCGGCCTGCCCGAGCTGAAGGCCGCGATCGCCGCGAAGACGCTGCGCGACTCCGGGTACGAGCCCGAGGTCTCCGAGATCCTGGTGACCAACGGCGGCAAGCAGGCCATCTACGAGGCGTTCGCCGCGATCCTCGACCCGGGCGACGAGGTCATCGTGCCCGCGCCGTACTGGACGACGTACCCGGAGTCGATCCGCCTCGCGGGCGGCGTCCCCGTGGACGTCGTCGCCGACGAGACCACCGGCTACCGCGTCTCCGTGGAGCAGCTGGAGGCCGCGCGCACCGAGAACACGAAGGTCGTGCTCTTCGTGTCCCCGTCGAACCCGACCGGCGCCGTCTACAGCCGTGAGGACGCGGAGGCCATCGGCCGCTGGGCCCTGGAGCACGGCCTGTGGGTCATGACGGACGAGATCTACGAGCACCTCGTCTACGGAGACGCGGCCACGCGCGGGAGCGCAGATCGACACAGCACGTCCCTGCCCTCCCTGCTGCCCGAGCTGCGCGACAAGTGCGTGGTCGTCAACGGCGTCGCGAAGACGTACGCCATGACCGGCTGGCGCGTGGGGTGGATCATCGGCCCGAAGGACGTGGTCAAGGCCGCGACGAACCTCCAGTCGCACGCCACGTCCAACGTCTCCAACGTCGCGCAGGCCGCCGCCATCGCCGCCGTCTCCGGTGACCTGACGGCCGTGGACAAGATGCGCGAGGCCTTCGACCGGCGCCGCCGCACGATCGTGCGGATGCTGAACGAGATCGACGGCGTGGTGTGCCCGGAGCCCGAGGGCGCGTTCTACGTCTACCCCTCGGTGAAGGCGCTCATCGGCAAGGAGATCCGCGGCAAGCGCCCGCAGGACTCCGTCGATCTTGCCGCGCTCATCCTGGAGGAGGTCGAGGTCGCGGTGGTCCCGGGCGAGGCCTTCGGGACGCCGGGCTACCTGCGGCTCTCGTACGCCCTCGGTGACGAGGACCTGGTCGAGGGTGTCTCGCGGATCCAGAAGCTGCTGGCGGAGGCCCGCGACTGACACGTATGTCCGGACGAGAAACGGACCACCGCATCACATGATGCGGTGGTCCGTTTCTTTGTTCAGGCGCGTACCCCATGGGAAAAAGCGGCTTCCGGGACGTGGGGTGCGTACGGCAAGATCCTGGAATGGAGCGCGTACGAGACGTAAGAGAGCTGCCGAAGGCCCATCTGCACCTGCACTTCACCGGGTCGATGCGGCCCTCGACGCTGCTTGAGCTCGCCGACAAGTACGGGGTCCATCTGCCGGAGGCCCTGACCGGGGGGACGCCGCCGAAGCTGCGGGCGACCGACGAGCGGGGCTGGTTCCGCTTCCAGCGGCTCTACGACATGGCGCGGTCCTGTCTGCGCGAGCCCGAGGACATCCAGCGCCTGGTGCGGGAGGCGGCCGAGGAGGACATCAGGGACGGGTCGGGGTGGCTGGAGATCCAGGTCGACCCGACGTCGTACGCGCCGCGGCTCGGCGGGCTCATCCCGGCCCTGGAGATCATCCTGGACGCCGTCGACACGGCCTCGCGCGAGACCGGGCTCGGGATGCGCGTCCTGGTCGCCGCGAACCGCATGAAGCACCCCTTGGACGCGCGCACGCTGGCCCGGCTCGCGGTGCGGTTGGCCGACCGGGGCGTCGTCGGCTTCGGGCTCTCCAACGACGAACGGCGCGGCATGGCGCGGGACTTCGACCGCGCCTTCGCCATCGCCCGTGACGGCGGCCTGCTCGCGGCCCCGCACGGCGGCGAGCTGAACGGGCCCGCCTCGGTGCGGGACTGCCTCGACGACCTGCACGCGCGGCGCATCGGGCACGGCGTGCGGGCGGCCGAGGACCCGCGGCTGTTGAAGCGGCTCGCGGAGCGGGGCGTGACCTGCGAGGTGTGCCCGGCGTCCAACGTGGCCCTCGGGGTCTACGAGAAGCCCGAGGACGTGCCCCTGCGGACGCTGTACGACGCCGGGGTGCCGATGGCGCTCGGCGCCGACGACCCGCTGCTCTTCGGCTCGCGCCTGGCCGCGCAGTACGAGATCGCGCGCGCCCACCACGGCTTCGACGACACCGAACTGGCCGAGCTCGCGCGGCAGTCGGTGCGCGGGTCGGCGGCGCCCGCGGACGTGCAGGAGAAGCTGCTGGCCGGGGTCGAGGAGTGGCTGGCGTCCTGACGTGTCCCCCGGGGCCTGCGAGCCCCACAGGCTCCGGAGGCTTCGGGCGCCCTACAGGCTGACGCCCACCGTCACCGGCTCGTTGACCAGCGTGATGCCGAAGGCGTCCCGGACGCCCGCGACGACCTCGCGGGCCAGGGCGAGGAGGTCCTCCGTGGTGGCGTCGCCGCGGTTGGTGAGGGCCAGGGTGTGCTTGGTGGAGATGCGGGCCGGGCCCTGGCCGTAGCCCTTGGTGAAGCCGGCCTTGTCGATGAGCCAGGCCGCGGAGGTCTTCACGCGGCCGTCGCCCGCCGGGTACGCGGGCGGCGCGACGTCCGGGCCGAGCCGCTCGGCCACGCGCGCGTGGAAGACGGCGAACTGCTCGTCGGTGAGGATCGGGTTGGTGAAGAACGACCCGGCCGACCAGCTGTCGTGGTCCTCGGGGTCGAGCACCATGCCTTTGGCCGCGCGCAGCTTCAGGACGGTCTCGCGGGCCACGGCGGCGGGCACCCGGTCCCCGGCCTCGACGCCGAGCGTGCGGGCCGTCTCCGGGTAGGCGATCGGGGCGCTCATCCCGCCCGCGTCCTCCAGCTGGAAGCGGACGCGCAGGACGACGAAGCGGTCGGGTTCGGCCTTGAAGCGGCTGTGGCGGTAAGAGAAGTCACAGTCCGCGTTCGCGATGGTGACGGTCTCGCGGTCCTTGCGGTCGTACGCGATCACTTCGGTGATCGTCGAGGAGACCTCCTGGCCGTACGCGCCCACGTTCTGGATCGGCGTCGCGCCCGCGGAGCCGGGGATACCGGCCAGGCACTCGATGCCCGCGAGGCCCGCGTCGACAGTGCGCGCCACGGCGTCCGTCCAGACCTCACCGGCCGCGAGCTCCAGGCGGGTGCCGTCCAGGGCGAAGCCGGTGGTGGCGATGCGCAGGGCGGTGCCGTCGAAGCCCTTGTCACCGATGACGAGGTTCGACCCGCCGCCGACGATCAGCAGCGGGGTCCCGGAGTCGTCGGCTTCGCGGACGGCGGCGACCACCTCGGCGTCGGTCGTCGCGGTGATCAGCCGAGCGGCGGGCCCACCGAGCCGAAAGGTGGTGAGCGGGGCAAGGGGGGCGTCGTGAAGTACCTGCACGCCCCCCAGGGTACGGCCGACACAACAATGGCCTGCGGGCACGCCCCTGGGACACCCAAGCGCCGGACGGGGCGATGAAGCCCGTCCGGCGCTTGAGGACGAGGCAGTCAAAGCCCGTCCGGCGTTTGAGGACGAGGCCCGAAGGGCCAACAGGGGGGAGAGGGGCGCAGCCCCATAGGGCCCCCGTCACACAGACACAGGCACCCGCTCCTCAGCCGAGGCCACCGAGGCACCCCCGCCGGCGCTCCCCCGCCGGGGATGCAGGCCCGCGGCGACAGCCCCAAGAGCGACCACCCCGGCCCCCACCCACAGGGCAGGCTCCAGCCCGTCCACGAACGCCCGCGGCGACTCGTACCCGCCCTGCGAGGAGAAGACCGAGGCCATCAGGGCGACACCGAGCGCCCCGCCCACCTCCCGCAGCGCGTTGTTCGCGCCGGAGGCGATGCCCTGCTCGGACGGCCGGACGCTGGCCATGACCAGGGCGGCGGCCGGGGCGAAGTACAGGGCCATGCCGACGCCGCTGATGATCAGGGCGGGCAGCTGGGCGGCGTAGGACACGTCGGGCGACAGGACGACCGCGAACCAGCCGAGGCCGATGGCCTGGAGGGCGAGCCCCGCGGTGACGATGGGGCGGCCGCCGACGCGGTCGGAGAGGTAGCCCGCGATCGGCGCGACGATCATCGGCATGCCGGTCCAGGGCAGCATCCGCAGCCCCGCCTCGGTCGGCGAGTAGTGGAGCACCCCTTGGAGGAATTGGCTGAGCAGGAAGATCGAGCCGAACATGCCGACGAACATGAACAGGCTGGCCGCGTTGATCGCGGAGAACGCGCGGCTGCGGAAGAGCCGCATCGGCAGCATCGGGTTCTTGGCGCGGATGCCGTGGCGCACGAAGCCGGCGAGCAGCACGGCACCGGCGATCAGGCCGGTCAGGACGGGGGCGCTGGTCCAGCCGTCGATGTTGCCGCGGATCAAGGCGTAGACGATGCCGAAGAGGCCGCCGCTGGCGAGCAGGGTGCCGGTGAAGTCGAGCGGGGCGCCGGTGCCGTACGACTCCGAGAGGCGCATCCGGGCGAGGGGCAGCAGGGCGAGACCCAGCGGGACGTTCAGCCAGAAGATCCACTGCCAGGAGACGTGCTCGGTGAGCGCGCCCCCGATGAGCGGCCCGCTGGCGACCGCGAGGCCGTTGACGGCGCCCCAGATCCCGAACGCCATGCCGCGCTTGGCCGCCGGTACGGCGGCCGTGAGCAGCGTCAGGGTGAGCGGCATCATGATCGCGGAGCCGACTCCCTGTATCGCGCGGGCGGCGATCAGTTCGTTGATGCCGGGGGCGAGGGCCGCCGCGGCGGAGGCGGCGGTGAAGATCGAGAGGCCGACGCCGAAGAGCTTGCGGCGCCCGAACCTGTCCCCCAGGGCCGCGCCGAACATCAGCAGCACGGCGAAGGTGAGGGTGTAGGCGCTCACCGTCCATTCGAGGTCTTCCAGGTGGCCGCCCAGGTCCTCGCGAATGGAGGGCAGTGCGGTGGTGACGACGAGGTTGTCGAGAGCCGCCATGAAGCCGGCGACGCTGGTGATGACGAGGGCCCAGACGGTTCCCCCGCGGGACCCTGCTTGCTGTGACATGTCTCCCCCGGACGGTGAGTGTCGGATGTCAGGTTAGTAATTGATGACTAACTTTCGCGGGCATGACGAGGCGCGAGCCTCGCACCGCGACTACGTGCCTACTGGGGCTGCTGCGACCACCACGGCCGCTACGGCTGCGTGGACTTCTCCTGGGGCTGGGCCGACATGTAGAAGCCCTCCCAGACCCTGTGGTCGGCGGGGAACTTCAGGGCCGACAGGACGTTGACGAGCATTCCGTAGGCCATGAACGTCGTCGTCTCGTTCACATCCGCCCCGAGCGGCAGATGCGCGGCCTCCCAGATCTCCATCCAGCCGGCGCGCACCATCTCGCCGAACTCGTGGTCCCCGGCGGCGTCGGCGGCCGCCACGGCCACGTACGTCTGGAGCTGCATCTGGAGCTTGTCGGGGTCGTCCGCGATGAGCTGCGAGTACGCGACGGCCATGGCGTGCAGGGCCTCCTCGCCGTGCAGTCCCTCGCTCGCCTTCTCGAAGACCTTGCGGGTGTCCTCCAGGCAGCGCGCCGACGCCGCCAGGAAGATCGCCTTCTTGCCCGGGAAGAGCCGGAAGAGATAGGGCTGCGAGACTCCGACGCGCTTGGCGATCGCCTCGGTCGACGTCCCGTGATACCCACCACGGGCGAATTCGCTCATCGCCGCGCGGATGACGCTCTCGCGCCTCTCCTCTGCGCTCATCCTGACCATGCAGCTAAGTTAGTGCCTAATCACTAACTTAGTCAAGGGGTGCTCTCCGAAGGCGAGCGGGGCACGAGTCGGCGAGGCATGAGTAACCGGCGAGGTAAGAGGCATGAGTAAGGGGCGCCCGCAATGGCGGACGCCCCTTACTACGGACCGGACCACTGGCCTGTGGCCGCCCCTCAGGCCAGCCGTACGACCGCCCGGGACATGCCGAGCACCTTCTGGTCGCCGCTCTTGGCCAGGAGGTCGACCCGCACCTGCTGGTCGTCGAGGAGCGCGGCGACCTTCGCGCTGACCTCGATGGTGGCGCCCTTGTCGTCGTTCGGGACCACGACGGGCTTGGTGAAGCGCACGCCGTACTCGACGACGGCGGCCGGGTCGCCCGCCCAGTCCGTCACGACGCGGATGGCCTCGGCCATCGTGAACATGCCGTGCGCGATGACGTCGGGCAGCCCGACCTCGACCGCGAACTTCTCGTTCCAGTGGATCGGGTTGAAGTCACCGGAGGCGCCCGCGTACCGCACGAGGGTGGCGCGGGTCACCGGGAAGGTCTGGGCCGGGAGTTCGGTGCCGACCTCGACGTCGGCGTATGCGATCTTCGCGGTCATGGTCAGGCCCCCTCTGCGGCGGGCTCGGCCGCGCGTGCGACGAGCTTGGTCCAGGCGGTCACGACGTGCTCTCCGGCGGCGTCGTGGACCTCGCCGCGGATGTCCAGGATGTCGTTGCCGGCGAGCGACTTGATGTTCTCGATGGTGGAGGTCACCGTCAGCCGGTCACCCGCGTACACGGGGCGCGTGTACGCGAACTTCTGGTCGCCGTGCACGACTCGGCTGTAGTCGAGACCCAGCTGCGGGTCCTCGATGACCAGGCCCGCCGCCTTGAAGGTGATCGCGAACACAAAGGTCGGCGGGGCGAGCACGTCGGGGTGGCCGAGCGCCTTGGCGGCTTCCGGGTCGGCGTACGCGGGATTGGCGTCACCCACCGCGACCGCGAATTCGCGGATCTTCTCGCGGCCGACCTCGTAGGGGTCGGTGGGCGGATAGGACCGCCCCACGAAGGACTGGTCGAGCGCCATGGCTCGGCACCTCCTGGCAGCTGGGTTCTCTTGAGGGACCGGACGGCCGCCGCTGGGACGGATCAGGTCCGGAAACGCCTCGAGGCCGCCCCCGAGTGATCGGGGGCGGCCTCGAGTACTAGCCTGTTTTTATCGCGTTTCGCGGTGCGCGGTGTGCGAGTTGCAACGCGGGCAGTGCTTCTTCATCTCCAGTCGGTCCGGGTTGTTACGCCGGTTCTTCTTGGTGATGTAGTTCCGCTCCTTGCACTCCACGCAGGCCAGCGTGATCTTCGGGCGGACGTCGGTGGCAGCCACGTGAGTGCTCCTTGACGGACGGATGGACGGATGAACGCATAAAAGAGTAGCCGATCGAAGGACCGACCCCACAATCGGCTACTGAAGGGTAGCGGTGACCGGACTTGAACCGGTGACACAGCGATTATGAGCCGCTTGCTCTACCGACTGAGCTACACCGCTGCGATGCGCTTCGGCCCCTCGCCCGAGAGCGAGGAACCTTCACACATCAGAGCCCCAATGCGGAATCGAACCGCAGACCTTCTCCTTACCATGGAGACGCTCTACCGACTGAGCTATTGGGGCGAGCGATGAAGACATTACACGCTCGCCCGCCGATCGCCCAAATCCGTTTCGCCAGGGCCGTCCGGGGGCATGGCAGCGCCCCTCAAAAGGCCTTCTCACCCGCCCCACCAGGGATCACCAGGCCCTCGCACCACAGCAGTACGACTATTGCGCTCCTCCGCGAAGCGGGCTCCCCGCCGTCCTAGGCTCGACCCGCGCTGCGTGATCTTGCGTGCCTCGACGCCGCCGTCCACGCGCGCCCTCGGGTCGCGTCCCGGCACGCCTCGAGCCGCCTGCAGCCGCCCCCGAGCACCAGGAGCGCGATGCCTGACAGCCAGCCGCAGCAGCCCTCTTCGCCCGACTCCCCCGGCCCCGGGGAGTCGCCCGGCTCCCGGGACGCCCGCGCCCCCCAGAGCGCTGCGGGCTCCCCGCCACCGTCGCCCGCCCCGGGCCCGTCACCCGCCCCGTCACCCGCCGCACCGCCCTCCACCGCGCCTTCCCCCTCCGCGCTGCTGCTCTGTGGGGCGCGCCTGACGGACGGCAGGACCGTGGACGTACGGCTCGGTGAGGGCCGTATCGAGGCCGTCGGCACGGCGGGCAGCCTGGCCGCGCACGGCGGGCGCGTGGACCTGAGCGGCCATCTCCTGCTGCCCGCGGCGGCGGAGCCCCACGCGCACAGCGACACGGCCCTCAGCGCCCTCACGGAGGGCCCCGTCCCCGGGGACGTCCAGGACGTGCAGCGGCGTGCCACCGAGGCGGCCCTGCTGCAGCTCGGGCACGGGGCGACGGCGCTGCGCTCGCACGTGCGGATCGGTGACGTCCAGGGCCTGGACTCGCTGCACGCGGTCCTCCAGGCGCGGCGCTCGCTGCGGGGGCTCGTCGACCTCTCCGTAGTGGCGGTGCCGCGCCTGCTGACCGGGGTGGCGGGCGCCGACGGGATGGCGATGCTGCGGGACGCGGTGCGGATGGGCGCCTCCGTAGTGGGCGGTTGTCCGGATCTGGACCCCGATCCGACGGGGTACGCGGAGGCGGTGCTCGGCCTCGCGGCGGAGCACGGCTGCGCGGTCGACCTGCATACGGACGGCGGGGATCCGGCTCGTCTCGCACGGCTCGCGGCGGCGGCAGGAGGGTTGCGGCCGGGGGTGGCGATCGGGCCGTGCGGCGGGCTCGGGCGGCTGCCCTCCGACGTGGCGGCGCGGACCGCGGAGCAGCTGGCGGCGGCCGGCGTGACGGTGGTGTGCCTGCCGCAGGGCGACTGCGGCGGGGCCGGGCACGGGGCGCGGGCGGGGGCCGCGCACGCGGGGGTGGCGGACGGCGGAGCGGTCCCGGTGCGGCTGTTGCGGGCCGCCGGGGTGCGGGTCGCGGCGGGCAGCGGGGCGCTGCGGGACATGGCGAACCCGGTGGGCCGCGGGGATCCGCTGGAGGCGGCGTACCTCCTCGCGTCCCGGCAGGGGCTGCGCCCCGAGGAGGCCTACGACGCGGTGAGTTCGGCGGCGCGGGCGGCGATGGGGCTGGCCGAGGTCAGGGTGGAGGCGGGGTTCCCCGCGGAGCTCCTCGCGGTGCGCGGCGACACCCTCGCCGGGGCGCTGTCGCTGGCGTACAGCCGCGTGGTGGTGCACAGGGGGCGCGTGGTGGCGCGGACCAGCGCGGTGCGGGAGTACTGCGACTCGGCGGCCGCGGTGGCGCTGGATCTGCCGCGGCAGGGGCGGGGGAAGGGGGGCGGGGTGGTCTCGTGAGGGGACGTACGCCTCCCGGGCGTGGGCCGTACGGCATGTGGCCTGGTGACGGGCGTTCCGGCCGCGATCACGTGCGGGCTGCCGTACGGTCGGGAGCATGCGCATTGTCATCGCTGGAGGTCATGGTCAGATCGCGCTGCGGCTGGAGCGACTGCTCGCCGCGCGCGGTGACGAAGCCGCAGGGCTCATCCGCAACCCCGCGCACGAGGCCGATCTCCGGGACGCCGGCGCCGAACCGGTGCTGTGCGACCTGGAGTCGGCGTCCGTGGAGGAGGTCGCCCGGCATCTGGAGGGCGCGGACGCCGCGGTGTTCGCGGCGGGCGCGGGGCCCGGCAGCGGGGCGGACCGCAAGAACACGGTGGACCGTGACGCCGCCGTCCTGTTCGCGGACGCCGCGGAGCGGGCCGGGGCGCGTCGGTACATCGTGGTGTCGTCGATGGGCGCGGATCCCGACCACCCCGGCGACGAGATCTTCGACGCCTATCTGCGGGCCAAGGGCGAGGCCGACGCGTACGTACGCGGCCGTGCCGCCCTGGACTGGACGGTCCTGCGTCCCGGCATGCTGACGGACGACGCGGGCACGGGCCTCGTGCGTCTGGAGGCGTCGACCGGCCGGGGCCCGATCCCGCGCGACGACGTGGCGGCGGTGCTCGCGGAGCTCCTGGAGACCCCGGCGACGGCGGGGCTCACTCTCGAACTCGTCAGCGGCTCGACGCCGGTGTCGGTGGCGGCGAAGGCGGTCGCGGGCAACTGACGGGTGCCGCTGTCCGGTGACGGGTGCCGCTGTCCTGTCCGGTGACGGGTGCCGCTGTCCTGTCCGGGCGTCAGAACAGCGGCAGCTGCCCCGGGAACTCCGGCACCACGTACCCGTCGAGCGCGGGCTGCGCGGCGCCGAGCTGGGCGTGCTGCCGGGACCCGGGGCACGAGACGAGATCCCCGGCGCCACGCGGCCCCGGCGGATCGTGGCGGGCGAACCTGCCGCCCACGACCGCGATTTCTCGACGGCACACCGGGCAGTGTCTGCGACGGGACGAGCTGGACGACGACATACGTCCCAGTGTGCCCACGCCGGAGCCGGACCTGCGGGAACCGACCCCTGGACCGGGAAACGAACCGGCCCCTGAGTACCTCCTCTGAGTGCCTCTGAGCCCAGGAAACGAGAAGACCCCCTCCGCTTGCTTCTCAGCAAGACGGAGAGGGTCTCCTTCATGTGGCGGCGCCAGGATTCGAACCTGGGAAGGCGAAGCCGGCAGATTTACAGTCTGCTCCCTTTGGCCGCTCGGGCACACCGCCAGGGATTGCCGCCTGGGGCTGTCCGCTCTCGCGGTGCTCCGTGGCAACGACGTAAACGATACCTGATGACCGGGGGTGCTTCGCCACCCGATTGATCGGCACCCGGAGGGGAGGCAGTGGCTAGGCTTTACGGATGCGGTCGGCGACTAGAAGGCCGTGTACCCGCTGAGTACGCAGACCCCGATACAAGGAGCCACAGGACATGGCCGACTCCAGTTTCGACATCGTCTCGAAGGTCGAGCGGCAGGAGGTCGACAACGCCCTCAACCAGACGGGCAAGGAGATCTCACAGCGCTACGACTTCAAGAACGTCGGTGCTTCGATCTCCTGGTCCGGCGAGAAGATCTTGATGGAGGCCAACTCGGAGGACCGGGTCAACGCGATCCTCGACGTCTTCCAGTCCAAGCTGATCAAGCGTGGCATCTCCCTGAAGGCGCTGGACGCGGGCGAGCCGCAGCTGTCCGGTAAGGAGTACAAGATCTTCGCCACGATCCAGGAGGGCATCTCCCAGGAGAACGCGAAGAAGGTGGCGAAGATCATTCGCGACGAGGGCCCGAAGGGCGTCAAGGCGCAGGTCCAGGGCGAGGAGCTGCGGGTCAGCTCCAAGAGCCGTGACGACCTGCAGGCCGTGCAGGCGCTCCTGAAGGGCCAGGACTTCGACTTCGCGCTGCAGTTCGTGAACTACCGGTAATCAACCGGTCTGACCTGCACGGACGTTGCTACGCAGACTTCACAGGGCACAACGGGGGCACATCGCCGAGGACAGCCTCGACGGCGGCCCGCGTTGTGCCCTCGTCTCGCCCGCTGCGGGGTCGACGTACGTCCGCGGTCGAGGTCCGCCTTGACGGTGGCCGCGCGGTCTCGGCGTCGGCCTTCTTGTCGAAGTTCTCCTTGCGCTGCTTGCCGCTCGCGTCACACCGACGGACCTGCCTGCCGCCCGTGCGACCGGTCGAACCTCCACTCACGCGCGCGAGGCTGACGCGCCCACACCTCACGCCCTGATCGGCCCCCGGTGCGCGGCCCACGACCGGGCGGCGGCCGTGAGCGCAGCGCGGTGCGGCAGCGGGGCTGCGCGCTCCATGTCCGCCCACGCGGCAAGCACGGTGCGCGCGAACGCCCCGACGTCGGACGGGTCGGCTTGGCGGTAGGCGGGCACCTGCCGGGCGACGGCCTCGGCCTGCTCGGGGGTGTGGCCGGAGGAGATGAGGCGCAGGACGGCGAACGCCGTGTCGGCCCACGCGGGCGCAGGGCAGGCAAGTGCCCAGTCCAGCAACCGCAGTCGGTCGTCGGCGGTCACCAGCATGTTCAGCGGGGACAGGTCCGTATGGGCAAGGGAGCGTCCTTGCAGCCCGGCCGGGATGCCGTCGGGCAGGAAGTCGACCCACCGTGTGTGCAGCGGCTTCTTCCGCAAGGTCTCGGGCCACGGCACCTCGGACACGGCGGTGAGCGTACGGACGAGCGAGGTGACGTCGGGCGAGCCGGGTGAGAGGTCAGGGTGGCGGCCGTCGACGTACTCGTAGCCGATGAGCAGCCACCCGGCGGCCTCGACGTCCCACAGCACCCGGGGTGCGAGCGGAGCGTGCAGTGTCGCCTGCGCCTCATGCCGGTACACCCACGCCGACGGGTCGTCGAGCCGCGTGCCCTTCACGAACTGTCGCCCCGAGCGGGTGTGCACCGTGCAGGCGAGGCGGGACATCACCCCGTGGCTGGCCGTCTCGGCCCGCGCGACCGGCCCCGTGTGACGCTCGGCGGCACGGCGTACAGCCGACGGCAGGTCATGCCATGAGGTGCGGTCCACCCTGCGTTCCCCTCTTCGGTCACGTCAGACGAACGGGACCGGTCTCCGGTCCGGCCACAGAGTGGCACAGACCGGAGACCGGCGTGGGGGCGTGCCGAGCGTCAGACCGGCTTCGGACTGTTCGGGCTGTCGCTGCACCCGGCGTGGCACTGCGTACAGTCCGCGAGTTTCAGCTCGGGCCAGAACTCCATGTCGAGTTCGTACCCGGCGAGCGTGATCGCGTCCACAGTGCGCTCACGCAGGGCCTTGCCGCCGCCGTGCTCGCTCTTGTCGAGGAAGCCCGGCTGGTGGTGGACGAACGCACCGAACGTCTGCGCGCAGAAGTCCTGATACGCCTTGGTGTGGAGCAGGAAGGCGTGCCAGAAGTCGTCCACCAGGGGCGAGGGGCTGAGCAGCTTGTCGCTGTGAGCACTCGCCGCGACGAACGCGAGCATCTGTCCGACGCCCCGGTCTGCCTTCTCCTCGGTCAGGTCGGGGAACCTGCCGCGCATGTTGGCCACGAGGGTCGCCCGCAGCTCGGCGCTGATCAGCCTCCGCGCGTCGATCGTGGCGCGCTCTTGGATGGTGGTCACGTTCCTTGCCTCCTTGAGTCGGTGGTGCAACGGACGTGTGGGTGGTGCGCGACTGCGGCCAGGCGCTACGGCGCGCGCCACAGCCGCCCTCGCCCACCGCAGGGCTGTCCGGTCACGCGGCGGGCGGGGAGTCCTATGGCGTCATGCAAGCGGGGAGTCGGGCGCGGAGAGCGCGGCGCGTGTCGCGCGTTCACTGCTCAGCCGCTTCCCGTTGCGCTGATCGATGAGGCGGCCGACCTGGTGGGCCCAGACCTCCATCTGATCAGGGGTGAGGATGAGCGTCGCCTCGCCGGCTCCGCCGTCCTCGTAGTGGACCTGGACAGGCAGGGACCCTTGTTGTGCCCGCGAGTCGTAGACCGCGTCCCGTCGTATCGGTGTGACGTGGGTGGCCCGGGCGGGAACGGGGCGCAGCGTCGTGCCGTCGGCAGGAGCGGACCAGTCGTCACCGCCGCCGGGCGGGCGCAGGTGGTAGGTGCGCCGCTCCTCGTCGGGCAGGGCGACAACGACACCGATCCGTCCGTCTCGGGCGGCATCCCGCGCGAGGTCGCCGAGTCGGGGGATGAAGGGGGCTGCTGTGCCTAACTCCCCACCCTGGGAAGGGAGATGAGGTGTTGGTCGTGGCGTCATGCCCCGACGCTAGGAGCGCGTCAGGGGCCCAATATGAGGGCGAGGAATACGATCCTCATCCGTCCAGGTGGAAGCGGTCGGACATGCGGCGCAGCTTCTCGCGTGTGGCCGCGCGTTCGGCGTAGACGATGCTGCGGAGCGTCGAGCGAGCGATGGGGTGGTTGCGCACGAGCTGCGGAGCGATCCGCTCGGCGGTCTCCAACTCGGCGAGTGCCTTGTCCCGGCTGCCGTCCCACAGCCACGCTCGCGCCAGGTCCATGTGGTGGTGCCCCTGGCGGGAGTTGGGGAGGGCGGCGACCAGCTCAGGGCTGGTGCGGCGGTTTATGGCGAGGGCCTTGGCCTGCTCCCCCGTCTCCAGGGCCACGCTGATCGCGTGGATCTGCACGTTGCCGGGCGAGAAGGTGACTGAGTGGCGGTCGTAGACCGGTGGCCCCTGGTAGCCGCGCATGCGGTCGGCGGCAGCACGCGCGTGGCTGATGCGGTCGTCGGCCTCGGACGGCCGTCCTGCGCGCGCTGCTGATACGGCGGCCCGGAGTTGGAGCGAGCCCCACATCCGCAGGGCGAGCGGGGCGCCCCGGTCGTAGTCCTCCTGGAGGCTGGCCAGTGCCTTGTCCGACAGGGCGATTGAGTCGGCCCAGTCCGCCGTTGCCCACATGTCCCAGACTCGCATCCAGTCGGCGAGCGAGGGCATGACGGGGTCGCCGGAGAGGCGAGCGGACCACGCGGCGCGCTCGGCGGCCATGGCGATCAACTCGGCATGACCGAGGGCGTGCGCGGCGGTGTGGGCGAACTTGCAGGCGACCGCGTACACCGCGTACGCCTCTTCGCGCTCATGGCCCGTGGCCGCCTCGGCGAGCGCGCGTGCCTCGCGCAGCAGGTCGGGCAGAACGCGCAGGATCGCGACGTTGGCCGCAGCGTCCCGCAGACGGTGCAGGCGGGTCATCTCCCGCCACAGCTCACCGGACGGCCGAGGCATGCCGTCGAATACCGGGGTGAGGTCGTAGCGGCGCAATTCCCGCATGATCGATGCCGCAGCAACCTGCCACTGGTTCTCGGCCGGACTACTCGTGTACGGCCGCCCGATCAGGTCGTTGGGATGGACGTGCAGCTCGGCGGCGATCGCGTTGAGCAGCCCCACGCGATCGAGTTCGATCTGCCCGCGCTCCATCTTGGACACCCACCCCTGGGTCTTCCCCAGTGCGGCGGCGAGGTCCGCCTGCGGCATCCCCAGGCGCAGACGCGCCCGGCGTGCGCGGCGGCCGATCTCCTCGGCTTCCTCCAGCATCAGCGCACCCTCCAGACTGCGGCGGGCCCGCTGCACTCGTGCCGTCGGCAGGGCATAGGGGCACCATCCGTTCGGGCCTGTCCCTCAGCACGGTACCCATGCCCGCGGTGGAGCGACGAGATACCCATGCCCCCGTCTCGCACCGCGGAAGGCGGGGCGTGAACGGTCGTGCCCCGAGGGCACACCCAGGGCACAAGACCGAGAAAGGGCCCGGAAAGCGGCGGCAACTACTGGAGGTAGTTTTCGCAGCTCACGGGCCCTTTCGGGGCTAGCTCGCAGGCCAGACGATCATGCGGGAAGTTCGTGAACTACCGGTAGTTCGTGGGCCGTTCGGTCCGCCGAGGTACGACGGAGGGCGGGCACCCGGATCGGGTGCCCGCCCTTGCTGCTGGCTGCAGTCTGTGTCGTCGTCAGCGGCGCGAGTGGCCGAAGAGGATGCGGTAGGCGATCAGGAGGACGAGGGAGCCGCCGATGGCCGCGGCCCAGGTCGCGCCGTCGAAGAAGTGGTCGGCTATCGGGCGGTCGAGGAAGCGCGCGGAGATCCAGCCGCCTACGAAGGCTCCCGCGACGCCGATCAGCGTCGTACCGATGAAGCCGCCCGGGTCGCGGCCCGGGAGCAGGAGCTTGGCGGTGGCACCGGCGAGCAGCCCTAGAACGATCCAGCTGATGATGCCCATGGTGACCTGCCTTTGCGTGCTGTAGTGCGGGTGGCTCTTCGTACCTTTTCGTGGGGTGTTGTCCTCAAGGACGTTGTGGGGGGCGTGCGCGGTTCCCGGGCGCCGTGCGGGTGCGGCGCATGACACAGCGGTGACCGTGGGGTCTGGTGTGGTTGGTGGGACGTTCCGGCGGGGCGTCGGGCCCTCGTCACCAGTCGCGCTTCTCGTCCCGGTTCGCCGGGGGCAGGGTGCCTGCGGGGGCGGGGGCGCCCGTCGGGCCGGCGGTGAACGGCTCGTCCGTGGGCACGATGTCGCGGCCCAAGGGCAGCAACGAGATGGGGATCATCTTGAAGTTGGCGAGGCCCAGCGGGATGCCGATGATCGTGACGCAGAGCAGCAGGCCGGTGAAGATGTGGCCGAGGGCGAGCCACCAGCCCGCGAGGATCAGCCAGAGGACGTTGCCGATCAGCGAGGGCGCGCCCGCGTCCGCGCGCTCGACCGCCTTGCGCCCGAAGGGCCACAGTGCGAACAGGCCGATGCGGAACGACGCGAGGCCGAACGGGATGGTTGCGCAACACTCCGCATGAGCATGTACGGCCGTTCCGGTTCGGGTCGCACATCTGAATGACCAGATCGGGTACTACTGGTGGGGCCGGGTACGAGCGGTGGCCGCGAAGGAGAAACGATCGTGAAGCTGATCCTGAACATCATCTGGTTGATCTTCTGCGGAATCTGGATGGCATTGGCGTACACCGTCGCGGCGCTCATCTGCTTCGTGTTGATCGTGACCATCCCGTTTGGCATCGCCGCGCTGCGCATCGCTGGCTTTGCGCTCTGGCCGTTCGGCCGTACGACGGTCGAGAAGCCCACGGCAGGGGTGGCCTCACTCATCGGAAACGTGGTCTGGATCATCGTCGCGGGCTGGTGGCTGACCATCGGCCACATCGTCACCGGAGTCCTGCTGTGCCTCACGGTCATCGGCATCCCGCTGGGCCTCGCCAACTTCAAGTTGATCCCGATTTCACTCATGCCGCTTGGTCGCGACATCGTCCCCACGGACCAGCCGTTCAGCGCGGCATCTGTTCGCGGCCCGGCTCCGGCAGGCCACCCTCAGAACCCCGGCTGGTAGCCCGCGCGGCAAGACGGGAAAGCTAACGGGCTGTGCCCCGCACCTGCTTCGAGGTGCGGGGCACAGTTGGTGCTGCGCAGACGGATGCGTCTACTTCGCAACCTTGCTGACGCGCCAACCGACCATGCCCCTGACTCCGGGCAGCCCGCTCGTGTCGATCTCCAGATTGCTTCGCGATCCCACAGTGCGCTGCGTCACCGGGACGCCGTCGCAGTCCACGGTTTCGCGAGTGTGCTTTTCCGCACGGATGGACAGGCTGATCTTGCCCTTCCCGGCGCAAGCGACCGCCACCTGGTACGACCTTCCCGGGGACAGCTTCGGTCGTGTGTGAACACCGTCGCTGACACGTTCGAGGCCGGATTCGACCAACGTGCCGGTGTCCTCGAGTTCGTCCGTGCCCAGCGCCTCCTTCACGCGCTGGCCGAGCTTCGGATCGTCCTGGACGCGTGCGGTCCTGGTGGGCTTTGGGCTGCCCTTTTCGGTTGACTCCCCCGACCTGTCCGAGTCACCCGAGCATCCGGCGACGAGCGCGAGGGTCAGCGTGGTGCAGAGGGCCCATGCGTACCGCTGTGGGGTACTCATGAACTCGTCGACCAGTATCGCCAGCCGGTCGACTTGGTGGGGAGCTTCGCCGAGCCTGACCCAAGCTTCACCTTGCCGCAACGGTCCGCACTCGTCGCGTACTTGGTCCACTTGACGTTGTATCCCCATGAGCCGTACTGCAAGTGGCCGTACTTGCGGGCAGGAATGTCGTGGCTGTATTCGTGGCCGACAGTGACCCCTACCTCGCCGACGACCTTGACGCCGAACGTCACCTTGGACTTGGCGATGATGGCATTGGTGCTGGCTTCAACGCTGCCGCTCAACTCGACACCGATCTTGCCGGACTTCTCGACCTTGACCTTCATCGTGCCGCCGGGGCCGTCCTTGAACGTGGTGCCGTTCCAGCGCGAAGGTACGTGGTAATTCTTCTTGCTGGTGATCTTGTACCACTTCTTGTACGGGTAGTCGCACCGGGGCGGGGCGGACGCGTCATCGCTCACCTCGGGCAGAGCGTCGAGCTTGTCCTCGCTGGCTACTTCCTCTGCCGACATGCTGGGGCCTTCCACCACGCTGTCGGCAGTCTCCTCGGTGGCGATCTGCTCGGAGCTGACCTCCTCGGGCGCCGCGTCCGCAGCGGATTCCTCGGCGTTGGCAGTGGCCGCCAGCGACGTAGTGAGGACAAGAGCCGCAGCCGGTATGAGCACACGCCGCATCGACGTTCTGCGCATGGTTTTCCCCCTCTTAGTTTCGCCTGGTCAGGCGGGTCGGGGAAAACGTATAGCTACTCACCGGTCACGGTCGATCACTGAGTGGATCTTCTGAGTAAGAATTGAGACAGCGGCGGAGGAGCCGCCTGGGTCTGCGCGTCAGAAGGGCAGTTCCGGCCTGGCTGCGCCGCGCTTGATGGTTGTGATCTGCTCGTGGAAGTCGCGCGCTGTGGCTTCGCGGGGGTAGCGGGAGCGGAGTTCTCTGTCCAACTCGTCCGCGACCAAGAGCAGGGACGGGAGCGACTTCCGGTTGGCTTCAAGGGCTGCGGTACCCATGCCCACCGCTTCCTCGATCTCGCCAGTGCGAGCGGCGGCAACTCCGAGGGTGAGGCGGGCCTCTGCCGCGCGCATGGGCGAGATCTCGGTTCCGTCGGGTCCCGTGCTGATCCGGATCACTGACCGGGCGTGGGTGGCGGCGCGCTCGTCGTCTCCGAGGAGGCGGTAGGCATCCATCTCGTAGAAGTCCCACTTGTCCGGGTCGATGATGAAGTGGTGCTCGGGGTGGTCCGGACGCGGAAGCCGTTGCCTCGTCGCCGATCCGGAGCGCTGACGCCGTGACCGACGAGCGGCCGCCATAGCGACCTCCGGCCCGTCGCTGCCTGTACGCCCTCCTGCGCACCGGGGAGGAGTGGGCGACGAGCCGGATTTGCAGCTGGTTGCCGACCCAGCCCGGCTGCGAGGAGCGCGGCTCCTTCGGACGCCTCGGGAGCTCCCTTCCTGAGGAGTGGCCGCGCTTCACAACCTCATACCGAGACCGGACCACCCCCGCGCCTGGCAGCAACTGGGGTGGTCCGGGAGAGGGACGCAGCGGTCCCCGGTTCCTGATGGTGCCGGGCCGCTGTCGTGCATCTGGGCCTTGGCCAAAGGGAGTTGAGGATCCGCTATCCAGATCAAGGCAGAGGTGGGCAGGGTGACTGGCGCGGGTGAGGACTGGCTGAGCGACGGCCTCGACGTGGCGGGCGATGACTGCGGTCTGTGGGTTTCCGGCGTGGACTACGTGACGGGCCGGCGCGATGCACGGGAGGCTGCTGGTCGGCTGAACCGCGCGCTCTTTGGCGCAGGCTTCGGTCTGTCGGAGGTGCGGGCGGTCGCGTCGACGGGGGCGACGGTCGCGGGGTCGTGTGCGTCACGGGCTGACCGAGAGCGGTGGACCGCCTTGCCGGGTTCCTGAAGTCGGCCACTGGCACGGACGGCGGTGTGGCATGAGGTGCCTTTTCGCTGATGAGCGCCGCAGGTGGGCACGTCGCCGGCCGCAGAGGCTTTGGGCGGGAGCTGCCATGGGGCGAGTGAACAGGGGGCCTTACCGCGCGACATTTGAGTCAAAGTGACTTCGTATGGCGCTTAACCGGTGAGCCGGTTGGCTCTGCCGCAGTGTTTGCGGGAGCAGGGGCCAACCCTTCTGACGAACCTCCACAACAAGACCTCTTGCCAGGACCTCGGCGCTACCTCGCACCATGCGACCCCGAATGTTCCATGTGTCACATGGCCAAGGAGGCCCACCATCACGGGGCCACCAGCCACGTCGAACTCAGATCGACGGCCTGAGCGGCACTCATTCAATTTTTCATGCCATAGCCCTTCAGCGGTGCAGCACAACAGGCCGCCTCATTCACGCCAGAGCTACATGCGGCATGACCGATTCCGGGCTTTGCGTATGCGACGTTCCATCCGAGGATTCGTGAAGTTGCCTGATTGATCGAAGGCAACGCGAACAAGTGGACTCAATCGACTAGGGAGAGCTCTGTGCGTTCCAAGCGCTTCATAGCCGGCGTCGCAACCCTGGCGTCCGTCGGACTCGTCGGTGGTATCGCCTCACAGGCGATGGCCGACAGCAGCACCCCCGCCGCGATCACCGCCGAGGACGGCCGTGCCCTCTACGCGGGCGCGTTCTTCCTTCAAGGGGAGACGGGCAAGGACCTGGCCGGGTCACCGTACTTCAACGGCTCCGCCACGGTCCTCAAGGAGAACAACACGGCCAAGGCGAAGGCCGCGGTCGCCAAGGTCCTGGACAGGATCGAGGCGGACCGACCCGGGTTCTTCAAGAGCTTCGGCCAGCAGCTGTCCTCGGGGGACCCGCGCCTGGTCGAGGCCGGCCTCATCGAGGGCGGCAAGGCCCTCGGTGAGGTGGCGAAGACCGAGACGTTCAAGAAGGAGCTCGGCGACGGGAAGGGCCTCGTCGTGACCGCGGTCAACGTCGTCGCTGCCGTGAACGTCGTCACCTCCGTGGCCGCCGTCAACGTTGCCGCCGTGTACAACAGGGTCAAGTTGTGGGCGCCGCCGCAGAACTCCGGCAGCGGCATCGCCAAGGAGAAGGCCATCGCCGACCTGACCCAGCGTCTGGCGGCCTGACGCTCACGTCGCCGGCCCTTGGCCGGGGCCGGTGACGTGAGGTGATTCCCCGGGGCGCACAGCTTGGTCCCTTTCGCTGTGCGCCCCGCTTCCCGTGCAGTGTCCCGGCCGGAGTGTCCTTCCACGAGCGCTCCGGCCGGTATGTCCACGAGAGGAGAACTCTTCGGTGAAGCGTATCGCCGTATCCATGGTCGCTGTAGGGGCAGCCGTCGGACTCGCCGTTCCGGCCGCCGCGGAGGGCCGGTCCCTCGCCACCGCCCACGCAGTGGCCCCTCCGCCCGATGACGGGCGGAAGCTGTTCGCCGGCCTGTACTTCGGTCAGGGCGAGGTGGCCGAGAAGCTGTCCCGCAGTCAGCTGTTCGACGTCCCCGAGAATCAGGCGGCCAGGGCCAACAGCCCCGACGCGCTGCGGCACGCCGCACGTGTCCTCGACCGGATGGAGGCGGTCGAGCCGGGCTTCTTCGCCGCGTTCGCCGACGACCTGCGGTCGGGTGATCCGCGCCGGGCCCAGTCCGCGCTGTCCCTGCCGATCGACGCTCCCGCAGCCGGCAGCGCCGGAAAGGGAACCTGTCTCGACATCGTGACGAACCTGACGGTCGTCACGCAGGGCGCACTGATCATCAACCTGCAGAACATCGCAGTCAAGCCGCCTCAGGACGGCACGGGCAGCGGCCAGGGCGCGCGCCTCGTCCCCCTCCGTGCCATCGCACAGGCCATGACCAGTGACGGGCTCGGCAAGGAGAAGGTCACAGCCGAGCTCACGCGGGCCCTCAAGGACGCCTGATCCGCACGCCAACGCAAGGCCGGCCGACATGGGTGGCCGGACTCGCCTTTCCCGACGGGGCTGTTGTGAAGCGAGACCAGTTGATCGAACGCATACCGTGGCAGCACGAGCCCGGCCACCGCGTGGCACTGTCACGCCGCTGGCTGGCGGCCCTCACCACTGCCTGGGGGGTGGTGATTCTCTATGTGGCACAGGCCGCGCTGCCGGAGAACGTCCTCACCCTGCCCTGGCAGGAACCCACGACCCGCCCGGTCGCCAGCACGGCGCCACAGGGCTGGGCCTTCTTCACCAAGTCCCCCAGGGACGCTGAACTCACCCCCTACCGTCTGGACGGCGGGAAGTGGGGCAGCGTGCGGCTGACCCCGCACTCGAAGCCGTCCAACGCCTTCGGGCTCGACCGGGCCTCCCGCTCCCAGGGCATCGAGGCGGCGCTGCTGGTCAGCGTCGCGGGGAAGAAGGTGAGGTGGCGCAACTGCACCAAGGAGCGCACCGCCGAGGACTGCCTGGCGAGCACGCCGAACTCGGGTAAGGTCACCAACCCCTCACCGGCCCCCTCGCTCTGCGGTACGGCGGCGCTGGTGCAGATGAAGCCGACGCCGTGGGCCTGGCGTGACTTGCTGAAGGAGACCCACACCCCGGAGAAGGCGGCTGTGTGGGAGGTGTCATGCTGACGGGTACGCGCACGCTGCCCTTGCCATGGACCAGTCTGTACGGTCTTGCCCGCACCCTGGTGGCGCTCGGTACGGCCGGGACTCTGACGTTCTCCAGCGCGGAGACCCTGTTCCGGCCGGTGGCCACGCTCGGCCCGCACCCAGTCTGCCAGGGCCCCGGCGCGGCCTCGGTGTTCTGCTTCGTCCCCGATGCCTCCCAGACGTACACCGGGCTCATCTGGGTGAAGTGGCTCTGTGTCCTGGTGCTCCTCGTCGTGGCCTCCGGCTGGCGGCCACGGCTGACCGCGCTGCCCCACGCGTACGTCAACTTCTCAGTGTTCACTGGCATAGCGATCGGCGATGGCGGCGACCAGATCGGCCTCATCCTCTCCGTGCTCCTTGCGCTGCCCGCGCTGGGGGACCGGCGACACTGGCACTGGCAGAAGACCACGGAGCCGGATACCGGGGGACGGGTGCGGCGCGGTTGGGCGATGGCCGGGATCACCGGCCTCATGGTGCTCAGGCTGCAGATGTCGTTTCTCTACTTCCAGGCCGCCGTGGCGAAGTTCCCGCACACGGAGTGGGCCGACGGAACAGCCATGTGGTACTGGGGTACGTCGCTGCAGTTCGGGCCGCCGCCCTGGCTGGCCCCGCTGGTCGAGTGGGTCGTGTCGATCCCGCTGGGAGTCGCGCTGATGACGTGGCTACCTCTGGCCACCGAAATGTTCCTCGCGGCCGCTCTGCTCCTTCCGCAGAGGGTCCGTTGGGGCGTGCTGTGGGCGGGGCTCGGCTTCCACCTCATGATCGCCCTCATCATGGGGCTGTGGTCGTTCGCGCTGGCGATGGCAGGGGGCATCGTCATCCTCTGCTGCCCTCTGGGGGCGCACCTGACCCCACGCCGTCGTCACACCTGCGCGGGCGAGGACATGCAGGACGACACCAGCGCGAGCGTCTCCGCCTCCGACAAGCCCATGGAGCGGGCGTCGGCCACCAGCTGACGGGCCTTCTCGAACAGCGCCGCCCGGGACTGGGGCGTGACCGCGGTGACGACCGCGCCCCGTCCGGGCCGCAGCTCGATCAGCCCCTCGTCGCGGAGGATCTGATAGCCGCGCAGCACGGTGTGCATGTTCACACCGAGCGAACGGGCGACCTCACGCGCCGCGGGGAGCCGTTGCCCCTGCTGCAAGTCGCCCTCGGCCATGGCTCTGCGTACGGAGGACGCGACCTGGTCGGAGAGCGGCGTGGACAGCGAGGGGTCGATTCGTACGAGCACCTAGAGACTCCGCATGTCTTCGTCGCGACGCAGCAGGGCTTCGATGAGCCCCGCGGCGGAGGCGGCGTCGTCCGTGGTGACTACGAACTCGCGGCCGCTCTTCAGCTTGAGCCACAGCGCGTCACCCGGCCGCAGGGCCACTGCGTGCCGCCCGGGCTGGATACGGTAGCCGAAGCCGTGCAGTTCGGTGAGGGTCGTCCGCTTGGCCCAGGCATTCTCGATCTGATCCAGCGGAATGCGTCGGCGTACGAAGGGTGCGACGACGGGGGCGACGGACACCCCGGAGGCGTCCACGTTGACCCGCACGGTGCCGACGATGACCAGGACGACGCCGAGGGGGATGCCGGCGTAGGCGGCGGTCGAGTCCCCGGTCAGGACCGTGACGACGACCCCGGCGATCGTGAGGACGGCGCCGACCGGCCACAACCAGGTCAGACCCGCAGTGCGGTTCCAGGCGACTTTCTCGCCGGGAGAGAGATTGATCGGCGGGGTCATTGGATCCTCCACATCAGGGTGGCGCCCACACCGGATGCCAGCGCTGCGGCGACCGCGGCGGCCGGCAGATGGGTCGATAACGGGAAGTCGACCAAGTTGGGGTGTGCGAGGCCCCGGTTGGCGAACAGCAGCGCGATGGTCAGATAACCCGTGAGCCCAGCCAGCGCCCAGCAGGCGATGGCGTTGAACTGTAAGGCGCGCTGCGTTCCGCCCCGGCGCCACGCGGGGTAGCCGAAGGCCAGGACCTCGATGGCGAAAAGGCCCACGGTGAAGCCCCACGCTCCGACGGGCGTCATGTAGCCGTCGGGTCCGTCGGAGCCGAAGTGCGTGGCGACCTTGTCCGGGAAGGTGCCGGACAAGGAGACGAACACCGCGGTGTAGACGACGGCGGCGATGACGAGCGGACCCGCCGTCACTGCGAACCTGACTACCGGCGACCTCGTATGCCGGGGTGTGCTGTGCGGTGTGTTCGCGAACTGCGCCATAGGCCAATTCCTTTCAGCGCGGCGGCAGTTGATGTAATCAGAACAGAACAAGTAGCGCTAAGGAAGCCCCAAGCCGCCGCCGGGGTCGCGGCGGCGCGGACGTGTGGGGAGCGGGCGGGAGCGGGTCGGCGAGCCGGCAGTCGGCATTCGCGGGGCGGTCAGTCCCCGGCTTCCCAGCTCTCCTTCGTAGTGACGACAACGTCGTTGACCTTGTCGTCGACGACCTGGGCGGCTCGGTATTCCGTGGTGTCGTCACTGGTGAAGCTGACCAAGATCCAACTTCCCTTGGCACTCACGCCGTTGCCGCTGGTCGGCTTGACGTCCGTGGCCTTCATGCCAGCGGTGGACAGGTCACTCAGCACCTTTCCGGGATCGCTCGCGCGTTGCCGTGCACAAGCCTTGACGCTTCCGCCTCCACGGAAGCCGCTCGTCTCCAACGCGCAGGCTTCCGCCCATTTGCCCTTGGCAGCGAACTTGAAGTGCTCTTCGGCGATTTCCCTGTCGCTGCCCAGCGAACAGGCGCCAAGTAGACCGAGCGACGCGGCAGCGGCTAAGAGGGCGGGGGCACGTCGCAGCGAGGTGCGTGACATGAGCAGGCCTCCTATTGTTTGCATCACAATAGAACAATGGCGTATTTGCGTGCAAGAGGCAGGCCCTCCCTCGGCGTGCGCGGGGGTATCGTCAAAGTTGTTCCGCGGTGCGTGATGCGATCTCGCTGTAGGCCGTCGCGTCGGGTAAGGCGGCCAGGAGGCCGATGTCGTCAACGAGCATCTGGTAGGGGCGGGAGGGGATGAACCCACCGCCTCGCACCGCAGTTCGCCCGCTCTCTCGCCGCTGAACGGCCGGGCACACCCACTCGAGGGTGATGCCGCAGTACGTGGACGATCATCCTCAGCCAGCCTGCATCGGCCGCCCCAGACACCAACCCGTCCTGAGGCACTTCGATCTCTGGACATCCGGCGGCACCCGGGAGCGTGTGAACGCGGCCCTGGCAGATACGAAACGGGTCCAGTTTCCGGAGCCTGAGTGGCTATCTCCAGATGACGTTCAGAACTGTCTTCACTGCTGACGACCTGCCATCTGCTCGAGCCGGGCGATGCGCTCCGCCATCGGCGGGTGGGTGGAGAACAGCTTCGACATGCCCTGGCCGGGCCGGAACGGGTTGGCAATCATCATATGGCTCGCCGTTTCGAGCCGGGGCTCCGGCGGGAGCGGCAACTGCTTCGTACCGGCGTCGAGTTTGCGCAAGGCACTGGCGAGAGCCAGTGGGTCGCCGGTGAGTTGCGCGCCGGACGCGTCGGCCTCGTACTCCCTGGAACGGCTGATGGCGAGCTGGATGATGGACGCGGCGAGCGGGCCGAGCAGCATGATCAGGAGCATCCCGAAGATGCCGGGGCCTTCGTTGTCGTTGGAGCGTCCGATCGGAATCAGCCAGGCGAAGTTGACCAGGAACATGATGACGGAGGCGAGGGCGCCGGCGACCGAGGAGATCAGGATGTCGCGGTTGTAGACGTGGCTCAGTTCGTGGCCGATGACTCCGCGCAGCTCGCGCGGGGTGAGGATGCGCAGGATGCCGTCCGTGCAGCACACGGCGGCGTTGCGCGGGTTGCGGCCGGTCGCGAAGGCGTTCGGCGCCTCCGTCGGTGAGATGTAGAGCCGGGGCATGGGCTGGCGGGCCTGGGTGGAGAGCTCACGCACCATGCGGTACAGCTCGGGGGCCTCGAACTCGCTCACCGGGCGTGCCCGCATCGCGCGCAGGGCCAGCTTGTCGCTGTTCCAGTACGCGTACGCGTTCGTGCCGACCGCCACGAAGAGCGCGACGATCAAGCCCATACGCCCGAAGAAGCTGCCGATGACGATGATGAGTGCGGACAGTCCCCCGAGGAGTACGGCGGTCTTCAGCCCGTTGGTCCGGCGGTGCACGGTACGCCCTCCTGGTGGTGCGCGGGGGAACCCTTCTTGCTGGTGCTTCCACTGTTCAGTGGACCCTCCCTTACTGGTCAACGCCAGGCGGAGGGTGCTAGTTCCCTTGTGCGCTCAGGAGAGGTGTGGGCCGCGCGGGTGACGGGGCGGTCCGGGTCCGTGTTCGCCGGTCGGCGGAGGACGCCCTCCCCCGTTCACCCCATGCCGTACGAGCGGCTCAGCGCACGCCGTGTTCCGCGAACTGGAGGACGAGCTGGGGCGCCCCGGAGAGGGCGACGCCGAGCACGGCGGTGACCGCGATGGCCGCGGTGAGGGGGGCCGGAATGTGGTGCTTGGCGGGCTCGCCCTCGGGGGCGCGGAACAGCAGCGCCGTCCACTGGAGGTAGTAGTAGAGCGCGATCACCACGTTGGCCGCCATGACGACGGCCAGCCAGCCGAGGCCCGCGTCGACCGCCGTGGAGAACACGGTGACCTTCGCGAAGAGGCCGATGATGCCCGGCGGCAGACCGGCCAGGCACAGCAGGAAGAAGGCGAGGACCAGGGCCGACAGGGGGCTCTTGGCGTACAGGCCCCGGTAGTCGCTGACGCGGTTCAGCTTCTGAGTGCGGCCGACCAGGGCGGCGACGGCGAACGCTCCGAGGTTCACGGCGGCGTACATCAGGGCGTACGCGACGGTCGCGCCGGTGGTCTCCAGGACGTCGGTGTGGCGGTCGGCGTACCCGGCTGCCGCGATCGGCACCAGGAGGTAGCCCGCCTGGCCGACCGAGGACCAGGCGAGCAGCCGGACCGCGCTGTACGCGCGCGTGGACTGCTGGCGCAGGGCGGCGACGTTGCCGATGGTCATGGTGAGGGCGGCGAGCGCGGCGAGCGCGGGGCCCCAGACGTCGGCGTACTCCGGGAAGGCGACGACCGTGACGAGGATCAGGCCGGTGAAGCCGACGGCCTTGCCGACGACGGAGAGGTACGCGGCGACGGGCAACGGCGCGCCTACGTAGGTGTCGGGTACCCAGAAGTGGAAGGGGACGGCGGCCACCTTGAAGGCGAAGCCGACGAGGGTGAGGACGACGCCGGTCTGCGCGAGCGTGTCCAGCTGTCCGTCGACGTTCCCGAGCTTCTCGCCGACCTCGGTGAGGTGCATGGTGCCCGTCGCGGCGTACACGAAGCTGACGCCCAGGAGGGTCACGGCGGTCGCGGTCACGGAGGAGAGGAAGAACTTCAGGGCCGCCTCGGAGGAGCGCTTGTCGCCGCGCTTGAGGCCGACGAGGGCGAAGGCGGGCAGCGATGCGACCTCCAGGGCGACGACGAGGGTCGCGAGGTCGCGGGAGGCGGGCAGCAGGGCGGCGCCCGCGGCCGAGGAGAGCAGCAGGAACCAGTACTCCCCTTCGGGGAGGTCCTTGTCGGCGTTCCGCGCGTCCTTGAGGGCGGTCATCGAGAGCAGGGCGGTGAGCAGCGCGCCGCCGATGACGAGGAGCTGGATGACGAGGGTGAACTCGTCGACCGTGTAGCTGCAGGCGGTGGCCCTAGGGCCGCTCAGGCAGAAGGTCGAGCGGTGCGAGTCGGTCAGGGGCAGCAGGAACAGGCCCGCCGCCACCAGGCCCGCGAGGGAGACCCAGCCGAGCACGTGCTTGTTGCGCTCGCTCAGGAACAGGTCGGCGACGAGGACCGCGAGGCCTACGACCGCCACGATCGTGGGCGGGGCGACGGCCACCCAGTCGACGGACTGGATGAGGCTCGCGGTGGATTCGGCGGCGATCACGACTTGCCTCCTGCGAGGAGCTGCTGGACGGCCGGGTCGGTGAGGCCGAGGAGGGCCGCGGGCCAGAGGCCGGCGAGGACGGTGAGGGCGACGAGCGGGGTCCAGGCGGCGAACTCGTAGCCCTGGACGTCGGCGAGCCGCGGCGTCTCCTGGGTCTCGGACGTCGGGCCCATGCAGACGCGGCGTACGACGATGAGCATGTACGCGGCCGTGAGCAGGGTGCCGAACGCGGCGATCGCCATGAACGTGAGGAACGCGGGGCGGCTGAGGTCGTCGGCGGGTTTGAACGCGCCGAACAGTGCGAGCATCTCGCCCCAGAACCCGGCGAGTCCCGGCAGGCCGAGCGAGGCGACGGCGCCGAAGGCGAGCAGGCCGCCGAGGCGTGGTGCCTTGCCGTAGAGGGCGGCGCCGGACTCCTTGGCCAGGGTGTCGAGGTCGCTCGTGCCCGTGCGGTCCTTGAGCGCGCCGACCAGGAAGAACAGCAGGCCGGTGATGAGGCCGTGGGCGATGTTGGCGAAGAGCGCGCCGTTCACGCCGGTCGGCGTCATCGTCGAGATGCCGAGGAGCACGAAACCCATGTGGCCGACGGAGGAGTACGCGATGAGGCGCTTGAGGTCGCCCTTGGCGCCGGGCCGCGCGAGGGCCAGGCAGGCCAGGGATCCGTAGATGATCCCGACGACGGCGAACGCGGCGAGGTAGGGCGCGAACGTCTCCATCCCGTCGGGCGCGATCGGCAGCAGGATCCGGACGAACCCGTATGTACCCATCTTCAGCAGGACACCGGCCAGCAGGACCGAGCCGACGGTGGGCGCGGCGGTGTGGGCGTCGGGGAGCCAGCTGTGCAGCGGCCACATCGGCGTCTTGACGGCGAGCCCGATCCCGATCGCCAGAACGGCGATGACCTGCACGGATGTACTCAGCTGCCGGTCGTTGTCAGTGGCGAGTGCCACCATGTCGAATGTGCCCGCCCTCAGCCCGATGAGGAGCAGGCCGAGCAGCATGACGACGGAGCCGAGCAGCGTGTAGAGGATGAACTTCCAAGCCGCTTGCGTGCGTTGGGCTCCGCCCCAGCGGGCGATGAGGAAGTACATCGGGATGAGCACCATCTCGAACGCGAGGAAGAACAGCAGCAGATCGAGGACGGCGAAGGTCGCGAGGGTGCCGGACTCCAGGACGAGGATCAGCGCCACGAATGCCTTGGGGGACGGCCCGGCAGGCATTTTGAAGTAGCTGTACAGCGCGCAGAGGAAGGTCAGGAGCGCGGTCAGGACCAGCAGGGGGAGGGAGATGCCGTCGATGCCGAGGTGGATGCGCACGTCGAGTGCGGGGATCCAGCTGATGTCCGTCGTGGCCTGCATCTTCGACGGGTGGTCGTGGTCGAAGCCGAGCGCGAGGACGATCGCGGCGACGAGGATCACGCCGGTCACGGTCACGCCGTGGCGCAGCACGGCCTGGTCGGGGGACTTCCCCTTCAGCCCGGGCGGGGCCGGCAGGAGAGCGGCCGCGGCTCCGACGAGCGGGCCGACGACGATCAACGCGAGAAGGAACTGCATCACTGACTCACTGATACCGATCACGGCTGCTCACGCTCCGGCGGTGGCGACGAGGACGGCGGCGACCGCCAGGACGACGGTGCCCGCGAGCAGCGCGCTCAGGTAGGTCTGCACGTTGCCGGTCTGCGCGCGGCGGACGGCCGCGCCGAGCCAGCGGGGTGCGGTGCCTGCGCCGCGTACGTACGTGTCGACGACCTCGCGGTCGAGGAAGCGGACGAGGCGGGCGCCGGCCTGGACGGGGCGGACGAACAGGGCCGCGTAGAGGGCGTCGAGGTGGAAGCCGACGGCGGCGTGGCGGTGCAGCGGGCCGAGCAGGAGGCGGCCCGGGTCCGCCGGGTCGGGGGCGCTCGCGACGTTCCCATAGGCCGGGGCGTGCGTGGCGATGGCCTCCGCCTCGACCTGGCCCCCGTCGGCGTCGGGGTGGGCGGCGACCGCGCCGATCGGGACGCGGGCGGCGAGCGCGGTGGTGTGCCGCCACGCGCCGTACGTGACCAGGGCGCCGACCAGGGCGACGCCCGTGCCGAGGACGGAGGTGGTGAGCGTCGGGGCGAGCTTGTGGCCGTCGAACCAGTCCGGGAGGACGCCGACGGTCACGCCGAAGGCCAGCGAGGGGACGGCGAGGACCCACAGCACGGCGGTCATGGCGACCGGCTGCCTGCCGTGGTCCGGTGCTTCGGCTCCCCTGCCCCGGAAGGCGAGCAGCCACAGGCGGGTCGCGTACGCGGCGGTCAGGAGGGCGGCGACCAGGCCCGCGACGAGGACGATCCAGCCCGCGGCGGCGGGGGCGGAGTCGGCGTGGCCTGTGGCCGTGTGCTCGGCGGCGCCGAGGACGGCCTCCTTGGAGAAGAAGCCGCTGAAGGGCGGGATCGCGGCGAGCGCGAGGAGCGCCACGGTCATCGTCCAGTAGGCGTCGGGGACGCGGTCGCGCAGGTCCTTCATGCGGGACATGGCGGCGAGGGAGTTGGTGCCGGCGGCGTGGATGATCACGCCGGCGGCGAGGAACAGGAGCGCCTTGAAGGCGCCGTGCGACAGGAGGTGGAAGACGGCGGCACCGCGGTCGCCGACGGCGAGGGCGCCGGTCATGTAGCCGAGCTGGCCGATCGTCGAGTACGCGAGGACGCGCTTGATGTCGTCCTGGGCGAGCGCGGCGAGGGCCGAGCCCGCCATGGTCACGGCGGCCATGACGGCGAGGACGACCAGGGCGGCGGCCGAGGCGGCGAAGACCGGGAGGAGCCGGGCGACGAAGTAGACACCGGCGGCGACCATCGTCGCGGCGTGGATGAGCGCCGAGACGGGGGTCGGGCCCGCCATCGCGTCGGGAAGCCAGGTGTGCAGCGGGAACTGCGCGGACTTGCCCGCGACGCCAGCGAGGAGGAGCAGGGCGATGAGGGTGGGGTGGTCCAGGCCGCCCTGCGCGACGGTGGCCAGGATCTCCGTGATCCGGAACGAGCCCGCGTCCACGGCGAGCGCGAACAGGCCGATCAGGAAGGGGACGTCACCGAGCTTGGTGACCAGGAAGGCCTTCAGGGAGGCGGCGCGGGCCTCGGGCGTCTCCCAGTAGTGGCCGACGAGGAAGTACGAGCAGATGCCCATGATCTCCCAGCCGACCAGAAGCACCATCAGGTCGCCGGAGTAGACGACGAGCAGCATCGCGGAGGTGAAGAGGGAGACCAGGGCGGCGTACGAGGGGTAGCGCGGGTCGTCGCGCAGGTAGGCCGTCGAGTAGATCTGCACGCAGGAGGCGACGACGCCGACGAGGACGGCGACGAGGGCCGCGAAGCCGTCGATGTGCAGGGCGAGGTCGATGGGGACCGAGCCGGTGGGGGTGAGCTGGGTGGCCGCGTCCACGGCCGCGTCGCCGCCCTGGCGCACGGCCACGACGGCGGCGAGCCCGAGCGAGGTCAGCGCGGGAAGCACCGCGAGCGGCCGGACGAGGCCGGGGACCGTGCGGCCGAGCAGCAGACCGGCGACGGCGCCGAGGAACGGCAGGAGGGGGACGAGGACGGCGAGGGTGGTCGTGGTCACGCGGTGGCCTCAGCCTTCTGCGACGCCCCGGGGGCGGGCTCGTCGGGTTCCTCGGCGGCGGCGCCCTCCGGGCCGACGCCGTCGCCGTCGCCGCCGTCGTCCGGGCGCTCGGCGGTGTCGCGGAGGTCGTCGACGGCGGAGGTGCCGCGGTTGCGGTAGACGGCGAGGACGATCGCGAGGCCGATGCCGATCTCGGCGGCGGCGATGGCGATGGTGAACAGGGTCAGGGCCTGGCCGGAGTGCAGGGTGTCGCGGAGCCAGACGTCGAAGGCGACCAGGTTGAGGTTGACGGCGTTGAGCATCAGCTCGACGGACATCAGGACCAGGATCGCGTTGCGGCGGGCGAGGACGCCGTAGAGGCCGACGCAGAAGAGGAGGACGGCGAGGACGGCGGGGTAGGCGAGGTGCATCAGCGGGTCCCCTCCGTCTGGTCCGTCTGGTCCGTCTGGCCCGTCTGGTCGTTCGGTGCCTTCGGTGCCTTCTGGTCCTTCGGGGCCTTCTGGGCGGCCGGGGTCTTGGGGCCGTTGCGGTTCTGGCGGCCGTTGGCGTCCGGCTCGTCCTTGGACTTGCGGGACAGCACGATCGCGCCGACGAGGGCGGCGAGCAGCAGGACCGAGAGCGCCTCGAAGGGCAGGACCCAGTGCCGGAAGAGGATCGAGCCGGTGACGTCGGTGGTGCCCTGGGGCTTGTCCAGCTCGATCCACTGGGTGCGGAAGGCGTCCACGACGACCCAGACCAGGGCGCCGGCCGCGGCGAGGGCGACGGCGAGCGCGACAGGCCGGTTGCCCGAGTCTGCGTCCGGGGAGCGGCCGATGGGCGCCCTGGTGAGCATCAGGCCGAAGAGCAGGAGGACGACGACGGAGCCGACGTAGATGAGGACCTGGACCCAGGCGATGAACTCGGCGGTCAGGAGCAGGTACTCGACGGCGAGGCCGCCGAGCGCGACGACCAGCCAGAGCGCGGCGTGCACGAGCTGGCGGGTGGTGACGGTGATGACCGCGGCGCCCAGGGTGACGAGTCCGACGAGCACGAAGGCGATCTCGATGCCGGTCGGGGAGAGGAAGCCCTGGGGGGCGTCGGCGGCGATGGGGAGGTTCACGCGTCCCCCTCCGGCCTGGCCTCGGGGGCCGGCTCCGGCGCCGGCTCGGCGGCCTGGTCCGCGGCCAGTTTCTCGGCCTCGGCGGCCAGCTTGTCGGCGGCCTTGCGGGCGGCGGCGAGTTCCTTCGGCTCCTCGGCGGCCGGGTCGAGCGCGGGCGGGGCGGGGACCGTCCACATCCACTCGCGGAGCTTGTCGCGCTCGTGGGTGAGTTCGTGGATGTCGGTCTCGGCGTACTCGAACTCCGGGGACCAGAACAGCGCGTCGAAGGGGCACACCTCGATGCAGATGCCGCAGTACATGCAGAGGGAGAAGTCGATGGCGAAGCGGTCGAGGACGTTGCGGCTGCGCTCGCGGCCGCCGGGCGCGGCGGCCGGGACCGTCTCCTTGTGGGAGTCGATGTAGATGCACCAGTCCGGGCACTCTCGGGCGCACAGCATGCAGACCGTGCAGTTCTCCTCGAACAGGCCGATGACGCCCCGGGTGCGGGGCGGCAGTTCGGGCTGCACGTCGGGGTACTGCTCGGTGACGGTCTTCTTCGTCATCGTGCGGAGGGTGACGGCTAGGCCCTTGGCGAGGCCTGACCCAGGTACCGGGGGCATCAGTTGATCGCCACCTTCACGATTCCGGTGAGCGCGATCTGCGCGAGGGCGAGCGGGACGAGGAGGACCCAGGCGAGCTTCTGGAGCTGGTCCTCACGGAGCCGGGGGTAGGTGACGCGCAGCCAGATCACGACGAACGCGAGGACGGCCGTCTTCAGGAGCGTCCACACCCAGCCGAGCCCGTCGGCGCCCCACGGGCCGTGCCAGCCGCCCAGGAACAGGACGGTGGTCAGGCCGCACAGGACGACGATCCCGGCGTACTCGGCGAGCAGGAAGAGGGCGAAGCGCAGGCCCGTGTACTCGGTGTACGCGCCGAAGATGATCTCGGAGTCGGCGACCGGCATGTCGAAGGGCGGGCGCTGGAGCTCGGCGAGCCCGGCGACGAAGAAGACGATCGCGCCGACGATCTGCCAGGGCAGCCACCACCACTCGAAGGCGTCCACGATGCCGGGCAGCGAGACCGTGCCCGCGGCCATCGCCACGGACGCGGCGGCGAGCAGCATCGGCAGCTCGTACGCGAGGAGCTGGGCCGCGGTACGCAGGCCGCCGAGGAGGGAGAACTTGTTGGCCGACGCCCAGCCCGCCATCAGGGAGCCGAGGACGCCGACGCCCATGACGGCGAGCACGAAGAAGACGCCCGCGTCGACGACCTGCCCGACGGCGCCCTCGCCGGGGCCGATCGGGATGGCGAGGAGCACGAGCAGGTACGGCAGCAGGGCCACGGCCGGGGCGAGCTGGAAGACCCGGCGGTCGGCGTCGGCCGGGACGACGTCTTCCTTCTGGGCGAACTTGACGCCGTCGGCGACGAGTTGGGCCCAGCCGTGGAAGCCGCCCGCGTACATGGGGCCGAGGCGGCCCTGCATGTGGGCCATCACCTTGTGTTCGGTCTGGCCGATGATCAGGGGGAACGTCAGGAAGACGACGAAGACGACGAGGAGTCGCAGCGTGACGTCGAGGGCGTCGTTCACTGCGGGCCTCCTGGGCGGGTGTCAGGGTCGTCGGGGGCGTCGGGGGCGTCGGGAGTTTTCGGAGCCTCGGGTTTCGGCGGCTGCGCAGCTTCCGGCGCGGCGTCCGCTGCCTTCGGTGCGGCCTCCGGTACCTCCGGCGCAGCCTCCGGTGCCTCCGGTACCTCCGGCGCGGTCTCCGGCGTGGCCTCCGTCGAGGCCTCGTCGAACGCCGGGCGCGCGTTGTGCCACGGGGCCTCGTCCTTCGCCTTCGGGGGCCGCGCGGCCTCCGTGGCCGGGGTCGCCGGAGCAGCCGGGGTCGCCGGAGCAGCCGGGCTCGCCGGAGCAGCCGGGTTCGCCGGAGCCGCTGCCTCCCCCTCGGGCGCCGCCGCGCCCTCCGCCCGCTGCGAGGCCGACCCCTGCGACACACTGCGTGCCCGCCGGGCCGGAGCCGGAGCCGCCTCCGTCTCCGCCTGGCTCGCGGACCCCTCGCCCGCGGTCCGCGCGCGCCGGGCCGGGCGCTCGCCCGCGGCGCGCCCCGCCGCACCGCCCGCGGCCCGCCCCGCCCCACGCGCGGGCCGTGCCGGAGCGGCCGGAAGCTGCCCCTTCAGCGGGCCCCACTCGTTGGGGTCGGGCACGCCCGGCGGCAGCATCTGCCGCCGCTTGGGCCCACCGTGCTCGGATTCCCCCGGCTCCTTGGCTCCCGGCCACGCCTTCGCGACCCGCGCCGCGAGCACGAAGTCCTTGCGCAGCGGGTGGCCCTCGAAGCCCTCGGGAAGCAGCAGCGGTACGAGATGGGGGTGGCCCTCGAAGCCGACGCCGAACATCTCGTGGGTCTCGCGCTCGTGCCAGGCCGCGCCCGCGTAGACGTCGACGGCGGTCGGCAGGACGGGCGCCTCGTGCGGCACGGTCGTGCGGACGAGCAGCCGCCGCACCGGGGACAGGGCGACGACGTGGGCGGACACGCGGAATCCGGTGCCCGGTTCGTCGACGGCGCTGAGCCAGTCGAAGTAGGTGCAGCCGAGGTCGTCGCGGGCGGTGCGCAGGGCGTCGAGCCAGGTGGCCACGGGCACGTCCACCGTCAGGACCTCGTACGACTCCTCGGCGCTCGCCTCCGCGCCGAACAGCTCCTCGACGGGAGCGGGCAGCCAGCCGGTCATCCGGCGTCCTCCCCCGTCACCGGCGCCGCGCCCGGCGCGGGCGGCGGGACCAGGCCGCTCTGCAGCGCCGCCGTGGACGGCCGCGTCCCGTTCGCTCCGTAGCGCTCGCCGAGCGACTCGCGGGCGATCTTCTCCTGGAGCTTGAGGATGCCCTGGAGCAGCGCCTCCGGGCGCGGCGGGCATCCGGGAACGTAGACGTCGACGGGGATGATCTGGTCGACGCCCTTGGTGACGGAGTACGAGTCCCAGTACGGGCCGCCGCAGTTGGAGCAGGCGCCGAAGGAGATGACGTACTTGGGCTCGGGCATCTGCTCGTACAGACGCTTCACGGCGGGCGCCATCTTGTCGGTGACCGTGCCGGAGACGACCATCAGGTCGGCCTGGCGCGGGCCCGGTGCGAACGGGATCACGCCGAGGCGGATGAAGTCGTGCCGGGCCATGGACGCCGCGATGAACTCGATGGCGCAGCAGGCGAGGCCGAAGTTGAAGACCCACAGGCTGTAGCGGCGGCCCCAGTTGAGGACCACCTTCATCGGCTCGGGGGCGAGGCGGGACAGGACGCCAAGCCGCTTCGGCTCCGGGAGGAGCACGGGCTCCGCCGCGGGCTCCTGGTTCACGTCCATGTGAGGACGCCCTTCTTGTATGCGTACAGCAGGCCCACGGCCAGGAAGCCGAGGAAGATGAACATCTCGACGAGGGTCGCGGCGCCGTATCCGGGCGCGGCGAAGACCGTCGCCCACGGGAAGAGGAAGATCGAGTCGACGGCGAAGATGACGTAGAGGAACGCGTAGACGTAGTAGCGGACCTGGGTGTGGGCCCAGCCGTCGCCGACCGGGTCGACGCCGCATTCGTAGGTGAGCAGTTTCTCCGGGGTCGGTACGACCGGCCGCAGGAGCCGGCCCGCACCGAAGGCCACGGCGACGAACAGCACGCCCACGACGGCGAGCAGCCCGACGACGGAGTACGACTCGAAGTAGCTCGCCGCGACGTCCGTGCGGTGCGTCGTCACTGGCACCTCAGCCCCTCACTCCCGAAACTCACGCGTGTCTCGCTCACGTCTCACCCGTGTCTCGTCCGATTCGCCGTCACAGCGGGTCAACGGAGCAGCTTGCCGTCACGTCCGTTCGACGATCTGTACGCACGGGAGTCTAGGGCCTGCTAAAGGAGAGGTAAGCAGACCGTCACGGCCAAGCATGGGCGGGGTGGGGTTAACCACAGTGCGATCCGGCGGTCCCCCTCATGGCGCGAGCGCGGCGAGCCGGGCACCCTTTGCGGTATGACCGCAAGCACCACGCCTTCGGAAGCCCCACCAGAGGGCCCGCCGCCTGCCCGTTTCGCCTATGACGTGCACACCTGGAAGGAGATCGCGCATCTCCTGGTGAACCTGCCGATCGGGATCGCCGGTTTTGTGTACGTGGTGGCGGCGCTGGGCATAGGCGGCGTCCTCTCGGTGACGGTGATCGGTCTGCCGCTGCTCGCGTTCGCGCTGTTCGGCGCGCGGCTGCTCGGCAAGGCGGAGCGCTGGCGGGCGCGGCTGCTTCTCGGTGTCCGGATCGAGGAGCCGAGCCCGATGCCGTCGCCTTCGCGGCGCGGCGGCAGCTTCCTCAACTGGCTCTGGTCCACGCTCAAGGACCCGGTGGGCTGGCGCACGATGCTGTACTGCTTCATCCGGCTGCCGTGGGCCGTGGTGACGTTCACGGTCATGTCCGTCGGGGTGTTCGTGCTGTGGCCGATTCTGCCCTTCATCGCGCGCCTGCTCGCCAACGCCGACCGGGCGATGGTGCGGGGCCTGCTGTCGCGCTCCGACGAACTGGAGCGGCGCATCGCCGAACTGGAGTCGGACCGGGGGGTCGTCGTGGACACCGCGGCGGCCGACCTGCGGCGCATCGAGCGCGATCTGCACGACGGCGCGCAGGCGCGTCTCGTGGCGCTCGCGATGGGGCTCGGCCTCGCCAAGGAGAAGCTCCTGGAGGACCCGGAAGCGGCGGCGGCGATGGTCGGCGAGGCGCACGGCGAGGTGAAGCTGGCCCTCCAGGAGCTGCGGGACCTGGCGCGCGGCATCCACCCGGCCGTCCTCACCGACCGCGGCCTGGACGCGGCCCTGTCGTCGGTCGCCTCCCGGTGCACGGTGCCGGTGAAGGTGACGGCCGACCTGCCGACGCGCCCGGCCGCCGCGATCGAGGGCATCGCGTACTTCACCGTCTCCGAACTCCTGCAGAACGTGAGCAAGCACAGCGGGGCGCGGACCGCGAGCGTCGAGGTGTGGCGCTCCGACCAGCGCCTGTTGATACAGGTGTGGGACGACGGCCACGGCGGCGCCAGCCTGGACGGCGGCAGCGGCATGGCGGGCCTCGCGGACCGGCTCGGCGCGGTGGACGGCCTGTTCATCATCGACTCGCCCACGGGCGGGCCGACGACGATCACGGCGGAGCTGCCGTGGCGCGACCGGAGCGCGGACTGAGGGCCCTTCCGGGTGCCACGCTCCCCCGCGAGGTAGGGAAAACCCCCCGCTCAAGACGCCGACCCACTCCATGGTCGCGACCGGGCGCCGGAGCGCACTCTGGGGTTACGACAAGGGGAAGCTCACGCGGGGCAGGCAAGAACCCGCGCGGGGACGAGCAGAACGGATGACAGCGATGGCCACGGATTACGGACAGGGGTACGGACACGTCATGGAAGCCGACGTCGAGGACCACCGCGGCCACGGCGGTCAGCGGGGCGGCGGGCGCGACGAGGGCCGTCTTGGCCGCCTCCCGGTCGCCCTGCGCGCACCGCTGGAGGGGCGCGCGTGGCGTGAAGTCCTGTACGTGCTCCTCTCCTTCCCGATCAGCATCATCGGCTTCGTCTTCGCGGTCACGATGCTGTCGACCGGGGTGGCGCTCGCCGTCACGTTCATCGGCATCCCCGTGCTCGCCCTGGGGCTCATGGCCTGCCGCGGCTTCGGCGCCCTGGAGCGGATCCGGGCCCGGACGCTGCTCGGGGTGGACGTCAAGGACCCGCACCCGCTGAAGCCCCGGGACAAGGGCTTCATGGCGTGGATGGGGGCCGTCCTCAAGAGCGGGGTCTCCTGGCGGCACGTCCTGTACGCGCTGATCCACATGCCGTGGGCGATCTTCTCGTTCGTCGTGACGGCGGTCTTCTGGACGTACGGCTGGACGATGCTGACGTACCCGCTGTGGTTCTGGCTGTTCCCGCTCTACGGGGGGCAGGACGGCATCCAGCTCTACGGCGACGACGGCCACCGGATATACCTGGACAACCCCTTTGAAATCAGCCTCACCGCTGGTACGGGACTGCTCGTCACGCTGGCCACGCCCTGGATCGTCCGCGCCCTGACCACCGTCGACCGGCTGCTCGTCCTCGGCCTCCTCGGCCCCTCGCGTCTGGTGTCACGTGTCGTCGAGCTGGAGTCGGACCGGGGGGTCGTCGTGGACACCGCGGCGGCCGACCTGCGGCGCATCGAGCGGGACCTGCACGACGGGGCGCAGGCGCGGCTCGTCGCCCTCGCCATGGACCTCGGCCTCGCCAAGGAGAAGCTGGCCGAGGACCCGCAGGCGGCGGCGCGGATGGTGGACGAGGCGCACGGCGAGGTGAAGGTCGCGCTGCAGGAGCTGCGGGATCTCGCCCGGGGGATCCACCCCGCGGTCCTCACCGACCGGGGGCTCGACGCCGCGCTCTCCGCGCTGGCCGCGCGGTGCACCGTGCCGGTGGAGGTCGAGGTGGATCTGGCCGCGCGGCCCGCCGCCGCGATCGAGGGGATCGCCTACTTCACGGTGTCCGAGCTGCTGCAGAACATCAGTAAGCACAGTGGGGCGGGGCGGGCCTCTGTGGACGTGTGGAAGGTCGAGGACCGGTTGATGCTGCAGGTCGGGGATGACGGGCGGGGTGGGGCCGATGTGTCGGCCGGGTCCGGGCTCGCGGGGCTCGCGGAGCGGTTGGACGCGGTGGACGGGATTCTGGTGGTCGAGTCGCCCGTCGGGGGGCCGACGCTGATCACGGCCGAGCTGCCCTGGCGGGGCTAAGCCTCTCTGGCGGGGGCGCCTCGGTCCTGCCTCTGCCCTGGGGTCCAGGGGGTGGGTGTTCCCTTCGGGTGGGACAGCCGCCCCCGATCGGCGCTCCACGCCTCGTCCTCAAACTCCCCCAAGCTCTTAAGGAGCAGGGGGTACCCCCACGACGGGCTGGAAACTTCGCCGAGGCGGGCTGACATGCGCCGCCGCACGGGCTGAAATCGGAGTCGTACGACACTCTTCACCTCAGCCCGGCGCGGGCTCGTCCGAATGCTGGGATGCTGGAGCCTGTCAATGGGGCGGGGACAGGCTGTGGGGGTCCAGAACATCGTGGAGGACAAGGTGCGGGTGGTCATCGCCGAGGATTCAGTGCTGCTCAGGGAGGGCCTGACCCGGTTGCTGACCGACCGCGGGCACGACGTGGTCGCGGGGGTGGGTGACGCGGAGGCGCTGATCAAGACGATCACCGAGTTCGCGGCACAGGGCACGCTGCCGGACGTCGTGGTCGCGGACGTGCGGATGCCGCCGACGCACACCGACGAAGGGGTGCGCGCGGCCGTGCTGCTGCGCCAGCGCCATCCGGGGCTCGGCGTGCTGGTGCTCTCGCAGTACGTGGAGGAGCAGTACGCGACGGAGCTGCTCGCCGGGTCGAGCCGGGGCGTGGGCTATCTGCTCAAGGACCGGGTCGCCGAGGTCAGGGAGTTCGTGGACGCGGTCGTGCGCGTCGCCCAGGGCGGCACCGCGCTCGACCCCGAGGTCGTGGCGCAGTTGCTCGGGCGCAGCCGCAAGCAGGACGTCCTCGTGGGTCTCACCCCGCGCGAGCGGGAGGTCCTCGGCCTGATGGCGGAGGGGCGGACCAACTCTGCCATCGCGCGCCAGCTTGTCGTGAGCGACGGGGCGGTCGAGAAGCACGTGAGCAACATTTTCCTGAAGCTCGGGCTCTCGCCCAGTGACGGGGACCATCGGCGGGTACTCGCGGTCCTGACCTATCTCAATTCCTGACCTCGGTTCTTGCCTAACCTGACCTCGGTTCCGGGCCCCCGCTCCTGGACCGAGGGCCCTTCGTCCCGTCACCGGGACGAGGTCACGCACAGCGACACCGCACCACCGCAACACGGTCCTAGAACCAAAGGATGAGCGGAGAACGTCTTCATGACAGGCCGGGGGGCGAGTCACAGCATGACAAATCAGGGCATCCAGCCGTCTCAAAGGTGCGTCCACCATGCGAGCGGCCCTAAGAAGGTGACCCTTACAGACGTAGGGTGGGCGATGGGAGGGCAGGGCGGCCTGCCGCTCCCGCACAGCCGCCTCGAGGGAGGTCCAGTTCAGTGACCAGCCAGGTCAGTAGCCCGGCCGAGCAGGCCGACGAAGCCGTCGTAGGGGAGCAGCGCAAGGCCGCTGCGGGCGAGAAGGACGTGCGTCGTCTCGACCGGGTGATCATTCGGTTCGCGGGTGACTCCGGTGACGGCATGCAGCTCACGGGTGACCGGTTCACCTCCGAGACGGCGTCCTTCGGCAACGACCTGTCGACGCTGCCGAACTTCCCCGCCGAGATCCGCGCCCCCGCCGGGACGCTGCCCGGTGTGTCGTCGTTCCAGCTGCACTTCGCGGACCACGACATCCTCACCCCGGGCGACGCGCCGAACGTCCTGGTCGCGATGAACCCGGCGGCGCTGAAGGCGAACATCGGCGACGTGCCGCGCGGCGCCGAGGTGATCGTGAACACGGACGAGTTCACCAAGCGGGCCATGCAGAAGGTGGGGTACGAGACCTCGCCGCTTGAGGACGGCTCGCTGGACGGCTTCCAGGTGCACCCGGTGCCGCTGACCACGCTGACGGTCGAGGCGCTGAAGGAGTTCGACCTGTCCCGGAAGGACGCCGGGCGCAGCAAGAACATGTTCGCGCTCGGCCTGCTCTCGTGGATGTACCACCGGCCGACCGAGGGCACCGAGAAGTTCCTGAAGACCAAGTTCGCCAAGAAGCCGGAGATCGCCGCCGCGAACATCGCCGCGTTCCGCGCGGGCTGGAACTTCGGCGAGACGACCGAGGACTTCGCGGTCAGCTACGAGGTGGCGCCCGCGGCGAAGGCGTTCCCCACGGGCACGTACCGCAACATCTCCGGCAACCTCGCCCTGTCGTACGGCCTGATCGCGGCCGCGCGCCAGGCGGACCTGCCGCTGTACCTGGGCTCGTACCCGATCACGCCGGCCTCGGACATCCTGCACGAGCTGAGCAAGCACAAGAACTTCGGCGTGCGGACCTTCCAGGCCGAGGACGAGATCGCGGGCATCGGCGCGGCTCTCGGCGCGGCCTTCGGCGGCTCGCTCGCCGTGACCACGACGTCCGGCCCCGGTGTGGCGCTGAAGTCGGAGACCATCGGCCTCGCGGTGTCCCTGGAGCTGCCGCTCCTGATCGTCGACATCCAGCGCGGCGGCCCCTCCACGGGCCTGCCGACCAAGACCGAGCAGGCGGACCTCCTCCAGGCGATGTACGGCCGCAACGGCGAGGCCCCGGTGCCCGTCGTCGCCCCGCGCACGCCCGCTGACTGCTTCGACGCGACCATCGAGGCGGCCCGGATCGCCGTCACGTACCGCACCCCGGTCTTCCTGCTGTCCGACGGCTATCTGGCCAACGGCTCCGAGCCGTGGCGCGTACCGGACACCGACGAACTGCCGGACCTGCGCACCCAGTTCGCCACCGGGCCGAACCACACCCTGGAGGACGGCACCGACGTCTTCTGGCCGTATCTGCGCGACCCGCAGACCCTCGCCCGGCCGTGGGCGATCCCTGGCACGCCGGGCCTGGAGCACCGCATCGGCGGCATCGAGAAGCAGGACGGCACCGGCAACATCTCCTACGACCCGGCCAACCACGACTTCATGGTCCGCACCAGGCAGGCCAAGGTCGACGGCATCGAGGTGCCCGACCTGGAGGTCGACGACGCGAGCGGCGACGCCCGGCTGCTCGTCCTCGGCTGGGGCTCGACGTACGGCCCGATCACGGCGGCGGTGCGCCGGCTGCGCGCCGCCGGGCAGAGCGTCGCGCAGGCGCATCTGCGCCACCTCAACCCGTTCCCGAGGAACCTGGGCGAGGTCCTGAAGCGTTACGACAAGGTGGTGATCCCCGAGATGAACCTCGGTCAGCTCGCCACCCTGATCCGCGCCCGTTACCTCGTGGACGCGGTCTCGTACAACCAGGTCAACGGCATGCCGTTCAAGGCCGAGCAGCTCGCCACGGCTCTCAAGGAGGCCATCGATGGCTGACACCACGCTCGAGGGGCCCACAGGTTCCCAGACGCTTCTGAAGCTCGTGCCCAAGGCCGAGGGCAAGCAGTCCATGAAGGACTTCAAGTCCGACCAGGAAGTGCGCTGGTGCCCCGGCTGCGGTGACTACGCGGTCCTGGCCGCCGTGCAGGGCTTCATGCCCGAGCTCGGGCTCGCCAAGGAGAACATCGTCTTCGTCTCCGGCATCGGCTGCTCGTCCCGCTTCCCGTACTACATGAACACGTACGGGATGCACTCCATCCACGGCCGCGCCCCGGCCATCGCGACGGGCCTCGCCTCCAGCAGGCGCGACCTGTCGGTCTGGGTCGTCACGGGTGACGGCGACGCGCTGTCCATCGGCGGCAACCACCTCATCCACGCGCTGCGCCGCAACGTGAACCTGAAGATCCTGCTGTTCAACAACCGGATCTACGGCCTCACCAAGGGGCAGTACTCCCCGACCTCCGAGGTCGGCAAGATCACCAAGTCGACGCCGATGGGCTCGCTCGACGCGCCCTTCAACCCGGTGTCCCTGGCGATCGGCGCGGAGGCGTCCTTCGTGGCGCGCACGGTGGACTCCGACCGCAAGCACCTCACCGAGGTCCTGCGCCAGGCCGCCGACCACCCGGGCACGGCCCTTGTGGAGATCTACCAGAACTGCAACATCTTCAACGACGGCGCCTTCGAGGTCCTGAAGGACAAGCAGCAGGCCGAGGAGGCCGTGATCCGCCTGGAGCACGGCGCGCCGATCCGTTTCGGGGCCGACAACTCCAAGGGCGTCGTCCGCGACCCGGCCACCGGTGACCTGAAGGTCGTCGCGGTGACGGAGGAGAACCAGTCGCAGATCCTGGTCCACGACGCCCACGCCGCGTCCCCGACCACGGCCTTCGCGCTGTCCCGCCTCGCCGACCCCGACACGCTGCACCACACGCCCATCGGCGTCTTCCGCAGCGTGGACCGGCCGGTGTACGACACGCTGATGGCCGACCAGCTCGACGCGGCCATCGAGCAGCGCGGCAAGGGTGATCTCGCTGCGCTGCTGGCCGGCGGGGATACCTGGACTGTGGTCGGGTAAGCGCTTCGACTGCGGGCCGTTCGTGGCTGGTCGCGCAGTTCCCCGCGCCCCTTAGGGGCGCCTCCGGCACCGGAGCCCGGTCCTGACCGTCAGGACCGGGCTTCGTCGTACTTCGCGCGTGCCTCCAGCACGTCGTCCATCCGTCGGTCCGTCCACGCCGCGAGGGTGTGGACCAGCTCGGCGGCTTCGCGGCCCAGGCCGGTGAGGGAGTAGTCGACGCGGGGCGGGATGACCGGCTTGGCGTCGCGGTGCACCATGCCGTCGCGCTCCAGGGTCTGGAGGGTCTGGGTCAGCATCTTCTCGCTGACGGGCCGGCTGCCCAGGGCGTCGATCGCGCGGCGCAGCTCACTGAAGCGGTACGAGCGCTCGGCGAGGGTGATCAGGACGAGGACGCCCCAGCGGCTGGTGACGTGCTCGAGCACGAGGCGGTGGGGGCACATCTGCTCGGTGTCCAAGGTCCACTTGGTACTTACGGCCATACCAGTACCTTACTTCAAAGTGGGTACTTACGGATAGTTAGTGCCGGAGCTAGGGTGAGTGGCATACCCCGTCACAACAGCCCTGACCAGGCCATACAGGAGATTTCGCCATGAGCATCGTCGTCACCGGAGCCACCGGCCACCTCGGCCGCCTCGTCGTCACGGGCCTGCTGGACGCGGGCGTGCCCGCCGACCAGGTCGTGGCCGTCGTACGGAACAAGGAGAAGGCCGCGGACCTGGCCGCGCGCGGCGTGGAGCTGCGCGTCGCCGACTACAGCGCGCCCGAGACGCTCGCCGGGGCCTTCGCCGCGGGCGACAAGGTGCTCCTGATCTCCGGCAGCGAGGTCGGGCAGCGGGTGCCGCAGCACCGGGCCGTGATCGACGCGGCGCGGGCCGCGGGCGTCGCGCACCTCGTCTACACGGGCGTGCTCGGCGGGCCCGCCGCCGACTTCGACCTGGCCGCCGAGCACAAGGTCACCGAGCAGGCGATCCTCGACTCGGGCCTGCCGTACACGTTCCTGCGCAACGGCTGGTACCACGAGAACTACACGGAGCACCTGGCCCCGGTCCTCGCCCACGACGCCGTCGTCGGCAGCGCGGGCACGGGCCGGGTGGCCTCGGCCGCCCGCGCCGACTACGCCGCCGCGGCCGTCGCGGTCCTGACCGGCGAGGGCCACGAGGGCGTCGCGTACGAGCTGAGCGGGGACACGGCGTGGAGCTTCCCCGAGTACGCCGCCGAGGTCGCCGCGCACTCCGGCAGGCCCGTCACGTACCAGGAGGTCTCCCCCGCCGAGCACCGCGCCGTGCTGACCGGCGCCGGGATGCCGGAGCCGATCGCCGCGATCCTCGTGGACGTGGACGCGGCGATCGGGCGCGGACTGCTCGCCGGGGGCAGCGGCGATCTGGCCCGCCTCATCGGGCGGCCGACGACGCCGATGGGCGAGGCGATCGTGGCGGCGCTCAAGGGCTGAACCCCACGGGGATCGCACCGGGATCAGGCCGCGATCAGGCCGCGATCAAGCCTGGATCGCACCGGGTTCGCCTCCGGAGACGGGCTGTCATGACCGTATTGCGATACGGACATGACAGCCGTGCCCCGGGGGCGCTACCTTCGTGCTCGGCAGCGAGCGGCTGCCCCGCACGAAGGAGGAGCCGTGACCCCAGCGCAGGCGAAGGCCGAGGCACGGATAGGTCTGCTCAACGGCTTCGCCGCGTACGGCATGTGGGGCCTCGTGCCCCTCTTCTGGCCGCTGCTCAAGCCCGCGGGCGCGGGCGAGATCCTGGCCCACCGCATGGCGTGGTCCCTGATCGTCGTCGGCGTCGCGCTGCTCGTCGTGCGCCGCTGGGCCTGGGCCGGTGAGCTGCTGCGCCAGCCGCGCAAGCTGGGCCTGGTGACGGTGGCCGCGGCCGTGATCACCCTCAACTGGGGCGTCTACATCTGGGCCGTGAACTCCGGCCACGTCGTCGAGGCCTCCCTCGGCTACTTCATCAACCCCCTGGTCACCATCGCCATCGGCGTCCTGCTGCTCGGCGAGCGGCTGCGCCCCGTGCAGTGGACGGCCGTCGGCGTCGGCCTCGCCGCCGTCCTCGTCCTCGGCTTCGGCTACGGCCGCCCGCCGTGGATCTCCCTCGTGCTCGCCTTCTCCTTCGCCACGTACGGCCTGGTCAAGAAGAAGGTCAACCTCGGCGGCCTGGAGTCGCTCGCCGCCGAGACCGCCGTGCAGTTCCTGCCCGCGCTCGCCTTCGTGGTGTGGCTCGGCACGCAGGGCGATGCCACCTTCGCCACCGAGGGCTTCGGGCACGCCGCGCTGCTCGCCGCCACGGGCGTGGTGACGGCCGCGCCGCTGGTCTGCTTCGGCGCCGCCGCGATCCGGGTGCCGCTGTCCACGCTCGGGCTGCTCCAGTACCTGGCGCCCGTCTTCCAGTTCCTGCTCGGCATCCTGTACTTCCACGAGGCGATGCCGCCCGAGCGGTGGGCCGGGTTCGCGCTGGTGTGGCTGGCGCTCGTGCTGCTGACCTTCGACGGTCTGCGCACCGCGCGGCGCAACGCGGTGCGGGCGGCCGCGCTCGCCGCCCAGGCCCGCTCGACCACCACGACCGACCCGGCCGACCCGGCCGTCACGACCGCCCCGGCCGTCGAGGCGGACAAGACCGACGACGCCGCCCCGGCCACCCCCGCCGCCTCCCGCTAGCCCCAGGCCCCCGCCGCCGCAGCCGACTTCACGTACGCGCCGAAGTCCTTCGGCTCCCGCCCGAGCACGTCCCGTACGCCGGTCGCCAGCGAGGACAGGTGGCCCTCGGCGACGAACGTGAAGAGGTCGGTGAACTCCTGGGCGGCGGCCGCGGGCACGCCGTCCGTGGTCAGCTCCGCCAGGAACTGCTCCGGCGAGATCGCCTCGAAGCGCATCGGGCGCCCCGACGCCTCCGCGATCTCCGCGACCGCCGCGCCGTAGGTGAGCGCGCGCGGCCCCGAGAGCTCGTACACGCGGTGCGTGTGGCCGTCCTCGGTGAGCAGCGCGACCACGACGTCCGCGATGTCCTCCACGTCGACGAACGGCTCGACCGTCTCGCCGACCGGCAGCGCGAGGCGGCCGCCGAGGAGCGGCGCGTGGAAGAAGTCCTCGGAGAAGTTCTGCGCGAAGTTGTTGGCCCGGACCACCGTCCAGTCGACGCCCGCGTCCGCGACGGCCCGCTCGGCCCGCGCCATGCCCGGCAGGAAGGACTCGCCGGACACGTCGGCGCCGCGCCCGGACAGGACCACGAAGCGCCGCACGCCCGCCGCCGCGGCCTGCGCCACGAAGTCGTCGACGGGCTCCGGGTCCTCCGGCGCGATCAGGTAGAGCCCGGTCACGCCGGCCAGGACCGGGGCCCAGGTGGTCCGGTCGTGCCAGTCGAAGCGGGTCTCGCCGGAGCGGGAGGCCGCCCGCACGGTGTGGCCCGCGGCGCGCAGCCGGGGCACGACGCGGCGGCCGGTCTTGCCGGTGGCGCCGAGGACGAGGAACAGGGGGTCGGTGCGGTCGGAGCCGTCGGTGCGGTCGGAGCGGTCGGAGTGCGGTGTTGTCGTCATGCGGCAAGCCAACCCCCGTGCCGTTCCTGGTGACATGGGCGGGCGTCTTGGCCCCATAGGCGTGCGTCTCACACCCGCCGGAGTCCCGCCCCGCCACACACCCGCCACACCCGCCTCTCGCCCGCCGCAGTCCGCCCCACGGGTACCGCGGCCCGCCCCGCCGCGGCGGTGCTCCGTTTACGGTTGACCGCATGGACGCTCTGGGGGATCTGCTGCGTGGCATCCGCGCCGACGGCGCACGGTTCAGTCGTACGGTCCTGAGCGGGGCGTGGGAGTCGAAGCCGCCGGAACCCGCCGCGCTGACGCTGGTGATGGTGTTGCGGGGCGAGGCGCGGGTGACGCCGGGGCCCGGGGTCGTGGGGGTCGGCGGCCTGCGGACGGTCACGGCCGGGTCCGCCGCCGTCAGCACCTCCGCGCCGTACCGCGTCGCCGCCGCCGACAGCGCCGAGACCGAGCTGGTCACCGGCGCCTACCAGTGGGACGGGGCCGGCGGGCGGCGGCTGCTCACCGCGCTGCCGCCGCTGCTCGTCGTCCCGGGCGGCGAGGAGTGCCTGACGATCATCGAGCTGATCGCCGAGGAGGTGGCCGCCGAACGGCCGGGCCGCCAGTACGTGATGGACCGGATGCTCGACTGGCTGCTCGCCTGCACCCTGCGGGACTGGTTCGACCTGCCCGAGGCGCGGCCGCCCGCCTGGTACCGGGCGCTCGGCGACGACGTGGTGGGCCCGGCCCTGCGCGCCATGCACGACGAGCCGGGCCGGGCCTGGACGGTGGCGTCCCTCGCCGGGCGCGCCCAGGTGTCCCGCGCGGCGTTCGCCAGGAACTTCGCCGACCTGGTGGGGGTGCCCCCGATGGCGTACCTCACCGAGTGGCGCATGGCCCTGGCCGCCGACCTCCTCGCGGAGCCCGGCGCCACGGTCGCGGCGGTGGCCGCGCGGGTGGGGTACGCCGACGGGTTCGGCTTCAGCGACGCCTTCAAGCGGATCCGCGGGGTCACACCGAGCGGCTACCGCGCCTCCCTGACGGCGCGCCGCGCGGACTCAGGGGCGCTCAGGGCGGCGGGCTGAGCGCCGCTGCCCGCGACCGTGCGCCCCGGGCCACTGCCCGTGCCCCGCTCGCCACTTGAGCCGTCACGTGACCCGCCATGTGACACACCACGTGACCCGCTTCCGGACCCGGCACCCGGCCCGGCGCCACGCCCACCGCCCCGGCTCGTCCGCACGCCGACCATCGCGACCACCGTGCCCAGGACCGCCATGACCACCGGCACGACCAGCGCCCAGCGGAACGCCGCCAGATCGGCGTCCGCCGCCCCGCCCGCGCCCCCGCCCGCGTGCGCACCCCCGGAGACCAGGCCGTGGACAGCTGTCACAGCCGAGATGCCGATCGCCGCGCCGAACTGCGTGGCGGTCTGAAGCAGTCCGCTCGCGAGCCCCTGCTCCCGCTCGGCGACCCCGTCCGTCGCCGCGATCATCTGCGGGCCGAGCGTGAGCGCGAAGCCGGTGCCCGCGAGCAGCAGCGTCGGGAACATCGCGAGGTACGGCCAGTCCGCGCCGACCGGCAGGAAGAGCCCGTACCCCACGGCGGCCATGACGAAGCCGCCGAGGATCACGCGCGCGTTGCCGAACCGCCGGACCAGGCGCGGGGTGAGCGTCGGCGAGAGGATCACGTCGCAGCCGAGGACGATCATCGCGACGGCGGTCTGCCAGGACGACCAGCCGCGCAGGTCCTGGAGGTAGAGCGTCAGGACGAACTGGAAGCCCATGAAGGCCCCGAGATAGAGCAGCGCCCCGAGCCCGGCCCGCACCACGGACCCCGTACGGAAGATCCCGAGCCGCACCAGCGGGTCCGCCGTGCGCCGCTCGATGCCGACGAAGGCCCCGACGAGCAGCAGCCCCGCGAGCACCGCGGCGGCCGTCAACGGCCAGTCCGCGAAGCCGTGTTCGAGCCGTACGACGCCGAAGGCGAGCAGTAGCATGGCCCCGGCCGCCGCCGCGGCCCCGGGCAGGTCGAACCGGCGCGAGGGCCCGGTCCCGGCGCGGGGCGGCTCCGGCGGGACGAGCCGCAGCGCCGCCACGAGGATCGCGGCCGCGAAGAACACCGGCGTGAAGAACACCCACTGCCACCCGAGTTCGGTGAGCAGCCCGCCGACGACCAGGCCGAGCGAGAAGCCGCCCGCCGAGGTCCCGGCGAAGACGAGGAGCGCCTTGTTCCGGTCGGGGCCCTCCGCGTACGAGGTGGTGATGATCGACATCGCGGCGGGCGTCATGAACGCCGCGGCCACGCCGGTGACGAAGCGTGCGACGACCAGCATCCAGCCCTCGGTCGCGAAGCCGCCGAACCCGGAGAAGACCAGGAAGATCCCGAGCCAGAGGAGGAACATCCGCCGTCGGCCGAGCAGGTCGGCGGCCCGGCCGCCGAGGAGGGTGAAGCCCGCGTAGCCGAGGACGTAGGCGCTGACGACCCAGGCCGCCATGCCGGTCGAGAGGCCCAGGTCGGACCGGATCGAGGGGATCGCGATCGCGACCATCGCGATGTCGATGCCCTCTAAAAAGATCGTTCCACACAGTACGAGCAGCAGTGCCCAGGCGCGGGCGCCCATGAGGACTCCTTGGTCTCGGGTGTCGGCCTCGGGGTGTCGGTTACTCGACCGAGGGCCGGTTCCTTCTTGTAACCAAGGGAATCGTGGGGCAGCATCGACAGGTATGGAAGAAGGCACTTTGAAGTCACCGGGTAACTCCAAAGGCACCGTGGGCTCGCCCGTGAACGACAGGGACTATGGCGACGCCGATCCCTTCCAGTGGGACACCCGCGAGGACTGCCAGGTGCGGCAGATCCTCGACCGGGTCGCCGACAAGTGGTCGCTCCTCGTGATCGCGCTCCTGGACCGCCGCCGCCTGCGCTTCACCGAGCTGCGGCGCGAGATCGACGGCATCAGCCAGCGCATGCTGACGGTCACCCTGCGCCAGCTGGAGCGCGACGGCCTGGTCCTTCGCACGGTGCATCCGGTGGTCCCGCCGCGCGTGGAGTACGAACTCACGCCCCTCGGCGGCACGTTGCACCACACGATCCAGTCCCTGGTGACGTGGACGGAGGAGCACCAGGGGGAGATCGCGGCGGCGCGGACGGCGTACGACGCGCGCGAGGCGGAGGCGGACCACTAGGCCTTCGGGGGCGCCGTGCCCTTCGGGGTCGCCGAGTCCGCCGAGTCCTTCGGGGTCGCCCGGCTCGCCCGGTGCGTGCGCGCCTTCGCCCTGTTCCCGCAGCGCTCCATCGCGCACCAGCGCCGCCGTCCCGGCCGTGAGGTGTCCACGAAGAGCAGGAAGCAGTCGTGGGCGGAGCACTCGCGTACGCGCGGGGCGTACGGGCCGGTGAAGAGGTCGACGGCGTCGCGGGCGACCGTCGCGAGGAGCTGGGTGCCGGTGCCGCCGGGGGTCCAGGCGCGGGTGCCGTCCGGCTCGATGCGGGCGGCGAGCGGGGGCGCGGCCGCGGCGGCGTTGAGCGCCGCGAGGTGGCGGGGGTCCCAGGGGCGGCCGTGGGCGTGGTCGGCCGTGAACAGGAACAGCGCGTCGCGCAGGTCCCTCACCGACGCCAACTCGGCCTCTGTGACGGTCAGTCCGGGGCATCCGCCGAGGCGGCTCGCGGCCGCCCACGCGGCCAGGTCCGAGGGCTCGCGCAGCGTCTCGAAGCGGGCGAACTCGCCGGGGCCGCCGGTCGCGAGCAGTTCCAGGCAGAGCGCGCCGGGGTCGAAGCGGTAGACCTGCCCGTCCGGCGGCCGCATGATCACGCCCTGCGGGCGCCCCGGCCCACCCGCCGACGCGCCGCCTCGGCCATCACGGCCATCACGGCCGCCCCGGCTTTCCCGGGCTTCTCGGGTTTCTCGCTTCTCGTCCGGCACATAACCACTATAAGCGGTTACGATGAAGGCATGACCCTGCACTGGAAACTCGTGATCGATGCGCAGGACCCGCACGCCCAGGCCGCCTTCTGGGGCGAGACGCTGGGGTACGAGGTCGAGGACAACAGCGCCCTGATCGAGCGACTGCTCGGTTTCGGCGCCGTGACGGAGGCCGACACCGTCGACTTCCGGGGACGCCGGAGCTTCCGCGACCTCATCGCCGTACGGCATCCGGACGACCCCGTCGACGAGGAGACCGGCACCGGCCTCGGGCGGCGGCTGCTCTTCCAACGCGTCCCGGAGACGAAGTCCGGCAAGAACCGGCTGCACGTGGACGTGCACGCCGCGCCCGGCACCCGCGAGAAGGAGCAGACCCGCCTGGAGGCGCTGGGCGCGACCGCGCTGCGGCACGTCCAAGAGCAGGGCGGCGAGTGGGTGGTGATGGCCGACCCGGAGGGAAACGAGTTCTGTCTGACGTAGGCCGGGCGGGCGCGGGGCGGCGGGGCGGGCGCGGGGCGGTGGCGCGCGCCCGTCAGGCCAGCGCGTGGCCCGTCGTCGCGTCCACGTAGTCCGGGATCTCCTCGTGCCGGTCCCCCACCGTCAGCGTGCCCGTGGGCTCGAAGAGGAGGATCGAGGCGCGGCCGCGGGCGATCGGCTTGTGCTCCGTGCCGCGCGGGACGGTGAAGACGGAGCCCCGGGGCAGCGTGACGGTGCGCTCGCCCGCCTCGTCGCGCAGGGCGATGTCCACCTCCCCCTCCACCACGAGGAAGAACTCGTCGGTGTTCTCGTGGACGTGCCAGAGGTACTCGCCCTCGACCTTGGCGACGCGGACGTCGTAGTCGTTGACGCGGGTGACGATGCGGGGGCTCCACAGCGCGTCGAAGGAGGCCAGGGCGTCGGACAGGGCTATCGGATCGCGGCCGCGGGCGGCGGTTTCGTTGGTCATGGACTCATCGTCGGCCTTGGCCGGGGCCGCGACGAGTGCTAGAAATCGCATATGGCGCAAGAAAACTCTCACGGCTCCGCCGCTCCCCGCCTCCACCGCGTCGTCGTCATCGTCGACGAGAACTCCAACCCCTTCGAGCTGGGCTGCGCCTCCGAGATCTTCGGCCTGCGCAGGCCCGAACTCGGCCGGGAGCTGTACGAGTTCACGCTCTGCTCGCCCGAGCCCCGCACCCTGATGCGGGACGGCTTCTTCACCCTCACCGGGGTCGCCGCCCTCGACGCGGCCGACACCGCGGACACCCTGATCGTGCCGAACCGCCCCGACACCTGGGTCCCCCGCCGCCCCGCCGTCCTCGCCGCCGTCCGCAGGGCGCACGCGCGCGGCGCCCGCCTCGTCGGCTTCTGCAGCGGCGCCTTCACGCTGGCCGAGGCCGGGGTCCTCGACGGGCGCCGGGCCACCGCGCACTGGCAGTGGGCGGACGACTTCCGGCGCCGCTTCCCCGCCGTCCACCTCGAACCGGACGTCCTCTTCGTCGACGACGGCGACATCCTCACCGCCGCGGGCAGCGCCGCCGCGCTCGACCTCGGACTGCACGTCGTGCGCCGCGACTTCGGCGCGGAGATCGCCAACTCCGTGTCGCGGCGCCTGGTCTTCGCCGCCCACCGGGACGGCGGCCAGCGCCAGTTCGTGGAACGCCCCGTCCCCGACGTGCCCGACGAGTCGCTCGCGCCGCTGCTCGCCTGGGCCCAGGAGCGCCTCGGCGAACCCCTCACGGTCCCCGACCTCGCCGCGCACGCCGCCGTCAGCCCGGCCACACTGCACCGGCGCTTCCGCGCACAGCTCGGCACGACCCCGCTGGCCTGGCTGAACGGCGAGCGCACCGCGTTCGCGTGCCGCCTCATCGAGCGCGGCGAGGAACGGCTCGACGTGGTCGCCCACCGGAGCGGCCTCGGCACGGCGGCCAACCTGCGGGCCCGCCTCCGCCGTGAGACGGGCCTCAGCCCGTCCGCGTACCGCCGCCGCTTCGGCCCCTGAACCCGCCCCGGCCACGCCCGCGGAACGGGCCGTTCACCCGCACCCGCGCCCCGCCCGCACACGCCAAAACCCTTGCGGTCGCGAAGAGATACCCCTGGCCCGAGCACCGAAGATCACCAAGTGCACAATGAGCCGCATGTCGATGACCAATACAACGAATGCGGCGAGTGCGGCCAATTCCCCGCGCCCCGCGACGCTCGACGACGCCACGGCGATCAGCCGCACCCTGACGCTCGCGTTCGACGACGACCCGATGATGCGCTGGTTCTTCCCCGACGAGGCCACGCGCGAGGCGGGCCTCGGGCGGTACTTCGCCACCATCTTCACCCGGCAGTACGGCCGTCACGGCGTCTGTGAGCGCACCGAGTCCGCCGCCTCGTTCTGGGTGCCGCCGGGCGCGCAGGACAAGGCCGTGCCGGACGCCGAGACCGTCCAGGAGCTGTCGGAGATCCTGGGCGACCGCGCGCCGCTGTTCCGCGAGGCCGTCGAGCTGGCCGCCGAGCACGGCCCCAAGGAGCCGCACTGGTACCTGGCCGTCGTCGGCGCCGACCCCGCCGCCCAGGGCCAGGGCCACGGCTCCGCCCTGCTCCGCTCGGGCCTCGCCAAGGCCGACGCGGACGGCCTGCCGGTCTACCTGGAGTCGTCCAAGCCCGCCAACATCCCGGTCTACGAGCACTTCGGCTTCACGGTGCTCGGCGAGGTCGAGCTGCCGGGCGGCGGCCCGGCCCTGTGGGCGATGCGGCGCCCGGCGGCGGCCTGAGGGCTCCCTCCGTGGTGGCCCGGCCCCGCCACCAGGGCCGGGCCACCACAGCGGCCCCTAGCCCCGCCGCACCCGCTCAAGCACCGCACTCCCCAGCTCCAGCGCCTCCCCCGGCTCCCGCACGCACTGCTGGAGGTCCACGAAGCAGCTCTCCGCCCCGGTGTCCCGCACCCCGCGCAGCACGGCGGCGATGTACTCGGCCGTCGCCCCGGGCCTCGGGTTGTGCCGGATCTGGCGGCGCAGCGCGTCCGGGTCCCGACCCGCGTCCTCGGCGGCGCGCCGCGCGATCCCCCACAGCCCCGCCTGCGCCTGTGCGGGCAGCGAGACGCCGACCCACCCGGCGGCCCTGCGGCCGACGCGGGCCATCGCGGCCGGGCTGAACCCGCCCAGGTAGAGCGGCGGCCCGGCAGGCTGGGCGGGACGGAGCCCGACGTACGAGCGCGGGATCTCCCAGTGCTCGCCCTTGTGCCCGAAGACCTCCTGCGCCCAGATGCCCTCCAGGATGTCGAGGATCTCCTCCAGGCGGGCCCCGCGTTTGCCGAAGTCGGCGTTCACAGCCGTGTATTCGTCCCGCAGCCAGCCGATGCCGAGCCCGGCGTCCAGGCGGCCGCCGCTGACCTGGTCCAGGGAGGTGAGCGAGCGCGCGAGGAGCAGGGGCGGGTACCAGGGGGCGTTGAGGGTGCTCGTGCCGAGCCGGACCCGGGTGGTGGCGGTGGCGGCGACGGTGAGCACGACGAGCGGGTCGAGGAAGGTCTTGTACTCGGCCGGGTACGGGTGCTCCGGGGTGTGTCCGGGGTAGAGGTCGCTGGGCTCGACCGGGGTCAGCGAGCGGTCGCCGACCCAGAGCGAGTCGAACCCGGCGGCCTCCGCGTCCCGCGCGAAGGGGGCGACGGCCTCGGCGCGGGCGTGGGTTCCGTACTGCGGCAGCGCGATACCTATGTGCATGGGCTCATCCTGGCGGCGGCAGGGGCCTTCGCCCGAACAGCCCACGCCGTGAACCGCACGACACCCGCGCCGCACCCGCGGCCGCGCCCGCCCCACCGGCATCGCCGCCCCGCACGGACAGCGCCCCCACGCCACGCCGACAACTTATGTACTGCCTGAGTCCACCTCCTGTTTCCTACCGTGGTCCCGTGGCCGTCGTCGAGAAGTGGAAATCGCAGAGCAGCCGACCCGAGCGTCGCGACCGCGAACGACCGGCCCACCGGCTGCTCGTCGCCGTGTGCGCCCTCTTCGCCCTCGCCTCGCTGGCCCTCGTCCCCCTCGACCTGCGGCTCGGCTGGGACGAACTGGTCTACGCCAGCCGCTTCGGCCCCTACGCCCCCGACCAGGCACCCGGCGTGCCCTTCAGCGCGCCCCGCACCCGGGGCGTGCCCGTGCTGCTCGCACCCGTCGCCTCCTGGAGCGACTCGGTCGTGCTGCTGCGGATGTGGCTGACGGCGCTCGCGACCGCCGCGCTGTACCTGGGCTTCAGGCCCTGGCTGCGGTCGATGCCGCGGCTGCCGTACGTGGCGGGGATCGCGGCCGCGCTGTACGGCACCCTGTGGACGGCCGTGTTCTACGCCGACGCCGCGATGCCGAACCACTACACGGCCATGGGCACGGCGGCCGCCGTCGGCCTCTTCCTGCGCCGCCGCCCCGGCCCCCGCGCCTGCGCGGGCATCGCCGCCGGAGTCCTCGTCGCCACCCTGATGCGGCCCAACGACGGCGTCTCCGTGGCCGTGCCGCTGCTCGCCGCCGCCGTCCTGGTGCCGCTGTGGCGCTCGCGCGCCCGGGCGCTCGCCGTGCTCGGCGGCCTCGGTGCGGGTCTGCTGCCGTGGGCGATCGAGGCGTACGTTCGCTTCGGTGGCGTACGCGAACGGCTCAGCGACGCCAGCGAAGTGCAGGGCGGGCTGCGGTTCACGGACTCGCTCCTGCACCAGTTCACGGCGATCGACGGGCCCCTGCTGTGCCGTCCGTGCGAGGGCGACGGGGTGCGGGTGCCCGCCCTGACGTGGTGGGTGCTGCTCGCCGTGCTCGTGCCGCTCGGGCTGTGGTCGGCGCGGCGGTTCCGGCAGACGGCGACGGCGGCGCAGCTGGCCCTGGTCGTGGGGCTGTGCGCCGCGCTGCCCTACGTCCTCGTGGTGCCCTACACCGCGCCCCGGTTCCTGCTGCCCACCCACGCGCTGCTCGCGGTGCCCGCGGCGCTCGGGGTGCTCGCGGCGGTGCGGTGGGCCCGCGCCGCGCGGCGGCCCGCGCTGGCCGGGGGCGTGCTCGCGGGGCTGCTCGCCGGGCATCTGGCCATGCAGGGCTCCCTCGTCAGCGCCAACGCCCGGATCCAGTCCGAGGCGCGGGAGGACTGGGCGCGGGTGGCCGCGGTCGTGCACGAGCGCGGGGTGCGGCCGCCCTGTCTGCTCGGCGGCAACACGTCGGTGATCCCGCTGGCGTACGTGGCCGGCTGCGAGCCCGCCCCGCGCGCGCACGAACGAAAGCCCGGGGACCGGCGGCGGCCCGACGTGCTGGTCCTTCGGCAGCATGCGGCGCCGCCGTGGGCCAGGGATTGGCAGCGGGTCGCGGTGCCGGACACGTACGCGCGCGGCTGGCGCGTTCTCGTACCGCCCGACCTGTGAATTTCCGTCGTACGGGCGGAGTTTGAGGGCCCGGCGCGATGACCCGGCGAACCGGTATGCGGAACACTCCGTCCGGATCCCGCTCTTGACGTGAACTCAACACCGCTCCACCATCGGGCACTCCAGGCTCATTCGGAATTCAACTCACGGAAAGCCGGAGCCCCCCACATGAGACTCTCCGTCACCGGACGCAGCGCGGCCGCGGCCGTCATCGCCGCCGCCGCACTTCTGACAACCAGCGCGATATCCACCGCGGCCACCGGATCCACCGGCACGTCCGCACCCCCGCGCGCGGCCGCCCCGGACATCCCCGTGGCCAACGTCAAGGCCCACCTCTCGCAGTTCCAGTCGATCGCCTCCGCCAACGGCGGCACCCGGTCGCACGGCAGCGCGGGCTACAAGGCCTCCATCGACTACATCAAGGGCAAGCTGGACGCCGCCGGATTCACCACCACCGTGCAGCAGTTCACCACCAGCGGCCGCGTCGGCTACAACCTGATCGCCGACTGGCCCGGCGGCGACGCCAACCAGGTCGTCATGGCCGGTTCGCACCTCGACAGCGTCAGCCGCGGCGCCGGCATCAACGACAACGCGTCCGGCTCGGCCGCCGTCCTGGAGACCGCGCTCGCGGTGTCCCGTGAGCAGTACAAGCCCACCAAGCACCTGCGGTTCGCCTGGTGGGGCGCCGAGGAACTGGGCCTGATCGGCTCCTCGAACTACGTCCGCGGCCTGCCCGCGGCCGAGCGCACGAAGATCAAGAGCTATCTGAACTTCGACATGATCGGCTCGCCGAACCCGGGCTACTTCGTCTACGACGACGACCCCACCATCGAGCGGACCTTCAAGGCGTACTACTCGGGCCTGAACGTCAGCACCGAGCCGGACCGCGAGGGCGACGGCCGCTCCGACCACGCGCCGTTCAAGAACGCGGGCGTCCCGGTCGGCGGCATCTTCTCCGGCGCCAGCACCGCCAAGTCCTCGGCCCAGGCCCAGAAGTGGGGCGGCACGGCGGGGCAGGCGTTCGACCGCTGCTACCACGCGTCGTGCGACACCACGGCGAACATCAACAACACGGCGATCGACCGCAACAGCGACGCGGTCGCGTACGCGGTGTGGGGGCTCTCCTCCTAGGCCGCCGACCGGGCCGCCGACCGGGCCTCCGGACGTAGCTCCCCGGACCTAGGTCCCCCTGGACGCGAATGCTTGCGCGTGCATATAGTGCACGCGCAGGCATTCGCTGTGCGCAAGCAGCGCGCACTTCATCCCAGGGAGACCCATGGCCACCCGCAGCTTCCTCTTCGTCCACGGCAGCGCGCGCCCCGACGGCAACACCGCCATGCTGGCCCGCAAGGCCGCCGAGCAACTGCCCGCCGACGTCGAGCAGCGCTGGATCGACCTCGCCGACCACCCGCTCCCCGACTTCAAGGACCTGCGGCACGACGACTCCGTCCCGCGCGCCCGCCCCCGCCCGGAGGGCGACACCGAGGCGCTGCTCCTGGACGCCACCCTCGCCGCCACGGACATCGTGATCGCGTCGCCGCTGTACTGGTACTCGGTGTCGGCCACCACCAAGCGCTACCTGGACTACTGGGACGCCTGGCTGGAGGTGCCGGAGCTGAGCTTCAAGGACGAGATGGCGGGGCGCACGCTGTGGGGCGTGACGGCGCTCGCGGACCGCAACGAGGCGGCCGCGGACCCGCTGGTCGGCACCCTGCGCAACACCGCCGCGTTCTTCCCGATGCGCTTCGGCGGCGTCCTGTTCGGCAACGGCACCCGCCCCGGTCACGTCCTGAACGACACCGAGGCCCTGGCGCGCGCCAAGACGTTCTTCGCCCAGGAGGACATCCCGCTGGCCACGTTCCCATTCACGTCCTCGGACTACAGCGAGTAGGCCCTGGACGGTGAGCGGGCCGAGCTAGGAGGCGATGTCCTTCGCCCCGAACCGCGCCCACGCCGCCGAGCCGAACACCCCCGCGTACAGCGCCTGGAGGCCGAGGTTCTTCACCAGGTCGTCCCAGTAGACGGGGTCGCGCATCAGGTCGGCGAACGACAGCCAGTAGTGCGAGAACAGATACGGGTGGATCGCGTGCAGCTGCGGGATCTGGTCGACGATCTGGACGGTGATGAGCAGGCCCACGGTCGTCGCCATGGCGGCGATGCCGCTGCTCGTCATCGTCGACACGAACAGGCCGAGCGCCGAGACCCCGATCAGTGAGGCGGCCACGACCAGCGCGATCAGCAGGGCCCGCAGCAGCCCGTCCGAGAAGCTGATCCGCGTCCCGGAGATCGTCGTGACCTCCCCCAGCGGGAACAGCAACGCCCCCACCGCCAGCGCGGACGCCGCCACCACCAGCGTCGCGACCAGGCAGAACGTCAGCGCGGCGGCGTACTTGGCGAGCAGCAGGCGGGTGCGGCCCGCGGGTGCCACCAGGAGGTAGCGCAGCGTCCCCGCGCTCGCCTCGCCCGCGATGGCATCGCCCGCGACGACGCCGATCGCCATCGGCAGGAAGAACGGCAGGGTCGCCGCCAGCGCCGTGAACACCAGGAACAGACCGTTGTTGGTGACCTGCGCGATGAACGCGGGCCCGCCGCCCCCGTCGGGACCGCCGCCGCCGACGGAGCCGCCGTCGCTCGTCTCGATCTTCACGGCGATGCCCACGAGCACGGGCACGGCGGCGAGCACCGCGAGCAGCGCGAGGGTGCGCCAGCGGCGGAAGGTGAGGGACAGCTCGCTGCGGAACAGGCCCAGGGTCCAGGCGAGGCGCACGGGGCGGGGCTCGGTGGGGTGAGCCCTGTCGGCGTGCGCTGTGGTGGCGTGGGCCTTGGCGGCATGCGGCGTGGTGGCGTGGGCCTTGGCGGCATGCGCCGTGGTGGCGTGCGCCGTGGTGGCGTGCGTCGTGGCGGGGCTCGTCCCGTCCGCCCCGTCCGTGCCATCCGCCCCGGCCGTCACTTCAGCCCGCGACATCAAATCCCTCTCCCGTCAGCGCGACGAACGCGTCCTCCAAGGAGGCCCGTTCGACGCCGAATCCACGGACGCGGACGCCCGCCTCGACCAGTGCGGCGTTCACGTCGGCGAGGTCCGTGCCGGGCGGCTCGCCCGTGACGCGGTCCTCGGTGACGACCAGGTCGGCCACGCCCAGCTCCTTCAGGACGCGGGCCGCGTCGCCGGTGTCCGGCGTCGTCACCGAGAGCCGTCCGCGCGCGCCGGCCGCGAGTTCGGCGACCGGGCCCTGCGTGATCAGACGGCCCTGCGCCATCACCGCCGCGTGCGTGCAGACCTGCTCGATCTCGTCCAGGAGGTGCGAGGAGAGGAAGACGGTGGTCCCGTCGGACGCCAGCTCCCGCACCAGGGAGCGGATCTCGCGCATGCCCTGCGGGTCGAGCCCGTTCGTCGGCTCGTCGAGGACAAGCAGTTCGCGCGGCTGCAGCAGGGCGGCGGCCAGGCCGAGGCGCTGCTTCATGCCGAGCGAGTACGCCTTGGCCTTCTTGCCCGCGGCCGCCGTCAGGCCGACCCGGTCCAGGGCCGCGTCGGCGCGCGCCCCGCGGGTGCGGGGGTCGGCGGTCGGGTCGGCGGAGTCGTACCGCAGGAGGTTGTCGCGGCCGGAGAGGAAGCCGTAGAGCGCGGGGCCCTCGATGAGCGCGCCCACGTGCGGCAGGACCCTGCGGGTCTCGAACGGCATGGGGCGGCCGAGGACCTTGGCGCGGCCGGAAGTCGGCTCGATCAGGCCCATCAGCATGCGGATCGTCGTGGTCTTGCCGGAGCCGTTGGGGCCGAGGAACCCGAAGACGCTGCCGCCCGGGACGCTGAGGTCGAGGCCGTCCACGGCGAGGTGCTTGCCGTACCGCTTGGTCAGCCCGGACGTCTCGATCACGCTGCCCCTGGTCCCGCCCGTGGTGCTCGGCACCGGCTTCCTCCCGTTGAACGTCTGGCTGAACGATGGGCGGCGGTTGGGAGGTACCGGTTCCGGTACCTCCCAACCGCCGCCCGCTCTCACGTGCTCACGGCGCCCGGCCCCGCTGGGCCGCACACGGCTCTACTGGGCCGCGTTCGCCGCCTTGACCAGCGCGTCCTTCGTGACCGCGCCGACGTACACCTTGCCGTCGTCGGTGACCAGGGCGTTGATCAGGCGGGTCTTGAAGACCGTGCCCGAGCCGAAGTCGCCGTTCACCTTGTCGCCGAGGGAGTCGAGGAACTTCGCCGCCTCCTGCGGCACCTCGTCGGAACCGGCGGCCGACGTCGGCAGGCCCTGGCCGCCCGGCAGCTTCAGCTCGGCGATGGACGTCCAGCCCTCGCCGATGACGTTCAGGCCCTCGGGGCCCTCGCCCTCGAAGTCCCCGCCGCGGTGGCCGGGCTTCTTGGACCCGTCGCCCTCCTCGGTGACCTTCGTGCCCTTCGGCGGCTTGAAGTCGAAGGTGGACGCCGACGGCTTGCCGAAGTCGACCTTCGTGAAGCCCGCGTCGACGACGGCGGAGCCGCCGCCGGCCGGGGACAGCGTGAACTTCAGCGGCGTACCGGTCTTCTCGTCCACCGCGACGGTGATCTGGCCGACCGTCGAACCGGAGTCCTTCGGCTTCAGCACCAGGCGGTAGGCGTCCCGGCCCGCGACCTGCGCGCTGCCGTCGACCTTCACGGACGTCGAGGACTTCTCGGCCGCCTTCAGGGCCTGCTCGGCGAACTCCTTGGGCGTGGCGGGAAGTTCCTTCGGCAGGTCCTTGCCGCCCTTGTCGCCCTTCTTGTCGGCGTGGCCGCCGCCGTCCTTGGAGTGATACGCCTCGTTCGACGCGCTGTCGTACGCCCAGACGTCGTCGCCGTTGTGGATCAGGCTGTACTCGGCGGCGTCGTCGAGCACCGACAGCTTCTGCTTGTCGGGGCCGTCGGCCGCGATCCGCAGGGTGTGCGTGCCGGAGGCCAGCTCCATCAGCTTGGCGCTCGGGTCGGCCGCTCCCTTGCCGCCCTTGCCGCCCTCGTCGTCCCCGCCGCCCCCGGCGCCCGGCGCAAAACCGCCGGTCATGCCGGAGCCGAACGACGGCAGGCCCAGGTCGGTGCTGATCTTCACGGTGCCGGAGAGCTGCTCGGTGTCCGACGCGGCGATCTTCTCGATGAGTTCCTGTGCGGTGATCTCCGGCAGATCCGGGTCACCCGAGGTGGCGAGTGCCGGGACGAGCCCGATGGTCGCCGCGGCCACCCCCGCCACCGCGAGCGGGACGACATAGCGCACGGCCTTGCGGCGGCCCGCGCTGAGCTCGTCTGCCTCGGTGGTGTCCTGCTCCGGTTCGTACGGTGCCATTGTGTGCCTTACCTCCGTCGTCGGCGGCGGCGATTCGTTCCTCGCGTGCACTCGTCCACCCCGCGCCGCCATTCTCACCCGAATTGGTCAGGATGTGGTTGTCGGTACCTGTCTTCGTCTGTCTCCATCCGACCAAATCGGCCACGCGGAAGCGTCAGACCCCGGGAGCAAGTCCGCGTACTGCTCTGGGATGACAAAAAGGGGCGGCACCTCCCCCGTCCCGTAAGGGGAGGCGCCGCCCGGGAGGGTGACGGTCGGTGCGTCACGGGGGAGTTCCGCACGTACGTCACATGGTCTGAGCGTCGCGTTCTGGCGCTGCGACGACCGGCGAAGCGGTCAGCGCTGCACGAAGACGACCGGCGAAGCGGTCAGTCAGCGCTGCACGAAAACGGTCAGTCAGCGCTGTACGAAGACGTAGTCCGCGCCGTACGGAACGGCCACGATCTTGCCCTTGGCGCAGCCGCCGGACGGCTGGACGCCGCCGACGGTGTTCAGGCGCAGGATCTCGGTCGTGCCCGCGAGCAGCCCGCGCTTCTTGCCGACCTGCTTGGCCTTCAGGTCGAGTTCGGCGATGTTCTTCGCGCCGTTGGGCGTCTTGGAGATGAGCTTGCCGGTGACGCCGCTGCGGTCGGGCGCGACCCAGCGCGGGGTGCCGGAGTTCGGCGCGACGAAGTCGTGGGCGATGTGGCCGCCGAGGGTCGCGCGGACGTCGCGCTGCTGGAAGGTGAAGCCGCCCGAGCCGTCCTCGGCCTTCTTGCATTGGTAGATCTGCTTGCCCTTGAGCACGGAGGCCTGGAAGCTGCGGGCGGCCGCGTCCAGGGAGACGTTCGCGGTGACCTTGTGGAGCTGGCCGCGGACGGCTCCGCCGGGGAACTCGGCGGTGTGCAGGTTGGCGTAGAAGCCGTTCGGGTTCGCCTTGAGCTGCCCCAGCAGCGCGGCGTCCGCGACCTTGACCGTGCCGGTCACGCGCTGGTGCTCGGCCTTGGCGAGCAGCTTGGTGAAGTCGACCTTGATGCCGCCGTTGGTGCCCTTGACGCCCTGGTGGATGTGGAGCGCGGACGGCTTGGCGGTGCCGCGCCACTTGACGGTGACGCTGACCTTGTCGCCCTTGACCTTCACGAACTGCAGGGCCGCGCCGTCCTTGTCCCCGACGGCGGGACCGCCCTGCACGGGCACCTCGTTGGCCCCGTTCATGCTGGCCACGAAGAGGGAGCCGCCGCGGCTCGCGGTGCTGCTCCGCACCTCGACGGCGTCCCCGCCGTGGGCCCCGCCGTGCGCGGCGCTCTTGGAGCCCTTCGCCTCGCTCCCGCTGTCCGCCGTCGCGGGCAGGGCGGCGGCGGCAACCCCGGCGGCCGCGGCGACCGCGACACCGGTGACGATCAGGGTGCGGCGACGGTTCTTCGCAGAAGTACTGATGGCGCCCATGACGTGAAATCTCCCCGTTCCTCAGCCGACGCCCCCTGCGTCAGCTTCTGGGCATGAGTACGGAACGGATCTGAGCCTGGACTCAATCCAAGCTGAGGAATTTCACGTGACCTGCGTCACACGTCGAGTCGGCATGGCGGGACGCGGCCCCGAGCCTCACCCCGCGCGGTGGACCACCAGGTCACAGAGCTCGACCAGCGACGCCTTGGCGTCACACTCGGGCAGCGGGGCCAGCGCGGCCCGCGCCTCCTCGGCGTACCGCACCGTGTCCCGCCGAGCCAGCTCAAGAGCCGGATGCACCCGCAGCCGCGCCAGCGCCTCGGCGTGCCGCGCGTCGTCCGTGAGGTCGGAGTCGAGCAGCTCGCACAGCGCGACGTCCTCCGCGAGCCCGAGCCGCGCGACCCGCTCCCGCAGCCGCAGCACCGGCAGCGTGGGAATCCCTTCCCGCAGGTCGGTGCCGGGCGTCTTCCCGGACTCGGTGGACTCGGACGCGATGTCGAGGACGTCGTCGGCGAGCTGGAAGGCGACCCCGAGCCGCTCCCCGTACTGCGTGAGCACGTCCACGACCGCCTCGTCGGCCCCCGACATCATCGCGCCGAACCGGCAGGCGACCGCGACCAGCGAACCGGTCTTGCCCGCGAGCACTTCGAGGTAGTGGTCGACGGGGTCACGCCCGTCGGAGGGTCCCGCCGTCTCCAGGATCTGCCCGGTGACGAGCCGCTCGAACGCCTCGGCCTGGACCCGGACGGCCTCCGGGCCGAGGTCGGCCAGCGTGTGGGACGCGCGCGCGAACAGGAAGTCGCCGGTGAGGACCGCGACGGAGTTGCCCCAGCGCTGGTTGGCGCTGGCCACCCCGCGGCGGACATCGGCCTCGTCCATCACGTCGTCGTGGTACAGCGTCGCGAGGTGCGTCAGCTCCACGACCACGGCGGACGGCACCACACCGGGGGCGTACGGGTCGCCGAACTGGGCCGTGAGCATCACCAGGAGTGGCCGAAAACGTTTGCCGCCCGCGCGCACGAGGTGCTGTGCGGCCTCGGTGATGAAGGGGACCTCGCTCTTGGTGGCCTCGAGCAGGCCTTCCTCGACAGCCGCCAACCCGGCCTGGACATCGGCTTCGAGAGCCTGGTCCCGCACGCTCAGCCCGAAGGGCCCGACGACGGTCACGAGGGGTTCTCCTGTCTGCTGACGATCACAAGTCGATCACTCGGTCGATCATTCGTCGATGACACGGTTTGTCGATGTGTCGCTGCCATCACTCAAGTCAGCGTATCCGGTCGCCTTTCGATCACAGCGAGCGCCTGCCCGAGCAGAGGAGACCAGCGTGCCCGATAGACATGGAATGACCGAAATACTCCACAGAGAACGATGTGCCCCACATGAAGGGAGTGATGCCTCCCTCCATCGGACGCCCCGCCACCACCCGCCCCGCCCCTGCACCCACTCCCGGCACACCGCCGGTACGCGCACCGAACCGGGGCGGCCCCCCGGGCCGACACCGGCGAGCCCCGTCCACCCGGCCCCGGACCCCGCCGGAGGACGGTGACGACATCCGGCCAGAGATCCGGTGTGTGCACGTTTCCGGCCATGGTCCAGGAGCGGGGACCGAGGGCGGGTGGCCGGGCTGAGGACGGGTGGCCGGGCCGAGGGTGGGTGGCCGGGCCGAGCGTGCGTGACCGGGCCGAGGCCAGGGCGGGCGTGGCTGCCGGGGTACGGAGCCCCGGCCCCGGCACCGGGGCGAGCCGCGCCCCCCGCCCCTCACCCCAGCAGCCGCTCAAGCACCACCGCGATCCCGTCCTCCTCGTTCGACGCGGTCAACTCGTCCGCCACCGCCTTGAGTTCGAGGTGGGCGTTGGCCATGGCCACCCCGTGCGCCGCCCACGCGAACATGGGGATGTCGTTCGGCATGTCCCCGAAGGCGATCGTGTCGGCGGCGCTCAGCCCCAGCCGCTCCGCCGCGAGGGCGAGCCCCGTCGCCTTGGTGACGCCGCACGGCTGGAGCTCCACCGTGCCGGGCCCGGACATCGTCACGGTCGCCAGCGACCCCACCGCGTCACGGGCCACCGCCGCCAACTCGTCGTCCGCGAGCGCGGGGTGCCGCAGCAGCACCTTGCTGATCGGCTCCTCCCACAGCACGTCGCGCCGGGGCACCCGCACCGCGGGCAACGTCGGGTGCGGCATCTCGTACCCGGGCTCGATCAGCGTCAGGCCGTCCACGCCGTCCTGGTCGACCGCCGCGAAGACCTGCCCGACCTCGGCCTCGATCTTCCCGAGCGCGGCCTCGGCCAGCTCCCGGTCCAGCGTCACCGACCAGACCATGCGGCCGCTCCCGGCGTCGTACAACTGGGCGCCCTGCCCGCACACCGCAAGACCGTCGCAGCCGAGCTCCTCAAGGAGCGGGCGCACGCGGGGCGCGGGACGTCCGGTGACGACGAGGTGCCGTGCGCCGCCCTCGCTCGCGGCGGCCAGCGCCCTGCGCGACCGGTCGGACACCGTGTCGTCGCAGCGCAGCAAGGTTCCGTCGAGGTCAGTGGCGATGAGGGCATATGCGAGGGGAACGGCCATGATCCGAAGAATACGGATCTGACGCCGGTCGGTAAGCCGTGTGGCAGGAGCTGTGACGGATCGGGTGCGCCGGGCGCACTCCCGGCAGACACCGGGGTGTGGGCCCGGATACGCCCGGTGACGCGCGCCCGGGGCGCATCCGCGCGCTGGCCCCGTCGGCCCGCTCCGGGTTCACCGGAACGAGGCGGCCCGGGATCACCCCCGCCCGGACCGACCCCGCCCAGACCGACCCCACCCGGCCTCGCTCGACCCCACCCGGACCGTCCCCCGCAACCCGAGTCACGCCGCCCACAGCAACCCGAGTCGCACCCTCCCCAGCAACCCGAGTCACGCCGCCCACGGCAACCCGAGTCGCGCCGTCCCTCGCAACCCGAGTCGCGCCGAACCGCCCCACGGCCGCGTGCACGCCTTCACGCCGGGCCCGAACTCCCGCACGCGGGCGGGCAGTCCGCCCCGAGGGCCGCCACGCCCTGGCCCGATGCGCCCTGGCCCGCTGCGCCCCGGCCTGCCCTGCCCGGCCCGGCCCTGACTCTCTGCGCCCCGGCCCGTCCGGCCCACCACCCCCGCCTGGCCCGCCACACCCCAGCCTGCCCCGGCCCGTCGCTCCCCGGGCTGCCCCGGCCCATCGCTCCCCCACGCCGCTCCAGCCCGCCGCACCCCGTCCTGCGTCGGCCCATCGCGTCCCGGCGTGCTCCAACCCACCGCACCCCGGCCCACCCCGGCCCGGCCACCCCTCGGCCCACCTTCCCCGTCGGCCCGCCCCTCCGTCACCAGCCCCAGTCCCAGTCCCACCCCCTCCGGCTAGTCCGCCGTCCCCGCCGACACCCCCGCCGCCCCTCCGCCCGCGTCCAGGCGGGGTATGCGGCGCTGCGCCGCGTACGCCGCCGCCGGATAGCGGGGGTCGGGCCGCAGTGCGTACTCCCGGAGGCAGCCTTCCGTGAACTTGATGACGTGCTCGTCGCCGTGCTCGACGGCGCGGGCGCCCAGCTCGTCGAGCGGGGGCAGGTCGTCGGCCTCGGCCCGCCAGGCCGACGACTCCTCGTCACGCCGGTCGGTGGTGAAGGCCAGCAGGAAGGCCGACTGGACCTGCCACAGTCGCGCGAGCGTCGGCTCGTACAACTCCTGCGGAAGGTGCGGCAGTACGAGGCGGGCCGCGGCGGGGGCGGTGAGGCCGTGGACGAGGGGGACCGGGAAGACCTCGGGGTGGCCCAGATACACATCGGCGAACTGCAGCGTCATGTCGCTGAGCAGCCGGGACGCCGGGTGCGGTGCCAGCCACTCCAACGACTCCGCGTACCCGGGGAGTCGGTCGAGGGTCTCGATGCGGCCAAGGGCGACGGCTGGTCCGCGCGGTCCTTCGAGCGGCACGCGGGGCAGCGCGGCGACGGCCTCCGGGACGGTGCGGGGGCCGCGCAGGGCGGGGGTGCCGGGCAGGGCCCGATACCGGGCGGCCCAGTACGCCAGGCCTCTGGCCAGCTCGTCCAGTTGGAGCCGCGTCGGCTTCTCCCCGGCGACAGAGAGACCCCGCACCGCGTGCGCCGTCCGGATGAGGCCGTGCGTCAGGCCGGCGAAGAGGCCGGGGAGCAGGCGCGGCCACCAGCGGGCGAGGACGTCCCGCCAGGCAGCGGTGGCGAGTTCGCGCGCGAACAGCCGCTCCCAGTCCCCCGCACGGCCGAAATCACCCAGCGCCTGCCGCCACGACGACTCGTCGGCGGGGTCGAGGGCGAAGCGCGCGGCCGGAGGCTCGTGGTGGTCGAGGGCGCGCCGATAGCGCCCGATCCAGCCGGCCACCTCGTCGCCGTGCCCGAGCACCGCGACGGCCTCGGCGCCCATGGGCCCGTGATTGGCGAGGTCGACGCCGACGCCGCGCTCGTACCCGAGGTCCTCCAGTCGTTCCAACGCGTCATTGACGGCTTCGTAGTAGCTGATCGACGGCATGCTCACTCACCTTCAGAAAGCTCGTGGTCCACACAGGGCTCGTAACACTTTGGATACCCAAACAGTTCGGGGATCCAAACAAACTACACTCACGGAATGCAGAGCGCGCAAGAACCGGAGCAGCCGGGGGCCGGGTCCTCCCAGCACCCCCTCACCCCCGTCGAGATCCGGATCGTGGGGCTCGTGCCGCTCCTGGAGCCGTATTTCCGGGGGGCGGCCGTGAGCGCGCTGATGCCGGAGCCGCTGCGCGAGGCCATGGACAGCCACGGCCTGACCCCGCGTCACGGCGCGGTCCTTCCCCAGCTCCTCGCGGCCGACGGGCCGTTGACCGTCAGCGGCATCGCCGACCGGCTCCAGGTGTCCCTGCCGACAGCGAGCGAACTGGTCGGGGGCCTCGCCCGCGCCGGCATCGTCACGCGCGCCCCGGACGAGACGAACCGCCGCCGGGTCCTCGTGTCCCTCGCCGAGGAGTACCGCCCGCTCCTGGAGTCGTTCGTCGCCCGCCGGGGCGAGCCGCTGCTCCGTGCCCTCGCGGGGCTCCCCGCCGAGCAGCGGGAGGGGTTCATGGCGGGGCTGCGGGCCTGGGTGCGCGAGGTGCAGCAGTAGCGCGGGGAACCGTTCGCGCCGCGCGCACGTCGCACAGGGGCAAGCCGGTCTCCCGTACGCGGGCAGGCCTCCGTACGTCACCTGGCACGAACGTCACCTGGCACGAAGGAACGACATGACTCTCCGTCCGGCCCGCAAGCTCGCCCTCACCACCGCCGCCTCCGCCGCGCTGCTCACGGCGCTGCTCACCTGGCAGGCAGTGGCCGCGGACTCGGACGGCACCGGCAGGGAGTCGCGCCCTGGCGCGGGGGCCGCGGTGTCGGACACCGCGCGCACGAAGACCGGCAAGGAGTCCCCCGCGACGCCCGGCAAGAAGCCCGGCAAGGCTCCCGCCAAGGCGTCGGACACCACGACCGGCGAGGTCGAGCACGGCGGGACCGACGCGGCGGGGTACTGGACGCCGGAGCGCATGCGCGACGCCCAGCCCGCGCCCATGCCTGTGGTCGAGCGCTGAGGCCGGACGCCCCGGCCGCCGGGCCCGAGGCCGAGCCCGGACGGTGACGGCCGAGCGCCGAGCCCGGACGGTGACGGCCGAGCATTGAGCCCGGCGCGCCGGGCCCGCCCTCACGCCCCCCGGTGGGCCGCCGCCAGGTGCCCCGCGAGCCGCGGCGAGGCGAACTCCGTGCCGCACACGAACCGCATCACCGGCCCGTACGACGACCCGGCGAGCATGCCCGTGAAGTACAGGCCGGGGACCGAAGAGACATAGCCCGCGCCCAGCTTGGGCGTGCCGCGGCTGGTGGCGAGGCGGGCGCGCAGGCCGTGGCCGAGGAAGCTGAGGGCGGCGAGGTCCACGCGATAGCCCGTCGCGGCGATGACGTGGTCGGCCGCCAGCTCCCTGGCCCGGCCGCCGAGGGTCTCGAGGCTGAGGACGGGGCGGCCGTCGCGGGTGCCCGTCGTCACGATGCGCCGCACCTCGCGCGCCTCGACCTTCCGCTCGAACCGCTCCCGCAGCCACCAGGCGCCGAGCGGGCCGAGGACGCGACGGGTGAGGTAGTGCCGAGTAGCCGCGGGGAGGTGGCGGTACCCCCCGGCGTGATAGCTGAACGCGTACAGCGACCAGGCGCGGCCGAACGGGGACTCCGGGCGCAGCTTCGGCTGGTCCCACGGCGGCGCGCCGAACGCCACCGAGCGCCGCCCGCGCGCGACCACGCGCACCCTCGCGCCCGCCTCCGCCGCGAGCACCGCCGTCTCCAGGGCGGACTGCCCGGCACCGACGACGAGCAGGTCCTGGTCGGCGTACCGCGTGAGGTCGTGGTGCTGTGCGCTGTGCGAGACGGGGCCCGCGGGCGAGGGGCCGTCCGGCACGGCCGCAGCCAGCTCGGACGGGAGCCGCGACAGGCCGGACAGGCCGGTGGCGACGACGACCGCGCGGGCGGTGAACTGCTCACCGGAGTCCAGCTTCAGCTCGAAGCCGCCGCCCGGCCTGCCGTCGACGGAGACCACCCGCACCCGCTCCAGGTCGGGCACGATCTTCTGCTGGAACCACTGGCCGTACCCGACGAACGTCTCGACGGGGATGATGTCCTCGTCCGTGACGAGGCGGGGCAGGCCCGCCTCGTCACAGTAGTCGACGAGGGTGTGGCCGGGCTGCGGGGCGTCGATGTTCGACGCCACGGGTGTCGACTTGAGGAGCATCCCCGCGGGCATGTGCGCCTGCCAGCTCACCATCGGCTCGCCGAACACGCGCACCGGGATGCCCCGGGCCCTCAGATGCGCCGCCGCGGACAGGCCGTAGGGGCCCGCACCAATGACGGCGACCGGTTGCACTGATTGCGGTGGTTGCACCGGTTGCGCTGATTGCACTGGTTGCGCTGAATGCACTGGTTGATTCACGAAGTCCCTCCCCAGGACGTCCTGTGCGCCGTGCCGCCGCACGGCGCACCGTCACTTCGTGGTCGTGCCGCCGCGGCGGTTGGTCCGCCACAGCTGGAACAGATGCTTCGCTCCTGGCCGTACGAAGCGCGCGAGCATGGTGAAGACCGGCAGCATGTCGTCCGCCGCGAGCCACGCCAGCTCCGTGCCGCTGGCACGGGACGGCGCGTGCGGTGTCACATAGCCGCTGCGGCGGTAGGCGAGATAGGCGGGCAGATCGATGTTCTCCACGACATAGCGGTGTCCCGCGCGCTGCTCCCCCTCGGGAACGGCACGGCCGGTCAGATGCAGATGCATCGCCCGGACGACGTCGATCCCCGACTCGCTCTCGAAGAGGCGGAACTGGGCGCCCATGCGTGGGTTGAAGTCGAGCAGTTTGTACTGACCGTCGCGGCGGTCGAAGCGGAGGTCGAGGTCGATGACTCCGGCGAAGCCGATCTCTTTGATGAAACGCGCGGCGAGATCCGCGAGTTCCGGGTTGTCGACGACGTACGCCCTCGCCGTCATCCCCGCATGCGGCGGCCAGGAACGGACCTTCACGCCGGTGAACAGGGCGAGCGGGGCGGAGTCCGTGTCGAAGTAGGCGTGCACGACCCAGTCCTCGGCCTGCTCGCGCGGCAGATACTCCTGGAGGATCACGCCGGGCCGCTCGCCCCAGTCGCGGGCCAGCTCCAGCAGGCCCGCGGGCGTGTTGATGCGAGTGGTGCCGTTCACGGCGGGCTGTTGACGGCGCTGGAACGCCTCCCGGTTCTTGGCCACGACCGGGAACCGTGCCGTCGCGGCGAACTTCTCCACGTCCTCCTGACTCTGCGGGCACACCGACGCGGGCGAGGACAGGCCGTGCTCCACGCACAGCTCGTGCAGCCCCTGCTTGCTGGCGAGGCGCCGCGGCAGCGCGGGCGCCACCGGCGGGAACAGGAAGCCCCCGAAGTCCGCCTCCCGCAACTCCCGCTGGTGCTCGGCGATCAGCACCGCCGCTTCCTCGTCCGTCGGGATCAGCACCGTCGGCCTGCCGATCCGCCGCCCGATCCGCAGCAGCCCCTCCACCAGGTACGCGGGATCCTCGACGCCGGTGGTCGGCCACGGGAACGCACGGGTGAGGTAGCGGGACGCGGCCGCGGGCGTGTGCCGGTCCTCGGTGATCGCGTACATGGGGATGCCGAGCCGTCCCAGGCTGCGGATCGCCCCCACACCGCCGTGGTGCAACGGATAGTCGCCGAACTTCACCAGCAGTCCGGGCACTTCGCGGTCAGGCCTCAACCCCATGCCGCCGCCTGAAATGGTCACGGGTCCCCCCACGTGTCCGTCTGCGCCGAACCGGACCCACCCCTGTCCGTGTCCCCCTAAAGGAAGCTATGCAGGAACTGACCATTCCACTCCTGGTTCATCCGGACATTGCGAACTCTTTAGACACTGCCCCCGGAGAGGCATCCCACGTAACGTGTGGGGCACTCAGACCGGAAAGCGAGGCAGGCACGCATGTCCGAGCAGAACCCGCTCGACCTCCCCGAGGGCGACCCCTTCGGCCCGCACAACCTTCCGTACGGAGTCTTCTCCCCGGCCGGGTCCGCCACGGGCTCCGCAACCGGGTCGGCGCCCGGAGCAGCGCCCGGTTCCGCCGCCTCGGACGGCCGTCGGGTCGGCGTCCGCATCGGTTCGTACGTCCTGGACGCGGGCGCGGCCGCCGCCGCCCTCGGCTCGCCCTATGTCTCGCTGCTCGCCCAGCCCACCCTGGGTCCGCTGCTCGCCGCAGGACGCCGGACGTGGAGCGACGTCCGCCGCGCCCTCACCGCCTGGGTGACGGTCCCCGCCCACCGCGACGCCGTCCGCCCGCTGCTCCACCCCCTCTCCGACGTCACCCTGCACCTGCCCTTCGAGGTCGCGGACTACGTCGACTTCTACGCCTCCGAACACCACGCGTCGAACCTGGGCCGGATGTTCCGCCCGGACGCGCCCACGCCGCTGACCCCCAACTGGAAGCACCTGCCCATCGGTTACCACGGCCGGTCCGGCACCGTCGTGGTCTCCGGCACGGACGTGGTGCGCCCCACCGGTCAGCGCAAGACGCCCGCCGACACCGCGCCCGTCTTCGGCCCGTCCACCAAGCTCGACATCGAGGCCGAGGTCGGCTTCGTCGTCGGCGCGCCCTCCACGCTCGGGACCCCCGTGCCCCTCACGGACTTCCGCGAGCACGTCTTCGGCCTCTGCCTGCTCAACGACTGGTCCGCCCGTGATCTCCAGGCCTGGGAGTACGTCCCCCTCGGCCCCTTCCTCGGCAAGTCCTTCGCCACCTCCGTCTCGGCCTGGATCACGCCCCTGGAGGCCCTGGACGCCGCCCGCGTCGCCCCGCCCGCGCGCACCGAGCCCCTGCTCCCCTACCTCGACGACTCCGCCGAGTCCGTCGCGGACGAGCCCGGCGGCTACGACCTCCGCATCACCGTCTCCCTCAACGGCCACGTCATCTCCGAACCCCCCTTCTCCACCGTCTACTGGACCGCCGCGCAGCAGCTCACCCACATGACCGTCAACGGCGCTTCGCTCCGCACCGGTGACCTCTACGGCTCCGGCACCGTCAGCGGGCCCTCTCCCGAGCAGTTCGGCTCCCTCATCGAGTTGACCTGGAACGGGCGGGATCCGCTCGAACTGCCCGACGGCAAGCGGACGTTCCTCGAGGACGGTGACGTCGTCACGATGACCGCGTGGGCGCCCGGTCCCGGCGGGACCCGGGTGGGCCTGGGCGAGGTCACGGGGCGGATCGCGGCTACGCGGGGCTGAGGGCCGGGGGCCTTGCCGGGGGCTCCCCAGTCCCACCCCTTCCCGTAACTGGGGGCTCCGCCCCCAGACCCCCGCTATCGGCGCTCCGCGCCTCGTCCTCAAACGCCGGACGGGCTGGAAATTCCAGCCCCTCCGGCGTTTGAGGGGCGGGACTGGGGCGCACCCGCGAGGCCTACTCCCCCGCCACCACCTCAAGCACACCCTCCCCATACGTGGCCAACTTCTTCTCGCCGACCCCGCCGATGCCTCCCAGCTCCCCGACGGAGGCGGGCCGCACCGTGGCGATCTCCCGCAACGTCGCGTCATGGAAGATCACATAGGCGGGAACCCCCAGCTCACGGGCCTGCGCGGCCCGCCAGGCCCGCAGCGCCTCGAAGATGGGCACGGCCTCGGGCGCAAGCTCGGCCACAGCGGCAGCGGCCCGCGCCTTGCGCTCGCCCTTGGAGCCGGAACGCGCCGCGGTGGCGGGCTTCTTGGGCTCCTTGCGCAGGGGCACCTCGCGCTGCCGGCCGAGCACGGACCCACTCGCCTCGGTGAGCACCAACGTGCCGTACTCCCCCTCGACCGCGAGCAGCCCCTGGGCGAGCAACTGCCGGACCACGCCCCGCCATTCGCCCTCGCCGAGCTCCTCGCCGATGCCGAAGACGGACAGCTGGTCGTGGTCGAACTGGATGATCTTGGCGGTTCTGCGGCCCAGGAGGATGTCGATGATCTGGCCGGCGCCGAACTTCTGGCCGCGCTCCCGCTGCAGCCGCACGACGGTCGACAGGAGCTTCTGCGCGGCCACCGTCCCGTCCCAGGTCTCGGGCGGGGTGAGGCAGGTGTCGCAGTTGCCGCAGGACTCGGCGGTGGGGTCCTGGCCGAAGTAGGTGAGGAGCTGGGCGCGGCGGCACTGGGCCGTCTCGCACAGCGCCAGCATGGCGTCCAGGTGCGCGGCGGCCCGGCGCCGGAACGCCTCGTCGCCCTCGCTGCCCTGGATGAGCTTGCGCTGCTGGACGACGTCCTGCAGGCCGTACGCCATCCAGGCCGTGGAGGGCATGCCGTCGCGGCCTGCGCGGCCTGTCTCCTGGTAGTACCCCTCGACCGACTTGGGCAGGTCGAGGTGGGCGACGAAGCGGACGTCCGGCTTGTCGATGCCCATGCCGAAGGCGATCGTGGCGACGACCACCAGGCCGTCCTCGCGCAGGAACCGCGACTGGTGCAGCGCGCGCGTGCCGCTGTCGAGTCCCGCGTGGTACGGCACCGCTTCCACGCCGTGGCTGCGGAGGAAGTCGGCGGTGCGCTCCACGCCATTGCGCGAGAGGCAGTAGACGATGCCCGCGTCGCCCTCGTGCTCCTCCTTCAGGAAGGTGAGGAGCTGCTTCTTCGGGTCCGCCTTGGGCACGATCCGGTACTGGATGTTCGGCCGGTCGAAGCTCGCCACGAAGTGCTTGGCGTCGGGCATGGCCAGGCGCTGGGTGATCTCCCGGTGCGTGGCGTCCGTGGCGGTCGCCGTCAGGGCGATGCGGGGCACGTCCGGCCAGCGCTCGCCGAGGACGGACAGGGACAGGTAGTCGGGGCGGAAGTCGTGGCCCCACTGGGCGACGCAGTGCGCCTCGTCGATGGCGAAGACGGAGATCGTGGCCCGGGAGAGCAGGCCGAGCGTGGCGTCCAGGCGCAGCCGCTCCGGCGCCAGGTAGAGCACGTCGAGCTCGCCCGCGAGCAGCTCGGCCTCCACCACCCGGCGCTCGTCGAAGTCCTGCGTGGAGTTCATGAACCCGGCCCGCACGCCGAGCGCCCTGAGCGCGTCCACCTGGTCCTGCATCAGCGCGATGAGCGGGGAGACCACGACACCGGTGCCGGGGCGGACCAGGGCCGGGATCTGGTAGCACAGGGACTTGCCGCCGCCGGTCGGCATGAGGACGACGGCGTCGCCGCCCGCGATCACATGGTCGATGATCGCTTCCTGCTCGCCGCGGAAGGAGTCGTACCCGAAGACGCGGTGCAGTGTCTCCAGCGCGTTGCCCGCGGCTACCCGGCCGGAGCCCGCGCCGCGGCCCGCGCCCGCTCCGGTGCCCGGGTGCGCGTCCGCGAACGGATCCTCGCCGGGGTCGCCGAACGGGTCCTCCTCCGGCTCCCCGAAGGGGTCGTCGAACGGGTCCGGCTCCGCGAACCGACTCGCGCCCTCGTCCATCTCTGTCATGCCACCGATCCCATACATCGCCCAGCCCCCGTACGTCACGCCTCGACCACCGCGTGCTTCCACCACTGCGTCCACGATAGGGGTCCGCGCCGACAGCCCACGAAGTTATCCACAGGCCGGCCCCCGCAGTGTGAAGAATGCGCCACCTCCGCCCCGGCGCCTCCGCCACGCACGGCACCGCCGCACCCCGCACACGCCACCGCCCGGCCTCCCGCGAGCTGCGGGACACCGGGCGGTGGCGTACGAGGCGGGCGGGCCGGAGCCCTCGCCTACCGGACGAAGACTCCCGACTGGCTGGCCAGATCGAGGAAGTACTGCGGCGCCACACCGAGCACCAGGGTCACCGCGACGCCGAGCCCGATCGCCGTCATTGTCAGCGGCGACGGCACGGCGACCGTCGGGCCGTCCGCCTTCGGCTCGCTGAAGAACATCAGGACGATCACGCGGATGTAGAAGAACGCCGCGATCGCGGACGAGATCACACCGACCACGACCAGCGCGCCCGCGCCACCCTCGGCGGCCGCCTTGAACACCGCGAACTTGCCCGAGAACCCGGAGGTCAGCGGGATGCCCGCGAAGGCGAGGAGGAAGACGGCGAACACCGCGGCGACCAGGGGTGAGCGGCGGCCGAGCCCCGCCCACTTCGACAGGTGTGTCGCCTCGCCGCCCGCGTCCCGCACCAGCGTGACCACCGCGAACGCGCCGATCGTCACGAAGGAGTACGCGCCCAGGTAGAAAAGGACCGACGAGACGCCGTCCTTCGTGGTCGCGATGACACCCGCGAGGATGAAGCCCGCGTGCGCGATCGACGAGTACGCGAGGAGCCGCTTGATGTCGGTCTGGGTGATCGCGACGATCGCGCCGCCCAGCATCGTGATCACGGCGACGCCGTACATCACCGGCCGCCAGTCCCAGCGCAGGCCCGGGAGCACTACGTAGAGCAGTCGCAGGAGCGCGCCGAACGCGGCCACCTTCGTCGCCGCAGCCATGAAGCCCGTCACCGGCGTGGGCGCGCCCTGGTAGACGTCGGGCGTCCACATGTGGAACGGCACCGCGCCGACCTTGAAGAGCAGGCCCATCACGATCATCGCGGAGCCGATGAGGAGCAGCGCGTCGTTGCCCATGGTGCCCGCGAGGGCGGGGTCGACCGTGGTGATCGTGCCGTCGACGACCTTGGCGACCGTGCCGTACGACACCGAGCCCGCGTAGCCGTAGATCAGCGCGATGCCGAACAGCGTGAACGCGGAGGCGAAGGCGCCGAGGAGGAAGTACTTCACGGCCGCTTCCTGCGACATGAGCCGCTTGCGGCGCGCCAGGGCGCACAGCAGGTACAGCGGCAGCGAGAAGACCTCCAGGGCGATGAAGAACGTCAGCAGGTCGTTCGCCGACGGGAAGACCAGCATGCCGCCGATGGCGAACAGTGCCAGCGGGAACACCTCGGTGGTGGCGAACCCGGCCTTGGTGGCGGCCTGTTCGCCCTCACTGCCGGGTACGGCTCCGGCCTGTGCCACGAAGGAGTCGACGCGGTTGCCGTGCGCCACCGGATCGAGCTTGCGCTCCGCGAAGGTGAAGATCGCGACCAGGCCTGCGAGGAGAATGGTGCCCTGGAGGAAGAGCGCGGGACCGTCGACGGCGATGGCTCCCATCGCCGCGATGCGGGCCTTCGTGGTGCCGTAGCCCCCGGCCGCGAGGGCGACGACCGCGGCGAAGGCTGCGGCGAGGGCGACGACGGACACGAACAGCTGGGCGTAGTAACGGGACTTGCGCGGCACGAAGGCTTCGATGAGCACTCCGATGACGGCGGCACCGATGACGATCAGGGTCGGTGCCAGCTGGCCGTACTCGATGTTCGGCGCGTCGATCTTGTCGATCGGGTCGGCCGCCGTTGTCCACAGGCTGTGGACGGCTGTCGCACTCACTTGGCGGCCTCCACTTCGGGCTTGGGGTCCTTCTTCTGGACGTCGGACATGGTGTGCTTGACCGCGGGGTTCACCAGCTCGGTGACCGGCTTCGGATAGACGCCGAGGACGATCAGGAGGGCGATCAGCGGGGCCACCACGGCCAGCTCGCGCACCTTCAGGTCGGGCATCGACGCGACCTCCGGCTTCACCGGGCCCGTCATCGTCCGCTGGTAGAGCACGAGGGTGTAGAGCGCGGCGAGCACGATGCCGAAGGTCGCGATGATCCCGACCGCCGGATAGCGCGCGAACGTGCCCACCAGGACCAGGAACTCACTCACGAACGGCGCGAGCCCCGGCAGCGACAGCGTGGCCAGACCGCCGATCAGGAACGTGCCCGCGAGCACCGGCGCGACCTTCTGCACTCCTCCGTAGTCCGCGATCAGACGCGAGCCGCGGCGCGAGATCAGGAAGCCGGCGACCAGCATCAGGGCGGCCGTGGAGAGGCCGTGGTTGACCATGTAGAGCGTCGCGCCGGACTGCCCCTGGGACGTCATCGCGAAGATGCCGAGGATGATGAACCCGAAGTGCGAGATCGACGCGTACGCCACCAGGCGCTTGATGTCGCGCTGGCCGACGGCGAGCAGCGCTCCGTAGATGATGCTGATCAGGGCGAGCACCAGGATCGCCGGTGTCGCCCACTTGCTCGCCTCCGGGAACAGCTGGAGGCAGAAGCGCAGCATCGCGAACGTGCCGCCCTTGTCGACCACCGCCGTGATCAGCACGGCGACCGGGGCCGTGGCCTCGCCCATCGCGTTCGGCAGCCAGGTGTGCAGCGGCCACAGCGGGGCCTTCACCGCGAAGGCGAAGAAGAACCCGAGGAACAGCAGCCGCTCGGTGTTGGTCGCCATGTCCAGCGAGCCGTTGGCCCGTGCTTCGGCGATCTCCTGGAGCGAGAAGTTCCCGGCGACTACGTAGAGCCCGATCACGGCGGCCAGCATGATGAGGCCGCCGACCAGGTTGTAGAGCAGGAACTTCACGGCCGCGTACGAGCGCTGCGCCGAGGCCTTCTCGTCGCTGCCCGCGTGGGCGCGGTCTCCGAAGCCGCCGATGAGGAAGTACATCGGGATGAGCATGGCTTCGAAGAAGATGTAGAAGAGGAAGACGTCGGTGGCCTCGAAGGAGATGATCACCATCGCCTCGACGGCCAGGATCAGGGCGAAGAAGCCCTGGGTCGGCCGCCAGCGCGACGACTTCGTCTCCAGGGGATCCGCGTCGTGCCAGCCCGCCAGGATGATGAAGGGGATCAGCAGGGCGGTGAGCGCGATCAGGGCGACGCCGATGCCGTCGACGCCCAGTTCGTACCGCACCCCGAAGTCACTGATCCAGGCGCGTGATTCGGTCAGTTGATAGCGGTCGCCGTCCGGGTCGAACCGGACGGCGACCACGACGGCCAGCACGAGCGTGGCCAGCGAGAAGAACAGCGCGAGCCACTTGGCGGCGGTCCGCCGTGCGGCCGGGACGGCCGCCGTGGCGATCGCGCCGACCGCGGGAAGCGCGGCCGTCGCTGTCAGCAGAGGAAACGACATCGGTATCAGACCGCCCTCATCAGCAGGGTCGCGGCGATGAGGACCGCCACGCCGCCGAACATCGAGACCGCGTAGCTGCGGGCGAAGCCGTTCTGCAGCTTGCGCAGCCGTCCGGAGAGCCCGCCGACCGAGGCCGCCGTGCCATTGACCACGCCGTCCACCAGGGTGTGGTCGACGTACACCAGGGAGCGCGTGAGGTGCTCGCCGCCGCGCACCAGGACCACGTGGTTGAAGTCGTCCTGGAGCAGGTCGCGGCGGGCCGCGCGGGTGAGCAGCGAGCCGCGCGGGGCCACTGAGGGCACCGGCCGCCTGCCGTACTGGAGCCAGGCCAGGGTGACGCCGATGACGAGGACCACCATCGTGGCGCCCGTGACCGTGGCGGCGCTCAGCGGGGAGTCGCCGTGGTCGTGGTGGGTGACCGGCTCCAGCCAGTGCATGAAGCGGTCGCCGATGCTGAAGAAGCCGCCCGCGCACACCGAACCGACGGCGAGCAGGATCATCGGGATCGTCATGGACTTCGGCGACTCGTGCGGATGCGGCTGCTTGCCCTCCGCGTCCGGCTCCCAGCGCTTCTCGCCGAAGAAGGTCATGATCATCACGCGGGTCATGTAGTACGCCGTGATGGCCGCGCCGAGCAGCGCCACGGAGCCGAGGATCCAGCCCTCCGTGCCGCCCTTGGCGAACGCCGCCTCGATGATCTTGTCCTTGGAGAAGAAGCCGGACAGGCCGGGGAAGCCGATGATGGCGAGATAGCCGAGGCCGAAGGTCACGAAGGTCACCGGCATGTACTTCCGCAGGCCCCCGTACTTCCGCATGTCCACCTCGTCGTTCATGCCGTGCATGACCGAACCGGCGCCGAGGAAGAGCCCAGCCTTGAAGAAGCCGTGCGTCACCAGGTGCATGATCGCGAAGACGTAGCCGATGGGGCCGAGGCCCGCGGCCAGGATCATGTAGCCGATCTGGGACATCGTCGACCCGGCGAGGGCCTTCTTGATGTCGTCCTTCGCGCAACCGACGATCGCACCGAAGAGGAGCGTCACCGCGCCCACGACGGTCACGGCCAACTGCGCGTCCGGGGCGGCGTTGAAGATCTCCCCCGAGCGCACGATCAGGTACACACCGGCGGTCACCATCGTCGCCGCGTGGATCAGGGCCGAGACCGGGGTCGGGCCCTCCATCGCGTCCCCGAGCCAGGACTGCAGCGGCACCTGGGCGGACTTGCCGCAGGCCGCGAGCAGCAGCATCAGGCCGATCGCCGTCAGCTTGCCCTCGCCCGTCTCACCGGTGGCCTCCAGGACATCGCCGAAGGCGAACGTCCCGAAGGTGGTGAACATCAGCATGATGGCGATCGAAAGACCCATGTCGCCGACCCGGTTGACCAGGAAGGCCTTCTTGGCCGCCGTGGCCGCGCTGGGCTTGTGCTGCCAGAAGCCGATCAGGAGGTACGAGGCGAGGCCCACGCCCTCCCAGCCGACGTACAGGAGCAGGTAGTTGTCGGCGAGGACGAGCAGGAGCATCGCCGCGAGGAACAGGTTCAGGTAGCCGAAGAAGCGGCGGCGCCGCTCGTCGTGCTCCATGTACCCGATCGAGTACAGGTGGATCAGGGTGCCCACGCCGGAGATCAGCAGGACGAACGTCACCGACAGCTGGTCGAGCTGGAAGGCGACGTCCGCCTGGAAGCCCTCGACGGGGATCCAGCTGAACAGGTGCTGGTTCAGGGTCCGGTCCTCGGCCCCCTTGCCCAGCATGTCGGTGAAGAGCACAAGCCCGATCACGAAGGAGACGGCCGCGAGCGCCGTGCCGAGCCAGTGGCCCACCCGGTCGAGGCGGCGCCCGCCGCACAGCAGCACGGCCGCTCCGAGCAGAGGCGCCGCCACCAGCAGCGCAATCAAGTTCTCTGTGTCCACGGTTCTAGCGACCCCTTACAGCTTCATCAGGCTGGCGTCGTCGACCGAGGCCGAGTGACGGGAGCGGAACAGCGACACGATGATCGCGAGCCCGACCACGACTTCCGCTGCCGCGACGACCATCGTGAAGAAGGCGATGATCTGGCCGTCCAAGTTCCCGTGCAGCCGGGCGAAGGCGACGAACGCGAGGTTGCAGGCGTTCAGCATCAGCTCGACGCACATGAAGACGACGATCACGTTCCGCCGGATCAGCACGCCAGTGGCGCCGATGGCGAACAGCAGGGCCGCCAGATACAGGTAGTTGACCGGATTCACTTCGACGCCTCCTCGGTCTGCTCGCCCGCCGCGGCGGCGACGGGGTCGGACCCGGAATCGCCCTCACCGCTCCGGCCGGTGTCCGGCCGGACCGACCCTGGCCGCTCCAGACGGTCGGCGGCACGCTGCTCCAGGGCCCGCAGGTCGTTCAGCGCCTCGCTGGAGACGTCTCGGATCTGGCCGCGCTCACGCAGCGTCTGGTTGACCGTCAGCTCCGAAGGCGTGCCGTCCGGGAGCAGGCCCGCGATGTCCACCGCGTTGTGCCGGGCGTACACACCCGGGGCCGGCAGCGGCGGAAGGTGCTTGCCCTCGCGCACGCGCTCCTCGGCGCGCTCGCGCTGCGTCTTGGCGCGCTCCGTGCGCTCGCGGTGGGTGAGGACCATCGCGCCGACCGTCGCCGTGATCAGCAGGGCGCCGGTGATCTCGAAGGCGAAGACGTACTTCGTGAAGATGAGGGACGCGAGGCCCTCCACGTTGCCGCCCTCGTTGGCCTTGGCCAGGCCGTTGAAGTCCTTCAGCGATGCGTTGCCGATGCCCGCGAACAGCAGGATGGCGAAGCCGAATCCGCACAGGGCGGCCAGCCAGCGCTGGCCTTTGATGGTCTCCTTCAGGGAGTCGGCGGCGGTGACGCCGACGAGCATGACCACGAAGAGGAACAGCATCATGATCGCGCCCGTGTAGACCACGATCTGCACGATGCCCAGGAAGTACGCGCCGTTGGCCAGGTAGAACACCGCGAGGATGATCATGGTCCCGGCGAGGCAGAGCGCGCTGTGGACCGCCTTGCGCATCAGGATCGTGCACAGCGCGCCGATCACGGCGACCGTGGCGAGCACCCAGAACTGGACGGCCTCGCCTGTGGAGGTGGTGTAGGCCGCGAGGGCGGTCATGCGTCCACCCCCTGCTCGCGCGAGGCCCCGGACCCTTCACCGGAGCCGGATCCGTCGAAGGCCTCGTCCCCGGGGACGGGCTTCTCGCCCTTGGAGACGGCCACTTGGGGCACCGTGCCCGGCGCGGCCTGGGTGACGAGACCGCGGTAGTAGTCGCCCTCGTCCATGCCGGGGTAGATCGCGTGCGGCGTGTCGACCATGTCCTCTTCGAGGCCGGCGAGCAGCTGCTCCTTGGTGTAGATCAGGTTCTCGCGGCTGCTGTCGGCGAGCTCGAACTCGTTCGTCATCGTCAGCGCGCGCGTGGGGCACGCCTCGATGCACAGGCCGCAGAGGATGCAGCGGGCGTAGTTGATCTGGTAGACGCGGCCGTACCGCTCGCCCGGGGAGTAGCGCTCCTCTTCGGTGTTGTCCGCGCCCTCCACATAGATGGCGTCCGCGGGACAGGCCCAGGCGCACAGCTCGCAGCCGACGCATTTCTCCAGGCCGTCCGGATGGCGGTTGAGCTGGTGCCGGCCGTGGAACCGGGGTGCGGTGGTCTTCTGCTGCTCCGGATACTGCTCGGTCAGCCGCTTCTTGAACATGGCCTTGAAGGTCACGCCGAAGCCCGCGACGGGGTTCTGGAACCCCTGGTTGGACTGGTTCGACTGCTGCGGGTCGGCCGCCTGCTGCTGCTCGGGCGGCTGCGAGCGCTTCGGCCGGTCCGGCATGTTCGACTGCTCAGCCATCGGACGCCTCCTTTCCGTCACTTTGAGTATCGGGCCCACCACTGACAATCAACTCCCGCTCATGGCGCGGGCGTCGGCGCGGCACCGGCGGCAGGGTCTGTCCGGGCAGCGGCGGCACGGGGAATCCCCCGGCCATCGGGTCGAAGGCGGCGGATTCCTCCGGCGGGGAAGCCGCGATCTCCTGCTTCTCACGCTTGTCGCGGAAGATGTCCACGAGTACGGAGAGCAACAACAGGGCGAGCACTCCGCCGCCTACGTAGAGCGCGATCTCGCTGAAGTCGTAGTCCTCGTTGCGCAGCGCCCGCACCGTGGCGACGAGCATCAGCCACACCACCGACACCGGGATGAGGACCTTCCAGCCGAGCTTCATCAGCTGGTCATAGCGGACTCGGGGCAGCGTGCCGCGCAGCCAGATGAAGAAGAACAACAGCAGCTGGACCTTGAGCACGAACCAGGCCATCGGCCACCAGCCGTGGTTCGCGCCCTCCCAGAAGGTGCTGATGGGCCAGGGAGCCCGCCAGCCGCCCAGGAAGAGCGTCACGGACACGGCCGAGACGGTGATCATGTTGATGTACTCGGCGAGCATGAAGATCGCGAACTTGATCGACGAGTACTCGGTGTTGAAGCCGCCGACGAGGTCGCCCTCGGACTCCGGCATGTCGAACGGCGCGCGGTTGGTCTCGCCGATCATCGTCACGATGTAGATCAGGAACGAGACCGGAAGCAGCAGGACGTACCAGCGGCCCTCCTGCGCCTCCACGATCCGCGACGTCGACATCGACCCGGAGTACAGGAAGACCGAGGCGAACGCGGCGCCCATCGCGATCTCGTAGGAGATCATCTGCGCGCACGAGCGGAGACCGCCGAGCAGCGGGTACGTCGAGCCGGAGCTCCAGCCCGCGAGCACGATGCCGTAGATGCCGACCGAGGCGACCGCGAGGATGTAGAGCATCGCGATCGGCAGGTCGGTGAGCTGCATCGTGGTGCGGTGCCCGAAGATCGACACTTCGTTGCCCGCGGGCCCGAAGGGGATCACCGCGATCGCCATGAAGGCGGGGATCGCGGCGACCACCGGCGCGAGGATGTAGACCACCTTGTCCGCGCGCTTGACGACCAGGTCTTCCTTGAGCATCAGCTTGATGCCGTCCGCGAGGGACTGCAGCATGCCCCAGGGGCCGTGCCGGTTCGGGCCGATGCGCAGCTGCATCCAGGCCACGACCTTGCGCTCCCACACGATGGAGAACAGCACCATCACCATCAGGAACGCGAAGCAGAAGACGGCCTTCAGGCCGATCAGCCACCAGGGGTCCCTGCCGAACATCGACAGGTCCTCGGCCGCGAGCGGCACCGATGCCTGCGCGGTGTGCACTGCCTGAAGCATCACGACGTCACCTCCGTGGCCTCGGCGGGGGCCACCGATGCGGCCGGGCCGACGCGGACCAGATCGCCCGGACGGGCGCCGGTGTCAGAAGTGACGCCTCCCCCGGTCGAGTTCAGCGGGAGCCAGACCACCCGGTCGGGCATCTGGGTGACAAGGAGCGGCAGCGTGGTCGTACCCGCGGGACCGGTGACGGTGAGCGTGTCGCCGCCCTTGACGCCGACCTCGGCCGCTGTGGCCGCCGAGAGCCGGGCCACCGCGGCGTGCCGCGTCCCGGCGAGCGCGTCGTCGCCCTCCTGGAGGCGGCCCTGGTCGAGCAGCAGCCGGTGACCGGCGAGCACGGCCTCACCGGCGGCCGGCCGGGGCGGCTGGGCGCCGGTCTCCAACGGCTCGGTGGCGTGCGGCCCGTCCCAGCCGCCGAGCCGGTCCAGCTCGCGCCGGATCGTCAGCAGGTCGGGCAGGCCCAGGTGGATGTCGCCCGCGTCGGCCAGCATGTGCAGGACACGGGCGTCCGCCGGGGACGACGTGCGGGTCATCTGGTCCGGCTTCAGCGCTGCCTCGAAAAGCCGGGCCCTGCCCTCCCAGTTGAGGAACGTGCCCGGCTTCTCGGCGACGGCGGCCACCGGAAGGACCACGTCGGCCCGTTCCGTCACCTCGCTCGGGCGCAGCTCCAGGGAGACCAGGAAGCCGACCTCGTCGAGGGCGGCACGCGCGCGTGCCGGGTCGGGCAGGTCGGCGACGTCCACGCCCGCGACGAGCAGCGCGCCCAGTTCGCCGGTCGCGGCGGCCTCGATGATCTGGCCGGTGTCCCGGCCGTAGCGGTGCGGGAGTTCGGCGACGCCCCAGGCACCGGCGACCTCGTCCCGCGCGCGCGGGTCGGTGGCCGGGCGGCCGCCCGGGAGCAGCGACGGCACGGCGCCCGCCTCGATCGCCCCGCGCTCGCCCGCGCGGCGCGGAATCCACACCAGCTGGGCACCGGTCGCGGACGCGGCCCGCACGGCGGCGGTGAGCCCGCCCCGTACCGCCGCGAGCCGCTCCCCGACCACGATCACGGCGCCTTCGGAGCGCAGCGCCTCGGCGGCCTTCGCGCCGTCGTCCGCGAGCCCCACGCCCGCGGCGAGCGCGTCCAGCCACTCGGTCTCGGTGCCGGGCGCGGCCGGAAGGAGCGTGCCACCGGCCTTCTCCAGGCCGCGGGTGGAGTACGTGGCGAGCGAGAAGGTGCGCTGGCCGTGCTTGCGCCAGGCCTTGCGCAGCCGCAGGAAGACGCCGGGCGCCTCCTCCTCGGACTCCATCCCGACGAGCAGCACCGCCGGGGCCTTCTCCAGCGTGCTGTACGTGACGCCGGTGCCGTCGAGGTCCCGGCCGCGCCCGGCGACGCGCGCCGCGAGGAAGTCGGCCTCCTCACTGCTGTGCACCCGCGCGCGGAAGTCGATGTCGTTCGTACCGAGCGCCACGCGCGCGTACTTGCTGTACGCGTAGGCGTCCTCCACGGTGAGCCGTCCGCCGGTCAGCACTCCGGCACGCCCGCGGGCGGCGGCGAGCCCCTTGGCGGCCGTCTCCAGCGCCTCGGGCCACGAAGCCGGCACCAGCTGCCCGGATTCGGCGTCCCGCACCAGGGGCGTGGTCAGCCGGTCCGGCTTCTGCGCGTACCGGAAGCCGAAGCGCCCCTTGTCGCAGATCCACTCCTCGTTGACCTCGGGGTCGTCCTGCGCGAGCCGCCGCATGACCTTGCCGCGCCGGTGGTCGGTGCGCGTCGCGCAACCGCCCGCGCAGTGCTCGCACACCGACGGCGACGACACCAGGTCGAAGGGGCGCGACCGGAAGCGGTACGCGTGCGAGGTGAGCGCGCCCACCGGGCAGATCTGGATGGTGTTCCCGGAGAAGTACGACTCGAAGGGGTCACCCTCGCCCGTGCCGACCTGCTGGAGCGCGCCGCGCTCGATCAGCTCGATCATCGGGTCGCCCGCGATCTGGTTGGAGAAGCGGGTGCAGCGCGCGCACAGCACGCACCGCTCACGGTCGAGCAGCACCTGCGTGGAGATCGGCACGGGCTTCTCGTACGTGCGCTTCTTGCCCTCGAACCGCGAGTCCGGGTCGCCGACCTGCATCGCCTGGTTCTGCAGCGGGCACTCGCCGCCCTTGTCGCAGACCGGGCAGTCCAGCGGGTGGTTGATGAGGAGCAGCTCCATCACACCGCGCTGCGACTTCTCGGCGACCGGCGACGTCAGCTGCGACTTCACCACCATGCCGTCGGTGCAGGTGATGGTGCAGGAGGCCATCGGCTTGCGCTGGCCCTCGACCTCGACGATGCACTGACGGCAGGCACCGGCGGGGTCGAGCAGCGGGTGGTCGCAGAAACGCGGGATCTCGATGCCGAGGAGCTCGGCGGCGCGGATCACCAGGGTGCCCTTCGGGACGCTGATCTCGATGCCGTCGATCGTCAGTGAGACCAGGTCCTCCGGCGGTACCGCCGCTTCCCCGCCCCCGGAGGGAGCGCTATTGGTGGTCACTGTCATGCGTTCACCTCCGTGTGGGTGTCGGACCGGCCGCGGTCGGCCCAGAGCGTGGACTTGGCGGGGTCGAAGGGGCAGCCCCGGCCGGTGATGTGCTGCTCGTACTCCTCGCGGAAGTACTTCAGCGAGGAGAAGATCGGCGAGGCGGCGCCGTCGCCGAGGGCGCAGAAGGACTTGCCGTTGATGTTGTCGGCGATGTCGTTCAGCTTGTCGAGGTCGGACATGACGCCCTTGCCGGCCTCGATGTCGCGCAGCAACTGCACCAGCCAGTACGTCCCTTCGCGGCAGGGCGTGCACTTGCCGCAGGACTCGTGGGCGTAGAACTCGGTCCAGCGCGTCACGGCCCGCACCACGCAGGTCGTCTCGTCGAAGCACTGCAGGGCCTTGGTGCCGAGCATGGATCCGGCGGCGCCCACGCCCTCGTAGTCGAGCGGCACGTCGAGGTGCTCGTCGGTGAACATCGGCGTCGAGGAGCCGCCGGGCGTCCAGAACTTGAGGCGGTGGCCCGCCCGCATGCCGCCGCTCATGTCGAGGAGCTGGCGCAGCGTGATGCCGAGCGGGGCCTCGTACTGGCCGGGCGAGGTGACGTGCCCGCTGAGCGAATAGAGCGTGAAGCCGGGCGACTTCTCGCTGCCCATCGACTTGAACCAGTCTTTTCCGCGATTCAGGATCGCGGGAACCGATGCGATGGACTCGACGTTGTTGACAACAGTGGGGCATGCGTAGAGGCCCGCGACCGCGGGGAAAGGGGGACGGAGTCGCGGCTGGCCACGGCGGCCTTCCAGCGAATCGAGCAGCGCGGTCTCCTCACCGCAGATGTACGCGCCCGCGCCCGCGTGCACGGTGAGTTCGAGGTCGAGTCCGCTGCCGAGGACGTTCTTGCCGAGATAGCCCGCCGCGTAGGCCTCACGGACGGCCTCGTGCAGCCGTCGAAGGACGGGGACGACTTCACCCCGCAGATAGATGAACGCATGCGAAGACCGGATCGCGTAACAGGCGATCACGATGCCCTCGATGAGGCTGTGCGGGTTCGCGAAGAGGAGCGGGATGTCCTTGCACGTCCCGGGCTCCGACTCGTCGGCGTTGACAACTAGATAGTGCGGTTTGCCGTCGCCCTGCGGAATGAACTGCCACTTCATTCCGGTGGGGAAGCCCGCGCCGCCGCGGCCGCGCAGGCCCGAGTCCTTCACATAGGCGATCAGGTCGTCCGGCGCCATCGCGAGGGCCTTGCGCAGCCCCTCGTAGCCGTCGTGGCGGCGGTAGGTCTCCAGCGTCCAGGACTTGTCCTCGTCCCAGAAGGCGGAGAGCACCGGCGCGAGCAGCTTCTCCGGGCTGGTCTCGTTGTCGATCTCGGCGGCCAACGTCATCACTCCCCCTCCTCGGCGGTCGGTCCGGCCGGGTGGGCCGGGTCGGAGGCCGAGGTCTTCTGCGGCGCGTCGTGCGAGCTGAGGTGCTCACTGGGCGACGGGTCGTGCGGCTGGGTGTCCTCCGGTCCGCCCGCACGCGGGTGGACCACGCGCGCGGGGGACACCTCGCCCTTGGCCAGGCGCAGTCCGATCAGCGAGGCGGGGCCCGCGCCGCCGGTCGCGTCGACGGCGCCGGGGCGCTCGTCGGGGAAGCCCGCGAGGATCCGGGACGTCTCCTTGAAGGTGCACAGGGGGGCGCCGCGGGTGGGCTCGACCTGGGCGCCGGAGCGCAGGTCGTCGACGAGGCGCTTGGCGCTGCCCGGGGTCTGGTTGTCGAAGAACTCCCAGTTGACCATCACCACGGGGGCGAAGTCGCAGGCGGCGTTGCACTCGATGTGCTCCAGCGTCACCTTGCCGTCGTCGGTGGTCTCGCCGTTGCCGACGCCCAGGTGCTCCTGGAGGGCCTCGAAGATGGCGTCGCCGCCCATGACCGCGCACAGCGTGTTGGTGCAGACGCCGACCTGGTAGTCGCCGGAGGGCTTGCGGCGGTACATGGTGTAGAAGGTCGCGACCGCCGTCACCTCCGCGGTGGTCAGGTCCAGCATGTCCGCGCAGAACTGCATGCCGGTGCGGGTCACATGGCCTTCCTCCGACTGCACCAGGTGCAGCAGCGGAAGGAGCGCCGAGCGGGAGTCGGGGTAGCGGGCGATGAGTTCGCGCGCGTCGGCCTCGAGGCGGGCGCGGACATCGTCCGGGTAGTCCGGCGGGGGCAGTTGGGGCATGCCCAGGCTGACGCCCTCGGGGGAACTGGTGGTCACCGGTCGACGCCTCCCATCACGGGGTCGATGGACGCGACGGCGACGATGACGTCGGCGACCTGGCCGCCCTCGCACATCGCCGCCATGGCCTGCAGATTGGTGAAGGACGGGTCGCGGAAGTGGACCCGGTAGGGGCGGGTGCCGCCGTCGGAGACGACGTGCACGCCCAGTTCGCCCTTGGGCGACTCCACGGCGGCGTAGGCCTGTCCGGGCGGGACCCGGAAGCCTTCCGTCACCAGCTTGAAGTGGTGGATCAGGGCCTCCATGGAGGTGCCCATGATCTTCTTGATGTGGTCGAGCGAGTTGCCGAGGCCGTCGGGGCCGAGGGCCAGCTGGGCGGGCCAGGCGATCTTCTTGTCGGCGACCATGACCGGGCCCGGCTCCAGGCGGTCCAGGCACTGCTCGATGATGCGCAGGGACTGGCGCATCTCCTCCAGGCGGATCAGGAAGCGCCCGTAGGAGTCGCAGGTGTCGGCGGTGGGGACGTCGAAGTCGTACGTCTCGTAGCCGCAGTAGGGCTGGGCCTTGCGCAGGTCGTGCGGGAGGCCGGCCGAGCGCAGGACCGGGCCGGTGGCGCCGAGGGCCATGCAGCCCGACAGGTCGAGGTAGCCGACGTCCTGCATGCGGGCCTTGAAGATGGGGTTTCCGGTGGCGAGCTTGTCGTACTCCGGAAGGTTCTTGTGCATCTTCTTCACGAACTCGCGGATCTGGTCCACCGCGCCGGGCGGCAGGTCCTGGGCGAGTCCGCCGGGCCGGATGTACGCGTGGTTCATGCGCAGGCCGGTGATCAGCTCGTAGATGTCGAGAATGAGTTCACGATCGCGGAAGCCGTAGATCATGATGGTCGTCGCGCCGAGTTCCATGCCGCCGGTGGCGATGCAGACCAGGTGCGAGGACATCCGGTTCAGCTCCATCAGGAGCACCCGGAGGATCGTGGCGCGGTCGGGGATCTGGTCCTCGATGCCGAGCAGCTTCTCCACGCCGAGGCAGTAGGCCGTCTCGTTGTAGAAGGACGTCAGATAGTCCATGCGCGTGACGAACGTGGTGCCCTGGGTCCAGGTGCGGTACTCCAGGTTCTTCTCGATGCCCGTGTGCAGATAGCCGATGCCGCAGCGGGCCTCGGAGACCGTCTCGCCCTCGATCTCCAGGATGAGCCGGAGCACGCCGTGCGTGGAGGGGTGCTGCGGCCCCATGTTGACGACGATGCGCTCGTCGTCGGCCCTCGCCGCGGACTGGACGACCTCGTCCCAGTCGCCGCCGGTGACGGTGTAGACGGTGCCTTCCGTCGTGGCGCGGGGGGTTGCGTGGGGAGCGGTGTGAGGAGAAGTCACGAGTACGACCTCCGCTGGTCCGGAGCCGGGATCTGGGCGCCCTTGTATTCGACGGGGATGCCGCCGAGTGGGTAGTCCTTGCGCTGGGGGAAGCCCTGCCAGTCGTCCGGCATCATGATCCGCGTGAGGGCCGGGTGGCCGTCGAAGATCAGCCCGAAGAAGTCGTACGTCTCGCGCTCGTGCCAGTCGTTCGTCGGGTAGACGGCGACGAGCGAGGGGACGTGCGGATCGGCGTCCGGGGCGCTGACCTCCAGGCGGATCAGGCGGTTGTGGGTGATCGAGCGCAGGTGGTAGACGGCGTGCAGCTCGCGGCCCTTGTCCTCCAGGAAGTGCACGCCGCTGACGCCGGTGCACAGCTCGAAGCGCAGCGCCGGGTCGTCGCGCAGGGTGCGGGCGACCCGCACGAGGTGCTCGCGCGCGATGTGGAAGGTCAGCTCGCCGCGGTCGACGACCGTCTTCTCGATGGCGTTCTCGGGGACGAGGCCCTGTTCCTCCAGGGCGCCTTCGAGTTCGTCGGCGACCTCGTCGAACCAGCCGCCGTAGGGGCGCGAGGAGGCGCCGGGCAGGGTGATGGTGCGGACGAGGCCGCCGTACCCGGAGGTGTCGCCGCCGTCGTCGGCGCCGAACATGCCCCTGCGGACGCCGATGACGTCGCCGGAGGTGTCACGGGGGGCGGGCACCGTGCCCTCGGGCTGCTCGCCGGTGCCGTTCATGTGCGCGTCGCTCACCGCAGCAGACCCTTCATCTCGATGGTGGGGAGGGCCTTGAGGGCCGCCTCCTCCGCCTCACGGGCCGCTTCCTCGGCGTTCACACCGAGCTTGGAGGTCTGGATCTTCTGGTGCAGCTTGAGGATCGCGTCCATCAGCATCTCGGGCCGGGGCGGACAGCCGGGCAGATAGATGTCGACCGGGACGACGTGGTCCACGCCCTGCACGATCGCGTAGTTGTTGAACATCCCGCCCGACGAGGCGCAGACCCCCATGGAGATGACCCACTTGGGGTTCGGCATCTGGTCGTAGACCTGGCGCAGGACGGGCGCCATCTTCTGGCTCACGCGTCCCGCCACGATCATCAGATCCGCCTGCCGCGGCGAGCCGCGGAAGACCTCCATGCCGAAGCGCGCCAGGTCGTAGCGCCCGGCGCCGGTCGTCATCATCTCGATGGCGCAGCACGCAAGGCCGAACGTGGCCGGGAAGACGGATGACTTGCGCACCCACCCGGCGGCCTGCTCGACGGTGGTCAGCAGGAATCCGCTCGGGAGTTTCTCTTCGAGTCCCATGCTCAGTGGCTCCTCAGTCCCATTCCAGACCGCCGCGCCGCCAGACGTACGCGTAGGCGACGAAGACGGTGAGCACGAAGAGCAGCATCTCCACGAGCCCGAAGATCCCCAGGGCGTCGAAGGTGACGGCCCAGGGATAGAGAAAGACGATCTCGATGTCGAAGACGATGAAGAGCATCGCCGTCAGGTAGTACTTGATGGGGAAGCGCCCGCCGCCGGCCGGCGTGGGGGTCGGCTCGATCCCGCATTCGTAGGCCTCGAGCTTCGCGCGGTTGTACCGCTTTGGACCGATAAGCGTGGCCATGACCACGGAGAAGATCGCAAAGCCTGCCCCGAGGGCTCCCAGTACGAGGATGGGCGCATAGGCGTTCACCGCTCCTCGCTCCTCTCAGTCGGCACTGACTGCTGGCGGTTGCATCGGACTCGCGAGGGCCGCCCCACACGTGAAGATCGCTTACATGTGAAGCAGGTCACAAGCCCAACTGCCCCGCATCCTATGCCTGCCGGTCTGTGATCTGCGACACGGGGTGCGACAACGGCTTTGTGATCTCCACCACCTGACGAAGGATCATGAAGTCGGATGAGCGGTGATCTTCGTACGCGAAGCGCCTGAGTGATCACCAGAGGTGACATCCTGACGCGTAAGGCCTGGTCGAGGCGGGGTTGCACTATCAAGAGATGGCCGCTACAGGCAAATTGGCGCTGGACGTGAGCGCTTGATAGAGGAGCGCGTTCACACTTTGGCGGCAGAGATGTGGACGAGTGTGGACGTGTGCATCGATTCACGAGTCGGGCACCGCGTCCCGCGGGTCGACCGCCGCGCCTCACGAGTCGGCCGCCGCGCCTCACGGACCGACCGCCGCGTCACCTCACAGGTCGGCCACCGCGGCGCCCACGCGCGCGAGGGAGCCGACATCAGCTTCACCACGCACGCGCGCACGCGTGCGCGAGGGAGCCGGCGGCACTGGCGTGCGAGCGGAAGATCTCGGCCCGGTCTCGGTGAGGTCTCGGGGAGGTTCATCGCGCCACCCGAGGTGACCTGCGCCACACACGAACTACCGGCCAAACAACCGGGCTTGGCCAACCGGCACAGGGGGTGGTAGTCCATGGGCAATTCGGACGTAACGCGGAAAACCCATGATCACAGGCGTGATCACGACTGTCCGCATTGCCCGTTACGGCGTCAATAAGATGCGACACGCCCGGGATTCAGCCGCGCGCTGGGCAACTGTGGCGCAGCACACGTTTCTTGAAGGGAACCCGGTGTCCCTGATAGCGGTTGTTCTCATGTCCCACACCGCTCACATACCCAGCCACCGGAAGCCCCGCCGCAGCGCGTCGAAGATGGCTCTGCGCGCCGGAGTTGCCGGTGGCGTCCTCAGCACCCTGGCAGTGGCCGCCGCCGCTGGTACGGCGAACGCCGCCGAGCCGGTGACCGAGACCATCGAGCTGCCCACCCTGACCGCCGATCTGTCCGCGCAGATCGCCCAGTCCGCTGACGCGACGGCCCAGACCGCCGACAGCTACGAGGCCCGCGCGCAGCAGGACGCCGCGGCCGTGAAGGCGGCCAAGCAGGCCGCCAAGGACCAGGCGGAGGCCGAGAAGAAGGCGGAGGCCAGGAAGAAGGCCGAGGCCAAGGCCAAGGCCGAGCGCGAGGCCGCACAGGAGCGCGCCGCGCGGGACTCCGAGCGCACCCAGCTCAGCACGTCCTCCGCGCCCTCCGGCGGCGGTTCCTCCGCCTCGCAGTCGTCCTCCAGCAACTCCGCGCCCAGCGGCAGCGTCGGCACGGTCATCAGCTTCCTGAAGGCGCAGCTCGGCGACGCGTACGTCATGGGTGCCTCGGGCCCCAACGCGTGGGACTGCTCCAGCCTCGTCCAGGCCGCCTTCAAGCAGGTCGGCGTCGACCTGCCGCGCGTCTCGCAGGCCCAGTCGACGGCCGGCACCCCGGTCTCGCTCTCCAACCTCCAGGTGGGCGACATCCTTTACTGGGGCGGCGCGGGCTCGGCGTACCACGTGGGTGTGTACATCGGTAACGGCCAGTACCTGGACGCCGCGAACCCCGGCAAGGGTGTCGTGATCCAGGACCTGTCGGGCTACCCGGCCTCCGGGGCGGTGCGCGTCCTCTGACGCTTTCGCGTACGTCCACCGCGTACGCACGAAGGGCCGGAACCCCGAGCGGGGTTCCGGCCCTTCGACGTGCGGCCACCTGGGCCCGCGTGCGTCGTCCACGCGGGCCCAGGGGCCAGGTCAGGCCTTGGGTGCCACCTTGCTGAGGCCGTTGATGATGCGGTCCATCGCGTCGCCGCCCCGCGGGTCCGTGAGGTTCGCCAGCATCTTCAGGGTGAACTTCATCAGCATCGGGTGCGTGAGGCCCCGCTGGGTGGCGATCTTCATGACCTTCGGGTTGCCGATGAGCTTCACGAAGGCGCGGCCGAGCGTGTAGTAGCCGCCGTAGACCTCCTTGAGCGTCTTCGGGTAGTCGTGCAGGGCCAGTTCGCGCTGGGCGGGCGTGGCGCGGGCGTGGGCCTGCACGATGACGTCGGCCGCGATCTGGCCGGACTCCATGGCGTACGCGATGCCCTCGCCGTTGAACGGGTTGACGAGGCCGCCCGCGTCGCCGACGAGCAGCAGGCCCTTGGTGTAGTGCGGCTGGCGGTTGAAGGCCATCGGCAGGGCCGCGCCGCGGATGGGCATCGTCATGTTCTCGGGGGTGTAGCCCCAGTCCTCGGGCATCGAGGCGCACCAGGCCTTGAGGATCTCGCGCCAGTCGAGCTCCTTGAAGGCGGCCGAGGTGTTCAGGACGCCGAGGCCGACATTCGACGTACCGTCGCCCATGCCGAAGATCCAGCCGTAGCCCGGCAGGAGCCGGTCCTGGGCGCCGCGGCGGTCCCACAGCTCCAGCCAGGACTCCAGATAGTCGTCGTCGTGGCGCGGCGAGGTGAAGTACGTCCGCACGGCGACACCCATCGGGCGGTCCTCGCGGCGGTGCAGGCCCATCGCGAGCGAAAGCCGCGTGGAGTTGCCGTCCGCGGCCACGACCAGCGGCGCGTGGAAGGTCACCGGCGTTTTGTCCTCGCCGAGCTTGGCGTGCACGCCGGTGATGCGGCCGGTGCGGTCGTCGACGATCGGGGCGCCCACGTTGCAGCGCTCGTGCAGCCGGGCGCCCGCCTTCTGGGCCTGCCGGGCCAGCTGCTCGTCGAAGTCGTCGCGTTTACGGACCAGGCCGTAGTCCGGGTAAGAGGCGAGTTCCGGCCAATCCAGTTGGAGGCGTACGCCGCCGCCGATGATGCGGAGCCCCTTGTTCCGCAGCCAGCCCGCCTCTTCGGAGATGTCGATGCCCATCGACACGAGCTGCTTGGTGGCGCGGGGCGTGAGCCCGTCACCGCAGACCTTCTCCCGCGGGAACGCGGTCTTCTCGAGGAGGAGTACGTCGAGGCCGGCCTTCGCCAGGTAGTACGCCGTGGTCGAACCGGCTGGCCCGGCCCCGACGACGATGACGTCAGCGGTGTGTTCGGAGAGGGGCTCGGTCACGGCGGGTTCTCCCCAAGGCTCGAAATCTGTGTGCCGACCGGCACGGGATATGGGCAGTCTATGAGGCGGTACGGATCAACCAGGCGAAGGGCCACTTGTGAGCGATGTGAGCGACGTGAGCGAAGCGGGCCCCATGGCCGACGCGCGCCCCAGGAACGACGCGGACGCCAGGAGCGTTCAAGGCCCGGCCGTCCGGCTGCGCGTCCCGACCGACGAGGACGCCTTCGTCTGGCACCGCCTCTTCGACGACCCGGAGGTCATGCAGTACGTCGGCGGCTGGAGCTCGGAGCGGTCCACGTACGAGGAGCTGACCGCACGCCAGCGCAGACACGACGCGGAACTCGGCTTCTGCCTGTGGACGTTGCTGGACCCCGAGGGCGATCCGGTGGGCTTCGCCGGCGCCATGCCGTGGCCCCGGGAGTGGGGGCCGACGGGCGAGATCGAGATCGGCTGGCGGCTCGCGCGCGCGGCGTGGGGGCACGGCTACGCGACCGCGGCGGCGCGCGCGACCCTGGAGCGGGTGCGGGCGGCGGGCGTGCGGTCGGTGGTCGCGATGATCGACATACGCAACGAACGGTCCATGGCGGTCGCGCGGCGCCTCGGCATGGAGCGGGCGGAGACGTTCACGTCGCCCAGCACGGGCGTGACGGCGTACTGCTACCGGCTCACGCTGTAGCGCGCGCCCCGGCCGTGGCACGCCGCACCACGCGCCCCTCGGCCGGGGTTGCCCTCCCGCGTGCCGGAGTTACCCTTCCCCTACCGCTGGGGGGTGACGCCCGTGCTGAACACACCCGGGTCCGCCGGGCCGCCGGTGCGCGTACCGCGCTTCGTCGGGTTGATGGCGATGGACGCGCGCGAGACGGCCGCCGAGCACGGCGTGGTGCTGACGGCTCCGGACCGGCCCGGTTTCCGCGACCTGGTCCTCGACCACGTCGTACGCCAGTACCCGCCGCCCGGCGCCCAGGTCCCGCGCGGAGCCGTCGTGACGGTGTGGTTCGACCTCGGGCCGCACGAGGGCGGGGGCGGCGCGGGCGTGCGCGAGCCGCGGCGCCCCGGGCCGCCGGGCGGCGGGTTGCGGCGGGAGCTGGACGAGCCGGGGCCGCCCGAGGTGAGCCTCGGGCAGTCCGAGGTGGGCGTCGGGACCGCGGGCGGCTCCGGAAGCAGCTGAGGCGGCGCACGCCTGGGGGCGTGCGCCGCCTCGATCTCCGTGCGCCGGAGCACGGTCCGGCGAGGTGCCGGTGGAGGTGCCGGTGGAGGTGACGGTGACGGTGCGGCCAGGTACCTATCCGGTGAGGTGCCAGGTGTCCAGCGCCGTCTGGTGCGTCTTCGCGCCGTGCCCGGCGGGCCAGAAGTCCTCGCGCCAGGAGAGCTGGAGGGCGTACTCGGTGCCGTTGTCCGCGATGTAGCTGTGGTTGATCGCGTGGATCGTGCGGTCCGCGCGGTCCGTGTACGTGTACTCCCAGACCGCGGCCTCGTGCCCCTGGAAGGTGGTGTGCGCAAGCCGCAGGCGCCGGTAGTCCGACTTGTCCGGGTCCTTCTTGGCGTGCACCTCCATGTTCTTCATGTTCCCGTACGAGGTGTAGTCGGCGCTGTCGATGACGCCGATCTGGAAGTTCTCCGGGCCGGTCAGGCCTGCGTACGTGACCTGGGTCGGGTTGTCGCCGCGCTCGCGGCTCCAGCCGCCGGGCACGGCGAACGAGAAGCCCTTCACGTCGTTCACCCGCGCCGAACCGGCGGGCACGGGCACGTCGTCAGTGCTGTCGTCCGACCCGCCGCCCGTGTTCCCGGCCGAACTCCCGCCCGTGCTCCCCGCCGTGGTCCCTTCCGTGCCGCCGGTGCCCGTCGTCGGGTCGGGCGTCGAGGGGCCGACGGGGTCGCCGGTGGGCTCCTCCGAGCCGGTCGGCGGGACGGTCTCGTCTTCGGTGCGGCTCACGGCCGGTCTTTCGTCCTTGCCCTTGGCGTCGTCCTTGCCGTCGTCGTCCTGCCAGAGCAGCAGACCGGCCGCGGTGCCGCCGCCGATGACGAGGGCGCCGACGAGCGTCGCCACCCAGACCCCCGTCCGCCCGCGCGGCCCACCGGAACCGGGCCGGGGCGCCCCCGGGTGGCCGATCTGGAAGGCGTGGGGGTCGTACGGGGTGGGGCCGTGGGGCGGGGTGCCGTGGGGCGGGGTGCCGTGCGGCGGCGTGCCCGGGGCCGGGGGCCCATGGACGGGGATGCCGCTCTGGGTCGGCGCGGCGTGCGGGTCGGGAACCGGCCCCGGACCACCACCAGGCCCACCCGGACCACCAGGCCCACCCGGACCGCCAGGACCGCCGGAGCCACCAGCCCCGTCCGACCCACCAGCCCCACCAAACCCACCGGACCCGAACTGCCCACCGGAACCAGGCGGTCCACCGGACCCGGACGGCCCCGGCGGCCCGCCCACCCCACCGCCCTGCCCGGCCATCCGCACCAGCAGCGGCCCGACGACCAGCGCCCCTGCCACCCACAGCAGCCCGAAGAGCAGGACGTCCGGCAGGCTCACGCCGCCTTCGAGACCGGCCGTGGCGGAGTCGCCGCCGTACCCGACCTCCTTCGCGGACGTCTCCACGCTGAAGCCGCCGATCGCGGCGAGCAGCAGGTACAGGCCGAAGAAGAGCCCTCCGGCCAGGATCTGCTCGCCCCGGCCCGCGCACCGGCGGGCGGCGAGCACGCCGATCGTCAGCGCGCACACCAGGCCGAGCGCCACCGCGCCCACGACCGCACCGGAGTTGAACAGGTCACCCAGCTCGGAGAGCGCGAACGAGTGGCTCTCGGAGTTGTCGCCGTACGCCGAGCGCCGCCCGTCCGCCTCCGCCTGAAGCGGAGCGCCCCAGCCGACGCCGAGCGCCGCGATGCCGAGGTTCGGCAGCACGAGCAGCGCGACGAGGTACGGCGAGACGCCGGAGTCGCGCGCGTCGGACGCGTCGTTCAGATCGGGGATCTGGGTGAAGGCGAAGTAGCCGACGGCGGAGGCGAGAACGAGCACGATGGCGAGCGCGCGCAGCGTCACACCGGCCGCGCGCACGAACGACTGCGCGCCGGGGCGCGCGGCCAGCCAGTGCGTGAGGTCGTCGCGGTGCAGTACGGCGGCGGACACGACAAGGGCGAGCCCGAGCGCGCCGAGCATGGCGAGGAACGGGCCCGAGGACACCTCGACGTCCCGGATCTCCGGCTGCGCGAAGAGACCGAGCACCAGGACGCCCAGAGCCGTCAACACGCCCACCCGGACGGCCGCTTCGAGACCGGCCGTCGTACCGGGACCGCCGGTGCCGTACGCGGCGGCGCGGTGCCGCAGCCGCTGGTGGAGGACGCGTACGCCGATGAGCAGCGCGAGGACGAACAGCGCCGTGACCGTCAGCGGGACCAGGTGCACCGACAGGGTGCCGTCGATCGCGGACTGGGACGACTCGGACGACGGGTACGAGGACGAGCCGTCGTAGCCCCGCTCCTCGCGGCCGCTCAGCGTCACGTCGCCGCCCACGGCCTGGAGCGCCGCCGCGAGCGAGAGCCGCATCCGGTCGCCGAAGCCGACGACGATGTCGTCGCTCTCCTGGCCGTACGTGGGGATCGCGAGCCCCGCGGCGGTGATCAGCAACAGCGCGAGCGGCCAGAGCGCGGCCTGCGCGGCCCCGGCCCAGTCGCCCCGCACGGCCCGCCCGATGAAGGCGCCCACGGGTGAGGGCGTGGCGGGGCCCGCCGGCGGGGCGAGCGGGGGCGGGGTCAGCGGGGGCGCTGCCGGAGGCGGGGTGTGCGGCGGGGCCGCGGGAGCGGGAGCGGCGGCCGGGGGCGGAGGGGCGGCCGGGGGCGCCGGGGTCGCGGCGGGAGCGGGGGCCGCGGGTGCGCCGGGCGACTCGGGGGCTGGGGGAACCACCAGGGTCGCGGGGTGAGTTGCCGGGACTTCGGGCTCGTCGGCCGGGGGTGCCTTGTCGGTGCTGATGGCCTGTACGGCTTTCGCGGCCTTGTCGGCTTTCGCGGCCTCGTCGGCCTTGTCGGCCTCGTCGGCCTTCTCGGCTTCGTCTGCGATCTCGGCCTTGTCGGTACGGACGGGCTCATCGGCCTGGTCGGTGCTGACGGCTTCGTCGGAGGGAGCCTCGGACGGCACCGCATCCTCCGGCTCCGGGGGAACCGGTGTGCGTTCGCGCCCGCATCTCATGCAGAAGCGGGCCTCGTCGGGAGCTGGAGCCCCGCAGTCGGGGCAGTTCGACGCCATCGGGACGCTCCGTTATGGGGAGATATATCAGGGGACGTGATCGGCGTGTGCCGACCGTCACGCCCCGACCACGGCAAGTGGCCGGGACATATCAACTGACACATCTTCTCCGGCGAACGGTTCCCGTCAACTCCCCGGCGAAATGGCTAGTTCGCCTTGAACCCCCGGTGCAGCGCGACCACTCCCCCGGTGAGGTTCCGGTGGGCCACCTTCGACCAGCCCGCGTCCTGCAACAGGGCGGCGAGTTCGGTCTGGTTGGGCCAGGAGCGGATGGACTCGGCGAGGTAGACGTACGCGTCCGGGTTGGTGCAGACCGTGCGCGCGACGGGCGGCAGGGCGCGCATCAGGTACTCGATGTAGACCGTGCGGAACGGACCCCACGTGGGCTCGGAGAACTCGCAGATGACGACGCGTCCGCCGGGGCGGGTCACGCGGTGCATCTCGCGCAGCGCGGCGCCGGTGTCCTGGACGTTGCGCAGGCCGAAGGAGATCGTGACGGCGTCGAAGGTGTCGTCCTTGAAGGGCAGCTTCATCGCGTCGCCCGCGGTGAACGGCATCCAGGGGTGGCGCTGCTTGCCGACGCTCAGCATCCCGAGCGAGAAGTCGCACGGGACGACGTACGCGCCCGCCTGCGCGAAGGGCTGCGAGGAGGTGGCGGTGCCCGCGGCGAGGTCGAGGATCTTCTGCGCGGGGCGCGCGTCGACCGCCTGCGCGACCGCCTTGCGCCAGAGGCGGGCCTGGCCGAGCGAGATCACGTCGTTGGTCAGGTCGTACCGTTCCGCCACGTCGTCGAACATCGAGGCGACTTCGTGCGGCTGCTTGTCCAAGGAGGCTCGGGTCACGGGGACCATTGTGTCAGGGGTTGCCCTGGTCCAGGGCGGTGGGCTGCGCCTGCGGCGGGCTGTTCGCGGGGGCGTCTGCCGTGTTCGGGGTCCTGGCGGGTGCGGGTTCGTTTCTGGTTGCTCGCGCAGTTCCCCGCGCCCCTTACGGGGCGCCACCTTGCCCCTTGCCTCAGCGGCGCCGGTACACCAGGCGGCCGCCGATCGCCGTCGCCAGGCAGGTGCCGTCGGGGGTCAGCACGGCAAAGTCCGCTTCTCCCCCGGCCCGAGGTGGGGCCACCGGGCGGTCGCGGAGCCCCGAGCGCACGACGGCCGTGCGGACCGCGGGGTGGGTGAACGGGCCCGCCAGTGCCGTGGTGCCCGTCGCGAGCAGGCGTTGGACGCCCCGCCGCGCGCTCGCGCCCCAGCGGGTGTCCGTCATGTCCAGGGCGGCGAGGGCGGGGCCGGTCAGCGGCTCCGTGCCGAGGGTGTCGGCCTCGCGGGGGTCGGGCCAGTACGCCGACTCCAGGAGGGCGACGGCGTCGGGCTCGAAGCGGCCGGGGGTCAGGATTCCGTCGCCCCAGTCGCGGACGCGGGCCCGCTCGCCGTAGGCGGCGAGCAGGTCCTCGTACGGGCCGATCGCCGCGAAGCGGGTGCCGTCGACGACGGCGGCGTGCCCGAGGGCGACGTCCTCGGACGGCCCGACTCCGCGCACCCGGTGAAGCGTCAGCAAGGGGAGCTCAGTTGGCCGCGAGGAGCTTGAGCTCCGGGTGGGCCGTGCCGCCCTCGATCGCGGTGGAGGAGATGTGCGAGGCGACGCGGGCGTCGACGGGGTCGTTCGCCGGGTCGTCGTGGACGACGAGGTGCTCGTACGTGGTGGCGCGCTGGGCCGGGACCCGGTCCGCCGTACGGATCATGTCGATCATCTCGGCCAGGTTGGAGCGGTGCTTGGCACCGGCCGAGGAGACCACGTTCTCCTCCAGCATGACCGAGCCGAGGTCGTCCGCGCCGTAGTGCAGGGTGAGCTGGCCGGCCTCCTTGCCGGTGGTCAGCCAGGAGCCCTGGATGTGCGCGACGTTGTCGAGGAAGATCCGGGCGATCGCGATCATGCGCAGGTACTCGAAGATCGAGGCCTGCGTGCGGCCCTTCAGGTGGTTGTTCTCGGGCTGGTACGTGTACGGGATGAAGGCGCGGAAGCCGCCGGTCCGGTCCTGTACGTCGCGGATCATGCGCAGGTGCTCGATGCGCTCGGCGTTGGTCTCGCCGGTGCCCATGAGCATCGTGGACGTCGACTCGACGCCGAGGCCGTGGGCCGTCTCCATGATCTCCAGCCAGCGCTCGCCGGACTCCTTGAGCGGGGCGATGGCCTTGCGGGGGCGCTCGGGCAGCAGCTCGGCGCCGGCGCCCGCGAAGGAGTCGAGCCCGGCGGCGTTGATCCGCTGGATCGCCTCCTCCACCGTGACCTTGGAGATGCGGGCCATGTGCTCGACCTCGGACGCGCCGAGGGAGTGGATGACCAGCTGCGGGAAGTCCTTCTTGATGGCGCTGAAGTGGTGCTCGTAGTACTCGACGCCGAAGTCCGGGTGGTGGCCGCCCTGGAACATGATCTGCGTGCCGCCGAGTTCGACGGTCTCCGCGCAGCGGCGCAGGATGTCGTCGAGGTCGCGGGTCCAGCCCTTCTTGGTGTCCTTCGGGGCGGCGTAGAAGGCGCAGAACTTGCACGCCGTCACACAGACGTTCGTGTAGTTGATGTTCCGCTCGATGATGTACGTCGCGATGTGCTCGGTGCCCGCGTAGCGACGGCGGCGTACGGCGTCGGCGGCGGCGCCGAGCGCGTGCAGCGGGGCGTCGCGGTACAGGTCGAGCGCCTCTTCGGCACTGATCCGTCCGCCGGCGGCGGCGCGGTCGAGAACGGACTGAAGGTCGGCCTTCTCGGTCACCGGGGCGTCCCTTTCGTAAGGTCCAAATGGGGCGGACAGATCCTCTTCAGCGTACGCCAGGCCCCTGGGCCTCTTGCCGGTGCGGGGGCTATGCCGCGTACGCCCCCAGCAGCAGCCCCGCGAAGGTGCCGCCCAGCAGGAACGGGCCGAACGCGATCGCCGTCCTGCGGCCCGCCTTGCGCACGGCGACGAGCCAGCCTCCGTACACGGCCGCGAAGACGAAGCCCGCGAACGTGCCGAGCAGCAGGACGCCCCAGCCGTACCAGCCCAGTACGGCGCCCAGGGCCACCGCGAGCTTCACGTCGCCGAACGCCATGCCGTTCGGATTGATCAGGAACAGCACGAAGTACCCGCCGCTCAGGACGAGCGCGCCGAGCCCCGCGGTGGTCCAGGAGCCGCCGTGCTCCGGCAGGGCGGCGGCGACGCCGAGCAGGGCGAGCGACGCGGCGCCCATCGGCAGGGTCAGGACGTCCGGCAGGCGCATCACGGCGAAGTCGACGGCCGCGAGGACGACGGCGGGCGGGGTGAGGAGCAGCCACACGGCGAGTTCTGGCCGGGGGCCCGTGGCGGTGGCGAGGGCTGCGCAGGCCGCGGTGGTGACGAGGGCGAGGAGCAGGGCGCGGGCCTTGCGGTACCCCTCGTGCCCGCAGCCGTCCGGCCAGGGGCCGAGCCAGCCCTTGACCTCGTGCTCGCCGCTCGGACAGCGGGTCTGCCACGGTTCGCCCGGGGGGACGGAGAACCGGTACGCGGCGCGCGGCAGCAGCAGGCCCGCGGCGGCGCCCCAGAGGACGGCCCCCACAACGATCAGGGTCTGCTGCACGGTGCGCTCCGCTTCGGGTTGGGGGGTGGGGGTGGGGAGTCTGCGGGCCGGTGGGTGGTGCCGCCGCTACCGCGGCGGATCCTCCCACCCGCCCACCCGTTCACCCTGGACCACAAGGTGAGCCGGGGGCAGCCGGGGTTGCCCCCGGGGGGACAGTTCCCCTCGGCCGGGCGGGCCGCCTGTCGTGGGGTTGGGGGCGGGGTGCCGTTGGGCGGGGTGCCGTTGGGCGGGGTGCCGTTGGGCGGGGCCCGGTGGCCGGGGCCCGGTGGCCGGGGCCCGGTGGCCGAGGCCCGTTGGGCGGGGCCCGGTGGCCGAGGCCCGGTGGCCGAGGCCCGGTGGCCGGGGCCCGTTGGGCGGGCTCCGCCGTTGGGCGGGCTCCGCCTTTGGGTGCCTGGGGGCCTGGAGGGTGAGCCGGGTCCCACAGCAA
>NZ_JNXT01000011.1 GCF_000716675.1 Streptomyces alboflavus
CCGGCCCGGCGCCCCTTCAGCCCGGGCAGGGCTGAAGGTGCGGGGCAGTCGGCAAAGCCAGTCCGAGCTCGGGCGGGCGGGTGGGAGAAAGCCCGTCCGGCGTTTGAGGACGAGGCGCGAAGCGCCGATGAAGCGGGGGGGGCCGGGGGCGGAGCCCCCGGGGTCGGGGAGGGGTGGGGTTGGGGAGCCCCCGGCAGGGACGGTGCCCCCACTACCCCAGATGCCGCCCCGCGAAGTCCAGCTCAAGGGCCACCTGCTTGATCCGCTCGTCCACGACCAGTGACCCGTGGCCGGCGTCGTAGCGATAGACCTCGTGGACGGCCCCGCGGGCGGCGAGGCGGTCGACGTAGTTCTCGACCTGTCGGATCGGGCAGCGGGGGTCGTTCACCCCGGCGGAGATGTAGACGGGCACCTTGACGGAGTCGACGTAGGTGAGGGGGGAGGAGGCGGAGAAGCGGTCGGGGACCTCTTCGGGGGTGCCGCCGAAGAAGGTGCGGTCGATGGCCTTCAGGGCCTCCATCTCGTCGTGGTAGGCGGTCACGTAGTCGGCGACGGGCACGGCGGCGAGCCCGAGGGCCCACGCGTCGGGCTGCGTACCGAGCCCGAGGAGGGTGAGATAGCCGCCCCAGGAGCCGCCGGAGAGGACGAGGCGGTCGGGGTCGGCGAGCCCGGACGCGACGGCCCACTCGCGGACGGCGGCGATGTCCTCCAGCTCGATGAGGCCGACGCGGTGCTTGAGGGCGTCGGTCCACTCGCGGCCGTACCCGGTGGAGCCGCGGTAGTTGACGCGGACGACCGCGTACCCGTGGTCGACCCAGGCGGCGGGCCCGGCGGCGAAGGAGTCGCTGTCGTGCCAGGTGGGCCCGCCGTGGACCTCGAAGACGGTGGGCAGCGGCCCGCTCGCGCCCGCGGGCTTCTGGACGAGGGCGTGGATGCGGCCGCCGGGCCCGTCCACCCACACGTCCTCGACGGGCACGGACCGCGGCGCCTTCATGCCGGGCGGGTCCAGGACGACCTTGCCGGAGGTGGAGCGCAGGACGGGCGGCTCGGCGGCGGACGACCACATGTACTCGACGGTGCCGTCGGGGCGGGCGGTGGCGCCGGAGACGGAGCCGCGGGGGGTCTCGACCCGGGTCAGCTCGCGGTCGGCGAGGTCGTACCGCCAGAGGTCGCCGCGGGCCTCGAAGCCGTGCCCGACGAGCAGCGCGGAGCCGTCCGGATACCACTCGGCGGAGACGTCGCCGGGCAGGTCGAGGGCGAGGTCGGTCTGCTCGCCCGTGGCCACGTCCCACACCATTGGCTCCCAGCGGCCGCGGCGCTGGTGGCCCACCAGGAGGCGGGTGTCGCCGTCCACCGGGGCGAAGCCGAGGACCTCAAGGCCAAGCTCGACCGTGCCGCCCTCGCTGTCGTCGAGCTCGGCGACGGTCGAGCCGTCGGTGCGCACGACGCGCAGCGCGGGGTGCATCGCGTCGCCGTGCTCCGTGTGCTCGATGGCGATGAGGGTGCCGTCGTGGGAGAGGTCGCCGAGGCCCGCGGACTCGCGGTGGCGGTAGATCTCGGCGGGCGTCTCGCCGGGGGCGGCGTCGGCGCGGACGACGTGGATCGTGGTGCCGACCTCGTCCGTGGACCGGCCCACGACGACCGTGCGCCCGTCGCGGCCGATGGCGAGGCCCGCCGGATACGACGGCTCCAGGCCAGGCACCGCGGGCTCGTCCGTGCCGCCGCCGTCGAACGGCTGGCGCATCCAGACGCCGAACTCGTCGCCGTCCTTGTCGTTGAACCACCAGATCCAGCGGCCGTCCGGCGCGAGCAGGCCGTCCGTCGTGCCGTTCGGACGGTCGGTGACCTGGCGCTGCTCGCCCGTGGCGCGGTCCCACGCGTACAGCTCGTACGTCCCTGTGGCGTTCGACACGAACAGGCAGTGGTCGGGGGCGTCCTCGGCCCAGTCCGGCAGGGAGACGCGGGGCGCGCGGAAGCGCTTCTCCCAGTCGGGCGTCGACCCCGTCCTGGACGACGTGGCCCCCGACGCCTCCGTCCCCGACGACGTGGTCACGGACGACGTCGTGCCCTCGCCCTCACCCGGCCCTGCGTTCGGCTGCGTACCCGCGTTCGGCTGCGTACCCGTGTCACTCATGGCCCCATAGTGCCTGGCCGGAGCGCCCGCCCGCTCGCGAGGGCCCCCAGCCTGTGGATAACTTTCCGGACGGGCCCGCTCAGCCCGGTCCCACCCGCAGCCACGCCTCCCGCTGCGGCGGCCCGAACTCGCCCAGCTTGGTGTACGACCAGGCGCGGAGCACCTCGTGGGCGACCCCGTCCCCGGGCGGCACCGCGGCGACGACGACGTCGGTCATGTGCCGGGACAGCAGGAGGTCCCGCAGTCGGGTGGCCACGCCCTCCAGACGGTAGTCCGGCAGGACCATCAGCTCCGTGAGCACGAAGAGGCGGCCCACCGCGGCGCGCCCGGCCACGTCCGCGGGCAGGACGTCCCGCAGGGACTCCAGGAGCGCGCTGCCCCGGGTGCCCCGGAACCCGTACAGACAACCGGCGAGCACCGCACCGGAGTCGGCCGTCACCATGTCGAAGTCGGGCTCCTGGACGTGCCGTTCGAACCGCTCAAGGAACGCCTTCCGGTCGGCGCCGCCGGGCTCGCCGGTCCCGCCCGGCGGCCCGTAGCACTCCACGTACACGTTCGCGATCGACTCGCGCTGCTGCTCCGCCTGCCACCGAGTCAGCCGTCGCAAGAACACCTCAGTCATCCACGCCTCCCACCCCGTGCCCCGCGACCCCGAGCCGCCCCGCCCCGCGCGCCGCACCTGGACTCCGCATGGTGACACCACAGGACCGCTCGCGGAACTACGCGCGAACGACGAGCTGCGGGGAGTTCGCGCCGAGTTCGCGCCCGGGCGCGCGCTGTGGCTCGTACGCCGTGGCCCTCGACGCGGCCGGATCGGTACGCGGGTCGGCGCCCGGGTCGGTACGCGAGGCAGCGCCCCGGTCAGCGCCCGGATCGGTACGCGGGTCGGCGCCGACAGCCCCCCGCCTCACGTCCGCAGCACCGTCCCCCTCCGCTCGAACTCCATCAGCGCCTCCACCTGCCCGGCGGGCGCCGTCCCGAGCGCCCGCTCCAGGAGCCACAGCGAACCGTCGATCCCGGAGCTGACCCCGCCCGCGCAGACCAGGTTCCCGTCGTCGACGACGCGTGCGTCGCGGACGTCGGCGCCCCGCTCGCGCAGGTAGTCCTTCGCGCGGTGGTGCGTGGTGCAGGCGCGGTCGCCGATGACGCCGGCCGCGTGCAGCACGATCACGCCGGTGCAGACGCCGAGCAGGGTGAGGTCGGGACGGACGGCGTCCCGGAGCGCGCGGGTCAGGCGGCCCTTCTTGATCTCGGCCCAGATGCCGGCGCCGTCCCGCTGCGCGAAGCCGCCGCCGGGCACGACGATCACGTCGGCCGCGTCCGGGTCCCAGGCGCCGACGTCCGTCACGCGCGTACCGAAGCGGCCGGTGAAGCCGCCCGGGCCGCCGCTCGTGACCAGTTCCGTCTCGACCCGCTGCCCGACGGAGCGCGCGGCGCCGAAAACCTCCAGGGGACCGGCGAAGTCCAGCTCCTCGACGCCGTCGAAGACGACGATGTGCACGCGCAGCGGACCCGGCCCGCGCCCCTCGTCCCGCCGCTGGCGCGCCGCAGCGCTTCCCACGCTCCCCGCCGTCGCCCCCGCCGCCCCCACGGCGGCCGTCGACCTCAGCAGACCCCTGCGGTCCATCCCGGCCCTCCTCGCTCCCACGGCCATCGCCGCCGTCCTCGCTCTTGTCCAACTCCCGTACGGGTATGGACAGTTGGTCGTGCGGTACGCGGATGGGGTTCCCGTCGTCCGGAAGATTCCGGTGCGGGAGCCAAGCATGTGAAGAACCTCCACGCAGCGCCACGCACCGGCTACGGTGAGCGTCTGGACGCGGGGCGGTGAGCGCACGTCTGCTCGGGCGGAGGGGCTGATGGGCCAACAGCGAGCGGACGCCGGCCAGTTGACGCGGCTGCGCCTCGACGAACTGCTTGAGGAGCTGGCCGCGCGGATCAGCGCCGTCCGCGGCACCCGGGACCGCCTGCACAGCCTCCTGGAGGCGGTGCTCTCGGTCGGCAGGGAACTGGACCTGGCCCAGGTGCTCAGACGCATCGTGGAGACGGCGGTCGCCCTCGTCGACGCCGAGTACGGAGCGCTCGGCGTGATCGGCCGGGGCCGCATGCTGGACGAGTTCCTGCCCGTCGGCATCAGCGAGGAACTGCGCACCGAGATCGGCGACCTGCCCTCCGGGCACGGCCTGCTCGGCGAGCTGATCCGCAACCCGCAGCCGCTGCGCCTCGCGGATCTTTCCGACCACCCCGCGTCGTCCGGCTTCCCGCCGCACCACCCGCCGATGCACTCGTTCCTCGGCGTCCCCATCCGCGTACGGGACACGGTCTTCGGCAACATCTACCTGACCGGCAAGCACGGCGGCGCGGAGTTCGACGCCGAGGACGAGTCGGTGCTCTCCACCCTCGCGGTCGCGGCCGGGGTGGCCGTGGAGAACGCCCGCCTGTACGAGGAGGCGCGGCTGCGCGAGCGCTGGCTGCAGGCGAGCGCGGAGGTCACCAGCGCGGTGCTCTCGGGCGCGCCGGAGGCACAGGTCCTTGAGCTGATGGTGGAGCGGGCCCGGGAGATCACGTCCGCCGACCTCGGCGTGATCGAACTCGTGCGGGGCGAGGGCGAGTTGCGGGTCGAGATCGCCCTCGGTCTGGGCGCCGAGGCGCACCGCGGCGCCACCCTGCCGCGCGAGGGCTCGTTCGCGGGGGCCGCGCTGGACGCCCAGGCCCTGGTGTCCGCGTCGGATGTGCGCAAGGACGCGCGGGTGACGTTCAAGGCCGACCGCTGGGAGGGGCTCGGCGCCGCCGTCGCCGTACCGATGAGCACGCGCGACGACGTGCGCGGAGTCCTGCTGCTCGCCCGCAGCAGCGGCCGCCCCGGCTTCTCGGAGGCCGAGACCACCCCCCTGATCGGCTTCGCGGGCCAGGCCGCGCTCGCCCTGGAACTCGCCGACCGGCGCCGCGACGCCGAGCAGATGAGCCTCCTCGAGGACCGCGACCGCATCGCCCGCGACCTGCACGACCTGGCGATCCAGCGGCTGTTCGCGACCGGCATGACGCTGCAGAGCGTGCAGCGGTTCGTGGAGCACCCGGGCGCCGCCGAGCGGCTGCACAGGGCCGTCGACGACCTCGACGCCACCATCAAGATCATCCGCTCCACCATCTTCGGCCTGCGCGACCACGAGGCGCCCGGCGGCGCGGCCGGTCTGCGCGTCCGCGCGGTCCGCGCGATCGAGGACGCGGCCGCCGCCCTCGGCTTCACGCCCGCCCTGCGGATGGAGGGCCTGGTCGACACGGACGTCCCCCGCGCGGTCGCCGACGACGTGGTCGCCGTCCTCAACGAAGCCCTCTCCAACGTCGCCCGGCATGCCCGCGCCCGCCGGGCCGAGGTCTCTCTGGTCGTACGCAAAGGGGTGCTCGAACTGGCGGTCGTGGACGACGGGGTGGGGATCGAGGCGGGGGTGGGGGAGGCCGCCGGGGCCGGGTCCGGGTCCGGGGCTGGGGACGGGGACGGGGCTGAGGCCGGGGCCGAGCAGGGCGCGGGGCTGCGGAACCTCGCCGAGCGGGCCGAGCGGCTCGGGGGCGAGCTGGTGGTGCGGGCGGGGGAGCGGAGGGGGACGCGGTTGGAGTGGCGGGTGCCGGTGCCGGTGGCGGTGTCGGGGGCGAGGTAGGGCCCCGGTCCCTGTGGGTCTGGGGCCTGTGGGTCCGGCTTCCGGCGGGCCCGGGCCCGCCGCCGCCCGCACAGGCCGCGTCACCCCTGGACGGTCGCCCTCAGCGCACGAGACCGATCGCCTCGATCTCGATCATCCACTCCGGGTCGGCGAGCGAGGACACCTCCACGAACGACTCCGCGAGGTGCGGCTTGTCGGGGAAGTGCTCGGCGCGCAGCTCGGCGAAGACGTCCTGCCGGGCTATGTCGGTGACGAACACGGTGGCCTTGACCACGTCGGCGAGGCTGGAGCCCGCGTTCGTGAGGACGGTCGACAGGTTCGCGAGCGCCTGCCGGGCCTGCGCCTCGAAGTCCCCGGCGCCGACGGTGGCGCCCTGGGCGTCGATCGGGGCCTGGCCGGAGGTGAAGACCAGGTTGCCGACGCGGACGCCGAGCGAGATGCCCGCGGACTCGTACCAGTCGGGATCCGCGGTGACGCGCACGCGCTCGGCGGGGGGCTGGGCAGTGGACATCCTGATGACGCTCCTTGGGGGCGGTGGAGTGGTTCATGCAGGACAGCGATGGGGTGCCTTGATCCATTCCCGGGGGGAGGCTCGCGGGTGCGGGGGTCCTCGCGGGGGCGCCCCAGTCCCACCCCTTCCCGTAACTGGGGCTCCGCCCCAGACCCCGCTCCTCAAACGCCGGAGGGGCTAGATATCTCGCCGCTGCGGCAAGGTTCCAGCCCGCCCCGGGGAAGTTTCTAGCCCGTCATGGGGGTCCCCCCTGCTCCTTAAGAGCTTGGGGGAGATTGAGGACGAGGCGCGGAGCGCCGATGAGCGGGGGCCAGGGGGCGCAGCCCCCGTTCGGAAAGGGGCGGGACGGGGGGAGCTCAGCGGGCGGGCCGCCCCCGCGACGACGGCGCCCCCGGCCCCGCCCCGGGCCGCTCACCCAGCGGAGCGACCTGCGCCGCGATGACAGCAGCCTGCACCCGCCGTTCGACGCCCAGCTTGGCCAGCATCCGGGAGATGTGGTTCTTCACGGTCTTCTCGGACAGATACAGCTTCCCGCCGATCTGGCGATTGGTGAGTCCCTCCCCGATGAGCGCGAGGATGGCACGCTCGCGCTCGTTGAGGACGGAGAGCCGGGCGTCCTCGGGCGGCAGTTCGCTCTCCGGGCCGCGCAGCGACCGCATCAGCCGGGCGGTCGTGGCCGGGTCGAGCAACGACTGCCCGGACGCGACGGTCCGCACCGCCGTCACCAGGTCGGATCCCTTGATCTGTTTGAGTACGTAGCCCGCGGCGCCGGCCATGATGGCGTCGAGCAGCGCGTCCTCGTCGTCGAACGAGGTGAGCATCAGACACGCCAACCCCGGCATGAGCGCGCGCAGTTCACGGCAGACGGTGATGCCGTTCCCGTCGGGCAGGCGGACGTCGAGGACGGCGACGTCGGGCCGCAGCGCGGGTCCCCTGGCCAGCGCCTGCTCCCCGCTCGCGGCCTCGCCGACCACCTCGATGCCGGGCTCGCCGCCGAGCAGGTCGCGCAGGCCGCGCCGGACGACTTCGTGGTCGTCGAGGAGGAAGACACGGATGGGGCGTGGCGGGGTGCCGGGTTCGGCGGGGTCGCCGGGGTCGGTGGGGGCAGGGTCCGGTGCTGCGGCAGTGCTGTCCATGTCTACCCCTTGGTCGGCCCGGGCGTGTCCATCGGTCTGCCGGTCGGCGGCTCTGCCACGCGGAGGGGGCGCCGGTGTCCGTGTCCGTGCCCGTACGGCAGGGCATTCATGTCCGTACGGGGGCGGTGAACCGTGCCCCTTCGAGGGTGACGGTAAGGGCTTGCTCCCTGCCAGGGGCCGAACGGCCCGGCAGGGCCCGGACGCAGGGGCCGAGCGGCCCCGTACGAGGGCCACTCGGCCCTCGCGCAACGCGCCCCGCACCGGGCATTGTTGAGTCCGGAACAACCCTCGACACGGGATTCCGGTGCCGCAGCGGAGCCGCACTCCGCCGCACCGGGTCCGTTCCGGTGCGGCATGGCTGAGTACATGTCCAGCGACCACCGCACCCGCCTGCGCGGCCGCAGGGGAGCGGCCGCGCAGGCGCATCGAGCGCCCGCGCGCCCGCGCGCCCGCGCGCCGAAGCGGTACGCATGCCGCGACTCGGGACATTCCATGCCCTGGTAGATTCCCAGCCACCCACCGATATTCGGACAACAGCCCGGAATCGGAACGCATACGCGGGACACACAGGCGGTGGGATCCAGGCAGGGCGAGCAAGCGGGGGAACATGTCCACGGATCCGATGGACGGCCACAGCGTCATCTCACTCATGGGCATCGTGTTCGTGGCGGCGGTGCTGGCCGTGGGCCTGACGGCGTACGCGACGATCACGCTGGTACGCATGGCCACGGGCCGCACGCACACGACGAGCGCGAACCCCGCGCGGGCCCGGACTCCCCGTACCCCCCACGCCCTGCGCGCCACGGCGTCCCTGGCCGGCGCGGGCGCCCTGGCCGTCTACGCCTGGGGCGCCCTGAGCCTGCTCGCCTTCGACGACACGGAGCGGGGCGCGGCCTGCGTCCGGGCGGAGGACCCGGCCGACGTGACGACGATCGACCGCTACAGCGCGACGTACGTCCCGCTGCGCTTCGGCTGCCACGCGGCGGACGGCACGACGTACTCGGTGGGTGTGCCCGAGTACGTCAATCCGGCGGCGCTGACGCTGACGATCGCGGCGGCGGTGCTCGCGGGGGCGGCGGCCGTGCTCGGGCGGCGCACGTCGGCGCGCGCCGCGGAGCGCGTGGCGGCCTGACGTCCGGACCGCCCCGGCGTCACTTCCCCCCGGCCAGGGTGTGGGCCACCAGCGCGTTGGCGTGCCCGTGCCCGAGCCCGTGCTCGGCCTTGAGCCACTTCACGAGCTCCATGTGCTTGCTCAGCTCGGACCCCCGGATGAGCTCCACCCACTCGGCGACGGGCCGCCCGTACTTCGCCTCGATCGAAGGAAAGTAGCTGGCGGGCCCCTTCACAGCGGCAGCAGACATCTCGACGCCCTCCCCAGGCCTCGTGCGTGCTCGTTCGCACGCTCGTTGGTTCTTTCACCCATAGGGACCGCCGCTGCCCTCAGGGCTCATCGCCACCCTGAGGTGATCCACATCACGGCGGGCGGCGGATCCCGACGCCCTGATCGCCGCCTCCCTGGACCGGGTCTGGTCCCTGGTGACCGAGCCCGGGTTCTGGGTGGCCGACAAGGCGAGCCTCGCGGGGACCACGGCCCGGGAGGGCGAGTCGACGCTGGCGAGGAATCCGGAGTACGGGGACTACCCGGTGCGGGTGGAGAAGGTCGAGCCGCAGACGTATGTGGCGTACCGCTGGGCCAGCGCGTTCCCGGGCGAGGAACTGCGGGCCGACAACAGCACCCTCGTGGAGTTCACGCTGACCCCGGAGGGCGACAAGACGCGGCTGCGCGTCGTGGAGAGCGGCTTCGCGGCCCTCGCCGGGTCCGAGGAACTGCGCGCCCAGGCGGTACGGGACAACACCGGCGGCTGGCCCCAGGAGCTCGACGCGCTCAAGCAGCGGGCCGAGCAGCCGACCGCGTGACCGAACGGGACCCGGCCGCCGACGAATCCGTGGACGGGAGCGCCGGGGGCGAAACCGTGGACGGGGGCGGGGGCGGGGGCGAAACCGTGGACGGTGTCCTCGCCGCGCTGGCCGACCCGACCCGGCGGCGCCTCCTCGACCAGCTCGCCGCGCGGGGCGAGGCCACCGCGACGAAGCTCGCGGACCAACTCCCCGTCTCCCGCCAGGCGGTGGTCAAGCACCTCGCGGTCCTGGACGCCGCCGGTCTGGTCTCCGGCAACCGGGTCGGACGCGAGATGCGGTACGCGGTACGGCCCGCGGCGCTGGACGTCACGGCCCGCTGGATGGCCGCGCTCGCGGCCGACTGGGACCGGCGCCTCGCGGACATCAAGCGCATCGCGGAGGCGGCGGAGCGGGACGCTCGCCAGAGGCGGCGGAACGAGGCGCGCTAGGGCCTGTCCGCTGGGTCGGCCGGTGCGGAGGTGGCTGCCCCGGCTGCGGGTGCGTGGCCGGTGGCCGCGACCGTGGGCCCTGCCACCGCCATCCCGGCTGTGGTGGCGAGGGCGGCGCCGCCATTGCACGCTTGATCGCGTCTGTACTCCTGTTCAGATACGGGGAGTTGGGCGAGGGGGCCCACACGAGGAAGCCCGCCAAGGGCGCGGGTGCGGATCCCTCACGAGAGCTGGGGGCGGAACCCCCGAGAGTTGTTGGGCTGTTTCCAGCCGCATGAGCCGAACGAATGCGCCACAAGTCGCTCGGTGTCGTTCATCCGGCCCATTGGGGGTGACGGGGGTGCCGGATTACCGTTGTCCTGCAGCGACAACGCTGTTACGTTTTAAAAACGGTGTTACTGCATTCGATGGAGGAGGCACCATGCCCGGCCCTTCGGTCCCGTTCGAGCGGGGCACCGTTCGTCTCACGGTCCTCGACGACCACGTCGAGAGCCGCGTCGAGGCCGAGGTCCGCCCCGCCGTCGACGGCGCCACCTCGCACGTACGGCTTGCCTTCGCCGACGTCGAGCGCGCCCTGGGCTTCACGCGCAAGCCGCAGGGCTGGTGCCGGGGCGACCTCTGTGTCCCGGCAGCGGTCGTCGCCGCGCTCGAGGAGGCGGGGGCGACCGCGGGCGCCGGGACGCTGGACGTCACCGCTTTCGCCGCTCTCCTGAACCGTCCGGTCGCGATGGAACTGGATCGCGGCGCGGGCTCGGGCGTCGTCGCCTTCGGCGTCTCAGCCGACGACCGGGCCGCGACGCTGACCGGCGGCACCGCCCCCGACTTCGCGCTGCCCGACGCCCACGGCACCGAGCACCGGCTCAGCGAACTGCGCGGCCGAAAGGTGGCGTTGGTCTTCTGGGCCTCCTGGTGCGGCTGCCGCTACGACCTCCCCGAGTGGGAGCGCCAGCACGCCGCGCTCGCGGGTGAGGGCTTCTCGGTGCTCAGCGTCGCAGTGGACCGCAGGACCGAGGACGCGGCGCCCTGGATCGCCGAGGCCGCGCCGACGCACCCGGCGCTGATCGACGTCGACGGTCGCGTGGCGGACCAGTACCAGCTCCTCAACGTTCCCACCGTGGTGTGGATCGACGAGGAGGGCCGCATCGCGCGCCCGAACGACACCCAGTTCGCGACCGACCTGTTCCGCTCCATGAGCGGCCTGGACTCCGCGAAGGCGCTGGACGCGCTGCGCCGTTGGGTGCGGACCGGCGACACGGGCCTGGGCGGTAGCGCGGTCGCCGAGCTGACCGGGCCGAGCACGCCGGACCGCCAACGTGCCCGTACCGAAGCGGCGTTGGCGCTGTGGCTCCTGCGCGACGGCCACCGAGGCGCCGCGGAAAGGCACTTCGCGACGGCGGCCGAGCTCGCGCCGGAGGACGTGACGACGTGGCGCAGCGCGATGCCGCTCCTCGGGGTGGACCCGATGGGGGAGGAGTACTTCGCCCGGCGGGCCGAGCTGGAGGAGGCGGGCGTGCCGATCTACAGGCCGCTGCCGGACTGGCAGTAGGGGGCGGTTGCCCCGGCTGCGGGGGGGGCGAGGTGCTGCGGGTACGAAGGCCTGAGGATACGCATGCTCGGGGGTACGCATATCCGACGGCGCGGAGGCCGGACGGTCTCCCCTCCAAGCCCTCCAAGAGCCCGCCCCACCCGAACACCCCCGAGAATCGAGCCCTTCATGCCTCCGGTGCCCCCTGCCTCGCCCTCCACCCCCTTCGCCCAAGCTCAAGCCCAGGGCGAGGAAGCCCTCCGCTCCGCCGTACTCGACCTCGCCGCCGGGCTGTTGGCGGACGAGGGACCGTCCGCCCTGAGCATGCGTCGCCTCGCCGCGGCGGCGGGTTGCTCGACGACGGTCCTCTACCGGCTGTTCGGCGCCAAGGGGGGCATCGCCGCGGCGCTGTACCGGGAGGGGTTCACCCGCTTGCACCGCCGCCTCGCCGAGGTGCCGCGGGGCGACGACCCGGCCGCGTACCTGGCCGCCGTGGGTCGTGCCTACCGCGCCAACGCCCTGGCGGAGCCCCACTTCTACAGCGTCATGCACGGTGAGGGCATCCCCGGCTTCGTACCGGACGAGGAGGCGCGTGCCGCGGCTGCGGCGAGTCTGGACGTCCTGCGTGAGGCGGCTCGCGGCTGTGTCGAGGCGGGCGTACTGCGTCCGGACGCGGACGTCGACGAGATCACCGACACGCTGTGGGCGGCGGCCCACGGGGTGATCAGCCTGGAACGCGGGGGCCACTTTCCCGACGGCCGGGGCGAGCAACGCTTCCGCACCCTGACCCGCGCGGCGGTGAACGCGTTCCTGCCCTGACCCGTGCCCCCGGCCCCGGGACCCGGCCGGGCCTCACTCCCGGTCCCGGCCCACGGGTCCGGCGCCAACCCCGGCCTCACTTCCCGTCCCGGCCCAGGCGCCCGGCGCCCCCCTCACAGATGCAGCATCCGCATCAACTCCCCGCTCCGCACCCCCGTCGCCACCCGCGGCGCCTCCTCCCCGGGGCGCACCCACCCGGCCCGCTCCGCCGCGGCGACCGCCGCCGCCTCCGCCACGTCGGCCGCCGCGTTCAGTTCCTGGTTCGCGCCCAGCTCGCCCGCCTTCGAGGCCGCCCCCGCCGACTGCGCCGCCTTCAGAGCCGCTTCGCAGGCGGCCACGGCGAGTTCGCTGTCGCCGTCGTGGATCTGCCCCATGCGGGCGGCCTGCGCGGCGGACGCGGCGGCGTTCCGCGCGCAGCGCGAGTCCGCCGCCGGGTCGGGGTCGGTCTCGGCCAGTACGGCGACGGCCTGCGCGGACACCCGGGCCGCATGGGCCGCCTTCCAGGCGACCCCTTCGTCCACGTCGGCCGCCTCGGAAGCGTCGTCCGCGCCTCCGTCTGCTTCGGAAGTACCGTCCGCGCCTCCGTCTGCTTCGGTAGCACCGTCCGCCTCGCGCCCCCGCTCGATGTACCGGCTCACCGCGGCAGCCCGCGCAGCAGCACTCCGCGCCCGAGCAGCGTGCCCCGCCCGCAGGGCCCGGCCGGCCGCGCCCTCGACCCCGACCCCAGCCTCGGCTCCGGCCGTGACTTCGTCCCCGGTCGCGCCCCCGGCCTCATGCACCACCCCACCCCCAGGCATCCCGCCCGAACCCTCATCCCACCCGGATCCACTCATGCCCCATCTCCTTCCCGACCACGAGGTCCCCTCGGCCGCGCCCTCCCCGACCGCTGCCCCCGGCGCCCCCTCACAAGAACCACCCCACCGCCTCATCCACCGACCACACCTGCCAGCTCATCGCGAGCAGCGCCACCGCCGAGATCAGCGCCATCATCAGGTTCTGACCCTGCTCCGCCCAGTCGTGGATCATGAGGACGAGGTAGATCAGGTTCAGGACGAGGCCGCAGGCCAGCGCTATCGGAGTGAGGAAGCCGGCGATCAGGCCGAGGCCCAGGGCCAGTTCCGCGTACGCGACGACGTAGGCCATCAGCCGTGGGCGCGGCTTCACCACGGTGTCGAAGCCGCGGCGCACGACGGGCCACCGGTGCTTCTCGGCGATGCCGGCCGCCCAGCCGATGCCCCCGCCGGTGAACCAGGTCTTCTTGTCCTTGTGGCGCCAGCTCTCCAGCCACCACAGCCCGAGCCCGATCCGGAGGATCGCGAACCACTCCGCGCCGCTGAGCCAGATCGTCTGCATCGCGTGCCCTTCCCGCCGCCCGGTGTCCGTCCCCGCTCCCGCCCATGTCTGACGATCCGTCAGTTCAGCGGATGCCCGCCGAGACCGCAAGGCCCCGTGCAACCCGAGGCGCCCCCCCCCCAAGGCCCCCGCGCCCGACTCCGCACTGCCGCTTGCCGTGCGGCCCTTCGCGCCATAGCCTCGATCTGATGGGTCGTCAGATTCGGGCCGGTCGATCCGGCGGGCGGTGAGGGGACACAGCGTGAGCGGCAACGAGAGCGGCGCCAGGGACATCCCGAAGGTCATCAGCGTGGACGATCACGTCATCGAGCCCGCGCACCTCTTCGCGACCTGGCTCCCGGCCAAGTACCGCGACCGGGGCCCGCAGCCCTTCACCGCGGGCATCGGCGAACTGGCGTACGTGGGCGGGAAGTACCGCTTCACCACCGACCCGGAGGGCCAGGTCACGGACTGGTGGCGGTACGAGGACGAGATCTTCCCGTACAAGCGCATCATCGCCGCCGTCGGCTTCTCCCGGGACGAGATGACGCTCGACGGGATCACCCGGGAGCAGATGCGCCGGGGCTGCTGGGACCCCAAGGCGCGCCTCGCGGACATGGACATGAACCACGTCGAGGCCTCGCTCTGCTTCCCCACCTTCCCGCGCTTCTGCGGCCAGACCTTCGCCGAGGCCAAGGACAAGGAGGTGGGGCTCGCCTGCGTCCGCGCGTACAACGACTGGATGGTCGAGGAGTGGTGCGGGGACAGCGGGGGGCGGCTGATTCCGTTGTGCCTGATCCCGTTGTGGGACGTCGACCTCGCCGTCGCGGAGATCAGGCGGAACGCCGCCCGTGGCGTGCGCGCCGTGACCTTCAGCGAGATCCCCACCTATCTGGGGCTGCCCTCCATCCACTCCGGCTACTGGGACCCCTTCTTCGCCGCCTGCGAGGAGACCGGGACGGTCGTGAACATGCACATCGGCTCGTCCTCGCAGATGCCCGCCGCGTCCCCGGACGCGCCCCCCGCCGTCCAGGCCTCGCTGTCCTTCAACAACGCGATGGCCTCGATGATGGACTTCCTGTTCTCCGGGGTGCTCGTGAAGTTCCCCCGGCTGAAGCTGGCGTACAGCGAAGGGCAGATGGGGTGGATCCCGTACGCCCTTGAGCGCGCCGACGACGTCTGGGAGGAGCACCGGGCGTGGGGCGGCGTGAAGGACCTGATCCCCGAGCCGCCCTCGACGTACTACTACCGGCAGATCTTCTGCTGCTTCTTCCGCGACAAGCACGGCATCGAGGCGATCGACACCGTCGGGGTGGACAACGCCACCTTCGAGACCGACTACCCCCACGTCGACTCCACCTGGCCGCACACCAAGCAGGTCGCGACCGACCACGTGGGTCACCTGCCGGAGGACGTGGCCTACAAGCTGCTGCGCGGCAACGCGATTCGTATGCTGGAGCTGCCGTTTGACCAAGACCGGACGGCCGCGGCCACGGCCTGACGCCACGGTCCGCGCCGTACCGTGCGGAGAGGCAGGCGGACCGGATGTCGCGTCCAAGTTCGGAGGGGTGCCCCACGGCGGAGGGCCGTCCCGCCTCGGAGGGCCGTCCCGTCTCGGAGGGCCGTCCTGCCTCGGAGGCCCTGACCACGCTCGCGCGGGCGTACGTGCGCCGGGCGCCCGGTGACTTCGGCAAGGCGGCGCTGGCCTCCCGGTACCTCAACGCCCGCCTGCGCGAGCATCCCCGACGCCGGGTGGTGGACGTCGACTTCGGGGCGCGCGGGGCGGAGGGCGCGCCGGAGGCGCGGTTCGCCGTCGACACCCAGGACCTCATCCAGCGCTACCTCTATCTGTTCGGCGCGTGGGAGCCCCACATGACGCGGTGGCTGCGCGGCCGGCTCCGCCCCGGGGACACGTTCGTCGACGTCGGCGCCAACATCGGCTACTACGGCGTGCTCGCCTCGCGGCTCGTCGGGCCGACCGGGCGGGTGGTGACGGTCGAGGCCTCGCCCGTGTTCCACGAGCGGCTGCTGCGGCAGGTGCGGCTCAACGGCTGCGGGAACGTCCGCGCGCTCAACGCCGCCGTGTCCGACCGGGCGCGGACGCTGACATTCGTCCTGGCCAGCTCGCACAACATGGGGGCGAACAGCATCGTCCCCTACGACGGGCCCGCGGAGTCCACGTTCGACATCGAGGCCCGGCCGCTGCCGGAGCTGCTCGACGACGAGGAGATCGCCACCGCCCGCGTCGTCAAGGTCGACGTCGAGGGCGCCGAGGGCGGCGTCGTCCGGGGCCTGGCCCCGATGCTCGACCGGCTGCGCCCCGACGCCGAGGTGACCGTGGAGGTGACCCCGGACCGCATGCGCCAACTCGGTGATTCCGTCGATGAGTTGATGAGGACCATGAGCGATCACGGGTTTCACGCCTATCGGATCGCGAACGAGTACGCCGTCGGGACCTACCCGGCGGCCCTGCGCGGCCCGGCCGTCGCTCCGGTACGGCTGCGGGGGTCCGTGGCCGAGGAGAGCGACCTGATCTTCTCGCGGGTCGACGCGGAGACGTTGTAGGCGGAGGCGTCGTGGGCGTCGGCGTCGTAGACCTCGGCGTTGGAGACGGTGGCGGTGGCGCGGTCGGGCGCGGGCCGGTTCAGTAGCGCCACTCGAACCCCCCGAGCGCCCGCGCCCGCGCCTGCACCACCGCCATCCGCACGTCCCGCTCCGCGGCGTCCGTGTGCGCGGGCTGACTCGTCGCCTGGCCGGGCCACTTGCGGTAGAGCAGGCCCACCTCGGCGGAGAACCAGCCGCGGGACACCGCGTTCAGGGCGAGGAGTAAACCGGTGTCCTCCGAGGCGGGGAGCGCCATCCAGCCGCCGAGGGCGACGAGCAGGTCGCGGCGTACGAAGAGCGTCGCCGGGTGGACCTGCGCGCGGTAGTCGTGCGCGGCCCAGTGGTCGAGGACGGTCCGGCGCTCGATCGGGCCCTGCCCGGGGTCCCCGGGGAACCCGACGGTGCTGCCGTCGGGCAGCAGGTCGAGGACGCGGGACGTGGCCCACCCCAGCGTCGGGTCGCTCTCCAGCGCGGCCAGATCGCGGGCCAGCGCACCGGGGGAGAGCTGGTCGTCGGCGTCGAGGACCTTCACGTACGGGCCGTCGGCGTGGCCCAGGGCTAACGTGCGGGCGACGCCGGGCCCACCGCGACGGCCCTGGCGGAACGTCACGCGGCCGTCGTCCGGGACGTGCGGGGCGACGCCGTCGCCGGTGCCGTCCTGCTGGATCACCCAGTGCCACTCCCACCCCTCGGGCAGCCGCTGCGCGCGCAGCGATTCGTAGGCGCCCGTGAGGTACGGGGCGGAGGGGCCGTGGACTGCCGTGATGATGACGACGCGCCTGCGCACGGCACGCACCACCTTTCCGTGGGAACGGTGAAGGGGTGACGTACACCCCTCAACGAGATATTCGCCGACAGGGGTTCGGACAGGGGGTAACAGGGGTTGCATGTAGGCGGAACAGATCTTTTGCCGTAATCCGGCCCGGTGCCGCGAGTATTGAAAGAGCTCTGCAATTCGGCGCGTCGGGGCATCGGCACATTGACGCATTGCGGAGGGCGCAATCGCGGTAAACGCACAGGTCGACGAGGGCATGGAAGGGCCCGATCGCTGGCGACGGGGGATGCACCAGCGATCGGGCTGTGCCCAACCGTAACAAGCCTGCTTGCGTGGGGGGAAGGAATGAGCGGGAGTTGGCCAGTTGTGAGCGGGATCACGCCCCCCGGCCGCGGTGGAAGAACTGTGAACCGTCACCTTTCGCACGGCGGTGCGTACGAGAGCCGGGGCAGATACTCACGCCAATTCTCCGGCGTCAGGACACCCTGTGTGGTCGAGCAAATACGGCGAATGGCCTCGTCGGTGTCCAGGTTCCACAACCGGACCGTATCCGTGCCGCTGGAAACTCCGAGCATGTGGCCGTGCGGGCTGAACGACAGGAAACTTCCGGTCTTGGCGTTGGGGCTCATCGACTGGCCGATCGGGGCGGTCCGCGCGGGCCGGCGCACGTCCCAGAGCCGGACCGTGTTGTCGTTTCCGCCGCTTGCCAGGGTGCGGCCGTCCTCGCTGAACGTCAGGGACACGAGCGCGTCGGTGTGGCCGGTGAGGGGCTTGCCGAGGCGGGTCGCGCGGCGCGGGTCGGTGATGTCCCAGAGCCGGACGGTGCTGTCGTCGCTGCCGCTGGCCAGGGTCTTGCCGTCCGGGCTGAGGACGAGGGTGTTGACGGGGCCGAGGTGGCCGGTGAGGGGCTTGCCGAGCGGGGTGGCGCGGCGTGGGTCGGCCACGTTCCAGAGCCGGAGGGTGGCGTCCGAGCTGCCGCTGGCGAGGGTGCGGCCGTCGGGGCTGAACGCGAGGTCGTTGACGTACCCCTTGTGGCCGGTGAGGGGGGCGCCGAGGGGGCGGGGGCGGGCCGGGTCGCTGACGTTCCACAGCCGGACGGTGCGGTCGTCGTAGGCCGTCGCGAGGACGCGCCCGTCGGGGCTGAAGGCCATCGCGGCCGCGAAGCGGGTGCGCAGTTCGACGGCGGGACCGTAGGAGACGGGGCGGGACGGGTCGCTCACGTTCCACAGCCGCACCGCGCGGGCCCCGGTGAGCACGGCGAGGGTGTCCCCGTCGGGGGAGAACGTCGGCGTGCGCACGGCCCCCGACCCTGGCTTGAACGGTTTGCTCAGCGCCTCGGGCCGCTCGGGCCGCCGTACGTCCCACAGCCGGACCTTCTCGTCGCGCGCGGCGGTGGCGAGCACCTTCCCGTCGGGGCGGAACGAGCCGATGCGGCCGATCATGTCCGACGTCGGGATCGACCACAGGCGGACCTTGTTGTCGCCGCTGCCCGTCGCGAGGGTGCGGCCGTCGGGGCTGAACCCGAGGGCGTACACCTCGCCGCCGCTGCCCGCGAGCGGCACGCCGACCTGCGAGGGGTGCGCCGGATCGCGGACGTTCCACAGGCTCGCTGTGCTGTCCGCGCTGGCGGCCGCGAGCATGGTCCCTGCAGGGTTGAAGGCCACCGACCAGACGGGTCCGGTGTGGCCGGTCAGGGGCGGGCCGAGGGAGGTCGCGCGGCGGGGGTCGGTGACGTTCCAGAGCCGCACGGTGTTGTCCGAGCCGCCGCTGGCGAGGGTGCGGCCCTCGTGGTCGAACGCCACCGAGTGCACCGTGTCCTTGTGGCCGGTGAGGACCCGCCCGACCGGCTTCGGGCGGCGCGGGTCCGCGGTGTCCCACAGCCTGATGGCGCCGCTGTCGCTCCCGGCCGCCAGGGTCCGCCCGTCGGGGCTGAAAGCCACGGAGCGCACGGCGGCGGTGTGGCCGGTGAGGGAGCCGAGCGCCTTCGGACGGCTCGGCCTGCGCACGTCCCACAGGCCGACGGTGTGGTCCTCGCTCGCGGAGGCGAGGGTGCGCCCGTCCGGGCTGAACGCGAGCAGGTAGATCGTGCCGCCGTGCCCGGTCACGGGCTTCCCGAGCGGGCGCGGGCGGTGCGGATCCCGTACGTCCCACAGCCGGATCGTGCCGTCGTCGGACGCGCTGGCGAGGGTGGTGCCGTCGGGGCTGAAGACGGCGGTGCTCACCCAGCTCCCGTGGCCGGTGAGGGGTTTGCCGAGGGGCTTGGGGCGGGACCGGTCGCGCACGTCCCACAGCCGGACGGTCCGGTCGTAGCTGGCGGTGGCGAGGAGCCGTCCGTCCGGGCTGAAGGAGGTGAGGTAGACGGCGCCGGTGTGGCCGAGCAAGGGGGTGGCGAGGGGCGCGTTGACGATGGAGATCAGCCGGTTCCTCGTGCCCTCGTCGTCCGGCCGGAGCCGGTGCGCCACCAGGTCGAGCTGGGCGGACAGGGACGGGTCGGTGGACTGGGCGCGGTCGGCCTGGGCGGTCACCTGCTCGAAGACCGCGTCGTTCCGCCCCGCCACCGCGTCGTTGCGCTGCTGCGAGGCGACCACCGCGGACACGACGGCCACCAGCGCCAGGGCGACCAGTGCCGCCACCGCGCCCCGGCTGATCCACAGGATGCGCCGGCGAAGACCGGCCGAAGCGGCCAGGAACTCAGCGGCGCCGCGGGTCAGGAAGGTGTCACCGGCGGACTCCGCCCAGGCGCGGGCCCGCTCCAGGCGCGAACCCCGGTACAGCAGCGCCGCGTCCCTGCCGGAGTCCTCCCAGGCCCTGCCGTCCTCCTCCAGGCGCTGGCGCAGCAGATGGTCGCCGCGGTCCGCGTCGATCCAGTCGCGCAGGCGCGGCCAGGCGTGCAGGAGTGCCTCGTGCGTGATCTCCACGGTGTCCGCGTCGAGGGTCACGAGCCGGGCGCGGACGAGCGCCTCCAGGGACTCCTCGGTCTTGTCCGGGTTCGCCGACTCCGCCGCCAGCTGCCGCCGCGTCCCTCGTCTGCGGGTGGCCTGGGTGTCCTCGCCGAGGTGGACGAGGCGGAGCAGCAGGAGCCGCGCGGCGGAGCGTGCCGCCGGGTCGAGGCCGGACCAGGCGCGCTCGGCGGTCGCGGCCACCGCGCCCTGGATGCCGCCCGCCGCGCGGTACCCGGCCAGCGTCAGCTTCCCCGTCTTGCGCCGCTGCCAGGTGGCGAGCAGGGCGTGGGAGAGGAGCGGCAGGACGCCCGCGTCGTGCGCGCCGCGCGGCCCGCCCGTGCTCACCTCCCGCACGATCAGCTCCGCGAGCCCGGGTTCGAGTTCGAGCCCGACGGCCTTGGCCGGTCCGGTCACCGCGGTCCGCAGCTCCGTGGTGGTCAGGGGGCCGAGCACCATGTGCCGGTGCTGGAGCGCGTCGGCCAGCTCGGGGTAGCCGAGGCACTCCTCGTAGAAGTCGGCGCGGATGCCGAGGACGACCAGGGCGAGGGCGGGGTCGGGGTCGCCGGGGCCACCTTGGCCACCTGGTTCGCCGGGCGAGCAGGCGGCGTGCAGGAGCTGGATGAACGTGCGCCGTTCCGCCTCGTCGGAGCAGAGGGTGAAGGCTTCCTCGAACTGGTCGACGATGAGGACGGGCCGGGGGGAGGGGGGAGCCTCGGGCTCGGGCTCGGGGGTGTCCTGGCCCTCGGACGCGACGGCGTCGCCCTGCCCCTCGGCCCATGCGGTGAGCGACGCCCGTACGGCGGCGGCGAACCGGGGCGTATCGGCGTCCCCGTCCGCGACGGCGTCGGCGAGCCCCGGTATGCGACCGGTCAGCTCACCGACGGGCTCGGCGCCCGGCACCAGCTGCACCACCGGGCCGTACCCCGCACCCGGGGCGCCGCCCTGCAAGGTGGGCACAAGACCGGCGTTGAGCAGGGAGGACTTCCCCGCCCCCGAGGCGCCCACGAGCACGACGAGGCCGCCGGACCGCTCGGCCGCGCGGAGCTGGGCGACGAGGGCGTCGACGCCGCGCTCCCGGCCGAAGAACCACTGCGCGTCCTGCTCGCGGTACGGGGCGAGCCCGCGGTAGGGGCACACGGCGGGCACGGCCGGGGCGTCGGCGGGGGGCCGCTCCTCGTCCTCACCGGCGGCCGCGGCCCGGTCGGCGGGGTCGGCGACGGAGAGCTCCCAGAGGCGCTGCCACTGGGCGAGGTCGTACAGTCCCGCGGACACCGGAGTGGGCCGCTTGCGCCGGGCCTCGGGTATGAGGACGTGCAGGACCGCGGCGAGGGCGGCGAAGTGGGCGGGCACGTTCCTGGCGCGCCGCCAGTCGCTGATGCGCTGCGCGGACACCCGTACGGGCCGCCCGCGATCGTCGACGCGCTGGAGCTGCCCGACCGCTTCGGCGACGCGCTTGAGGGGCGGATTTCCGGCCTCCTGATACAGCAGCGCGAGGCGTTCCGCGAAGGCCGTACGCGCCCCCGAGTCGGAACCCAAGGCCTCCACCCCTTCACTCCGCCACACCTGGTCATCCGGACCGGAAAACTCACTTTATACGCCTGACCTGCGGCGAAGTGGGCCGGATGAGACCGGAAGCTCCTCAGCCGGACCCTCAACTGGCAGGATCGCGGCGCAGTAGCGAACCAACCGCGAGGCGTCAGGGCAGGCCACCGGGCCCTGCGCCCGGAGAGGTGACTCATGGCGCTGCACCCTCCTGGCTGGTTTTCGCCGGAGTTATAAGCGGTGGCGAGGGTTCCGGTTCACGGACTCGCCAGACACGTGGAGAACAGGTCGCACCCGGACCGCTGCCACGTCGACCGTGACTCCGGACCTCATCGATCCACGCCGCTCCGGCGCGGGTCGACGCCGCCCGCCTCGTTAGGTACCGGTCCCCACGAGGGGAGGGACCGGTACCGATACGACGCGGCGGCTCTTGCCGGTAGGCCGGTCAGGCGCCGCCGGTCCCACCGGGGCCGCCCGGACCGCCGACGCCACCGAGGCCGTCGAGCCAGTCGTTCAGGCGTGCGCCCTGGCCGACCATCACCTCCGGGTCGCGGAGGGCGTTGGCCAGCAGGGACATGCCCTGGTACGCGCCCACGAAGGCGAGCGCGAGCCCGCCCGGATCGGGCAGCCCCAGCTCACGGAACTGCCGCTCGGCCCAGTCGAGCAGCTGCCGGACGACCCGGCCCGCCTCCTCGTCGAGCCCGCCCACGGACCGCTTGTCGAGCTCGGCGGCCAGGGTGCCGGTGGGGCAGCCGTACCGCGCCGCGGTGTCCCGCCGCTCGACCCACATACCGACCAGCGCCTTGAGCCGCTCCCGCGGATCGGGCAGCGCGTCGAGCCCTGCGGTGAGCGCGGCGAGATGCCCGGAGTGCTCGGCGAGCGCGGCCTGGACCAGCTCGTCCTTGGTCTTGAAGTAGTAGTAGACGTTCCCGACGGGCACGTCCGCGGCGGCCGCGATGTCGGCGATGGTGGTGCGCTCGACGCCCTGCTGGTGCAGGACCTGGGCGGCCGCGGCCATGAGCCGCTGCCGCTTCCCGGAGCCGCGACGCTTCCCTGAGTCAGTCACCTGACTAACTATAGACAACTGCCCCGGAGCTCGTGCTAGCGTCCGCATGAGTTAGTCAACTAACTAACAAGCGAACCGGCTAACCAGCCAACCAACTCGCAATCACGCAGGGAGACGACATGATCGTGGTGACCGGAGCGACGGGAAACGTGGGCCGATCGCTGGTGCGGACGCTCGCGGCGGCGGGCGAGAAGGTCAGGGCGACATCCCGGGGGATCTCGGCGCGGGACGTGCCGGACGGGGTCGACTGGCGCCGGGCGGACCTGGCCGACGTCGAGAGTCTGCGCGCCACCTTCGACGGCGCGCGGGCCCTGTTCCTCCAGAGCGGCGGCGCGAGCGCCCACCTGCTCGACCCGGGGGCCATCCTCGACGCGGCCGGGGCGGGCGGTGTGGAGCGGGTGGTGCTGCTGTCCTCGCAAGGGGTGGCGACCCGGCCGGACTCACCGTCGCACGGCGCGCTGATGCGGTCGATCGAGGACGCGGTGCGGCGGTCGGGGGTCGAGCGGACGATCCTGCGCCCCGGCGGGTTCGCGTCCAACACCTACGCCTGGGCCGATTCGGTACGTACGTCACGTACCGTCGCGGCGCCGTTCGGCGACGTGGGTCTGCCGGTGATCGACCCGGCCGACATAGCGGAGGTGGCCGCGACGGCGCTGCGCGACCCCGCTCACGCGGGCCGGACCTACGAACTCACGGGCCCGGCCCTGATCACCCCCCGCCAGCAGACGGAGGCGATCGCCGCGGCCCTCGGCACCCCGATCCGCTTCACCGAACAGACCCGCGACGAGGCCCGCGCCCAGCTGCTCCACTTCATGCCCGAGCCCGTCGCCGACACGACCCTCGCGATCCTCGGCACCCCCACCCCCGAGGAGGCCCGCGTCAGCCCCGACGCCGAGCGGATCCTCGGCCGCGCGCCGCACACGTACGCGGAGTGGGCGCGGCGGAACGGGGCGGCGTTCCGCTGACACGGGAACGGGGCGGCGTTCCGCCGGCGTGGCTTCCCGGCACGGTTACGCGGCGTCCCGCAGTGCCGCGAGCGCCGGCTGATGCTGCCCCTCGCCGGCGCCTGACGCGCCGCTCAGTCGCCCCAGCCGCTCGCGTCGAGGACCATCTGCCAGGTGGTGTAGGGGAGTTCGGGGTGGAGCTGGTGGAGGATCTCGCCCGGCAGGGTCATCGGCGGGGCCGTGGCCGGGTCGGAGAGGCTGCGGGACTCCAGGGCCGCGCCGAGGGCGCGGGCCCCGCCGAGGCGGGGGTAGGCGGCGTGCACGCGGGAGGCGTAGCCGCGCGGCAGGTCGTCGGGGCCGCCCTCGATGTCGAGGAGGATGCCGCGCTGCGCCGCACCGATCTCCGGCGGGCGGCGGTTCCGGTGGACGGGGGAGGCCGCGAATCCGGGCGAGGTGTGCAGGGCGATGCCGTCCCAGACGGCGTCCACGCGGGAGTCGGTGATGCCGTTGTCCTCCAGGAAGCGCGCCGCCAGGTCGGCGCCCGCGACCTCGAACCGCTGCCGATCGTCCGCGGCCCGCTCGGTCAGTCCCAGGTCGTGCAGCGCGCAGATGAGGAACAGCACCTCCTCGTCGTAGTCCTCCCCGGGCCGACACCCGGCCTGCGCGGCGGCGGCGCGCCCGAACAGGAAGGCGCGCAGGCTGTGATTGCGCAGGTACGGCGGCGCCGCCTCGTCCACGAGGCCGAGGGCGCTGCGGGAGAGGTCCGTGCCGGGGAACGACAGGTCCTGGGTGGGGTCGGTGTCGGCGTCGCTGCTGGTGCCGGTGGCCAGGGCATCGCGGTGCGGCGGATGTGCGGGCATCAGTTCTCTTCTCTCCTCGGTCTGTCGGGACGTGAGGCACGGGCGGAGGAGGCCGACGCGCGGAACCGCTCCCGATACACCGCGGGCGGCGCGTTGAGCACGCGCAGGAACACCCGCCGCATCGTCTCGTCCGTGCCGAACCCGCAGGCGCGTGCAATGGTGTGCACACCGGCGTCGCAGGATTCGAGCATCGCCTGCGCGGCCTCCAGACGGACGCGTTCCACGTACTGCCCGGGGGTGCCGCCGACTTCGCGGCGGAAGAGGCGGGTGACGTGGCGTTCGCTGACGGCGAGCCGCTCGGCCATGGCGGCGAGGGTGTGGTTCCCACCGGGGTCGGCCACGACGGCATCCAGGACCCGCCGCAGCCCGGGGCTGCGGGGCGGGGTCACCGCGCTCCGTACGCTGAACTGCGACTGACCGCCGGGGCGTTGGAGGAAGACGACGAGGTTCTTGGCGGTGGTGCGCGCCACCTCGGGGCCGTGGTCCTCCTCGACCAGCGCAAGCGCCAGGTCGATGCCCGCCGTCACGCCGGCGGAGGTGATGACGGGCCCGTCGCGTACGTAGATGGAGTCGGGCTCCACCCGCACCCGCGGGAAGAGCCTCGCCAGCGTTTCGCACTCGGCCCAGTGCGTCGTGGCCCGCCTGCCGTCCAACAGCCCGGCCTCCGCGAGCAGATACGCGCCGGTGCAGGCGGACGCCGTGCGCCGCGCGCCCGCGCCGATGCGGCGTACGTGCGCGATCAGCTCCGGCGGATGCCCGTGGCCGCTCACCGTCGGATAGCCCGGCACCAGCACCGTGTCCACGGTCTCGGGGACGTCCTCCACGGCCAGTTCGACCCCCAGCGGGATCCCCGTGTCGGTCACCACGGAACGCCCGCGGGGCGAGGCGAGCCGCACCCGGTAGCCGGTCCCGTGCAACACCTGCACCGGCCCCGCCACATCGAGCAGCACCACGCCGTCCCCCACGACCACGACCACATCGACCTCGGTCCTCATGCCCCTCAGTCTCGGCACCCGGCCAGCAGGTCCTCAAGGACCAGCAGCCCACACATCCGGACATCCCCTTCCACACGTCGCAGGCCCGAGGAGACAGTCGTCCGGGGCCGTCACCCCTCCGACCCCGACCGACCCAAGGAGCACATGACATGCAGCGACGACACATTCTCCGTACGGGCGCCGTGGCCACGGCCGCGACCGCACTGGGCCTCGGCACCTCCTCCGCCACCGCCTCTGCCGCCACCGCCGAGGGGAAGAGCGGGCGCACCCGTGAACTGCGCGTGCACACGGTCCTGTTCGACGACGTTGAGGAGCAGGACTTCGCGGGCCCCGTCGAGGTGCTCGGCATCCTCAGGGACGCGGGCAAGTGCCGGATCACGCAGAGCTTCGTCACCGCCGACGGCCCCCGCACCGTACGGACGTCCTCCGGCATGTACATCGACGTACGCGACCCCTGGGCCCCGGAGGACGCGGACGTCCTGCTGGTGCCCGGCGGGGGCTACGGGAAGGGGTCCGGGGTCGACGACGAGATCAAGCGCGGCGTACTCCCGCGTGCCCTGGCCAGAGCCGAGCGGCCCGGTCTGATCATGGGCGGGATATGCACCGGCGTCATGCTCATGTCCGCGGCGAAGATCACCCGAGGCCGTCCGTGCACGACGCACTTCGCGGCCCGCGAGGATCTGGCCGATCAGGGCGGGAAGCTCACGTTCGGGCGGGTGGTGGACGACGGCGACCTGATCACTTGCGGCGGCGTCACCTCGGGCCTCGACCTGGCCCTCTGGCTCGCCGAGCGCCTCTACGGCCCGAAGACCGCGCTGCTCGCCGAGATGATCCTGGAGTACGAACGCAGGGGCACCGTCTGGCGCGCGGAGGCCTGACCACAGCGAACAAGCTCGCCGTTCACGCCTGCTCGTCGTCGGCGCTCACGGTCGGCGCGGGGCGCCGTCAGTTCACCCACCCCTCCCGGCGGTACGAGGCCAGCTTCTGCGACGTGAGCTCCCGGAGGTCGTCGACGCAGCCGTAGTGCATGGCGATCGTCACGGCACAGCGCACCACGTCGAGCACCTCCTTGGTGAGGTCTCCGACGTCCGGTTCGCCGTGGCGGTCGCGCTTGAGCCCCATGCCCTCCAAGTGGTTGACCTGCTGGGCGACTTCCCCCGTCTCTTCGGCGAGGCGGGAGACGAGGTGAAAGATCTCGTTGTGGCGGGGGAAGCGGGCGATCGCCCCGGCGGCGAGGCGTTCCACTTCGTCCAGCCAGTCGGCTTCGAGGTCAGGCATGGGGACTCCAGGAAGGGGTGGGGACGACGGGTGTTCCGGTGAGCTGCTGCAGCCTCCTGCGCACCCTTCCCCGCTCGCTCTCCAGCGCAACGCGCGTTCTGGGTGCGACCCGTTCGGCGAGCGCGTCGAGCCGACGCCACTCGTCGCGGAGCGCGGCGGGTGCGGTGCACTCCTTGCGCCGCTCACGGTCCGTCAAAGTGCTCCAGCACAACCTGACGTGCCGACCGTCGGCGTAGCGCCGCGTACGGAAGCGGCGTCCTTCGAAGCCTCAGTTCGTGTACTCACCAGGCTCGGAGCGGACCAGGAACAGCGGTGCCGTGGCCGCGTTCACCCCCATCGCCCCTTCGTTGAACTCGCTGACCAGCACGAATCCGGTGTACGTCACCTTGCTGATGCCGCCCTGGAACATCTCGTGGACATTGGTGCCCTTCACGAACACGCAGTCCGCTTCGTGCAGGGCACGGGCCAGCTCCGGGGACAGCTTGCGCAGGTTGGCCGTGGCCATGCTCGGGCCAGTCGTGCACACGTCCGTTGCCCGCAGCCGGTCGACGCCAAGTGCCCGCAGCCGCGGCGAGTCGAGCAGGCGGAGCACGAGAGGCGCGTCGGCGTCGGTGTAGCAGGGCAGGGACTTGGGCACCAAGGTGAGCCGCAGTCGCGGATTGGCCTCCATGAGGCGGTCGAGCAGCAGAAGATCGATCACGGTCTCGGCGCAGTCGGCAGTGGCGCGGTGGACTTCTGGCGGGGGCCGGGCGCTGGCTCCGGTTGCTCCGGCTGTTCCGGTGCCTCGTCCGTCTCCGCACCGGATCCGACGAGGCTGAGCGACTCCGGGGAGGCGGGGACGAGGGTGGGGTCGCGCTCGAGGATGCGCCGGTGCAGTCCCTCCAGCTCCGGCCCGGGCTCCACCCCGAGCTCGTCGATGAGCAGTCGCCGGGCGTCGCGGAAGACGGCAAGGGCGTCGGCCGACCGCCCCGCCTGATACAGGGCCGTCATCAGCAGCCCGTAGGGCCGCTCGCGCAACGAATGCTCGGTGGTCAGCTCGGTGAGCTCCGGCACGCAGCGCGCGGCGCCCCGGTCTGAGCAGGAGCGTGGCGAGCATCGCCTGCTGCTGCGGATATCCCACGGGCAACGAGGTGCTGTCCCGGAGGATGCGCAGGGGGGTCGAGCAGCGAGAACTGGAGAGACGCCATGGTGCCTGACTCTTCTCAAGACAGTTGGTTGGGCTAGCCATGGATTATTCGTGGTGGAAGAGGGCTCCGCGCCCGCGCATGCCTCCGCGCTGAGGGCTGACGTGGTCTCCAGCTCAGGCCATGGCCCTGGTGGGCGCTGCCCGCATTGCCTCGATCCGCGGTGCGCTGTCGGAGCTGAGGGTCGCTGACCTCGCTGGAGGGAGGTCGGCTCCCCCATGGCTCCCAAGAGGCTCGAGAAACGAGTCAGGGGCATGATCCGATCTCTCGGATCATGCCCCTGAACTGGTACTTCACTGTCGGGGTGGCGGGATTTGAACCCACGACCTCTTCGTCCCGAACGAAGCGCGCTGCCAAGCTGCGCCACACCCCGATGTCGTTGTTCCGGCGGTCCTGCTGGGCAGGTCGCGGCGACATCGATTACTTTAGCGGACCGGTGGCCGGAGACGAAATCCGGTTTTGCGGGGTGGGGCGCGGGTGAGGCTCAGGCGGCCGGGGAGCGTTCCGTGAGGGTCAGGAGGGTGGCCTCCGGGGGGCACGCGAAGCGGAGGGGGGTGTAGCGGCTGGTGCCGCAGCCCGCGGAGACGTGCAGGTAGGACGTGTGGCCCTCGGCCTCGTGCGTCGACAGGCCCTTCACCCGGTCCGTGTCCAGATCGCAGTTGGTGACCAGCGCCCCGTAGAAGGGGATGCACAGCTGGCCGCCGTGGGTGTGGCCGGCGAGGACCAGGGGATAGCCGTCGGCCGTGAAGGCGTCGAGGGCGCGCAGGTACGGGGCGTGCACGACGCCCATCGAGAAGTCCGCGTCGGCCACCGGGCCGCCTGCCACGCGCGCGTACCGGTCCCTCTTGATGTGCGGGTCGTCCAGTCCGGTCAGCGCGATGTCGTAGCCGTCGATCTTCAGCGAGCCGCGGGTGTTCGTGAGGTTCACCCAGCCCGCCGCGTCGAAGCCGTCCCGCAGGTCCTCCCACGGGTTGTGGACCGCCCCGACCACGGGCTTGTTGCCGTTGAGGCCGTGGCGGCCCTGCATCTTCTCGATCAAGTAGCGCCCGGGGTTGCGGAGCGTCGGGCCGTAGTAGTCGTTCGAGCCGAAGACGTACGCCCCGGGGAAGGACATCAGCGGGCCGAGCGAGTCCAGGACCTCGGGCACGCCCTGCGGGTCCGACAGGTTGTCGCCCGTGTTGATCACGAAGTCGGGGCGGAGGCCCGCGAGCGACTGCAGCCAGCGCTGCTTCTTGCGCTGACCGGACACCATGTGGATGTCGGAGACCTGGAGCACGCGCAAGGGGCGCATTCCGGCGGGGAGCACCGGGACCGTCACCCGCCTCAGCCGGAAGAAGCGGGCCTCGATGCCCACCGAGTAGGCGATTCCGGCCGCGGCCGTCGCCGTGATTCCCAGAGGTACTGCGTATCGCGCGCGCATGCCTCCATCGTGTCAGACCCCGTACGCCCGCCGGCCGCCCCGGGGCCCCCGGGCGGCCGCCCCCGGAAATGAGGGGGCCACACACGCGGTCCACCTGCCACAATTGCCCCATGACCACGCTCAAGTCGAAGCTTCAGGACGACCTCAACGCCGCGATCAAGGGGCGCGACGAGCTGCGCTCCTCGACGCTGCGGATGACGCTCGCCGCCGTGCAGAAGGAGGAGGTCGCGGGCAAGGAGAAGCGCGAGCTCTCCGACGACGAGGTGCAGAAGGTGATCACCCGCGAGGCGAAGAAGCGCCGCGAGGCCGCCGACGCCTTCTCCCAGGGCAACCGCCCCGAGCAGGCCGAGCGCGAGATGGCGGAGGGCGAGGTGCTCGCCGAGTACCTGCCGCAGCAGCTCTCCGACGACGACCTGGAGCAGATCGTCGCCGCGGCCGTCGCCGAGGCCAAGGGCGCGGGCGCCGAGGGGCCGCGTGCCATGGGCCAGGTCATGAAGATCGTGAACCCGAAGGTCGCCGGGCGCGCGGAGGGCGGCCGGGTCGCCGCCACGGTCAAGAAGCTCCTGGCCGGAAGCTGAGTTTCCGCGCTCTCGTACGTCGGCGGGGTGCCGTCTCGTACGTCGTGGGGTGCCGTCTCGTACGTCGGTGGGGCGCCGCCCGAGTCGAACTTCCCGACTCGGGCGGCGCCCCATCTGTTCTGTCTATGCGTATGCGGTTGACCCGTGGGGCGGCGTGCTCAGAGGCCCCGAGGCCCCCGGCCCGGCCTAGTCCCGCCAGCCCCCGGGCCCGCCGCCCCCACCGCCGATGACCCCGGGCAGGTCCGGCCACGGGCTGTCGTCATCGTCGTCGCCACCGCCACCGTTGTGGCCGCCGTTGCCGTTGCCCGGCTTCCCGTCGTCGCCGCCGTTGCCGCCGTCGCCGTCCCCGCGGTCCCGGTCCCGGTCCCGGTCCTTGTCGCCGGGCAGGCGCACCGTCTCGAAGTCGGGGTCGGGCTTGCCCTCCAGGGCGCCGCTCATGGCGTCGCGCCAGATCGGTCCCGGGACCTCGCCGCCGAAGACCTTGCCGTAGGGGCGGCCGCCGATGGTGATGTTGACCATGCGGCGGTCGTGGGCCGGGTCGCCGACCCAGACGGCGCCGGACATGTTCGGGGTGTAGCCCGCGAACCAGGCGGCGTAGCGGAAGTCCGTCGTACCGGTCTTGCCCGCGCTGTCGCGGGAGCCGAGGCCGGCCTGCTTGCCGGTGCCGTCCTCGACCACGCCCTTGAGGAGGGTGTTGATCGTGTCGGCGGTCCGCTCGGACATGGCCTGCGAGCACGTGGACTTCGGCACCGGCAGGGACTTGCCCCCGAGGGTGCGGATCGACTCGATGGCGATCGGCGTGCAGTACTTGCCGCGCGCCGCGAAGGTCGCGTACGCGCTGGCCATCGTCAGGGGCGAGACCTCCTGGGTGCCGAGCGCGATCGACGGCGCCTGGTCCATCGGCTTGCCGTTGGCGCGCTGGACGCCCATCTTGTCGGCCATCTTCGTCACCGGGCAGATGCCGATGTCGCCGATCATCTCCACGAAGTAGGTGTTGACCGACTTCGCGGTGGCCTCCCGCATGCGGTAGGGGCCGACCTCGGACTCGTTCTCGTTGGTGAGCTTCTGGTTGCCGTAGTTCTTCCAGGTCTTGCCGTCACAGGCGGAGACCCGGTCGGGGTAGGGCATCTCGTACGGCGAGTCGTACCGCTTGCCCGGAGACATGCCGCGCTCCAGGGCCGCCGCGGCCACGATCGGCTTGAACGTCGAACCGGGCTGGTAGCCCGCGCCGCCGCCCATGTTGTCGTCGACGGAGAGGTTGATCTCCGTCTCGTTCTTGCGGTAGCCGAACGGGCGGGACTGGCCCATGCCGAGGATCTTGCCGGTGCCGGGCTCGACGATGGTGGCGGCGGTCGCCACGTCGTCGGTCTGGTAGACGTGATCCTTGATCGAGGCCTGCACCGAGGTCTGGGTCTGCGGGTCGAGCGTCGTCCTGATGCGCAGGCCGCCGCGGTTCCACAGCTTGGCCCGGGCCTCCTTGGTCTTGCCGAAGACCGGGTCGTTCAGGAAGGTCTTCTCGACGTACTTGCAGAAGAAGCCGGCGCCCTTCACGGCGGTGATGCAGCCGTTCTTGGGGCGGCTGACGTCCAGGCCGAGCTTGGTCTGCTTCGCCTCGTCGGCCTCACGCTGCGAGATGTCGTGCGTCTCGGCCATGCGCTGGAGCACGACGTTGCGGCGCTGCTTGGCCTCGGCCGGGTCGTTCACCGGGTCGTAGCGGCTCGGCGACTGCACGATGCCGGCGAGGAGGGCGGCCTCCTGGAGCTTGAGGTCCTTGGCGGGCTTGGAGAAGTACCGCTGGGAGGCGGCCTCGACGCCGTACGCCTGCTGACCGAAGTACGTGATGTTCAGGTAGTTCTTGAGGATCCGCTTCTTGCCGAGCTCCTCCTCGACCTGGATCGCGTACTTCAGCTCGCGGATCTTGCGGCCGAGGGTCTGCTGGGTGGCCTCGGCGACCTTGTCCGGGTCGTCGCCGGCCTCCTCCACGAAGACGTTCTTCACGTACTGCTGCGTGAGCGTGGAGGCGCCCTGCGCGACGCCGCCGCTCTGCGCGTTCTGGTTCACCGCGCGCAGGATGCCCTTGAGGTCCACCGCGCCGTGCTCGTAGAAACGGGAGTCCTCGATCGCGACGATCGCCTTCTGCATGTACGGCGAGATGCCCTTCAGCGGCACCACCGTGCGGTCGCGCGAGTACACCGTGGCGATGGCGCCGCCCGCCGAGTCCAGGATCGTGGTGCGCTGGCTCAGCGGCGGCTGCTTCAGGTTGGCCGGGATCTCGTCGAAGCCCTCGACCGACCCCTTGGCCGCGAGGCCGATCACGCCCGCCGCGGGCAGCGCGATCCCGGCGAGCACCGCGCCCGCGAGCACGCTCACGCCCAGGAACTTGGCGGCCTGCTGCGCGGGGGAGAGACCACCGCCCGATCGCTTGTTTGCCATGGGGGCAGCCTACGTTCTGATTCGCCGGACACGCGTATATGCCTTGGCCTAAGCTGCTCTCAACTGTCACAGCAGTGCGGTCGCGCAACAAGCCTCGTGCCACGCCGAGTGCGGGACGAGCGCAGGACGAGTACAGCCGGAAGCGATGTCCGAATCCGCCTCGTCCGTCTCCTCGCGTCCGCTGTGACCCAGCTGAACTGCCCGCATTTGCCGGGTTGGTCACGCATGTCGCCAGCTCACTCCGTCGGGTGATCTGCCGCTTACGCATAGTCCGTTCGGGCCATTCAAGATTGGGCCCGCAGGGGGTGTTGCGCTGTGCCCACCTTCCGTAACGTCCTCAACTGGCGGCGGTGAATATGCCGCTGCCGCCGTGGGGGAGCCTCGATTCGGGAGAGGACGGCGCCGGTATGGGCTGGGTAACCGACTGGAGTGCGCAGGCCGCCTGCCGCACTACCGATCCGGATGAACTGTTCGTACAAGGAGCAGCGCAGAACAGGGCCAAGGCGGTGTGCACCGGCTGCCCGGTGCGCACGGAGTGCCTGGCCGACGCGCTGGACAATCGCGTCGAGTTCGGCGTGTGGGGTGGCATGACAGAGCGGGAGCGCCGCGCACTGCTGCGCAGGCGTCCCACGGTCACCTCGTGGCGCAGGCTCCTTGAGACAGCACGCTCCGAGTACGAGCGTGGCACGGGCCTGCTGCCCGTGGACTTGGACGACGAGGAGACCTACGAGAGTTACGCGGCCGTGGGCTGAGCCCTCGTCGCGCAGCACCACGCCGCGTCGTAACGCCATGCCAGGTGGCACCACGCGGCATCCGTCGCAGCACCACCGCCGACCACCGGCCCCCAGGAGTGCCGCCGTTCACAGGCGGCACCGGGGCCGCCGGGCAGCCTGACACACGGGCTGTGCGACACCTGACGTATGGGCTGTACGCCAGGTGATTCGACAGCGCGTGTCAGGACGGGCGGTGTCCTGTGCGGCAGAGGTACGAAGGGCGTGCGCGCACGCCTGGACGGGCGGTCACGCGTGGTCACCGGTGGCCGCGGCGAGCCGCTCGCCGATCGCGCGCAGGCCGTCGAGGTCGTGCACGTCGCCCGGCAGCGCGGCCACCTCCGCCACGGCCACCTCCGGGTGCAGCGCGGTGAAGCGGTCCCGGGTGTGCCGCTCGCGGGCGAGCAGCCGCATGCGCTCGGCGTGCAGCCGCAGCAGGCCCGCGGTCAGCTGCTCGACGGACGCGCCGGAGTCGTCGTCTTTGGTTGAAGGAGAAGTACCGATCGCCTCAGGGGAGTTGGGAGCCTCGGACTCTGAGGAGTTACGCAGACCAACATTCCCGCCCTCCTGATCCACAATGCCGCCCGCCCCAAGATTTTCCTCGACGGCGCCCCCGGCGTCCGCCCCGGAGCCCGCCGCCGCCTTCGCCCCGCGGCTCTCCGCCACCTCCTCCTCAAGCCCCTCCGCGGCGGCCAGCGCCCGCTCCGCCGACAGCTCGGCGGCACCGCTGCCGTGCACCCGGTTCAGGACGAGCCCCGCCAGCGGCATGTCGTCCGCAGCGAGACGCTCCACGAAGTACGCCGCCTCCCGCAGCGCGTCCCGCTCCGGCGACGCCACCACGAGGAATGCCGTCCCCGGCGCCTGAAGCAGCCGGTACGTCGCGTCGGCCCGCTTGCGGAAGCCGCCGAACATCGTGTCCATCGCGGCCACGAAGGTCTGCACGTCCCGCAGGAGCTGGCCCCCGAGCAGCTTGCCGAGCGCCCCCGTCATCATCGACATCCCGACGTTCAGGAACTTCATCCCGGCCCGGCCGCCCACCTTCGCCGGGGCCATCAGGAGCCGGATCAGCTTCCCGTCCAGGAAAGAACCAAGCCGCTTCGGGGCGTCCAGGAAGTCGAGGGCGCTGCGCGACGGCGGGGTGTCCACCACGATCAGGTCCCACTCGTCGCGGGAGCGCAGCTGCCCCAGCTTCTCCATCGCCATGTACTCCTGCGTGCCCGCGAAGCCCGCCGAGAGCGACTGGTAGAAGGGGTTGGAGAGGATCGCCCTGGCCCGGTCCGCGTCCGCGTGCGCCTCGACGATCTCGTCGAAGGTGCGCTTCATGTCCAGCATCATGGCGTGCAGTTCCCCGGCGCCCTGGACGTCCTTCACCCGCCGCGGCACGTTGTCCAGCGAGTCGATGCCCATGGACTGCGCCAGCCTGCGCGCCGGGTCGATCGTCAGGACCACCACCGTGCGGCCCCGCTCGGCGGCGCGCAGGCCGAGGGCGGCCGCCGTGGTCGTCTTGCCGACGCCGCCGGAGCCGCAGCACACCACGATGCGGGTCTTCGGGTCGTCGAGCAGGGCGTCGACGTCGAGCGGGTCACCTGCCGGGTCGAGGCTCATGAAACCCCCTGCTGTCGCAGTTCGGTGGCGAGTTCGTACAGACCCCCGAGGTCCAACCCGTCGGCCAGCAGGGGCAGTTCGTGCAGCGGCAGGCCGTGCTCGCCGAGCACGGCCCGCTGGGCGCCCTCCAGGGCGTACCGCTCGGCGTACTCGGCGGCCTGGGCCAGGAGCGGGTCCACGAGCCGTCCCGCGGCGCCGCGGGCCCCGCCGAGCCCCGCGGCCGCCAGGGTCTTGGCGATGGCCGTACGGGGCGTGCGCTCCAGGCCGAGCTCAAGATCCGCCTCGTCCAGGAGGGCCGGGCGCACCATGTTCACGATGACGCGGCCGACCGGGAGGCCGGCGGCGCGCAGCTCGGCGATGCCGTCCACGGTCTCCTGGACGGGCATCTCCTCCAGGAGCGTCACCAAGTGCACGTCCGTCTCGGGGGACTTGAGGACCCGCATGACGGCCTGCGCCTGATTGTGTATCGGCCCGATCTTGGCGAGCCCCGCCACCTCGTCGTTCACGTTGAGGAAGCGCGTGATGCGGCCCGTCGGCGGGGCGTCCATGATCACGCAGTCGTACGCGTACCGGCCCCGCTTGTCCTTGCGGCGCACCGCCTCGCAGGCCTTGCCGGTCAGCAGGACGTCGCGCAGACCGGGCGCGATGGTGGTCGCGAAGTCGACGGCGCCGAGCTTCTTCAGGGCGCGGCCCGCGCTGCCCAGTTTGTAGAACATCTGGAGGTAGTCCAGAAGGGCCAGTTCGGGGTCGATGGCGAGGGCGTACACCTCCCCGCCCCCCGGAGCGACGGCGATCTTCCGCTCCTCGTAGGGCAGCGCCTCTGTCTCGAAGAGCTGCGCGATGCCCTGTCTGCCCTCGACCTCCACGAGGAGGGTGCGTTTGCCCTCCGTCGCGAGGGCGAGCGCGAGGGCCGCGGCCACCGTGGTCTTGCCGGTACCGCCCTTGCCGCTGACGACCTGGAGCCTGCTCACGTATTCGAGCCTAACCAGTCGCCCGGCGGGCTACGCATGTGGCTGCCCCCCACCGGCCCCTGACCCGCCCCTTAGGGGCGCCGGACAGCGGGTGTTCGCGAGGCCCCTGGTGCCAGGCATTACAGTCGCCGTATGACCAAGTGGGAATACGCAACCGTGCCGCTGCTCGTCCATGCCACGAAGCAGATTCTGGACACCTGGGGCGAGGACGGCTGGGAGCTCGTCCAGGTCGTGCCCGGGCCGAACAACCCCGAGCAGCTGGTGGCCTACCTGAAGCGGGAGAAGCAGGCATGAGCGGCGTGGTCGAGGCCCGGATCGCCGAGCTGGGCCTGGCCCTGCCCGGCGTCGTCCCGCCGCTCGCGGCGTACCGGCCGGCGATCCAGTCCGGCGTGTACGTGTACACGGCAGGACAGCTGCCCATGGTGGACGGCAAGCTGCCGGTCACCGGCAAGGTCGGCGCGGAGGTCACGCCGGAGGAGGCCAAGGACCTGGCCCGCACCTGCGCCCTGAACGCCCTCGCGGCGGTCAAGTCGGTCGCGGGCGAGCTCGACCGCATCGCGCGCGTCGTGAAGGTCACCGGCTTCGTCGCCTCGGCCCCCGACTTCACCGGCCAGCCGACCGTCCTCAACGGCGCCAGCGAACTCCTCGGCGAGGTCCTCGGCGACAAGGGCGTGCACGCCCGCAGCGCGGTGGGCGTGGCGGTGCTCCCGCTGGACGCGCCGGTCGAGGTCGAGATCCAGGTGGAGCTGCTGCCGCAGTAGCGGGTCGGGGGCGCCGACGCGGTCGCCGTACAGGTCGGCGTACCAGAGGCCCCTCGAACATCCGCACCACACCGGATAGCCTCCGCCCATGGCAAATGGGCAGTGGTACCCACCGGAGTGGCCCGACCGCGTCCGCGCCCTCGCGGCAGGCGAACTGACGCCTGCCGCGCCCCGCCGGGCGGCCACGGTCATGCTCCTGCGGGACACCGGAGACCCCCGGGACACCGGAGGCACCGGAGACACCGGTGGCCGACCGGACACCGGCGCGGGCCCCGAGGTGCACATGCTGCGCCGCAGCACCTCGATGGCCTTCGCGGGCGGCGCCTACGCCTACCCCGGCGGCGGCGTCGACCCCCGCGACGACGACCACCACGTCCGCTGGGCGGGCCCGCCGCGCACCGCGTGGGCGGCCCGCCTCGGCGTGGGCGAGACGGCGGCCCAGGCCATCGTGTGCGCGGCCGTGCGCGAGACGTACGAGGAGGCGGGCGTCCTGCTCGCCGGGCCGACCCCGGACACCGTCATCGACGACACCACCGGCGACGACTGGGAGGCGGACCGCGTCGCCCTGGTGGCCCGCGACCTCTCCTTCGCCGAGTTCCTCGACCGCAGGGGCCTGGTCCTGCGCAGCGATCTGCTCGGCGCGTGGGCCCGCTGGATCACCCCGGAGTTCGAACCGCGCCGCTACGACACGTTCTTCTTCGTCGCCGTGCTCCCGGCCGGCCAGCGCACCCGCGCCGTCTCCACGGAGGCGGACCGCACCGTCTGGATCCGCCCCCGGCAGGCCGCCGAGCGCTACGACCGCGGCGAGCTCCTGATGATGCCGCCGACCATCTCCACGCTGCGCCAGCTCGACGGCTGCGCCACCGCCGCCGACGCCCTGGCCGCCGCCGGGTCCCGCGACCTCACCCCGGTCCTGGCCAGGGCCCGCCTGGAGGACGGCGAGCTGATCCTGTCCTGGCCGGGCCACGACGAGTTCACCAAGCACATCCCGGTGGGCGGCACCGCATGAGGCGACCCGCCGCCGCCCCACGGCACCGCACCCACCCGGAACCGACGGGAGTCACCCCCGCATGACCGAAGCAGCCGCCCTCCCCGGCCAGCCCCGCGGCGGCGTACTCAGCGGCCCCGCCACCGCCCGCGCCGTCAACGTCCTCGCGCCCAACCCGTCGGCGATGACCCTGGACGGCACCAACACCTGGATCGTCGCGGAGCCGGATTCCGGCCTCGCGGTCGTCATCGACCCGGGCCCGCTCGACGAGGCGCACCTCGCCCACGTGATCGCGACGGCAGAGGAGCAGGGCACGCGCGTCGGACTCACCCTGCTCACGCACGGCCACCCCGACCACGCCGAGGGCGCCGCGCGCTTCGCGGAGCTGACGGGCACCAAGGTCCGCGCCCTCGACCCGGCGCTGCGCCTCGGCGACGAGGGCCTGGCGGCGGGCGACGTGATCACGACGGGTGGCCTGGAGCTGCGCGTCGTACCGACGCCCGGGCACACCGCCGACTCCCTCTGCTTCCATCTGCCCGCCGACCGGGCCGTCCTGACGGGCGACACGATCCTCGGGCGCGGCACGACGGTCGTCGCCCACCCCGACGGCCGCCTCGGCGACTACCTGGACTCGCTGCGCCGCCTGCGCTCCCTCACCGTCGACGACGGCGTGCACACGGTGCTCCCGGGCCACGGCCCGGTCCTGGAGGACGCCCAGGGCGCCGTCGAGTTCTATCTGGCGCACCGGGCGCACCGCCTGGCCCAGGTGGAGACGGCGGTCGAGGACGGGCACGTGGCGCCGGGCGACGTGGTGGCGCACGTGTACGCGGACGTGGACCGCTCGCTGTGGCCCGCGGCGGAGCTTTCGGTGCGGGCGCAGCTGGACTACTTGCGGGAGCACGGGCTCATCTAGGGCGGGTCCGGCGGGTTCGGCTGGTTCGGCTGGTTCGGCTGGTTCGGCTGGTTCGGGGGGTTCGGCTGGTTCGGGGGGTTCGGCGAGTTCGGTGGGGCCGGGCGGTCGGCCGGGGTCCGTCCGGTCAGTCGTCGGTACGGCGTCGCACGGGATCAGGTCCCGGTGCGCGGCCCGACGGACGCGCCGGAGGACTCTCTAGTGCGCCCCGGGCCCGGCCTGTTGCGGGCGCGGGGTCTTCGCTCCGTGTACCGCCGTGTACTCCTCGGCGAGCCAGGGCCCGATCACGTCGGTGTACTCCCGCAGCGCGGCGGCGTCGGCGACCGGGTCGAGGGCCAGGGCGGCCGCCGCCCGCATCGGGTCGGCCCACTCGGGGTAGTACCGCGCGAACGCGGCCGCCATCTCCGTGAGGTCGCTGGTCCAGCCGCCCCAGCGCGGCATGACGAGCGTGAAGCCGGTGCGGACGAGGTGCCGGGAGGCGCGGCGGACCAGGGCGCGCAGGGCTTGGGGGTCGTCGGCGGCCGCGGCGGCCTGCTCGCGCCAGCGGGGCAGGAACAGGGCGAGGTCGCCGTTGGTCTCGCGGGCGAGGAGGCCGTCGGGCCGGTAGCGGGGCAGGAATTCGGCCAGGTCCTCGCCGAGCAGGGGCGTGCAGAGGCAGGCCACGAACCAGCCGAGGTCGCACGTCTCCAGGTCGCTCAGGACGGCCGTGCGGCTCGCGAGCAGGATGCCCACGCCGTCGACCTCGGTGAACTCCTTGTCGACGGCGGTGGCGACGGCGTCCGCGTCGGCGTGGTCCTCCGGCGTCGGCTCCGCGCGCAGGACGAGCAGCAGGTCGAGGTCGGAGCGGCCCGCGCGGGCGGCGCCGCGGGGCACGGAGCCGTACAGGTACGCGCTGTCGAGGCGCTTGCCGAAGGTCTCCGCGACGCGGTCGCGCGCGGCGGCGACGACGGGCCTGAACGCGTCGCCCACCCGCCCCAGCGAGCCCTCACGCTCGATGTAGCCCTGACTGTCCAGTCCCCGACTGACGGTGCCCATGGGCCCACTGTGCAGCGTGCCGGGCCCCGGGGCACGTAAATTCCGCCCTGAGGCCGCCTGGTGGCGTGGCGCGGGCGGCTGGGCTCGGGTGCTGGCGCCTCCGCAGGGGACCTCCGCAGAGCTTTCCCTGGGGACTTCCGCAGGGACTACGACGGCGGGGCCGCACCCTGACTCCAGGGGCGGCCCCGAACGCGTACGGAGCGCCGGGCCCGTACGAAAGAAACAGCGTCAGCGTGACCGCTTGGCCAGGCGCTCCACGTCGAGCAGGATCACCGCGCGGGCCTCCAGGCGCAGCCAGCCGCGGCCCGCGAAGTCCGCGAGGGCCTTGTTGACCGTCTCGCGGGAGGCGCCGACCAGCTGGGCCAGCTCCTCCTGGGTGAGGTCGTGCACCACGTGGATGCCTTCCTCGGACTGCACGCCGAAGCGGCGCGACAGGTCGAGCAGGGCGCGGGCCACGCGGCCGGGGACGTCGGAGAACACGAGGTCCGACATCTGGTCGTTGGTCTTGCGCAGGCGCCGGGCGACGGCGCGCAGCAGGGCGGCGGCCACCTCCGGGCGGGCGTTCAGCCAGGGCTGGAGGTCGCCGTGACCGAGGCCGAGCAGCTTGACCTCGGTGAGGGCGGAGGCCGTGGCCGTGCGCGGGCCCGGGTCGAAGAGCGAGAGCTCACCGATCAGCTCGCCGGGGCCGAGCACCGCGAGCATGTTCTCGCGGCCGTCGGGGGACGTGCGGTGGAGCTTCACCTTGCCCTCGGTGACCACGTACAGGCGGTCTCCGGGGTCGCCCTCATGGAAAAGCGCGTCCCCGCGCGCGAGCGTCACCTCACTCATGGAGGCGCGGAGCTCCGCGGCCTGCTCGTCATCGAGCGCCGCGAAGAGCGGGGCGCGCCGCAGAACGTCGTCCACGAGTTCTCTCCTTGTCGACCTGCATCAGGGGACCGTGCCCCCAGTTTGCCGGACGGTTCAAACAGTGTGATCAGTCACTCAAGTCTGCCGCACTTGCGACGGGGGCAATGCGGAAGGGGGCCAATTGGGGGCCGATCCGGGGGACCGGCGACGGATACGGACGTCCGGACGTGGGTCGGACACCTGCTCCCTGGCCCGTGAGAGCACAGGCCACGGCGGCAGCGGTCACGGGCACCTCCGGCGATTCTGCTGTGGGCGAACACGCTTACGTTACCCCGAGGAACCCGACATATCGGGCGTTGGGTGGGGTGTGGGCGAGGTGTGGGCGGGGTTCGTTCGGCGTGTTGGGGGCGCGCCGGGCGTGGTGTCGGAGTGCGTGCCGGAGCGTGCTTCTCGGTGTGCTCCGCCGGGTGCGTCGACTTTCCGCCAATGGGGGCGCGGTGGGTTGGGGGGAGGTGGGGTGGTGGCCGGGGGCGTGGTGGTCGCTTCCGGTCCGCTCGATGATCTCCGGCGCGTGACAACTGCGCATCTCCCCCGTCCGTGTCAGTGACGGCCCGTACGCTGGCGCCATGGCGAAACGTGGCGTGTCAGAAGGCTCCAGGGACGGAGGCGGGACGGTGCCGGAAGAGACGACGAGGGCTGCGCCGAAGACGGCGAAGAAGGCGGCCTCGGCCACCCGGATCAAAAAGCCCAAACCCCCGCAGTCCCACACCGCCCTCGTGCGCCAGGCCCGCCGCATCAACCGCGAGCTGGCCGACGTGTATCCGTACGCCCACCCGGAGCTGGACTTCGAGAACCCCTTCCAGCTCCTGGTCGCCACCGTCATGTCGGCCCAGACGACGGACCTGCGGGTGAACCAGACGACCCCGGCGCTCTTCTCCCGCTACCCCACCCCGGAGGACCTGGCCGCGGCCAACCCCGAGGAGGTCGAGGAGCTGATCCGCCCGACCGGCTTCTTCCGCGCCAAGACACGGTCGATCATGGGCCTGTCGGCGGCGCTGCGCGACGACTTCGGCGGCGAGGTCCCCGGCCGCCTCGAGGACCTGGTCAAGCTGCCTGGCGTGGGCCGCAAGACCGCCTTCGTCGTGCTCGGCAACGCCTTCGGAGTCCCCGGCATCACCGTGGACACGCACTTCGGCCGCCTGGTGCGCCGCTGGAAGTGGACCGAGGAGACCGACCCGGACAAGGTCGAGGCCGTCGTCGGCGGGCTGTTCCCGAAGAGCGACTGGACGATGCTCTCGCACCGCGTGATCTTCCACGGCCGCCGCATCTGCCACGCCCGCAAGCCCGCCTGCGGCGCCTGCCCGATCGCCCCCCTCTGCCCTTCGTACGGAGAGGGCGAGACGGACCCCGACAAGGCAAGGAAGCTCCTGAAGTACGAGATGGGGGGCATGCCGGGCCAGCGGCTCAACCCCCCGCCGGACTATCCGGGCAAGGCGGCGCCGCCCCTGGGAGCCGCCGGGTGACCGGGCGGCCGGGAGCGCGCCCGGACGGTCCCCGGGACGAGGAACCATCAGCGGGCCGACAGGCGTTGTGCAGAGACGGACGGGGGTGCCGATGACGCACGCGAGCGATACGCACACAGGCGAGAGCGATACGCACTCAGGCGAGACGGACATGAGCGACGGCCAGGACCAGGACCCGGCACGCCCCCAGGGCCCCGCGCCCGACGCCGCGCGCGCCCACGACTCCGCCCACGCCCCCGCGCGCCGCAACGGCCACCACGCCCTCACCGCCGAGGGCCTGCTCTCCGCCGAAGGACTGCCCGCGTGGCTGACCCCCGTGCTGCGCGCCGTCGAGAGCGTCCGCCCCGACCAGCTCAGCCGCTTCCTGCCGCCGGCGAACGGCGCGGGGCGGCAGTCCGCCGTCCTCATCCTCTTCGGCGAGGGCGCCCAGGGCCCCGAGCTGCTGCTCATGGAGCGGGCCAGCTCGCTGCGCTCGCACGCGGGCCAGCCGTCGTTCCCCGGCGGCGCCCTCGACCCGGAGGACGGCGACCCGCGCGTGGCGGGCCCGCTGCGGGCCGCGCTGCGCGAGGCCGAGGAGGAGACCGGCCTCGACCCGAGCGGCGTGCAGCTCTTCGGCGTGCTGCCGAGCCTGTTCATCCCGGTGAGCGACTTCGTCGTGACGCCGGTGCTCGGCTGGTGGCGCGCGCCGAGCCCCGTCGGCGTGGTCGACCCGGCCGAGACGGCCCGGGTGTTCACGGTCCCCGTGTCCGATCTCACGGACCCGGCGAACCGCGCGACGACGGTCCACCCGAGCGGCCACCGCGGCCCGGCGTTCCTCGTCGAGTCCGCGCTGGTCTGGGGTTTTACGGCCGGGCTCATCGACAGACTGCTGCACTACGCGGGCTGGGAGCGCCCCTGGGACCGCGGCCGCGAGGTCCCGCTCGACTGGGGCTCATGACAAGGTTGCGGGGACCGGGCCGACCGGGGCCCGTGAGGGTGCGTACCGCTCGCGGGGCGGGCGCGAGGGCAGTGACGCGCGAAGACCGCGAGGCGAGGCGGGGAATGATGCGAGGCGAGGACTGAATTCCGTGAACGTGCTGGACATCCTGCTGCTGCTCGCCGCCGTGTGGTTCGCGATCGTCGGCTACCGCCAGGGTTTCGTCGTCGGCATCCTCTCGGTGATCGGCTTCCTCGGCGGCGGCCTCGTCGCGGTGTATCTGCTGCCGGTCATCTGGGACGCCTTCACCGACGAGGGCGCGCGGGTCAGCACGACCGCGGCCGTCGTCGCCGTGGTCGTCGTCATCGTCTGCGCCTCCGTCGGCCAGGCCTTCACCACCCACCTGGGCAACAAGCTGCGCCGGTACATCACCTGGCAGCCCGCCAGGGCCCTGGACGCCACCGGCGGCGCGCTGGTCAACGTCGTCGCCATGCTGCTCGTCGCCTGGCTGATCGGCTCCGCCCTCGCGGGCACCACGCTGCCGACGCTCGGCAAGGAGGTGCGCAACTCCACGGTGCTGCACGGCGTCTCCCGCACCCTGCCGAACCAGGCCGACACCTGGTTCGCCGACTTCTCCTCCGTCCTCGCGCAGAACGGCTTCCCGCAGGTCTTCAGCCCGTTCTCGAACGAGCCCATCAAGGACGTCCAGCCCCCGGACCCCAAGCTCGTGGGCAGCAAGGTCGCGGCCGACGCCAAGCGCTCCATCGTGAAGATCAGCGGTGACGCGCACAGCTGCGGCAAGGCCCTCGAAGGCACCGGCTTCGTGTTCGCGCCGCGCCGCGTGATGACCAACGCCCACGTCGTCGGCGGCGTCGACGAGCCCAAGGTGCAGATAGGGGGCGAGGCCGAGAAGTACGACGCCAAGGTCGTGCTCTACGACTGGGAGCGCGACATCGCCGTACTGGACGTGCCGACGCTGCCTGCCCCGCCCCTGCAGTTCACCTCGCGCGACGCCCAGAGCGGCGACAGCGCGATCGTGGCGGGCTTCCCCGAGGACGGCCCCTACGACGTGCGCTCCGCGCGCGTGCGCGGCCGCATCACGGCCAAGGGCCCCGACATCTACCACCGGGGCACGGTCCGCCGCGATGTGTACTCGCTGTACGCCACGGTCCGCCAGGGCAACTCCGGCGGCCCGCTGCTCACCCCGGACGGCAAGGTCTACGGCGTGGTGTTCGCCAAGTCGCTCGACGACCCCGACACCGGGTACGCCCTGACGGTGGACGAGGTGCGCGAGGACATCGAGCGCGGCCGCACCGCCAACCAGGAGGTCGACAGCCAGGGGTGCGCGCTCTAGGCGCGCCCCTGGGAGGATCCCCCCCAGGGAGGATCCGCCGCGCGGGTGTGGGAGCGGGTGCGGGTCAGTCGCGGGTGTGCCGCAGCCGCGCGGACATCCAGCGGGCCCGGCGGCGAAGAATGCGGGGGATGCCGATGGCCTCGGCGGCAGCCGCCTCACCGGGGCGTCCCGGATCGTGCGGGCCGCCCCTCTCGTGGCCGTTCACCACGGTGGCCGTCCGGCGCTTGCGTGCTACGTCACTGTAGTCGTGCGTCCAGCCCATACCCGGACGTGTGCCCGTGCCTCAAGGTCGGTAACCGCGCCCAAGGGCCTCAATTGGCCTATGCGGCAGGCAATTGGCGTTCGTAGGACAGTAGTTCCCTGTGGGGGTGACGAACCGTGACGAACGGGTTACCGGTCCGGCTCGGGGTCCTTGAGCCACGCCACCAGTTCGTTGGAGAACGCCACCGGGTCCTCCTCGTGCGGGAAGTGCCCGAGGCCGTCGAACAGCCGCCAGCGGTAGGGCGCTTCGACGTACTCGCCGGAGCCCGCCGCGCTGCGGGTCCGCATCACCGGGTCCAGGGAGCCGTGCAGATGCAGCGTCGGCACCCGCACCGGCCGCTTCATGCGCCGGTTGAACTGGATCCCGTCGGGCCGGGCGAGGGAGCGCACCATCCAGCGGTACGGCTCGATCGAGCAGTGCGCCGTCGAGGGGATGCACATGGCGCGGCGGTACGTCTCCACGGCCTCGTCGTCCGGCAGGCTCGGCCCCGACCAGTCCCGGATCAGACGCCCCACCAGGGCCCCGTCGTCCGCGACCAGCTGACGCTCCGGCAGCCACGGCCGCTGGAAGCCCCACACGTACGACCCGGCGGCCGTCTGCCTGCGGTCCCGCAGCATCGCCGAGCGCCAGCGCCGCGGGTGCGGCATCGAGGAGACGGCGAGGCGGCGCACCAGCTTGGGCCGCATCACGGCGGCCGTCCAGGCGAGGTACCCGCCCAGGTCGTGCCCGACGAGCGCGGCGTCGGGCTCGCCGAGGGACCGTACGACGCCCGTGATGTCCAGGGCGAGGTTCGCGGGGTCGTAGCCGCGCGGGGTGCGGTCGCTGCCACCGACCCCGCGCAGGTCCATCGCCACCGCCCGGAAGCCCGCGTCGGCGAGCGCGACGAGCTGGTGCCGCCAGGCCCACCAGAACTGCGGGAAGCCGTGCAGGAGCAGCACCAGCGGGCCCTCACCGGCCTCCGCGATGTGGAAGCGGGCGCCGTTGGCTGCGACGTCCCGGTGCGTCCAGGGGCCCTCGATCCGTACGGTCGAGGGGGTCGCCGCGGTGGTCCTGTCCGGGGGTGGGCCTTGGTCCGTCATGCAGTCGAGCGTGCCACAGCGTCGGCCCGCCCACCGGACTCCAGCTCAAGGGCGCCCGCAGGGGCCACGGGGCGGGGATGCGGCTTGACGTTCCCGAGGACGGCGGCGGTCTCCTTGGCGGCGGCCGCGGCCTTCTGGGGGCCCTTGCCCTTCGCGGCCTTCTTCGCGAAGATCACGCCGATCCACGCGAGCACTCCGGCCACCAGGACATTCGCCGCGAACGAGAGCACGAAGCAGATGGCCATGTTCCACCCGCTCCAGGTGCGGATGCCGTAGGCCAGGGCGAAGCTCAGCATCGGCAGCGAGAAGATGAGGACGGCGGTGGCCGCGATGAACGCGGCACTGCCGATCGCACCGCGCTTGACGTCCTGCGTCAGCTGGGCTTTGACCAGCGCGATCTCATCGTGCACCAGCTCCGACATCTCTTTGCTCGCCGCGGAGACGAGCTGACCGAGGCTGCGTTCGGTGCCGACGGGACCGTCGGGTGCGCTCATCGCTTGCTCCTCATTCCTCTGACTTCTTCTGGGCCTTCTGGTCAGATCAGATCATGCCGGACCATCGTGCCTGTCGCTCGATCCGGCTGACAGTCGAGCAAGTCTGCGGTGCTCGGCGGCCTTCTTCTCGTAGATCTCCGCCATCCGCAGGTGGTAGTCCGGATCGTCCTGTTCGTAGATGTCGGGGATGCCGCTCTGGTCCTCGTCGCGCTCCTCGTCCTCCCACAGCTTGCGGTACTTCCGGTCGCGGAGCTTCAGCAGGACTCCGGAGATCACGGCCGCTATCAGCGAGCCGACCAGCACCGCGGCCTTGATCTCGTCGGTGAGCAACGGGTCCTCGCTGAAGGCGAGTTCCCCGATGAGCAGCGAGACCGTGAAGCCGATTCCGGCGAGCGAGGCCACCGCGAACACATCGGGCCAGGCCAGGTCCTCGTTCAGCTCGGCCTTGGTGAAGCGGGCCGCGAGCCAGGTGCCGCCGAAGATGCCGAGGGCCTTGCCGACGACGAGGCCGAGCACCACGCCGAGGGTCTCCGGCTTGGTGAAGACGTCGCCGAGCGCCCCGCCGGACACCGCGACACCGGCGCTGAACAGCGCGAACAGCGGCACGGCGAGCCCCGCCGAGAGGGGGCGTACCAGATGCTCGATGTGCTCACCGGGGGAGTGCCGCTCGCCCTCCTCCTTGTGGCAGCGCAGCATCAGGCCCATGGCGACACCGGCGATGGTGGCGTGGACGCCGCTGTTGTACATCAGGCCCCAGATGACCAGGGCCAGCGGAACGTAGATGTACCAGCCGCGCACGCCCTTGCGGAGAAGGAGCCAGAAGACCGCGAGGCCGAGGATCGCGCCGCCGAGCGCCGCGAAGTTCAGGTCGCTGGTGAAGAAGATCGCGATGATCATGATCGCGAAGAGGTCGTCGACGACGGCGAGGGTCAGCAGGAAGGCCCGCAGCGCCGACGGCAGCGAGGTGCCGATGACCGCGAGGACGGCGAGCGCGAAGGCGATGTCGGTCGCGGTCGGCACGGCCCAGCCGTCCGTCGAGCCGCTGCCGAAGGTGTTCACCAGCACGTAGACGAGCGCCGGCACGGCCATGCCGCAGATCGCGGCGATCACGGGCAGCGCGGCGGCCTTGGGCTCGCGCAGATCGCCGGCGACCAGCTCGCGCTTGAGCTCGATCCCGGCGACGAAGAAGAAGACGGCGAGCAGTCCGTCGGCCGCCCAGTGCTGAATGGACAGGTCGAGGCCGAGCGAGGCGGGTCCGAGATGGAAGTCCCTGACGCTCTCGTAGCTCTCCTTGATCGGGGTGTTCGCCCAGATCAGTGCCGTGATGGCGGCGATGAGCAGGAGTACGCCACCGACGGTCTCGGTGCGCAGCGCCTCCGCGACGAAGTTCCGCTCGGGCAGGGAGAGGCGTCCGAGTACTTTGCGGGTGCTGCTGTTGGGCGCGGCCACGAGAGTCGACCTCCGGTCGGTAGGCAGGGCTGTGCACATGCCGACCAGACTTCCCGGCGCACCTAGGTGTTTCTTGTCGCGTTGTTGACGTTGATCCTTAGCTTACCTAACCGTGCACCTGGACTTATCCGGCGAAAATCACCTTAAGCACAAAAGAGGCACCCGGCGCGGGTGGCGCAGGGTGCCTCTCAGTGCTTCTCAGTGCTTCTCAGTGCCTCTCGATGCCTTCTCAGAGCCTTCTCGGAGGCTTCTCAGAGGCTTCTCAGAGCGGGGCGGCCGCCCCCCGCGGGCCTCAGTCCTCGCTGGGCGCAGCCGGCAGCTTGGACTGGATCAGGTCCATCACGGACGAGTCCGTGAGCGTGGTCACGTCACCGAGCTGACGGTTCTCCGCGACGTCCCGGAGGAGCCGCCGCATGATCTTCCCGGACCGCGTCTTCGGCAGCTCCGCCACCGGCAGGATCCGCTTGGGCTTGGCGATGGGGCCGAGTGTCGTCCCCACGTGGTTGCGCAGCTGACCCACCAGCTCCGCGTCCTCCGCGTTCGCCGTGCCCCGCAGGATCACGAAGGCGACGATGGCCTGGCCCGTCGTCTCGTCGGCGGCGCCGACGACGGCGGCCTCCGCGACGGACGGGTGCGACACGAGCGCCGACTCGACCTCGGTGGTGGAGATGTTGTGCCCGGAGACGAGCATCACGTCGTCCACCCGGCCGAGCAGCCAGATGTCCCCGTCGTCGTCCTTCTTCGCGCCGTCCCCGGCGAAGTACTTGCCCTCGAAGCGCGACCAGTACGTGTCGATGAACCGCTGGTCGTCACCCCAGATGGTGCGCAGCATCGACGGCCACGGCTCGGTGAGCACCAGATAGCCGCCGCCACCGTCCGGCACCTCGTTCGCCTCGTCGTCCACGACGGTCGCGGCGATCCCCGGCAGCGCCCGCTGCGCGGAGCCCGGCTTGGTCTCGGTCACGCCGGGCAGCGGCGAGATCATCATGGCGCCGGTCTCGGTCTGCCACCAGGTGTCCACGATCGGGCAGCTGTCGGCGCCGATGTGCTTGCGGTACCAGATCCACGCCTCGGGGTTGATCGGCTCGCCCACCGACCCGAGCACCCGCAGGCTGCTGAGGTCGAACTTGGCGGGGATGTCGTCGCCCCACTTCATGAACGTACGGATCGCCGTCGGCGCCGTGTACAGGATCGTGACCCCGTACTTCTGCACGATCTCCCAGAACCGGCCCTGGTGCGGGGTGTCCGGCGTGCCCTCGTAGATCACCTGGGTCGCGCCGTTCGAGAGCGGTCCGTAGGTGATGTACGAGTGTCCGGTGACCCAGCCGATGTCGGCCGTGCACCAGTAGACGTCGGTCTCCGGCTTGAGGTCGAAGACGGCGTTGTGGGTGTACGACGTCTGCGTCAGGTAGCCGCCGGACGTGTGCAGGATGCCCTTCGGCTTCCCCGTCGTCCCGGAGGTGTAGAGGATGAACAGCGGCTGCTCGGCGTCGAACGCCTCGGGCGTGTGCTCCGGCGACTGCTTGCCGACGACGTCGTGCCACCACAGGTCGCGGCCCTCGGTCCAGGCCACGTCCTGCTTGGTGCGCTGGACGACGAGCACCTTCTCGACGCCCTCCACGCGGCCGACGGCCTCGTCGACCGCGGGCTTGAGCGCGGACGGCTTGCCCCGGCGGTAGCCGCCGTCGGCGGTGATGACGAGCTTGGCGTCGGCGTCCTTGATGCGCGCGGCGATGGCGTCGGCGGAGAAGCCGCCGAACACCACGGAGTGCGCGGCGCCGATGCGGGCGCACGCCAGCATCGCCACGACCGCCTCGGGGATCATCGGCAGATAGACCGCGACCCGGTCCCCCGCGCTGATCCCCAGCTCGGTCAGGGCGTTGGCCGCGCGGCTGACCTCGTCCTTCAGCTCCGCGTAGGTGAGGGACCGGCTGTCGCCGGGCTCACCCTCGAAGTGGATGGCCACGCGGTCGCCGTTGCCCGCTTCGACGTGGCGGTCGACGCAGTTGTACGCGACGTTGAGCTTGCCGTCGGCGAACCACTTCGCGAACGGCGGGTTCGACCAGTCGAGCGTCTCGGTCGGTTCGGTGGCCCAGGTCAGCCGACGGGCCTGCTCGGCCCAGAAGCCGAGCCTGTCAGCCTTGGCCTGTTCATACGCCTCCGCCTTTACGTTGGCGTGCGCCGCCAGCTCGGCCGGTGGCGCGAACCTGCGGTCCTCCTTGAGCAGGTTGGCCAGGCTTTCGTTGCTCACGACATCTCCCTTTCCCAGGGTGTCCGTTGTGTCCCAGACCACAGCTCATCAGACACTCGGCCCCGGTGACAAGGGCTTGCCGAAAATTGGTTTAGACCTCTACCGGATGGGCGGGTGGCACCTGGCTGAACACCTCGTCAGGTGCCTGCCCCGCGCGCGTCGTCTCACCCGCCTCTCTCCCTTCCTCCGCCGCCGCCACGCCTTCGGCCAGCAGATATGCCTGGGCCTCGCCCACGTGGAAGTACATCCCGTGCAGTTCCAGGCTCCCTTCGGCGAGCCGCCTTGCCACCGCCTCGTGGGCCCGCAGGTGCTCCAACTGCTGGACGACGTTGGTGAGGCAGAGCTGCTCGACGGCGTCGGCGGGGGCGCGGCCCGCGAGGCGGGGCATCCCGCGCAGGGTCTGGTCGGCGGCGTCGAGGGGGTGGTCGGGGGCGTTGAGGGTCTGGTTGGCGGCGTTGAGGGGGTGGTTGGCGGTGCCGAGGGGGTGGTCGGTCGCCGCGCCCAGGGGGCGGACGGCCGCCGTGCGGTTCGGCGCGGGCGCTGCGCCGGGGCTCTGCCCGGCCGCCGTCCCGAGGCTCTGCCCGGCCGCCGTCCCGAGGCCCTGCTCGGCCGCCTCCGCGGTCTGCTCCGCCATCCGCTCCAGGCTCGGCAGGCCGTGCCGCAGCCAGCGCTTGAGCGGTGTCTGCGCTCCGGTCGGCGGCGTGTTCAGGAGGGCCTGCATGGCTCCGCAGCCCGAATGCCCGCACACGGTGATGGACTTGACCTTCAGCACGTCCACCGCGTACTCGATCGCGGCGGCCACCGAGTCGTCGCCGCTCTCGGCGCCGGGCAGCGGCACCAGATTGCCGACGTTGCGGACGACGAAGAGGTCGCCGGGGCCGCTCGACGTGATCATCGATGTGACGACGCGGGAGTCGGCGCATGTCAGGAAGAGCTGTGCGGGCCGCTGTCCCTCGCGTGCGAGGCGGGCCAGCTCGCCCCGCACCCGCGGTGCCGTGTTCTGCTGGAACGCGCTGATTCCCTTGGCCAGTTGGTGCTGCTCGGGGCGGTCGGTGCGCGGGGGTTCCTGCGGGGCGTCGCACTGGTGGTTGCGCCAGGGCGTCCAGGGGCGGCAGCCGCAGTGGGCGGTGGCCGCGGGCTCCGTGATGCGCTGGCCGCCGCGGCCGGTGACCTCGGCGCTGCCGCCCTGCGCGGCGTGCGCGTCGAGCCAGCTGTGCAGTGTCTCGTACGCCGCGTGGTCCATGAAGGAGCCGTCCAGCTCCACGACGGCGTGCGCCCGCTGCGGAATGTGGTGCAGGCAGCGGCTGAGCCGGGGCACCGCGAGGAACGTCAACTGGCCCCGCACGTGCACATGGTGAACGCCTTCCGAGTCCTCCTCGCAGGTGATGCGGGTGCGGGCGAGGCGGTGCAGGGCGACGGCCACCGCCACGGCGACACCCATGGCCACGCCCTCCAGGACGCCGAGGAACACCACGGCCAGGGTGGTGGCCGCGTACACGAGCACTTCGCGGTGGCGGGTGACCGTACGGATGTGGTTGATGCTGACCATCTGGGCGCCGACGACCATGACGAGCGCGGCCAGGGAGGCGAGCGGGATCATCTCCAGGACCGGCACGAGCAGCAGCGATGCCGCTACTACCCAAACGCCGTGCAGCATCGAGGAGTTCCTGCTGACGGCACCGGCGCGCACATTCGCCACGCTGCGCACGGCCACGCCCGCGACGGGCAGTCCGCCGAGTGCTCCGGACACCATGTTCGCCATGCCCTGGCCGCGCAGCTCGCGGTCGAGGTCGGAGCGGCCCACCCGCTCCTCGCTGCCGGTGCGCGTGGCGGTGAGCTTGTCGATGGCGACCGCCCCGAGCAGCGACTGCACGCCGCACACCAGGGTGACCGTGAGCACGGCGGCGACCAGGCCGAGCGCGGGGCCTTCGGGCAGTCCGGCGAGGGCGTGCGTGCGCCAGGAGGGCAGGTCGACCTTGGCGACGGTCAGCGCGGCGAGGCCGGAGAGCGCGGTGGCCGCCGTGACGGCGACGAGGGGCGCGGGGATGGCCCGTGCGGCGCGTCCGGCGCGGCCGGGGATGCGGGGCCAGAGGACCAGCACGCCGATGGTGAGCGCGCTCACGGACAGCGCGGCCGGGTGCAGGTCGGCCAACTGGGCGGGCAGTGCACCGAGGTTGGCGGTGACGGAGCTCTGGGGGGTGCCGCCGAGCACGATGTGCAGTTGGGCGGCGGCGATGGTGACGCCGATTCCGGCGAGCATGCCGTGTACGACGGCGGGGCTCACGGCGAGCGCGGTGCGGGCCACGCGCAGACAGCCGAGGCCGATCTGGGCGAGTCCGGCGAGGACGGTGATGGCGCAGGTCGTCCGCCAGCCGTAGCGCTGGATGAGGTCGGCGGTGACGACGGTCAGTCCGGCGGCGGGGCCGCTGACCTGGAGCGGGGCGCCGCCGAAGCGTCCGGCGACGAGGCCGCCGACGGCGGCGGCGACGAGGCCCGCCTGGAGCGGGGCGCCGGTGGCGAGGGCGATGCCCAGGGACAGCGGCAGGGCGATCAGGAAGACGGCGATGGACGCGGACACGTCGGCGCCGGCGATGCGGAACTTCTTGCGGGGCGGTGGCGCGTGGGGCTGCTGGGGGCGTGGGCCGTGCGCCGAGTCGGCGGCGCTTGTGGGGACGCAGGCAGACATGTTTCCCGTCTCCTCCGGGGCGGCGCGGTCGCGGAACAGGGGGTCCTCCGGCGGGGGCCGGAGGGCGGGTCGCGGCCGTGGGTCACGGCGTTGCAGCGGCGGGATGACTCAACTCTCGGTAAACGAATCGTAATGCAGTGTAAAGGTCTTAGCTGGATCATCAGGGCAAATGGGGTAAGTGACCACTCTAATGAGTGAATAAAAATACTGATCGGCTTGTCGTAATCCGCCACTCGAGCCCCCGTGCGAAGTTGCTGCCGTTCTGTCCCGACTTGCACGGAAGAAGGTGGGCGGAGATGGCCGCCAACCCAAGCACGCGCGCGGGGGTGCGGCGGACGGCCGCGGGCCTCGCCGCGCTCATGGTCTGCACGGCGGCCCTGGCCGGGTGCGCCGACGACTCGTCCGGCACGAAGGAGGGAGCGCCCGGGGCCGCGCACGGCGCGAGGAAGCCCGCCGGTGCCCCGGCGCCCAAGGCCGCGGTGCGCCTGATCGGCGACGGCTCGACCGCGTTCACCGGTCAGCAGCCGCTGCTCCCCAGACCCGAGCGCCTGAAACCGGGCCAGAAGCCCCCGCAGTTCGTGGTGTTCTCCTGGGACGGCGCGGGTGAGGACGGCCAGAAGCTGTTCTCCCACTTCCGCAAGGTCGCCAAGCGCAACAACGCCACGATGACGTACTTCCTCAGCGGGGTGTACATGCTCCCCGAGGAGAAGCGCAGGCTCTACAAGCCGCCGCAGCATCTCGCCGGCAGCTCGGACATCGGCTTCAACGACCGCGCGGGGATCAAGGACACCGTGGACCAGCTCCGCGGCGCCTGGCTCGAGGGCAATGAGATCGGCACCCACTTCAACGGCCACTTCTGCGGCACCGGCCGTGGCGTCGGCGAGTGGTCCGTCGCCGACTGGAAGAGCGAGATCAACCAGGCCAAGTCCTTCGTGAAGGCCTGGAAGACCAACACCGGCATGGGGAAGGCGCAGCCGCTGCCCTTCGACTACGACCGCGAGCTCATCGGCGCCCGCACGCCCTGCCTCGAAGGCCGCACCAACTTCATGCGCGCGGCCCGCGACCTCGGCTTCCGCTACGACACCAGCGGCGTGAACAACCAGCTCTGGCCCAAGAAGAAGGAGGGCCTGTGGGACCTGTCGATGCAGCTCGTCCCGGTCCCCGGGCGCGGCTTCGAGACGCTCACCATGGACTACAACTTCATGGTGAACCAGTCAGGTTCGACCTCGAACGGTGACCCGGACAAGCACGAGTACTGGGGCGACCAGATGCGAGACGGCCTGATCAAGGGCTTCGACCGCGCCTATCACGGCAACCGCGCCCCCTTGATCATCGGCAACCACTTCGAGTCGTGGAACGGCGGCACGTACATGCGCGCCATCGAGGAGACGATCGAGCGCGTCTGCACCAAGCGCGAGGTGCGCTGTGTGTCCTTCCGGCAGCTCGCCGACTGGCTGGACGCGCAGGACCCGCAGGTGCTCGCGAAGCTGACCCGGCTCGGCGTCGGCAAGGCACCGAAGGAGGGCTGGCCCGCCTTCCTGTCCGCCCGGCCCGCCCCGGCGCCCAAGGGCGTTCCGGGCGCGGAGCCGGCCAAGCGGTAGCCCGTCCCGGGCCGGTGGCGGCCACCGCCCGGCGCGGGTGGTGGCCGGTCCGGCCCGGGCGGTGGCCGGTCCGGGGCTAGGCCGTGGCCGGCGCGTGCTCCCGCAGGACGAAGTCGGGGTCGACCTGGGCGGCCAGGTCGACACCGGTCCGCTCGTTGCCCCAACTCTGGGCGTTCTTCAGGTGGAAGTGGACCATCTGGCGGGTGTAGCGCTCCCAGTCGCGGCGGTCGTAGGCGGAGTCGGCCGCTGCCTGGAGCGTCTTCAGCGCCAAGTGGTTGCTCTCCTCCAGGAGTTCGAACCGGGGTGGACGGCCCTTCTCCATGGAGCGCACCCAGTCGGAGTGCCCGACGGTCACCAGGAGGTCGTCGCCGACCTGCTCGCGCAGGAAGTCGATGTCGTCCTGGCCCTGGACCTTGTTGCCGACCACCTTGAGGTCGACGCCGAAGTCGTGTGCGTACTCCTTGTACTGGCGATAGACGGAGACCCCCTTCCGGGTCGGCTCGGCGACGAGGAACGTCATGTCGAAGCGGGTGAACATCCCGGAGGCGAAGGAGTCGGAGCCCGCGGTCATGTCGACCACCGCGTACTCGTCGCGGCCGTCGACCAGGTGGTTCAGGAGCAGTTCGACCGCTCCCGTCTTGGAGTGGTAGCAGGCGACACCGAGGTCGGCTTCGGTGAACTGCCCGGTGACCATCAAACGCACGGCGCCGCCGTCGAGTTCCACGGCCCGCGCACACGCCTCGTACACCGGGTTGTCCTCGCAGACCCGCAGCAGCCGTGAGCCGTCGCCGGGCGGGGTCGTCTTGATCATTTTCTCGGCGCTGGCGATGCGCGGGTTGGTGCCGCGCAGATAGTCCTTGATCAGCGGCAGTCGTCCGCCCATCGCGGGCAGCCCGGCGGCCTGCTCCTCGTCGAGGCCGAGGGCGGCGCCCAGGTGCTGGTTGATGTCGGCGTCCACCGCGATGACCGGCGCGCCGGTGGCGGCGAGGTGTCGGATGAAGAGCGAGGACAGCGTGGTCTTGCCGCTGCCGCCCTTCCCCACGAAAGCGATCTTCATGTTCATGTAGCGTAGCCGCGCGCCCTGGCGCCGGGCCCTGTTCGCCCCAGGAGGGGCCGGATCGCGTGAAGAAGACCACTCCTTCGTGGCGGGCGGGCCCCTGGTGCGTAGGGTCGTACTCATGAGTACGAAAGCCGATCCGCTGGCGGCCCTGGGCGCGCTGCCCGGTGTCGCCGACTCCGTGGACTCCGTGCGCAAGGCCGTGGACCGGGTGTACGGCCACCGGGTCATGCGGCGCCGCAGCAATGAGATCACCGCTGAGGCCGCGCTGCGCGGCGCGCGCGGGTCCGCGGCGCTGTCCGGCGCCGAGTGGGCCCTGGAGGAGGTGCGCAGGCGCACCGACTTCGGCGGCGAGGGCGACGCGCGTGTGATGGGTGCCGCGCTGCGGCTGACCGCCGAGGCGGGGCAGCTCCTGTCCATCTGGCGGCAGTCGCCGATGCGGGTCCTCGCGCGGCTGCACCTGGTCGCCGCAGCCGACGCGGACGAGGCCGCGGGCCGTCCGCGGCTTGCCGGTGAACCGGTCGACGAGCCGTTGATCGAGCTGGAGTTGCCGGACGCGGACGAGGTGGCGGGGCGGCTCGAAGGCCTCGCGCAGCTGATCATCGCGGGTGGTTCGGCGCCGGCCCTGGTGACGGCGGCCGTGGTGCACGGTGAACTCGCGGCGCTGCGGCCCTTCGGCTCGTGCAACGGCCTGGTGGCGCGCGCGGCCGAGCGCATCGTCCTGGTGGGCAGCGGCCTCGACCCGAAGTCCATCTGCCCGGCCGAGGCGGGTCACGCGGAGCTGGGGCGCGCCGCCTATGTGGGCGCCCTGGAGGCGTACGTGTCCGGCACTCCGGAGGGGATGGCTGCCTGGATCGCCCACTGCGGCAAGGCGGTTGAGCTGGGCGTCAGGGAGTCGACGGCGGTGTGCGAGGCGCTGCAGCGCGGGGCGGCCTAGCCGGGACCTTCATGGGGCCCTGAGCTTCGAGAGGCCCTGAACAGAGATGCGGCGGTACGAGAATTCGTACCGCCGCTGGCATGTCCACCGGGTTACCAAGCGTCCTCGAAAGTTTGCCCATCAGGTCGGAACTTTGCCCGTCACCTGGTGCGGCTGGCCCGTAATCGACGGGTCGACGTCGCGTGGGTGCTCGATGACCATGCTTCGGTCCGTGGGGCCAAACAATGCGGTTAAAGGTAATCCTCTCGGATGTCCTTGGTCTCGCGGGCCGTTGACTCCTTTGTACTCCTGTCCTGGAGGAAGCGGAAGCCCTGGCTGCACTTCTTTACTTTTAGGTTCAAACAAGGGTGAATCGGGCGCAGGTTTCCGGCCGCCCCTCGCGGCGCACCCGAGCGCGGGGGCGCGCGCCCCCGTCGTAGGAGGTCAGCCCGCCGCCGCACGCCGACGGCTGGCGAACCACACGAGGCCCGCGGTGGCCGCCGCGGCGCCGACCGCGGCCGCCGCGACGAGCGCGGGACGGCGGGGTGCGGGCAGCCGCTGCTTGAGCCGCACCGGGCGGTGGAAATCGAGAATCGGCCACCCGCGCGCGAGGGCCTCACGGCGCAGCGCCCGGTCCGGGTTGACGGCGTAGGGGTGGCCGACGGACTCGAGCATGGGCACGTCCGTGGCCGAGTCGCTGTAGGCGAAGCAGCGCTCCAGGTCGTACCCCTCGGACTCGGCGAGCTCCCGGATCGCCTCCGCCTTCGTGGGGCCGTACGCGTAGTACTCCACCTCGCCCGTGAAGCACCCGTCGTCGCCGACCACCATCCGCGTCGCCACCACCCGGTCCGCGCCCAGGAGTTCACCGATCGGCTCGACCACCTCGGCGCCCGACGTGGAGACGATGACGACGTCGCGGCCCGCGGTGTGGTGCTCCTCGATGAGGGAGGCCGCCTCGTCGTAGATGATCGGGTCGATCAGGTCGTGCAGGGTCTCCGCGACGATCTCCTTGACCTGTTCCACGTTCCAGCCGCGGCAGAGCGAGGACAGGTACGCGCGCATGCGTTCCATCTGGTCGTGGTCGGCCCCGCCGGCGAGGAACACGAACTGGGCATATGCGGTCCGCAGTACCGCCCTGCGGTTGATCAGACCGCCTTGGTAGAACGACTTGCTGAAGGTGAGCGTGCTCGACTTCGCAATGACCGTCTTGTCCAGGTCAAAGAACGCGGCTGTGCGGGGGGACGAGTGGTTTTCCACGAGGTTGAGCATAGGCGCCCACCATTCGGCGTAAGCTGAGGCGCGTGGGTTTGCCTGAGAAGGCTCTCGGGTACACCATGGAAGTCACGGATCGTTCGCGACCGTGCTAACCCGGTCTGGCTCCTCCCCCCCCGAGTCGGACCGAGGGGACGACCCCCGCTCTCCCCCCCGGCGGGGGTCGTCGCATGTCCGGGTGGGTTTTTGAGCCCCTTTCCTGATCTTTTCCGATCGTCGTGATGTCGTGTGCGTCGAAGCGACGGCGATGTCGTACGCCCAAGATCCGTCACTGTATGTAGCTGCGAGGCTGCGCTGTGGAAGGCGCCGGTGCCGTCACCGGTATGGGTGAAGGAGTTATTCACAGCCAACGTCTTCTCCACAGTTATTGACCAAGATCCACATGATTTCCGGGACCGCCCCACGCTTGATTCCGTTCGTGAAGTTCTTGGCCGGATTCCATTGGCCGGTCTTCGCGGACGCGGATCCGGATGCGCACACACGCGCATTCGAAGGACTTGCAGCGAGAGGGGGCCGGAAGATCGTGGCTGGAGTCATTGCGTACGACACACCGCCGACGTCCGAAGGGCGCGCCGGTGGACCATTGATCGTCACGGAGGACGTGGACCTGCTTGACGACCTGCTGCGGCTGTGTGCCGCGGCGGGAGCGCGGCCCGAGGTGCACCACGGCGTGCCCGAGCGCGGCGGCGGATGGGAGTCCGCCCCGCTCGTCCTCGTCGGGGACGACGCGGCCGACCGGGTGCGCGGCGCCGCACGCCGGCGCGGGGTCGTGCTCGTCGGGCGCGACCAGGACGACTCGGGGGTGTGGCGGCGGGCCGTGGAGATCGGCGCGGACGACGTGCTTGTCCTGCCCGACGGCGAGCGGTGGCTGGTGGACCGCATCGCCGACGTGGCCGAGGGCGTCGGACGGCCCGCGCTGACCGTCGGCCTCATCGGCGGCCGCGGCGGCGCCGGGGCCTCCACGCTCGCCTGCGCCCTCGCCGTCACCGCGGCGCGCGCCGGACGGCGCACCATGCTGGTCGACGCCGACCCGCTGGGCGGCGGGCTCGACGTGATGCTCGGCGGAGAGGCCGCCGAAGGGCTGCGCTGGCCCGCCTTCGCGCAGTCGCGGGGCCGGGTCGGCGGCGGCGCCCTGGAGGAGTCCCTGCCCGCCCTGCACGACCTGCGCGTCCTCAGCTGGGACCGCGGCGACACGGTGGCCGTCGCCCCGGAGGCCGTGCGGGCCGTCCTGGCCGCCGCCCGCAGGCGCGGAGGCGTCGTGGTCGTCGACCTGCCGCGCCGCGTGGACGAGGCGGTGGCGGAGGCGCTGGCGCAACTGGACCTCGGCCTGCTCGTGGTCCCGGCGGAGCTGCGCGCGGTGGCCGGGGCTCGGCGGGTCACGTCGGCCGTGAGCATGGTGCTGCGGGACCTGCGGCTCGTCACCACCCCCGGACCGCCCGGCGGCGACGGCCTCGACGCGGACGAGGTGGCCCGGCTGCTCGGCCTGCCCCTCGTCGGCGAACTGCCCCGGGAGCACGGCCTCGGCACCATGCGCGGCGGCGGACAGCCACCCGGCGGCGCGGCGCGCGGGCCCCTGGCCCGGTTCTGCGAGGCCTTCTGGGAGCAGCTTCCCGCCCACACCGGAGGGGGCGTATGACCGCCGTCGTGGGCGCCCGGATGCTGGACGGCGTCCGGCAGTGGCTCGCGGCGAACGGCACCGAGCCCACCCCGGCCCGGGTCGCCGAGGCCCTGCGGGCGCAGGGCCGGATCCTGGGAGACGCCGAAGTGCTCGGCGCGGCCGAGCAGTTGCGCTCGGAGCTGGTGGGCGCGGGCCCGCTGGAGCCGCTGCTCGCCGACCCCTCGGTGACCGACGTCCTGGTGTCCGCTCCGGACCGCGTCTGGGTGGACCGCGGCGGCGGCCTCGAGCTCACACAGGTCTCCTTCCGGGACCCGGCGGCCGTGCGGCGCCTCGCCCAGCGGCTCGCGGCCGTGGCCGGGCGGCGCCTGGACGACGCCCGGCCCTGGGTGGACGCCCGCCTGCCGGACGGCACCCGGTTGCACGCGGTGCTGCCCCCGGTCGCCGTCGGCTCCACCTGTTTGTCGCTGCGCGTCGTGCGGCCCCGCGCCTTCACCCTCGCCGAGCTGGTCGCGGCCGGCACGGTGCCGCCGGGCGGCGAGCGGGTGCTGCGCCGCCTCCTCGACGCCCGCCTGTCGTACCTCGTCAGCGGCGGCACGGGCAGCGGCAAGACGACGCTCCTGAGCACCCTGCTCGGCCTCGTCGGACCGGGCGAGCGGATCGTCCTGGCCGAGGACTCCGCGGAGCTGCGCCCCGACCACCCGCACGTGGTGCGCCTGGAGTCCCGGCCCGCGAACCAGGAGGGAGCGGGCTGCGTCGGCCTCGATGACCTGGTGCGCCAGGCCCTGCGGATGCGCCCCGACCGGCTGGTGGTGGGCGAGGTGCGGGGCGCCGAGGTGGTGCACCTCCTGGCCGCGCTGAACACCGGCCACGAGGGCGGCTGCGGCACGGTGCACGCGAATGCCGCCGCCGACGTCCCGGCCCGCCTGGAGGCACTGGGCACGGCCGCGGGCCTCGACCGGGCGGCCCTGCACAGCCAGTTGGCGTCGGCCCTGTCGGTGGTCCTCCATCTCGTACGGGACCGGGCGGGGCGGCGCCGGATCGCCGAGGTGCAGGTTCTTGAGCGCGCCCCATCGGGCCTGGTGGCCACGGTGCCCGCGCTGCGCTGGGGCGAGCGGGGCTTCGTCCGGGAGCGCGGCTGGCCGCGGCTGAGCGCGCTGTTCGCGGAGCGGGGAGCGGGCGCATGAGCGCGGCGACGGCGTGCGGCGCCGCTCTGTGCGCGGGCGGGTCGGTGTGGCTGCTCGGCGGGCGGGTGCGGTCCCTCCAGGGGCTGCGGAGGGCGCGGTCCCTCCTCCTGGCCGGTCGTCCGGCGGCGGAGCCCCGGTGGCGGCGGGGGATCACGCGGGTACGAGGACGGCTCGGGCAGGAGGTCTGGCTCCTGGTGGGCGGGGCGGCCGTCGGGCTCCTCGGGGAGTCCGTGGTGCCTCTGGTCGTGGGGGCGGCCGGGGTGCCCCTCGCCGGCCGGGTGCGCCGGGCCCGCGAGGCCGCCCGGGCGCGGGACCGCAGGGCCGACGAGGTCATCGCCCTGTGCGGCACCCTCGCCGGTGAGGTGCGGGCGGGACGGCAGCCCGGGCAGGCGCTGCGGACGGCCGCGGAGGCGGGCGCGCAGGCGGGTTCGCAGGCGGGCGGGGGCGTCGACCGGGGGCTCGGTGGGGCGCGGGCCGGGGTGCTCGCGGCGGCGCGGTTCGGCGGGGACGTGCCCGGCGCGCTGCGCGGGGCCGCCCGGGAGCCGGGCGCCGAAGGGCTCCGCGGACTCGCGGCGTGCTGGCGGGTCGCCGTGGACCGGGGCGCGGGCCTCGCCGCGGGACTGGAGCGCCTGGAAGGGGCGCTGCGCGCGGAGCGGGACCAACGGGCCGACCTGCGCGCGCAGCTGGCGGGTGCCCGCTCGACGGCCCTCATGCTCGCCGGACTCCCCGTCCTTGGCCTGCTTCTTGGCGCCGCGCTCGGCGCCGAGCCGCTGCGGGTGCTCCTGCACACCGGGTCGGGCCTCGGCTGCCTGGTCGTGGGCGGACTGTTCGAGGGCGCGGGCGTGTGGTGGGCACTGCGGATCATGCGGAAGGCGGAGGGGCGATGACGGACGAGGTGGGCGTCGGCGCCGGAGTTCTCCACAGCCTGGGGGCGGTGGTGTGGTCGGCGGCGGCCCTGGTGTGGCTGCTGCTGACCCTGGCGGCGGCACGGAGGGAACGGGCCGCGGGGCACCGCGCATCGGCGCTCCTGCGGGCCGGGGGAAGACCGGGGCGGTCATGGGGTCGAGGGCGCGGCGAAGGAGAGGAGGGAGCCGGCGGCCGTGCGTGGACCCGGCTGTGGGGCGACGCGGAGTCCGGGCGGCGGGCGTTGGCGCGGAGATGGCTGACGGTGGCTGTGGTGGTCGGCGCGGGGTGGGCGCTGGTCGGCGGGATCGCGGGCTGCTTGGTGGGTGTGACCGCGGGGTGCTGTGTCTGGCGGCTGCGGCCGGGTGCCGACCGGAAGGCCGAGGGCGAAGCCGCTGAAGCCGCTCGGCAACTGCCCCTGGCGGCGGATCTGTTGGCGGCCTGTGTGGCTGCGGGGGCCGGGCCCGTGGTGGCGGCGCAGGCCGTGGGCGAGTCCCTGGGAGGACCCGTCGGGGAACGGCTCGCCTGGGGCGCGGCGCAGGTACGGCTCGGCGGCGCGCCGGCCGACGCGTGGCGGAGGGTCGGCGAGATACCGGGCGCGGACGCCCTGGCCCGCCTCCTGGACCGCACCGCCGAGTCCGGTTCACCCGCGGCGGGACCCGTCGCCCGGTTCGCCGCGGACTGCCGGACCGAACAGGGACGCACGGCGACGGCCCGCGCCCGGCGCGCCGCGGTCCAGATGACGGCACCGGTGGGCCTGTGCTTCCTGCCCGCGTTCCTCGCGATCGGGGTGGTGCCGGTGGTGATCGGGCTGGCGGGGGGCCTGATGAGCGGGCGGTGAGGGGCCCGCGGCCTGGTGTGTGAACGGGGGTGCTGAGGCCCGAGCGGGCCCGAAATGTCGTACGGGTGGCAGGACAACGGGACGCGGCGGCGAACGGCCGGCTTCGAGAGCCCGGCTGCGCCGAGCTTCGGCGGAACAGCTTTCAAAACCATCAGAACCAGCTGTGAACAACCAGCTGTGAACAACCGACAGAGATTCCATGGGGGTTGAAATGTGGGGACAGGTGCGTGCGCGGGCCCGGCTGTACGTGGCTCGGCTGGCGCGGTGGATGCGGCGGGAGTGGCCGGTGCGTCCGCCGGGGCGGATGCGGGGTGTCGCGCGGGATTCCGGAATGGTGACTTCCGAGTACGCGATGGGGATCATCGCGACCGTGGCGTTCGCCGGGTTGCTTTTGAAGGTCGTGACCAGCGGACCGGTCAAGGCCGCGCTCCAGGCGGTGGTGGAGAGGGCGCTGAATGTCCAGTTCTGAGCCCGGTGCCGAGTCTGACGCCGCTTCCGCGTCCGGCTCTGGGCACCGGTCCGGGCGGCGCCGCGGCCGGAGCGACGGCGGGTACGTGACGGCGGAGGCGGCGGTGGTGCTGCCGACGCTTGTGCTCTTCACGATGGCGCTCGTGTGGGCCCTGCTGGCCGCGTCCGCGCAGATCCAGTGCGTGGACGCGGCCCGGGCGGGGGCCCGCGCGATGGCCCGCCAGGACCCGCAGGCCACGGCGGTCGCGGTGGCCCGGCAGGCGGCTCCGCGCGGCGCGAGCGTGGCGGTGAGCAGGGACGGCGACCTGGTCCGGGTGGAGGTCGTGGCGCGGTCGCCGGGGCCCCGGGCGCTGGGGCTCGGACTGCGGCTGCGGGCGGAGGCCGTGGCGATGGCGGAGGAGACGGTGGGGGTGGGGGCGTGAGGCGGGGGTGTGCGGGTGGCTGGCCGCCGGGGCTTGGGCCCGGGGTTGTGCTTGGGTCGGGAGCCGTGCCTGGGGCGGGAGCCGCGTCCGGGGCGGGAGTTGGGCCTGGGCCGGGCGGGGTCGGTGGGGCCGTGGTGGCTGGGGAGCGGGGTGCCGCGACGGTGTGGACCGTGGTGGTGATGGCCCTGCTGTGCGCGGTCGCGGGGGTTGTCCTGGCGATGGGGCAGGTGACGGTGGCTCGTCATCGGGCGGGCGGCGCGGCCGACTTGGCGGCGCTTGCGGCGGCGGAGCACTGGAGCGAGGGGCGGGCGGGGGCGTGCGCGCGGGCCGAGAAGGTGGCGCGGGCACAGGACACACGGGTCGTGCGGTGCGCGGTGGCGGGGGAGGTGTCGGACGTCACGGCGGCGGCGGAGTTCGGGCCGTTCGAGATGGAGGTCAGGTCGCGGGCGGGGCCTGCGGGGGCAGTGAGTTCTACGGGGTCTGTGAGTCCAGTGAGGTCTGCAGGAGCTGCGGGTACTGCGGGTGCTGCGGGGTCTGCCGGATCTGTGGGATCTGCGGGGTCTGTAAGGACGATGAGGTCTGCAGATTCTGTGGGGCCAGTGAGGTTTGCAGGGCTCGTGGGGTCTGGTGGACCAGCGGTGTCTGCGGGCTCTGTGCCGGGTGCGGGCGTTGCCGAGAGAGCGCCCGCACCCGAGGAGGCGTCCGTCGCCGAGGCCCAGACGCCGCCCGCCGCAGAGAGGGCGCCCGCCCTCAAGGGCTCGCCCGTCGCCGCGGGCGGGCCTCCCGCCTCTGCCCTGGGGTCAGGTCGAGGGGGCGTCCTTCAGGAGGGTGGTGAGGAGACGGATCGCGCCGCGCTTGTGCAGGGGGTCGTTGCCGTTGCCGCACTTGGGGGACTGGATGCAGGAGGGGCAGCCGGCCTCGCACTCGCAGGAGGCGATGGCCTCGCGGGTGGCGGTGAGCCAGGTGCGGGCGGTGTGGAAGGCGCGCTCGGCGAATCCGGCGCCGCCGGGCTGGCCGTCGTACACGAAGACCGTCGGCAGCAGGGTGTCCGGGTGCAGGGGCACGGAGACGCCGCCGATGTCCCAGCGGTCGCAGGTGGCGAAGAGGGGCAGCATGCCGATGGAGGCGTGTTCGGCGGCGTGCAGGGCGCCGCCGAGGATCTCCGGATTGACGCGGGCGGCGTCGAGTTGGTCCTCGGTGACCGTCCACCACACCGCGCGGGTGCGCAGGGTGCGGGGCGGCAGGTCGAGCTTGGTCTCGCCGAGTACCTCGCCGGTGATGAGCTTGCGGCGCAGGAAGGAGACGACCTGGTTGGTGACCTCGACGGAGCCGTAGCAGAGGCGGCCGGGGCCCCAGGGGATCTCGGTGTCGGTGTCGAGGACGGAGATGGCGGTGGTGTCGCGGGCGGTGGTCGAGTACGGCGGGACGGCCTCCTCGACGAGGGCGACGGAGTCGTCCAGGTCCAGGCCGCGGACGAGATACGTACGGCCCTGGTGGAGGTGGACCGCGCCTTCGTGGACGGTCGTGTGCGCGGCGGAGGCGTCGACGGTGCCGAGGAGGCGGCCGGTGCCCTCCTCGACGACCTGCACGGGCCGGCCGCCCCCGCCGCGGATGTCCGCGAGGTCGGCGGCGCGCTCGCGGCGGGTCCAGTGCCAGGCCTTCGTGCGGCGGCGCAGCAGCTTCGCGGCCTCGAGCTGGGGGAGCAGGTCCCCGGTGGCAGGGCCGAAGAGCTTGAAGTCGTCCTCGGTGAGAGGAAGTTCCGCGGCGGCGGCGCAGAGGTGGGGGGCGAGGACGTAGGGGTTGTCGGGGTCGAGGACGGTCGATTCGACGGGCTGGTCGAAGAGCGCCTCGGGGTGGTGGACGAGATAGGTGTCGAGCGGGTCGTCGCGGGCGACGAGGACCGCGAGCGCGCCCTGGCCGGAGCGTCCGGCGCGGCCCGCCTGCTGCCAGAGGGAGGCGCGGGTGCCGGGATAGCCGGCGATGACGACGGCGTCCAGGCCCGATACGTCGATGCCGAGTTCGAGGGCGGTGGTGGCGGCGAGGCTGAGGAGTTCGCCGGAGTGCAGGGCCTGTTCCAGGGCGCGGCGCTCCTCGGGGAGATAGCCGCCCCGGTAGGCGGCCACGCGCCGGACCAGGGAGCGGTCGACCTCGGCGAGGCGTTCCTGGGCGATGACGGAGATCAGTTCGGCGCCGCGCCGGGAGCGTACGAAGGCGACGGAGCGGACGCCCTGGACGGTCAGGTCGGTCAGCAGGTCGGCGGTCTCGGCGGTGGCGGTGCGGCGGACCGGGGCGCCCTTCTCGCCGTGGAGTTCGGTGAGCGGCGGCTCCCACAGGGCGAAGACGACCTCGCCGCGAGGTGAGGCGTCGTCGGCGACCTCGGTGACGGGGAGGCCGGTGAGGCGTTCGGCGGCCAGGGCCGGTTCGGCGGCCGTGGCGGAGGCGAGGAGGAAGACGGGGTCGGAGCCGTAGCGGGCGCACAAGCGGCGCAGGCGGCGCAGGACTTGGGCGACGTGGGAGCCGAAGACGCCGCGGTAGGTGTGGCACTCGTCGATGACGACGTAGCGCAGGGCGCGCAGGAAGGAGGACCAGCGGGGGTGGGACGGGAGGATGCCGCGGTGCAGCATGTCGGGGTTGGTCAGGACGTAGTTGGCGTACTGGCGTACCCATTCGCGTTCCTCGACGGGGGTGTCGCCGTCGTAGACCGCGGGCCGTACGGCCGTGCCCAGCGGGGCGGCCAGGGCGCGCACGGCGCGGCGCTGGTCGGCGGCGAGGGCCTTGGTGGGGGCCAGGTACAGCGCGGTGGTGCCGCGGCCGTTCGGAGCCTCGGAGCCGTCGAGCAGCGCCGAGAGGACGGGTGTGAGATATGCCAATGACTTTCCGGACGCGGTGCCGGTCGCGACGACGACGGACTCGCCGTCAAGGGCGTGTTCGGCGGCCCGCGCCTGGTGGGCCCACGGGTGATCGATTCCGGCCGACTGCACGGCGGCGACCACCTCCGCTCGGATGCGATCGGGCCAGACCGCATAACGGGCCGCACGTGGGGGCAGGTGCTCCGTATGAGTGACGCGCGCAGCCCGGCTCGGCCCCGTGGTCAGCCGGTCGAGGACCGACTGCGGGGAGACGTGGGCCGGGGTGTCCCGAGAGGGTCCTCCGGAGAGAGAAAAGTTGGCCATCGGCACCGAGTGTGTCACCGGCGGGATGGACAATGGTCCGAAGGCGTCGTGCGCGCCTGCCGGTAAGTGATTGAATGCCATCGCGGCTGGCGATCCGTCCCGAGGGCGTGGGCCGAGGTGTCCCGAGGGGCGACCGCTCGATAGCAAGGTGCTGGAGGATCCGTGGACCTGTCTCTGTCGACCCGTACCGTCGGCGATCGTACGGTCGTCGAGGTCGGTGGCGAAATCGATGTTTATACCGCGCCCAAGCTGCGCGAGCAGTTGGTCGAGTTGGTGAACGACGGCAGTTTCCATCTGGTCGTCGACATGGAGCGAGTGGACTTCCTCGACTCCACCGGACTCGGCGTGCTGGTCGGTGGCCTGAAGCGGGTGCGTGCCCATGAGGGCTCGCTGCGCCTGGTCTGCAACCAGGAGCGCATTCTCAAGATCTTCCGTATCACCGGTCTGACCAAGGTGTTCCCGATCCACACCTCGGTCGAGGAAGCGGTCGCCGCCACCGACTGAGCCGGTTGCCCGGCTGTGGCCGGGCGCCCCGGGACTCGTCCCGGGGCTTCCGGGCCGCTGGCCCGGAGTGGCAGTACGGCAGGGGGCCGGGCCGACGGCCGGGCCCCCTGACAGCACGCGTGTATGTCCGAGGGGGATGCATGGCCACCGTTGAACTCCGCTTCAGCGCGCTGCCCGAGCACGTCCGGACCGCCCGCTTGGTGGCGGCCGCGGTCGCGCGCAGGGCGGGTGTGGACGAGGCGGTCCTCGACGAGGTCAGGCTCGCCGTCGGTGAGGCCTGCACCCGTGCCGTCGGGCTGCATCAGGCCGCCGACATTCCCGCGCCCGTGCGGGTCGCCCTCGTCGAGGAGGAGAAGCAGTTCTCCATCGAGGTCGGCGATGAGGCTCCGCGTTCCGCGCCCGGGGAGCGGGCGCCCGGTGCGCCGCCCGGATCCGGGGAGGATCTGGAGGCCGAGGGCGAGGACGAGATGGGGCTTGCGGTCATCAGTGGGCTTGTGGACGACGTGGAAGTGACCGCCGGGGAGAACGGTGGGTCGATTCGGATGACCTGGCCCACGACGGCCTGACGGTCGGCTGTGGTGGCCTGACCCCGGCCGGGTCCGGGGCCGCCCCCTTGTGTCTTGCTGTGCCCCGGCTTGCCGCCGTGCGCTGTTGCGTCGGCCCGCGCCGGGGCTTTTTGCTTCCCCCACCCGCCCGCCCCTCCCAGGGCTCCCGCCCCTGGGCCCCGTGGTTCATATGGGGCTTCGCCCCTTGCCCCCTGTCGGCGCTTCGCGCCTCGTCCTCAAACGCCGGACGGGCTGGAGGATGGCGCCTGCGACCCGGCAGAGGCCTCGGTGCGGGTCGGGACAGAGCTCGGGCGGGTCAGGCCAGAGGTCGGGATGGGTGGGGTCGGAGCGTCGGGTGAGGGCGAAGGCGTTCGGTTATCGGCGTGGGTGTTCGGAGTTTAAATTGTGTTACTAGTGATTCCGGACGTCAGGACTTCGGCGATCAAGAACAGAAGTCGGCTTCAGTCGTGGCGTCAATGCTTTTGGGGCGTTACCGCTTTCGGGGTCAATCCAGCGGCGCGATCATTTGCGGACACGCACTCCCGCGCCAATTCCGTTTGCGGCACACTGTTTTGATCAGGTCAGGCTCCCTACAATCCGTCCACATCTTGAGCTCAGCCCAAGCGTCAAGGAGGACGAATGGCGGGGCTTTCTACCCCTCATCAGCTTGACCACCCCTCAACCCTCGCAGCCGCGGTACTGACCGACGACAACCGGCTCATCGTGATGGTGATCGCGGCCGTCGCGGTCGCGGCGCTCGTGCTCGCTTGGATCCTGGTGCGCCAGGTCCTTGCGGCAGGCGAGGGCACCGACAGCATGAAGAAGATCGCGGCGGCGGTCCAGGAAGGCGCGAATGCCTATCTGGGACGTCAGATGCGCACCCTTGGCGTATTCGCCGTCGTGGTGTTCTTCCTGCTCATGCTGTTGCCCGCGGACGACTGGAATCAGCGGGCAGGACGCTCGATCTTCTTCTTGATCGGCGCGGCCTTCTCGGCGACCACCGGCTATATCGGCATGTGGCTCGCCGTACGCAGCAATGTGCGCGTGGCCGCGGCCGCGCGGGAAGCGACACCGGCGGAAGGCGAGCCGGAAAAGGATCTCACCGCCGTCTCGCACAAAGCCATGAAGATCGCTTTCCGTACGGGCGGCGTCGTCGGCATGTTCACGGTGGGGCTCGGTCTGCTCGGCGCCTCCTGTGTGGTGCTCGTGTACGCGGCCGACGCTCCCAAGGTCCTCGAAGGCTTCGGCCTCGGGGCAGCGCTGATCGCGATGTTCATGCGTGTCGGAGGCGGCATCTTCACCAAGGCCGCCGACGTCGGCGCCGACCTGGTCGGCAAGGTCGAACAGGGCATTCCGGAGGACGATCCGCGCAATGCCGCGACCATCGCCGACAACGTGGGCGACAACGTCGGCGACTGCGCGGGGATGGCTGCCGACCTCTTCGAGTCGTACGCCGTCACGCTTGTCGCCGCGCTGATCCTCGGCAAGGCGGCGTTCGGTGACTCCGGACTCGCGTTCCCGCTGATCGTGCCCGCGATCGGCGTGATCACCGCCATGATCGGGATCTTCGCCGTCGCGCCCCGGCGCTCCGACCGCAGCGGCATGACCGCCATCAACCGCGGCTTCTTCATCTCCGCGGGCATCTCGCTGGCGCTCGTCACCGCGGCCGTCTTCATCTATCTCCCGTCGTCGTACGCGGACTTGGACGGCGTCACGAACGCGGCGATCCTCGCCAAGGACGGCGACCCGCGGATCCTCGCGGTCGTGGCCGTCGCCATCGGCATCGTCATGGCCGCGCTGATCCAGCAGCTCACCGGCTACTTCACCGAGACCAACCGGCGTCCCGTCAAGGACATCGGCAAGAGCTCGCTGACGGGCCCGGCCACGGTCGTGCTCGCGGGCATCTCGATCGGCCTCGAATCGGCCGTCTACACCGCACTGTTGATCGGCCTCGGCGTCTACGGGGCGTTCCTGCTCGGCGGTACGTCGATCATGCTCGCCCTGTTCGCGGTGGCCCTCGCCGGTACGGGGCTGCTGACCACGGTCGGCGTCATCGTCGCCATGGACACTTTCGGGCCGGTCTCCGACAACGCGCAGGGCATCGCCGAGATGTCCGGCGACGTCGAGGGCGCGGGCGCGCAGGTCCTCACCGACCTGGACGCCGTCGGCAACACCACCAAGGCCATCACCAAGGGCATCGCCATCGCCACGGCGGTGCTCGCGGCCTCGGCGCTCTTCGGGTCGTACCGCGACGCGATCGCCGAGGCGGCGGACGACGTCGGGCAGAAGCTCGGCGACGGCGCCCCGATGAACCTGGTGATGGACATCTCCCAGCCCAACAACCTGGTGGGCCTGATCCTCGGCGCGGCGGTCGTGTTCCTCTTCTCGGGGCTCGCGATCAACGCCGTGTCGCGGTCGGCCGGAGCCGTGGTCTACGAGGTGCGGCGGCAGTTCCGCGAGCGCCCCGGAATCATGGACTACTCGGAGAAGCCGGAGTACGGGCGCGTCGTCGACATCTGCACCAAGGACGCGCTGCGGGAGCTGACCACGCCGGGTCTGCTCGCCGTGCTCACGCCCATCGCGGTGGGCTTCAGCCTCGGCGTCGGCGCGCTCGGCTCGTTCCTCGCGGGCGCGATCGGCACCGGCACGCTGATGGCGGTGTTCCTCGCCAACTCCGGTGGCGCCTGGGACAACGCCAAGAAGCTCGTCGAGGACGGCCACCACGGCGGCAAGGGCAGCGAGGCGCATGCCGCGACGGTGATCGGTGACACGGTCGGCGACCCGTTCAAGGACACCGCCGGTCCGGCGATCAACCCGCTCCTGAAGGTGATGAACCTGGTGGCGCTGCTCATCGCGCCCGCGGTCGTCAAATTCAGTTACGGCGAGGACAAGAGCGTGGCGATGCGGGTCCTGATCGCCGTGCTGTCCATCGCGGTCATCGTCGGGGCGGTGTACGTGTCCAAGCGGCGCGGGATCGCCGTGGGCGACGCCGAGCCCCAGGGCAAGGTCGCCAATTCGGCGGACCCGGCGGTGGTTTCGTGACGTAGACCGACGCGGGGCCGCGCCGGGCCGGGACGGGGGTGACCCGGACCGGCCGGACGCGGTGGATCCGCTCAACACGCGGGCGGGCGGCGCTTTTTGAGGCGCCGTCCGCCCGCAGGCGTGTGCACGGGGTCGCGGGGCGGGCCTCGTGAGCCTTCTCTCGTACCTGTAGCTTGGTGCAAATGGCTGCAATAGGGGGCGTAACGCACCCCTGGCATGAGGTTGTCGCCCAGTTGGCGTGTAAGTTCCGGGGCCGAGAGCCATGGAAGGGACCAATCCGGTGAACAAGAAGCTCGCGGCCGCACTGTCCGGCGGTGCGGTACTGGTACTGGCGCTGTCGGGATGCAGCAGTGACGACGGTGACAAGAAGCTGGACGACTGGGCCAAGAAGGTCTGTGACACGGCCGTGGGGCCGCAGTCGAAGAAGATCGCCGACGCCAACGCGGCCATCAAGAAGCAGACCGCCGACAACAGTTCGCCGGACGAGGTCAAGAGCACCGACTCCAAGGCGTTCGGCGACATCTCCGCGGCGTACGCCCAGCGGAGCGCCGCCCTGAAGAAGGCGGGCGCCCCGCCCACCGACGACGGCGAGAAGAAGCTGAACGACGCCGTGAAGGAGCTGGACGGCCTCTCCAAGTCGTACGCCGACCTGAAGACGCAGACCGACAAGCTCGACACCAAGGACCAGTCGGCCTTCGCGGACGACCTCGCGAAGATCGCCGAGGAGCTGGGCAAGCTCAGCAAGAGCGAGAACACCGCCCAGAAGAAGCTGGAGGCGGGCGACGTGGGCAAGGCCATGCGCGAGCAGGACGGCTGCAAGTCGGCGGCGTCCTCCCCGAAGTCCTAGGGCCGGCCGCCGGTCCTGGTACTGGCCGCGTTCGTGGCGCCTTCGCAGGACCCGAGCGGGGCGTCTCCGTAGGGACCGCTCATCCGTACGGCCGTGTGCCCCCGGTGCCCAGTGGCGCCGGGGGCGCCGTCTTGAGCGGGCGGGTCACAATTGGGGGGTGAGTAACGCCAGCATGCCCTTGCCCTCGTCCGACCGCGCCGACGTCACCGTGCGACTGCGGGAAGCCCTCCTCGCCGCCGACTTCACCGCCGACGGACTGCTCGAACTGCTCGGGGCGCCCGCCTACACCGCGCTCGCCCGCAGCGAGACCGTGCCCGCGCTCCGGGCCACCCGCGACGACGGGCCGCTGGCGTCGCTCGTACGGCTGTTCCTGCTGCAGCGTGCCGTGCCCCACGCGCGCGTGGCCGACGTGCTGCCGGTGGACGCGCTCCTGGAGAGCGGCTGGCTCGTCCGCGCGGAGGGCGCGGAGGGCGCGGAGGGCACGGTGGGCGCCGGGGAGGACGGGGCGGACCGGGCGGACAGGGCGGACGGTGCAGAAGGTGCCGACGGGGCGGACAGTGCCGACGGGGCGGACGGTGCCGACGGGCTGCGCGCGACCGTCGACGTTCGGCCCTACGGCGGCCCCGACGGCGAGGACTGGTTCATCGTCTCCGACCTGGGGTGCGCGGTCGGCGGCGCCGGAGGCATCGGCAGCCGCGACGAGGGCGTGGTGCTCGGCGTCGGCGGCGCGTCCACGACACTCGCGGGCATCACCGTGCGGACGCCCGCCGCGAGCGCCCTCGACGTCGGCACCGGCTCCGGCATCCAGGCCCTGCACGCCTCCCGCCACACCACCCGGGTCACCGCGACCGACCTCAACCCCCGCGCCCTGCACTGCACCCGCCTCACGCTCGCCCTGTCCGGCGCGCCCGAAGCGGACCTGCGGGAGGGCTCCCTGTACGAGCCGGTGGGCGACGCCACGTACGACCTGATCGTGTCCAACCCGCCGTTCGTCATCTCGCCCGGCGCCCGGCTGACGTACCGGGACGGTGGCATGGGCGGGGACGATCTGTGCCGCTCGATCGTTCAGGAGGCGGGGGAGCGGTTGAACGAAGGGGGGTACGCGCAGTTTCTCGCCAACTGGCAGCACGTGGAGGGCGAGGAGTGGACCGAGCGGGTCCGTTCCTGGGTGCCGCGCGGGTGTGACGCGTGGATCGTGCAGCGCGAGGTGCAGGACGTCACGCAGTACGCCGAGCTGTGGCTGCGCGATGCCGGGGACCACCGCACGGACCCGGCCGAGTACGCCGCGCGGTACGACGCCTGGCTGGACGAGTTCGAGGCCCGCAAGACCCGGGGCGTCGGCTTCGGCTGGATCACCCTGCGCAAGTCCGGCGCCGCCGAGCCGTCCGTGACCGTCGAGGAGTGGACGCACCCCGTCGAGCAGCCCCTCGGCGAGACGGTGCAGGCGTTCTTCGGCCGACAGGACTACTTGCGCGCGCACGACGACGCGGCGCTGCTCGCCGAGCACTTCAAGCTCGCCGAGGGCGTGGTGCAGGAGCAGATCGGCCTGCCCGGCGCCGAGGACCCGGAGCACGTGGTGCTGCGCCAGCACCGCGGCATGCGGCGCGCCACCCAGGTCGACACGGTGGGCGCGGGCTTCGCGGGCGTCTGCGACGGCACGCTGAGCGCGGGACGGATCCTGGACGCCATCGCGCAGTTGATGGGTGAGGACGCCGTGCTGCTGCGCGACCGCACCCCGGCCCAGATCCGGCTCCTGGTGGAGCAGGGGTTCCTGGAGCCTGTGGGGCAGTAGCGGCAGTAGAGGCAGCTGAGGCAGCAGGGGCAGCAGAGGTAGCAGCGGCGGAAGAGCCTGCTGGGACAGCGCGCTCAGGCTCGGCCGCGCCGCGAGCAGACAGACGTACCCAGGCTCGGCCGCGCTGCAGCAGACGTGCCCAGGTCCCACCCGCAGGGGAGAAATCAGCCTCTCCGGGAGCGAATCCAGCCATTGTGGGCCCCGGACGCCGCCCCCCGTTCACTCGGATTTCGCGCTTCCGCCGTCCGGGCGTGCCAGCCTCCCCAGCCGGGGTACCCGACAGGTGCCGCACGGACGGCGCGGGAGGCCAGGGCATGGAGAGCGGACCAGCGATCTTCGCCGGGACGGTGTTCGCGCTGTTCGGGGCGGGCCTGCTGCTGTGGACGGGGACCCGGGTCGCGCACCGCGCGCCCGTGGCCCACGGCGTTCACCAGACCGCCGCCGCGGCTCTGTCCACGCTGGCCGGATTCGGTGCCCTGGCGCTGGCGGTGTGGTCCTTCACACGTCTGTGAGGCCGAGCGGGCGGGGCCTCGCGGTGCGCCCCAGGCCCGCCCCTTCCCGAAACCGGGGGCTGCCGCCCCCGGGCCCCCGCTGATCGGCGCTCCGCGCCTCGTCCTCAAACGCCGGACGGGCTGGAATTGCCCGTCCTCAAACGCGGGGCGGGCTGGAATTGCCCGTCGCGGCGGCTGAGGAGCGCGGGCGGACGGGTGGGTACGGGTGGGGAAAAGCCCGTCCGGCGATTGAGGACGAGCGCGCAGCGCGATAGACGGCACGCCACCCCCACGGCACCCTGAGAGGAACCCCGCACCGACACCGCCCAAGGCCCAGGGGCCAGCCCAGGCGGCAGGAATGGCGGTAGTCGGGTTACCGTTCGAGTGGCCGTTGCGGGCTTTTCCCGTTTGACACGGGGGCGGGATGTACCGTCACACTCCGCAGCGTCAGCGCAACGCAAGCGCGGTCACAGCGCCCACGGCGCCGGACCGCACCGCCGCAGCACTGCCCACCGAGCGTCGACCGGAGAGAAGAGCGAAGTTGTCCCCGACCAGCGAGACCGCACAGGGCGGCCGCCGACTCGTCATCGTCGAGTCGCCTGCCAAGGCGAAGACGATCAAGGGCTACCTCGGCCCCGGATACGTAGTCGAGGCGAGCGTCGGGCACATCCGCGACCTTCCCAACGGCGCCGCGGAGGTCCCCGAGAAGTACACGGGCGAGGTGCGCCGCCTCGGCGTGGACGTCGAGCATGACTTCCAGCCGATCTATGTCGTCAACGCCGACAAGAAGGCGCAGGTCAAGAAGCTCAAGGACCTGCTGAAGGACTCCGACGAACTCTTCCTTGCCACCGATGAGGACCGCGAGGGCGAAGCCATCGCGTGGCACCTCCTCGAGGTCCTGAAGCCCAAGGTCCCGGTCAAGCGCATGGTGTTCCACGAGATCACCAAGGACGCGATCCAGGGCGCCGTCGCCAACCCGCGCGAGCTCAACAAGCGCATGGTCGACGCCCAGGAGACCCGCCGCATCCTGGACCGCCTGTACGGCTACGAAGTCTCGCCGGTGCTGTGGAAGAAGGTCATGCCGCGCCTGTCGGCCGGCCGTGTGCAGTCCGTGGCGACCCGCCTCGTCGTCGAGCGCGAGCGTGAGCGCATCGCCTTCCGCTCCGCCGAGTACTGGGACCTCACCGGCACCTTCGGCACTGGCCGCCCCGGTGACTCCAGCGACCCCTCCCAGCTCGTCGCCCGCCTCACCACGGTCGACGGCAAGCGCGTCGCGCAGGGCCGCGACTTCGACTCGCTCGGGCAGCTGAAGAGCCAGAACACCCTGCACCTGGACGAGGCGAACGCCCGCGCGCTCGCCGCCGCCCTGGAGCACACCGACTTCTCCGTCCGCTCGGTCGAGTCCAAGCCGTACCGCCGCTCGCCGTACGCCCCGTTCCGCACGACGACGATGCAGCAGGAGGCCTCGCGCAAGCTCGGCTTCGGCGCGAAGGCCACCATGCAGGTGGCCCAGAAGCTGTACGAGAACGGCTTCATCACCTATATGCGTACGGACTCCACGACGCTGTCCGACACGGCGGTCTCGGCGGCCCGCGCGCAGGTCACGCAGCTGTACGGCAGCGACTACCTGCCGGACAAGCCGCGGACGTACGCCGGGAAGGTCAAGAACGCGCAGGAGGCGCACGAGGCGATCCGCCCCTCGGGTGATCGTTTCCGCACGCCCGCGGAGACCGGTCTGACCGGTGACCAGTTCCGGCTCTACGAACTGATCTGGAAGCGGACCGTCGCCTCCCAGATGAAGGACGCGACCGGGAACTCCGTCACGGTGAAGATCGGCGGCCGCACCGCCGACGGCCGCGACGCCGAGTTCAGCGCGTCCGGCAAGACCATCACCTTCCACGGCTTCCTGAAGGCCTACGTAGAGGGCGCCGACGACCCGAACGCCGAGCTGGACGACCGCGAGCGCCGCCTGCCGCAGGTCTCCGAAGGCGACGCGCTGTCCGCCGACGAGATCACGGTCGACGGCCACGCCACCAAGCCCCCGGCCAGGTACACGGAAGCGTCCCTGGTCAAGGAGCTGGAAGAGCGCGAGATCGGCCGCCCGTCGACGTACGCGTCGATCATCGGCACGATCCTCGACCGCGGCTACGTCTTCAAGAAGGGCACGGCCCTGGTGCCGTCCTTCCTGTCCTTCGCCGTCGTCAACCTCCTGGAGAAGCACTTCGGGCGGCTCGTCGACTACGACTTCACCGCGCGCATGGAGGACGACCTCGACCGCATCGCCCGCGGCGAGGCACAGGCCGTGCCGTGGCTCAGGCGCTTCTACTTCGGCGAGGGCGAGTCCTCCGGAGGCGCCGCCGACGCGGGCAACGGCGACGGCGACCACCTGGGCGGCCTCAAGGAGCTCGTCACCGACCTGGGCGCCATCGACGCCCGCGAGGTGTCGTCCTTCCCCGTGGGCAACGACATCGTGCTCCGCGTCGGCCGCTACGGCCCCTACGTAGAGCGCGGCGAGCGCGACTCCGAGGGCCACCAGCGCGCCGACGTCCCCGACGACCTGGCGCCCGACGAGCTGACCGTCGAGTACGCGGAAGAGCTGCTCGCCAAGCCCAGCGGCGACTTCGCGCTCGGCACGGACCCCGGCACCGGCCGCGAGATCATCGCCAAGGACGGCCGCTACGGCCCGTACGTCACCGAGGTCCTTCCCGAGGGCACCCCGAAGACCGGCAAGAACGCGGTCAAGCCGCGCACCGCGTCGCTCTTCAAGACCATGTCCCTGGACACGGTGACCCTGGCGGACGCCCTGAAGCTGATGTCGCTGCCGCGCGTCGTCGGCGCGGACGCCGAAGGCGTGGAGATCACCGCGCAGAACGGCCGCTACGGCCCGTACCTGAAGAAGGGCACGGACTCGCGCTCCCTGGAGGCCGAGGAGCAGCTCTTCAACATCACGCTGGAAGAGGCCCTGGAGATCTACTCCAAGCCGAAGCAGCGCGGCCGTGCCGCGGCCAAGCCGCCGCTGAAGGAGCTGGGCGAGGACCCGGTCAGCGCCAAGCCCGTCGTCGTCAAGGACGGCCGCTTCGGTCCGTACGTGACGGACGGCGAGACCAACGCGACCCTGCGGTCCGGCGACAGCGTCGAGGACATCACCCCGGAGCGCGGCTTCGAGCTGCTCGCCGAGAAGCGGGCGAAGGGGCCCGCGAAGAAGACCGCCAAGAAGGCGGCCAAGAAGGCCCCGGCGAAGAAAACGGCGGCCAAGAAGACAGCTGCCAAGAAAACGGCAGCCAAGAAGACGACGACTGCGGCCAAGAAGACCACGACCAAGAAGGCGGCGGCTTCGAAGGCGACGTCCGAAGACTGATCCGGTTGAGCTAGCTGAACCGGTCGGTGTGACGCGGCGTCGGGGTGCCCGAGGAACGGGTGCCCCGGCGCCGCGTTTCCGTGCCCGGGGCCGGTGCGGCCGCTGCGGTGCAGGCCGGGAGCGTGCGGGTCCATGTGTTCGGGCGGGCCCCGCGGGGAGGCTCGGCGTCCAGATAGGCTGGACGGATGACGCGTGCCGAACAGCCACCCGCCATGACCACGGCCCCCGATGACGCCCTGCTCGCGGACTCCCGCGAGCGTGCGGTGCGCGCCCTGCTGCGCGTACCGCAGCTGAAGCGGTTGTGGAGCGCGCACCTCGTCGGCAGCGTCGGTGACGCGCTCGCGCTCCTCGTCCTGGTCATGCTCGCCCTCCAAGCGGCCATCGCGGAGGGGGCCTTCGGCGACGGCTACAGAGGCGTCGCCATCGCGGTGACCGCCGTCTTCGGAGCGCGCGTTCTCGCGACCCTCCTCTTCGGAGCGGTCCTGCTCGGCCCGCTGACGTCCCTGACGTCGCCCGACGGCCCGCTGGACCGGCGCTGGACCATGGTCGGCGCCGACGGCGTCCGGGCCGCGCTGCTGATCTGCGCGCCCCTGTGGATCGACTGGACGCCGGACAACGCGCTCGCGATGCTGCTCGTCACCGCGTTCGTGGCCGGTGTCGCCGAACGCTTCTGGACGGTCGCCCGCGAGAGCGCCGCGCCCGCGCTGCTGCCGGGACCGCCCCTGGAGGGCGCCACGGTGCGGCCCCTGCCCGACCACATGGACGCCCTGCGGCGCCTGTCGCTGCGTACGGGATTCGTGGCGCTGCCGCTCGCGGCCGTCGCTCTCGTCGCCGTCAGCCTCGTCGGCATCCTGCTCGGCGCCGGAGTCGACTGGTTCGAGCAGCACCAGGCGGGCCTCGGCTCGTTCCTCGCGGCCGGCCTTTTCGCCGCGTCCCTGTCGATCGTGTACGCCATCGAGCTTCCCGGTACGCACACGCCCCGCGCCCGCAGCCCCCTGGAGGGCCTGCGCAGGCCGCGCACGGGCAGCGGCACGGACAAGGGCCGCACCGGCGCGATCCCGCTGCTCGTGGCCGCCTGCACCGCCGTCGCCGGGGCCATCGCCGCGGCCGTCGCGGTCGCCGTGCTGCACGCCAAGGACCTCCAGGGCGGGCCCGTCACGTACGGCCTGTTCGTCTTCGCGCTGACCGGCGGCACGGTCGCGGGCATCCGCACCGCGCCCGCGCTCCTTCCGTCCCTGTCGCGCCGCCGGCTGCTCGCGCTCGCGATCACCGTCACCGGAGTCGCGCTGCTCGCCGCCGGACTCGTCCCCGACGTGACGACGGTCCTGCTGATCCTGGGGCTCGCGGGACTCGCCGCCGGTATCGCCGCGAACCTCGGGCACGCGCTGCTCGACCAGGAGGTCGAGGACTACCGCAGGGCGCGCACCACCGAGCACCTCCAGGCCGTCGTCCGCCTCTTCGTGGCGCTCGCCGCGCTCGTGGCGCCGCTGCTCGCGGCTGTCATCGGGCCGCACCGGATGGTCAACGGCAAGTTCGTCTTCGACCACGGCGGCGCGTCCTTCACGCTGATGCTGGTCGGCGCGCTGCTGCTGCCCGTGGCCGCGCTTGTGCTCGCCAAGGCCGACGACCGGCAGGGCGTGCCGCTCCGCCACGACCTGCGGGACGCGCTGCGCGGCGGCGACGACCCGGTGCAGGCCGCCGCCGACTCCGGGTTCTTCATCGCCCTGGAGGGCGGCGACGGCGCGGGCAAGTCCACGCAGGCCGAGGCGCTCGCCGAGTGGATCCGCGCCAAGGGCCACGAAGTCGTCGTCACGCGCGAGCCGGGTGCCACGCCGGTCGGCAAGCGGCTGCGGTCGATCCTGCTCGACGTGTCGTCGGCCGGTCTGTCCCACCGCGCGGAGGCGCTGCTGTACGCCGCCGACCGCGCGGAGCACGTCGACACCGTCGTACGACCCGCCCTCGCTCGCGGGGCCGTCGTGATCTCCGACCGGTACATCGACTCGTCCGTGGCCTACCAGGGCGCGGGCCGTGACCTGTCGCCGACCGAGGTCGCCCGCATCAACCGCTGGGCCACCGGCGGCCTGGTCCCGCACCTCACCGTCCTGCTCGACGTGGCCCCCGAAGCGGCCCGCGAGCGCTTCACGGAGGCCCCGGACCGCCTTGAGTCCGAGCCCGCCGAGTTCCACGCGCGCGTGCGCTCCGGTTTCCTCACCCTGGCCGCCGCCGACCCCGGTCGCTACCTGGTCGTCGACGCGGCTCAGGAGCCGGAGGCCGTCACTACCGTCATCCGGCACCGCCTCGATCTCGTACTGCCCCTCTCCGAAGCCGAGGTGAAGGCCCAGGAAGAGGCCCGCCGCAAGGCCGAGGAGGAGGCGCGGCGGCGCGCCGAGGAGGAGGCCGCGCGCAAGGCCGAGGAGGAGCGCCTGGAGCGCGAGCGACAGGAACAGCTCGCCAAGCTCCGCGCGGAGGAGGAAGAGCGCAAGCGGCGCGAGCTGGAGGAGGCCCAGCGCCGCGAGGCCGAGCGCCAGGCCGAGGAGGCCCGGCTGCGCGCCGAGGAGGCCCGCCGCAAGGCCGAGGAGGAGCGCGCCCGGGTCCTCGCCGAGGAGGCAAGGCGCGAGGCCGAGGAGCAGGCCCGCGCCGCCGAGGAGGAACGGCGCCGCCGCGCGGCCGAGGAGCAGGCCCGGCTGCACGCCGAGGCCGAGGCCCGCCGCCTGGACAAGCAGCGCAAGGCGGAGGAGGCGCTGCGGCGGGCGGAGGAGGCCCGGCTGTTGGCGGAGGCGGCTGCGGGGGCTGCGGAGTCTGTGGGGTCTGTGGGGTCTGTGGGGGGTGGTGGCGCTGGTGGGGCTGCCAGGCCCGGTGGGTCCGGTGGGGCTACGGGTTCCGGGAAGGCGTCGCTCGACAAGTCGGCCCAGGCGGCCACGACTCCGGCCCCGGCCGACGGCAAGTCCTCGGACTCGGCCGACACGTCCCGCGACGCGGCGGGCAAGGCGCCCGCCGCGCCCGGTGGGACGCCCGACAACGAGACGACCGTGCCCACGCCTGTGGTGAAGCCGCAGGTTCCAGGGGCCCCCGACGAGACGGCTGTGCTGCCGCAGGTTCCGGAGGCCGGGGCCGCGGGGCAGTCCGGTGCGGGCCGGTCCGGCGCGGGTGCGCCCGGGGAGTCCGACGTGACCGCCGAGCTGCCGAAGGCGTCCGTGCCCGGTGCGGCCGACGAGACCGCCGTCCTCCCGGCCGTGGGCAGTGAGCCCCCGGCGCGGGGCGGGCGCGCGGAGACCGTGGCGGACAAGGTGCCGCCGGGCTACTTCCGCGACGAGCGGCCCGGCGACGGCCCGTCCGGCGGCGACCCGTCGGGGGAGGCGCTGCGGGGTCCCAACGACCGTACGCGGGAGCTGCCGCAGGTCGATGAGGACGGTACGCCGCGGCGGCGGCCTCGGCCCGACTGGGCCGAGGAGACGCCGCTGGACGACTTGCCGTCGTTGGCGGACGAGTTGCTCGGGTCGCGTGAGGACGACGATGTGGATGAGGGGCGGCGTCGCGGCTGAGGCCCCGCGGGTGCGCCCCAGTCCCGCCCCTTCTCCGGCTGTGTCAATGTGCGGCTCCGCCGTGTGTGGGGCTTCGCCCCTGGACCCCGGGGGCGGGTGCTCCCCTTCGGGTGGGACGGGGCGCCGCCGAATCGGCGCTTCGCGCCTCGTCCTCAAACGCCGGACGGGCTGAAATGTGCCGGGGCGGGCCGGAGAAGTGCCGCGCGGGCATCGGCCCAGCTCAGGGACGCCGTGGGCGGTGTTGTCAGTGGGGTGCCCCACAATGAGTCCGACAGTGCGAAATGGGACGTACGCCGAGGGGTGGTGTGCGTCGGTAGGGCAAAGGCGGTGACCCATGCCGGTGTGGGACGACCTGGTGGGCCAGGAGAAGGTGAGCGGGCAGCTCGGCGCCGCCGCCCGTGACGCCGACGCGCTCGTCACCGCCGTCGCGGCCGACACCCCGCTGCCCGAGTCGTCGAAGATGACGCACGCCTGGCTGTTCACGGGCCCGCCCGGCTCCGGCCGGGCCGACGCCGCCCGTGCCTTCGCCGCCGCCCTGCAGTGCGTGAGCCCCGACCGCGCGCTGGGCGGCGAGCCCGGCTGCGGCTTCTGCGACGGCTGCCACACGAGCCTGATCGGTACGCACGCCGACGTGGAGGTCATCCGCACAGACCTCCTGTCGATCGGCGTCAAGGAGACCCGCGACCTGGTCCGCCGCGCCCAGATGTCCCCGGCCGGCGGCCGCTGGCAGGTCATCGTCCTGGAGGACGCGGACCGCCTCACGGAGGGCGCGGGCAACGTCCTCCTGAAGGCAGTGGAGGAACCGGCCCCCCGCACGGTGTGGCTCCTCTGCGCCCCCTCCCTCGAGGACGTGCTGCCCACCATCCGCTCCCGCTGCCGCCACCTGACGTTGCGTACGCCCTCGGTGGCGGCCGTCGCCGACATGCTGGTCCGCCGCGACGGCATCGACCCGACCGCCGCCGCGGCCGCCGCCCGCGCCACCCAGGGACACATCGGCCGCGCCCGCCGGCTCGCGACCGACGAGCGCGCGCGGGAGCGCCGCGCCGCCGTCCTCAAACTGCCGCTGCGCGTCGGAGAGATCGGCGGCTGCCTGAAGGCCGCGCAGGAGCTGATCGACACGGCGGCGGAGGAGGCCAAGCAGGTCGCCGAGGACGTCGACGTCAAGGAGACCGAGGACATGAAGGCCGCGCTCGGCGCGGCCCAGGGCGGCCGCATGCCGCGCGGCACGGCGGGCGTGATGAAGGAGCTTGAGGACAAGCAGAAGCGCCGCAAGACCCGCACGCAGCGCGACAGCCTCGACCTCGCCCTCATCGACCTCACCGGTGTCTACCGAGACGTCCTGGCCCTCCAGTTGGGCTCCCGCGTCCCGCTCGCCAACACCGAGGTGCAGGACATGCTGGAGCGCATGGCACGAGAGACGTCGCCCGAGTCGACGCTGCGCCGCATAGAGGCGATCGGCGCGTGCCGCACGGCCCTGGACCGGAACGTGGCGCCGCTGCTCGCGGTGGAGGCGATGACGGTGGCGCTGCGGGCGGGCTGAGGGCCGCTGGGCGCGCGGCGCGGGGCGAGGTGCCCACGCCGCGGCGACCGCGAGAGAGCGACGCCCGCCGACGCCGGAAGGCGACCGCCCACCGACCGCGGACGCCGACCGCGAGAGAGCGACAGCAACAGCCGGTTGACCGCATCACCCGAACGAGTACGCAAAGTGATTCAACAACTCCATAGAGTTAGTCTCGCGAGATGCGAACCTTCCTTCCCCGAGCCCGTCGCCTCCACCGCGACTGCCTGGCCCTCATGGCCGTCGGCCTGCTCATCTCCGGCTGCTCGTCGGCGAGTTCGTCGACGGACGTGGTCATGGACGAGCTGCCCCGCGCCACGCCGAAGGAGCTCACGTCGTACTACGCCCAGAAGCTGCGCTGGCGCGACTGCGGGGTGCCCGGGTTCCAGTGCGCGACGATGAAGGCGCCCCTGGACTACGCCAAGCCGGACGCGGGCGACGTGAAGCTTGCGGTGTCGCGCAAGCGGGCGACGGGAGGAGCGGCGGGCAAGGGCGGCCGCATCGGCTCACTGCTCGTGAACCCCGGCGGCCCGGGCGGCTCGGCCGTCGGATACCTCCAGTCGTACGCGGCCCTCGGCTACCCGGAAAAGGTCCGCGCCCGGTACGACATGGTGGCGGTCGACCCGCGCGGAGTCGCCCGCAGCGAGCCGGTGACCTGCCTGGACGACCGCCAGATGAGCGCGTACACGCAGACGGACACGACACCGGACGACCGCCGTGAGACCGACCGCCTCGCCGCGTCGTACAAGAACTTCGCGGCGGGCTGCAAGAAGCGCTCGGGGAAGCTGCTCGGGCACGTCTCCACCGTGGAGACGGCCCGTGACATGGACATCCTGCGGGCGGCGCTCGGCGACAAGAAGCTGACGTACGTGGGTGCCTCGTACGGCACGTTCCTCGGGGCGACGTACGCGGGCCTCTTCCCCGACCGCGTCGGCCGCCTGGTCCTCGACGGCGCGATGGACCCCTCCCTGCCCGCGCGCCGGATGAACCGCGACCAGACGGCCGGGTTCGAGACGGCGTTCCAGTCGTTCGCGAAGGACTGCGTGCGACAGCGGGACTGCCCGCTCGGCACCAAGAACGCCGCGGACGCGGGCAAACGCCTGAAGGGCTTCTTCGCGGACCTGGACCGCGCCCCGCTCCCCGTGGGCGACACCGGCCCGGCCGACGGCCGCAAGCTCGGCGAGGCGCTGGCCACGACCGGCGTGATCGCGGCGATGTACGACGAGACGTCCTGGCCGCAGCTGCGCGACGCGCTCACCGCGGCCATGAAGGACAAGGACGGCTCGATGCTCCTGGCCCTGTCCGACAGCTACTACGAGCGCGACGGCGACGGCTCGTACTCCAACCTCATGTACGCCAACACCGCCGTGAACTGCCTCGACCTGCCGCCGTCCTTCACCTCGCCCGAGGATGTGCGAAAGGCGCTCCCCGACTTCGAGAAGGCCTCCCCGGTCTTCGGCGAGGGCCTCGCCTGGTCGGCCCTGAACTGCACGTACTGGCCCACGAAGGCCACGGGCAAGCCGCACCGCATCGAGGCCAAGGGCGCCGACCCGATCATCGTCGTCGGCACCACCCGCGACCCCGCCACCCCCTACCGCTGGGCCAAGGCCCTCGCCTCCCAGCTCACCTCGGCCCGCCTCCTCACCTACGAGGGCGACGGCCACACCGCGTACGGCCGCGGCAGCCGCTGCGTCGACGACACGATCAACACCTACCTCCTGGCGGGCCGCGCCCCCCAGCAGGACAAGCGCTGCACATAACCCCAGGTCACCGCCCCGAACCACCCTCCCGGCCCCCGCCTCGCAGGGGTGTACGGAGCACCCCCGGAAACTGTGTAGACTTGGCGTCGTTGCTGATCGCACCATAGGTGCGGGACGCGCGCCGCCTTAGCTCAGATGGCCAGAGCAACGCACTCGTAATGCGTAGGTCTCGGGTTCGAATCCCGAAGGCGGCTCAGAGAAACCCCAGGTCACATTGCCCGTGACCTGGGGTTTTCTGTTGCTCGGGCGTCGCGAGGCGTCTGATGGGAACGCCGTGGGAACGGCTTGCGTGAGCGATGCGTGAGCGGAGCCGCTCGGGGACCTACTTCTTGGGCTTCCGGCGTTTGGCCTTCTTGTCGGCCTTGGCCTGGGCTTTCGCCCTGTTCTTCGGCTTGCCGCCGTCGCCCGTGCGGGGCTTCTTTGCCTCCGCCTTCTTTGCCTTCGCCTTCTTCGCCGCCTTGCGGGCCGCCTTCTCCGCCTCGGCTTTGCGCTGAAGCGGGACCAGCTTTGCGGTCGCCTCGGCGGCGCTCTTGCCGACCTGGGGCAGGACGCTCTGGTAAATGTCCCGTGTGATGCGGGTGTCGCTGTGCCCGAGCGTGTCCGACACGATCTTGATGTCGATGTCGGCGGCCAGCATGAGGGTGGCCGCGCCGTGGCGCAGGTCGTGCAGCCGGATCGGTGGGAGGCCGGAAGCGGTGACGAGCCGCTCGAAGAGGTCGGTCACCTTGCCGGGGTGGAGCCAGGAGCCGTCTTCCTGGGTGAAGACGTGCCCGGTCTCGACCCAGGCTGAGCCCCACTCCGCGCGGTCCGCGTCCTGCTGCTCGCGATGCCGCTTCAGCACGGTGACGGTGTCGTCGTCGAGCGCGACCACGCGGTAGCCGCTATCAGTCTTGGGGTCGGATGCCTCGACCTCCCAGCCGTCCTGCACGAGTTGGGAGGACACGGTGAGGGAGTGGGTGTCGAGGTTGGTCTCCGACCACGGCTGACCGCACGCCTCGCCACGGCGCAGGCCGCGGAAGGCGATCAGGTGCCACATCGCGTACAGCCGGTCTTCGGCGACGAAGTCGAGGAAGGCGCCGGTCTGTTGGGGCGTCCAGACCATCACGGGCGATGGCTTCTCGCCCGTCTGCTCCCACTTGGCGACCCGCTCGTCCGTCCACACCAGGGCCTTCGGCTTGCGTACGGGGTCGATCTCGACGTGGGCGGCCGGGTTGAACGTGATGATCTGCTGCCCGATCGCGTCGTTCAGGGCCGCGCGCAGGGTGGCCTTGGCGTGCTGGCGTGTGGCGGGGCCGGTGATGCGGCGGAAGGGCGGCATCTCGTCGATTGCGGCCTTCATCGCCTTGCGGCGGGCGCGGTGCTCCGCGCCCTTCCACGGGATGGTCGCCAACTCGTCGATCGCGGCTCGCCGTTGGGCGTTGTCCTCCAGGACCTGGGCGTTAGCGTCTCGGATGTCCGTGAACATCTCACTGAGGTGGCTGACTCGCAGCCGGTCGAGGCGCCGGTTGCCGATGCGCGGCTTCAAGTGCACGCGGATGTCGGTCTCGTAGCGGTTCAGGCCGGACTTGCGTATGCGCTTGCCCGCCAGCCACCGGTCGAGGTACTCGCTCACGGTCAGGCTGCCGATGAGGTCCTGGCCGGCGTTGAGGCGCCGCCGGGTCTCCTCGACGTCAGGCAGAGCCGTCCGCTCGCGACCGACCTCCGCCAGCATCTCGGCGATCAGCTGCGTGCCTTCGGGGTCGTCAGCCTCGGCGAGTCCGAGCAGGGCGCGTATGTGGTCGAGGTCTGCCTGGGCTGCCTTGAGGCTGCTGTACCCGCTGCGCGAGAAGGAGCGCCGACTGCCGTCCTCGCGGGGTGGCAGCTCTTGGCGTACGGCGTAGGAACAGTGGTTCTTCCTGCTGCGCTTGGGGCAGGAGGTGCCGAGTTCCTTACCGGTCTTGGGGTCGCGGCAGGAGCAGCGGCGGTAGGTGGAGCCCTTCAAAGATCAATCTCCTCAGTGGTGTTGGGGTCGGTTCCGGGTGGGTCGACTTCGGCGGCGAGGTCGGGCCACAGGAAGGGAGGCGTGATGCCGTCCTTCCGGATGAAAGCGCGGACCCTGCGCAGGCGGCCCTTGGCGTCCTCGGCCGCCTCGGCGGCACGGGCCTGAGTACGGAGGGCCTCGGCCTTCCGGTCGGCGTTCGCCGCGGTCTCGGCCTGATAGCGCGCGTACTCCTCGTCGCGCTGCGCGTTGCGGAGCTGCTCCACGGCGGCGTGGTGGGCGCGGAAGTAGCGCAGCATGTCGTTGTCTGCGCCGAGCTCGGCACCCTCCCCGGTGAACCAGCTCAGGGCGTCCAGCGTGGAGGTGGGGTGCTGGAGAGGGAGGCGCTGTACCTCGTCGATGTAGCCGACGGGATAGATGAGGCAGATGGGGGGCGTGTTCAGGGCCTGGGCCAGGACCATGACGTCGACCAGGGGCAGGTTGGAGCGGCGTCCAGACTCCATGTTGGCGATCACGTTGCGGGGGATGGGGTGGCCGATCTCCTCGCACTTGTCGGCCAAGTCCTGTGCGCTCCAACGCAGTTCCTTCCGTCGTCTGCGAATTTCGGCGGCCACGGTGGCCATGACCTGGTCCGCCCATTCGAGGACGTCGTCCTCGTCGTCCTTCTCGTATCCATGGTCCGAACGGTGTTGTGTCATGAGGACACAGTAGCTCGCCTAGCGTTGATATCAGGGCCGGGAGACGTACGCGATCGTCGTGTTCGCCGAGGGCTCAGTCATGGATGGACGTGCGTATGCGAGACAACGAAACCGTCGGCCGCGAGACCGGCGTGAAGGGGATGACGCGGGGCGAGCTGCTGGAGCTTCCCGCCGCCGTTGACCTGGAGACGGGCAACCGGGCGTTGGGGCTGGGGCGGAGCAAGGGGTACGAGCTGGCGAAGCGCGGCCAGTACCCGTGCAAGGTGCTGCGCCTGGGCAACGCCTACCGGGTGGTGACCGCCGACCTGCTGGCCCTGCTGGGGCTGGCCGCGTGAGCGCGGCCAACTGCAGCGAACCGTTCTGCGCTGAGCTGACACGAAAGCCCTGGACTGTGTCCGGGCGTGGACGTACTGTCCGTGGTCCCTCGCGGTGGCTCAGCGCCCGCGAGAAGGGGGAGAGCCCCCGGCGGGGTAACGCCGGAGGCCCGATGACTCCCCATCAATCCCATGTGAACCGACCCGGCGGCCAGGGCGTACGAGCCCGCAACCGCCAGAGGAGCTGCCGAGTGCAACCCGAGAACCCCGAGCCCTATTCCGCCCCCGCCCAGACGAGCTGGTCCGCAACGGCCATCCCTGGCCAGCCGGGCGCCCACCTGCGCACCGCACAGACCGGCGACGCCCATCCGGACCTGAGCGATGACGCGGCCGCCCGCAGCGGCGACGAGGCGGATGCGACGAGCGGGCTGGAGGCGATACCCGATGCGGAACCGACGATCGGCTCGAAGCTGCTCGATGAACTGCGTGCACAGATCGCCCAGTTCGTGATCCCGCCCTCGCAGGAGGCGCTCGATGCGATCGTCTTGTGGGTGGCGGCGACGCATCTGCAGCCCGCGTGGCAGCACGCCCCGCGCCTGGCAGTGGTGGGGCCCGCGAAGCGCTGCGGCAAGTCGCGGCTGCTGGACGTGCTGACCGAGACGGTCCACGATCCGATGCTGACCATCAACACCACGCCAGCGGCGATCTTCCGCTCGATCGACGAGGACAATCCGCCCACGCTCCTGGTGGACGAGGCGGACACCATCTTCGGCACGCCGAAGCAAGCGGAAAGGAACGAGGAGACGCGCGGCCTGCTCAACGCTGGTCACCAGCGGGGCCGGTACGTGACCCGGATCGTCGGCAACGACCACACCCCGCACAAGTTCGCTACCTTCGCCATGGCGGCCATCGCGGGGATCGGCGACCTGCCCGACACGGTTATGGACCGGGCGGTGGTGATCCGCATGCGGCGCCGAGCCGAGGGCGAGAAGGTCAAGCCCTTCCGCTCCCGCCGCGACATCCCTGCCCTGCACGAGCTGCGCGACCGCATCCACGCGTGGGCCAGGCCGCTGCTGGTTGAGGCCGCGAACCTGGAGCCGGAGATGCCGGTCGAGGACCGCGCCGCCGACACCTGGGAGCCCCTGGTCATCGTCGCCGACCTGGCAGGCGGATGCTGGCCTCGCCTGGCGCGGGTCGCGTGCGCGCGGATGGTCGCCGCCGAGGCGGCAGCCGAGGAGGATCACCCCAGCGGGGCGCGGATCCTCGCCGACATCCGCCGCGCCTTCGTGGGCCGGGGCGAGCCCGAGAGCCTCTCCACCGAGGAACTCCTCTACCTCCTGCGCCAGGACCCCGAAAGCCCGTGGGCGGAGTGGGGACGCAGCGGACTGACCGCCCGCGGGCTCGGCGCGATGCTGCGCGAGTTCGGCATCAAGCCCGGCAACGTCCGGGTGGCCGACGGAACCCAGCGCAAGGGCTACATGCGCAACAAGTTCCTCGACGCCTGGCGCCGCTACTGCCCCACCGTCCATTCAGTGGACACCCCGTCTGTCCCTTCTGGGGACACCCGGCCTGCTGCCCTCGACGAGGGCTGAGCCCCACACCCGCCTCCGGTTGCCGTACTTGCCGTCCGTGCCGTGATCTCGCAGGTCACACGGCATACCGGCAAGACGGCAGCCGGGGCCAAGACGGCAAAGCGATCATGACCGGCGCGCTGCCCACCCAAGACGCTGCCCAGATCCGTCTTGCGCCGTCCTGTGCGTCTGTGCCGTATCGCCCCAGGTCACAGACCTGTCAGTCGAGACGGAAGGCGCAACGCCGCTGTCCCGACTCGGGACACGGCCAATCCGAGGCCGGGCGCGTCAGGACGTACCGCTCTTGTTCCGACTCGGAACAAGACCTCGGCGGCTGCCGCCAGGACGGAGAGCCGAGGCGGTTGCCGTACCCGCTCTGACCTGCGCTTGCAACGGCCAAGACTGCCAAGACGGACCACGCCACCACCCCAGGAGTACACCGCTTGACCACCATTCCCATCTCCCCGCCACCGCCCCACGAGCCGCCGAATGACCGGCCCGGCGAGGGGCAGCCGGCGAAGACCAAACGCGATGCTGGGCACTACGCGCTCCTCGCAGCGGGCGTCGGCATCGTCATTCTCACGGCCTGTGCGTTCTGGCTCTCCTACGCGCATCTGGCCGAGGTCGCCGGGCAACACGGGCTGGGAAGCTCGCCCTTGCGCCGCTGGGCCTGGCCCGCCACCCTGGATGCGTTCATCGTGGTGGGCGAACTGCTCATGCTCCACGCGAGCCTGCGCCGCGTCACCGACCGATGGGCCATCGCTCTCACCGCCGTCGGCTCGGTCGGCTCCATCACGCTCAACGTCTTCGGGGCCAGCGGCACCCGCGACCTCGGCGACGTACCACTGCTCGACTACGTGGTCGCCGCGGTGCCTCCGACTGCGGCACTGCTGGCCTTCGGTGCCCTCATGCGGCACATCCACCGGCTCGTCGACCGCACCGACTCCAACTCCGACCAGGCGGACGAAACATCCGTCCAGGGGCCCGCACCAGCTACCGCATCCCCTGACTCTGGCGACCTCCCGCTCGCTGCGACTGCCGGGCGGACGGAACTCCTGCCCCAGGATGCGGAGAGCAAGGCGCGCGGTGGCCGCCCGCCCAAGGCCACCATCAAAGAGCTGGCGGATATCGGTCGGGCCGCCGCTCACCAGCACGGCAAGCTCACCCGGGGCCTGCTCCGAAAGGCCGTGAAGGAGCGGAACCTGACGCTCGGCAGTGAGCGCCAGACCGAGGTGATGGACCTTCTCCGGCCGGAACTCGAAGCCGCCGGGATCGAGGTCTCCAAGCGCTGACCGTGACCTGGCCGGGTGACCGGAACCCTTCCGGTCACCCGGCCCGAACCCGGCGCTGCGCCCTGCTTGTCCACACCTGTGGATAGAGCGATGCCCGCACCGCCCAGCTCACCGGCCCCATACCTCCGCCCGCCCATCCGATCTTCTCCGGAGCACCGCCCATGACGCGCGACCCGCACCACCCCGAGGACTCCCCGGACGAGCCGTTGCCGCTGACGAAGTCCCCTACGCTGATGGGGCGTTTGCGCCGCGCGTTCGGACGGGCTGCCCCTGGCGGAGCCAGTAGTACCCCGAGTCCGACTCAAGGCCGGATCTCGGGGACCTCCGCCCCAGGGGTGGCGGAGGAGGCCCAGCGCCAGGGGGCGCCGGACCAGGAGGTCCGGGCCGAGGGCGGCCCCGACTCGGACACGCTCCACGCCGCCCAGCGCGAGATCCTCCGCCCCGTACGTGAAGACGTTGCCGCCGCCGGCGAGCCCGTCGTGAAGAGCGCACAGCCCACGATCCGCCGCTTCACTGGTGACAAGCGCATCGAGCGCGTCGGCCCTCTCCGGTTCCTCGAGGAAGAGCGCACCCTGCTTCAGGAGACGGCCGCTGAGCACGGCTACAAGGGGGAGTCCGGTTTCGCCGCCGACGTGGTCCTGGCCTTCATCACCGGCCGGTTCACCGCGAACCTGCCACTGTCCGAGGACCGTCGCCGCACCCATGTCTTCCGTGCTCAGGTCCTGCGTCAGCTCAACCGGATCGGTGCGAACGTCAACCAGATCGCCCGCGCCCTCAACAGCGACTACACCCCACCCGACATACGCCAGCGGCTGACCGAACTTGAGCAGTTGCTGGAGCTGATCGCCGAGGCCCTGCGCCAGCCCGCCAACCCGGAAGAGGAGACCCTGGGAGCACGAGAGATGTCCGCGTGATCGCCGCCATCAAACCGGCCGGGTCCAACACTCGCGGCCTGCTCGCCTACCTCTACGGTCCCGGCCGCCAGGACGAGCACCTCGACCCGCACATCGTCACCGGCTTCGCAATGCTCGGTATGCCCGACCCCGGCCGCGACGAGAACGCCACCCTCACCAAACTCGCCCGCTACCTCGACGAGCCGGTGCGACTGCGCAACAGCGAGTTCGGCCAGCCGGTCACCGACCATGTGTGGCACTGCCCCGTGCGCGCCGCACCCACCGACCGCTACCTCTCCGACGCCGAGTGGGGCGAGATCGCCCAGCGCATCGTCGAAGCGGCCGGCATCGCGCCGCCCGGAGACGACCTGGCCTGCCGCTGGATCGCCGTACGCCACGCGGACGACCACATCCACATCCTCGCCACCACCGTCCGCGAGGACGGCCGCCGCCCCAAACTCCACGACAGTGGCCTCCGCGTCGGTGACGCCTGCCGTGAGATCGAAAAGGACTACGGGCTCAGGCAGTTGAAGAAGGGGGACCGCACCGGAACCCGACGCCCCAGCCAGGCAGAGATGCACAAGGCCAAGCGCCTCGGCTGGGAAGTGCCCAGCCCCGAATGGCTCGAAGCGCGCATCCGTGCCGCCATCCCCCACGCCTCCAGCGCCGAAGAACTCCTCGCCTACCTGGAAGCCGACAGCATCCTGATCAAGGCCAAGCGCGGCCCGTCCGGCGATCTCCTCGGCTACGCTGCCGGGCGTCCCGGCGACGTCAACGACAAGGGCGAGCAGATCTACCACCCGGGCAAGAGGATTGCCCCCGACCTCACCCTGCCCAAGCTCAAGGCCCGCCTGGAAGCCGTCGTGCCGGAGGAACACCCCACGGCCCGCCGTAACAAGCCCGCCACCCCCTGGCAACAGGCCACCGACGCCCTAGACCCCCTCCACACCGCGTTGACGGAGGCTGACGGCGACAGCGGGGATGCACGGGCTCAGGCTCACGTCGCTGCCCTCGGCGAACTGATCGAGGCCACCGCACAGCGCGCCCCCGCCGACCTGCGGGCCGAACTCCAAGCAGCCTCCAAGGCGTTCGCCCGCGCCCAGCGCTCCCAGATCCGAGCGGAAGACCGCGCCGCCGATGCCCTACGCGTTGCCACCCGCGACATCATCCATACCGCCACCGGCCCGGACGGCAGCGCGCTGGCCGCCCTGGTTGCAGCCCTCGTCTGGTCGGCGATCCTCTCCAGGCGCTGGCACGAGGCCAGGCAGCACGCTCACCAAGCCGACGCCGTCGGCCAGGCCCTCCACCACCTCCAGGCCGCCGCCGACCACGCCATGGGCCCCGTGCTCACCGAACTGGAACGCCGTCTGCCCAAGGAGCAGGCCCGCCTCACGCTGGCCAGCGACGTGCGCGCCGCCGTCCCCGACCACGCCGCCCGCATCCTCGCCGATCCCAGCTGGTCAGCCCTGGCCACCGTCCTCGCCGAGGCTGAAGCCCGCGGCCACAAGCCCCACCAGCTCCTCACGGAGGCCGCCGCACAACGCGAACTGGACACCGCCCGCCGACCCGCCCGTGTCCTGATCACCCGCATCCAGCACACCAGCCGTAACCCCGTACGCAGCCGCGTCGCCGAAGCAGCTCGCCGACGCACGACCACAGGGACATGGCCTGACAGCGGGCCGACTCCCGCACCGCAGCCGACCACACCTTCCCCCGCTTCAGGACGCACCAGCCACCCCCGGCGGTAGCCGACCGGCTGCGAAGGGGCCCGCCCGGAAAGGGACAGCCCTCTTGCCCCGTCTCGGGGCAAGAGGGCTGTCCCTTTCCGGGACGAGTAAGGCTGCGGAAACCGTCTGACTTCGCGGTCTTGCCTGTTCAGAGACTGAACCGACCGGCCCCGCATTGGCATGGTCCGCGGCGATGACTACGAGCGAGCCGCTTCTCGTCCATGGGTACGATCGCGCTCGGGGCTGGTGTTGCGAGGGTGGGTCGGGTTGAGGAACCACTTGCGGGCCGAGGCCAGCCACCAGGCGCCGCAGAAGGCGACGACGACGCCGACCGCGATCGGCGCGTAGTTGAACGTTTTCGCGGTGACCGGGGAGCTCTGCGGCAGCATGAACAGCACCGTGATCACCAGGACCCACACGACGGCGATGGTGCCGACGAGAGTGGACCAGGAGCCGAGGTGCCAAGGGCCACGCTCGAACCGCTCCCCCTGACGCAGCCGCAGGAACGTCGGGATCACGTACGCGAAGTACAGGCCGATCGTCGCGATCGAGGTGACAGCCGCGTACGCGGTGCTGTTCCACAGGTAGGGCAGGCCCAGGACGAATGCGCCTCCGGTGGCCAGCCAGACAGCGTTGGCAGGGGTGCGGGTGGCCGGGCTGAGCTTGTGCCACGTCCGGGAGAACGGCAGGGCGCCATCACGGGAGAAGGCATAGATCATGCGGGAGTTGGCGGTCACCGAGGCCATGCCGCAGAACAGCTGGGCCACGATGATGACCAGTAGCAGCCACTTGCCGGCCGCCGCGCCGAGCGCGTCCATAAGGATCTGTGCTGGGGGTACGCCCGTACCGGAGTCGAGGGCGCCGTCGTAGGACTGGATGGCGTAGGTGAAGCCGAAGAGTAGGACGAACCCGGCCGCGAGGGATACGAGGATGGAGCGGACGATGCCCTTGGGGCCGGCGGTGGAGGCGTCGATGGTCTCCTCGGTCATATGGGCAGAGGCGTCGTAGCCGGTGAAGGTGTACTGCGCCATCAGCAGTCCGAGCAGCACCACGTAGATGCTCGACGAGAAGCCGGTGTTGTTGACGAACTCGCCGAACATGAAGTGCGTCGACTGGTGGTGGTCAGGGACGAGCACCAGGGCACCGCAGATGACGACGACGCCGAGGATGTGCCACCAGATGGACACCTCGTTGAGGATGGCGACGATGCGCACACCGAAGGTGTTCAGCACGCCGTGCAACACGAGGATGATCCCGAATAGCGTGATTGTGTGCCCCGGCGTGGCGTCGAAGCCGAACTGCAGGTCCAGTAAGGCGTTGAGGAAGGTGGCCGCGCCGAAGTCGATGCCCGCGGTCACGGCTATCTGCCCGAGGGTGTTGAACCAGCCGGTGAACCACGCCCATGCCGCAGCCGACCGATTCGGGGCCATGCGATGCGCCCAGAAGTACAGGCCCGCGCTGGTGGGGTAGGCGGAGCAGACCTCGGCCATGGACAGGCCGACGAAGAGGGTCATGAGGCCGACGAATAGCCAGCCCCACATGATGACCGCGGGGCCGCCGGCGTTCATGCCGTAGCCGTACATGGTCATGCAGCCGGACAGAATGGAGATGATCGTGAAGCTGACGCCGAAGTTCGCGCGGCCGGACATTGAGCGCGACAGCGTCTGCTGGTAGCCGAGTTGCTTGAGGCGTTCCTCGTCGGAGACGCGGGAGACGTCAAGAGGCATGGGGGTTCCGTCCTTCGTAGGTGAGAGGGATGGTTCGGGTGCTCAGTGGCTTCGGCGCCGCGGCGGGCTGTAGGCCCAGCCGCGGTGCCGCAGGAAGAGGTCGCGGGCCTGACCGCAGTACGACCACGGCACCTGCGTGGCGTACGGGCCGATCGCGTCGAAGACCTCTAGGGCCTCGTGGTGGCGGTTCGCGAACGACAGTGCGTGGGCGAGGTAGTTGGCGTCATCGGCGAAGCAGGCGTGCGGGCGCGGGGCGCGGTAGCGCCACCAGCGCTCCAGCACCAGGTCGATCTGCGGGCACTCGACCCAGGGGTGGATCGTCAGGCCGTAGGTCCGCTGGTCCTGCTCCAGACGCGACCGGTGCGCCTCCGCCAGGACGACCAGGGGCAGCACGGCGATCGGCAGCCCCTGGGGAGCGGTTGACGCCTGCTCGTCGGCCCACCACGCCGCCTCACCCTGCCTGCCGTGATGGTGGGAGAACAGGAAGGTGACGACCTCGTGGTGCGCCTCGCGGTTCCACGGGTCACGCTGCTTGATCTCCTCCCACACCCAACCCAGCGTCTTCCGGTTCGGGGCGTGGGTACGCAGTAGCGCGAGCATGACAACCAGCGGGGCGACGTCCTGCGGCCATGCCTCCAGCGCAGCGCGGCAGGTCGCCCACGCCTCCTCCATCAGCACCCGGCCGCCGCCCTCGCGACCGGTGATCATCGCCCGCAGAGCCTGCACATTCGCGAGGAGAGCGAGGGCGTGCGGTGAGCGCGGTTCGGCCTTGGCCCAGGTGTCGGCGAACCTGAGTCGAGCCCCAGCCTCGGCGAGGACCTGGAGACGGAAGATCCGCCGGTCCCAGTCCGCCCCCGTGGCGGCCAGCAGGTCGCGAGGGCTCTCCCAGCGGCCCATCGAAGCATCTTCAAGGACACGCCGAAGTGCGTCGTCATCCCTCGCCGGATGCGTGTCGAGAGAGAACTTCGGTCTCACCTTTTGTCACCCCGGCCAGCAGCCGCATGCCCCGGCCTCGGCATGAACAGGTCGCGCCTCGTAACGTGGCGAGTTACCCCAACCGTGCGCATCACGCAGGTCAAGCGTTCACGGCCTCGTCGGCTGTCGTGGCCTGCTCTCACCGCATTGACCGAGATCGGCCTGGGTTCCGTTGCGACGGTGCTACGGTCGCCCGCATGACGCTCTCGGCACCTTCGGCGCGCGCCGTTGACTTGCGGGTTGAACCGGTCGACAACGTTCTCGATCACGTAGAGCGATCCCTTCAAGTCGAGCTGGATCGGGACACAGTGGTGCGCAAGCGCCGCTCGGTCGGAGCGCGGACGGACCGGCGGACGTGGATCCGCATCGAGAGGCGCGGGCTCGACAAGATCGGCATGCAGGGCTGGAACGGCACCGAGTGCGCCGCCCGACTGGAAGGCATCGCCCAGCCCACCTGGCGGGGGTGCGTGGTCTGGCGGGGCGCGGACGAGCCCGTGATGTGGCGGGCCGACGAGACCGAGCTTCTACCGAGCGCGCCCATCGGCAACGCGATCCTCAGCGAGGACCCGAAGCTGCCGGACTCGTGGTGGCAGGCGTTCAACGCCTCGCTGGACGCGCTCGCGGCCCAGCACACGGGGCGCGTCGCCACCCCGGACACGGTCACCATCACGCAGGCTCTCGTCACCGAAGCCGTCCGCAGCCTCTCTCCCACCGACGACTTCGACACGATTGTTGAGCACTGGGTGCCCGCCCACGCGGACCTGAACTGGGCCAACATGACCGCGCCGACGTTCTCCCTCTTCGACTGGGAGGACTGGGGCAACGCGCCACGCGGCCTGGATTCCGCCTCGCTGTGGGGCAGCTCCCTTGCCGTCCCCGCTCTGGCCGATCGCGTACGACATGAACGGCGCCACGACTTCGAAAGCCGGGACGGCAAGCTGATGACGCTCTTCACGTGCTCGAAGATCCTCGGACCGGACGCGCACCCGCAGGACCCGCGGTTGGAGCCCGCGCGTCGCATGGCGGAGCAGGTCATCGCGGAGCTTCAAGCGGGCTGACCACGCGATCGGGTACGGATGAGGTCCCGGTACTCGCGGACGGCCTGCTCGTCCACCTGGCTGGCCAGGGCGCCCATCAGTTCGCCCAGGTGAGCGGGCTCGTCCGTGCCCACGGCCATGGTGCTGACTCGCGGAAGGCAGTACGCCGTTCGGAAGGCGGCCTGCACATGGGAGAGCCCGTCGCCGCCCCGGAGGAAGACACCGGGGTTGATCCTGTCCCACACCGGGGCGCGGGTACTGCCTCCGAAGGGGCTCATCCCCCAGGCGCTGTCGCTGCCGAGGCCCCAGGCCGTGGCGACGGCATCCGCGGCGTCGAGGGTCTTGGTCCCGACCAGCAGACCGGCGCGGACCATGAGAACCGAGGGCTGCGGCAGGGCCACGTCGACCAGGTCAACCAACGGCGAGGGATCCCAGGACGCGACGCCCCAGCCACCGCACAGCCCCTTCGATGTTGCTATGTCGAGTGCGGCGCACGCCTGAGCCAGGACGTATCGGCTGCGGGGCGCAGCTCCTTCGAGGCTGTGTTCCGGGTTGTGCAGGAAGACCAGGTCTGGCTCCCGCCCAAGATCCTTGACCGCCTGCTCCACGGCTACGTGCAGCCGCGCCGGGTCGAGGGAGTGCTCCGCCCTGTCCGACCCCGGGAAGTAGCCCACCTTGGTGGAGAGCGTGAGCTTCGGCAGCAGATCGCCCGCCACCCGCGCCAGAACCTCATGCGAGCGAAAGCCCAGGTAGTTGGAGCTGGTGTCGAGCGCGGTGACGCCGAGGTCCAGCGCGCCGGTCAGGAGACGGCGCTCGTGACGAGACCGGTGTAACCCGAGGACAACTCGGGGGTCAGTGTCGCGCATATCTCCTCCTTCACCAGGATCTCGGCGACCTCCACGGCCTCGGCACCGACGACAGCAGCCGCCTGGTCGAGGGGGACCGGCCTGCCGCTCAGCAGCAGACGCAGTGCGGGCAGGGCCTTGGCCGCCAGGGTGAGCCTTTTGCCCGAGGCCAGGACGTCGACGGTGTCGCCGTTCTCCTTGATCTCGGGGCGGAAGCGGGTGGTGCACACCACGGCCTCCAGCGGGCCGAGGACGTCCAGGTAGGGCACATGGCGGGGCAGTGTCGTCTGCTGCTCGTAGGCGGACAGGAAGTCGGCCGGTGAGCGCTCGCCGACCAGTTGGACGGCGGCCTCGGTCAGGGCGTCGCTGCTGGCTCCAGGGGTGCGATCCAGGTCGTGCCGGAAGATCTCCCGCTCGCGGCACCAGTCGGCCAGCCACGCGAGCCAGCTCGCTCCGGTGCGTTGGGTGATGCCGAACGTCACGTGGAGGCTCTTGCCCGAGCCGATGCCGGTGCGGGTGGCCCGGTGCCAGTGGCCGCGGGGGATGTGCATGATGTCGCCGGTCCGCATGATGCCGGACCAGACGATCTCCTCGCTCGGGGTCGTGTTGGGGTCGGCGTCTCGGTAGAGGGGAGCAGTACGGGAGGTCCCGCGTACCTCCCACGCCTTCTCGCCCGCGAGCTGGACGATCACCACATCATGGTCATCCCAGTGCAGTGGGAAGCCCGAAGCATCGTTCGTCGTCAGGTAGGCGTTGACCTGCACCCGCTCATGGGACCACCACTGCAGTGCGCGGCAGGCGACCTCCATCGTCGGGTCGAAGACGTTGAGCTGATCGAGGATGAGCGTGGCGCCCTCCCCCACCAGCCGACCGAGGCTGCGCATGTTGACCGTGGGGATGCTCTGACCGCGAGGACTGACGACGTCGGTGTAGTAGATGGCCGGATGGACTTCCTCGCCCTTCTGGAAGCACCGGAACTGCGGGCGGTTCAGGCTCCTGCGCATCACGATGTCGAGCAGCTGGTTCGGAGTCAGGATGCGGGCGGCGAGGGCGGGGTCGCTCATGCTTCCCCGGGCGAATTCCTTGCCGAGTTCACCCGGCCCGTTCCACCCGAGCGCCGCCTCGATGGCGTTGATCAACTGGTGTTCCATTACTGCCTCCTCATGAGGTTCGACCATGTGGTGCAGGTGCGGCAGGGGCGAGGGCAAAGCACCGCACTCGCCCCTGCCGCCTGGAGCTATGCGGCGTCGGTCAAGTTGCCGTCACCGCCCGGCCATGGGGCATCTCCGGAACTCCCCTGGTTGTCGGACCGGAGGCTGTCGTACCGGTCGTGGACGGCGGTCAGCTCCTCCACCGCCACCAGGAGGCCGCTCCGGGTAGGAGGCGGTGCTGTGGTCTGTGCCACCTCGTGCTCCTTCCTGTTCGGATCCCTCGCCAGGGCTCCGGCGAGGGTTCAAGAGCCGCCCTCACGTCCGTGGGAGATGTTGGATACGTGAGGGCGGCGGTCTGTAGGCAGCCTGAAGTTGGAGGGCACGGTGCGTCGTTCACAGACGGGCGCCGAACGCTCCGCTCCGGGCTGGATAGGTCTGGGCGCGTGAGTGCGGCGCTGTCAGGCGGCCGACAGGACCAGCGGATGGGGCATGGGTCCTGCCTCACGCTGCGAGCGGACCGCGAAGAACCTACGGAGAACGGCCGCCCGGATGGCCGGGGTCGGCTTCGGGACTTCGATCTCCGCCCACACGCTCTTGCCCTGGTCGCGGAGATCCCAGCTCGATCGCACCGCGAAGTGACCGACCAGGGCGAGGCCGCGCCCGCTCTCGTCGCCGCTGTCCGCGCAACCCGCCACCGGGGCCCGCCGATCACGGTCAGCCACGACGATCACCAGGCTGCCGGGGTCGTGGAACAGCGCGACGGTGATGGGCCCAACTCCGTGGATCACGGCGTTGCTGATGAGCTCGGAGGCGACGAGCCGAATCGCGTCAGCCGATGCGTCATCCAGAGGGACACCCCACGCTCGTACGCTCTCAACGACCTTGCGCCGAGCGGCAGGCACCTCTGCTTCCGCTCCGGCAAGGGCGAAGCGTGTGGCGAGCGTGGGCATGGCGGACGCCTCCGGAAAGGTGGGGAGCGACTCCATCTCCGACGGGGGACGGTGATGGAGCCGCCGTTCTGGGCAGCCGTACCGGAGCGATGCTTCTCGCAGCCCCGGTGCGGCTGAGTTCAGTCAACTGCCGCGGTGTGCAAGCCCGGAACGTTTCTTGGGGGTTTCTCTTGGGGACGCCCTTCCGCGTGCCTGTACGCGCAGTAGCCTCCGAATCACGCCGTGAGGGGATGACGGGAGTGATGACGTGCCCGGTGAGCCGTTAGCGATCCACCCACTGACCTTCGTGCGCCAGTCGCACGGATGGGGCAAGGCTGAGTTCGCCCGGCTCATGCGGGCACACGGAAAGTTGCTCGGCATCTCGCTGGCGACCAACCGGACGACGGTGTGGAAGTGGGAGCAGGGTCAGGAGCCGGATGCGGATGCTCAGCGCGTGCTCGCTGACCTTCTGCGAGTCCCGCCCCCGCAGATACAGGCGCAACGATGGCCGCAGTGGCTCCCCGTATGGGAAGTAACAGGGCTCACCGCCCCGTGGACTGAGGCAGGAACCGTTGAAGCGTTGGCTGATCTGGTGGGCAGCGGACGGTTGGATCGTCGAGGCTTCCTCACCATCACCGGCGCCGCTCTGACCGGGCTCGCGGCGAGCTGGGTCGAGGCACCCTCCGCGTTCACCTCCGCGCTCAACGGAGACCGCGTCACAGACAAGATGGTCTCCACGATCGAGCAGCGGATCAGCACGCTCCGCACCCTCGATGACCAACTCGGGGGCGCTCGGCTACTGGAGCAGGCACGCGGTGACCTGGCCCTGACTACCGGTCTCCTCAGCGCCGGTCGGTACACGGATCAGATCCGTGTCCGGTTGTACGCGCTGGCGGCCCGGGTATCGCACCTGACCGGCTGGATGGCCTACGACGCAGGGCTGCGGTCCGCCGGACAGCGGTACTACGTCGGGGCACTGCGCAGCGCCCGCACGGCCGGAGACGACGCCTTCGGTGCCTTCATCCTGGCGGAGATGGGCGTGCACGTCTCCGAGGCCGGCCGGACCGCCGAACGGGTCGGCCTCATCTCGACCGCCCTCGACAACGCCCCTCGCACGCTGTCGACCTACACCCAGTCTTTCCTCTACCTGCACAAGGCCGAGGCACTGTCCCGCGACGGCGACCACCGGAAGGCTGGTACGACACTGAATCGTGCCGCTTCCCTCTGGGACCGTCACACGGCGGAGGAGAACCCGGACTGGCTCGACTGGTTCGGTGAGGCACAACTGAAGTCGACCGAGGGCAAGGTTCTTCTACGCTCGGGGCAGGTGGAGCGCGCGACGAGCTCCCTGGAAGCCTCCATCGAGAAGGCGGCCCCACGAGACAAGGCCGTACGGTCCAGCCGTCTGGCCGAGGCCCGGCTTGCCGGCGGCGACCTGGACGGGGCGCTCGACGCGGCGAACTACGGCGTTGGGCTCCTCGAAGACAAGGTCAGCTCTGTGCGGGCCCTGGACCGCCTGAAGGAGCTCTCCGCGCGGCTCGAACCACACAAGACGGTGCCCGCCACCCGCGAGTTCCGCGAGCGCTTGCAGGCTCTGCCCGTCACCGCCTGATCGGGAACGCCGCAAGCATCAAGAGCGAGCACGCCCCGAGCAGGAACCAGGGGTGCCACGATGGGCCGCATGACGATGATCGACGGTGAGGTCGCGGCCGGATTCGAGCCCGTACGCGAGGCGTTCGCGGCGAACTTCGCGCAGCACAGGGACATCGGCGCGGCGCTGTGCGTGTACCAGGACGGTCGGCCAGTGGTGGACCTGTGGGGTGGAGTCGTCGACCCCAGCACCGGCCGACCGTGGGAGCGAGACACACTGCAACTGGTCTACTCGGCGACGAAGGGGGCGACCGCGAGCGCCGTGCATCTGCTGGTCCAGCGAGGCGAGTTGGACCTGGACGCTCCGGTGGCCACGTACTGGCCGGAGTTCGCCGCGAACGGCAAGGCGGACATCCCGGTGCGCTGGCTCCTTTCCCACCAAGCGGGCCTGGTCACGCTCGACCAGCCGGTACCGCTGGCCGAGGCGCTGGACTGGCATCCGATGGCGGCCGCACTGGCCGCTCAGCGTCCCGTGTGGACTCCCGGCACCGCGCACGGCTATCACGGCCGGACCTGGGGCTGGCTGGTCGGCGAGGTGATCCGCCGAGTCTCCGGACGCACACCGGGCCGCTTCTTCGCAGATGAGATCGCCACCCCGCTCGGGCTGGACTTCTTCATCGGGCTCCCAGCCAGTGAGCGTGACCGCGTCAGCCGCATGGTGTACCGGAGGCCGGGCGTCGACTTCACCACGCTGCCCCCAGAATCGATCCCCGAGGAACTCCGCGAAGTAGTCGCTGCCTGGCGTGACCCGAACTCGTTCAGCAACAGGGCGTACGCGGTCACCGATCCCGCCCAGATCGACTTCGACTCGCCCGACGTACAGGCCGCGGAACTCCCGGCCTCCAACGGCATCAGTACTGCGCGCGGACTGGCGCGCATGTACGCGGCGCTGATCGGCGAGGTGGACGGCATACGCCTGCTCACCCCGGAGACCCTCACATCGGCCACCAAGGAGCAGGCCAGCGGCAAGGACCAAGTGCTCGTGGCACCAAGCCGGTTCAGCTCCGGATACATGTTGCCCACCAAGGACATCCCCATGACCGGGCCGCACTCCTTCGGCCACACCGGCCGCGGTGGCTCGCTCGGCTTCGCCGACCCGGAACACGGCATCGCCTTCGGCTACGTGATGAACCATGTCATCAGCGGCTCCGACGATGTGCGCGCGGCGACGCTGGTCGACGCAGTGCGGAGGTCGCTGACGGGACGATAGCCCCAGCGCAGTGGGCGTATCCCGCGCGGTGGGCGGGCCCAAGTGAACCCAAAGGTGACCGCGGAGCCGATGGTCTGACTGTGGCCGGCCCTACGGCCGTCGGCGGCGAGTAGGGGTGCTATTTCAGGCTTCAGCGACCGAGGTGGCGCAGGCCGTCCCCGAGGGTGGGGTGCCAGCGGTCGACCGGACCGGAGTGGCGGTTGTACCAGGCGGAGTCCAGGCGCGGCTCCTGTGCCTGGTGGTCGTTCGTGCAGCGCAGCCATACCGAGTCGTCGCGCATGTTGAAGACGATCCAGTCCCGGTACGCGCCGCACTGCGGGCACGCGTGGACCTCGCCCTCGATGACGAGCGGCGGCATCCAGCGCATCATTAGTCCTTCGACATCGTGACGGGACGGCGCCCGCAGATCGGCCGACGGGAAGTCCGGCACGACCGCCTCCTCGCCCGACCCAGTCGAAGCGGATACCTCGGGCTGGGCGGCATCAAGCGGCGGCGGCTCTTGAGCAAGCATCTGCAGCATCGTGAGCGCCTCACGCTGGGCCTCTCGGAACTCGCGCAGGGCGCGAGCACGTCGTCGGAACATGCAGACTCCACCCCTTTGCTAGGAGCCGGGAAGGTGGGAAGAACTGCTGGGCGACTGGGCACTCTCAATTCCTGACACAAGGTTGCGACTGAACGTCTCGAAGCCTTGCGCGGCTCCAATGCCACGGCACTCAACGAGCAGGGCATCGATCCGCTCTCCGCCGACAGTGATGGTCTGGAAGACCCTTGTGTCACCTGGTTTGAGCGGGGCTCCCTCTGAGGCGGGGCGGGGGTAGAGCAGAATCATCTGCTCGGCACCCGTAGCGCGAAGGAAGGCCAGGGACTCGTAGATGTCGGAGTTACCTACGGATGCTCTGCGCTTCAGCCGCGTCCGGTATTTGGCGTCTACGAGCACTGTGGGCGCGTTCCGTGGCCCCACCGCCACATCCGGGGTGACCATGAGCGCCTTGCCGTTCCTCATGCCGAGGGGAAAGGTTGGCGAGGCGTGAACCTCCAACGGGGCCAAGCCGATTCTCATGGCAAGCTCGCACAAGTGTTGCCAGGTTGACCACATCACCATCACATAGCCGGGCGCACGCAAGTGTCGCTCGTCGTAGCCCATGCCGAAGCCGTTGAGCACTTCCACGGAGAGGTCGTATAGCGCCTGCCAGTGGTAGTAGCGGTTCGGCAATCTGCGGTGCTGGGCGGAGCGGACCTCTCGCTGGGGGGCCAGTGCCTGGCGAACCCGGAGGAGTTGCCGCAGTGTCTCGCCGTCCTGGACCTCGGGCAACAGCGCGCTTGCCGCAGATGAGATGACCTCGTTCCAGGAGTTTACGTGGTCGAAGACCAACTGCTCCTGCCTGAAGCCGTCTGCCTCCGGTAGAACGATCCCCATCGGGTCAAGATCACCTACGACGGCATAGTCGTGCACGATGTGTGAGCGGTACTCTCGCAGCGGGCGCCGATGGTTCTCCCAGTACAGGAACGCGAGGGTCCGGCCGACCAGTGTGGTGAGATCGCCACGGGTTGCGAAGTCGGCACGCAGATGCTCGCGCGGTAGCAGTTTGCCTGTCTTGCTCAACAGTGCTGCGCGGAAGAAGTCCTGCCGCCAGTCTGCGTCCGTGCCATCGAGGAACTTCGGCACGATTTCCAGTTCCAGCTGGGGCGACAGCCGGAGTAGTCCGGCCACGCCTTCGATCCGGACAGATCCGGCCGACGAGATCCGTAGCGGGAGCTGCTCATGGCCCAGCAGATCGGTGAGGCGCTGCCCGGCGCGCAGGAGCAAGCCCTCGATCTCTGACTCTGGCTGGCCTGTCAGCCCGGCCAGTTCGGGCACTAGCCGTGGCTCGTCGCGGTTCTCGGCAATGCGAACACGGTGAAGTACGGGACTGGGACTGCTCATCAGGGCGACTCGGCGATTGCCTTAAGGGCCGGATAGACCTGGCTCAGTTTCAACTCACCGGAGGGAGACAGCTGGAGCACCGGCTGTTCAGCGAAGGTTGCCGACGTGAGTGTGAACGGACTGCCCGGAGCGTCGGCCGAGATCGTCTCGGCGACGCCCCGGAGGTCACCGAAGAAGACCTCGTCGACGTGTGCCCTCATGAGCGTCCAGCAGTTAGCTGCGTACCGCAACGCCTTCTCGAGTTCCGTCGGCGCGGCCGCGTGCATGAGTGCGCCGTGGCCCAGCTGGAAGGCCGCGCCGCGCCCCAGCGCGAGCCGCTCATTCACCCTCTGCCAGGCTCGCACCAGCGCTGTGTAGACGTCCTTGTTGTTGGCCATCTGGCTGGGGAGCTGTCCGGCGGAGTTGCCGTCCACCCCGAAGTGCATGTGTAGGACGGACTCGTCGGGAGTCAGCCAGAACGGCGCGAAGCGTCGCTGGAAGGCGACATCCAGTGGTGCGACCGATGCGTCCGCTTGGTTCATCGCGCCGACGATGTAGAGGTGCCGGGGCAGCGCATAGTCGACCATCTGACCACTGTCATCGAGCAACTCGAAAGTCTGGGTGGCCGGGGTGAATTTGCCGTCGGCGGCCAGGCGCTTGTCGCTCTCCAATGAGACAATGCTCGCGCCGAAGGCAGCCACGGCCGGCCCTCTGTTGATCTCGTCCACTATAAGCAGGGACGCCCCGTCCGGCTTTCGGGCGTGTTCGGCTGCCCGGTAGAGAATGCCCTTGGAGGCGCTGAAGCCCAGTGGCGCCCCATCGCCGAGGACCTTCGGTACAAGGCCGCGCAGTACGTCCCGTTGATGCGTGCTCTGGTCGAAGGCGGTGATGAATACCCTGCGGTCTGTGCGGTCTTGGCTGGGCAACCAGGCAGGGACGGTGTTGCCCTTGTTGGGCAGCGGGATCTCCGCCTCCGGCTGGTAGCTCGAACCGGTCTCGGAGTCTCCGCGAAAGGCGTGCTTCAACTCGGCCAGCAACCGCGACTTGCCCGTGGCGGGCGGGCCGCTGATCAGTACATTGTTCCGCTCGGCCAGCAGCTCGAGAATGCGGATGCAGTCGTCCGAGTACATGTGGTCAGTCACCGGCGATCCCGTGGCAGTATTTGAGGCCCTCTACACAGTCGATAAAGCCCTGGGCCAGACTCCGCGCTCTGCGGTTGGGGTTGTCCATGCAGGCGAGAATGTGCTGGGTCAGTTCGCTGTTCCACTTGCCGTCGCGCAGATCCCGTTCGTAGGCGTAGTGGGCCCGGACCTCGGTCTCGTGCTGCATTATCAAGAAGAGGACCGCTCCGAACTCGGGGTCCTCCTTAGGCAGGTTGAAGTGCGTGTGAATCCGTGAAATCCGGCCTTCCGTGGGACGAGCATCCGTAGGGCTCTCCCAATCCAGATTAACGACCTCAATCTCCTTGCCCCGCGTGCCGAACTTCACCGGGCCCCAGTGGAAATCCACGGTGGTTCTCGCACCATTTCGGCGTCGCTCTTCCTGTCGGGTCTGCGGCAGGAGCTTGCGCATCACCGGATCGAAGGCGCGGTAGGGGAGCCGGAAGTCCCGTGCACCACCACCCGTCTGGGCGTCATTCGATTTTGCCCGGAGCTTCCGCAGATCTCCGGGGCTCAACTGTTTGTAAATGACCCGCAGGATGCCCGCCTCCCGCAGTGGCCCGATCGCTGCCACCTTGCTCTCCCTTACTCACAGAAGTGTGCGTAGTCCGCCGGTACGTAGGCCACGGCTCCCAACCGCTGCGCCTGGGCAACTCGATTCGCCCACGGCCTGGCGGCTACGCCGGAGTGGGCCTGCGCTAGTACGAGGTCGCGGGTGATCGTTGAGCGTTCCTCGCCATCGAGTACAGGCTGGCCGCGGTCTAGCAGGGGGAAGTCCTCAAGCATCAGCTGTAGGTCTTCGGCTCCGAGCCCGTACGCCCTGGCCACTAGAACGTCGATCTCGGACCGGGCTTGGGCAGCGGCATCGGCGTCCAGAGTGGGGCGGCGTCTGCCCTCCAACGCCGTCAGTTCCCGGGACAGCTCGATGATCCGGGCCCCGTCGGGGGTATCCGGTGTGACTGGCGGGAGTGGGATGGACCGGAGCAGGAAGTAGTTCATCGAGGTGGTAGTGATCCGGCGAGCCAGCCAGTCCACCGGAATGCTGTTCATCAGCGCCACCCACAGGTGCACCAGCGCTTCCCCGTCGCCCGAGGGGGCGTGGAAAAGCACGGTCGGCACCTTGTTGCCGCACACGACTCCGGGCGGGATGACCGCGGTGAGTAGCGTGCGCTCGTTGGTCTGCCCGGTGACGTCGCAGAAGCCTGCGCGCACCGTCTCCGTCCGCTTAGCCACCCCGTGGCGGAGCTTGTCCACGGGATACCAGTACTGCGGGGTGACCACCGCGTCTGTTGCGGCCAGCACGTCCCATTGCGCGGCCCGGCCTGTGCCTGATCGGTGCGCCTTGGCCCGCGATCGGTACTGATGGACCATCCGGCCTTCGATCACCGGCAGATGGCCGTTAGCAGGGCTGGTCCGGAAGTCGGCGCGGTCCCGAGACATGTCGACCTCACGGGCCAGCTGCGGCCGCCACGGCCCGTCCGCGTCGCCAAACGAGGTTCCTGCACGGGCCATCCGCAGGAAAAGTTCCCACTCCATCTGGCCGCGTACCTCGGGGACTGTCAAGTCCCTCCGCACCTGGGCGAGTTCGGAGCGTTCGATGGAGACGTGAGCGGTCTCGCGCAGTCCCGTGTCCGTTCCTGAGGCATGCTTGAGCACCATCGGGCCCGGTACCGCGTCTCCGACTAGCTGTGCCTTGACCGAGAGGAACTTGAAGCGGGTGTCGATGGCGAAGAACCGAGCGCGGTTCTCCACAATCGTGAACTCCAGCTCTGAGGCGCTCTCGAGCAGAAATCGGCGCAGCGCCTCCGTGCCCTGCGAGCGGATCAGCCCGGCTGGGACCAGAAGAGCGAGCCGTCCCCCGGGACGCATGCGGCGGCAGGAGAACTCCAGGAAGAGTTTGTACAGGTCGGCTTCGCCTCGCCCTTGCAGTTGGGCACCGGTGGCCATCTGCTCGAGGTAGTCGAGCATCTTCCGACGCTCCCGGGAAAGCGCCTCAGGGAGGTCGTCGTGGGGTGTGTAGTCGGCTCCGTAGTGTCGGACCACACCGGCGTTGGCGAGAAGCTCATGGCGGGTGACCTTGAGCTTTTCCCAGGGCGGATTGCCGATCACCACGTCGAAGCCGCCCGGGCTCACCTGTTCCCAGACGGCATCGTTGGTGAGCAGGCTATCGCCCTGGAGTAGTCGCTCGTCCAGGCTCAGCACGGCCTTGAGATCGTCTACGGTAGAGGCCAGCGCCAGTCGGGCACCACGCAGCGCCAGATCGGACAGGTCCGCGGCGCACACAGCGTTCGCGACGAAGTCCGTGATGCTGACCTTGCCGTGGGCGCCGACCGCCAATGCGAGCGCGGTCAGTAGCAAGCCGGAGCCCGCCGCGGGGTCGATCACCCGCGTCCCGGGCCCGATGTGCTCCGCCAGCCCACCAGCCAGGTAGCGTGCGAGGCGGAAATCTGTGTAGTAAGCGCCCGTGCTGCGTCGCTCACTGTGTGAGATCTCCACCCGCGCCAGCGAGGCCAGCGCGAGCGGCGTCGGAATGACGGTGCAGACCGGTGAGTCGAGTGCCTGCAACAGCTGGGTGGCCTGAGCCTTAACGGCGGCCTCCCCGGTGCCAGTCCGCGCTCGGGATTCGGCGCAGAACGCGGCCCAGTATTCCCCTGTGTCGAGGCCAGCGTAAGCGCAGGAAGCGGCCTCCAGTACTTCAAGACGCCGCTCTGGATCAGCCCCGGCGGCCTTTTCCAACACGGCCTCAGCCTCGGCCAGCACACCCTCCTCGTAGGCCCGCACAGCGCTCATGCGACCCCCTGCACAGCCAGAGGGAGCGACGATTGGACGGCGACGCCTCGTGCCGAGCGGCGCAGTTCGAAGACGTACTCGTGGACTGAGTCGGCGTTGCGGACCGCAGCATCGTTCGGGCGGTAGCGGCCGATCTCGCCGAGCGAGTGGACTGTCAGCTCGCCCAGTGGTGCCAAGGCTGCCTCCAGCTCGTCCTGGCCGACATGCCCCTCAGAACTGTACGACAGCAGCACCCGTCCAGCGGTGCAATCGTGAACCAAAGAGGTCAGGGCTGTGAGTGCGCGTTTGCGGTAGCAGAAATCGGAGGCCAGATGCCGCCATGGGCGCAGGCCGGTTACTCCGCCTACCTCGGGTTCGTCGCCCAATGCGATGGTCTCCAGGATGTGGTAGTACGCCGCGTACTGGCGCTTGGTATAGGGCGGGTCGAAGTACACGACATCCTCGGGGCGGACCGGGATCTGGGTGACGTCTCCGACGTGGACATCCATCTCGACTGGCCGGCTCCGTAGGTCCCGAGGATGCAGCTCCAGCTCGCGGACGCCGGTGCTGGACCAGTTGCGTAGAAAGCAGCCATATGTGCCAGCAATGTTGGCCACGCGATTGGCGGCCGCGAGCAGGTCCGCGATCAGAAGTCGTTCCTCGGTCGCGCTGACCGTGCCGTCCTCGCGCCAGGTGGTGATCTGGGCCCGCATGGCGTCTATCCGTGATGCGTTCGCCTCGGTGAAGTATCGGCGCTCCACCTCGGTGTGCTGTGCTGAGACGGGGCTGTACTCGCGCGTGATGAAGCCGAGCACTGGTTGCACTTCGGCCAGCTTAGTCAGAGCGGCCTCATAGCCGCCGAGCGAGGCGAATGGTACATCGCTCCGAGCGATCAGCCGGGCCGCGGAAGTGATGGCGGAGCTGGTGAGGTGATCGTTGATCCGCACCGGCCAGCCGAGATCGGCCACGGCGCTTGCGACCACGCCGGTGCCGCTGAAACCGTCCACGAAGACCCCAGCATCAGACGGAGGAGGTCCGGCGAGATCGGCGATCAGCCCGGAGACCCTGGCCTTGGAGCCGATGTATCGGACACTCACCGTTCTGTCTCTCCCCTCAGTGCTGGCGCTGCTGTTTTGCCCGGCCGCTTCGAACCTGCCAGCCTGGGTTCTCTGGAGTTGTACCGCACCACACTGACAATGCTTCGGAACAAGCAGAGCTTACGGCACACGCTAAGTAGCGCCCTCGATGTGTCGCACTGGCGGTCGTGTCCAGCGAGCTTCGTGGGATGCGACCCCGAGATCATCTCGCCGAGGGACGGGCAGCGAAGTCGAAGCTCCTGCGTCGGTAGATCGAGGAGTGGTTGAGGCTGGGTCTCGGGAGTGGACACACCGTCGTGTGCGTGAGCGATGCGTGAGCGGATGGAACAGCATCCGTTGGATCGAGCGGTATGTCTGTTGGGTGCGGCAAGTCTCTGACCAGGAAAAACCAGACCGAGCATGATCACGGATCATCATCCGTCACGAACTTGCGGGCCCTCGTAATGCGTAGGTCTCGGGTTCGAATCCCGAAGGCGGCTCACCTGAAACCCCAGGTCGGAATCCACTCCGGCCTGGGGTTTTGCCGTTCAGTGGATGTGGTGGCGCCGACCGTGCCCGCCGTCGTCGTGTCGATCAGTTACACCGGCAAGCTGGTCAACTTCGACCCGGTCGTCGACCTGGTCCTCCAGCTGTCCGGTGGGACCGACCGGATCGCCCTTCAGACCCTCGTGTCCAAGCTGAGGATCCCGAGCACCGGGGACCAGGTCCTGCTGATCGCGGACCCGGCCCACCCCGGCGGCTACCTCTACGCCGGGGACGGCGAGACGGCGTGACGACACCACCGTACGAAGCGAACGAAGCGTACGAAGCGCTGAGGTGAACGAGCCGACGCAGGTGTCGGCGGTCGGCCTTCGGCTGGCGGTGTGTCTCTACGCGGTCGTCGCCGGGCTGACCGAGTGGGACAGCGGGGACGACGTGGGAGCCGTGGTCGTGCCGCGGCTCAGCGGGCCCGGGTTCCGGGCGTTCGAGGCGACCTGGAAGCGCTCGCCCCATCCGGCGCTGCGCGTGGGCCTGCGGCTCGCGGCCGTGGTGGATCCGTCCGAGGGGCTGTACCAGGTCGAGCTGTGACCCGGCTTCCGGTCCGGTCAGCGGAACAACGCTTGCCCGCGCTCCGCGCACGCGGGCAGCCTCGAACGCGTAGGAAGTCCGCGTGATTCGGCGCTCGCCGGGGACGGCGGGTGGCGAGGGGGGAGCGACATGGCAGAGCAGCAGACGCCGCACGGGCCCGAGCAGATCGTCGAGGCCAAGCTGGAGGAGTCGCAGATCCGGGTCGTCGGGCAGACGGGCGAGGTGAGCCCGCAGGACCTGTCGGGCAACGGTTACACCTACCGGCACGACTGGGGCGCGTGGAACGGGTTCGTGCGCTTCAACCTCACGAGTTCCACCTTCACCGCCAACACGCGCGTGTTCGTGGCCGTGAGTGAACCGACGGGCGGCGGCGGCAAGTTCATCGGTGCCGCGCGCTACCTGGTGTACAACGTGGCGCCCGACAACGGCGTCATCTCGGTGCGCGTCCACATCGACTGGGGCAGCCCGCTCGGCGTGCCCATCGACTACTTCATCGTCAACCCGTAGCCGAGCCGGTCAGTACCTGAACAGCCACCTGAACAGAAGGCCTCCGCCTCGTCGCGGGGGCCTTCGCATTCGGCTTGTCTGGGACTCCAAGTCCCGTTCCCCGCACATCTAATGTGGTGCGCCACGGAGCACCGGGGGACCATCCGGGGGGACCATGGAGCAGGGGCGTGGCGCGCGGGCGGGCGGGGAGGCCGGGTCCCCGGGCGGGCGGGGTGTGCTCGCGGGGGCCTTCGTGGTCCTGGAGGAGATGGCGCGCGTCGGCGAGGTGGGACTGAGCGCGCTGGCCGCAGGGACCGGGCTGCCGAAGACCACCGTGTACCGGCTCCTCGGGCAGCTCGTCGAGCTCGGCGCCGTGGAGCAGCACCAGGGCCGCTATCGCGTCGGCGCGACCCTCGCCCGGCTCGGGCGGTCGTGGACCGCGCACCGGTTCCTCACGCGGAGCGCCGCCGGGCCGCTGCGGCACCTCGCCCTGGAGACCCGGGCCACGGTGTGCGTGGCCATCCCGTCCGGCGGGCGCATGACGGTCGTGACCGGGATCGCGGCCGCCGCCCGGGAGTTCTTCCCGCACCTGCCCGGGCAGACCCTCCCGCCCGACAGCGCTGCCGACGTCGTCTTCGCCGCCTCGGGGGCGCCGTCGTCCGCCCGCACGCCCCCGGCCGCGCCCCCACCACCCGGCCATACCTCGAACCAGTGGGCCCGGCGGCTGCGCACCGCCCGTGAGCAGGGCCTCGACCTCCACCAGTACGAGTGGGGCGGCGAACGGCTCTGCCTCGCGGTGCCCGTGCACGCCGCCTCCGGCGAGATCGTCGCCGCCGTGGGCGTGGCCGTGCCCGACCCGCGCCGCCTCGCGCACACCACGGAGGTCGCGCGGCGCAGCGCCCGCATGCTCAGCACCAGCATCCAGCGGCTCCCGCCGCCCGGACGCCGCAACACCTGAGCCGCCCGGCCGGGCCCAGCCCCAGGTCAGGCCCAGCCCCAAGTCAGGCCCAGCCCCAGGTCAAGCCGCCCCCAGGTCAGGGCCCTGCTGCCAAGGCCACCCCCCGATGCCTACGATGCGCCATGGACGCAGGACGGCAGCGCGAGGGGGCGGACATGGGTGCAGAAGCGGGCACGGAGATCGGGTTCGGCGCGGTCGCCGCCGCGCACCCCGACCGGACCGCCCTCGTCGAGCCCGACGGCACCACCCTCTCGTACGGGGATCTTGCCGCCCGGGTGCACCGGCTCGCGCACGCCCTCGCCGGGCTCGGGCTCGGCCCGGGGGACTGTGTCGCCGCGATGCTGCCCAACAGCCGCGCCTTCTTCGAACTGCGGCTCGCCACCGGCCGCTCGGGCCTCTACTTCACGCCGTTCAGCCACCACTTCACCACCGCCGAGGTGACGCACGTCGTCGCCGACAGCGGGGCGCGGGTGGTGGTCGTGGACGCCTCGCTGCTCGACGTGGCGGGGCCCGCGCTGGACGCGGCGGGGATCCCGGCGGAGCGGCGGCTGGTGTGGCGGGCCGGGCAGGCGTCCCAGGAGCCTGCCGTTCCGCCACCCGGCTGGACCGACTACGCGTCACTCCTCGCCGCCGACCCCGCCACGCCGCCCCCGCACCCCCGCGCGGGCGCCGTCATGCTCTACACCTCCGGCACCACAGGACGCCCCAAGGCCGTCCGCCGCGCGCTGTCCGAGGCGCCGCCGGGGCCGAGCCCGTACGAGCTGGACTTCATGGCGCGCGTCGGCGTGCGCGCGGGGGCGTACACGCAGTTGTGCGCCGCCCCGCTGTACCACGCGGCGCCCGGCCTGTTCGCGAACATGGCGATGCAGCTCGGGCACACGGCCGTGATCGCCGAACGGCCGGGCACGGAGGACTGGTTGGAGCTGATCGACCGGCATCGGGTGGACGCGCTGTTCGCGGTGCCGACGGTCCTGCACCGGCTCCTGCGGCTGCCCGCCGAGGTGCGCGGGCAGTACGACGTGTCGAGCCTGAGCGCCGTCGTGCACGGCGCCGCGCCCTGCCCGCCCGAGGTGAAGCGGCGCGCGATCGACTGGCTCGGACCGGTCCTGTACGAGTTCTACGCCGCCACCGAGGGCGGGGTCTCCGCCGCGGACAGCGCGGACTGGCTGGCCAGGCCCGGCACCGTGGGGCGGCCTCTCGCGGGCACCGAGGTGCGGATCCTGGACGGTGACGGGCGGCCGGTCGCGGCCGGGGAGACCGGCGGGGTGTACTTCCGGCCCGCCGTGCCGTTCGCGTACCACAAGGACGCCGAGAAGACCGAACGGTCCATGCGGGACGGGTACTTCACGGCGGGGGACGAGGGGTACGTCGACGAGGACGGCTGGCTGTACCTCCGGGACCGGCGCACCGACCTGATCATCTCCGGGGGAGTGAACGTCTACCCGGCGGAGGTCGAGGCCGTCCTGATCGCGCACCCGGACGTCGCGGACGTGGCCGTGGTCGGGGTGCCGGACGCGGAGTGGGGGCAGCGGGTCGCCGCCGTCGTGCAGTCCGAGCCGGGGATACCGGGCGACGACGCGTTCGCCGACCGCCTCGCCGCGCACTGCCGGGGCGCGCTCGCCGGGTTCAAGGTGCCGCGCGTGATCGAGTTCCGGGAGCGGGTGCCCAGGTCGGAGGCGGGGAAGGTGCTGCGGCGCGAGATCCGCGTCGACGGGGCGGGTCCGGTGTCCGGCGCCTAGCGGAAGCGGGTCCGGTGTCCGGCGCCTGGCGGAAGCGGGTCCGGTGTCCGGCGCCTGGCGGAAGCGGGTCCGGTGTCCGGCGCCTGGCGGAAGCAGGTCCGTTGCCGGGCGCCTGAGGGCACAGAAAGCGGGCCGGGGCACAGAAAAAGGCGGGCACCCTCTCCCCGCCACTCTCAACGTATAGCTCACCGGGGGGCTTGCGGCAAGGCCCCCGTGGTGCCGCAGAATCGCCCGCCGAGGCCGGGAACCACGGCCTCGGGGAGCGGAACTCGGGGAGCGGACATGGGGAGTGGCGAGATGCGTGTGGTGCTTTCGACGTACGGGTCGCGTGGGGATGTCGAGCCGCTGGTGGGGCTCGCGGTGCGGCTGCGGGAGCTGGGCGCGGAGGTACGGGTGTGCGCGCCGCCGGACGAGGAGTTCGCCGAGCGTCTCGCCGGTGTCGGGGTGGAGATGGTGCCGGTCGGCCTCTCGGCGCGGGAGCTGACGACGGCGGCGCGGCAGCCGAAGTCCCTGCCGGAGCGCGCGGCCGAGCTGATCGCGAGCCAGCTCGACGCGGTCACGGCGGCGGCCGAGGGGTGTGACGCCCTGGTGGCGACCGGCATGATGCCCGCCGTGGCGGGTGCGCGGTCGGTGGCGGAGAAGCTGGGCGTGCCGTCGGTGTCGGTGACGTTCCAGCAGCTCACGCTGCCGTCGCCGCACCACGCGCCGCTGGCGTACCCGGGCCGTCCGTTCCCGCCGGAGGTGACCGACAACAGCGTGCTGTGGGACCTGGACGCCCGCAGCATCGACGTCCTGTTCGGGGACGCGGTCAACAGCAACCGGGCGTCGATCGGCCTGCCTCCGGTGGCCGGCGTCCGCGACTACGTCCTCGGCGACCGGCCGTGGCTGGCGACGGACCCCGTCCTCGACCCCTGGCGTCCCGCCGGGGGCGCGGGTTTCGGCTTCGACGTCGTGCAGACCGGCGCGTGGATCCTGCCGGACGAACGCCCGCTCCCCGACGGCCTCTCGGAGTTCCTGGAGGCGGGTGCGCCACCGGTGTACGTGGGCTTCGGCAGCATGCCGATGCACGGCTCCGACGACGTGGCCAGGGTGGCCATCGAGGCGGTACGCGCACAGGGCCGCCGGGTCCTCGTCCGGCGCGGCTGGGCGGACCTGGACCTGATCGACGACCAGGACGACTGCTTCGTCGTGGGCGAGGTCAACCAGCAGGCGCTGTTCCGCAGGGTCGCGGCCGTCGTGCACCACGGCGGCGCGGGTACGACGACGACGGCGGCCCGCGCGGGCGGCCCCCAGGTGGTCGTGCCGCAGGCGACGGACCAGCCGTACTGGGCGGGCCGGGTCGCCGAGTTGGGCATCGGCGTGGCGCACGACGGGCCGACGCCGACCTTCGCGTCCCTGTCGGCGGCGCTGAGGGTGGCCCTGGCGCCGGAGACTCGGGACGGGGCGGCGGCCGTGGCGGCGGCGATCATCGACGACGGGGCGGCGGTGGCGGCGAAGCTGGTCCTCTGCCTGAAGTAGGCCGAGCGGGCCAGGCAGGCCAGGCAGGCCGAGCGGCGCAGGCAGGCCGAGCGGCGCAGACAGGCCGAGCGGCCCAGGCAGGCCACGCGGCCCGAGCGGACCTCAGAGCCCCAACCCCCGCACCAGATCCCGCAGTTCGTCCCCGTACAGCACCGCCGGATTGTCGATCTGCGGCCGCAGAAGACCGTCGATCTCCAGCGTCACGAGCCCGTGCATCCGCCCCCACACCCGCAGCGACAGGGCGAGCACGGCCGGAGTGAGGTCGGGGAAGGCGGCGCGGGCCACGGCGGTGAACGCCGGGTCGAAGTCGCCCCAGGCGTAGGAGCTGCCGCCGAGGCCGACGTCCTCGGTGGGCCGCGCCGTCGTCGCGATCTCCACGATCCCGAGGCACAGCTCGTACTCCGCCTCGGCGCTCTCGGCGGTGTCCCCGCGCGCCGCCCGGCTCCGTCCGCTGAACAACAACCGGAACTCCTGCGGATGCGCGAGCGCCCACGCTCGGTACGCGAGCCCGTGGGCCAGGGCCCGCGCACCCGGGTCCCCCGCGGGGTGCGCGTCGCGGGCCACGCGCAGGTGCGCGGCCAGGTCCCGGTAGGCATCCGCCGCGAGCGCCGCGAGGAGGGCCTCGCGGGTGTCGAAGTAGCTGTAGAAGGTGCCGGGTGCCATGCCCATGTCGCGGGCGATGCCCCGCAGGGCCACGGCCTCGGCGCCCTCCTCCACCAGGTGTTTCAGGGCGGTCGCCTTGATCTCGGCGGTGGTCTGGGCGCGATGGCGTTCGCGGCGGCTCGCAGCAGGCATGGCTCCATAGTACGGCGAGCAAAGGTTGAACAGTGTTTGGAAACTGGTCGGTGTTCGAGTTATGGTCCTGGCACATCCGGAAACCCGCGACAGCGAAGGGGTGTGGCATGACCACGCACACGTACGGACCCGGCCCGATCAAGGCCTACGACATCGGCCCGATCCCGATGGAGGCCGCGTTCACGTCGGACTTCCCGCTGGCGGCGGGCATCGGCGCGGCGGACGTGCAGGACATCGTGGACAAGCAGGAGGTCGAGCGGCGGGTCATGGACGTAAGGACCGGCATGTACGCGAAGTACATGCCGAGCCGGATCGACGAGGCGGCGGGGCGGCACTACACGGGCGGCCGGTACCTCTTCGAGACGTGGGCCGACGTCGTCGACTACGAGCGGTTCACCAGCCAGGAGCTGGAGTTCGAGCCGGGCGTGAAGTTCTGGAGCCGCCCGTTCTTCCAGGACGTGGAGCGGTTCGTGTGGCGGGTCGCGGGGGCGCACAACTTCCTGCCCCTGGACGCGCACCACGTGAGCCGGTTCGAGCGGTTCCGGTACGAGGGCGACGGGGAGGCGGCCCTGGAGCGGGCGTGGGGGACGGTCCGCGACGAGGCCGGGGCGCGCGGGCTCGCGGCCGTGTGGCTGCTGCACCAGCCGGAGCAGCGCCTCATCGGCCTGCACACGGTGGCCACCGGGCTCACCCCGGCCGACCTGGAGGCCGCGCCGTCCCTCGGCGCGCTGCTCCCCGCATCCCTCGCCCCCGAGCGGTACTTCGACCGGTCGAGCCGCATCCTCTCCCTCTGGCTGCCGAAGTCGCGCCTCGCGGGCGGCGCGCCCTCGGCCTACCCGTCGGCGCCGCTGCTCCCGCTGCCGTCGGTGGCGGCGCAGGAGGTCTGACCGCACGGGCGTTGTCAGCGGGACGGCGTTGTCAGTGGGTCCGAGTAGCGTCCCCGCATGCCTGAAGACGCGTACGTGACCAAGACGAGGACCTCCTACGACGCCATCGCCGAGGCCGTCGAGAAGGAGTGGCGGGGCGAGCTGGACTCCTGGCCGCTCGCCCGGGCGATGTTCGCGGCGTACGCGGAGCTGGTGCGGGACGCGGGCGGGGGCACGGTCGCCGACATCGGGTGCGGGACCGGCGAGGTGAGCGCCATCCTCAGCTCGCTCGGGCTGCGGATGCGGGGGATCGACCTGTCGCCGGGGATGCTGGCGCTGGCCCGCGCGAAGTATCCGCACCTGCCGTTCGAGGAGGGCTCGATGACGGCCCTCGACCTGCCGGACGGGGAGCTGGGCGGGGTGGTCGCGTGGTACTCGACGATCCACATCCCGCCGGCCGACCTGCCGAAGGTCTTCGCCGAGTTCCACCGCGTCCTCGCCCCCGGCGGCCAGCTCCTGCTCGGCTTCCAAGTGGGCGACGACATCCGGCACTTCGACGAGGCGTTCGGGCACGAGGTGGACCTGGACTTCCAGCGCCGGCGGCCCGAGCAGGTCACGGAGCTGCTGCGGGAGGCCGGGTTCGCCGCGCACGGATATCTGCTCCGGGAGCCGTACGAGGGCGAGCGCACCCAGCACGCGCACCTCCTGGCGGCGAAGCCGCGCGCGTAGGCCGCCCTGCCGGGACCGCCCGGCCCGGGGCCGTTTTTGCCGGACCGGCAACAACCCTCGGCGTCCGCCCCCGCCCCCGTACAGACTCGTGACGAGCCACCCCGCACATCCGGAGGAGCCATGACCGTGACCGCCCTTGACGTGAAGCACCACCTCCTTGAGCTGCCCGAGAGCCCCGGCATCCGTATCCACGCCGTGGAGCAGGGCACCGGCCCGCTGGTCCTCCTGGTGCACGGCTTCCCCGAGACCTGGTACTCGTGGCGGCGCCAGCTCCCGGCGCTCGCGGCGGCCGGGTACCGGGCGGTGGCGGTCGACGTGCGCGGGTACGGCCGCTCGTCGAAGCCGCGGGAGACGGCGGCGTACGGGATGCTCGCGCACGTCGCCGACAACGTGGGCGTCGTCCGCGCCCTCGGTGAGGACAGCGCGGTGATCGTCGGCCACGACTGGGGCTCGCCCATCGCGGCGAACTCCGCGCTCCTGCGCCCGGACGTCTTCCGGGCCGCCGCCCTGATGAGCGTGCCGTACGCGCCCCGGGGCGGCCCCCGGCCCACCGACGCGTTCGCCGCGATCCCCGGCGACGAGGACTTCTACATCAGCCACTTCCAGGTGCCGGGCCGCGCCGAGGCCGAGATGGAGCCGGACGTGCGCGGCTGGATCGCGGGCTTCTACACGGCCCTGTCCGGCGACACGATGCCGCCGCCGGACGCCCCGAGCCTGCACTTCGTGCCGAAGGGCGGCCGGATGCGCGACCGCTTCCCGCAGGGCGGCCGGCGGCCGGAGTGGCTGTCGGAGGAGGAACTGGACGTGTACGCAGCCGAGTTCGAGCGGGGCGGCATGAGTGGGCCGCTCGGCAGGTACCGCAACTTGGACCGCGACTGGGCGGACCTGGCGGCATGGGACGGGGCGGCCCTCACCCAGCCGTCCCTGTTCGTCGCGGGCGAGCTCGACCCGTCCCTCCAGTGGCTTTCGGCCGCCCTCGACGCGTATCCCGTGACGCTCCCCGGCCTCGCCGCGTCCCACATCCTCAAGGGCTGCGGGCACTGGGTGCAGCAGGAGCGGGCCGAGGAGGTCAACGGCATCCTGGTGAGCTGGCTGCGGTCCGTGGTCTGACCCGGCGCTACAGCCACACCCCGTTGAGGAAGGGGTAGGCGTCCGTGAGCTTCGTCGGGACCTGCACCAGCTTTCCCTCGCTGACGATCACGAACCGGTCGCCCTTGAGGAGGAAGTAGTGCATGGCGTCGTCGAAGGGCGCGGACGTGGCGGTGTCGAGGTCGTGCAGGAACTCGTCGGGCGCGTGCGGCAGCCTGAACTCCTGCGTGTACTCGGGGCTGTCGAGCATCGTGAGCACGGCGCGGTCCTTGAGGAAGTACACGACGCGCTCGCCCTTGGGGTCGGCGGCGGTCGCGGCCTTGATCTCCTCCTCCTGGAGGCGGGACGGGAGCAGCCTGGCCGTGTCGGCGAGCGACCGCTCCGAGAACTCCCGCAGGTCGTGGCCGAGTACGGCGGTGTGCGTGTAGGAGCTGGCCCTACGGGTGTTGATGACGTCCGCGGCGGCCGACGGGAAGCCGTGCGGGAGCCGCTGGAACTGCTCGCTGGCCTTCTTCGGCCCGGCCTCGACGCCGAGCCGGGGCGAGAAGCGGATGAACTCGTCGCCGCGGAAGCCGTCGAAGCGCAGATACGGTGCCCGCGGGTCAGGGACGGTCTTGGCCATCGTCTCGAAGACGCCGCCGCCGACGTCCAGGATGCCCTTGACCGCCGACGCGAGGACGTTCGCGGGCGTGGCGAGGGCGCCCGGCGAGACGATCCGCGCGGTCAGCGCGTCGAACGCCTTCGACTCGCCGCGCGCGGGCACGCTCTCCAGGCGCCACGCCTGCGTGCCGCGCCCCTCCTCCGTGCTCGGCTCGCCCTGCTCCAGCTCGGCGCCCGGGTCCTGCCGCTCGCCGCGCACCGCGAGGTGCTTGCCGCTGTTGACGTTCACGAAGGAGTAGCGGTCGTCGCCGATCGGCTCCGGCCGCCACAACTGCGTGACCAGCAGGTCGTCCCGCGACTCCGGCGGGCACTGCTGCACCGCCGCGCCCGCGCGGCCCCGGTTCACCATGATGTCCATGCGCAAGGTGCTGTGGATGTTCTGCAGCGTCCACGCGCCCTCGCGTGCGCTGTGCGGCTTCAGATGCCAGAACTGGCGGTGCCGCTCCACCCCTTCGGCGTGCAGCGCCTCCAGTACGACCTTCGCGCCCTGCTTGGCGCCTCCTCCTGGCTGCACCCCCGCGTACAGTCCGCTCGCCTCGTTCTTGATGAGGTAGATGCCCTCGGACATTGCTGACTGGCCTGCCTGCGCTGCCACGGTCAACCTCCCGGAACGTCGGGTCGGGCACGCACCCGGCGGTGCGCAGCGGTCAGCCTAGAAGCGGAAGCCGTGATCCCGATACGGCCCGGTTTCGGCCGTTATTAACCCCTCAACGATTAAGAATCGGACTCTTCGGAATCCGACCCGGACTCCGCATCGGACGACGAGGACGACGAGGACGACGAGGACGACGAAGACGACGAGGGCGACGAAGGAGACGACGAGCCGGGCTCGCCCCGGGCGGCACGCGCCTGGGCCTGGGTCCTGAGGAGGTTGTAGTAGAACTCGTAGCTGTGGGTGTGGCCGCTGCGCACCTGGCGCTCGTAGTAGGACTCGAAGTCACCGGGTTCGGCGGAGAAGAGGTCGGCGACCGAGCCCTTCAGGCTCGCGTCCTTCATGACGCGGCGGTGGATCACGATGTTCTTCCACTCGATGCGTTCCACCTCACGGCCGTAGTACCGCTCCGGTGGCAGGCCTTCCTTCTCCGCCTCCCTTTCGAGTGCGCCGCTCTTCGCCTGGTGGTCCAGGTAGGCGCGGCGGCTCTTCTTCGAGGCGTTGAGCAGCTCGAAGACGGCGGCGCCGAAGAGGCGTTCCGGGCCCGCCCTCCGCACGGCGACCTGGAGGTGGTTCAGCATGACCGTCCGGCTGTCCGCCCGCCACTCGCCCACACCCCTGCCCAGCGTGGCGCCGAACCGCACCGTGACGCTGCCGACGGCGGCGAGTTCCCGCTGGAAGTGCGGGGCCACGTGGGCGACGAAGTCGCGGACCTCCTTCATCAGCCAGCCGTCCTGGTCGGTCCGGAAGGTGATGCTTCCCAGGGTGCCGCTGTAGGGGCCCACGTTCCTGGGCTCGCCCTCGGAGCGTGATCCGGCGGCGCCCGGACGGCCTTCGTGGAACTCGCCGTACGCGAGCGCGTCGTCGTCGGCGTCCCTCCCCGGCCGACGCCCCCCGTGCGGGGGCCGCTCATGACCCGACCCGTACGCGAGGTCGTCCTCCAGATCCGGCGAACTGGACCGGGAGCCGCTGCTGCTCCCCTCCTTCCGGTCCTTCCGGTCCTCCCGGGACACCCGCTGCACCGAGACGAGTTGGCTCAGCGCCGCGTTCCCTGCCTTGGGGTGCAGGGCGAGGAAACGTGCGTGCTGCGACGACGTGTTCGACTGCCGAGGGGAGCCCTGCCGGGCCGTCATTGACGCCCGTGGCGTGTGCTCCGATCGCTCACCACGTTCGGCTCTGTCCCGCATGTCGACCCTCCCCGGCCGCTTGATCATTCACGCTAACCCGGCACGGGGCCCTGGCCGGGCGGTGCGTCGGCCCTCGTGCACCTGTGGCCCCCCTCCCTGCCCGAGCGGTCCCAGGGCGATTGCCCTTTCCGGCGCCGTCGGTTCGGTTCACCGCTCGCGGCGGCTCCAGAAGTCGCGCCACCACTGGCCCCGGTCCTCGGGAGGTGGCAGCACGGCCTTGGCGATCCGCGTGGCGCACACGGTGAGCACCAGCAGGAGGACGAGGGGCCAGATCGCCCACCAGGGCGCGTCGAGCAGCAGGTCGAGCAGAGACATCGGTGGCCTTCCCAGCCGGAGCCGGGGGCGTGTCGGCTACGCCGCGCGTGCCTCTCCCAGGGGGCGCGCAGCCGAGACGCCCCATCGAGTGGTGATCGATGGGGAGTTCGGCTGTCCCGGCGCGCGGGGGATCGTGGGGGTGGTCAGGCGGACCACGCCGCACGGTGAGCGGTCGTGTCTGGGGACGGTGTCCACGTACGCGTAGTCGCGCAGGCCGAGTGCCTGTGCCAGGCACTCCCGCACCAGGGTGATCAGGGCGGCCAGCGCGTCCGCCAGGCGGCGGGCCTCCTCGACGTACGCCGCCGTGTGCACCGGCTCGTCGGCGCCGTGCAGTGTCGGCGCTGTGGCCTGCCGCCGGAGGGCGTCTTCCGCCGCCTGCGCGAGCGTCGCACGCAGCGCGGACTCGATCTCCTGGAGGTACCCCAAGTAGTGGAGGTACCACATGGGGGAGCCGACGGGGTGCCCACCACCCCATGCCGCGCGGGAGTTCAGCTCCTGCCTGCCCACGATGTGGACGTTCCGGGGCGTGTAGTGCCGCGCACTCCGGTCTGGCCCCTCGGTCGTCACCCCGTCAGCGTACGAGGCGGGCGCGGCGCCTACCAGTCGTTCCCGTAAAGCTCCGTCTTCCGCTGCCACCACGTCTTCATCTCGCTCTCCTCGACCGGCGTCGCCGCCCGCAGGTCGCCGACGCGGATCGTCGCCACGAAGTGGGTGAACCGGACCCGGCGGAACTCGCCGTCCTCGGCGAGCACCCTCCCCGGGCCGTAGATGTCCGTGCTCGCGTGCGCCACGTATGCGCCCTGCGTGTGCTGTTGCTGGTCCGTTTCCATCGGGGTACCTCTCGCTCTGTGTGCTGTTCCGATCACACAGTGAGGTCGCTGCGGCTAGCCTCGCCAGTAGGTGGGGCTTGACAACTGCGCTGGCACGGGAGGGCGTTGAGATGGCCATCGAGGACAGTCCGGAGTCCCGGCTGCGGTACGGGGAGGAGCTGCGTTCGCGGAGGGAGGGCGCGGGGCTGACCCAGGAGGAGTTGAGTGTGCGGGCGATCATGTCCCGCACCCATATCGCCCACATTGAGGCGGGGCGGCGGCGCCCGTCGTTGGACGACGCGAAGCGTCTGGACGACGTCTTAGAGGCGGGCGGCGTGTTCGTCCGGTTCCTTCCGGTCAAGGCGGAAGGGCGCGTCGCCGAACACTTCGCGGAGGCCGTCGAGTTGGAGAAGCGGGCGACGATGATTCGTACGTTCGCGTCGCAGCTCGTCCCTGGAATGTTGCAGACGAGGGCGTATGCGCGGAGCGTGTTCGTGGGCGGCGACGTTTCCTGGACGGACGAGGAGGTCGACAAGCTCGTTGAGACGCGGCTGGCGCGTGCCCGAATCCTGGAGGACTTCCACGCCCCCCAAGTCTGGTTCGTGCTCGACGAAGCCGTGATCAGGCGTCCGGTGGGCGGCGCAGCCGTGATGTGCGAGCAGCTGCGTCACATCGAGCAGTTGGCGCTCAGTCGACGCATCCGCGTGCACGTGATGCCGTTCTCCGTGGGGTACTACCCGCTACTTGCGGGCTTTGTGTCGCTGATGTGGTTCGACGACCTCCCGCCCATCGCCTACGTGGAAGCCCTGAAGGCAGGCAAGGTGCTGGAGCTTCCGTCAGCGGTGCTCAGCTGCCAGGTCGCCTACGATCGGAGCGTGGGTGACGCCATGTCGTCCGCCCAGTCCCTGGCTCTGATCAGGTCCGTAGCGGAGGAATTCGAGCATGAACAGCACCGGTGACCAGTGGCGTAAGTCGACCTACAGCTCTGCTGACGGCGACGACTGTCTCGAAGTGAACGACGCCCACCGCCCGGCGGGCGTCCCCGTCCGCGACAGCAAGAACCCCCACGGCCCCGCCGTCCTCTTCGGCGCCCCGGCCTGGAAGGCGTTCCTCGCCTCCCTCTGAACCCCTACATGGGAGCGCACCGGCCGTTGCAGTCGAACAGCCAGAGGTCGCCGCAATCACTCGGGATGAGGTTGCAGTTCCCCCGCTTGCAATAGGCGGTGGGGGCGCAGTACGACGACTCCGTCGCGCAGTTGCAGTCGCGCACCGCGATGCCTTCGGCGTCGGCGGGGCCCAACCTGCCCAGCAACGCCTCCGCTTCCGCCACACCCAACGTCTGCCGGGCCCGCTCGCCCAGCCTCCGCACCGCAGGCTTGTGGTCCTGCCGCGAAACGAACACGCGGTCCACCAACCGCGAGGCTTCGTCCACGATCCGCAACTGATCGGCCGACAGGTCGGGACGCGCGGCGCGGTAGCGGGTGAAGTGGCAGAGCCATGCGGCGGCCCGCTCCTCCGGCGACAGCGCGTTGAGGATCGCCTTCCGGTAGGGGACGGTGTGGCGGACTATCTCCTCGTAGGTGCGCGGGAGGCGCCCGGCGTTCGCCTCGACCCAGGAAGCAGCCGCACCTCTCGGGGACTTCGCGAAGGCCGGAGTCGTACCCGTCACGGTCAGGCCGATCGCGACGGCCAGGCCACCCCCGAGCTGGAGGAACCGCTTGCGCCCCATCGCGGTGCCCGTGCTCTCGACGGTGCCCGTGTCGGCTTCCTGCCGGAGACGGCCGAGCGCCTGCAGGACTCGTACGGTCGCTTTCGGCCCGAGCCGCCTGGCCAGTGCGAGCGACATGAGCGGACCGGTCCAGGTGCGCACCGCTTCCCCGTCGACCCGGATGAGGGTGGGGGCCAAGGCGGGCTCTGCGCCGGTGCTCTGCCGCCGCCACGCGCGGACGTCCGCGTGATCGAGGGGCATGACCTCAAGCTTTCCCCGGCTCGCCGTCGACACCGAGGTGGAGATGGCCGAGCAGGTGCTGCACGATCCATCGAATGCCAGGATCCAGCGGGCTTGGTCCTGTCGCGGTCCCATAGTTCCTCCGAACGCTTGGCCGTGTGACGGTCCGGATGACGTGATCCTGGCTTCAAGGACCGCCATGAACATGGCCAGACTGGGGCCGCGGCGGGGCTGCGCCTTGTACGAACGCGCACCCGATCCAGTCCGTGTCGGTCGAGCACGCACGGGTGAAGGACGGTGGTAGGGGTGGCCGGGAGGCCCGCACCGAACGATGTGAGCCTGGCGCGCGCCCGCGTGGGGCGCGACCGGGTGCGCCGCGATCCGCCCGCCCGACTGCGCGCGCACGTCGTCACGTACACCGGATACCGCATGCGTGCCGCGCCGCTTCTGCGCCGAGTGAACCTTCCCTCGACCACCGTGACGGTGTGCCTCACCTGGGGAGCCGCGCTCGACCTCAGCTCGGACCGGGAGTGCTCCGCGGGGCGCAGTGGTCTGGATCCCGTGATGCTGGGGCTTCAGACCGGGCCGGTGATCAGCCACACCAGCGGCACCGGCTACGGCGTCCAGGTCGAGCTGACCCCGCTCGGAGCGTTCACGCTGCTCGGCATGCCGCTGCGGCACCTGGCCGACAGCATGATCCACCCGGCCGATGTGCTGGGGCGGTGCTGGGGCGCGGACCTCACCGAGCAGCTCGCCGACGCGTCCAGTTGGAGAAGGCGCTGGGAGATTCTCGACGAGGCCATCACCCGTCGGCTGGCAGACAGCCGCTGCTGGCCGTCACCGGTGCTGTGCGAGGCGTGGGCCCTGCTGCGGGACTGCCACGGCACCCTTTCGGTCGGTCAGCTGGCCGAGGCCACCGGGCGGAGCCGTCGCCGCCTGGAGATCCTGTTCGCGGAACAGATAGGACTCGCGCCCAAGCGGGTCGCCCGCGTCCTGCGTTTCCAGCGGGCCCTGACGACGCTGCGGACGCCCGGGAGGACGTGGGCCGAGACCGCCGCCGCGTGCGGGTACCACGACCAGGCCCACCTGGCCCGCGAGTTCCGCGCCCTCGCGGGCATGACGGCGACCGACCTCCAGATCCTCGCCCCCCACGGCGTACCGGACCGCACCAGTCCCCGCACCGGCCCCCTGACCTCCGTTCCGACCCCGTGAAGTCCGGGGGTGCGGCTCGTTCCGCGTGCGGACGAAGGTGAAGAGGCCGGTCAGCCACTGTGTCAGTGGAGACGCCTAGCATCCGGATCATGCGCGAGTTCTTCATGGCGGGTGGGCGGCGGCTGTCGTATCTGGACTTCGGGGGTCCGGGGGCCCCGCTGCTGACGCTGCACGGGCATTACAACGAGGGGGCGGCGTTCGCCCCGCTGGCCGAGGCGCTCGCGCCGCGGTGGCGGGTGATCGCGCTCGATCAGCGCGGTCACGGTGAGTCCGATCGTGCCGAGAGCTACGACCGGGGCGACTACGTCGGCGACGTCGCCGCCCTGCACCGGCATCTGGGCCTTGGTGCGGTGGCGGTGCTGGGGCACTCTCTGGGCGGAGTGAACGCCTACCAGTACGCGGCCCGGCAGCCGGACCGGGTCTCCGCCTTGATCGTCGAGGACATCGGCGCGGTCGTGGACGTCGACTGGTCGTTCACCCTGGGGCTGCCCCGCCGTGCGCCGTCGCGTGCGGAGTTGGTGGCTTCGCTCGGCTCGGCGGCCCCTTATCTGGAGTGTTCGTTCCGTCGCGCGGACGACGGGTGGGGATTCTCGTTCGGCATCGAGGACACGGTGGCGTCCCAGAAGGCGCTGTCCGGGGAGCACTGGCGGGACTGGACGGCGGTGGCCTGCCCCACCCTGCTGATCCGAGGCACCCGCAGCGACGAGCTGGCGGCCGGCCATGCCCGGGAGATGATCGCCCGTCGAGCCGGGAGCGCCCGGCTGGTCGAGCTGAGCGCCGGGCATGTCGTGCACCACGATGCCGCGGAGGAGTTCGCCGCCGCAGTCGAGGGCTTTCTGGCCGCCCCTGGCTGACCCCGGGCCCCGCACGCTCAGGGCACCAGCACCACCCTCCCGAACACCCGCCCCTCGTCCATCCCCCGATGGGCCTGCGCCGCCCCGTCCAGCGGCAGCACCTCATGCACGACCCCGCGCAGCTCCCCGCGCGCCGCCTCGGCGAACTGGGCTTCCCGCACCGCCTGCTTGGCGGCGACCGGCACCGTGTCCAAGCTCAGCGTGGCGAACGAGAGCGAGCTGCGGAACCCGGCCAGCAGGCGGGCGCCGAAGTCGGCCGGGGGGAGCCCGGCGATCAGGCCGACGGCCACGAAGCGGCCGTTGGGGTTCAGCTTGTCCAGGAAGAGGGGGAGCTGGGCCCCGCCCGCGATGTCGATCACCACGTCGTACCCCGCGGGCGCGTCGTGCGGACCCTCGCCCGACCGGTCCAGGACATGCGTCGCGCCCAGTTCGCGCAGGCGTGCGCCGCGCTCCGGCGACGACGTGGTGACGGCCACCGCGGAAGCCCCGCCCCGGGTCGCGAGCTGGACCGCGCTGATCCCGATGCTGCCCGCCGCACCGCGCACGAGCACCGTTTCCCCGGGCGTGAACCGGGCCCGCTCCAGGGCGAAGTGAGCGACCACGCCGGAGCTGCCGAGAGCCACCGCCTCGACGCCGCTCAGGCCGTCGGGCAGGGCGACGACCTCGTCGATGTCGGCGACAGCCTGCTCGACGTACCCGCCGGCGAGGCCGGTGAACGCCCACACGCGGCGGCCCAGCCAGGAGGCGTCCACGCCGTCCCCCGTCGCGGTCACGCGGCCCGCGACCTCGCTGCCGAGGACGTGGCCCGGCTCGAAGCCGAAGGTGCCGAGCGTCCCCCGGCGCAGCATGGCGTCGACGCCGCCGACGCCGATCGCCTCCGTGGTGATGCGCACCTGGCCCGGCGCCGGATCCGGCACGGGCAGGTCGACCACCTCCAGGCCGTCCGCGGGCCCGAACTCCTTGATCACGACAGCTTTCATCACGGCTCCTCAGGGGCGGTGAAGGGGTGGGTGCGGGGCGACCGGGCAGGTCGCGCCACCGCCATCGGAACGTAACGTGCGGCCCCGTCCGTTCAGCCGAAGTGAGATGCCATGACTGACCGTTTGACTCGCTCCGACGCCCGGGACAACCGGGCCCGCATCCTGGACGCCGCCCGCGCCGTCTTCAGCGAGGAGGGCCTCGCCGCACCTATGCGCGAGGTCGCCCGGCACGCGGACGTCGGCCCCGCCACGCTCTACCGGCACTTCCCGACCAAGCGGGACCTGATCGGGGCGACCTACGCCGAGCAGCGGCGCGCCTGCCGCGCCCTGGTCCGGGACGCCCTCGCGGACCCGGACCCGTGGCGCGGGCTGCGACGCCTGATCGAGGACATCTGCGAACTGCACGCCCGCAGCCGGGGGTTCGCCGACGCCTTCATGACGGCCTTCCCGGAGGCCGACGACTTCGTCGAGGAACGGCAGCGCACCCTCCGCGCCGTCGAAGACCTGGCCCGCCGCGCCCAGAGATCAGGACACCTTCGGTCCGGATTCGTCGTCGACGACCTGATGCTGATGCTCATGGCCCACCAGGGCATCCAGGACGCCCCACCCGAGACCCGCCTCACGGCTTCCCGCCGCTTCGCCGCGTACATGCTCGAAGCCTTCCGCGCCCACCCCGAGACACAGACCCCCACCCCACTGCCACCGCCTCCGCGCCTGTGCCCCACACACCCGCCCAGGCCTGACCGCTGAGGGGTCCGCTGTACCCCTTGGCCATTCTCAGTCGCAATCGCGCCAGCTGCGTTGTGCTGCCTCTCGGAACGATGAACCCCCCTGGTACGTATGTTCGGCCGTGCCGCGTGGGGTGGCTTCGGCTCACGTGCTGAGGGGGGCTTGTGCAGGGAATCGGAACGCGCAGATCGCGTCTGCGCTTGTCGGCGGTGCTGATACCCGCGCTGTTGGCGGCGGTGGTCGCTCCGTTGGAGAGCGCTCAAGGGTCCGAGGAGCCGGAGCAGGAGGTCATGACGGCCGTCGGGCCGGTCGACGGCAAGCTGCCGGACCTCGACGAGTTGCGGAAGCCGGGAGCCGTTGAGCGTCTGCGCGCTTCTCAAGAGGAGCGGTCGGCGCAAGGGGAGCTGCCGCGGGAGACGGTGGGGCCGGCGCGGGAGGCGATGCCGCGGGCCGGTGCGGACTCGTCGACGGAGGTGGAGGGCGAGGCTGAGGCAAGGGGCAGGGGTGGCTTGTCGGCGGCAGCGGTTACGTTGCCGGAGCCTGCGCACACGATGACTCCCCAGCAGTGCACCAGCGGCCTTGCGGGCAAGAAGTTCTACATCAGGTCACGGTTCGCGGTGTGTTCGGGCAACACGTTCAAGACGGTGTGGCTGCGCGAGGGCCGGCCGGTCGGCGCGAGTTCGTTCACGGTCCTTGCCATCGGGACGATCCCGAAGGACAGCCGCACGATGACTGTCGTCTACCACTTCACCAGCTTCGTGGCGACGGGCGTGCACAATGCGCGGGGCATGCGCATCAGCACCAATGCGAAGATCACGAAGAGTTGGCCGGCTCGCGCGCGCTACAAGCACGGCGGGGTGGGCACCTCCATGCCGGTGAGACGGACCTGGGCCCAGCTTCTTGACGGCGGGAAGTTCAAGCACACGGTGTACGCGGCCGCGGATCAGGGAAGCGGTTCGGACAAGAGCATTTTCGCTGTCTATCAGCCCACCATCAAGGCGACTCCTCCGCCGGGGTGGGGGGAGGTGGACCCCGTCGGCGGTGACCTGTTCATGCTGCCGCCACGCTGGGACAAGGCCAAGTACCTCCCGAACAGCGCGAAGGGTGCGGCGATATTCAGCGTGTCGACCGCGCTGAAGTACAGCACTGCGGGCAGCGCGCCCGAAAAGGACGTGGCGAAGCACATCAAGCTGGCGTTCACGAACCCCGGCCGCACGCAGCCGCCGTACAGCGGGAAGAGGCTGCCCGGGCGGGTCGCGGATGAACCGCTGACACGCCTTTTCAAGGACAAGAATCGACAGAAAGAGAACTACAACAAGTCGCGCTACAACTGCAAGAAGCATTTCGGCGACAACTACACCGATGGTGGAAGGAAGGAGTGCGACGAGTTCCCCTTCAAGACCACCTATGAGGGGTCGGCTGCTTCAAAGTATGACTACCGTGTGCATCCGAAGAATTTCAGCGTGAAGGCGCTGGACAAGAAGTCGAACGGGGCTGCGGGAACGCTGCTCGGTCAGTACTACCGGAAGAACCGGTTGCTCGACGGGCCGGATGACGGGTTCTTGGTCAAGATCACGTCATAGCCGTTGCCAGGCCGGGGGCGGGGGCCGGGTCGCCCTCCCCGGCCCGCGGTGTCAGGCCTGCGGCCAGAACTGCAGCAGATACTGCTCCACACCTTCAACTGCCTCGTCCCGTGCCTGGACTTCGACGTCGGCGCGACCTCGGCATACGGCCCGGACGGTCCAGCTGCCTGCCCCGTCGGACAGGTGGATGGGGTCAAGCATCGGGCCGCTCGCGACGGCGGACGCGCGGAGTTGCCCTGATGTGCTGGTGATCTGGGCGAGGGCGGATTCCTCCCAGTCGCCAGGCGGGGCGGCGGGTTCCTGGTCCCAGACCTCGATCGTCATCGTCGCGGTGTGCGTGTGTCCCGCACTGGTGAAGTCCAGGCGTCCGGTGCGTGCTTGCAGGAAGGGCCCGGCTTCCCACCCTTCGGGGAAGGGAACGGGTACCTGACTGTCGTCCCAGTCCTCAAGGGCAAGGCCGTAGTAGTCGACTTCGACGGGCACTTCCTCGCGGCTGATCAACTCGGCCATGGGGTCTGCCTCCGGGTGGTCATCCTCAGGGACGGGGACACGGTAGGGCATCCCCGCCTCGCGCGGTCGACGCCCTAGCGGTCCAAGTACGCCAGTACGGCGAGCACCCGCCGGTTCGCCGACTCCGTCGGTGGCAGGTGCAGCTTCATGAAGATGTTGCTGACGTGCTTGGCCACGGCCTTCTCCGTCACGAACAGGGTCTCCGCGATGCCCGCGTTGGACAGGCCTTGCGCCAGGCACTCCAGGACCTCGCGCTCGCGCGGGGTGAGGGAGTTCAGGGGCTCGTCCCGGGACTTGCCGGTGACGAGCTTGGAGACCACCTCGGGGTCCATCGCCGTGCCGCCGCCCGCGACGCGCTGGATCGTCGCGATGAACTCGGCGCCGTCGGAGACGCGTTCCTTGAGGATGTAGCCGACGCCCTCGGAGCCGGTGGCCAGCAACTCGTGGGCGTACAGGGGCTCGACGTACTGGGAGAGGAGCAGGACCGGCAGGCCCGGCACCTCCGTCCGGGCCGAGACCGCCGCGCGCAGGCCCTCGTCGCTGAACGTCGGCGGGAGGCGGACGTCGACCACGGCGACGTCGGGGCGCAGGGTCGTCAGGGCCTCGTGGAGGAGAGGGCCGTTGTCGACGGCGGCCAGGACCTCGTGGCCGAAGGCCTCGAGGAGGCGGGTGACCCCGTCCCTCAGCAGGAAGTGGTCTTCGGCGAGGACAACTCGCACGGCAGCTCCATCGTCATCTGGGTCGGGCCGCCCGGCGGGCTGCTCACGGCGAGGACGCCGTCGAAGTGGGCCAGGCGCCGCTCGACCCCGCGCAGTCCGGTCCCGGCCGACACGTCCGCGCCGCCCTGCCCGTCGTCCACGACGGACGCCCGCAGCGCCCCGGCCTCGTACCGCAGGTCGATCCAGCAGCGCTCGCCGCCGGAGTGCTTCGCCGCGTTCGTGAGGATCTCCGCCATCGCGAAGTACATCGCCGACTCGACGGGCGGTTCGGGGCGGGAGGGGAGGTCGATGGCGACCTCGGTGCGCAGGGGGCTGATCATCGCGAGGGAGCGTACGGCATCGGCAAGGCCGCGGTCCGCGAGGATCGGCGGGTGGATGCCCTTGACCAGGTCACGGAGCTCCTTCAGGGCGGCCGTCGAGGACTGGCGGGCCTCGATCAGGAGGTCGCGGACGGCGTCCGGGTCGGTCTCCAGGAGGTGCTCGGCGGCGTTGAGGGTCATGCCCATCGCCACGAGGCGTGCCTGCGCGCCGTCGTGCAGGTCCCGCTCGATGCGGCGGATCTCCGACATCTGGGTGTCCACGGCATCGGAGCGGGTCGTCTTCAGGTGCTCCACGCGGGCCGCGAGCAGCTCGGACTCGCTCGGCGCGAGCAGCAGGTTCAGATAGCGGCCGTGCAGGCGCAGCGCGAACGGGGCCGCCCAGAACACCGACAGGGGGAGCAGTGCCGTCCCGAGCACGCCCGCGAGTGCCGCCGTCGCCGGGTCCCCGACCGGGATGAACAGGAACCACATGCTGTCCCACTCGGCGGGCAGCTCCGTCCCCATCGCCGCCGTCCAGATCCCCCACACCCCGGTGAGGGCGAGCGCCAGCGGCCCGAAGGCGATCGCCCCGCCCACGAACGCGTGCACGTGCACCCAGCGCCAGTCCCGGTGCACCTGGTTGCCCTTGTCGAGCAGCTGCGAGCGCAGCGCCTTCGCCCGCTCCGCGCCGGACGCGGGCAGCTCCGGGTACACCGCGGGGATCTCGACGCCCGACCAGCGCGCCGCGTACGCCCGCTGCCGGTCCGCGAGGGCCCGCACCCTGCGCACCGTGCCCGGAAGCAGCTTCAGGCCCACCGGGCCGCGCAGCGTCGACCACACGACGCCGATCCACAGCGACAGGCACATCGCGCGGTGGGCCTGGAACCACAGGGTCAGGGAGCGGCGGAAGGCCTTGACGCCACCCGTGGCGCTGATGCCACCCGTGGCGCTGAAGCCGCCCGGGGCCGCGTCGGTGTTCTGTCGTGTGCTCTTCATGTACGCATTATCGAAAGCGGCGTGGCCGGAAGGCAGTGGTAGAAACTCCCCTCTTCGGCCACGGCTTCGGTCATTCGTCGAGCGCCTCGCGCAGCCACGCCCGCTCGGCCCGGCTCGTCGCCCGCGCGATCGTCAACATGCCCCTGCGGTACGGGTCCTCGATGTCCTCGGCCGCCAGCGGGCGGTCCCCGTCGCGGAAGTCGTGGAAGAAGCTCGCGGGCTCCTCCAGGAACGCGAGGCGGCGCCGAAGCACCGCGTGCTGGTCGGCCATGTCGGGCAGTTGGGACAGGAACGCCAGGACCGTGAAGAAGCGGGCGCCGTCGCTGATGTCCAGGTCGGCGGGCTCCCGCAGGCGGCGTACGAGGTCGGCGCGGCCCTCGTCCGTGAGGCTCAGGGTGTGCCGCCGCGCCGCCGACGCGCCCGGCTCGGTGCGGCGGTCAAGGAGTCCCGCCGTGACCAGGCGGTTGATCGCCGGATAGAGGCTGCCGTCGCTGACCGGGCGGGTGTGGCCCGACAAGTGCGCGATCCGGCGCCGCAGTTCATAGCCGTGCAGCGGGCCGTCGGCCAGAAAACCCAGGATCGCGAGTTCGAGCATGGTGCTAGTCTCGCACATCGAATCGAGGTACCTCGAATCGAGGTACCGGAAGGTGAGGGGTGTGGGCATGGGCGAGTGCATGGAGTACACCGAGGAATGGGTGACCGCGCGGGCACGGGACGCCTACGCGCACGGCCGGGCCACCTTCGACATCCGGGCAGATCGCACCGCGCTGCTGGTCATCGACATGCAGGACGAGTTCGTACGGCCGGGCTGGAGCCCCTACTGGGTGCCGGCCGCGACCCGCATGGCACCCCGCCTGCACGGCCTCGTCGAGGCGTGCCGCGCCGCCGAAGTCCCCGTCATTTGGACGATCTTCGACGACACCCACCTCGGCCTCGACCGGCCCCGCGGCCTCGCCGCCCTGCCGCACGGCGACACCGACTGGCGCCGCCCCGGCCCCGCCGAGGTCTGGGCCCCGCTCGGCCGCCGCCCCGACGAGCCCGTCATCCGCAAGCCGTCCTACGGCGCCTTCTACGACACCCCGCTCGACACGATGCTCCGCAACCTCGGCCGTGACACCGTCGTCGTCACGGGCACCCTCACCAACTACTGCTGCGGCACCACCGCCCGCCAGGCCTACGAACGCGGCTACCAGGTCGTCTTCGGCGCCGACGTCACCGCCACCGACGACGAGTCCCGGCAGGAGCCGGAACTCGCCGTGCTGCGCAAGGGGTTCGCGCTCGTCCTGACGGCGGAGGAGATCGCGGCGCGGCTGACCGGCGGGGGTGTCGACACCAGTGCCGGGGGTTCCGCCGGTGTCGGCACCCCCACACTGCCCGCCTAGGCGACGCGCGCCAGCCAGTCCCGTACCGCCGCGTTGAACTCCTGCGGCCGCTCCAGGTTCGGCAGGTGCGCCGCCCGCTCGATCACGCACAGCCGCGCGTCGGGGAGCACGGCGTGCATCGCCTCCGCGTCCGCGACCGGCGTGTACGTGTCGTCCCTGCCCACGACCACCAGGGCAGGGACCGTGACGCCCGGCAGCACCGGCCGGTAGTCGGGGCGCTCGGCGCGGGCGCGCAGCGCCGCCGCCGCGCCCTCCGGGGACGCCGCCAGCATCATGCGGAGCACGTGCGCGGCGGCCTCCTCGTTGTACGGCGCCGCCATCTTGTGCAGCACCTCCTCCGCGTACCCCTTCATGCCCTCGGCGAGGAGCCGCTCCGCCGTCTCCCGGCGGAACGCCTTCCCCGCCTCCGTGTCCGTCGCCGGGGACGTGTCGGCGAGCAGCACCCCCGCTATCCGCTCCGGGAACCGGGCGCAGGCGTCCATCACGATCTGGCCGCCCATCGACACCCCGCCCAGCGCGCAGCGCGCCACGTCCAGGTGGTCCAGGAGGGCCAGGAGGTCGCGGGCGAAGTCGCCGAAGTCGGTGACGGGGGCGTTGGCCTCGCCCTCCGGGGCGGCGGAGGTGCCGTAGCCGCGCAGATCGAAGGTGATCACGCGGTGCGTGTCGGCGAGGGCCCTGACCTGGGGGTCCCAGAGGGAGCGGTCGAAGGGGTGGCCGTGGACCAGGACGAGAGGGACGCCCTGGCCCGGGCGGCCGTCGTGGCCGGCGTGGTCGCCGTGGCCGCCGTGGTCGTCGTACGAGAGGCGGATTCCGTTGCTGAGCCGGTTCGTTGGCATGGGGTCAGGCTAGATCCACCCCCGGCCGGGCGGAGCCCCCGTCCTCAGCGGGCGAGGAGGTCCCGCAGGGCCGCCGTGACCTCCTTCGGGGCCTCCTCCGCCATGAAATGGCCGCACGACACGGTCCGGTGCGTGAGGTCCGGGGCCCACCTGCGCCACAGGCCCGCCGCGTCGAAGCCGAGGGCCGCGCCCCAGTCCTGCTGGAGGACCGCGACCGGCATCCGCAGCGCGTTGCCCGCGATGCGGTCCGCCGTGTCGTGCTCGACGTCCGCGAACGCCGACGCGCGGACGTCCGCGACGATCGAGGGGACCGCCTCGCGGCACGCCCGCAGGTACGCGGCCCGCACGTCCGGCGGCACGGCGCCCGGCGACGCCGACCACACGTCGAGGAAGTGGCCGAAGAAGCCGTCCGGGTCCGCCGAGATCATCCGCTCGGGGAGGCCCGGCGGCTGCGCCATCAGGTACAGGTGGAAGCCGATCGCCGCGGACGTGCCGCGCATGACGTCCCACATGTCCAGCGTCGGCAGGACGTCGAGCGACGCCAGGTGCGTGACCGCGTCCGGGTGGTCCAGGCCCGCGCGGATCGCCACCAGCGCGCCCCGGTCGTGGCCCGCGAGCGCGAACCGCTCGTGGCCGAGGGCCCGGGCGAGGGCGACCACGTCCGCCGCCATCGTCCGCTTGGCGTACGTCTGGCCGTCCGCCGCCTCCGCCGGTTTGTCGCTGGCGCCGTACCCGCGCAGGTCCGGGCAGATCACGTGGTGGTCCGCCGCGAGGTCCGCCGCCACGTGGCGCCACATGAGGTGGGTCTGGGGGAAGCCGTGCAGGAGCACGACGGCGGGGCGGCCGGGGTCGCCGCCGACGGCGGCATGGAGGTGGACGCCGCCGTCGGTGACCGGGATCCGGTCGTAGCGGAAGCCTTCGATGCGGGGCTCGGGTGCCCCGGCTGTGTCGGGTGTCATGGCTTCAGCCTGCGCGGCCCGGATCAGCAACCGATCAGCAGCGGGTCCATGCAGGTGACGGGCGGTACGTTGAAGGGGTGCCGCAGGAGGAGAGCGCCGGGCCGGGGGCCGGTGACGTGACGTTCCAGGTCCTCGGGGCCCTCGCCGCCCGGGACGCGGACGGGCGCACCCTCGACCTCAAGGGACCCCGGCACCGTGCCGTACTCGCCCGCCTCCTTGTCGCCCGGCGGCGGACCGTTCCCGTGGACTGGATGGTCGACGACTTCTGGGACGAGCCGCCGCCGAGGGCCGTCGGGGCGATCCGGACGTTCGTCGGGGACCTGCGCAAGGTCCTTGAGCCGGGGCGGTCCCGGCGGGCGCCCGCACGGCTCCTGGTGACGTCCGGGCCCGGGTACGCGCTGCTCGCGGGCGGTGGGGCGGTGGATGCCTGGCGGTTCGAGGCCGCCGTGGCGGAGGCCGGGCGTCTCCTCGCTCCCGGCGCCGGTGACTCGGCGGGGGCCGCCCTGGGACTCCTCGACGACGCGCTCGCTGCGTGGCGCGGGCCCGCGTACGCCGAGTGGGCCGGACAGGACTGGGCCCGCGCGGAGGCCGGGCGCCTCGACGGGCTGCGGCTGCTCGCCGTGGAGCGGCGCGCCGACGCCGCGCTGGCCCTGGGCAGGGCCGGGGAGGCCGTGCTCGACCTGGAGGCGCATGTCGAGGAACACCCGTGGCGGGAGGAGGCCTGGGGGCTGCTGGCGGTCGCCCTGGTCCGGGCGGGACGGCAGGGGGATGCCCTGGGGGTGTTGCGGAGGGCCCGGGAGCGACTCGTGGGGGAGCTGGGGGTGGATCCCGGGGAAGCGCTTCGGAGGCTGGAGGGGGAGATTCTGGCTCAGCGGGTCCCCGTCACGCCCTGGGGGCCCGGCCCGGTTCGCGGGCGCCACGACGACAGCTCCCGCCCCGAGGGCGAGCCCGCTGCTGCTCAAGCGGAAACCGGAGTGGTGGACGAGGGTGCTGCCGGGCGGCGGGACGGGCTCGTCGGGCGCGGGGCGGAGGTGGGCCGCCTGGAAACCGCCGCTCGTGGCGTCGTGCGGGAAGCGCGGCTCGCCCTCGCCCTGGTCTCCGGGGACGCCGGGGCCGGGAAGACCGCCCTCGTACGGGAGTTGGCGGACCGGCTGACGGGAGCAGGGTGGGCCGCCGCCTGGGGGCGGGCCTCGGAGCAGGGCGGGGTTCCTGCCGGGTGGCCCTGGGTCGAGATCCTGGGAGAGCTGGGGGTCTGTGACGAGGGGGGCGCGGGCGGGGACCGGTTCTGGTGGTACCGGCGGGTGGGGGAGCTGATCGCGAGAGCCGCCGCCGATCGGGGGCGCCCCCTGCTGCTCGTGCTCGACGACCTGCACTGGGCCGACAGCGGAACGCTGGAACTGCTCGCCTCCCTGGTGGAGCGGCCGATGGAGCGGCCCGTGCTGGTCGTGGGCACGTACCGGGACGGAGAAGTCCCCGACGGCGTACGGGAGTTGCTGGGACGCGTGGCCCGGGCCGAGCCCGTACGGGTGCGGGTCGGGCCGCTGGACGAGACCGCCGTGGGCGAACTCGCGCGAGCCGTCTCCCCGCGCCCCCTCGACGCGGCCACCGTCCGCGCCGTGCACCACCGCAGCGGCGGCAACCCCTTCTTCGTACGCGAGATCGTCCGCCTGTACGCCACCGAAGGGACCGCCGCCCTCTCCCAAGTCCCGGCGGGCGTCAGGGACATCGTGCGCCGCAGGCTGGGCGCGCTGCCCGCCGGGGCCCGCGCGGTGCTGCTGCGCGCCGCGCTGATCGGGCCCGCCGTCGACCTGGACGTGCTGACCGCGCTCACCGGGGACGAGGACGCCGTCCTGGAGGCGGTCGACGCCGGGGTCGCGGCGGGGTTCCTCGTCGGGGGCGCCCTGGAGGGACAGGGTGCGGGGCAGGGCGCGGGGGAGGGCGAGCGGGTCGAGTTCGCGCACGCGCTCGTGCGGGAGACCCTCTACCGGGACCTGTCCGCGCCCCGCCGCGCCCGGCTGCACACCGCCGTCGCGGAACTCCTCGAAGACCTGCGGCCCGACTCCGTCGAAGCCATCGCCCACCACTACCTCGGCGCGGGCACCCGCGAAGTCGCCGCCCGCGCCGCCGACTTCGCCGCACGGGCGGCCAGCCGCGCCGAGAACGCCTTCGCGCCGCACGAGGCGGTGCGGCTGTGGGGGGCGGCGCTGGACGCGTATGACCGGGGTGGGGGCGGGGAGTCGGCCGGGGGCCGGGGGTGGTCGGGTGATCCGGCCTTGGGTCGGGGGTGGTCGGGTGATCCGGCCTTGGGTCGGGGGCGGTCGGGTGATCCGGCCGGGGGCCGGGCGCGGCTCGGGATCGTCATGGGGCTCGTACGGAACCTCGCCGTCACCGGCGGACTCGCCGAGGCCCGCCGGTACCGCGCCGAAGCCCTCGCCGCCGCCGAGAAGACCGGCGACCCCGAGCTGACCGCCCGCGTCATCGGCGCCTTCGACGTACCGGGCATCTGGGCCCGCAACGACGACGAAGCCCTCTCCCGCCGCATCGTCGCCGCCGCCCTGCGCACCCTCGACGCCCTCCCGGACGACGGCACCCCGGCCCGCCGGGCCACCCGCAGCCGCCTGCTCAGCACCGTCGGCATGGAGACGCGCGGTTCCCGGACGGAACGGGGTGCGGAGGCGGCCCGGGAGGCGGAGCGGCTGGCGCGGGCGGTCGGGGAGGCTGCCGGAGCGGGCGAGGTCGGAGCCGGTGCCGGTGCCGGTGAGGAGGCCGACCCGGCAGCGGGAACCGCAGCCGCCGAGGCTGCCCCGCGCGGCGGCGCCGACTCCGCCGCGCTCCTCGCCTTCGCCCTCAACGCCCGCTACCTGCACACCTTCCACCGCCCCGGACTCGGCCCCGAACGCGCCCGCATCGGCGAGGAGTTGACCACCCTCGCCGCCCGCCACGACCTCGTCGCCTTCGAAGTCCTCGGCCACCTGATGCTGCTCCAGGCCCACTCCGCGCTCGCCGACTTCGACCGCGCCGACGGCCACGCCGCCGCCGTCGACCGCCTCGCCGAACGGCACGGGCTGCCGCTGGCCGGGGTGTTCACCGAGTGGTACGCGGCGCTGCGTGCCGCCGTCGCCGGACGGGTGCCGGAGGCGGAGGCCGGGTGCCGGGCGGCTGCGGCGCGGATGCGGGGTGGGGGGATGAGCGGGATGGAGGGAGAAGGGGAAGGGGAAGGGGGCGCGGGGCTGTTGGAGTTGGCGTTGCTGTGCCTGCGGGTGCAGAGCGGGGGCGCGAGCGCCGAGGCCGACGCGGACGCGGAGAGCGCCCACCCACTCGCGTACGACCAACTCCTCGAAGCCCGCCTCTGCCTCCGCGCCCGCGCCGCCCTCCGCTCCGGCGCCGCCCCGCCGGACGTCCTCGACGGCCTGTATCGCGAACTGCTGCCCGCAGGCGGCGAGTTGGCCGGAGCCGGGAGCGGCGTCCTGACCCTGGAGCCCGTGGCCCTCTACCTCGGCGATCTCGCCGCCGCCCTCGGACGGCCCGATGCCGCCGCCCGGCACCACCGGCAGGCGCGCGCCGTCGCCGAGCGGGCCGGGGCACCCCACTGGGTCGCCGCCGCCGATGCGAGGATGCGCCGGTGACCGACGAGACGAGTACGGCCGCGAGGGCCGCCACAGAGACGGCGTACATCCGCTTCGAGTCCCCGACCCCGCACGAACGCGGGGTGCGCCCGGGCGTGTTCTTCCTGGTGAACACCCTCGCCCGGGAAGGGAAGCTCACCCCCGAGCAGCGCGGCTTCTGGCGCGCCACCAACGACTGGTACGACGCCGCGTACACCACGCCGTCCGACGCCTACGACCGCGAGGCGAACCCCGGCGCGGTCGCCTGGTTCAAGGCGACCGCCACCCACCTCATCGAGCGCGTCCCCGGCTACCTGGACATCCTCGCCGCCCACGGCGTCCCCTGCCGCACGGTCCGCTCGGCCGACCCCGGCCGCATCGTGTACGAGGACGACGTGCAGGTCGTCGTCGTACCGCATGAGGAAGCCTGACGGGGAAACCAGAACGCCCCCGCCGCGCACACGCGCGACAGGGGGCGTTCCTGCGACTGATCGCCTTCTGGGGGAGTCGGCCGATCAGAAGTTCCGGGAGGGCCGGGAGTGCCGGGTGGGTCAGAAGTTGTAGGGCTTCGCCGTGTTCCAGTTGGTGACGTCGGCCGTCGACCACGTGAACTTCGACGGCACGCCCTTGGCATCGAAGGCCTCCTGGCCGACGCCGGGGCCGGTGTCGCCGGTGTGGTCCTGCAGGGCGATGCTGAGGTCGGTGGAGGTGTGCGTCCGCGCGCCGTCGGTGAACAGGTTCACGGCCGCGTAGACCTTGCCGCCGGGCTTGATCGTGAGGGCCTTGCCGCCGCCGGGGGTGTCCTTGGCGGAGTGGGGCAGCACGGTCACGGTGTCGCCGAGCATCACCGACGGGAACGACGTGACGTAGCACGCCTTGGAGTCCGCGTTGGTGGCGGTGATGAGCAGGTGCTCGCCGCGCTGCTTCGCGAAGCGGTGCGTGACGGAGTACGAGATCTCCTGGCCGTCGCACGCCCGGACCCCGGCGGCGGAGGCCTTCGAGCCCGAGCCCTTCGAGCCGGAGGCCTGCGACCCGGAGCCCTGAGTCCCGGAGCCCTTGCGGGCGTTGGCCGTCGCGCCCTCCGCCGAGGACGACCCGGCGTCCGTGTCCTTGGCCGCGTCGACGGTCGCGCCCCCGGTGCCCGTGCCGCCCTCGGCCGCGCCGGACTTCCCCCCGCTCGCCTTCTCCGAGACGACGGCGCCGCTCTTTCCCGCGCCCTTCGCGTCGTCGCCGCCGTCCGAGCTGCCGCAGGCGGTCAGCGTGGCGAGGGCCAGCGCGGCGGTGGTGGCGGCGAGTGCGGCGGTGCGGATCCGAGACGTACGCATGATGGTGCTCCCCCTGGGGTGGTGCGGTCCTGGCGGTCGTTCCCGCCGTTGACACCAGACTGGGCCCACCCGCTGTCGTTCCGCTCACGCGCCGCTGCCGTCCCGCTCACGTGCCGGAGACGGGGGAGTCCTGGCCGGTCAGCCCGGATCCGCGCCCGCCGCGAGCCGCCGCGCCGCCGCCTCGTGCCGCTCCCGGAAACCGTCCTGCGCCGACACCCGGAGCAGCACCTCCAGGGCCCGCACCGCGCCCTCGTCGAAGCCGCTCGACTCCGCCTCGCGCGCCGCCGCGTCCAGGCGGCGGATGCCCTCCGCCTCGTCGCCGAGGCCGAGCAGCGCCTCGCCGGCGGCCGTGACGAGGAGGACCCGGCCCGCGCTCGGGTCCTCCCGCGGGGGCGTGAGGGCAAGGGCCGCGTGCGCCGTGTCCAGGGCCGACTGCCAGTCCCGCGCGGCCAGTTGGTGGCGGGCCAGGTGGTGCAGGGCGAGGCGTTCGGTGTTGCCGTCACCGGCCGTACGGGCCAGGTCCGCCGCCCGCAGGCAACCCTGCACGGCCTCGTCCGTGCCGCCGAGGGCCGCCTGCGCGAGGGACAGGTTCACCAGCGCCGTCGCCTCGCCGCGCGGGTCGCCCGCCCGCGCCGCGAGCGGTGGTGCCGCCTCCAGGTGGGCCAGGGCCTCGGCCGTGCGGCCCTCCTCCGTCAGGACCCAGCCGAGCAGCGCGAGGACCCGCGCCTGCGCGTACGGGTCGTCGGCGCTGCGGGCCGCCCGCAGCGCCGTCTGGAGGAGCGGCGCCCAGCCGTCCCGCACCCGCCACACCACCAGCGGCCACAGCGCGAGCACGATCCGCCAGGTCCGGTCGTGCAGACCGGCCGCGTCCGCCGCGCCCGCCGCGAGCGCCAGGTCCTCGCGCTCGGCCGCGTACCAGTCCATGGCGGCGGACCGGTCCGCGAACTCCCGTACCGTGTGCGGCTCCCGGAAGCCGTCCGGGAGTGTGAAGCACGGCTCGTCACCGGGTTCGGCAGCCTGGGCCGCCGCGAGCGCCGTGGCCACACAGTGGTCGAGGACGCGCGGCAGTGCCTCGGGGTCCGCGTCCAGGCCGCGGGCGTAAAGGCGCACCAGGTCGTGCAGGGTCCAGCGGTCCGGCGCGGTCCGGGTCAGCAGGTGCGCGGCGGCCATCCGCTCCAGGGAGGCCTCGGCGGTGTCCGGGTCCGTGCCCGCGAGCGCCGCCGCCGCGTACCGGTCCAGGTGGGTGCCCGGGTGGCGGCCGAGCTGCGCGAAGTGGTGCCCGACGGCCTCGGGGAGCTGCCGCAGCGTCAGCCGCAGCGCCGCCCGCACGCCGGTGTCCTCCACGTCCAGGAGCACCGAGCGCCGCGACTCGTCGGACAGTTCGGCGGCCATCGCCGCCAGCGTCCACTGCGGGTGGTCCGCGAGCCGCGCCGCCACCACCCGCAGCGCGAGCGGAAGACCGCCGCACAGCTCCGCGAGACGGCGCGCGGCCACCGGCTCCGCGAGCACCCGCTCCTGGCCGAGCACCCCGGCGAGCAGCGCCGTGCCGTCCTTCGGCCCGAGGACGTCCACGGGCAGCGGCCGGGCCGCGTCACTCGCGATGAGCCCGCGCAGCCGGTTGCGGCTCGTGACGACGGTGACGCACCGGGCACCGCCCGGCAGCAGCGGTCTGACCTGCTCGGAATCCCGTACGTTGTCGAGTACGACGAGGAGTTGACGCTCGGCGGCGAGGGAGCGGAACAGCGCGGCCGCGCCGTTCGCCGACTCCGGTATCCGGCGCGGCGGCACGCCGAGGGCGGGCAGGAACTCCCGCAGGACGTCGAGGACGGACGGCTCGCCCGTGTCGGCGAAGCCGCGCAGGTCGGCGTAGAGCCGGCCGTCGGGGAAGGCCGCGCGGTTGCGGTGCGCCCACTGCACCACGACCGCGGTCTTGCCGACGCCCGCGGGGCCCGTGACCAGGCACACCGGGGCCTCGCCCGCGGCCGCCCGGGACAGCGCGGTGAACTCGGCGGCGCGTCCGTGGAAGCCGCGGGGGGCTCGGGGGAGGAGGTCTATGGGGGTGGGG
>NZ_JNXT01000012.1 GCF_000716675.1 Streptomyces alboflavus
CGCCCACCCCCGGGCGACCTCGCGTCCCACTGCCACGGGTGGGCGGGTGGGAGAAACCCGCCGCGGTAGCGGTGGGCACCCCCACCCACCCGCAGACGAAATCGCGCCAACGTCACCCCCGGAGCCCCACACCGCTTCCGGCGCCCCGCCAGCAACCGTAAGCTCCGCCCCCGACACCGAGTTACCACCGGTAAGGGGACGACACGTGGGGCACGCACGGACGTCAGGAAGCACCCGCAGAACCTTCGTCGCGCGTACAGCGGCCGTCGGCGGGGCGGCCGCGCTGGGGGGCGGGGCCCTGGCGGCCCCGGCACGCGCGGCCGACCCCGCGCCCCGGGCCGGCCGGACGGTCGCCGTGCTCGGCGGCGGCGTCGCCGGGCTCACCGCCGCCCACGAGCTGGTGGAGCGCGGCTTCGCCGTGACCGTGTACGAGCGCAGGGCGCTGGGCGGCAAGGCGCGCAGCATGGACGTACCGAACAGCGCGAAGGGGAACCGCAGGCCGCTCCCCGGGGAGCACGGCTTCCGCTTCATTCCGGGGATCTATCACAACCTGCCGGACACCATGCGGCGCATCCCGTTCCCGGGGAACAGGAACGGCGTCTGGGACAACCTCGTCAGCCCGCCCGAGATGAGCTTCGCGCGGTCGGGCGGCCGGGAGGACATCCGGCTGCCGATCCCGCAGCACACGGGCGACCCGGCCCACCTCGACAAGGACGACATCGCCCGCGCCCTCACGGCCCTGCTCGACACGGCCACGAGCATCCCCGGCCATGAGGTCGCGTACTTCGTCAACCGCGCCCTGGTCTTCCTGACGAGCTGCGACGAGCGCCGCGACGACGACTGGGAGTCGACGCCGTGGTGGGAGTTCGTGCGCGCCGAGCAGATGTCGAAGGACTACCAGCGGGTCCTCGCGATCGGCGTGACGCGCAACATCGTGGCGACGAAGGCCGAGGAGGCCAGCACCCGCACGGTCGGCACGCTCGGCGAGGCGCTCGTGTTCAACGCGCTCGGGCGGGGCGCGGACGGCCCGCCGGACCGCATCCTGAACGCGCCGACCAACGAGGCGTGGATCGACCCGTGGGTGACGCATCTGAAGGCGCTCGGCGTGGAGTTCCGCGTCGGCTGGACGGTGCGCGAGCTGGCGTACGGCGGTGGCCGGATCACGAAGACGGTCGTCGAGAACCCCGACGGCAAGCGCGAGGACGTCGTCGCCGACCACTACGTACAGGCCATGCCGGTCGAGCACGCCCGCAGGACCTGGAGCCGTGAACTCAAGGCGGCAGACCCGCAGTTGGTGCGGTGCGACAAGCTCAAGACGGACTGGATGACGGGCATCCAGTTCTATCTGACCCAGCGGCCCGACGTCGTCGAGGGGCACTTCAACCTCATCGACTCGCCGTGGTCCCTGACCGGCATCGCGCAGGCCGCGCACTGGAAGGGCCGTGACTTCCCCGCGGACTACGGCGACGGCACGGCGGTGGACTGTCTGTCGGTGGACATCTCCGAGTGGGACAAGCCGGGGATGCTCTACGGCAAGACGGCCAAGCAGTGCACGCGCGACGAGGTGGCGCGCGAGGTGTGGGCGCAGCTCAAGGCGTCCCTCAATGACACCGGCAAGACGGCTCTGAGCGACAGCAAGCTGCACTCGTGGTTCCTGGACCCGGGCGTCGACGGCATCGGCGGCCCGAACCCGACCAACGAGGACGAGCTGCTCATCCATCCGGTGGGCACCCTGCACAACCGCCCGTCGGCCGCCACGAAGATCCCGAACCTGTTCCTCGCGGGCGACTACGTGGCCGTCGACATCGACCTGGCCACCATGGAGGGCGCCAATGCCGCGGCCCGCCAGGCCGTGAACGCGCTGCTCGACCGGGTGGGCTCGGACCAGAAGCGGTGCGAGGTGACGCCGCTGTACCGCGCCCCGGAGATCGAGGGCCTGCGGCGCCACGACCGCCTCCGGTACCGGCTCGGGCTGCCCAATCTGCTGGATCTGGGCTGATCCGGGCTGAGAGGGCCCCGGTTCGGGGTACATCCCCGGCATGACACGGCAAGCACAGGGACGCGTGCGGGAGCGGGTGCGGGTGTGGCGCGCGGCGACGGCGGTGGCGGTCGTCGCCGCGCTGGCCGCGGGCTGCACGCTGAAGACGGACCGGGACGGCGACGGCAAGCGGTCCGGCTCCGGGGACGGCGGCCGCGTGCTCGCCGTGAAGATCGACAACGTGGGTCCCGCGCGCCCGCAGACGGGCCTCGACGCGGCGGACGTCGTGTACGTCGAGCAGGTGGAGGCGGGTCTGAGCCGCCTGATGGCGGTGTACGCGAGCAAGCTGCCGCCCGTCGTCGGCCCGGTGCGCAGCGCCCGCGAGACGGACCTGGACCTGCTGCGCCAGTTCGACGATCCGGCGCTCGCCTTCTCCGGCGCGCAGTCCAAGCTGCTTCCGCTCATCGACCGGGCGCCGCTGCGGCCGCTGCCACCGGGCAAGGCCCCGGGCCCCGCGTACTACCGCGGCGGAGGCAAGCCCGCCCCGCACAACCTCTATCTGCGGCCCGCCGCGCTCGGCGTCAAGGCCGAGGCGCGCGGCCTGGACAGCACCGGCTTCACGTTCGGCCCGCGCCCGGCGGGCGGCACGCCACAGACGCGGCACACGGTCCGCTTCCCGTCGGCGCGCTTCGCCTTCACCTGGGTCGAGTACGAGGGGCGCTGGCACATCGCGATGGACGGCACCCAGGCCCGTACCGCCGCGGGCAAGCCCCTGACGGCCGCCACGGTCGTGGTCCAGCGCGTCGACATCCGTGACTCCCGCTTCCACGACCGCTCGGGCAACACCTCGCCGCTGACCCGCTCCGTCGGCGAGGGAACGGCCCGGGTGCTGCGCGACGGCCGCTCCTACGAGGCGCGCTGGGAGCGGCGGACGGCGGCCGACGGGACGGAGTTCACCACGCCCGGGGGCAAGCCGCTGTCGTTCGCGAAGGGTCCTGTGTGGGTGGTGTTCACGAAGGCGTGACGGTTTCGGCCAGGGGGTCGCGCAGACGCTCCGCCGCGTCGGCGACCCGCTGGATCAGGCTGAGGAACAGCGCCCGCTCCTCGTCGGCGAGCGGCGCGAGGAGGACTTCGTTCATCCGGGCCGCGCGCACCGTGAGGCGGCGGTGGACGCGCCTGCCCTCGGCCGTGGGGCGCAGCAGGGCGCGGCGGCCGTCCTGCGGGTCGCGGACCTTGTCGAGGAGGTCCCTGCGGGTCAGCCTGCCGACGACGTCGGCGACGGTGGAGCGGTCCAGGCGCACCCGCTCGCCCACGCCGCGCTGGTCGAGTCCCGGCTCGGCGATCAGGGCGTTCAGGACCGCGAACTGCGGTGAGGTGATCTCCTCGGAGACCATCGCGTTCCACAGCAGGTGGTGTGCCTGCTGCAGGCGTCGGGCCAGGTGGCCCGGGTGGGTGCTCAGGTCCACCGCGGCCATGGCTGCTCCTCACGCACCCGAAGGCATGGGTCGGTATGGATCGGTGTACTGAACGATATCTCCAAGTCGCTTGGTGCGAAGGCATCTTGACGACTCCAGGTGGCAGTGGCAGCGTGAGTCCGGGGTTCACGGAAATAGTCAGTGTGCTGATGAAATCTCGGCGGGAGAGACGAGGTCGGCCCGGATGGACAAGGTGGTCGCTTCGGCCGCGGACGCGGTGGCCGACATCGCGGACGGCGCCTCCCTCGCCGTCGGCGGGTTCGGGCTCAGCGGCGTGCCGACGGTGCTGATCGAGGCGCTGCACGCCCGGGGCGCCACGGGTCTGCACGTCGTCTCGAACAACTGCGGCGCCCTGGACACGGGCCTCGCCGTGCTCCTCGCGGCGGGCCGCATCGCGCGCGTGACGGGCTCGTACATCGGCGCCAACAAGGAGTTCGCCCGCCAGTACCTGGCCGGTGAGCTGGACGTCGAGCTGATCCCGCAGGGAACGCTCGCGGAACGGCTGCGGGCCGGGGGCTCCGGCATCCCCGCGTTCTACACCCCGGCCGGGGTGGGCACGCAGGTCGCCGAGGGCGGTCTGCCGGTGCGGTACGACGGCCGGGGCGGGGTCGCGGTGGCGTCGCCGCCCAAGGAGGTCCGGGAGTTCGACGGCGTCCCGTACGTCCTTGAGCACGCCATCCGCACCGACTTCGCGCTGGTACGGGCGGCGCGGGGCGACCGGCACGGGAACCTGGTGTTCGCCCGGGCGAGCCGGAACTTCAACCCGCTCGCCGCGATGGCGGGGAGGGTGACGGTCGCCGAGGTGGAGGATCTTGTGGAGCCCGGCGCGCTCGACCCGGACGCGGTGCATCTGCCGGGTGTGTTCGTCCGGCGGGTGGTGGAGCTGAGTCCGGCCGAGGCCGCCGCCAAGCGCGTCGAGAACCGGACGGTGAGCTCCTGATGGCCTGGACCCGTGAGCAGATGGCGGCCCGCGCGGCGCGCGAGCTGCGCGACGGCCAGTACGTGAACCTCGGCATCGGCCTGCCCACCCTCATCCCCAACCAGCTGCCGCCCGGCGTGCGCGTGGTCCTGCACTCGGAGAACGGGATCCTCGGCGTCGGCCCCTATCCGGCGCCCGACGCGGTGGACCCCGACCTGATCAACGCGGGCAAGGAGACGGTGACCGTCCTGCCGGGGGCCGCGTACTTCGACTCCGCGCTGTCCTTCGGGATGATCCGCGGCGGCCACATCGACGTGGCGGTGCTCGGCGCGATGCAGGTGTCCGCGCGCGGGGACCTCGCCAATTGGGCCGTGCCCGGCAGGCTCGTCACCGGCATCGGCGGGGCGATGGACCTCGTGCACGGCGCGCGCACGGTCATCGTGACGATGGCGCACACCGCCAAGGACGGCTCCCCGAAGGTCGTCGAGGAGTGCGACCTGCCGCTGACCGGCCGGGCCTGCGTGGACCGGATCATCACCGACCTCGCCGTCCTCGACGTCACCGACGACGGGCTCGAACTCATCGAGTGCGCGCCGGGTGTCGCCGTCGACGAGGTCCTCGCGCGGACGGCGGCGGAGGTGCGGGTGCGGATCCCCGGGACGCGCGCCACCCACCGGCGGCCTGCGGCCCCGCAGGTCCCCCACCAGGCCGAGCCCGCGCAGGCCCCGCGCACCCCCGGCCGGGCCGAGCCCACGCAGGCCCCGCACACCCCCGGCCGGGCCGAGCCCGCGCAGGCCCCGCACGCCCCCGACCGAGCCGGGCCCGCGCACCCCTCACACCGCTCAGGGAGGAGCTCCCGACCATGACCATCGCCCCCTCTCCCCCGCCCTACCGCAGCCTCGAACTCCGCACCCCGCGCGGCCCGCTCGTCCAGGTCCGCGACCCCGAGGCCGTGGAGCTGACCGGCCCCGTCTTCGGCGTCACCGACGTCACGGCGCTGGACGGCGATCTGACCCGGCAGCACACGGGCGAGCCGATCGGGGAGCGGATCACGGTCACCGGGCGGGTCAGGGACCGTCAGGGGCGGCCGGTCCGCGGCCAGCTGGTCGAGCTGTGGCAGACCAACGCGGCCGGCAGGTACGCCCACCGCCGCGATCAGCACGCGGCGCCCCTCGACCCGAACTTCACCGGCTGCGGCCGCTGTCTGACCGACGACGACGGCACGTACACCTTCACGACGATCAGGCCGGGTGCCTACGCGTGGCGCAACCACGACAACGCCTGGCGCCCCGCCCACCTGCACTTCTCCTTCTTCGGCACGGCGTTCGCCCAGCGCCTGGTGACGCAGATGTACTTCCCCGGCGACCCGCTCCTCGCCCTGGACCCGGTGCTGCACTCGGTCACCGACGAGGCGGCGCGGGCCCGGCTCGTGGCCGCGTACGACCATGACCTGTCGGTCCCCGAGTGGTCGCTCGGCTACCGCTGGGACGTCGTCCTGGACGGCCCGTCCGCGACGCTCTTCGAGGAGGGCGGGGCGCGGTGACGGCGCAAGGACAGCGGGGCGCGGTGGCCGCGCAAGGGGAACGGGGCGCGGTGGCCGCGCAAGGGGAACGGGGCGCAGTGGCGGCGCAAGGACGGCGAGGTCCGGTGCCCGCACCGCACGCCCCCACCCCCTCGCAGACCGTCGGCCCCTTCTTCGGTCACGCGCTGCCCGCCCCCGGCGGCCCCGAGATCGCGCCCCTCGCCCACCCCGACACGATCACCCTCCACGGATACGTGTACGACGGCGCCGGGGACCCCGTCCACGACGCCCTCCTCGAAATCTGGCAGCCGGCGCCGGACGGCTCCCGCGCGGGCGCGCCCGGCTCGCTGCGCCGCGACCCCGTGACCGGCCGCCCGGCCGGCCGTGACGGCGTCACGTTCACGGGGTTCGGCCGTGTGCCCACGGACGCGGACGGCCACTGGGCGATCCACACCCTCCCGCCCGGCGGCGCCCCCTACTGTCGGTCGCCCTCTTCGCCCGCGGCCTCCTGAACCACCTGTTCACCCGCGCGTACCTGCGCGACGACCCCGACGACACCCTGCTCACGGACTTGGACGCGGGCCGCCGCGCGACGCTCCTCGCCCAGGCGGGGCCGCCGGGCACCTACCGCTTCGACATACACCTCCAGGGGGAGGGCGAGACAGTGTTCCTGGAGTTCCCGTGAGCGGCGAGGCGTACGAAGTGACGAGCGCGGCCCATGGCGTGAACGGCGCGGCGCACGCTTCGGGGGAATGCCCCGCCCTCGACGTCGGCCTTCTGGCCCCGGGGCGTGCGGGCTCGCCCACGGAGCACGCCACGAGCGACCAGGCCTTTCTCCAGGCCATGCTCGACGCGGAGGCGGCGCTGACGCGGGCACAGGCGGCGATGGGCACGGCCCCGGCGTCGGCGGCGGCCGAGGTCACCGCTGCCGCCGTCGCCGCCCGCTTCGACGCGCGCGCCCTCGCGGTGCGGGCCCGGGCGGGCGGCAATCCGGTGATCCCGCTGGTGGCGGACCTGACGGCGGCGGTGCCTCCGGAGGCGGCGCCTTACGTCCACCGGGGTGCGACCAGCCAGGACATCCTGGACACGGCGGCGATGCTGGTGGCGGCGCGGACGCTCGACCTGCTGCTGGCCGACCTTTCTTTGCTGGAGGGGGAGTTGGCCCGCCTGGCCCAGGCCCACCGGGACACGGCGATGCCGGGCCGCACGCTCACCCAGCACGCGGCGCCGACGACGTTCGGCCTGAAGGCGGCCGGGTGGCGGGCGCTCGTCCTGGACGCGCGGGACCGTGCGACGCGGGTACGAGGAGGGCTGCCGGTGCAGCTGGGCGGGGCGGTGGGGACGCTGGCGGCGGCGCAGGCGTACGGGACCGCCGGACCGTACGCACCGCACACACGGCACGCACCCGACGCACCCGACGCACCCGACGCACCCGACGCACCCGACGCCCAAGATCTGACACTCCGTCTCATCACCACCTACGCAAACGAATTGCACCTCTCCGAACCCGACCTGCCGTGGCACACCCTCCGTACTCCCCTGGCGGACCTCGCCGGGGCGCTCGCCCTCACCGCCGGGGCGCTCGGCAAGCTCGCCGCCGACGTGCTCACGCTCTCCCGCACGGAGATCGGTGAGCTCTCCGAAGGCGGGGCGGGCGGCTCGTCCGCGATGCCGCACAAGGCGAACCCGGTCCGCGCGACCCTGATCGCCGCCGCGGCCCAGCGCGCGCCCGCCCTCGCGGCCACGCTGTACGCCTCGCTGCCCGCCGCCGACGAACGCCCGCCCGGCGCCTGGCACGCCGAGTGGGAGCCCCTGCGGGACCTCCTGCGCCTGGTCGGCGGCGCGGCCCGCGACGCGGTGGACCTGTGCGACCGCCTCCAGGTCCACCCGGCCACGATGCGCGACCACCTGGACCTCACGGCGGGCCTCCTCACGTCCGAACGCCTCATCGTGGAACTGACGCCGTCCCTGGGCCGCGCCCGCGCAGCTGAGCTGGTGTCCGCGGCGGCGGCGAAGGTCAGGACGGGCGGTGGGACCCTGGCAGACGCGGTGGCGGCGGAACTGACGGCGCTCCCGCCCCGGCCTCACGGGGCCGACGGTCCCGCACCCCCCGTACCCGACCTCACCACTCTCACCGAACTCACCGACCCCACCCACTGGACCGGCTGCGCGGAAGCCCTCACGGACCGCGCGCTGAAACGACGTTGAACCAAGCGCGCTCTCAGGCGTCCGCACCGCCCCGACCAGGCACGCCCCGCACGTGAGAAGCAGCACACGTCACCGTCAAGTCACCCCCGTGACACATCCGTGCCTTAAGTTTCGAGATGATCGTGGAACTTCACGCACGGAGGTGAGCACGTGCCCCGACTCGGCGGACGCCCCTGGGTGTTCACCGCGCTGGCCGCCGTGCTGTTCGTCGTCCTCCAGTGCTTCGGTCCCGGATCCGGCGGCGGTGCGGTCGCAGGGCTCGCCGTCGAGGCCAGGGAGTCCGTCGTCTCGTCGGCCTGTGAGGGTCCCGCGGGAGCCGGGGCCGCGTCCGAGCACATGCGGGTCCGGGCCCGGCCGCACGCGTGCCCCGTCACCGACGGGCACGTGGCCGTCGCCGTCACGGTGACGTCGGACGCCCCGGCCGCGCGGCCGTCGCTGCCGCGCCTCGTCGCGTACGACGAGAGCAGACCCGCGGGCCGTGAACTGCCCTCCCTGCTCCAAGTCTTCCGCTGCTGATCGGTGCCGCCGCACCGGCGCCCGCGACCCCCACACACGTCGCCGTGCCGGTCCGTACCGATCCCATGTCACACCGAGCACCTACACGCCCCCCGTGGCGCTCAGGAGTCATTCCCCCATGCAGCCTTTCCTTGACCGTTCCCTTCTCCGTGCCCGTTCGCTGTTAAAGGTCTCCGGAGACCGACGGCACGATCTCACCGCCTCCGTGGTGGTCTTCCTCGTCGCGCTCCCCCTGTGCGTGGGTGTCGCCGTCGCGTCCGGTGTACCCGCCGAACTCGGCCTGATCACCGGCATCGTCGGAGGCATCGTCACCGGGCTGCTGCCCGGCAGCAGCCTCCAGGTCAGCGGCCCCGCCGCCGGCATGACCGTCCTCGTGTACGAGGCCGTGCAGGAGTTCGGCCTCCCCGCGCTCGGCGCGCTCGTGCTCGCCGCGGGCCTGCTCCAGCTGGTCATGGGCGCACTGCGGCTCGGCCGGTTCTTCCGCGCGATATCCGTCGCCGTCGTCGAGGGCATGCTCGCCGGGATCGGGCTCGTCCTGATCGCCGGGCAGCTGTACGCGCTCGCCGACCAGGAGGCCCCCGCGAGCGGGCTCGCGAAGATCGGGGGGCTGCCTGAGCTGCTCGCCGACACCTTCGGCTCCGGTCGCGCGCTGGCCGCGTTCGCGCTCGGGTCCGGCACCGTCGCGGTGCTCCTGCTGTGGCGCAGGCTGCCGGCCGTGTTCCGCACGGTCCCCGCGCCACTCGCGGCCGTCGCCCTGGCGACCGGCGTGTCCCTGCTGTTCTCGATGCCGGTCGCGACCGTCGAGGTGCAGGGCCTGGTCGAGGCCGTGCAGCCGCCCGGCAGCGGCGCCTTCGGTGAACTCCTCGGCCTCGGCGCCATCGGCACGGTCCTCGCGTTCGCCCTGATCGCGTCCGCGGAGAGCCTGTTCAGCGCGGCCGCCGTGGACCGCCTGCACGACGGCCCGCGCACCGACTACGACAAGGAGCTGGTGGCGCAGGGCGCGGGCAACACGGTGTGCGGGCTCCTCGGCGCGCTCCCGATGACAGCGGTGATCGTCCGCAGCGCCGCCAACGTCCAGGCGGGCGCCCGTACGAAGGCGTCACGCGTACTCCACGGCGTGTGGCTGCTGCTGTTCGCGGCGCTGCTGCCCGCCGCGCTCGGCCTCATCCCGGTCGCCGCGCTCGCGGGCGTCCTGGTGCACGCGGGCTGCAAGCTGGTGCCCGTACGGCAGTTGGCGGGGCTGTGGCGTGACCACCGGGGCGAGGCCGTGGTGCTGGTCGTGACGGCCGTCGCGATCGTGTCGGTGAGCATGTTCGAGGGCGTCCTCATCGGCCTCGCGCTCGCGGTCGTCAAAACGGCATGGGAGACGTCCCACGTGCACATCGAGGTCGTCGACAAGGGCGCGGGCCCCATCCGCGCCCACCTGTCGGGAAACGCCACCTTCCTGCGCCTTCCGAAGATCCTCGACGCCCTGGAGGCGCTCCCCCAGGACCGCCCGATCGAGGTCGACCTGACGGACCTGCGCCACCTCGACCACGCCTGCCGCACCTCCCTGGAGAACTGGGCGGCACGGCACAGCGCGGAGGGCACGGAGCCGGTGCGGGTGGCTTCGCAGGTGTGAGCCCGGGCGTGCTGCCCCCGGGGGCGGCGCCCCGGTCCGGTCCCGGCCTCCTGCGCCGGGGCCGGGCACGGGGCGCGCGCCCTGCGGGGTCAGCCCGCACGCCGGGGCGGCCCGCACACCGGGTCGGCCCGCACACCGGGTCGGCCCGCCCTCGGGTCGGCCCGCCCTTGGGTCAGCGCGCCCCGTACACCGGCTGGGGCGTCTCCGCCCGGGAGAGCAGCTTCAGGGCCGCCTCGCCCGCCTCCGCGGCGCTCCAGCGGGCGCCCTTGTCCGCGCTCGGTCCTGGCCTCCAGCCGTCCATGACGGTGATGCGTCCCGCCTCGGCCTCGAAGACGCGGCCGGTGACCCCGGCGGCGGCGTCCGAGCCGAGCCAGACGACCAGCGGGGACACGTTCTCCGGGGCCATCGCGTCGAAACCGCCGTCCACGGGGGCGGCCATCGTGTCGGCGAACGTCCGCTCGGTCATCCGGGTCCGCGCGGCGGGCGCGATGGCGTTCACGCACACTCCGTAGGCGGCGAGTTCCGCGGCGGCGACCAGGGTGAGCCCGAGGATCCCGGCCTTGGCGGCGCTGTAGCAGCCCTGTCCGACGCTGCCCGACAGGCCTGCTCCGGAGGAGGTGTTGATGACACACGCGCGCGGTGCGCGCCCCGCCTTGGACTCGGTGCGCCAGTACGCGGCCGCGTGCCTCAGGGGCAGGAAGTGCCCCTTCAGGTGGACGCGTACGACGGCGTCCCAGTCGTCCTCTTCGAGGTTCACGAGCATCCGGTCGCGCAGGAACCCCGCGTTGTTCACGAGGGTGTCCAGGCGTCCGTACGTCTCCAGGGCAGTGGTCACGAGAGAGGCGGCGCCGTCCGGGGTGGCGACGTCCCCGTAGTGCGCGACCGCCTCGCCGCCCGCCGCGCGGATCTCCTCGACGACTCCGTGCGCGGGGTCCCCGGAGGAGCCGGAGCCGTCGAGGCCCGCCCCCAGGTCGTTGACGACGACCCGCGCGCCCTCGGCGGCGTACGCGCGTGCGTGCGCGCGCCCCAGGCCCCGCCCCGCACCGGTGACGATCACGACGCGCCCCGCGCAGATCCCGGTGGCGGGTCCGGGGCCGGACCCGGTGGCAGCGTTCATGCGGAACTCCCTTTCGTCGGTGATTCGTCGGTGATTCGTCGGTGACCGTTCGATCAGTGGTTCACGGAGGCCGCGTCGAGGAACGCGGGCCGCTCGCCGCCGCCGTGCAGGTGCAGCGCCGCCCCGCTGACGTACCGCGCGCCGTCGGAGGCGAGGAAGACACAGGCGTCCCCGACGTCGGCCGGGTCGGCGAGGCGGCCGAGCGGCACCGTGCGGCCGACCGCCGCGACGCCCTCCTCGTCGCCGTAGTGCAGGTGGGAACTCTCGGTGCGGGTGAGGCCGAGGACGACGGTGTTCACACGCACGTGCGGCGCCCACTCGACGGCCATGGTGCGCGCCAGGTTCTCGAGACCCGCCTTGGCGGCGCCGTAGGCACCGGAGCCGGGTGAGGGCCGGGTGCCGCTGACGCTGCCGATCATCACGATGGCGCCGCCGGTGTCCTGACGGCGCATCACCTCGTACGCGGCGAGGGAGGCGTAGAGCGGCGACAGCAGGTTCAGCTCGACGATCTTCGTCTGGCGGGCCGCGGACGTCTCGGCGAGCAGGCCGAACGGCGTGCCGCCCGCGTTGTTCACCAGGACGTCGATCCCGCCGTGGTCGGCCGCCACCTCGGCGAAGAAGTCGGTGGCCGCGGCCGCGTCCCGCACGTCGAGGGGGCGGAACTCGGCCTCGACGCCCGCCACTTCGACGGGGGCGGCGGGCGGCCTGCGGGCGCAGATCACGACGCGCGCCCCGGCGGCGAGGAAGCGCCGGGCGATCCCGGCGCCGACGCCGCGGGTGCCGCCGGTGACCACGACCATCTGTCCCTTGTCAGTCATGGCTGCTACCTTTCGAAGGCAACTAACAAATGTTTGGTTGAGGACTCTGGTCGAAAGGTAGCGGATCCTCTGATGCCTGTCTCCACCTCGGTCACGGACGCGGGCGTGGCCGTCGTCACCGTCGACTACGCACCGGTCAACGCCCTGCCCGTGCGCGGTTGGTACGCCCTCGCGGACGCGGTGCGCGCCGCGGGCCGCGACCCCGGCGTGCGCTGCGTCGTGCTCGCCGCGGCGGGCCGGGGGTTCAACGCGGGCGTGGACATCAAGGAGATGCAGCGCGACCCCGGCCATGACGCGCTGCTCGGCGCCAACCACGGGTGCTCCGAGGCGTTCTCGGCGGTGTATGCCTGCGAGGTCCCCGTCGTCGCCGCCGTGCAGGGCTTCTGCCTGGGCGGCGGCATCGGCCTCGTGGGCAACGCGGACGCGATCGTGGCGAGCGACGACGCCACGTTCGGCCTTCCGGAGCTGGACCGCGGCGCGCTCGGCGCCGCGACGCACCTGGCCCGCCTGGTGCCCCAGCACCTGATGCGCGCCCTTTACTACACCTCGCGCACGGCGACCGCCGCCGAACTGCACGCCCACGGCTCGGTGTGGCGGGTGGTCCCGCGCGCGGAGCTGCGCGCGGCGGCCCTGGAGCTGGCCCACGAGATCGCCCGCAAGGACGGCACGCTGCTGCGCCTGGCCAAGGCCGCGATCAACGGCATCGACCCGGTCGACGTGCACCGCAGCTACCGCTTCGAGCAGGGCTTCACGTTCGAGGCGAACCTCAGCGGCCTGGCCGACCGGATCCGCGCCGGCTTCGGCGGAAACGGCCACGGCAGCAAGGGATCCGCCGGCCAGGGCCACGGCAGCGAGAAACCCGACAGCGAGTGCCACGGCGGCGAGGACTCCGACGACGACGTCCGCAGCAAGGAGGGGGGACGGTCATGAGCGGCAAGGTGATGACGCCCGACGCGATCGTGGGGCGCCTGGAGAGCGGCATGACGCTCGGCATCGGCGGCTGGGGCTCGCGCCGCAAGCCGATGGCGCTGGTGCGGGCGCTGCTGCGCTCGGACGTCCGCGACCTGACGGTGGTGGCGTACGGCGGTCCCGACGTGGGCCTGCTGGCTGCGGCGGGCCGGATCCGCAAGCTGGTCACGGCGTTCGTGACGCTCGACTCGATCCCGCTGGAGCCGCACTTCCGGGCGGCCCGCGAGCGCGGCGCCTTCGAGCTGGTGGAGCTGGACGAGGCGATGTTCATGCAGGGCCTGACGGCGGCCGCCCAGCGACTGCCGTTCCTGCCCGTCCGCGCGGGCCTCGGCTCGGACGTGCTGCGGGTCAACCCGTCGCTGCGGACGGTCACTTCGCCGTACGCGGACGGGGAGGAGCTGGTGGCGGTGCCCGCCTTGCGCATGGACGCCGCCCTGGTCCATCTGAACCGCGCGGACGCCCTCGGCAACGCCCAGTATCTGGGCCCCGATCCGTACTTCGACGACTTGTTCTGCGAGGCCGCCGACACGGCGTACGTGACGTGCGAGCGGATCGTCGGCACGGCCGAGCTGACCCGGGACGCCGCGTCCCAGACTCTGCTGGTCTCGCGGCACGCGGTGACGGGAGTCGCCGAGACGCCCCGGGGCGCGCACTTCACGTCGTGCGCGCCGGACTACGACCGCGACGAGGCGTTCCAGAAGGAGTACGCCACCGCCGCGCGCACTCCGGAGACCTGGGGGGACTTCAGCACCCGCTTCCTCGCCGGGACCGGCGAGGAGGACTATCACCTGGCCGTGGAGGCCTGGCACAAGGAGCAGCGATGACGGCGACGACCGGGGCCGCGACGGCCACCCGCGCCGAGTACTGCGTGGTCGCCTGCGCCGAGGCCTGGCGCGGCGACGGCGAGGTGCTCGCCTCCCCCATGGGCACGGTCCCCTCGATCGCGGCGCGCCTGGCGAAGCTGACGTTCGCGCCCGACCTGCTCCTCACGGACGGCGAGGCTCTGCTGATCGGGGACGTCCCGGCGGTCGGGGCACGGTCCGCGGTGACGGAGGGCTGGCTGCCGTACCGCCGCCATCTGACGATGGTGATGGGCGGCCGCAGGCACGTGATGATGGGCGCGAGCCAGATCGACCGCTTCGGCAACCAGAACATCAGCTGTGTGGGCGACTGGCGCCGCCCGGACCGCCAGCTCCTCGGCGTCCGCGGCGCCCCCGTCAACACCCTCAACAATCCAGTGAGTTACTGGATCCCCCGGCACTCCCCGCGTGTCTTCGTCGAGCGCGTCGACATGATCTGCGGGGTCGGGTACGACAGCGCCGCGGCGGCGGGCCCGTCGGCGACGCGCTTCCACGAACTGCGCCGCGTGGTCTCGGACCTCGGCGTCTTCGACTTCGCGACCCCGGACCGCACGATGCGCGTCGTCAGCCTGCACCCCGGGGTGACACCCGAAGAGGTCCACGACGCCACGGGCTTCCCGCTCCCCCTGCCGGACGGGGCCCCCCGCACGCGGCCCCCCTCCCCCGACGAACTCCGGCTGATCCGCGAGGTGGTGGACCCGTCCGCCCTGCGCGACCGGGAGGTGCGGGCCCGGTGACGGCACCCGGGCCGCGAACGGCCCTGACCCGGCTCACCGGGGTGCGGCATCCCCTCGTGCAGACCGGCATGGGGTGGGTGGCGGGACCGCGTCTGGTGTCGGCGGTGGCGAACGCGGGCGCGCTCGGGATCCTGGCCTCGGCGACGATGACGCCGGAGCGGCTGCGGGCGGCGGTCCGCGAGGTCAGGTCCCGCACGGACGAGCCGTTCGGCGTGAACCTGCGGGCGGACGCGGGGGACGCGCGGGAGCGGGTGCGGATCATCGTCGAGGAGGGCGTCCGGGTGGCGTCGTTCGCCCTGGCCCCGTCGAAGGACCTGATGGCCGAGCTGAAGGACGGCGGCGTCGTGGTGATCCCGTCCGTCGGGGCGCGGCGGCACGCGGAGAAGGTCGCGGCGTGGGGCGCGGACGCGGTCCTCGTGCAGGGTGGCGAGGGCGGCGGCCACACCGGTGAGGTCGCCACGACCGTGCTCCTGCCCCAGGTCGTGGACGCCGTGGACATCCCGGTGATCGCCGCGGGCGGCTTCCACGACGGCCGTGGCCTGGTCGCGGCGCTCGCGTACGGCGCGGCGGGCGTGGCGATGGGCACGCGGTTCCTCCTCACCGCGGAGTCGACGGTGCCGGACGCGGTGAAGGCCCGCTATCTCGCGGCGACGGTCAAGGACATCACGGTCACCACGCGCGTGGACGGCCTCCCCCACCGCATGCTCCGCACGGACCTCGTGGCCGCCCTGGAGCGCGCGGGCCCCTTGCGTTCCCTGCCCCGTGCGGTGCGCCACGCGGCGGCGTTCCGCCGTGTCTCCGGCACGACGTGGCCCGGCCTGGTCCGCGACGGCCTGGCCATGAAGCGTGGCAAGGACCTGACCTGGAGCCAGGTCCTCTTGGCGGCGAACGCCCCGATGATGCTCAAGTCCGCCCTGGTGGACGGCGATCCGGACCAGGGCTTGATGGCATCGGGCCAGGTGGCGGGCCTGCTGGACGACGTACCGACGTGCGCGGAGCTGGTGGCGAGGGTGGTACGGGAGGCGGAGGAGACGGTGCGGGGGCTGGGCGCCGGGTGGACAGAGGAGCAGGCCTTCACCCCGCCCGAGGGCTGAGGTCTTCACCCCGTCCGACGGTTGACGCTTTGCCCCCGTCCGACGGTTGGGGTTTTCAGCCCGTCCGGCGTTTGAGGACGAGGCCGTTCAGGCCGATGGCGGGGGTCCGGGGGCGGCAGCCCCGGGGGCCCACCCCGGACCACGTCCAGGGCAATTCCACCGGAGCCCACACCCACCTAGACGCCGGCCAACCCCACCTCGGCCCGGGCGGCCAGCCCATCCGCCCCGCACGCCCGCGCAAGAGCGAGCCCCCGCTCAAGCTCCTCCACGGCGCCCGAGGCGATCCCGTACTCGACCCGAGCGACAGCGTGCTCGTACTGGCAGGGCGAGGCCTCCAGATACGTCACGGCCTTGGCGTACAGGGCGACGGCCCGCGACCCGGTCTCCAGGGACGCCGCACACCGGACCGCCTCACCGATCGCGGTGTCCGTGCCGAACCGCTCGGCCTGCACGCGCGCGTCCGCGACGAGGTCGCCCGCACGCCGCGGGTCCTCGGTGGCGAGCGCGCGGGCGAGGTCGTACGCCCAGGGTGCGAGCACGGTGTTGTACTGGCCGCGGGCGGTCAACGCCTTGGCGGTGGCCTCCAGTTCGTTCAGGCCCTCCTCGGTGTGGCCGAGTGCGAGGAGGAGCCGGCCGCGGACGGACATGGCGTCGGGGACGTAGATCGTGGAGGCGGACGGCGGCGCGAAGCCGTAGCGGTCGGCGACGGCCTTCGCCTCCAGGGCATGGCCGCGGGCGAGCAGGGTGTCGATGAGCATGCTGGCGGCCTCCCAGTGCATGGGGAGTCCGCCCTGGCCCACGCGGTCGGCGAGCCGCAGGCTCTCGCGCAGCGACTTCTCGGCGTCCCTGAGCCGTCCGCGCCTGCGGTACACATAGCCGAGGAAAGCATGCGCGAGCGCGAGGTGACCGCCGCTCCAGCCCGCGGTCTCGTACGCCTTGACGGCCTCCGTGAACAGGCTCTCCGCGCGGTCGAGCCGGTCCGCGAAGGCATAGGAGCCGCCGAGCATCAGGCGCAGCTCGAAGCTCCACTCGGCGTCGGTCCAGCCGAGCCCGGGCGCGAGCCGGCCGTTGACGAGGGCGCGGTCGCACAGCTCGACGACCTCTTCGGCGTTCTCGCCGCGCGTCATGGCGTCGAAGGCGCGCAGGATGAGCAGGGCGCGCTCGGCGTTGTCCCGGCCGGTCAGCGGTCCCGCGAGCGCGGCCAGGCGCCGGGAGCGTCCCGGTGAGTCCTCCTCGCCCGCGTGGATGCCCTCCCACATGTAGTGCACGGCCTGGAGCCGCAGCCGGGCGGAGCCGTCCGGGAGGCGCGCGGCCTCCTCGTCGATGACGCGCAGGCCTTCGCCGAGCTGGTCGTTGTGGACCAGTGCCTGGGAGAGCCTGCACACGGCGTCGACGCGCAGCTGCTGGCCGAGTCCCGCCATCGCCAGGGCCTCGCGCAGGTGCCCGATGGTGGTGACGGGTGAGGTGAGCAGCGTGGCGCAGCCGAGTTCGTAGAGCACGTGGGCGTGCACGTCGGGCCGGGGCGGCTCGCGCAGGGCCCGCTCCAGACAGCGGCGGGCCGCGTCGGGCGCGCCGACCGCGAGGTGTTCGGTGGCGGCGTCGCGCAGGTGCTGGACCAGTTCCGGGTCGTCGTCCGGGTGGACTTCGAGGAGGTGCCTGGAGGCCGCGGCGGCGCCGCGCCCGGAGCGGGTGACGGCCCAGGCGGCGCGGCCGTGCATCGCGGTGCGGGTGGCGTTCGGGATCGATTCGTAGACGGCCGTGGCGATCAGCGGGTGCACGAATTCCAGGCCGGCGTCGCCGCTGGTCACGATGCGGGCTGCGCGCAGGCGCTCGGCGCACCGGGCGGCGTCGTCGTGGGGCATCCCGGCGAGCGACGCGGCGAGTTCGGTGGAGATCGCGGGGCCGAGGATCGCGGCGGCCCAGGCGAACCGGGTCACGTCGGTGCCGAGGTCCTCCAGGCGGGCGACGAGGCCGCGGCCGCGTGCGGAGCGGTTGAGGTCCCGCAGTTCGGCGGCGGAGCTCTCGACCGGTTCCAGCTCGCTGTCCTGCACCTTGGCGAGCAGTTCCACGGACTCGTACGGATTGCCGCCGGTGACGGCCCAGACCTCGCGGCAGAACGGGGCGTCGGCGTGCTCGCCGAGGGTGGCGCGGGTGAGGCCCGCCGTGGCGTCCGGGGTGAGGGCGCGCAGCATGGTCGTGGGCAGGGCCGTCGCACCGATCCGGGCGAGGTGGCGGGCGCCCTCGCCGGTGGCCTCGCCGGGCCGGTGGGCGACCACGACCAGGGCGGGCAGGTCGTCGAGGCGCTCGGCGAACGCGGCGAGCCAGCGCAGTGTCTCCTGGTCGGCCCAGTGCGCGTCGTCGATGATCAGGACCAGTGGCCAGTACAGCCGCGAGAGGCGGGCGACCACGTCGACGAGGCCGTCGCACACGGCCTGCGGGTCGGGGCGGCCGTCGCCCGGCTCGGTGATGCCGAGGGCGGGCCCGGCGATCTCGTACCAGTCGCCCAGGTACTCGCGGCCCTCTTCGGGGCTGAGTTGGACGAGGACGGGTTGCAGGAGTTGCCGTACGACGTTGAAGGGGACCTCGGCCACGGTCTCGCCGCCGCGAGGACCGTGGCGCGGCCCTGGGCGATGCGGCGCACCTCTGTCAGCAGCGCGGTCTTGCCGATGCCGGCCTCGCCGCTGTAGACGAGCAGGCCGCCTTCGGTCGTCAGGTCGGAGCACAGCGCGGACACCGCGCCCTCGGCTGCGGCGAGTTCCGCGTCGCGCTCCCACAGCGGGGCCCAGGCGCCACCACCTCCGGGCCGTCCCTGCGTCATCGCGCTACCTCCCGGGGTCGCTCAATCGACGTACAGAAGTCGAGCCTAGCCGGGTCGGGGCTCGCGCGGAGCACGGTCCGCGCAGCTACTCCCGCATGGGTGACAGACGGTCATATGCCAGGCTGCCGGGCTTTCGTGGCCGGGGCGCGGCGCGGTGGCACCGGGGCGCGCGGGCGGCCGGGCGGGGGGTCTTCACAGTCGTTCGATCACTGTGACGTTGGCCTGCCCACCTCCTTCGCACATGGTCTGGAGACCGAACCGGCCGCCGGTGCGCTCCAGTTCGTGCAGGAGGGTCGTCATCAGGCGGGCGCCGGTGGCACCGAGGGGGTGACCGAGGGCGATGGCGCCGCCGTTGACGTTGACGCGGGCGAGGTCGGCGCCGGTCTCCTTCAGCCAGGCGAGGACGACGGGCGCGAAGGCTTCGTTGATCTCTACGAGGTCGATGGCGTCGAGGGTCAGGCCGGTCTTCTTCAGGGCGTGTGCCGTGGCGGGGATGGGGGCGGAGAGCATCCGGATGGGGTCCTCGCCGCGCACGGACAGGTGGTGGACGCGCGCCCGGGGCGTCAACCCGTGGTCGCGGACGGCCTGTTCACCGGCGATGAGCAGGGCGGCGGCGCCGTCGGAGACCTGGGAGGAGCAGGCGGCGGTGATGCTGCCGCCGTCCATGACGGGCTTGAGGGACGCCATCTTCTCGGCTGTCGTGTCGCGGCGCGGGCCCTCGTCGGTGGTGACGCCCGCGAGGGGGACGACTTCGCGGCCGAAGCGGTCCTCGTCGAGGGCGCGCAGGGCCCGCTGGTGGGAGCCGAGCGCGAACTCCTCCATGTCCGTGCGGGAGATGCCCCATTTCCGGGCTATCAGCTCGGCGCCGTGGAACTGGTTCACCGGCCGGTCTCCGTAGCGGGCGCGCCAGCCCTCGCTGCCCGCGAAGGGGCCTTCGGTCAGGCCGAGCGGCTCGGCGGCCTGCCGGGAGGCGAAGGCGATGGGGACCATGGACATGTTCTGCGTGCCGCCCGCGACGACGAGGTCCTGGGTGCCGGAGAGGACGCCCTGGGCCGCGAAGTGCAGGGCCTGCTGCGAGGATCCGCACTGCCGGTCGACGGTCACGCCGGGCACTTCCTCGGGGAGTCCGGCCGCCAGCCAGCTGGTGCGGGCGATGTCCCCGGCCTGCGGTCCGACGGCGTCCAGGCAGCCGAAGACGACGTCGTCCACGGCTGCCGGGTCGACGCCGCAGCGCTCGATGAGCGCCTTGAGGACGTGGGCGCCCAGGTCGGCGGGGTGCACGGCGGCGAGGCCGCCGCCGCGCTTGCCGACGGGGGTGCGGACCGCCTCGACGATGTAGGCCTCGGCCATGGCTGCGTACTCCTCGCGGTCTGGCGCCGTGTGGTGACGGCGCGGTCTCGGGCGCGTACGCGGTCTGTGGGTGCGTGCGCGGGGTCTCAGGTGCGTACGGAGATGCCGTCCAGGACCATCGACAGGTACTGGCGGGCGATCTCGTCGGGGCTGTGGCCGCCGCCGGGGCGGTACCAGGACGCGGCGACCCAGACGGTGTCGCGCACGAAGCGGTAGGCCAGGCGGATGTCCAGGTCGGCGCGGAAGACGCCGTCGGTGACGCCGCGCTCCAGCGTCGTCAGCCAGGCCTTCTCGAACCGCTGCTGGGACTCGACCAGGTACTCGAACCGGGTCTGGGTGACCAGGTGCTTGGACTCCTTCTGGTAGATCGCGACGGCGGAGCGGTGCCGGTCGATCTCCCGGAAGGACTCGGTGACGAGGGCTTCCAGGGTCTCCCGGGGGCCGAGGGGCGCGGAGAGCACGCTGTCGTACCCGTCCCACAGCTCGGTCAGGAACGTCCGCAGGATCTCTTCGAGCATCGACTCCTTGGAGTCGAAGTGGTAGTAGAGACTGCCCGCGAGCATGCCCGCGGCGTCTGCGATCTTGCGGACGGTGGTGGCGTTGTAGCCCTGTTCGGCGAAGACGTCCGCGGCGATCCTGAGCAGCTCGCCGCGGCGCTCGGGCGAGGGGGTCACCGGGGGCTTCTTCCTGCCGCCGGCGGCCTTCCCGGCGCCGGTCGGCTTCTCGCTGGTACTGGTCGGCTTCTCGCTGGTGCTGGTGTCGCTGGACTGCTTCTGTTTCGGCACACGGTCATTCTCCGCCTAGGCGTGCTGGCTGCTGACCGACACCGTCTCCCCCGTCATGTACGAGGAGTAGCCGCTGGCGAGGAAGACGATGACGTTGGCTATCTCCCAGGGCTCGGCGGGGCGGCCGAAGGCCTCGCGCGCGGTCAGCTCGTCGAGCAGCTCGGCGGAGGTGACCTTCGCGAGGTGCGGGTGCAGGGCGAGGCTGGGGGCGACGGCGTTGATCCGGATGCCGTGGGGCGCGGCTTCGAGGGCGGCGCAGCGGGTGAGGGCCATGACCCCGGCCTTCGCGGCCGCGTAGTGCGCCTGGCCCGGCTGTGCGCGCCAGCCGAGGACCGAGGCGTTGTTCACGACGACGCCCCCGGATCCGGTGGCCCGCATGCGGCGCAGGGCGGCTCTGGTGCAGCGGAACGTGCCGTTCAGCGTGACGTCGATGACCTGGTCCCACTGCTCGTCGGTCATCTCGGCGAGCTCGGCCGTGCCGCCGAGGCCCGCGTTGTTCACGACGATGTCGAGGCGGCCGTGCTCCCGCTCCGCCAGGTCGAGAAGCGCCCGCACCTGGGCCTCGTCCGTCACGTCGCACGGGGTGCCGTGCACGCGCTCGGCGCCGAACTCGTCGGCGAGCCGCTCGACCGTCTCCTTGGTGCGGCGTGCGTGCGCGTCACCGAGGACGACGCGCGCGCCCTCCTCCAGGAAGCGGCGGGCGGTGGCGCCGCCTATGCCCGCTCCTGCCGCCGCCGTGACGACGGCGGTGCGGCCGTCGAGCAGGCCGTGCCCGGACACATAAGGAACCACTGCCATGCCCCCACCCGACATCCCCTGACACCCCCTCGGCCGCACCGGCCCTCGACGATTGTCTGCCCCTCACGATAATCTACCAAACACTTGTTAGGGAAGGTGCCCGAGCGGGAGGCGGACCAGGGATGGACCTCGAATTCAGCGCGGCGCAGGAGGAGTTCAGGCAGAAGGCGCGGGCCTGGCTCGCCGCGCACGTGCCCTCGGACCCGCTGCCCTCCCTGGAGACCGAAGAGGGCTTCGCGGCCCACCGCGCCTGGGAGGGCGAGCTGGCCGCGGACCGCTGGTCGGTGGTGTCGTGGCCCGAGGAGTACGGCGGGCGGGGCGCCGGGATCGTCGAGTGGCTGGTGTTCGAGGAGGAGTACTACGCGGCGGGCGCCCCGGGCCGGGTCTCCCAGAACGGCATCAGCCTGCTCGCGCCGACCCTCTTCGACTTCGGCACGCCGGAGCAGCGCGCGCGGGTGCTGCCCCCGATGGCACGCGGCGAGGTGATCTGGGCGCAGGCCTGGTCGGAGCCGGAGGCGGGCTCGGACCTGGCCTCGCTGCGCTCCACCGCCCGCCGGGCGCCCGGCGGTTGGGTCCTGAACGGCCAGAAGACCTGGTCGTCCCGGGCCGCGTTCGCCGACCGCGCCTTCGGCCTGTTCCGCAGCGACCCGGCCGCGGACCGGCCGCACCGCGGTCTGACGTATCTGATGTTCCCGCTCGACACGGCGGGCGTGACCGTGCGCCCCATCGGCCGCATCGACGGCAAGCCCGCGTTCGCCGAGCTGTTCCTGGACGACGTGTTCGTACCCGACGAGGACGTGATCGGCGAGCCGGGCCAGGGCTGGCGGATCGCGATGGCGACGACGGGCGAGGAGCGCGGCCTGACGCTGCGCTCACCGGGCCGCTTCCTGGCGACGGCCGACCGGCTGCTGCGCGACTGGCGTGCGCACGGCGACCCTGCCGACACGGCGCTGCGCGACCGGGTGGCCGACGCGGTGATCGGCGCCCGCGCGTACCAGCTCTTCACCTGGTCCAACGCCTCCCGCTTCGAGGCCGGCGAGGCGATCGGCGCGGAGTCGAGCCTGAACAAGGTGTTCTGGTCGGAGTACGACATCGGGGTGCACGAGACGGCGCTGGATCTACTGGGGGCGGACGGGGAGTTGAGGGGGGCGGAGGGCTTCGCCGGTGAATGGTCGACGCCGGACGGGACGGAGCACGCCGAACCGGCCGACCGGACCGGCACGACCGACACCGCCGCCCCACCCGGCGGGACGCCCCCACCCTGCCGCACACCCCCACCCGACCGGGCACCCCCGACCGACTGGACACCCCCACCCGACCGGACACCCCCGACCGACTGGACCGAAGGCTACGTCTTCGCGCTCGCCGGGCCCATCTACGCGGGCACCAACGAGATCCAGCGCGACATCATCGCCGAGCGCCTGCTCGGCCTGCCGAAGGGACGCCGGTGATGCGGTTCCTCCTGGACGACGAGCAGCGGGACTTCGCCCGTTCGCTGGACGGCATGCTGACGGCGGCCGACACCCCGGCGGCCGCGCGCGCCTGGGCCGCCGGGGAGCACGCGGCGGGCTTCGCCCTCCGGCAACGGATCGGCGCGGCGGGGGTGTTCGCCCTCGCGGCACCGGAGGCGTACGAGGGCGTAGGGCCGTCGCCCGTCGAAACGGCCGTCGCGTTCGTGGAGTTGGGGCGGCACGCGGTGCCCGGACCGCTGGTCGAGACGGTCGCGGCGGTGGCGCTCCTGGCGCGCCTCGCCGCGCTGGGCGTACCGGAGCCCGCCGAGCGGTCGCTGCCCACGCTGGTCGGCGGCGGGGCGAGCGCGACGCTGACGCTCCCCGGCGCCGGGCCGTACGCACTGGACGCGGACGCCTCGGCGGTGCTGCTCGCCGCCGGGGACGGGGAGGTGCGGCTCGCGCCCGGCCACGCGGAACCGCGCGCGTCCCTCGATCCGGCGCGGCGGCTCGCCCGGCTCCTCGCGGGCGGTGAGGTGGTGGCGTCCGGGGACGCGGCGGCCGACGCGGCCGGGCGGGCGCTCGACTGGGCGGCCCTCGCGACGGCGGCGCAGAGCCTGGGGGTCGGGTACGCCCTGCTCGACCGGACGGTGGCGTACGTGCGGGGGCGGACGCAGTTCGGCGCGCCGGTGGGCTCGTTCCAGGCCGTCAAGCACCGCCTCGCGGATGTGCTGGTGGGTCTTGAGTTCGCGCGGCCGCTGGTGTTCGGGGCGGCGGTGTCGCTGCGGGACGGCGACCAGTCGGCCGCCCGGGTGGACCTGGCGGCGGCCAAGGTGGCCACCGGGGAGGCGGTGTACGGCGCGGCGCGGGCGGCGCTGCAGCTGCACGGGGCCCTCGGGTACACGGCCGAGTACGACCTGTCCCTGTGGCTCCTCAAGGCGCGGGCCCTGCGGGGGGCGTGGGGCGGCGTGGGGAGGTGGCGGGAGCGGGTGGTGGCGGGTGGGTGAGGCGCGCGGAGGCGTCCGCCCCGGACCCGTTCCCTCCCCCGGGAAGCGCCCGCCCGGCCGGTCGGCGCGGAATCGGGCACAGTCGGCGCGGGATCGGACACAGCGGAGGAGATCGACACAGGCACGGGCGCACCAAGGAGCACGGAGTGCAGGCAGAGCAGGGCGCGCTGTGCCGCGTACCAAGGGGCAGCACGCGGTGACAGGCCTCACGGCGACAAGGCCGACGCGTCCGGGAACGACCGGGCATACCCAGACTCCTCACGGTGATCGCGCCCCGCACCCCAGCCGACAACCGGACACGGCGCAACGCATGTCCGCGCCGAGGCGGACACGGCAGCCCCAGGGCCCCGCCCCACAGCACCTTTAACTCCGGGCCCGCGGGGGAAGAGCACCCTAGCGCCGCCTCCGGCGAACCCCACCCGCCAGCGAGAGACAGAGACCCATGCGAGTGATCGGCCTGATGTCCGGCACCTCCCACGACGCCATCGACGCCGGTGCCGTCGACCTCACCCTCGACGGCGAAAGCCTCCGACTGACACCGCTGGGCCTGATCAGCCGCGCGTACGACGACGAGCTGCGCGCGGCGCTGACCGCCGCGCTGCCCCCGGCGGCCACCACCCTCGCCGACGTGTGCCGCCTCGACACCCGCATCGGCCAGGCCTTCGCCGCTGCCGCCACCGAGGCCGACCGCGAACTGTGCGGGGGCCGCGCCGAGTTGGTGGCCTCGCACGGGCAGACCGTCTTCCACTGGGTGGACGAGGGGCAGGTGCGCGGCACGCTGCAGATCGGACAGGCCGCGTGGATCGCGGAGGCCACGGGCCTTCCGGTGGTCGCCGACTTCCGGCCGCGGGACGTCGCGGCCGGCGGCCAGGGCGCGCCGCTCGTCAGCCTTGTGGACCGGATGTGGCTGCGCGGCCGCCCCGGCACCCCCGTCGCCCTGAACCTCGGCGGCATCGCCAACATCACGGCCCCGGACGGCACGGCCTTCGACACCGGACCGGCCAACGCCCTGATCGACGCGGCGGTCCGCGACTGGACGCCGCAGGGCCGCGAGCGGAGCCTGACGTACGACAGGGACGGCGCGATCGCCGCCCGCGGCACCGTGCACGAGGGCCTGCTCGCCCGGCTGCTCGCCGAGCCGTACTACGCGCTGCCCGCCCCGAAGACGACGGGCAAGGAGCTCTTCCACGCGGACTATCTGCGCCGGGTCCTCGCCGGGTACGAGGATCTCGCCCCCGAGGACGTCGTCGCGACGCTCACCCGGCTCACGGCGGTGACGGTCGCCGACGCGGTGCGCGCGGTGAAGGCGAGCGAGGTGGTGGTGTCGGGCGGCGGGATCCGCAATCCCACGCTGATGGCGGCGGTGCGGGCCGAGTTGGGGCCCGGCGTGCCGGTGCGCGGCTCGGACGAGCTGGGGCTCGCGTCGGCGGCGAAGGAGGCGTACGCGTTCGCGGTGCTCGGCTTCCTGACGGCACACGGACTGCCCGGCACCGTCGCGGCGAGCACGGGCGCCCGGCACCCGAGCGTGCTCGGCTCGATCACCCCGGGGCGTGCGGGCCGGTGGCCGGAGGGTCTCCTCGGCGGCGCGCAGGCGCCGACGCGGCTCGTCGTCGACGGTCACTGAGCCCGGCTGGTCACTGAGCCCCGCTCCGGCCCCACTTGGCCGATTTCCGCCGACCCCTCTCATCCGACTTTCAGGCGCTGCTCATACCCTGACGCCCATGACGCACGCGACTCCCCCGGGCTGGTATCCCGACCCCGGGCAGATACCTGGTGCCCCACCGTCCGAGAGATGGTGGGACGGGAACATGTGGACGGACGCCGTCCGCGCGCCGGGCGGCTCGCCCGCCCTCCCCCCGGGCGGCTCGCCGGCCTTTCCCCCGGGCGGCTCGCCCGTCTTCCCCCCGCAGCCCCCGCAGGCGCCCCGGCGCGGGGCGCGCACGGCCGTCGTCATCGGGGTCGCCGTCGCCGTGCTCGCGGGCATCGTCGGCGGCGTGTACGCGCTGACGGCGGGCGACGACGATGACGGTGACGACGACAGCGCCAAGCCTCCGGCGTCCTCCGGGCCTTCGAAGCCCGGCGAGGACGACGACGAGGGCCCGCAGAAGCCCGAAGGACCCTCCTCGCCCGGCCCGTCGGACGGCGCCCCGCAGCCCGAGGAGGGCTTCGCCTCCGACGGGGCGAGCGGCATCAGCCTGCCGGTGCCGGACGGCTGGGAGGGCAAGTCCGGCAACCTGGGCGCGGGCGTCACCAAGGGCAAGTACGCGTGCCCCGGGGACACCGCGCGCGTGTGCGTGCGCGGCGGCGCCTTCTCCGCCCCCGCCTCCAGCTTCAAGATCAAGAAGTCCAGCCCCGAGGCGGCGGCGAAGGCGGACATCGAAAAGAACGCCGAGGAGTCGTACGGCGGCAAGATCTATGGCGGCAAGCTGGTGTCCCACAAGGAGCTCGCCTCGAAGTCGGTGACCGTGGCCGGGCAGAAGGGCTATCTGGTCCGCTGGAAGGCCGTGAACCGCAAGGGCCCGGACGGCTTTGTGCAGTCGCTCGCGTTCAAGTCGCCCACCGACGACATGACGATGGTGATCGTCCGCTTCGGCATCGACGACACCGACGACGCTCCCTCGGTGTCGTCCATGGACGAGATCACCAAGGGCATCAAGGAGTTCCGCGGCGGGGGCGGCGGAGGCGACGGCCAGCAGGTCTGACGGCCCGCCACGCACGAGAAGCCGGGCGTACCGATCGCGATCGGTACGCCCGGCTTCTTGTCGCGCGCCGCCCCCGTCCCCACGGTGCGGCGCTCTGCGGGCCCCGTCCGGTCATCCTGCGGACCGGGCCCACGTTCAGGTGGCCGGGGTCTCCTCGGCAAAGGGCGCGGCCAGGGTCTCTCCGTCGGTGGCGGCCGACGTCTCCCCCGCCTCCGGGCGGCCGGGGCCCTCGCTCAGCCCGAGGACCGGCAGCAGCACCGCCTCCACGAACCGCTCCAGATAGCGCTCGTCCGCGTCCTTGCCCTCGACCAGCGGCCGGGCCCGCAGCACGCCGAAGAGCTGGACCGTGACGAACTCCGCCGCCGGGTGGCCCGGGGCGATCTCCCCGCGCTCCACGGCCCGCCGCACGAAGCCGTCGACGGCCTCCACCTCCGGCTCCACGAGCGCCTCGCGCAGCGCCTGCTGAAGGTCCTCGTCCTGCAGGACCGCGTGGCTGAGCGCCTGCACGATCATGGTGTCGCGCCCGGCCCAGGTGGCGGCCGCGCGCGCCGCCGCGCGCAGGTCGCCGGCGAGCGAGCCGGTGTCGATGCCCGCGAAGCGCACACAGCGGTTGGCGCGCAGCGCGGCGGCCACGAACTGGGGCTTCGTCTTCCACTGGCGGTACAGCGTGGACTTGCTGCAGCGGGTCCGCGCGGCGACGCCCTCCATGGTCACGGCCTCGTACCCGCACTCGCGGAGCTGGTCGAGGACCGCGTCGTAGAACTCCTGCTCGCGCTCGGGTGTGATCTTGGAGCGGCGCGACAGCGCGACCTGGTCGCAGAGGTGCTCCTCAACCCGTTCCCGCGGCGTCATCTCGTGTCTCTCCTCGGTGCGGCGGCCCGCTCGGTTCGCTTCCTGCGGACCCTACCGATACGCCAGTGTACCGGTACGCTCCCGTATCGGTACACTGGCGTATCGATGAGTGGAACAACAGGGACTCACTCATCACCGCACCACCCAGTCGTCATGCAAAGGGGCCGGCGGATGGATTCCCGCACCGAGCCTGCGGAACAGGAGCCGGAGATAGCCTCCGGGCGACCGGACACCCCTGCCCGGCCGCCGCTCGCGCGCGAGCTGCTCCTCGTTGTCGGACTCTTCCTCGTCTACAAGTTCGGCAGGCAGCTGGCGAACGGCCATACCGCCGAGGCGTTCCGCAACGCCCACCGCGTCTGGGACGCCGAGCGGTTCCTGCGCCTGCCGGGCGAGGCTTCCGTGCAGGACCTCCTGCTGAGCGGCGACAGCCTCGTCCACGTCGCGAACACCTACTACGCGACCGTGCACTTCCCGGCGACGCTGCTGTTCCTGGTGTGGCTGTACGTGCGCCGCCCCCGGCACTACGTCTGGGCCCGGCGGATCCTCGCCGCGCTCACCGCGGCCGCGCTCGCGCTGCACCTCGCCTTCCCGCTCGCGCCGCCGCGCCTCCTGGACGCGGCGCACCTCGTCGACACGGCACAGAAGTACGGACCCTCGGTGTACGCGGCCGAGCCCGCGACCGACTCGATGGCCAACCAGTTCGCCGCCATGCCGTCGCTGCACTTCGGGTGGGCGCTGATGGTGGCCGTCGGCCTGATCGTCGCGACCAGCTCGCGGTGGCGCTGGCTGTGGCTGCTGCATCCGCTGCTCACGCTGCTCGTCATCGTCGGCACCGCCAACCACTACTGGCTCGACGCCCTCGCGGCGGCCGCGCTGCTCGGCGTCGCGCTGGCCGTGATCCGGCCGCCGCGCCCGGTCCGGTCCCGGATCGTGCGACGGTCCGCCTCGGCGACGGGGCCCGCCCCGACGGTGCCCCCGGCACCCTCCGCCGCCCCCGTGCTCTCCGCCTCCGGAGCCGACCGATGAGCGCCACCCTGCTCGCCGTCCTGCTCTCCCTCGTCTCCGCCGCCGCCTACGCCACCGCCGCCGTCGCACAGCAGCGCCTGGCCGCACGCATCGCGGACACGGGCGGCCGGGTCGTGCGGCTCCTGGGCAGTGGCGCGTGGTGGGCGTCGGTCGGGCTGAACGCGTCGGCGGCGCTGCTGCACGTCGCGGCGCTGAAGTTCGGTCCGCTCACCCTCGTGCAGCCGCTCGGCGCGCTCACGCTGGTCGCCGCCGTACCGCTGGGCGCGCGGCTGGCCGGGCGGCGGGTCTCCCCGCCGGAGTGGCGCGGCACGGGCCTGACCCTGATCGGCCTGGGTGTCCTGCTGCTCACCGCGTCCGGCCCCGAGCCCGACGACACGCTGTCGCTTCCGGAGGCCGTGGCGGTCGCCGGGGTGACGATGGCCGTCGTCGGGCTGCTCACCCGGCCCGGAACCCGCCCCGGACTGCGGCACGCGACCGCGTCCGGTTTCGCCTCCGGTGTCGCGTCGGCGCTCACGCAGACGGTGACGGTCGCGGCCACGGACCGCTCGGGGCCGGTGCTCGACGCGCAGGTCGTGGTGGTGGCGCTGCTCGTCGCCGCCTTCGCGGTGGGCGGGCTCTTCCTCTCGCAGACCGCCTACCGGGGCGGCCTCGGCGCGCCCCTCGCCGTCGTGACCCTGGCCAACCCCGTCGCCGCCGCGGCCATCGGCATCGCCCTGCTCGGCGAGCGGCTGCGGGGCGGCGCGGGCGGGGTGCTCCTCGCCGTGACGGGGGCGCTGATCGCCGCGTACGGCGTCGTGGTCCTCACCCGGTCCCCACAGCCCGCCGCCCGCGTGCCGGACCAGGCACCCGAACCGGCGACCGCCCCCGCGCCGGGCCCCCTCCCCGCGCCGGACGCGACCGCCGACCACCTGCCCTCGATCCCGCTCCAGCCCGAACCGGCGACGCCGCTGCGCACGTAGGGCAGGCAGCGGGACAGACGGCACGGCACGCAGCACAGGCAGCACGACGAAGCGACCACCCCCGCTCGACGCGGAAGGTGGTCGCTTCGTCGTACGTGCCGTGCGGCCCGCGTACCCGTCGGCCCGGGGGCCGGTGCTCAGCCCAGGCCGCGCGAGTCCTGCTTGAGCGCGGTGTCGACGGTCAGGGCCGTCGCCACGACCAGGCTCAGGAGCGGGTCCGGGAGCTGGTAGTGGATCTGCAGGACGTAGTTGTCCGCGGTGGTGAACATCGTCTTGGCGAGGCCCTCCCAGGTCTTGGTGATCCGGGCGACCTCGTTGTCCGACTGGTCGACGATGGAGAAGTTCCAGGCGCGCCAGTTCTCCGCCTTGATCGCGCCGACCTGCTGGCCGTTCACCATCATGCCGAAGTTGATCTTGCCGATGACGTTCTGCTGGACGATCTCGCCGACCACCTGGCCGTCGGGGCGCTCCACGATGACCCGCGACTTCATGAACTTCCGCGGCCGGGTCATCAGCAGCTGCGGGGTGCCGTGGGCGTCCCGGATCTCCAGCTTGTGCGTCATGAACTGGTCGACGCTGGAGACGAAGCGGGCGACCTTCTTGAGCGTGCTCTGGCCGACCTGGACGACGGAGCCGAGCTGGTTGCCCGACTGGTCCATGACCGTGTACTCGTTGGTCAGCTCGATGAGCTTGGCCTTCTGGTTCACCACCAGGACCGGCTCGCTGAACAGCGTGCCGCCGCCCTGCGACGTGGGGTGCACGCCGGCCTGCTGCTGCACCTGGCGCTGGACGCGGGCCGGGTCGGCCGCCGGGGCGGCGGGGGCGGCCTGAGCGGGGGCCTGGGCGGGGGCCTTGCCGAACTGGGCCGCCTGGCCCGGCTGCTGCGGGACCTGCTGGCCCTGCGCGGCCGCCTGGGCCGTCGCGCCCTGCGGGGCCTGGTTCGTGTGGTCGGTCCACTGGGAGCCGTCCCACCAGCGGAGGAGCTGGGAGGCGCCCTGGGGGTCCGGGTACCAGCCTGCAGGTGTGTTCGAATGCGTTGTCACCCGGGCACACTACCCCGAACCACCCCGGCCGCCGCCAGCCCCGGGAGCGGACTTTCCGCAGGCCGGAGCGGTGGCCGCGTTTCCGCAACGGCCACCGGCATCCGCACCGCGACGACGGCGGACCCCCGTTCGGCGCCTCCGCCACGACGGCCACGGCGCTATCGGAGCACCTCCACCGCCAGCGCCCCGTCCGCCACTTCGAGGACGACCTCGCCGACGCGTCCCGCCGCCCGCACGTCCGCCGCGGCGAGCGCGAACCGGTCGAGCACGTCCCGCGGTCCGCGCACGACGACCGTCGCGATCTCGGCCCGCATCGAGAGCCTGGCCAGGGACTTGGCCTTGCGCACCCCGGCGATGACCTCGGCGGCCGTCGCCAGCACGCTCCCGTCCAGGTCACCCGCCTCTCGGTGACCGCCGTCCGACGCGGCCTCGCGGCCCCCGCCGTCCGGGTCTCCCTCCGCCCGGCCGGGCCCCGCGGCGCCCCGCGCCCCCGCGAGCACCTCCTCCGCCGACGGCCACGCGGCCCGGTGCACCGACCCCGGCGCGTACCAGGACCAGACCTCCTCGGTGACGAACGGCAGGGTCGGGGCGAAGAGACGCAGCACCGTGTCCAGGGCCGTCCGCAGGGTCTCGCGGGCCGAGTCGCGGGCGGCCGCGTCGCCGTGGTCGCCGTAGGCGCGGGCCTTGACCAGCTCCACGTAGTCGTCGCAGAAGCGCCAGAAGAACGTCTCCGTGCAGCTCAGCGCCCGGGTGTAGTCGAAGTCGTCGAAGGCGGCCGTAGCCTCGTCGACGGTGGCGGCGAGGTCGGCGAGCAGCGCCCGGTCCAGCGGTTCACGCACGGGCGCGCCGCTCGCCTCGAAGCCGAGGACGAACTTGCCGACGTTCAGGAGCTTCGTCGCGAGCCGTCGGCCGATCTTCATCTGGCCGGTGTCGAAGGCGGTGTCGGTGCCGGGCCTGCCGCTCGCCGCCCAGTGCCGCACCGCGTCCGAGCCGTGTGTGCGCAGCAGGTCGTCGGGGGTGACGGCGTTGCCCTTCGACTTCGACATCTTCTTGCGGTCGGGGTCGAGGATCCACCCGGAGATCGCCGTGTGCCGCCAGGGCAGCGTCTCGTGTCCGGTGTGGGCGCGCAGGACCGTGGCGAACAGCCAGGTGCGGATGATCTCGTGGGCCTGCGGGCGCAGGTCCATCGGGAAGAGGCGGGCGAACAGGTCCGGGTCCGCGAGCTGCCGCCCGGCGATCTGCGGGGTGAGCGAGGAGGTCGCCCAGGTGTCCATGACGTCGGGGTCGCCGGTGAAACCGTGCGGCTTGTCGCGCTGGGAGGGGTCGTGGCCGGGCGGGGTCTGCGCGCTGGGGTCGACGGGCAGGGTGGCCGCTTCGGGGACGATCGGACGGGTGTGGTCGGGCATGCCGTCGCCGTCGAGGGGATACCAGAGCGGGATGGGGACCCCGAAGAAGCGCTGACGGCTGATCAGCCAGTCGCCGTTGAGGCCGTCCACCCAGTGGTCGTAGCGCACGCGCATGTGCGGCGGGTGCCAGACCAGCTCCCGCCCCCGCGCGCGGAGTTCGGCCCTGCGCTCCTCGTCGCGGCCGCCGTTGCGGATGTACCACTGGCGGGTGGTGACGATCTCCAGGGGCTTGTCGCCCTTCTCGAAGAACTTCACCGCGTGCGTGACGGGCCGGGGTTCGCCGTGCAGCTCGCCGCGCTCGCGCAGCAGCGCGACGACGCGTTCGCGCGCGGTGTGGGCGGTGGCGCCCGCGAGTCCGGCGTACGCGGCGACGGCGTCCGGCGTGTCGATCCCGCTCGGCGGCTCGGCGCGGAAGCGGCCGTCCCAGCCGATCACCGGCCGGGTGGCCAGGCGCAGTTCACGCCACCAGACGACGTCGGTGGTGTCGCCGAACGTGCAGACCATGGCGATGCCCGTGCCCTTGTCGGGCGCCGCGAGCCGGTGGGCGAGGACGGGGACCTCGACGTCGAAGAGCGGGGTGCGGACGGTCGTGCCGAAGAGGTGGCGGTAGCGCTCGTCGTCGGGGTGTGCCACGAGGGCGACGCACGCGGGGAGCAGTTCGGGGCGGGTCGTCTCGACGGGGACGGTGCGGCCGTCGGCGGCGCGGAAGCACAGCCGATGGTAGGCGCCGGGCCGCTCGCGGTCCTCCAACTCGGCCTGGGCGACCGCCGTGCGGAACGTGACGTCCCACAGGGTGGGCGCCTCCGCCAGGTACGCGTCACCGCGGGCGAGGTCGGCGAGGAAGGCCCGCTGCGAGGTGGCGCGCGCCTCGGCGCCGATGGTCCGGTAGGTGCGCGACCAGTCGACGGACAGGCCGAGGCGGCGCCACAGGTCCTCGAAGGCCTGCTCGTCCCGCTCGGTGAGCCGCTCGCACAGCTCGATGAAGTTCTCCCGGGAGACCGGGACCTGCCGCTTGCCGGGCGCCGCGGGCGGGGTGAAGTCCGGGTCGTAGGGCAGCGCGGGGTCGCAGCGGACGCCGTAGTGGTGCTGGACGCGGCGTTCGGTGGGCAGGCCGTTGTCGTCCCAGCCCATGGGGTAGAAGACGTTGCGGCCACGCATGCGCTGGTAGCGGGCGACGGTGTCGGTGTGCGTGTACGAGAAGACGTGCCCGACGTGCAGGGAGCCGCTGACGGTGGGCGGCGGGGTGTCGATGGCGAACAGCTCGTCCCGAGGCGCCGTGCGCGCATGGTCCGCGTCGAAGGCGTATACACCCGACTCGTCCCAGCGCCTGGACCACTTCTCCTCGAGACCGTCGAGGACGGGCTTCTCCGGGGCGCCCTGCGGGCGTGGGGTGTCCGTCATGCTCCCGCATGCTAACGCGGCGCCGAGCAGGGCGTTCACCCATTTTTCGCGGCGCGGGCGAGGCGGGCCGCCGCCCCGGAGCAGGGAGCCCCGGAGCAGCGGCCGCCGCGTGTATGCGCCTCAGACTGTGGCGATCGCCGGGTCGCTGACCCCCGCCTGCCCGTTCTCCACGTGCCCGGCGAGGCGCCGCAGGAAGCCCGCGGAGGTGTCGGACACGACGGTGAGGTCGTACCAGCGCTTGCTGGCGCGCAGGTCCACGGTGTGCTCGACGGTGGCGCCCGGCTTGACCTTGAAGGTCTCCTTGCCGCCGCCGTAGGCGTTGGTCACCGTCAGGTTGCAGTCGGCGGAGCCCGCGTTGGTCAGCGTCAGCTTGATGTTGCCGGTCGCCTTGTCGTGGCGGGCGGTGACCTCGGGGCCCGCGGTCTTGCCCGGGCCCTTGAAGGTGCGCAGGAAGCCGTTCGGGCCGAACACGCTCAGGTCGTGGCTGCCGCCGGAGTACGCCGAGTTCCAGGTGTCGGAGACCGTCCTGCCCGCGCCCGTGGTGTACGTCCAGGGGCCGTCGGTGCGGTTGCCGGAGCGCACGTGGAAGCAGACGCCCGCCTGGTCGCCCCCGCCGAAGGTGAGGGTGAACTTCCCGGCGGCCGTGTCCGCGCGGCCGTCCACCAGCGGGGCGTAGGGCAGCGCACGCGCGGGCCGCGAGCCGCGCTCCTGCTTGGGCAGCGCGGGGTTCGCGGGCGGCTTGGGGAAGTAGTCGGGGTGGCGCTCGTGGTCCGGCGGCTCGTAGGCGGCCGTGTCGGGCAGCTCCGCCGGGTCGGTGTCCTTGCCGCCGAAGTCGAAGGCGGAGGTGAGGTCGCCGCAGATCGCGCGGCGCCACGGCGAGATGTTGGGCTCCTCGACGCCGAAGCGCTTCTCCATGAACCGGATGATCGACGTGTGGTCGAAGACCTCGGAGTTCACGAACCCGCCCGTGCTCCACGGCGAGATCACGAGCATCGGCACGCGCTGCCCGAGGCCGTAGTGCCCGGCCCCGTAGGAGGCGTTGCCGGGGAAGTAGTCGAGCTTGGTGTCGACGGTCGACAGGCCCTGATTGGCGTCCTTCGGGGTGTACGGCGGCACGACGTGGTCGAAGTAGCCGTCGTTCTCGTCGTACGTGAGGAACAGCGCCGTCTTCCCCCACACCGCCGGGTTGGAGGTGAGCGCGTCCAGGATCTGCGCGATGTACCAGGCACCGTAGTTCACCGGCCAGTTCGGGTGCTCGCAGAACGCCTCGGGCGCGGCGATGTAGGACACCTGCGGCAGCCGGTCCGCCTTGACGTCGGCCTTCAGGATGTCGAAGTAGCCGTCGCCCGCCTTGACGTTCGTGCCGGTGCGGGCCTTGTCGTAGAGGGGGTCGCCGGGCTTGGCGTTCCGGTACTTGTTGAAGTACAGGAGCGAGTTGTCGCCGTAGTTGCCGCGGTAGGCGTCCTTGATCCAGCCCCACTTGCCCGCGGCGTCCAGGCCGTCGCCGATGTCCTGATAGACCTTCCAGGACACGCCCGCCTGCTCCAGGCGCTCGGCGTACGTCGTCCAGTCGTAGCCCAGCTCCTGGTTGCCGAGGACCGGTCCGCCGCCCTTGCCGTCGTTGCCGACGTGGCCCGTCAGCATGTAGTAGCGGTTGGGGTCGGTGGCCCCGATGAACGAGCAGTGGTAGTCGTCGCAGACCGTGAAGGCGTCGGCGAGCGCGTAGTGGAAGGGGATGTCGTCCCGTTTCAGATACGCCATGGTCCGCTCGGACTTCGCCGGGATCCACTGGTCGTACGCGCCGTTGTTGAACGCCTTGTGGCCGCCCGCCCAGTCGTGGTCGAGGCCCGCGATGAACTGCATGCCCAGGTTCTCGGCGTCGGGGTGGAAGGGCAGGACCTCCTTGCCGCCGTCCCGCTGGTGCCAGACCGGCTTGCCGCCGGGCAGCGTCACCGGCCGGGGGTCGCCGAAGCCGCGTACGCCCTTCATCGTCCCGAAATAGTGGTCGAAGGAACGGTTCTCCTGCATGAGCACCACGACGTGCTCGACGTCCGCGATGGTGCCGGTGCGGCGCTTCGCGGGCAGCGAGGCCGCGCGGGCGATGCTCTCGTTCAGCGCGGCGAGGGCGGCGGTGCCGCCGGCCAGTTGCAGGAAGCGGCGCCGGTTGAGTTCAGGCATGGGGATATGACCTCGCGTGATGTGGGGGGACGTGAGCGGGTGCAGTGTGTCAACTGGGCCAAGGCTTATGGAAGAGGCAGGCGGGCCCGTGTCCGCGAGATGGCGCCGGGGCCAACCGCGAGTGCCGGGAGGCCTGCGCGACGGACGCGCCCGCGGTGCCGTCACCGCCGCGCGGGCCGGGCACGCGTTGCGGGCTCGTGAACTCTCCCCCGGCGAGGAATGCGGGAGCCGCCCCCGGCCTTGTCCCCAGTGATCGTCGACGTGCGCCACGGGGCGCGCGGGACGCAGCGAACGGAGCGAGGGACAGATGGCCAAGGCGTACGCGTTCACCCGGCACGGCGGTCCCGAGGTGGAGGCCCTGATCGACCGGGAGCCGCCCGAGCCGGGACCGGGGCAGCTGCTGGTCAAGGTGCGGGCGGCGGGCGTCAACCCCGTCGACCACAAGCTGCGCGGGGGCTACCGCAGGCCGGGGCAGGCCCCCGCCGAACTGCCCGAGGTCCTCGGCAGCGAGGCCTCGGGCGTGGTGGAGCGGACCGGCCCCGGGGTCGAGGGGTTCGCCGTGGGGGACGCGGTGTTCGGGTCCACGCTCACCGGCGGGTACGCCGAGTACACGCTGCTTCCGGTGACCGTCGCCGCTCGCGTACCGGAGGGCCTGTCCTTCGTGGAGGCCGCGACGCTGCCGGTCGCCGCGGCCACCGCCTACGACGGCGTGCGTCAGCTCGCGCTGCCCGCCGGGTCGACACTGCTCGTCACCGGCGCCGGGGGCGGCGTGGGCGGGAACGCGGTGCGCCTCGCCCGCCATCTGGGGCTGCGCGTCGTCGGTACGGCGAGCGAGGCCAAGAAGGACGTCGTCGAGTCCCTGGGCGCGGTCCATGTGGCGCCGGGTCCGGACCTGGTGGAGCGGATCCGTGCCGCCGCCCCTGACGGCGTCGACGGCGTCTTCGACCTGGTCGGCGGGGACCATCTGCGGGCCGTGGCGGACGTGGTGGCCGACCGCACGAAGCTGATCACGGCCGGCGGCAAGCGGATCGTGACGGAACTCGGCGGCTCCGCCGTGGCCCGCGCGCGGGACGCCGCCACGCTCGACGCGGTGGCCGAACTCGCCGCCTCAGGTGTGCTCCGGCCGCACATCACGGCGACGTACCCCCTGGACCGGGCGGGCGAGGCCCTGCGCGCGGTGGAGAGCGGTCACGCGCTCGGCAAGGTCGTGATCGAGGTCGGGCCGTGAGGTCGCCGCAGGCGCCGGGTTCCGGCTGCGCCGGGACAGCCGCAGGGCCCTGACCGGAAACCTGACAGAGAAACTCGGCAGGGAAACCTGACAGGGAAAAAGAAAAAGACGGCCGTTCGTTCGGATTGATACCTTCCGGACCATGCGTGCCCTTGGTGACAAAGAAATCCGTGCGTCGTTCGTGAACTGCTCGAAGGGCGAGGCCCGGCGTCTCACCCTGCCCGCGGGCTTCGCCGAGACGCCCTGGTCCGACCTGGACTTCCTGGGCTGGCGCGACCCCAAGGCACCGGACCGCGGCTATGTCGTCGCCGAGCGGGACGAGGAACTGGTCGGCATCGCCCTGCGCGCCTCCACGGGGGCCCGCCGCTCCATGCTGAAGTCCAGCATCTGCTCGGTGTGCGTGACGCCGCAGGCCGGTTCGGGCATCGCACTGCTCGTCGCGCCCCGCGCGGGCGAGGCGGGCCGCCAGGGCAACTCGGTCGGTCTGTACGTCTGCGCGGACCTGGCCTGCTCCCTCTACGTGCGCGGCAAGAAGACGTCGGCCCTGGCCCGCCGCTTCGACGAGAGCCTCACGCCCGAGGAGCAGAACGACCGCACGGTCCGCAACCTCAACGGCTTCCTGGACCAGGTGCTCGCCCGCGCCTAGACCTGCCGGGGGTCGACCAGTTGCAGGGTCAGGGCGTCCGGCGGGTCCGCGAGGCCGGGGCCGCCCGCCTCGGCCCAGGTGAGGATGTCGTCGAGGGACGCGTCGTCCAGGGCGAAGCCCACCCAGGCCGGGCGGCCGCCGTGCGCGCGGCCCGTGCGGGAGGGCTGGACGACCACGATGTTGGCCTGGCCGCAGGGGCCGAGGCAGTCGCTGGTGCGCACGGCGAACCGGCCCCCGGACGCGTCCGCCGCCGCCCGCAGCCGTGCCAACTGGCCCACGTGGTCGGTGCCGGGGTGCTTGACCGGGTCGCCGCAGCAGCAGCCACGGCAGACGACGAGGGTGCAGGGGCGCGGGGCGGGCGGGGTCGTCGGGGGCACGGTGGCGGGGGCGGTGCGGGGATCGGGCAGGAGCACGGCCGGGGCGGTGCGGGGCTCGGGCACGGTCATTTCATGATCATGCCAGGGGGCGCTCAGGTCAGATAGGCCAGGCCCGGGTGTGCCTGCCGGTAGCCGTCGACCAGGCGGCGGGCCACGGACACCGAGTCGACCAGCGGGTGCAGCGCGAACGCCTTGACGGCCGTGGCGCGCGAACCGCTGTCCGCCGCGGCGAGGACCTCACGCTCGACCGCCTTGACCGCGCACACCAGGCCCGTGGCGTGCCCCGGCAGCGGTGACACGGCCGCCGGGTGCGGACCCGACGCGTCCACCGTGCACGGCACTTCGATGACCGCGTCGGAGTCCAGCTCCGGCAGGGTCGTGCGGTTGCGGACGTTGAGGATCAGCGTCGCGTGTTCGTCGCGGGCGATGGCCCGCATCAGGGCGAGGGCGACCTGTTCGTAGCCGCCGGACTCCATGTCCTCGGGGGCGCGTTCACCGGCGCCCGCGGCCTCCCTGCTGTGCGCCATGTACGTGGCCTCCCGCTCGGCCCGGGTGGCGTCCCAGGTCTTGAACGCGGGCGTCCCGGGGCTCCGCATCTCCTCGTAGAAGCGGGCCTGCTGATCGCGCAGGAACGCGCCGCGGGTCCGCTCGGCCGACCGGTAGGCGTGGACGGTCTCCCGGTTGAAGTAGTAGTAGTGCAGGTACTCGTTGGGGATCACGCCGAGCGACTGCAGCCAGTCGGCGCCGAAGAGCTTGCCCTCCTCGAAGGACTCCAGGAGGCCGCGGTCGGCGAGCAGCCGCGGCAGCAGGTCCTGCCCGTCGACCTCCAGGCCGCTCAGCCAGCCCAGGTGGTTCAGGCCCACGTAGTCGAGCCGTGCCCGGCGGGGCTCGGCGCCGAGCAGTCCCGCGATCCGGCGGCCGAGGCCCACCGGCGAGTCGCAGATGCCGATGACGCGGTCGCCGATGTGGCGGGCCATCGCCTCGGTCACCAGGCCCGCCGGGTTGGTGAAGTTGATGACCCAGGCCTCGGGCGCGAGCCGTCGCACCCGGCGGGCGATGTCGACGGCGACGGGCAGCGTCCGCAGCCCGTACGCGATGCCGCCCGCGCCGACCGTCTCCTGCCCGAGCACCCCTTCGGCGAGGGCCACCCGCTCGTCGGCGGCGCGTCCCTCCAGGCCGCCGACGCGGATCGCGGAGAACACGAAGTCGGCGCCGCGCAGCGCCTCGTCGAGGTCGGCGGTGACGATCACGGCGGGCGCGTCGGCCACGCCGGCGGCCTGGTCGGCGAGGACGCGGGCGATCGCCGCGGCCCGGGCACCCACCACGTCGTACAGGACGACCTCGGTGACGCGGCCCTCGGCGCGGTCGCCGAGCAGCGCCCGGTACACGAGGGGCACACGGAATCCGCCGCCGCCCAGAATCGCCAGCCTCATGTCTGAACCACCTCGCTCACAGCCCCAGTCAAGGAGAATCGTTGAACATCGCCCCGAACACCTACCACTTCGGACGATGCCATGCGGAACGCGAGGTGACCGAACCGGGGCCCGGACCGGCGCCGAACTGAACCAGCGCCGAAACGAACGTTCTACTCAGTGGCGGCCACAGTCGCGATCGCCCGGCCCGCCCACTCCGGTGCCGCCTCCACGAACTCGGCGAGGCGCTCGCGGACCGCGTCCGGGAACGACACCGCGCGGCCCGCCTTCTGGTCGACGTGCAGCGCGAGCAGTTCCGTGGTCGCGACGGGCGCGGCGTCCGGCGCCGGATCGACCGCGGCACCGTCGACGACGTACAGCTCGTGGGCGAAGTGCGCCTTCTTGCCGTGCACGCCGAGGACCCGGGTGCGCACGGCGAGGTGCGCGCCCTCGGCGACGTCGCGCAGATACCGAAGATGGGCCTCGACGGTGTAGAGGGAGCAGCCGGTGGCCTCGCGGTAGGCGGCGTCCAGGCCGGCGGCGTCCATCATCGCGTCGGTGGCGAACCCGAAGGCCAGCGAGTAGTAGCCCTCGCTCATATGGCCGTTGTAGTCGATCCACTCCGGCGGGACGACCTGCCGGTGGAATGCGAGACGCCGGGCGATCTCCCTGGTCACATGGTTCCCTTCGGTTCAGCGTGGCCGGCGGCCTGGCGCGGCAGCCTCCCCGTCGCGCGCAGTACGTCGATGACGCCCTGGTCGCGTTCGGCGACGAGGTCGGCGATGGTGCGCCCGGCGGCGGCCTCGTCGCACCCGGCGACCACCGCGTCGTACAGGTCCTTGTCGAGCTCGGGTGCTTCGAGCCGCGTCCACGGGGACTTCAGGGAAGGACCGAAGTGGTCGAGCATATGGGCCATGCCGCCCTCGCCGCCCGCGAGCGCGAAGGTGAGCATGGGGCCCATGAACGCCCAGCGCAGGCCGGGGCCCTCGGTGATGGAGTCGTCGATCTCCTGGACGGTGGCCTCGCCGTTGGCGACCATGTGCAGCGCCTCGCGCCACAGGGCTTCCTGGAGGCGGTTGGCGATGAAGCCGGGCACCTCGCTCTTCATGGTGATGACGGACTTGCCTGCGACCTCGTAGAAGCGCGACGCCCAGGCGACGGCCTCCGCGGTGGTGTGCTCGCCACCGACGACCTCGACGAGCGGGATCAGGTACGGCGGGTTGAAGGGGTGCCCGACGACGAGGCGGCCGGGGTCGGCGGCCGCGGTCTGCATGTCGGTCATCGGATAGCCCGAGGTGGACGAGGCGATGACGACGCCGGGCGGCGCGGCGGCGTCGAGACGCGTCAGGAGGTCGCGCTTGAGCTCCAGCTTCTCGGGGGCGCTCTCCTGCACGAACTGCGCGTCGGCGACGGCCTCTTCGAGGGTCGCGGCGACGGTGAGCCGATCCTGCGAGGCGCCTTCGGCGAGGCCCAGCCGGGTGAGCGCGGGCCAGGCGGCGTCGACGAGCCGGCGCAGCCGGGCCTCGGCGTCCGGGGCGGGGTCCCAGGCGGTGACGTCGTAGCCACGCGCGAGGAAGTGCGCGACCCAGCCGCCGCCGATGACACCGGCCCCGACACAGGCGACGCGGCGAACGTCTTCGGGGGTGGTCGTGGTCATGGTGGAGGGGTTCCTTTCGCTGCTGGGGGTGCCCCCGAAGGGGCGCGGGCGTCCGCGGTGCGGGAGGCGGCCTACACGCGGGGCTTGAGGCCCAGCTTCAGGCGGGCCTCGTCCGGCGTGGCGACCCGAGAGCCAAGACTCTCGGTGATCTGGACGGCCCGCTCGACCAGCTGCGCGTTGGTCACCTTGTTGCCCTTGCCCAGATACAGGTTGTCCTCCAGGCCGACCCGGACCTGCCCGCCGAGCAGAATGGACTGCGCGACCCACGGCATCTGCATGCGCCCGATCGCGAAGCTGGCCCACTGCGCCCCCTCGGGCAGCATGTTGACCATCGACTGAAGGACTCCGGGATCGGCGGGGGCACCCCACGGGATGCCCATGCAGAGCTGGAAGACGGTCGGATCGTCGAGCAGGCCCTCGGCCAGGAGCTGCTTGGCGAACCACAGCTGCCCCGTGTCGAAGATCTCCAGCTCGGGCCGCACGCCCAGCTCCTGGATGCGCCTGGCGCCCTGCCGGAGCATGTCGGGCGTGGAGACGTAGAGGTTGGACCCGTCGCCGAAGTTGAGGGAGCCGCAGTCGAGGGTGCAGATGTCGGGGAGCAGGTCCTCGACGTGCGGAAGCCGGTCGAGACCGCCGACGAGGTCGGTGCCGGGAAGCTCGCCGAGCCCCTTCAGGGGCTGCTCCGGGTCGACCACCAGGTCCCCGCCCATGCCCGCCGTCAAGTTGATGACGACGTCGGTGCCGGTCTCCTTCACGCGCTCGACGACCTCGCGGTAGAGGCGGGGGTCACGGGACGGCGCGCCGGTCTCGGGGTCGCGGACGTGGATGTGCACGACGGCGGCGCCGGCCTCGGCGGCCCGCACGGCGTCGCGGGCTATCTGCTCGGGCGTGACGGGCACGTGCGGGCTCTTGCGGACGGTGTCGCCCGCGCCGGTGAGGGCGCAGGTGATGATGACGTGGTCGTTCACGGGCATGGCGGACTCCCTTTCGGGTGCTGGGGGTTGTGGTGATGCTTCGGGTGCTGGGGGTTGTGGTGGTGCGGAGTGCGTACGGGGCCGCGTACCGAAGGCGCCGGGGGTACGCGGCCGGGGCTCAGCGCGCGGCGAGCGCGGCGTCCACGTGGGCGAGCAGGGCCGCGTGCATGTCGTCGGGGCGGGTGCCGGGTCCTTCCGGGGTGCCGGCGAGGACCTGGGCGGCGAGGCCGTCGATGAGGGCGGTCAGGTGCAGGGCGGCCGCTTCGGGGTCGACGGTCCTGAACGCGCCCTGGGCGACGCCGCGCCGGACGACGTCGGCGACGGTGGCGCGCCACTGCCGGTAGTACTCGGTGTGCAGGCGGCCGACGGCGGTGGAGCGGGCCGCCTCGGCCCACAGGTCGAGCCAGACGCTCCACTGGTCGCGCTGCTGGGCGGTGCGGGGGGTCTGGAGCTCGATGAGCTGGCGCAGTTCGTCGGCGGCGTCGGCCGCGTCGGCGATCCGGGCGGCCCTGCGGGCGGTGTCCTCGTCCATGCACCAGCGCGCGGCCGCCTCCAAGAGGTCGTCGCGGCCGGGGAAGTGGTAGTGGATGGCGGCGGTGCTGGTCTCGCAGGCCTTGGCGATGTCCTGGACGCGGACGGCGTGGAAGCCGTGGTCGGCGATGAGGCGGACAGTCTCGCGGATGATCTGCAACGGCCGCCCTTCGGGGGGCGTCGCGGCCCGCCGTCCGCGCGGGACGGCGGGGCGGGCCGCGGCCGGGCCCGCGCCGCCGCGGGTGCCGAGCAGCCAGGCCGCGTCGACGTCGGCGATGTCCGCGATCCGGGCCAGCTCCGCCGCGGTGAAGCGCCGGGTGCCGCTCAGGGAGCGCGACAGCTTCGACGGGTCCATGACGATCCGCCGCGCGAACTCGCGCTGGGTCACGCCCGCCGCGGCGATGACCTCACGGACACGGGTGGGGACGTCGGGGCCTTGCTCCATGCCGGCCACCGTACCCGCGCATTGAGATCAGCACAACGCGAGCTTCATGATTCTCCTGCTGCACTCGCTGCTTTACGCCATTGCGATGCTGACTGATGCATCAGTCAGCGCAATGCCCCTGGTGCCCCGGGCGCCCCGTGCCGCCCCTGGGCCCCGTCCGCACCCACCCCCGCCGCACCGCCACCGGCGCCGACACCACCCCGAGCACCGCCACCCACCCGCACACACCCGCCCAGCCCAGCGTCGCGTACGCGAGGGCACCGAGCGACGAACCCGCGGCGCCGCCGATGAAGGCGCACGTCATGTAGGCCGTGTTGAGGCGGCTGCGGGCCTCGCCGCTGAGGGCGAAGATCCGCACCTGGTTGGCGACCATCCCGGACTGCATGGCCACGTCCAGGAGCAGCGTGCCGAGGGCCAGGCCCACGAGCCCGGCCACGCCGCCGAGCCCGCCGAGGGCGAGGACGCCCGCCGACGCGACGACCGCGACCAGGCAGACGGCGTTCACCGCGTCCGGGCCGCGCCGGTCGATCTGGCGGCCCGCGAACGGCGTCGCCAGCATCGTGCCCGCGTTCACCAGGGCCAGCGCGCCGACCGCCGACGCGCCGAGGCCGTACGTCCCGCTCGTCAGGAAGAGGGCGACCCCCGTCCACAGCGCCTGGAACGCCGCGAAGGCCGTCGCCTGGTAGAAGCACGAGAGCCTGAGCAGGGGCTCGGTGCGCAGCAGCCGCAGCGACTCGGCGAGCAGGGCCGGATAGCGCTGGCTCGACGTCGGCACGGTGCGGGGCAGACTGCGGGCGAGGACGGCCCCGATCAGGAGCGCCACCACGGCCGTCACGAGGTAGGGCGCCCGCCAGCCGAGCCACTCGCCGAGCGCGCCGCCGAACGCCCGCGAGAGCAGCATGCCGCCGATGGATCCGCTCAGGAGGGTGCCGGTGACGGCGCCCCGGCGCTCGGCGGGGACGAGTCCCGCCGCCATGGGCGCCACGACGGGGGCCACGACCGTCGTGACGCCGACGAGCACGCTCGCGCCGAGCAGCGGCGGCAGCGCGGGCGCGGCACTCGCGGCGAGCAGCCCGGCGCCGCTGAGGGCGAACAGGGTGGCGATGAGCGTGCGGTGCGGGACGCGGTCGCCGAGCGGCACCAGGAAGAAGATGCCGAGGGCGTAGCCGAACTGGGCCGCGGTCACCACGAGGGCCGCCGTGTCACCGGACACGTCGAGCCCGGAGGCGACCAGCGGGCTGACGGCCTGCGGGAAGTAGATGTTGCCGACGGCGACGCCACAGGCCACGGCCAGGAGGAGCACCATGCCGCGGCTGAGGGAGTCGCGGGGGGCGGGGGCTTCTGGGGCGGGAGTTCGCTGAGCGGAGGCTTTCGGAGCCGCGGCTTCGAGCGCGGGAGTTTCCCGAGCGGGGGCTTCCGAAGCGGCGACTTCCAGAGCGGAAGTTCCCGAAGCGGGAGTTCCCGAAGCGGCGACTTCCAGAGCGGGAGTTCCCGAAGCGGATGTCTCCGAAGCCGGAGGTGCCGATCCGGCGCGGGCCAAGGCTTCCGGAGCAGCGGCCTCCGGGGAGCGGGGCGCTGAAGCGGCCGGTATCGGCCCCGGCGTGGGCGTGGTGCGTTCGGTCACGAGGGATCACCTTCGCCGCTGCGGCCCCCGCGCACAAGGCATTTCTCCCCCTGGCCCCGGCCCGGCCGCACCCCCGCCCACCTGCGCGGCTTGCCCCTTCCCCGCGCGTCAGGGATTAGCTTCGCGGCCCTCTCCACCCCACCACCGAGGAGCCACCATGACGCCCACCCCTGACTCCCCTCACTCCCCCGAGACCACCGACACCCCTCGCACCCCCACCCTCCCCCGCGTCTCCCGAGAGGTCAGGCTCGCCGCCGCCCCCGACGGGCTGCCGAGGGCGGGTGACTTCGCCGTCGTCGAGGTGCCCGTACCCGTCCCGGGGCCGGGCGAAGTCCTCGTGCGCAACCGCTGCTTCCACGTCTTCGCGGCCCTGCGGACGCTGATCGGCGGCGGGGTCGAGGGCTCCCCGTTCCCGGCGCTGAAGGTCGGCGACACGCTGTTCGGCACGGCCGTCGGCGAGGTTGTCGCGGCGGGCAGCGACAACGGCGACGGCGGTCCGCGCGTCGGCGAGACGGTGTCGCACTGGCAGGGCTGGCGGGAGTACGCGGCCGTGCCCGCCGCCACCTGCCGGGCGCTCGGCGACGCGCTCCCCGACCCGGTCGCCCCTCTCGTGCCCGGCTGGACGGCGTACCACGCCCTGACCGGCATCGCCGAAGTGCGCACCGGCGACACGGTGTTCGTCACCGGCGGCGCGGGCTCCCTCGGCTCCCTGGCCGGGCAGCTCGCACGGCACCTCGGCGCGGGGCGCGTCATCGGCAGCACCGGCTCCGCCTGGAAGGCCGGGCGGATGACGGCCGGACTCGGCTACGACGCCGTGGTCGTACGCGGCGCGGAACCCCTGGCCGAGCAGCTCGCGAAGGCCGCGCCCGACGGGCTCGACGTGGTCTTCGACACCGTCGGCGGCGCCGAGTTGCGCGCGGCCCTGGACGCCGCCCGCCCCGGGGCGCGGTTCGCCCTGGTGGGCGCGCTGTCGGGCCAGCTCGACTCGGAACTCCGGGGCACCGCGGCGCCGGTGGAGATCGACACGTTCGCCCTGATCGTCAAGGGGGTCACGCTGCGCGGCACCAGGGCCACCGAGGACCCGCGCGCGCACGTGGAGTGGGAGGAGCGGTTCGGGGCCCTGCTGCGCTCCGGCGAGATCGTCCTGCCGTACGAGCGGGTGGCGGGCATGGACGCGGCGCCGCGCGCGTTGGAGGAGGTGATGCGGGGGCGGCACCTCGGGACGGTGGTCGTGGAGCTCTAGGGCCGAGCCCTGGAGAACCTGGCCTGCGGGCTCCCGAGGACCTGGAGGGGATCACGGATGCGGATCGGTGACGCGGCCGCCGCCGCGGGGACGACACCCCGCGCGCTGCGTTTCTACGAGGAGCGCGGGCTGCTGTCGCCGCGCCGCAGCCCGACCGGGCAGCGCGAGTACGAGCCGGGTGACGTGGCACGCGTCCGCGTCGTCCGGCAGCTGCTCGCGCTCGGCCTGACGGTCGAGGACATCCGCGCCTGCGCCGCGGGCCTCGGCCTCCTGGGCGACGACGGCCTGCCGCTGCCCGGCGAGGCGTCCCGCGGCCGGTGCGGGCTCAGCCCTGGCGTCGCCGAGCAGCGCATCGACCAGCTCGACGCGGAGATCGCGCGGCTCACCGGGCTGCGGCAGCGGCTCGCGCGCCGGTTGACGGCGATCCGCGCGGCGGCTCTCGCGCCCGGGGACGCACGCGGCACACGGACCGACGAGGAGCACACGGCACCACCGAAGATGTCGACCCCTGCACGGCCGGAGAAGCCTGCCCCAGCGCGGCCGGACGCCCCGTCGAGACCCCCGGCACGATGCCACTCCCGCAACACCCGCCCCCGCACGGGTGTTTGACCCGGGGGCGATTTCGGCCCGGCGTATCACGCGATGGTGTGACCGGGGGCGGCGCCCGGCATCCGACGGCGCGGCCCGGGTAGTGCTCGGCTGCCCGTACGCCGTCCGCGAGGAGAGAGCCCCGCATGCCGCAGCCGTCACGCCCCTTCGAACTGCCGAGCTTCTACATGGTGCATCCGGCGCGCCTCAACCCCCATACGGAACAGGCGCGTGCGCACACCCGGGAGTGGGCGCGGGACATGGGGATGCTGGAGGGCTCCGGGGTCTGGGACACGGCCGACCTGGAGGCGCACGACTACGCGCTGCTGTGCGCGTACACCCACCCGGACTGCGACAGCGCGGCCCTGTCCCTGGTCACCGACTGGTACGTGTGGGTGTTCTTCTTCGACGACCACTTCCTGGAGCTGTTCAAGCGCACCCAGGACCGGGTGGGCGGCAAGGCCTACCTCGACCGGCTGCCCGCGTTCATGCCGATGGACCTCGCGACGCCGATGCCCGAGCCCACCAACCCGGTGGAGGCGGGCCTCGCCGACCTGTGGACGCGCACGGTGCCCAGCATGTCCCTCCAGTGGCGGGCCCGGTTCGCGGAGAGCACCCGCAACCTCCTCAACGAGTCGCTGTGGGAGCTGTCCAACATCAACGCGCACCGCGTCGCGAACCCCGTCGAGTACATCGAGATGCGCCGGAAGGTCGGCGGCGCGCCCTGGTCGGCGGGGCTCGTGGAGTACGCGACGGGCGCGGAGGTCCCGGCGGCGGTCGCCGCGTCCCGGCCGCTGCGGGTCCTCAGGGACACGTTCTCCGACGCCGTGCACCTGCGCAACGACCTGTTCTCCTACCAGCGTGAGGTCGAGGAGGAGGGCGAGCTGAGCAACGGCGTCCTGGTCCTGGAGACCTTCCTCGGCTGCTCCACGCAGGAGGCCGCGGACGCCGTGAACGACCTGCTCACGGCCCGGATGCAGCAGTTCGAGGAGACGACGTTCACCGAACTCGCCCCGCTGTGCGCCGAGAAGGCGCTGACGCCGCGGCAGAGCGCGGACGTCCTCGCGTACGTCAAGGGGCTCCAGGACTGGCAGTCCGGCGGCCACGAGTGGCACATGCGCTCCAGCCGGTACATGAACGAGGGCGCCGTCGACCGCCCGTCACCCCTCGCGGGCCCCACCGGCGTCGGGACGTCCGCAGCCGGCATCAAGGCCCTCATGGCCGCGACCGGCGCCCAGCGCGCGCGCCGCTTCACCCACGTCCCGTACCAGCGCGTCGGCCCGTCCGTGATCCCCGACTTCGACCTGCCGTACACGACCACCCTCAGCCCCCACCTCGACGCCTCGCGGCGCGAGGTCGTCGACTGGGCGGCCCGCATGGGCATGCTCGAACCCCAGCCGGGCGTGCCCGCCTCGCACATCTGGGACGCCCGCAAGCTCGCCGGGTACGACTTCCCGCTGTGCGCCGCGGGCCTGCACCCGGACGCCACACCGGAGCAGCTGGACATCGGCTCGTGCTGGCTGACCTGGGGGACGTACGGGGACGACTACTACCCGGTGGTGTTCGGCAGGCCCCGGGACCTGCTCGGCGCGAAGGTCTGCAACGACCGCCTGCTGCTCTTCATGCCGCTGGACTGCTCGCCGACGCCCCCGCCCGCCAACGCCCTGGAGCGGGGCCTCGCCGACCTGTGGGCGCGCACGGCCGGTCCGATGGACGCCGGGGGCCGCGCCCTGCTCCACCGCACCCTGGTGGACATGACGGACAGCTGGCTGTGGGAGCTGGCCAACCAGGCCCAGAACCGCATCCCGGAGCCGGTCGACTACATGGAGATGCGCCGCCACACCTTCGGCGCGCACTTCACGATGAGCCTGAGCCGCTTCGGGCACGGCAAGCGGGTGCCCCCGGAGATCTACGCGAGCGCCCCGATCCAGAACCTGGAGAACGCCGCCGCCGACTACTCGATGCTCATGAACGACGTCTTCTCGTACCAGAAGGAGATCGAGTACGAGGGCGAGGTGCACAACGCCATCCTCGTCGTGCAGAACTTCTTCGACTGCGACTACCCGGCGGCGCTCGGCATCGTCGACGACCTCATGCGGTCCCGCATGAGCCAGTTCCAGCACGTCGTCGCGCATGAACTGCCCGTCATGTACGACGAGTTCGGCCTGGACCGGGAGGTGCGGGACATCCTCGACGGCTATGTGGAGGAGCTGAAGAACTGGATGGCCGGGATCTTCGTCTGGCACCGCGACTGCCGCCGCTACCGGCAGGAGGACCTCTCGCACGGGCCGCTGCCCGAGCCGTCGGGGCTCGGCATGGAGGTGGTGCGGCCCGGCTGGCTGCGGGAGCTGGCGGCGCCCTGAGCCGTGCGGGCGGGGGCGGGTAAGGTCGGCGGTCGGGCCGATCACCGGGGTCGGCCCGGGGCCGGCGCGGTCCGGCCCCGGGAACATGGGGAGGGCGCGCGCCGTGCGGGAGCCGAACCACGTCCACCCGGCCACCCCCGGAGCCCCCGCCCGCTGGCTCACCGTCGCCCCCGAACGCACCGTGCTCGGCGTCATCCACAACGTGACCTCGGCGACCCGGCTGCTCGACCTGCTCACCGTCTTCGACGGCGACCGGCGGGTGCAGACCCTGTTCACCTGCACCGGCTCCTCCCCGTTCGCGGACGGCGTCGCGGAGTTCGCCGCCGCCCGCGAACTCCCCTTCCTCCCCTGGGACGAAGCGGTGAAGACGGAGTTCGACCTGGCGATCGGCACGAGCCGCGGCGGAGCCCTGCACAGCATCTCCGCACCGCTCCTGGGCGCCCCGCACGGAGCCGGATACAATAAAAGACTCAGCAGCCGGGAGCCGGGAGCCGGGAGCCGGGAGCCGGGAGCCGGGAGCCGGGAGCCGGGAGCCTTCGGCCTGACGGCTGAATGGCTCGTGTACGACGGCGAGTTGATACCGTCCGCGATCGTCCTCTCCCACGAGGAACAGCTCGCCCGGCTGCGCGTCGGCTGCCCCGAGGCCCTGCCGGTGGCGCACGTCGTCGGCGACCCCTGCATGGACCGCCTCCGCGCCTCCCTCCCCTTCCGCGCCGAGTACCGCGCCGCGCTCGGCGTCCGCCCCGACCAGCACCTGCTCGTCCTCAGCTCGACCTGGGGCCGCGGCTCCCTCCTCGGCGCCGCGGGCGACCTGGTGCTCCGCGCGCTCGCGGAACTCCCCCACGACTCCTTCCGCGTCCTCGCCGCCGTCCACCCCAACGCCTGGTACGGGCACGGGGGTTGGCAGCTCCGCTCGTGGCTGCGACCCCACCTGGACGCCGGGCTGCTGCTCCCGCCGCCCACGGACGGCACCTGGCAGGCGGCGCTGTGCGCGGCGGACGCGTTCGTCGGCGACCACGGCTCGGTGACGCTGTACGCGGCGGGGCTCGGCCTGCCCGGACTGCTCGGCGCGTTCGACGAGGACAGCGTGGCCGCGGGCTCCCCCATGGCGGCCCTCGGTGAGGCGCTGCCCCGCGTCTCGCCCGCGCTGCCCCTCGCCGCCCAGCTGGAGCGCGCCGCCCGCGATCAGCCGACGGACCTCCGGCTCGCCGCCGTCACCTCGCAGATCACCTCCCACCCGGGCGAGGCCCCGGCCCGCCTGCGCCGCCTCTGCTACCGCATGCTCGACCTGGACGAGCCCGCGGCCCCGCTCGCGCCGCGCCCCGTCGACGTACCGCGCGACCTGCCGTCGGCACCCCGCCCACCCGTGGAACGGCCGCTGTTCGTCGAGGCCGTGGTGACGTCCGGCGACGGCGACGACGCGACCACGGGCCCACACCCGCCCCTGGAGCCCGCCGGGCCGACCGAGCTCCTGATCCGGCGCCACCCCGCCCACGCCCGCGCCGCCGCCACCCCGCACCCGCCGCCCACCGACGCCCACCTCTCCGTCACCGCGGGCGAACCCGACGCCCGTTGGGCGCAGGCAGCGGACGTGGTCACGGCCCGCACACCCGCGTCCGGGCCCCGTCTCACCACGCTCACCGATGAGTTGTTGGCGGCCCACCCGGGCTGTGCGCTGGTCGCCGTGGAGCAAGAGGACGGCCGGTACTTGCTGCGCGCCCGCAACGGCGCTTCCTTTCACGGGTGTTGGGAGTCTCTGCCCGCCTGGGCCACGACATCTCTCACCGCTTCGGCGGTGTACGCCTGGCTGCTCCAGCACGGGGAGAGCCTGGCGGGCGAGGTGCTGGTGCGGCTCACGCCGGACGGCGTACCGGCGCGTCTGCGCGTGTGGCGCCTCGGCACGAACCCCGCTCCGCACAGCGCCAGTTGACGCTCACGAGTCGCCGCCCTCGCCCAGTCGCTCCCGCGCCCCCGCCGCCGCCACGCTCCCCAACGTCCGGTACGTGTCGAGCGCCGCACGCCAGTCCTCCCGCGCCCGCGCCTCGTCGCCGCGCGCCGCACACGCGTCGCCCCGGGCGAGGCGGGCGTCGGCCTCCTCCTTGGGGGCGCCGCGTTCGCGGAGGAGGGTGATCGCCTCGTCCAGCGGGGCGACGGCCTCGTCGGCGCGGTCGGCGGCCAGGCGGGCCTGGGCGTAACGGGTCAGCGCGCGGGCCTCGTTGTAGCGGTCGGGCACGGGCAGCTCGGCGAAGAGGCGGCGTGCGCCGAGCAGGGCCTCGGCGGCCTCCTCGTGGAGGCGTGCGGCGCTCGCCGCGCGCCCCATGTGGTACTGGAGCAACGCCCGGCCGCGCGGGTGCGCCAGGTCTCCGAGCGCGCGCAGCGCCTGCCGGAAGCAGTCGAGGGCGTCCTGCGGGCGGTCCTGCTCCACCGCGACCTGGCCGAGGCCTTCGAGCGCGGAGGACTCGGTGCGGGCGTGCCCGGCCGCGCGGGCCTGGCTCAGGGCGAGCCCGTAGTGGTGCCCGGCCCGCTCCACGCTGTGCGCGCCACCCTGGTCGAAGAGGGCGAACGCCAGCTCGTAGTGGCAGCGGGCCAGGACGAGGGAGGCGTCGTCGGGCGCTTCGGCAACCCCGGCGGCACCGGCGTCTTCGGCGCCCCCGGCGGCTTCTGCACCCACGGCGGCCGGGCCCGGCCCCGCATCCGCCGCATCCGCAGCCCGAGCCTCCACCATCCGCTCGGCCGCCCGCACCCCCCGCTCGGCCACCTCCACCCACAACGTGTGGTGCTTCCGCCGGAAGAAGAAGCCTCGCAGCGCCTCCGCCAGGTCGCACACGAGGAGGTCATGGCCGCGCGTGAACTCCAGGCCGGTGAGGGCGGCGGCGTTCTCGCGGTCGGGTTCGAGGGCGTCCAGGGCCTCGGTCTCGCTGCCGAACACGCCGTCCAGGACGGTGGGGTCACGGAAGATCGCGGCGCGGCGCCAGCGGCCGGACACCAGCTGCTCGGCCGCCGCGGCCCGCCGCAGGTACCAGCCGGTGATGGTGGCCGCCGTCGCCGCGCCCTCGTCGGCGTCCGCGCGGGCGAGGGCGGCCGCGTACTCGTGGAGGAGGCCGTTCATGCGGCAGCGGCCGGGCGCGGGCCGTTCGAGGAGGTTGCCGTTGAGAAGCGTGCGCCGCGCCCGCGCGCCCGCTTCGGGGCCGCCCGCCAACGCGTCGACGAGTGCATCGGCGAACTCGGGCGTCGGGTTCAGGCCGAGCCCGCGGAACACGGCGGCCGTCGCGGGTTCGAGCGCGGCGTAGGAGTCCTCGAAGACGGACCGCAGGGAGTACGTGTGCGGGTCGTCGGGCACGGTCAGCGCCTCCTGGAAGGTGGGCAGGGCCAGGAGCCTGCGGACGAACTCCTCGACACCGCCCTCCAGCGGGTCCGCGGCGCGCGCCCCGGCGAGCCGGGCGGCGGCGGGCAGGCCCGCGAAGGCGGGGATGACGGTCCGGAGTAACTCCTGCCCCCGGTCCGTGAGTTCGGCGGCCGTCTCACGGCCCGCCGTGTCGAGGAACAGTTCCCGGCAGGACTCGTCGTCGAGCCCGGCGAGGCGGACGTACACGGGTTCGGAGCCCGGCAGGACAGGGCGCAGGCCGTTCAGGAGCAGACGGCTGGTGATCACGACCATGCTCTTCGGGTGCCCGGGGAGCAGCGGCGGGACCTGACCGGCCGTCACGACGTCGTCGAGGATCACCAGGCAGGGTTCGTGCGCGGTGAGGTGGCGGTAGTACGCGGCGAGCGGCGCCGGGTCGGCGGGCATCTCGGCGCGCGGGGTGCCGAGCGCGGCGACGAACGACTCCAGGACGGAGCGGGTGTCGGCCGGTTCCAGGGCGCCGCGCGGGCTCATGTCGGCGTAGAGGACGCCGCCGGGGAAGTCCCTGCGGCGCCGCGCCGACCAGTGCAGGACGGCGCCGCTCTTGCCGATGCCCGGCGGCCCCGTCACCACGGCGACCTCGGCGGCGGCGCGCACGGGCCGGGCGTCGGCGGCGCGGTCGAGGGCGGCGCGCACCGGAAGGCGGTCGACGAGCCGTCCGGGCGCGGCGGGTGCCATGAACGGCACGCGCGGGGCCCGCACTTCACCGCTCACGCACTGCCGCACGGTGACGTGACCCGCCTGGATGACGTCGCGGAAGGTCCCGCCCGAGATGTTGTTGGCCACCGAATCCACCCGGGCAGTCTTCCAGGGCGCCGCGCCTGACGGAACGCCACCTCGCGCACCGGGCCGAGCAGGGGCCCGATGCGTCTCAGTGGTGCCCGTCCCCGCTGTGGATCCGCCGGTACTCCTCCGCCGTGGCCTTCGGCACCTGCGCGCCGGGGCCGTACATCGCGCGGGAGAGGCGCGCCCGCAACCGCTCCGAGCGGGGCACCTTGCGGGCCACGCCGTTTGCGTCGACCAGCGGGCCCACCTCGTGGGGCTGGGGCTGTTCGTGGGCGGTGAGCCGGTAGCGCTCGGCCTGGCTGAGGGGTTCGTGGACCTCGACGTACTCGCCGTGCGGGAGGCGTTTGATGATGCCGCTCTCGCGCCCGTGCAGGACCTTGTCGCGGTCGCGGCGCTGCAGCCCCAGACAGATCCGGTGGGTGACGACGAAGGCGAGCGGCGGGGCGACGAAGAAGGCGACGCGCACGAACCAGGTGATGGCGTTGATGGAGAGGTGGAAGTGCGTGGCCCACAGGTCGTTGCCGCCGCCGACCATCAGGACGCCGTACAGCGTCAGCCAGGCCACGCCGAGGCCCGTGCGGACGGGCGCGTTACGCGGCCGGTCGGCGATGTGGTGCTCGCGTCTGTCCTTGGTGACCCAGGACTCGATGAACGGATACGCCCCGATCGCCGCCATGATCAGCGGGAACAGCGCGAAGGGGATGAAGACCCCCAGCTGCAGGGTGTGGCCCCAGGCGTTGATCTCCCAGCTGGGCATCACCCGGATCAGGCCCTCGGAGAAACCGAGGTACCAGTCGGGTTGTGCGCCGGTGCCGACGAGGTCGGGGCGGTAGGGCCCGAGCGCCCACACGGGGTTGATGGTGGCGACGGCGCCCATCATGGCGAGGACGCCGAAGACGAGGAAGAAGAAGCCGCCCGCCTTGGCGATGTAGATGGGCAGGAAGGGCGCGCCGACCACGTTCTTCTCGGTCCGTCCGGGACCGGCGAACTGCGTGTGCTTGTGGTAGAAGACCAGGATCAGATGGGCCACGACCAGGCCCAGCATGATGCCCGGCAGCAGCAGGACGTGCACGGCGAAGAGTCTCGGGATGATGTCGTGGCCCGGGAACTCCCCTCCGAAGAGGAAGAAGGAGAGGTACGTGCCGATGACCGGGATCGACAGGATGGCGCCCTGCGCGAAGCGGATGCCGGTGCCGGACAGCAGGTCGTCGGGGAGCGAGTAGCCGGTGAGTCCGGTGATGAGGCCGAGCATCAACAGGGTCCAGCCGAACACCCAGTTGAGCTCGCGCGGCTTGCGGAACGCGCCGGTGAAGAACACCCGCATCATGTGCACGAGCATCCCGGCGACGAACACGAGCGCCGCCCAGTGGTGGATCTGCCGGATCAGCAGACCGCCGCGCACCTCCATGCTGATGTCGACGGTCGACTCGTAGGCGCGCGTCATCACGACGCCCTTGAGCGGTTCGTAACTGCCGTTGTACTCGACCTCCAGGCCGCTCGGCTCGAAGAACAGGGTGAGCCAGACGCCGGTGAGGATGAGGATCAGGAAGCTGTAGAGGCAGATCTCGCCGAACATGAAGGACCAGTGGTCCGGGAACACCTTGCGCATCTGGGTCTTGGCGAGGGTGTGCACGCCGAGGCGGCCGTCCGCCCAGTCGGCGACGCGTTCACCCTTGCCGGGACCGGGGTCGCGTGTGCCGGGGCCGGTGTTGCGGGCGCGTTCGCTCATGCGGCTCCCCCCTCGGGCGGCTACCAGGGTAGGTGCGCCACGCGCCCCGGCAACAGGGTCGTGCGGTCCGCGGGGAAGAGGGCCCCCTCGGCCCCCGTGCGCCTCACCACTCGGCGAAGGAGCCGTCCGGGTGCCGCCACACGGGGTTGCGCCAGGCGTGCCCGCTCCGGTCGGCCGCGCGCACGGCGTCCTCGTCGACCTCGACGCCGAGCCCGGGCAGGTCCGTGCGGTGGGCGTGTCCGTCGGTGAAGCGGAACGGCTCGGTGTCCACGACGTACGACAGGAGGTCGGCGCTCTTGTTGTAGTGGATGCCGCGGCTCTGTTCCTGGATGAGGAAGTTCGGGGTGGTGAAGGCGAGTTGGAGGCTCGCGGCGAGCGCGATCGGGCCGAGCGGGCAGTGCGGGGCGAGGAGCGCGCCGTGGGTCTCCGCGAGGGCGGCGATGCGCTGGACCTCCGTGATGCCGCCCGCGTGCGACAGGTCGGGCTGGGCGACGGCGATGCCCGCGGTGAGGGCGGGCAGGAACTCCGCGCGGCTGTAGAGGCGTTCGCCGGTGGCGATCGGGACGGGGCCGGCCGCGACCAGGGCGGGCAGCAGGTGGCCCTGGTCGGGCAGGAGCGGTTCCTCGGCGAACAGCGGGTGCAGCGGGGCGAGTTCGGCGAGGACGCGGCGGGCGCTGGCGGGGGTGAAGCGGCCGTGGAAGTCGACGGCGACGTCCCGGTCGGGGCCGAGGGCCTCGCGGGCGATGGCGACGCGGTCGACCACGGCGGCGGTCTCGGCGGGCGTGGTGAGCGGTGACGTCGCCCCGGCCGCGTTCATCTTCACGGCGGTGAAGCCCGCCTCGACCTGCTCGGCGATGTGCTCGGCGAGCACGGCGGGCTCGTCGCCGCCGACCCACGCGTACACCCGCGCCCGGTCCCGTACGGGCCCGCCGAGCAGGGCGTGCACGGGCGCGCCGTACGTCTTGCCCGCGATGTCCCACAGGGCCTGGTCGATGCCCGCGACGGCGCTGGAGAGGACGGGTCCGCCGCGGTAGAAGCCGCCCTTGGTGAGGACCTGCCAGTGGTCCTGGATCCGCAGCGGGTCCTTCCCGACGAGGTACTCGGCGAGTACGTCCACGGCGGCGCGCACCACTTCGGCGCGCCCCTCGACGACGGGCTCGCCCCAGCCGACCACGCCGGCGTCGGTCTCCACGCGGCAGAACAGCCAGCGGGGCGGGACGAGGAAGGTCTCCACGCGGTCGATCTTCATGGTGTGTCCGTCTCTCCTCGCTCGGGGCGGTGTGCGGTGGGCGGTGGGCGCGCAGCGGTTCGGGACCACGCGCTTCGGGACCGGGCGGACCGGGTGCGCGGCGGTGGGTCCCCTCAGGCGGAGTCCTTCACCACGCTCCAGCCGCCGTCCACGGTCAGGCTCGTCCCCGTGATGTACGACGCCTCGTCGGCGGCGAGGAACGCGATGGCCGCCGCGACCTCCTCCGGCGCCCCGAACCGCCCGGCCGCCGTCCCCTCGACGCTGCGCGCCCGGTCGTCCTCGCCCACGTTCCCCCACGCGGGCGTCAGGATCGGCCCCGGCAGGACGGCGTTGACCCGCACCTCGGGCCCGTACTCGACGGCGAGCTGCCCGCACAGGGAGACCAGGGCGCCCTTGCTCGCCGCGTAGGCGGGGCGGCCCGGGATGCCGGTGCGGGCGTGCACGGAGGAGGTGAGGACGACGGCGCCGCGGTGGGCGCGCAGGTCGGGCAGGACGGCCTTGACGCCGAGGAACGTGCCGGTGAGGTTCACCGCGAGCTGGTGCTCCCAGGAGGCCTGGGTCATGGCGTGGGCGGGGGCGACCTCGCAGGCGTAGGCGTTGCTGGAGAGCACGCCGACGGGGCCGAAGCTGTGCGCGGCCGCGAGGACCTGGTCCCAGTCGGCGGCGTCGGCGACGTCCGCGCGGACGAACACCGCGCTGCCGCCCCCGGCCCGGATGCCCTCCGCGACCAGCTCGCCGTGGTCCGCGTCCACATCGGACACGACGACGGCCGCGCCCTCGGCGGCGAGGCGGACGGCGGTGGCGGCCCCGATGCCGGAGGCGCCGCCGGTGACCACGGCGACTTTGCCGGTGAAGCGGGATGCGGGTGCGCTTGGGTTCACGTGCGGCGTCCCCTCGTGCGGGTGGGCGGCGACCGCTGATGGCATGCGCCGTCCACTCTATGTCCGGTGCCGGCTCCGGACACCTGCCGACTCAGCGGCCCCGCCGTACTCCGCGGTCTCCCGGGGTGCCCCGGACACCACGGACGCCTCAGAAGCCGCAGAGGCTGTGGAGGCCGCGCTGTCCTGCCGTGAGGACGCGGGTGTCAGGTCCCGGTGGGGCGCGGTGCGGGCAGGATCTGCCGCAGCCGCGGCGAGGGGTGCCGCTCGCGCTGCCACTCGCGCGGATAGCCGACGGAGACCTCCACGTGCGGAACGCCCTCGTGCCAGATGGTGCGCGGGATGTGCAGATGGCCGTAGACGACGGCCGCGGCGCGGTAACGCACGGGCCAGTCGGCGGTCGCCTCGGTGCCGCACCACAGGGCGAACTCGGGGTAGTGCAGGATGCGCGTGGGCTCCCGGACGACCGGCCAGTGGTTGATGAGGACGGTCGGCAGCTCGGGGTCGAGGGCGTCGAGCCGTTCCTCGGTGAAGGCGACGCGGGCGCGGCACCAGTCCTCGCGGGTGGCGTACGGGTCCGGGTGCAGGAGCACCTCGTCCGTGCAGACCACGCCGGTCTCGTACGCGTACGCGAGGGCGTCCTTCTTGGTGTGCTTGCCCGCGGGCCGGAACGTGTAGTCGTACAGCAGGAACAGCGGGGCGACGACCGCGGGACCGCCCTCGCCGCGCCAGACCGGGAACGGGTCCTCGGGGGTGTGCACGCCGAGGCTCCGGCACAGCTCCACGAGGTGGCGGTAGCGGGCCTCGCCGCGCAGTTGGTTCGGGTCGTCGCGGGGCGTCCACAGCTCGTGGTTGCCGGGCGACCAGATCACCGTGTCGAAACGCTCGGTGAGGGTGCGCAGCGCCCACTCGATGTCGCTCATCATCTCGCCGATGTCACCGGCGACTATCAGCCAGTCGCCCTCGTGTTCCGGCCAGAGCTCGTCGACGAACTTCCGGTTCTCGGCATAGGCGATGTGCAGGTCACTGATGCCGAACAGCCTCGGCGCCCGTCGGGATGCGGCAGATGTCGTCACCACGTGAGGCTAACCGACGTGCGCTGTCGCGCCGCAGTCGCGCCCCGGGTGCTCCACGCGACCTCGGTGCGCCCTCGGCGACCAAGGTCTAAGGTGCCCAGAAGGCGGTTCTGGTCACGGACGGGGGCTTGAGTGGACGCCGGCACGGTGGGGCTTCGGATCGCGTCGTCGGTGATGGTGCCGCTGGTGAAGCGGTTGCTGCTGCCGCCCAAGAGACTGCCGGGGGCCGAGTTCGGCGAGCGGCCGGTGCGCATCGGGCGGCTCCTGTCGTTCACCGGTGACAAGCGCGTCCTCAGCGAGGCCGATCTCTACCAGCTCGCCCGGGAGTTGGTGCGCCGCGCGATGCGCGCCGCGGGCCCCCACGACCCGCCCATCGCCCCCGACGAGCAGAACGCCGTCGGCTACGCCCTCGGCCACACCCTGCGCGCCCTCGGCGAACTCGACATGGACGACGTACAGGCCTACGACCTCGGCCCGGAGAAGCTCGCCGCCGCCCTGGTCCACGCCAGCGCCCCGGAGACCCGCGCGCTGCTCAGCGCCGACGCCGCCCGCCTGCACGACCGGCTGCTCGTCACCGCCTGTCTGCATCTGGTCCACCAGTTCAGCACGCGCCCCGGCTTCGAGGCCCGCACCCAGGTCGAGACGCGCCGCAGCCTGAGCGAGCAGAAGGAGCAACTGCGGCTGCTCCTGGAGCGACTGCCCACGACCCTCGCCGAGGACACCGACTTCGAGCAGGCCTACGCCGACTACGTGGTCACCCAGCACAGCAGCCTCACCATCCACGGCGTCGACCTGCACGACCCGCAGAGCCAGGCCTGGCCGCTGGAGACCGCCTACTTGAGCCTGGAGGCCGCGCCCGCCCGCGACCCCGCCGAGCCGGTCCCCGGGGCGGGCAACGGCGACCCCGACGGCCGCGGCGTCGACCCGGACCCGGAGTCCGACCGCACGGCGGGCCCCGTCGAGACGGCCCTCGCCGCGCACGACCGGGTGCTGCTGCGGGGCGTCGCCGGGACCGGCAAGACCACACTGGTGCAGTGGCTCGCCATCACCACCGCCCAGCAGGAGCGGGTGCCGGGCCATCTGCCGCAGCTCCTCGGCCGGGTGCCGTTCGTGCTCCCGCTGCGCACGCTGGCCCGCGAGGACACCGAACTGCCCATGCCCGACGGCTTCCTGAAGTGGATCGACTGCCCGCTGACGGGCAGCGAGCCCAAGGGCTGGGCGGTGCGGGTGCTGCAGGCGGGCCGCGGCATGCTCCTGATCGACGGTGTCGACGAGATCCCGGAGGCGGAGCGGCCCCGCGCGCGGGCCTGGCTCGCGAAGCTGCGCTCCGCCTTCCCCGGCAATCTGTGGCTGGTCACGACACGGCCCTCCGCGCTGCCCCGGGACTGGCTCGGCCGCGAGGGCTTCCGCGAGTTCACGCTCACGCCGATGCGTCCTGGCGACGTACGGCGGTTCGTGCGGCGCTGGCACGAGGCGGCCGGAGCGGGCGACGAACTCGCCGGGAAGCTCCTTCCGCTGCTGCGGGCCTCGCCGGAGCTGAGCCGCCTGTCCACCAACCCGCTGCTGTGCGCCCTGATGTGCGCGCTGCACCGCGAGCGCCGCGGCTTCCTGCCGCCGGGCCGGATCGCGCTGTACGAGGCCGCCCTCTCGATGCTCCTGGAGCGCCGCGACCGCGAGCGCGACCTGTACGGCCGGCAGCCGCCGCCCCTGGACCAGATGTCCGCGACGGAGCCCCTGAAGCGGCTCGCGTACTGGCTGATCCGCAACGAACGCACCATCCTGCGGCGGCAGGACGCCGTCGACCTGGTGGAGAAGCTGCGCCCGTCCGTGCCGCAGCTCGCCGCCGTCGGCACGTCCGACGACGTCCTCCGGCTGCTCCTGGTGCGCACCGGCCTGCTGCGCGAACCGGCCGAGGGCGCCGTGGACTTCATCCACCGCACCTTCCAGGACTTCCTCGGCGCCAAGGCCGCCCTGGAGGAGCACGACATCGGCGCCCTGGTCGCGCACGCGCACCTCGACCAGTGGGAGGACGTCCTGCAGATGGCCGTCGCCCAGGCCAGGCCCGACGAGCGCGCCGACCTCCTCACCCGGCTCACCGGCCGCGCCGACCGCGAGGAGGACGACACGGTGCGCGCCCGGCTCCGGCTGCTCGCGCTCGCCTCCCTCGGCCAGGCCACCCGCCTCGACCCGGAGGTCCGCAGGACCGTCGAGGAGCGGGCCGCGCAGCTCCTGCCGCCCCGCAGCATGCGTGAGGCCAGGGCCCTCGCGGAGACCGGGGCGCTGCTGCTCGGCCTGCTGCCCGGCGCCGACAGCCTCACGGGCGACGCCGAGGTCACGACGGTGCACGCGATCTGCCGCATCGGCGGCGACGCGGCCCTGGCCCGGCTGCGCGAGTTCGTGACCACACGGCAGCCCGCGGTGCGCTCCCAGCTCCTCGCGCACTGGGACCGGTTCGACACCGACGCGTACGCCGAGGAGATCATCAAGCCGCTGCTCGCGGCCGGCGCGGGCGAGGCCGTCACGGTGCGCTCGGCGGCCGAGCTGAAGTCGCTGAGCACGATGTCCGGGTACGAACGCGTGGTGCTCCAGGGCGACTTCGCCGAGCGGGACATCGTCGGCGCGCTCGACGCGGAGGGGCTGCGCGAACTGCGCCTGCGCGGCAACATGCGGCTGACGTCGCTCGGCTTCCTGTCGACGTTCCCCGCCCTGGAGGCCCTGGCCCTGCACGGCTGCCGCGCCATCAGCGACACCGCGCCCCTGACCCGGCTGCCCCTGCTGCGCCGTCTCACCCTCGCCGACCTGCCCCAACTGGAGCCCCTCGCCCGGCTTTCGGCGTGCCCGCGCCTGGACTCGCTGCTCCTGGGCGCCGCGGTGCCCTGGCGCGGGCTGCGGGACCTGCCACGACCGGGCGCGCTGCGGCTGCTCGCGCTGCCGCCGGACGCCGTCGAGCTGGCCGCCATCACCGCCCTGACGGAGCTGCGGGAGCTGCGCCTGCACAACGCGAGCGACCGGCTGCGGCCTGACGACTGGGACGCGCTGCTCGCCCAGCTGCCCGCGCTGCGCACCCTGCGGCTCTCGCACGAGCAGCTGAGCATGATGCTGTTCCCGCCGGGCGCCCGCATTCCGCAGCTCACCGGCCTCGAAGTGCGGTCGCGGCCCGGCGCCGCGGTGTCGCTGCGGCGGATCGCCCGCCGCCTTCCGGGACTCGAAGAGGTCCACCTCTCCCTGTTCGACACGGTCGACCTGGTGCATCTGGCGGGCCTTCCGGCGCTCAGGCGGGTGCGCCTGGACTATCCGGGCGAGGTGCACCAGGCGGACGAGCTGCCCGCGCGGGTGGAGTTGACGGTGCGGCCGCGGCACTGAGGACGTGCCTGCGGGCGGGTCTGCGTACGTGCTGGGCGCGCGGCTCTGCGTACATGCTGCGCGCGCGGCTCTGCGTACATGCTGCGCACGCGGCTCTGCGTACGCCCCCGCGCGCGTCCCGCGGCCGCGCCCCTCCGCGCGCCCGCTCCCGATCGGTTCCCGACCGCTCTCGACCCCGAGCCCGTCGAAATCTGAGCGGCACCCGACCGGAAAACCACCGGAATCGGACCGTCCGAGGACCGCCGTCCGACCTCGGTCCGACCGCCGTCCGACCGGCTCCGGACCCGCTCCGCCACGAGCCCCCGATCGCATACCGCACCGTGTCACGGATCCGCCGTAATATGCCCGATCGGCTCGCCCGTAAGCCCTGGCCAGGGGATAGTGGGAGGTGTAACTTCTTTCACCCTCAAAGCAGTTGACCCCGGCAAGGAGCAGCAAAGGAGCGGCGCGGAACCCGCGTGACCGGCGGGACGAGACACCAGCGGGCGGCCAAGGACGGGAGCGGAATCCGGCGAGATGCACACATCCGAAACGCCTCGGCTGTACGCACGCGATCCGCTTCTCCACTCCCTTCTCCCCCGCCTCACCGGCCTCGCCTACGCCGAACGCGCCCGCGTGCCCTGGGAGCACGACAAGGACCTTCCGCTCGTCCTCCTGACCGGACGCCACGGCATGGGCCGCACCGCCGTCCTGCGCGCACTGGAGCGCCACTACGCGGGCCGACTGCCGCTCGCCCTCGTCGACACCGCGGCCTGCGCGCTCGTGGTCGAGCTCCTCGAGGAGCTGGTGTGCTCCCTGGCGCCCGGCCTCGGCAGGCGCTTCCCGCTGCTCCTGCCGGGCCTGATCTCCGTGTTCGCGAGCCACGGCGACACCGCGGACGGACGGGGCCGGGCCACCACCCGCATCGCCCGCCTCCTCATCGCCTGCCACCTGGAATCCGGCACGGAGGCGAACGTCGCCCAGCGGTGGGCGGGCCGGCTGCGCACCCGCCTGGACGACGCGTCCCGCGCGGGGGCGGGCGCGGGGGCCGGTGGCGCCGCGTCCCGGCCCGGCGCGCACGCCGTCACGCAGGCGGCGCTCGCGGAGTACTTCGAGCGGTACACCCGCTCACGCGCGGCGGCACCGCTGCGCCAGTGGTACCAGGAGCGGTACGCCGAGTCCGAGTCCGCCACCACGGGTGCGGCGGCCGACGGCCAGGACGGGGTCGTGCGTCTCGCCGACTGGTTCCGCCGCGGCGGCGACTACCGGCACGCGGCCGAACAGACCCTCGTGCACGCCTTCCTGGAGGACATCGCCGCCTCCCGCAGCAAGTGGCAGCGCCTGAACCGCGACCCGCGCCCGCTGACCCTGCTCGACAACACCCACTCCCCCGCAGGCGCCCGCCTGGTCGACCTGATCCTCGAGTACCGCGCCCGGCCCGGCACCACCCACCACGACCCGCTGGTCGTCGTCGCCACCCGGCTCGGCGACGCCCCGCCGGAGGCCACCGAGGCCGTGCACCGCGAACTGCCGGACCTGGTGACCTCCACCCGCTGGCGGCGCACCGGCCACGCGCCCTCGGCGGGACTGCTCGTCGTACCGCTCACACCGCTCAGCCGGGACGACATCCTGCTGATGCTGGACGCCGCGTCCGCGCCCCTGCACCCGTATCTGGCGTCCGCCCTGCACACCCTCACCGGCGGACACCCGCTGGCGAGCGCCGTGCTGTGCGACGCCGTCCTGGACCACACCCGCGCCACGGCGTCCCGCGGCGCCGCTCCGCGCCCGCCGGAGGGGCCGCTCGGCCCGCGCAACCTCCTCGAACTGACCACCCCCGACGGCCCTTCGGTGACACAGGCGATCCTGGAGCGGCTGCTGCCCTCGCCGCAGCAGCGGTCCCGCCTCGTGCCGCTGTCCCTGGCCCGCGACAGCACGGCCGCGCAGGCCCTGGCCGCCCATCTGCGCCTGGAGGGCCCCGAGCAGCTGCCCGCGAACGCGGCGGCCGACTATCTGGAGGCCGAGCACTGGCAGCACGACACCCCGCAGGACCGCCCGCTCGCCGCCGACCCGCTCCTTCACACCCTGCTGGTGCACGAGGCGCGCCGCACCTCGCACGGCGCCGACTCGCGCCGCGGCTGGCAGGAGATCCACGGCTTCCTGCGCCGCCACCACACGACGCGCGGCGAGGACAGCGAGGCCGACGCGCTGCGCCACACGCTGGCCGCCGGGGACGCCAAGACGGTGGTGGCCGCGCTGTCCGAGGAGTTCCAGTCGGAGCAGGACCGGCAGAGCGCGCTGCGCTGGCTGAACTGCCTGAGCTACGCGGCGACGGCTCCGGCCCCGCCGTCGGCGGACTGGGACGACGAGCGGGCCGCGATGGCCGCGGGCGCCCACGACGACCGCTACCACGACATAGACGAGATCGACCGCTGCATCAACAGGCTGCTGCACGGCCTGTGGTACCTCTCCGACGCGCTGGCCGAGCCGGAGGCCGACCTCTGCGACGACATCGGGGCCGAGCTGGCCTTCCTGTCGCTGCGGCACCAGACGTGGCGGGCGGTGCTGAGCCAGGCCGCCCGCACCTGGCCTGCCGCCGTCCGTGACAAGCGCCCCCTCCCGCTGCCCGAACTGTGAGGAAGCATGTTCCTGAGCCGCCGCAACGGGTTCGGTCCCCTCGACAAGGCCATCGCCGTCCTGGTGCCGCTGGTCCTGATCGCCGTGGGCGTGGTCGTGTATCTGGCGACCCGCCCGGAGGACTGCGCGGGGGGCCTCGCCAAACGTGACGGCCAGTGCGTGGGCGTCACGGACTCCGCGTTCGACGCGAACGACGACATCAAGGGACTGATCCGGGCCGTCGCGGACGAGAACACCCGGGTAGAGAAGGCCTGGGAGTCGCCGAAGAAGGGCCAGACGCGGATACCGTACGGCCGGATCGCGTTGATGATGCCGTTCACCTCGGACGATTCGAGCGCCATGACCGCGCCGATGATCCGCCGTGCCCTCGCCGGCGCGCACGCCGCCCAGCTGCGGGCCAACAGCGGCGGCGGGCCGCACTATCAGCTTCTGATGGCGCCCGACGGCAAGGACCTCGACAAGTGGCAGCCGGTGGTCGACGACCTGGAGGACCTGACCGACGACCGCGAGTCGCCGCTCGTCGGGGTGATGGGCCTGCCCAGCAGCACTCCCGAGACGCGGGACGCGATGCGGGCGCTCAGCGACCGCCGGATCGCGACCGTCGGCCCGGTCATCACCTCCGCCGACATGAACGCCCCCTATTTCTTCAAGACCTCACCGAACAACGACCTCCTCGCGGACGCCCTCGGTCAGTACCTGAAGAAGAACCGCGGTGCGGGCAAAGGCTTCCTCGTCTTCGACAGCCGTCCCGACGACGTGTACTCCCGCAATCTGCAGAAGCTGATCGAGAAGAAATTCGGCGCGAAGTACGGGCTGCGCAAGCGCTCGGCGTCGTTCCTCGGCTCGACGGGCCCGGACGCGGGTATCCCGCAGCGATTCCAGTCCGCCGCGCAGAAGATCTGTGTGACCGATTCGGACACGGTGTTCTTCGCGGGTCGCGACCAGGATCTCCCGGCACTCGTGAAACGCCTGTCACAGGAGCCTTCTTGTGACCGCAGCCGCCCCGTGCGCATCCTCAAAGTGGGAATCGGTCTCGACCCGACGCTCACCACGCCCGAACTCACGCAGATGCTGCGCGACACGAAGACCACGATGGTGGCGGCCGCGTCCGTGACGAGCGAGTGGTGGCGGAACAAGAGCACCGCACCGGACGGTCTCGGCGGCTTCCTGTCGGTCTTCGACAAGCTGAAGAAGCCCCACGGCCTCGGCGAGAAGTCCCTCGACGACGGCTACGCGATCATGTACCACGACGCGTTCATGCTCCTGGCCAACGCCTTCGACCGGTCGTACTCGGAGGCGAACGAGCCCACCGGCGGCTCCACCAGGACTCCGGACCCGGCGCGCACGCCCACCAAGGACGACGTCTACAACACGCTGATCGACGCGAGCATCGTCGACACCGGCGACTCCACGCGCTGCATCGGCTGTCTCCAGGGCGCCGCGGGCACGTACGGCTTCGAGAAGTCCTCCGACACCGACGACACCGATCAGTGGCCGGTCTGCAAGCCCGTACCGGTGATCGAGTACCCGGCCGTGCAGGGCCGCAAGGCGCAGGACACCTTCCGGACGTTCGAGAAGACGTTCAAGCACCCGTGCCCGGACGACGTCACCCGCGGCGATTCCTGACCCGCTCCACCGATTCCGTACGCGGCCTCGCCGATACCTGACCTGCCCGGTCGCGGCAATTCGCCGCGTCCGGCGCGCGATGGCACGTGACAAGAACACGTGCCCGGCACATTTGGCCTGATCCCATGGCGCGATAGATGTTTACTCAACTTCCTGGTTGTCTAGACCCATTGACACTCCAGGAAGCGCTCTCCTACTGTCGCGGACGTCGATCGGACAACGCAAAACGTCGCCAAAAGCGCGTGGAGGGGTTCGTGAACAGCACTGAAGGTGCCCGCGATATCACCATGGCAGCGCCCCGGAACGGCGAAGGCCTCCCGGACGTGAGTCTCGATCAAGCACACTCGCCACAGAAAGTCATGGCGCACGGCGATCTCCTCCGACGATTCGTCGCCGGTGAGGAGATCAAACCGGTCCACATGCGAATCGGCATCATGGGCGCCTGCAATATGCGTTGCAACTTCTGCAACTTCCATTCTCCGAACGAGGAGCAGTTCTACGACCTGTTCTCGTTCAAGGACTCCCTCACCACCGACAAGGCGATCACGCTCCTCAAGGAGTTCGCCGAGAACGACGGCCGTGCCGTGACCTTCTGCGGCAGCGGCGAGTGCACCATCCACCCGGGCTACGCCGACATCTGCTACGCCGGGCACGACAGCGGCCTGCACATCGGCCTGATCACCAACGGCTCCCGGCTCGGCCGCCCCAAGGTCGCCGACTGCGTGACCGCGACGCACACCTGGGTGCGCGTCGGCATGAACGCCGGCACCGAGGCGACGTTCAACGACATCACGCGCGACCGCGAGCAGACGTTCTCCAAGTTCATCGGGACGATCGGCAAGCTGCGCGACAACGCCGTCGCACCGGACTTCCGCATCGGCTTCAACTACGTGATCACGCTGCAGAACTACCGCGAGATCGTCGAGGCCGCCCGCATCGCCCACGAGTCCGGCGCGCACTATGTGCGCTTCGAGCCGGAGTTCTACAGCGCGATGGGCCACGAGACCATCGAGTCCGTCATGGCGGAGATCTCCGCCTCCCTCGTCGAGGCCGCCGCGATGTCCACGGACGCCTTCGAGGTGTCGGTGCCCAAGCTCGACCGCGGCCCCATGGACCAGGTCGAGGAGGTCGAGGGCGACTTCGAGCGCTGCCACTACAGCCGCTTCGTGACCGCCGTCGGCGCCGACGGGCACCTCTACCCGTGCCCCCAGGTCCACCTCAACAGCCGCTACCGCATCGGCGACGTGGTCGACCTCGGCTACCCCACGGTCCTCGACGGCGGCCCGCGCGCCGAGTGGGAAGCCACCAACCCCAACCGCACCGACCTCTGCAAATCCTGCTTCTACCGCCCCCAGAACGAGCTCCTCGAGCTCCTGAAACGCGGCCAGATCAAACTCGACGAGGCACTGGACGCGTACGCGGTCGAGGTGCCCAGCACGCTGCACGCGGACTTCGTCTAGGCGCAGCCCGAGCACTCCTCCTGGACGTCGTCCGGGCGGAGGCGCAGCCCAAGCACTCCTCCCGGACGTCACCCGGGCGGAGGCGCAGCCCGAGCACTCCTTCCGGACGTCATCCGGGCGCCTGGCGGGCGTGCACTTCACTCGCCCCGCAGGCCGACGCCCTCCCCGTCCCGACTCAGCCCCGCCACCGGTCCTTTCAGCCCGTCCGGCGGGCAGCGGGGGGCCGCGAAGCGGAGCAGGGGGGGGCCCGGGGGGCGCAGCCCCCGGTTACGGGAAGGGGCGGGCCTGGGGCGCCCCCGCGAGGGCCCCACCCACCCGCACCCGACCGATCCCGCACCCACCCCGCACCCACCCCGCACCCACAGGAGCGTTAGCCCCCGCATGCAGACCACCCACGTGCGCCGACTCCTGAGAGCCGAACCGACGCTGCGCTTCGCCCCCACCCACACCGACCCCACCGCCCACGCGGCGTGGTCCCGCAGAGTCCGGGCGGTCGTGGAACGCCTCGCCCGCGTCGAGCGCGCCCCGCTCGACATCACAGCCGTGGACACCCGCGACGAGACAGGCCTGCGGCGCGAGCACCTGACCCTCAACTCCCCGGTACGCGGCGCCTTCCAGGCCACCCTGCTGGCCCCGGCGGACCGCACCGAGGCCGCCCCCGGCCCCGCCGTCCTGGTGTTCGGCGGCAAGAACGCCCGCCTGGAGCACCTCACCGGCGAGCGCCCACCGGACTTCCCCGACCGCAACATCGCCGAGCACCTGGCCCGCGCCGGCTTCGTCACGCTGACCTTCGAGCACGGCATCGGCGGCCTCGACGAGGAGCGCCGCGCCGGCCGCGAGGAGGGCGCACTCCTCGCGCACGCCTTCGCGCTGACGGGACGCTCCCTGCTGGGCGCGCTCGTCGGCGACACCCTGGGCGCCCTGGACGTCCTCACCGCGCACCCGCTGGTCGACGCCGACCGCGTCGGCCTGTTCGGGCACAGCCTGGGCGCGGCGGTCGCCCTGCACACCGCGCTGCTCACGCCGCGCCCACTGCCGGTGTGCGCGGCGAGCCACCTCGGCAGCTATCCGGCGCTGTTCGAGCGCCTGTTGACCGGGTACGAGGGTGCCGTCCTGCCCGGCATCCTGGAGTACGCCGACCTCGGCGACCTCTACGCCGCGCTGGCCCCGGCCCCGCTGCACCTCCAGTACGGCACCGCCGACTCCTATCTGGAGCCGGCCGACGCCCGCGCCGCCGCGGCCACCGTCCGGGGCGGCTACGCGGCGGCGGACGCCGGGGACCACCTCGACGTCCACGAGCTGCCCATGGGCCACGGCACCCATGTGCGGCACACGATCGACTTCTTCACGCGCACCTTGTCGGGGCCCGCCGCCGCTCCGGGCGACGTCCCGGCGCAGCGCATCCACTTCGGTGTGGCCGAGCGCCGCGCGGTCCTCGACAGGGTCGACACCGCGCTGGCCTCCGGCCATCTCACACAGGGCCCGGGCCTCGCGCGTTTCGAGGAGCTGTGCCGCGCCTGGACGGGCCGCGAGGGGGTCGCGGTCGCATCCGGGGCGGCCGCCCTGGAGATCGCCCTGCGCATCGTCGGCGTGGCGGGGCGCACGGTGCTGGTGCCGGTCAACACGTTCTTCGCGACGGCGGCGGCCGCGGTGCGCGCGGGTGCGCGCGTACGGTTCGTCGACATCGAGCTGGACGGCCTCGGCCTCGACCCGGACGCGCTGCGCACCGCGCTCGACCGCCATCCGGACACGGCGGCCGTGCTGCCGGTGCACATCGGCGGCATCGTCGCGCCGACCCTCGACGACGTGCTCGCGCTGTGCGAGCGGCGGGGCGTGGCCGTCGTGGAGGACGCGGCGCACGCGCTGGGCGCGACGCTCGGCGGCCGCTACGCGGGTGCCTTCGGCCGGTTCGGCGCGTTCTCCTTCTTCCCCACGAAGGTCGCGGTGAGCGGTGAGGGCGGCCTGGTGAGCTGCGCGAACGCCGAGGACGCGGAGCAGGTGCGGCGCTGGCGCGACCACGGCAAGAGCGCGCAGGGCTCCACGCTGCACGACCGGCCCGGCGGCAACTGGCGCCTGAGCGAACTGCACGCCGCCGTCGGCACGGTCGACCTGGAGCGGTTCGACGAGACGCTGGCGGCGCGCCGTGACCTCGCCTTCGGCTACGACGAGCTGCTGGCCGACGTGCCCGGCGTGCGCGCCCACACCGTCCCCGCGGCGGCACACAGCAACTACTACAAGTACCTCGCCTACTTGGACGCGCCCGTGGACCGGGCACTCCTGAAGAAGCGACTGCGCGAACGGCATGGCGTGTCGCTCGCGGGCGAGGTGTACGACCATCTGCTGTGCGACCAGCCGTACTTCGCGGCGACAGCGGAGTCGGCGGCGGTGGTGGCAGGCTCGGGGGTGGGCACAGAGGCTTCGGGGGCGGTCGGGTCGGGGACGACAGTGGGCGACTGTGCGGCGACAGCGGACTCGGCGGCGGTGGAAGCCTCCGGGGCGGCGGCCGACGGCCCGTTCGAACAGGCCCGGTGGTTCGCCCGCCACCACATCGCGCTTCCGCTCTATCCAACGCTCACCCGGGCCGAGCAGTTCCGGGTGGTCGAAGCCCTGCGCGGCGAGCTGTCGTGAGGGGGCCGGACGACGAGGCTCCGGTCCTCTGCTCGTACCGCAGGGGCGACTGGCAACCGTCCCTCGACACGGCGCCGCTGCCGGGTGCGACGCGCGCACGCCTCGCCCTGGTCCCGCACATCGTCGCCCACTCCGACCGCCGCTGGTGGGACGGCATCCGCGCGGACCTGCCCCCACTGTCCGGCCGCCGCGAACTCGTCCTGTCCGCACTGGAGTTGTTCCGGCACGGCACGGTCACCATCGGGGGCATCGGACCGCAGAGCGCGGACGCGTTCCGGGCGGCCCTGTGGGAGAGCGCAGGGCTGCCGGGGCCGCTGGTCGAGCGGTGGGGGGCGATGCTGTACGAGGGGGCGGCGCGCCGCGAGACCGTCGCGCCGGACGACGCGCTCGCCCTGGTGGCACTGCCCGGCAACACCTTCACCTGCCTGGACTCCGTCCTGGAGCAGGCCGAGCGGTCCGCGTGCGTGTGGGTGCGCCCGAGCCGCCGCGAACCGCTGTCCGCAGCCCGGCTGTTGGCTGCGCTCCTGGCCGTCGGCTGGCCACCGGCGCGCCTCGGCCTGTACCCCACCGAGCAGCACACCCTGCACGGCCTCCTCAAGCTCACCGACCGGCACGTCGTGTACGGCGGCTCGGGCCTCGCCGCGTCGGTGCGGGACTCCCCGGCGCTGGCGCTGCACGGGCCCGGGCGGGGTTGCGCACTCGTGCCACCCGGGACGGGAGCCGGGGCCGCCGGTGCCGCCGGAGCCGCCGGAGCCGCCGGAGCCGCCGGAGCCGCCGACCCACTTGACCCTGTTGACCCACTTGACCGTGTTGACTCTGTTGACTCTGTTGACGACATGGTGGCTTGGCTGCTGCCGTTGATCGCCGCGGATTCGGGCCGGTTCTGCAGCAACGTACGCACGGTCGTGTGCGTGGACCACGACCCTGAACCTCTGGCCAAGGCACTCGCGGCGGCGCTCGACGCCCTCCACCCCGGCCCCGCGCCCGACCCGGCCGACCCCCACTGGCCACTCACCGCCTTCCGCGACCCCGCCGAGGCCGACCGTGCCGCCGCGTCCGTGCGCGACCGCCTGCGCCCCGGCGACCACCTGCTCACCCGCGAGCCGACGGTGGTCACGGGCGCCGGTGTCGGCACCCGTACCGGCGGCGACGTCTACGTACGCCCCCAACTGGCCCTGCTCCGGGGCGACCCCGCCGCGCCGTCCCACCCGCTCATCGGGCACGAGGTCCCCTTCCCCTTCGCCGCCGTCGTCGGTGCCACCGCCGACGCCGCGCGTGCCCTCGCCGACGAAGCCCTGTTCGTGTACCGACCGCCGGCGACACCAGGAGGAGCCCCATGACGACCGCGGCACGCCAGGAACACGCCCCGCGGGTCACCTTCGACACCCTGCACGACACGTTGCGCGAGCGCGTGCCCGAGCTGGCCGTCGACCTCGATGTGTGGACGCGGCGCATGATGCGCTGGCACTTCCACCCCGACACGGGCTCCCCGTTCTGGGTCGGACGGCGGGACCGACTCGGCTTCGACCCGCTCACGGACGTCGACGGCTTCGCGGCGCTTGAGCTGTTCGGGCTCTTCGACAAGGGCGAGCTGCGCGCGGCGAGCGCCCTGGACCTGCGTCCGCGCGGATACCGCGACCGGCCGTTCCGGGTCTTCGAGACGGGCGGCACCACCGGCGCGCCCTGCCGGATCGTGAACGTCACACGCCTCGCGTACGACGTGGAGGTCTACCGGACCGTCCTGGAGGCGCGCGGTGTCGCGGGCGGCGACATCCTCGCGATGACGCCGAGCGGCCCGCACGCGTACGGTCACTTCGTGGAGGGCCTCGCGGACAGCTGGCGGGGTGCCGTGTACGCCATCGACTTCGACCCGCGCTGGGTGAAGGCGTCGCTGCGCGCGGGCGGCGAGGCGGACTCGTACACCTCGCACCTGGTGGAGCAGACCCTGACCCTGCTGGCCGCCGAGCGGCCCGCACTCCTCTTCACCACGTCCCGGCTGCTCCTCGAACTGGCCATGCGGCTGCCGCGCCCCCTGCACACCTACGGCATCCGCGCGGTGTGCACCGGCGGCACCACGTGCAGCGCCGCCGAAGCCGCGTTCCTGCGCCAGGAACACCTGGACGGCGTGCAGTGGATCGACACGTACGGCAACACGCTCGCTGGCCACGCCCTGCAGGCCGACGCGGTGCCGGGCGCGCCCGCGCTGCCCGGCGGCACCGGGCACTCGTACCACCTGCCGCCGCCCTTCGCGGTCCTCCAGGTCGTCGATCCCGCCGACCCCTGGCGTGAGGTGCCCGTGGGCGAGCGCGGGCGGGTGCGGGTCACCACGCTCCTGGAGGACCTGTTTCTGCCGAACCTCCTGGAGCGCGACAGCGCGATCAGGACGGGACCGCACCCGTGGTTCCCCTGGGAGGGCGTGGCGGCGGTGCAGGTGTTCCACGACGGTCTGACACCACCCGGGGAGGCGGTCGAGGGCGTCTACTGACCGGCACTTCCCCCTTGACGACCCATCAACCCATTGATGCCTCAACTGCACATGGACATCCTGTCCACCTCTTGACGATCTCGACACCTGTGGACAGCCCCAGTCATCTGTTGACGTTCCCGTCGCCTCCCTCTCGTCCCTCTCGGCCCACTTGGCTCCCTTGGCCTTGTCGGCCGGCCTACGCACTGGCGACCTGACGACGATCCGCTGACGTAAGGACTCCTCGTGAATCTCTCGTCGAACGGCGTGCCCATACCCTTCTCCCCCGAGTTGTTCGGCCCGCTGCGCGCCACCGATCCGGATCGGATGCCGGACCCCGCCGCCCTGCGCGAGCGGCTGCACGCGGACGGATACCTGTATCTGCCGGACTTCCTCGATCGTGAGCAGGTGCTGCGGCTGCGCGCCAGGTACTTCTCCCAGCTGCCCGCGGGCTATCTCGCGCCGGGCACCAGCGCGCGCGAGGGGGTGTTCTCCGGGCGGGTGCCTGACGGGCTCCCCGAGCACGGTGTGGCGGGGCATCCCGCGCACGCGTTCGTCCGCTCGGAGACCTTCGACCGGTTCCTCGACGACCCCCGGCTGCGCAAGCTGGCGGCCGATCTGCTCGACGGCGACGCCCGGATGCTGCCGCGCCGCATCCTGCGCCATTTCCACCGCGGCGTGCGCCGGGCCTCACGCGCCCACGTCGACTTCGACTACATGGACGAGGGTTCGCCGCAGGTCGTCACGACCTGGATCCCGGTCGGCGACTGCCCACCGCAATCGGGCGCGCTGGTCTACCTGGAGGGTTCGCACGCGCTGCCGCCCGAGGCGTACGAGCCGCTGCGGGACACCACGGACCGGCCGGGCGACCGCCGGCAGATCTGTCACGACCTGGAGTTCACCGCGCGCAGCCTCGGCCGCCGCTGGCTGTGGACGGACTTCGCGGCGGGCGACGTCATGGTGCATGTGCCGCACATCATCCACGCCTCGCTGGACGCGACGACGGACGCGATGCGGCTGTCCATCGACACGCGTTTCATCCGTCAGTCGGACACGCCGGACCCGCGGTGGCTGCGGGCCTGGTCGGCGGACGACGGCGCCTGAGCCCCGGCTCGGTCCAGGCTCGGGCCGTCGGCGGGCAGCGGCAGCGGGACGGGGCTGCCTCCCGCCGCGTCGGAGTGTTCCGCGGCCACGAGGACCTCGTCGACCAGGCGGGCCTGCGCGAAGGGGCACACCGGTGGCCGCCCGGCCGCGACGGCGGCGACGAAGTCGGCGATGAGCGGCTGATGGGGGTTCGGGGCGGGCGGCAGGGTCAACTGCCGCTCTGCCCCGGCGCCGTGGCGGCGCAGCCGGCCCGAGTCCAGCGGGTCGAGGGTGAGCGTCCTCCCGGCGCCGCTCACCTCGAAGCGGTCCTCGGGCGGCTCCCCGCTCCACTCCGCGCGCACGAGCGCCCGCGTCCCCGAGGCCCACCGCAACTCCACCTCGGCCAGCCGCTCGGCGCCCTCAGGGAACCGGCGGCCGAGACGGGCCCGCACCTCCTCAGGGCGTCCGAACAGCAGGTGGAGCAGGTCGATCCGGTGGCTCCCGGCGTCAGCGAGCACTCCGCCGCCGGACAGGGCCGGGTCGGTCCGCCACCGCATCGGATGCCCGGGCCCGGGGTCGAACGCGCACCGGAACCGCACCTCGACCCGTTCCGGCGTCCACCCGCACAGTTCCTCACGCAGGCGGCGCACGGCGGGGGCGAGCCTGCGGTAGTACGCGACACCCGCACACGGCAGGCCGTCGACACCCACCCCGGCACCCACCCCCAGCCCTCCGGCCAGCGGCTTCTCCACGAGTACGGGGAGACCGGCCCGCAACACGTGCACGGCCAGCGGTACATGGTGGACGACAGGAGTGGCGACGTACACGGCATCCACGTCCCGGATCAACATGTCCACATCGGCACCGCCGACCGGCACCCCGTGGCGGGCGGCGACACGGACGGCCCGCCCGCCGTCACGGCCCCAGAGGCGCACCGGCTCCTCCCCGAGCGCCCGGAGCGCGGGCAGCACCCGCCGCTCCACGACATCGCCGTACCCGGCGATCCCCCATCTCACCGGGCCTGCCCCCGCGCGCGGTTCACGGCACGATCGCCACCTTCAGTGTCTCGGGCGGCGGCCCGTCGAAAGGGGCGCGGTCCGCGTCCGGGTAGAGGGACCTGCTGGCGGACAGCAGCTCCATGGCCTTGGGGAGTTCGTCGAGGGCGTAGGTGTGGGTGTGCAGGTCGGGCAGGCGCAGCGTCTCGTGGCCGTGGCGCAGGAGGCGTTCGGCGACGGCGAGGGCGTCGGCGCGCGCGGTGTCCACGGGTTCGGCGGAGCTGTGCACGCGCAGGCCCTTGCGCTCCCAGGTGACGAGGTCGACGGTGACGTGGGTGTCCACGTGGTGCGTGCCGAGCATGACGACCAGGCCGTTCTGGCGCACGAGGCCGACGCAGGCGTTGAGGGTGGTGGGGGTGCCCACGGCGTCGATGGCGACGTCGAACTCCTCCCCGCGGGCGGCGAAGTCCTCGCCGATGGCGGCCAGTCGGCCGGAGCCGCCGTCGACCCGGTGCACCGCGTCGGCGCCCGCGAGCCGGGACCGCTCGAGGCGCCACTCGTCGAGGTCGGCGACGGCGACGTGGGCCGCGCCGCGCCGGACGGCCATGCGCAGCGCCATCTGGCCGACGGGACCCTGGCCGAGTATGGCGACCCGGTCGCCGAGCCGGATGCCGCGGGTGGCGTGCACGGCGAGCGGCAGGAGCTGGAGGATGGAGCCCTGTTCGTAGGGGATGCCGTCGGGGAGCGCGCCGACGGCGATCTCGCGCGCGAGGGCGTACTCGGCGTACCCGCTCGTCAGCGGCGTGCGGACGAAGACGCGCTGACCGGTCGTGACGCGGGTGACACCGGGGCCGGTCGCCTCGACGACGCCGGCGATCTCGTGGCCGTAGCAGCCGGTCGCACAGTGCTCTCTGAGTCCGTAGTAGTGGTAGTAGGCGAGGTCGCTGCGGTTGCAGACGCTGCACGACCGCACCCGCACCAGGACCTGGCCGGGTCCGGGCTCGGGCACCGGGGCGTCGGTGACCAGCCTGATGTCCCGCCTGCCGACGAGTTCGTACCGTCGCACGGTGTGCCTCCTTCGCCCGTGGCCCTGCCGGGCCGTGCCGCCGCCGCGGGAACGGCAGTTCGGGGCCGTCCCGCTCCTGCGCATTCCACCGCGCGGAACGGCGTCCTACAAGGTGGCCTCCGGTGGCCGACGGAGCGGCCTGGCCTGATCGGTCCGCGCCCGGACCCCACGCGGCCCACCCGGCTCCGCACCCTCAGAACGCCTCTTCCATCTGCCGGTTCACCTTCCGTTTCCTGCGGGTTCGCACTCCTTGACAGCTCCAATTGGCCTGAGCCAACATCCGATTGGCCTGTACCAAGTCGCCCGGCGCCCGACCAGCGCCAACGGCGCGCTCTCGTCCACCGGCCGGCCGCCGCCCGGTCAGCCATCCGCCCACCGGAGGTCCCGGCATGGTTTCGAGCAGTCACCCGAAGCTGGAGCAGCTCGCCAACTCCGTCCTGCAGCCGGGATTCGTGGGCACCACCGAGGCCCCGGACTGGCTGCGCCGCCGGATCGCCGAGGGGCTCGGCGCCGTGGTGCTGTTCGGCCGCAACATCGTCGAGCCCGGGCAGGTCGCCACGCTCACCGCGTCGCTGCGCGCCGAAAACCCCGACCTGATCGTCGCCATCGACGAGGAGGCGGGCGACGTCACGCGCATGGAGGCGTGGACGGGCGCCTCACGGCCCGGCAACCTCGCGCTCGGCGCCGTCGACGACGTCGACCTCACCGAGAGCGTCGCCCGCGACATCGGCCGGGAACTCCACGCGGCGGGTGTCTCGTTGAACTACGCACCGAGCGCCGACGTGAACTCCAACCCCCTGAACCCCGTCATCGGCGTCCGCTCCTTCGGCGCCCGCAGCGATGTCGTCTCCCGCCACACCGCCGCCTGGATCCGCGGTCTGCAGGCGGCCGGTGTCGCCGCGTGCGCCAAGCACTTCCCGGGCCACGGCGACACCTCCGTCGACCCGCACTTCGGCCTGCCGCAGGTCCGGGGCACCGCCGCGGAGATCGCCCGCACCGCCCTGCCGCCGTTCATCGCCGCGACGGAGGCGGGCGTGCGCGCCATCATGACCGCCCATCTGGTCGTGCCCGCGTACGACCCCGGGCTGCCCGCGACGCTCAGTCCCCGCATCCTGAACGACCTGCTGCGCGGCGAGCTCGGCTTCGACGGCATGGTGGTCACGGACGGCATCGAGATGGGTGCGGTCACCGACCGGTACGGCATCGACGGGGCGACGGTCCGCGCCCTCGCGGGCGGTGTGGACGCGGTGTGCGTGGGCGGCGACAGCGCCGAGCAGTCCACGGTCGAGCTGCTCGCCGGGGCGCTCGTCAAGGCCGTGCTCGACGGGCGGCTGCCCGAGGAGCGGCTCACGGAGGCGAGCGGGCGGGTACGGGCGTTCGCCGCCTGGTCGGGCGAGCGGTCACGGGCGGTGGCTCGGGCGGGCGCCCGGTCGGACATCGGTCTCGTCGCGGCGCGCCGCGCGGTGCGGGTACATCGCCGCGCCGACGGGTCGGAATCCCCTCTTCCGCTCGCCGCGGCGCCGCATGTCGTGGAGCTGTCGCCGGTGATGAACCCGGCCGTCGACGGCGGCACCCCCTGGGGCGTCGCCGACCCGCTGCGCGACCTGCGCCCCGACACCACATCCGTGCGCCTCACCCAGTCCGAGCTCGACGGCCACGACGGCACGGACGAGGTCCTGGACCGCGCGGCCCTGGCCCCCGCGGACGGGCGCGCCCTGGTGGTCGTCGTGCGCGACGCGGCCCGCCACCGCTGGATGTCGGACACCCTGGCCCGACTGCTGCGCACCCGCCCGGACGCGCTGGTCGTGGAGATGGGCGTGCCGACGGGCGCCGCACTCGGTGCCGTGCACATGATCACCCACGGCGCGACCCGGGCGTCGGGCATCGCGGTGGCCGAGATGCTCGCGGGCCGCGCCTGACGATACGGCTCTCACGAAAAGTCTCGCGTCAATTCGAGCACGCCGCAAAACTCGCCCGGAGCAAGCCTCGAACACTCCTGCCGAATTTCCGCGAGAAGGCTCCATCAAGAGCAACGAAGGCTCTATCCGGAGGCACCAGGCGACCATAGAACTACGTACGGACCCTCAGCGAACAAGCTCCATCAGCTGGCGGCTCGGGTGCACGTTGGAGACGCGTCAGGAATTCAGGCCAAGCCGCCGTGAGCCACACGGCCTCGACCTCGTAGCGCGGTCCTCCCACGAGGGCATCACCCCTCAAGCCGACCACGTCAACCGCGATTCCGCCCTTGTGCGGCCTGTGCCGCGCCGCACAAGAAGGCAACCTCCCCGCGCGACGCTGCACCCTCATCCCGGCCCTCCGGCCAACCAGCCCCGCGCATCCCCGGCCACCGGGTCATCGGAACCAGAAACGGCCCTTGAATATTCATCTTCGCGCCGACATATCCTCGGCCCACATTGATCACCCTGCGAGGAACTCGACCGCGAACAGGTCGCCGCGCACGCATATTCTCGACCGCGAGCCGAAAGCTACCCAGCCGATATTCACCAGAGTTTCGTCCGCATCCTCGCACCAAAACCCCGTGGATCCACCCCGGGCGCAACCGAACCCGACAGTGCAGCGCTTGAGGACACCCTGATCGACGGCTCGCGGTGGACCGCAAGGACCTCCAGCCCGCGCCGGTCCCGGACGAGGGCATGCGCCCCACCAGCCTGCCGGCACAGCTCTGAGGTCCGAGGCACGCCTGACGGCGAGCGGACGGCCCGGAGACGCAGACATCCCCTGCGGGAGGACCCGCAGGGGATGTCGTCTGTGTCCGAGGGGGGACTTGAACTCTCCTCTCGGGCACCAGCTCATTAGTTAGCTGACCTGCAACAACACACTCGCCGAGGCCACTTGGAAGGTATGGAGGTTGGTCACCTTCACCTGCCGTTTCTGCCTGTTCCGGGCCGCTGTTGGTCATGCGTTGGTCACGTTGCCAACGCCTACTCGGGAGGACAGCTGTACCGCTCCAAGGTCACCTTGCTCGTAGACGGGTCCATGAGGCGAAGTTCCCAGGGACCAGTGTTCACGTCGAAGTCTTTGCCGAAGCCGACCCACTTCCCGGCCATGCGGCGGCCGGTCGGCTCCACCAGCATCTGAATCGCCCCGTGATAGCGAGCGCCCTGGTAGTAGCCATCGGATGCGGTCTGTTCCGTCCACACGCCGGTCACTACCGACTGATCAAGGGTGAGGTCGAGGGACAGAGGGCTGTCCGGGTTACTGCTCGCTCCGGGCAGGCTCCGGGCCGTCAGCCGATTGTCCGTCTGAACGATCACTACGTAGTGCTTGCCGTCATAGGTGCTGTCGCGGCCCGACGAGTAGTACTCGTACCGCGAGAGCCAGACCCCGCTGTACTGTCCAGCGGTCTCCGTAGCCGTGTCCAGAACACCGGATACAGCGGCCACACCTTCGGTTGCTGGATCCATGTCGTGGCCCCCTGTTCCATCTTCATGCACTCGTGCCATGACAGACAGTGTGAACCCGAGGTCTTCGATACGGCGCGCTGTGATGTGCTCCAGGGCGCGAACGTAAGCCGCACGGGGTGATTTGCTTTGACCGCCCTCCCAACGCTGCACGAGCCTCTTGCTGGCGTCGTTGGGTTCGCCGAGATGGTCCCCTGCCTTACGCAGGGCTTTTGCGAACTCCTCCTGACTCATGCGCATGGAGAGGCGTACCGCTCGCAGTGTGTCATTCGGGACCAGCACCGTGGTTGCCATGCGATCCAAGCTAGCTCCAACACGGCTGCAATGACACCGAGTTGACGCCCTTTGGTAGACGCCATTCCGACGCCTTGCACGACGTCGCGGTGACCTGGAGCTGTCAGGAAGCATCACAACGTGACGTTGAAGCGGAGGTGACTCCGCCGCACGTCCAGCGCTCGACGAACTCACGGCGATGAAGCGAGGGCGAGCAAGACATGAATCAGGCAACGCAGTGGGAGCCGGGTACGGCGGTGTTCGACAGGGGCAGTCAGCTGGTCGGCGTCGTGCAGGAGCAGCGCGGCACCAAGGTGACCTTGGAACGGCCATCCGGGCTCCGCTGGCACACGCGGGCCGTGGCTGTCCGCCCTGCCAACGACAGGGAGAAGATCCAGCTCGCTGCCTTGGTCAAGCACAATCGCAATGTGCGGGGACTAGGGGCCATCAGGGGCGGGAGATGAGCCGGTTACGGGGCTGGAGGGACAGCCGCGACGGGGCTTTCTGGGGCGGGGTCTTGGCCCTGCTGACGTGGGGAACTGTCGTTGCGCTCCTGGTCATGACCGCTGCCGGGAAGCTCACCCCTGCGCATCCATGAGTTCCCGCTTCCCGCTGGCTAGGTGTGGCTCCCCAGCGGGGAGCGGGGCACAACGCCCGACCGGTCGCACGCGACCGTGAAGCGGAGTCGGCCGGTCGGGTCAGCAAGTGCGGTACGGCCCGGCCATTCGGCCCAGCTGCCTCCACCACCAAAGGAAGGGAAGCGCGATGACTGTCGTACTGGACAGCCCCACTCGGACACTGCTCCGTGACCCGGTGACGCTCCTCAACGCAGTGCGCCCGCACATCAGGGAGTACACCTACAACGTGCTGGAGAGCCCCGGCTCGGTGGGCGTCACCATCTGGGAGCGCGAGATCAAGCTTCTGATGCGGGACAACGTCATGGTGCGTGACATGGCGGAACGCATCCTCCGGCAAGCGGTCGCCTACACCCTCACGGCCATGGAGCGCCGGGACGTGCACATCGGCGTGGGCAAGACCGTGGACATCGGCGTACACCAACTGATCTTGGACACGCCCGTCTACTTCGCGCTCTGTGAGGTCTACAACGGCGGCAGGTACAAGCACCATGCACCGCTGATCGAACGCCGCAGGGACGGGCTCGTCGGCCGTACGGCCGACGTCATCCAAGAGAACGGGTTCGCCGTGGACGCTGAGCTGTGGGCGATGGATGACCCGGACTGCTCGCCGTGCGACGACAAGGTGCCCGACAGCCACTGAACCCCGCTAGAGTCCCCTGCCCCGCACAATGGGGCAGGGGCCCAAACTCAACCAGGCGCAAAGGAAGCTCTGTTGGCTGCTCAGCACAACATCGACAACGAACGCGAACTCTGGGACCAGTACGCCAACAGCAAGAGCGTGCAAGGCTCCGTCAACGACTCGCCCCCGGTCTTCTGCTGGACGCAGTACCAGGGGCATGGGCCGGGGCCGGAAGTACTGGGGCAGCCAACGACCGCCCTTGAGATCGGATGCGGCACCGGACGGGCCGCCGCGTTCCTCGCGGAGCAAGGCGTGAAGGTCACGGGCCTTGATCTCTCACCCGTCATGGTGGACAGCATCAGCCAACGGTGGGGCCTGCTCGGTGCTCGGTTCGTCTGCGCGGAAGTGCTGGAGCATCTGCGCGAGAGCCCAGAGACATACGAGGCGATCTACTCGATCTTTGGGGCAGCCTGGTTCACCGACCCCGCACGGCTCTTCCCCTTGGTGGCACAGCGGCTCACACCCGGTGGAGTCTTCGCGTTCTCACAACCCCCCGCCATCCCCGGCGCCTACGGACCACAGGGCATGTACAAGGGCGGGTTCGCGGGGAAGGCACTGTTCACCTACCGCTACAGCTACACCCCACGGAAGTGGGAGAACCTGCTTCTGCGCTCCGGATTCGATCAGGCGGAAGTGCGGGTTCTCGACGCCCCCGAGCCAGACCACATCGGAACGTTGATCGCTCGTGCTGTCATGGGCTAAGCCGACAAGGCAATGAAGCCCCGGCCCATGAGGGCCAGGGCTTCCCTTTGATTGGTTAGAGCAGTGCCAGGAACGGATTGGCGGTGTCGACTGGTTCCGGGCGCTGCTTCACCTGTTTCGGCTCCGGAGCCGGAGCGGGTGCCGGGCGGTAGACGTCCATCGAGACCACTTCCGACACCTCCTCGGCGCGGACCTCAACTGTCTCGGGTTCCGTGCACGGATCATCGCCCGAACTGTCGCCACCGAGTGAGAAGACAACGGCCGGTCGGCCGACGCCGTTGCGTTCGTGTGTGATGACGATGCCGGGCAGGGCCTTGACCTCAGCGGCCGATGCTCCGACGTAGGGCAGGATCTGAGAGGAGCGGGCGGAGCCGCCGAACAGGTCCAGTCGGGCGCGTACCTTCTCCGCGAGACTGAGCGGCTGACGCTTGCTGGCCTTGCTGCCACTGCTCGTGGCGATCGCTTCCACGGTGCTCATGGCGTAAGTGACCAGACAGGCCGCCGCGCGCAGATCGTCAGAGGCGATCTCGCGCCGCAGGTCGAAGAGCGCGAACAGGGCGGCGATGCGGCGTACCTGTTCATTGCAGCGGGCAGCAAACGGCTTCAAGTCCTCGGACTCACGGGCCTTGCCCAACAGGTCATGCCGGATCGTGTCGGCCACGTCGTAGGCGTCCTGAGCGAGCGTGACCGTGCCGATGCGCTGCGCGTGCCGCAGGGCCCTGGCGAAGTGCTCACCGGCCTCGGGGATCAGGTGGGCGGGCATGCGCTCCCTCTCGCTCAGCCAGCGGACCTGGGATACGGGCAGCGTCAGCAGCCGGTTGTACGAGCCGCCGTCCCGGTCGGTCCCGGTGAGGTTGGCCCGGAACTCCTCTGGCGTGACGTGCCCCATGATCGCCACACGCGGACGGTCCACCTGGATCGGGTCCTTGGCTCTGGACGTGGCGACGGGGGCGCCGTCCCAGAGATCGCGAAGTACCTGGGACAGGTTGGCCTGTCGGCGTCCGGCCCGCAGGACGCGTGCGTACTCGGTATCGACGATCAAGGCGTGTTCGCCGCAGTCGGCCACGGCCTGGATGACGCCTGCTCCGCCCACCACACCGTGGATGACGTTGCCCGCCATGAAGGTGCGGTTCGCGTCCCGGGCGATGGCTTCAGCGATACCCCAGGACTGCCCCTTGCCCTCACCCGTACCGCCGCACAGCAGCACGTGCAGCATCAGCGGCATGGAGCCAGACCCCCGCTGCACACGAGTGTCGGGCAGCATCGCCGAGAAGGCACACAGCAGGCCCCCAAGCAGCCCGACGGGGGACCACTCGACGTGCGGGGCGAGCGAGGACACCACCGCCCTTATGCGTCCCGTGGCCATCGTGGAGAAGTCAGGGGTGTTCATGCTGCCTGCCCTTCGGGCGAGTTGATTTGATGAGGCTGCGGTCTGCCGCGCATCGCGTCGGCGTAGGCCCTGGCCATGTGCGGGAAGTTGGCCCACATGAAGCCCCGGAACTCCACGTGCGAGGCCGTCAGCCGGACGTCCTTGCCCTCTGCCGCACACCACTTCACATAGTCGGCCCGCTCCTTGTCCGGCAGAGAGGCCAGCCGCTCACGGTGCTTGGACCACTGAGCCTGTGCAGCCTGAGTACCAGCCTTCAGAGGCTTGCCCTTGAAGGCCTTACGGCTGTCGGTGATCCGAGAGACGTAGTCGGCAAAGTCCTCATCCGCAGTCGGATCCTCGGACTCGGCAGCCGACGGTGCGTCAACGTCCTCAGCTTCCGTCTCAGGCCCTGTCTCCTCGTCCGGCAGACCGGAACCCAATGCGTCTGCCAGGTACCGGGAGAAGCGCACGGAGTGTTCAAGGCACAGGTCCCACGAGCGGTCCCCTAGGTTCAGGGTTTCGGTCGCCTCTGTCTGTGTTCCGTCCTTGGACAGGCACCCATCGCAGACGACCTTTTCCACGTAGCTGATGACCTGAACTGTTGTGCGCACAGTCCCCCCAGGGCTGATGAGGCAGAGCGAGTCACTGACGGCCGGAGAAGCACTCTCAACGGCTTGCGATCCCTCTTGAGTGAGCGGGATTTCGAAACTCCACTCATCTCAGCATCAGGCGATAACGAAACGATTAATGTGCCATCACGGAACAGTCAATACATTTCTTTGGATACGGGGGTTATGCGATAGCTAGATTTATGCGAGGACCGCAGGGGCGCTGTCCTTCGACCGTGTACGGGTTTCATTATTTCTGAAGCCCTGTACGCCTCGCTGAGCCGCTACCGCGGATCCGACGAGGAAAAGGCTCACAGGTTGCTCTACGAGGCCTCAGAACGGCTCTCGGAGTCTGCGTATGGGCCCTCCGGGCTCGAATCCCGTATCGGCGTCGGCTGGAGCGTGGTGAGGAATCATCATCACTGTTGCCTGCGTCACAGCCTGTCCCGGTGCTCATCAGAGGACGCGTACATTATTGATGACGGCCGGGGTTATATACCCCGGCCGATCTGCTACAGACAACGACTGATCCGATCCGACCCCACCCCTGAAGGTGGGGATGTTGGTTGAGCGATGATCTGCCACCTCCCCTTAGGAGGGTGGTGCGGATGGTGTGAGACAGATGAGCCCCCATGAGGGTTCACGGGGGCTCAGGCTTGCTGGGATATTCGGTTCTACCTGTCGGCGTTGCCTTTCCAGCGGCCTCCCTCGCCTGAGGTGTAACTGTCGCCCAGGGAATCTATGCCCACAGCTGAACGGGACTTCGGCTTGGGAGCCTTCTCCTGCTTGCCCTCCTGGGCCTTCTGCTTGCTCTGCTCGTCCTGCTTCGGGTCCTGCTGTTCCTTCGCCATCAGAGTTCTCCTCGTTCGATGTTCCCCCGGGTTCAGTAGCTCACCGATGCCTCATGGTCAGAACCTGGCGTAGGCCGAACGGGTGACGAAGTTGTACACAGCCGTCGAGTTGTCCACCAAGATCCACAGCGGTGCCGTTCCAGGTCGAGAGTCAGGGCCTGGAGGTGGTCTACATGACCCGGCAGGCAGCAGCTCGACGACGGGGACGAGGACCAGGCCGCGGGAGTCGACGGGTGCCATGGCAGCACTGGACGGCCGAGGCCCCGACCATCCGGCCGGGGCCCGAGCCAGCCTCACAAGGCGTCAGGGCGTCCACTCCACAGTGGCCTTGAGGATTCCCTTGGTCGGCTTCGACTCATCAAAGGTATTGTCCGCCTTCTTGGTGTCGAGTTCCGGATACCTCACGATCTTCCCGCCGTACAGGTGCAGGTTGTCCATGTAGTCGGCCCGGTACTTCTCACTCTGGCCTTCGCGGAAGCCGGTGAACTGACTCGCATAGGTGCTGAACTCATTGTGCCCCGCCACGATGTCCACGCCCTTGGGCATGGCCGTGGTGGAAAGCACCGTGAAGCCAGCGAGCTGAGCGAAGGCGCCGTTCATGGTCACGCCCGCCGCCCCGTACTCAGAAGCATTGGCTACGGCCGGATACTCGACCAGATACCGCTTCACCTTCGGTGACACGACCACGTAGCGGCCCTCTGGAACGTCGTTGTCGTCCAGGGCCAGCATCATGTCCAGGATGGCGCTGAAGAGGGCCCTGGGGGCGCTCTCAGGCGTCGCCTTGATGGTCGGTGCTGCTGTAGCCCCCTTGGCGATGATGCCGCCCATGAACGTGTCCGCCGCGCGGGCCAGGGCACGGATCATCTGTCGGTTGATCGGAGAATCAAGGCCACCAGCAAGCTGGATACGCTCAGCATCTTCGACGAGCACCTGAAGGTACTTTGCTTCAGTGATTGAAAGCCTCTGATCAACCGTCTCAGGACGCTGAGAAGTCATCCCCTCAGCGATCGTGTAATTTCCTACCGTGGGACGCACCAGCGAGTTGATGTGAACGACATCCCCCTGCTTGCGGATAGTTCCCTCATACTTATTGTTGGAGACCCACCGAGAGGCCCAAACAAGCAGAGGGTCAAACTGTTCCAGTAGTTTAGAATCCCACATCTGGGGATTGAAGGTGCCAGTCGCAGGATTCTGATAGCTGTAAAGCAAAGGCAAAACTCCAATTCAGCGGTTACGGGTGTCGAGAGAGATTCCAGGAGAGTAGGCGCGACGATTTCCCTTGATGCCTGCTGACTGCTTAGGTGACGGGGCTTCTTGCATGCCGAGCTGAGGAAACTTCGGCGGCTTCCCGGGGATGGAATCAATGAACTTCTTGATCACGTCACTGTTCGGGTAACCGTCATCACCCAGGAACGAATCCATCTTGAGGTATTCCATTTTCGGGATACTTGAGAGGGGCATACCTTCAGCAGCAGCATGAGCACAGATTTCAGCGCGGACCATCCTGCCAATAACTTCTTGATTCACCTCGGCACGTGCGGCCTTCAGGGCCTCTTCGGCCATGGTCTCCTTGGCGGTCTGAAACTGTTCCGCCTCCCGCTGCCACTTGTCACGCTCGGCCAGCAACTCGTCATAGGTCAGCGGAAGTCCCGTAGCGGGGTCATTCCCCGGGCCTCCCGCCGAAGCATCAATTCCATGGGCCTCCGTCGAGGTTCCGACACCAGCCTCCGCAGAAACGGAACCGTCTACCGTGTCGCTCAATTCGACACCTCCCTAAGCTACTCATCAATCTGAATCTATCTATCGGTCTACAGCAATCAATTCAACTAAGTAATCGAATACACCCCCCTTAGAGGGGGTAGCGATAGATGGTTGATCAATCGTTAACTGCTATCGATAACTACTTGCTTCCCGCCCCGCCAAGGGGCGGGTAGTTGTAGTTATATAACCAGATGCAGGGAACGTAAGAGAAAACACTGCCCCCCTTACCCCCCATCAGAACAACTCTGGCAAGAGGGTGAGGAGGGAAGTATTTCTCTACGTCTCACATAACCGTCAACTAGGTATCCGCAGAGCCTCATAACGACTTAGGAACTGCCCGGCCGTCAGGCCGTGCCAGAGGCACACCGCCGAGTGTGCATGGCCCCCGGAGGATCACTCCTCCACTAGCTCCGGGTTAAAGCTTCACGCCCGTGCGTCGGCTGCTCGTCACTGGACTCTGACGGTGTTGAGGTGCCCCCACACCTCCCGGTAGCCGTCCAGCTCCTGACCCTCCAGACCTTCGTACTCGTAGATCAGGTTCCTGTTCTTCCCTACGTGGATGCCCGCCCTCCTGAGGCGCTGCGTGCGGGCCCTGGACGCCTTCTGGTGCCCCTGGCAGTACTTCCGGGGCTTGCCAACCTTGCGCGGCTTCTCAGGCGCGTACAGCAGCTCGTTGCAGCAGGGCCATCGGCACCGTTCAGGGTGGAAGCTTTTTCTCTGGATAGTGAACCCTGATCCGCGATCAGTCTCAGTAGAGGGTGCATCCAGCAGATGGGCAAGGGTCGTTGCCTCCCCGGCTCCGGGCCTCTCCTCCATCAGTTGCCGTATCTCCTTATGCCCGGCCTCGGGGTCGAGGGCGGGTTGCATCGCGGCCAGGGCGGCGTCGGCCAGAGAGAGGATTCCGGAGCACGTGGCAGCCATCCGTTCGAACTCCGTCTCCTCTCGCCCAGGCCAAGGGGTGGGCCAGTCTTCCGACTTCTCTTCTCCAGCCGCTCTCAGAAGGGCGTCAGCCTGCTTTTCCAGGCGTGCCCGACCGTTCCTGCCGGAGGGCGGAATTGTCATGTGGCCCTTGCTGGTGTTGCTCAATACAGTCCTCTCAACAGGCAAACAAAAAGGCCCCCGTTCGCCTCGGGGGGCCCTGTGAACACGTCGAACAAATCAATTAACTCTGACGATCAAGCCACTTCTCCAGATCAGCCGGGCGGCACCGGAGTGCCTGACCCACCTTCCGGAACGGGATCTCCTCTCGCTGCCAGTTCCCGTACACCCATGAACGGGGCTTGGCCAAGTAGTTAGCGACATCGTCAACAGTCATCAGCTTGGTCCGCATCGTCCCCCTAAAAGAAATGCCCCCAAGTTCCCTTGGGGGCTAGTTAGATCTGAAGCTGTCTCGGGGCGTCAGGCTTGATCGTCACCGGACTCCGTGAAGGCATTAAGGACTGCCGTTGCCTTGTCTGTCAAGTCGCCTCCCGCTTTCCCGGCGATGGTGGTCAAGTAGCCGTCCCTGCGTGCCCGTTTGAGGTGATCCTTCACGGTCTCTGGGCGACGGTCAATGAGCCGGGACAGCCACGGGATGGGAGCCGGGGCGCCCATATCAGCCATGGACTTGTACGTCGCGGCCAGCAGGGACAGGTACAGCTCCGAGACGCCCGCGCGGGCCAGTTCCCTGCCTGCCGCCAGGCCTGCTTGGTCGATCTTCTGCCCCACCCCCTCCATGGCCCGCTGAAACTCTGGAGCCTGCTCCGCCAGCTTCATGGCCGCTGCCAGGTCGAGCCGCCGAAGGACAGTGGTGGAGATGCCGCGCGCCACGTCGCGCGGGGTGGCCTCTTCCGCTGGCTCGATGGTGATCCGCTGCGGTCCGCCGGTGAGGGGCCCCGTCGGCCACCACATGCGGATCACCCATGCCGTTCCCTGCTGCTGGGTCAGTTCCAACCCGCTCTCGTGTGCCTCCATGCCTTCGAAAGTACCACACAGGGGGCGCCACCCCGTGTTGACAACCTAGGGTGGATGCGGTGCACACTTACGTTTCCGGAGCGACGCACCGGCCCGGTTTGGCACATCGACCGGTCAACTCAACAGAGAGCCAACGTCTGTGGCGAAGAGAGGCAATGGGCTCGGCAGTAGCCCCGTGGAGATCAAGCGAACGGGACGGCCGAACACCTGGGGCGTCCGTACACCCCTTCACTTCAATCCGGCGACCAGCAAGAAGGAGCGCTACTGGATAGGCCGAGAGTTCAAGACCAAGACCGAGGCGGAGCGGGCGCTACGCCGCTGGCTCAGCGACCACGAGGCAGGAACGCTCACCCCTCGGTCAGACATGACCATGGGACAGCTCATGGACTCATGGCTCGCCAAGCACCGAGGTGAGGGCACCACCCGGGAGGGCTACGAGCCGAAGATCCGGCTGCACATCAAGCCGCACATAGGCACGGTGAAGGTAGTGGAGGTGACAGACGAGCGCCTGGACGAGCTGTACCGGCTGCTGGAGGTCAAGCCCGTTGAGACCAACGAGAACAAGCCCTTGGGCCCCAAGAGCGTCCGTCACGTCCACAACATCATCTCTGCCGCCCTGGACTCCGTCACCGGCCCCAGGAAGCTCCTGACGGTGAACCCGGCCCACAGCGCCAACCCGCCCACAGAGCGGCAGATCAAGGCGGCTCAGCCGGACTTCCCGACGCTCAATGATCAGGAGACGGCAAGCTTCCTGGGCCAGATATGGGAGCCGTGCGGCAACAGGGCCTGTGACGGGCTGACCCATCACTGCCTGAGAGACGCCCCGCTGTGGACCTCATACGCGGCCACCTCGTGCCGCCGCAGCGAGACCCTGGGCTGGATGTGGGACCTGATCCACTGGGACGACTGCGCCATCGAACTGGCCTGGGTCGTAGTCGAAGAAGGCAACACCTACCGGCTGCGCAAGCTCACCAAGGACGGAGACGACAACGCAATCATCTACGTCGACCAAGCCCTGATGAACGTCCTCAAGTGGCAGCGGGAGCGTCAGCAAGCCGAGAAGGAACGCCTTGGCCCCCTGTGGGTGGACCACGGCCTGGTCTTCGCCCGTGACGGCTTCAAGCTCCGGAAGGGGCGCACGGCGGGCGGCCCGCAGGACCCGGAGAAGGTCTCTGCCCGCTGGCGCACAGCCCGCACACGGATGAAGCTGCCGGACGGCTTTCGACTGCATGACTGGCGAGCATCGAAGATCACAAACGATCTCGACAACCACGAGAACCCGGTAGAGGTCTCCGCCAACGCCCGTCACCACTCGCCGGGCTACACCATGACGCGCTACGGCAGGCGTCGCGCCGAGGGAGCCAAGAAGCTGGCCGCGTCCAGCGCATCCCGGATCGGTCTCGCATCCCTGGTCTGACCAGGAAACTCTCTGGGCCGTTGGTCACGTGGTTGGTCACGCCACTGCCCAGACATGAAGAAAGCCCCTCGTGAGGGGCCATTCTTACTGGTGTCCGAGGGGGGACTTGAACCCCCACGCCCGATAAAGGGCACTAGCACCTCAAGCTAGCGCGTCTGCCATTCCGCCACCCGGACTAGGTGTCTGTCGCTCCGGGGTGTTTCCCTCGGCGACGAAGACAACAATACCAAGGTTTCGGAGTGCCTTTCACCTGCGTATCCGTGACCTACGCCGGGTGGCCGCGCAACACGCGGCACGGCGCGCGAGCGCACCTAAGGTTTCACCATGAGTGACGGTTTGCTTACCCATTCTCCGGGTGAGGGGCGGGTCCGGCGGCCCCGGGTCCTCTCGCCGCTGCGCGAGCATCTGCGGGACACGATGTGGTTCGCGCCCACGGTGGGGCTCATCGGCTCCCTGTTGCTGTGGTGGGCGGCCGCGGAGGTGGACGCGGAGCTGGTGCGCCTCCTCCAGGACGACGAGGAGTACGACACCCTCAAGGACCTGAACCGGCTCGCCGAGGACGCCAAGACGGTCATCAGCACCATCAGCTCGGCGATGATGACCTTCATCGGTGTCGTCTTCAGCATCTCTCTGGTGGCCGTGCAGATGGCCAGCGGCCAGTTCAGTCCCCGGGTGGTGCGGCTCTACGTCCGCTCCCGGATCACCAAGATCACGCTGACGGTCTTCCTCGCGACGTTCCTGTTCTCCCTGCTGACGCTGGCGTCCTTCGACAGCGAGCAGGATCCGCGCCTGGTGACGAGCGTGCCCTTGATCGAGGGCCTGCTCGCGGCCCTCATGGTGCTGCTGAGCCTGCTCCTGTTCATCGCCTACGTGAACGGCACGCTGCGCATGATGCGCATCGGCTTCGTGATCGACCGGATCGCGCGCGAGGCGTTCCGGGTGGCCGTGCGGCATCCGACCGAGGAAGAGCTCGACGACGACCGCCTCGGGCCCGAGACGGCCCGGATCACCCATGACGGCCGGGCCGGGGTGCTGCGGGACGTGCACATCGCGCGGGTGGTGCGGGCCGCACGGCGCCAGGGGGTCGTGCTGCGGCTGCTGCCGCGCATCGGGGACTTCATGGTGCCGGGCACGCCGGTGTTCGCGGTGTACGGCGGCCCCGCTCCCGGTCGCCGCGCGCTGCGCTACGCGGTGTCGGTCGGGGTGGAGCGGACCTTCCACCAGGACCTCGGCTTCGGGCTCCGGCAGCTGTCCGACATCGCGCTGCGTGCCCTGTCGCCGGCGGTGAACGACCCGACGACCGCCGTGCAGGCCCTGGACCGGATCGTGCAGTTCCTGGCGTCGGTCGCCCGCTATCCGCTGGGCGCGCTGCCCCATCGCGACCGGCGCGGGACGGTGCGGCTCGTGCAGCCGGTGCCCGACTGGCAGGACCTGGTGGACCTCGGGCTCACCGAGATCCGCGGCTGCGCGGCCGAGCATCCCCAGGTCACCCGGCGCATGCTGGCCGGGATCGACGATCTGCTCCTGCTGGCGCCCGAAGGTCGCAGGGCGCCGCTCCTGCGGCACCGGGCGCTCCTGGAGCAGGCGGTGGAGCGACTGGTGCCGGAGGCGGCGGACCGCGACTTCGCGCTGCTGCCGGACCGGCAGGGCATCGGGTAGCGGACGGCCCTGCCCCGTCCGGGCCCACCGCGGACCCAGCCGATGCGGTGGGGGTACGGCGCCACACTCCCGCACCCCCACCCCCGGCTCAGGCCATCAGGTGATAGCTGGGGAAGTTCCCCGGCGCCCGCTCCCCCGCCGCGCCCTGTGTGACGGCCCGCACCAGCAGTTCCCCGCCGACGAACGCGCCGCGCCAGGACGCGCCGAAGCCGCCGAACAGCTCGTCGCGGTCCCCGCGAGAACGGGGCTTGCCCCGGCCGGTCTTGAACGCCCGTATCTGCGGCGCCAGCCGGTCGAACGTCTCCGGGTCGTCGGTGGACAGCGTGGCGACCAGCGCGCCGTTGGAGGCGTTCATGGCGGCGAGCAGCTCCGCCTCGGTGTCGACGAGCACGATCGTGTCGACAGGACCGAACGGCTCCGCGTGGTGCAGCGGGGACGACGGCGGTGGTGCGAGCAGGGTGACCGGCTGGACGTACGCGGACGTGTCCTGGCCGGGCAGGAAGAGGTCCGCGTCGGGGGCTCCTCGGTACAGCGGCACGGCACCGCGGTTGACGGCTTCCGCGACCTGGTCGGTCAGCTCCTTGGCCTTGGCCGCGTTGATCAGTGGGCCGAAGTCCAGTTGCGGGAACGGCTCGTCGGGCCCGGCGACGGCGAGCGGGTGGCCGACGCGCACGGTCCGCACGGCGGGCAGGTACGCGGCCAGGAAGGAGTCGAACAGCTCGCGCTGGACGACGAAGCGGGGGTAGGCCGTGCAGCGCTGCTTGCCGTAGTCGAAGAGCTTGGGGATCACCGCGCCGAGCGTGTCCCAGTCGCTGTAGTTCCAGATGCCCCAGGTGTTCAGTCCCTCCTGTTCGAGGATGTGTCGTTTGCCGAGGTCGGCCACGGCCGTGGCGACCGCCGCGCCCGTGTCCCGGCCGCCGACGAAGGAGACGCAGCCGATCTCGGGGGCGCGCACGAGTGCTTCGGACAGCTCACCGCCGCTGCCGCTGACGAGGGTGACGGGAATCCCTTCGCGGGCGGCGAGCGCGGAGGCCAGTGTGAGACAGGAGACGCCGCCGTCGGTCGGGGTCTTGGCGATGACCGCGTTGCCTGCCAGTGCCTGTACCAGCATTGCGTGAACGAGCACGCTCATCGGATAGTTCCAGCTCGCGATGTTCGAGACGGGCCCGTCCAGCGGTGACCTGCCCTCGACCATCGGCCCGATGCCGTCGACGTACCAGCGGACGCCGTCGATGGCCCGGTCCACGTCGGCCTGCGCGAGCCGCCAGGGCTTGCCGATCTCCCAGACGAGCAACAGGGCGAGGAGTTCCCGGTGTTCGGTGAGGCTGTCGAGGGTGGCGGCGACGCGGGCGCGGCGCTCGGGCAGCGGGACGTGGCGCCAGGCCCGGTGCTGGTCGAGCGAGGCGCGCACGGCCCTGCGGGCGGCGTCCGCGTCGAGCCGGGGCGGGCCCGCGATGGGGCTCGCGTCGACGGGGCTGGTGGCGGGCAGGGGGCGGCCGTCGGGGCGCCAGCCGCCGTGCCACAGGTTCAGCACGCGGTCGTCCCTGAAGGCCTCGGGGGCGACGGTGAGGCAGCGCTCCCAGGCGTCGGTCCAGGCCGTTCCTGCCTTGAGGACACGAGGGGTGCGGGGGCCGTCGGGGACGGAGGAGGTGTCGAGGGTCGGTGTCGTGGGTGCCATTCGGTTCTCTCCGCTCACGGTGCACAGTCGGGGCGGGGTGCATGGCTGCGCGTACGGGACGGCGGTGGCCGCGGTCCTCGTACGTCGCTCGGGGACGGTAGTGGAGTCGCGGCCAGTCACCTATGAGTGAGGTCACTTCGGGCCGGGTCGGGCGTCAGCGTGACGTTTCCGCGAGGCGTTCAAGCACCAACCGGGCAGTCTCCGTAGGTGTGTTGCCGACCTGGACCCCGACGGCCTCCAGTGCGGACTTCTTCGCCCGGGCGGTGCCGGACGTGCCGGAGACGATGGCGCCCGCGTGCCCCATGGTCCGGCCCTCGGGCGCGGTGAACCCGGCGATGTAGGCGACGACGGGCTTGCTCACTGACTCCTTGATGTAGGCCGCCGCGCGCTCTTCCGCGTCGCCGCCGATCTCACCGATGAGGACGATCAGTTCGGTGTCGGGGTCGGCCTCGAAGGCGGTGAGGCAGTCGATGTGAGTGGTGCCGACGACGGGGTCGCCGCCGATGCCCACGCAGGTGGAGAAGCCGGTGTCGCGCAGTTCGTACATGAGCTGGTAGGTGAGGGTCCCGGACTTGGAGACCAGGCCGACGCGGCCGGGCTTGGTGATGTCGGCGGGGATGATGCCCGCGTTGCTCTGGCCCGGTGAGATCAGGCCGGGGCAGTTGGGGCCGATGACGCGGGTGCCGTGCCGCTGGGCGTACGCGTGGAAGACGACGGAGTCGTGGACGGGGATGCCCTCGGTGATGACGACGGCGAGGCCGATCCCGGCGTCCGCCGCCTCCATGACCGCGGCCTTGCTGAAGGCGGGCGGCACGAAGACGACGGTGACGTCCGCGCCGGTGGCGTCGATGCCCGCGCGCACGGAGCCGAAGACGGGCACCGCGCGGTCGTCGAAGTCGACGCTGCGGCCCGCCTTGCGCGGGTTGACGCCGCCGACCACGTCCGTGCCGGCCGCGAGCATGCGCCGGGTGTGCTTCATGCCCTCGCCCCCGGTCATGCCCTGGACGAGGACCTTGCTCTCCTTGGTCAGATAGATGGCCATGGCCGGCTCCTCAGGCTGCGTGGGCGAGTTCGGCGGCGCGGCGTGCGGCGCCGTCCATGGTGGTGGCCTGTTCGACCAGCGGGTGGCCGCGTTCGTCGAGGATGGCGCGCCCCCGTGCGGCGTTGTTGCCGTCGAGCCGGACGACGAGGGGCTTGGTCAGGCGTACGGACTCCAGGGCCCGCACGATGCCGTGGGCGACCGCGTCGCAGGCGGTGATGCCGCCGAAGACGTTCACGAACACGGCGGTGACGGACGGGTCGGAGAGGATGACCGAGAGGCCGTCGGCCATGATCTGGGCGGAGGCGCCGCCGCCGATGTCCAGGAAGTTGGCGGGCCGGGCTCCGCAGCCGGCGACGACGTCGAGGGTGGACATGACGAGGCCCGCGCCGTTGCCGATGACGCCGACCTCGCCGTCGAGCTTCACGTAGTTGAGTCCCTTGGCGGCCGCGGCCGCCTCCAGTCCGTCCGTCTCCGGGTCGTGCGCCGGGCCCTGCGCGCCCCAACGGGTCTGCCGGAAGCGCGCGTTGTCGTCGAGGGTCACTTTTCCGTCAAGTGCGAGGATCTGCCCCTGCGCGGTGCGCACGAGCGGGTTCACCTCGACGAGCTGGGCGTCTTCCCTGATCAGTACGTTCCACAGGGCGGTCAGGGTGTCGGCGGCAGCCTCGGGCAGCCCCGCCGCCGCGGCGATCTCCGCGGCCTTCTCACGGGACACGCCCTCGAAGGGGTCGATCGCCGTCCGGAGCACCGCCTCGGGCCGGGTGGCGGCCACCTCCTCGATGTCCATGCCGCCCTCGGCGGAGGCGATCGCGAGGAATCGCCCCTGGGAGCGGTCGAGTACGTACGAGACGTAGAACTCGGCGTCGATGTCCACGGGTTGGGCGAGCATGACCTCGCGGACCGTGTGGCCCTTGATGTCCATGCCCAGGATCTGCCGGGCGGTCAGCTCCACGGCGGCCGGGTCGCGGGCGAACTTCACGCCGCCCGCCTTGCCCCTGCCGCCGGCCTTGACCTGCGCCTTCACGACGACGCGGCCGCCGAGGCGCTCGGCGCTCGCGCGGGCCCGCTTGGCCGAGTCGGCGACTTCGGCGCGCGGCACCAAGATGCCGTACTCCTCGAAGAGTTCCCTTGCCTGGTACTCGTACAGGTCCATTCCGGCTCCTGTCTGGAAAGTGCCGCACGCCCCCTGGACACCACCCACCGGATGCGGGATAACAAGCTTCATACAGTATTCGTCGACTGTATGCAATGTACTGTGAGGGCGCCCCGAGCGCGGACGAGCGCACTCCAACTCCCCTACGAAGGGACAGGACTTCGCCATGCCCGACGACAGCAGCGACAACAACACCCTCATCTCCGGTGGGCATCTGGTCGCCAAAGCACTCAAGGCGGAGGGCGTGGAGGTCATCTACACCCTCTGCGGCGGACACATCATCGACATCTACGACGGCTGCGTCGACGAGGGGATCGACGTCGTCGACGTACGCCATGAACAGGTCGCCGCGCACGCGGCCGACGGATACGCGCGGATCACCGGCAAGCCCGGCTGCGCCGTGGTGACGGCCGGACCGGGCACCACGGACGCCGTCACAGGCGTCGCGAACGCCTTCCGCGCGGAGTCCCCGATGCTGCTGATCGGCGGCCAAGGGGCCCACACCCAGCACAAGATGGGCTCACTGCAGGACCTGCCGCACGTCGACATGATGACGCCCATCACCAAGTTCGCCGCGACCGTGCCGGACACCGCGCGCGCGGCCGACATGGTGTCCATGGCGTTCCGCGAGTGCTATCACGGCGCTCCGGGGCCCTCCTTCCTGGAGATACCCCGCGATGTGCTCGACGCCAAGGTCCCCGCCGACAAGGCACGCGTCCCGCGCGCGGGCCACTATCGCGCCTCGACCCGCTCGGCCGGCGACCCCGAGGCGATCGAGAAGCTCGCCGACCTCCTCGTGCACGCCGAGAAGCCCGCCATCCTGCTGGGCAGCCAGGTGTGGACGACCCGGGGAACCGCGGCGGCCACCGAACTGGTCCGCACCCTCAACGTGCCCGCCTACATGAACGGAGCGGGACGCGGCACCCTGCCCCCCGGAGACCCGCACCACTTCCAGCTGTCGCGCCGCTACGCCTTCTCCAACGCCGACCTCATCGTCATCGTCGGCACGCCCTTCGACTTCCGCATGGGGTACGGCAAGCGGCTCTCCGCGGAGGCGACGGTCGTCCAGATCGACCTCGACTACCGCACCGTGGGCAAGAACCGCGACATCGACCTCGGCATCGTGGGCGACGCGGGGCTCGTCCTGAAGTCGGTGACCGAGGCGGCGTCCGGGCGCGTCAACGGAGGCGCGTCCCGGCGCAAGGAGTGGCTCGACGAGCTGCGGGCCGCCGAGCAGACGGCCCTCGACAAGCGGCTGCCGAGCCTCAGGTCCGACGCCTCCCCCATCCATCCGTACCGCCTGGTGAGCGAGATCAACGACTTCCTCACCGAGGACTCGATCTACATCGGCGACGGCGGCGACATCGTCACCTTCTCCGGGCAGGTCGTCCAGCCCAAGTCCCCCGGCCACTGGATGGACCCCGGCCCCCTCGGCACGCTCGGCGTCGGCATCCCCTTCGTGCTCGCCGCCAAGCAGGCGCGGCCCGACAAGGAGGTGGTCGCGCTCTTCGGAGACGGCGCCTTCAGCCTCACCGGCTGGGACTTCGAGACCCTCGTGCGCTACGACCTGCCGTTCGTCGGCATCGTCGGCAACAACTCCTCCATGAACCAGATCCGTTACGGCCAGAAGGCCAAGTACGGCCAAGAGCGCGAGCGGGTCGGCAACACCCTCGGAGACGTCCACTACGACAAGTTCGCCCAGATGCTCGGCGGCCACGGCGAAGAGGTCCGCGACCCCGCCGACATCGGCCCCGCGCTGCGCCGCGCCCGCGAGTCCGGCAAACCCTCCCTGATCAACGTGTGGGTCGACCAGGACGCGTACGCCCCCGGAACCATGAACCAGACGATGTACAAGTGAGGTGACACGGACGTGACCAAGGCTCTCGAAGGAATCCGCGTCCTGGACATGACGCACGTCCAGTCCGGCCCCTCCGCCACCCAGCTGCTCGCCTGGCTCGGCGCGGACGTGGTGAAGCTGGAGGCGCCGACCGGCGACATCACACGCAAGCAGCTGCGCGACCTGCCGGACGTGGACTCGCTCTACTTCACGATGCTCAACTGCAACAAGCGGAGCATCACCCTCAACACCAAGACCGAGCGCGGCAAGGAACTCCTCACGGAGCTGATCCGCCGCGCGGACGTGATGGTCGAGAACTTCGGCCCGGGCGCCGTCGACCGCATGGGCTTCACCTGGGAGCGCATCCAGGAGATCAACCCGCGCGTCGTCTACGCCTCGATCAAGGGCTTCGGAGACGGCCCCTACACCAACTTCAAGGCCTACGAAGTCGTCGCCCAGGCCATGGGCGGCTCCATGTCGACGACCGGTTTCGAGGACGGTCCGCCGCTCGCCACCGGCGCGCAGATCGGCGACTCCGGAACCGGCATCCACGCCGTCGCGGGCATTCTCGCCGCCCTCTTCCAGAGGGAGAACACCGGGCGCGGACAGCGCGTGAACGTCGCCATGCAGCACGCTGTGCTCAACCTGTGCCGAGTCAAGCTGCGCGACCAGCAACGTCTCGCGCACGGGCCCCTCGCCGAGTACCCGAACGACGACTTCGGGGACGAGGTGCCGCGCTCCGGGAACGCCTCCGGGGGCGGGCAGCCCGGGTGGGCCGTCAAGTGCGCCCCTGGCGGGCCCAACGACTACGTGTACGTCATCGTGCAGCCCGTCGGCTGGAAGCCCATCACGGAGCTGATCGGGCGACCCGAACTCGCCGACGACCCCGAGTGGGCCACCCCCGAGGCGCGGCTGCCGCAGCTCACCAAGATGTTCCAGCTGATCGAGGAGTGGTCCTCGACGCTGCCCAAGTGGGAGGTCCTCGAACGCCTCAACGCCCACAACATCCCGTGCGGCCCGATCCTGTCGACCAGGGAGATCATCGAGGACGCCTCGCTGGTCGCCAACGAGATGGTCGTCGAGGTCCCGCACCCCGAGCGCGGCGCGTTCACCACCGTCGGCTCGCCGCTGAAGCTCTCCGACTCCCCCGTGGACGTGGTCAGTTCGCCGCTGCTCGGCGAGCACAACGAAGAGGTGTTCATCGGCGAGCTCGGCCTCGGAGACGAGGAACTGCGCCTGCTCAAGTCGAACGGAGTGATCTGATTGCCGGCCGAAGACCGCAAGGAGCGGGTGCGCGCGCTCCTGGACTCCGTGCATGCCAAGGGGCGTACGTCGCTCACGGCGCCGGAGGGCAAGGTCCTGGCGGACGCCTACGGGATCGCGGTGCCCGGGGAGGAGCTGGCACGGGACGTCGACGAGGCGGTGGCGTGCGCGGCGCGCTTCGGCGGGCCCGTCGTCATGAAGATCGTGTCCCCGGACATCCTGCACAAGACCGACGCGGGAGGCGTGGTCGTGGGCGTGGAGGGCGCCGCGGACGTACGGGAGACCTTCCACCGGATCGTCGCCAACGCGCGCGCCTACGCGCCCACGGCGCGCGTCGACGGCGTGCAGGTGCAGGAGCTGCTGCCGTCGGGGCCCGGCGCCCAGGAGGTGATCGTCGGGGCGGTCACCGATCCGACGTTCGGCAAGGTCGTCGCGTTCGGTCTGGGCGGTGTCCTGGTGGAGGTCCTGAAGGACGTCACGTTCCGGCTCGCGCCCGTCGACGCCGACGAGGCCCGCTCGATGCTCGACTCGATCCGGGCGGCCGAGGTCCTGCGCGGTGTGCGGGGCGCGCCCGGCGTGGACCGCTGGGCGCTGGCCGAGCAGATACGCCGGGTGTCGGAGCTGGTCACCGACTTCCCCGAGATCGCGGAGGTCGACCTCAATCCGGTCGTCGCGACCCCCGAGGGCGCGCTCGCCGCGGACATCCGCGTCATCCTCGCCGCCGAGGCCCCCAAGGAGCGGCGCACGTACACGCGCGCGCAGATGCTGGCTTCGATGCGGCGCCTCATGCGGCCCCGCTCCGTCGCCGTCATCGGCGCCTCCAACGAGCCGGGCAAGATCGGCAATTCGGTGATGCGCAACCTCATCGACGGCGGCTTCCCCGGGGAGATCCATCCGGTGAACCCCAAGGCCGATGACATTCTGGGCCGCAAGGCGTACAAGAGTGTCACGGACGTCCCTGGTGAGGTGGATGTGGCGGTCTTCGCGATTCCCGCCAAGTTCGTCGCGTCCGCTCTGGAGGAGGTCGGGCACAAGGGCGTCCCGAACGCGGTCCTCATCCCCTCGGGGTTCGCCGAGACCGGTGAACAGGCCCTCCAGGACGAGATCGTGGCGATCGGCGAGCGGCACGGGGTGCGGCTGCTCGGCCCGAATATCTACGGCTACTACTCGACGTGGCAGGACCTGTGCGCCACGTTCTGCACGCCGTACGACGTGAGGGGCGGGGTGGCGCTCACCTCGCAGTCCGGCGGCATCGGGATGGCGATCCTGGGCTTCGCCCGCGCCACGAAGACGGGTGTCTCGGCGATCGTCGGCCTCGGCAACAAGGCGGACCTCGACGAGGACGACCTCCTGACGTGGTTCGGCGAGGACCCCCACACCCAGTGCATCGCCATGCACCTGGAGGACCTCAAGGACGGCAGGGCGTTCGTGGAGGCCGCGCGGGCCACCGTGCCGAAGAAGCCCGTCGTGGTCCTCAAGGCGGGCCGGACGGCCGCGGGTGCCAAGGCCGCCGGATCGCACACGGGCGCGCTCGCGGGCGACGACGCGGTCTACGACGACATCCTGCGGCAGGCCGGGGTCATCAGGGCCCCTGGGCTGAACGAGATGCTCGAGTACGCGCGGGCGCTGCCGGTCCTGCCGACGCCCCAGGGCGACAACGTCGTCATCATCACCGGGGCGGGCGGCTCGGGCGTGCTGCTCTCCGACGCAGTCACCGACAACGGCCTGCGGCTGATGGACATTCCGCCCGACCTCGACGCGGCGTTCCGCGCGTTCATCCCGCCGTTCGGCGCGGCCGGCAACCCCGTCGACATCACCGGCGGCGAGCCCCCCTCGACGTACGAGGCGACGATCCGGCTCGGCCTGGAGGATCCGCGCATCCACGCGCTCGTACTGGGCTACTGGCACACCATCGTCACCCCTCCCATGGTCTTTGCCGAACTAACGGCCCGCGTGATCGCCGAGTTCCGGGATCGGGGCGTCGACAAGCCGGTCGTCGCGTCGCTCGCGGGCGACGTCGAGGTGGAGGAGGCCTGCCAGTACCTCTTCGAGCGGGGGGTCGTGGCCTACCCGTACACCACGGAGAAGCCGGTCGACGTGCTCGGCGCGAAGTACCGCTGGGCGCGCGCCGCAGGACTCCTTGGGGGCGGTCGATGACGTGACCGGCGCACGGGGCGGCCGACGGTGCGCGTCGGCCGGCCCGGAGCCCGTAGGCGCACGAAAGGGATTGGACAGGGGGCGCTGGCCAGGAACTTTTCGACGCAAGGGGTGCTGAGTGACATGACGACAACCGACATATCCAGGCCCGTCGCCTACCGGGAGGTGACGGATTCCAACGGCCGGATGTACCGCGTCGGCGAGACCGACATCGACATCATGGGCCGCAAACGCAAGTGGATGGTCATCCTGCCGTGGGTGGGCATGATGGGCATCAGCTCGGCCGAGTACGCGTTCGCGTCCGCCGAGGACACGCTGCACACCGCGCACAGCTGGAGCAGTCTGCACATCTTCTGGATGCTGGGCGTCTGGGTCTTCTTCCAGGCCGCCGTGGCCTTCCCCGCGGGCAAGCTCCGCGAGAGCGGGAAGCTCCCGGCCCGCTGGGCGATGATGATCGGCGCGTGCGGCACCCTCCTGGGTTATCTCTCGCTTGCCTTTGCACCGCATGTGGTCGTCGCCTACATCGGGTTCGGCATGTTCAGCGGCATGGGCGCCGGCATGGTGTACGCGACCTGCGTGAACATGGTCGGCAAGTGGTATCCAGAGCGAAAGGGCGGCAAGACCGGCTTCGTCAACGGCGGCTTCGCCTACGGCTCGGTGCCGTTCGTCTTCATCTTCACCGGCTTCATGGACCTGTCCAACTTCCGCTGGGTGCTTGTCTCCGTGGGTCTCTTCCTGGCGGCGACGGTCGCCGTGGCCGGGTACTTCTTCCAGGACCCGCCGAAGAACTGGTGGCCCGCCGAGGTGGACCCGCTGCGCCCGCCCGACGACCCACGGGCCCGGCGCGCCCTGGCGATGAACCCGCCCGCCGTACGGCAGTACACCCCCAAGGAGGCCTGGCAGACCGGTCGCGTCGGACTGATGTGGTTCTGCCTGCTGTGCACCTCGGGCGTGAACATCTTCGGCATCGCGTTCCAGGTGGACATCGGGGAGGACGCCGGGTTCGCGGGCGGAATCGTCGCCACGGCCATGTCCCTGAAGGCCATCGTCAACGGCACCGGACGAGGCGTCATCGGCTGGCTCTCGGACCGCTACGGACGCAAACGCTGCCTGATCTTCGTCTGTATCGTCCTCGGCCTCTCGCAGTACGGCATCCTCTGGTCCGCCGAGATCAAGAACCTGCCGCTGTTCCTGATCTTCTCCAGCATCTCCGGCTTCGGCGGCGGCGCCATCTTCCCGATGTTCGCGGCCATGACGGCGGACTACTTCGGAGAGAACAACAACGCCTCCAACTACGGCCTTGTCTACAGCTCGAAGCTGGTGTCCGGCCTGCTCGGCTCCGGCATGGGAGCCGTGGTGGTGAGCAACTGGGGCCACACCGGCGCGTTCACCCTGGCCGGATCCATATCCCTGTTCGCCGGCTTTGTCGCGCTCTTCCTGTCGCAACCCGGCAGGCCGAACCCCAAGGACATCAACCCCAATCCACAACCCCTAGGTGAGGAGATGGCTTGATATGACGGCGGAGCCCTTCGCCGCAAGCGGCGCGTCCGGCCGCGCGGACACGTCGTACGAGAAGTTCCAGGAGGTCACGGACGCGCGCGGACGCGTCTACCGCATCGGTGAGAGCGACCGGGACATCCTCGGCCGCCCACGCTGGACGATGGTCGTCCTCCCCTGGGTGGCCATGATCGCCATCAGTGTCTTCGAGTACGCCTTCGGAGCGGCCGAGAACACCCTGTCCGCGGCGCACCACTGGTCGTCGTCGAACACCTTCTGGGTGCTGAGCGTGTGGATCTTCTTCCAGGCGGGCGTGTCCTTCCCCGCCGGGAAGCTCCGCGAGAAGGGCATCCTGACCAGCCGCAAGGCCATGCTGACGGGATCGGTCCTGTCGCTGCTCGGGTTCGTCAGCCTCAGCCACGCACCGAACGTGGCGGCCGCGATGGTCGGCTTCGGCCTGCTCGGCGGGATCGGCTCCGGGCTGATCTACTCGACGTGCGTGAACATGGTCGGCAAGTGGTACCCCGAGCGGCGCGGCGGCAAGACGGGCTTCGTCAACGGAGGGTTCGCCTACGGAGCGGTGCCTTTCATCTTCCTGTTCTCCTACGGCTTCGACACCTCCAACTACCGCACGGTGCTGGATCTCGTCGGCTTCTACGTGCTCGCCGTGACCCTGGTGGCGGGCATGTTCTTCAAGGACCCGCCGAAGAACTGGTGGCCGTCCGACATCGATCCGCTGCGGCCCCCCACTGACCCGCGCACCGCCATGGCGCTCGCCAAGAACCCCCCGGCGGCCGCGCAGTTCACGCCCGGGGAGGCGTTACGCACCGGCGTCGTGCCGCTCATGTGGGTGTGCATGCTGTGCTGCGCCGGAGTGTCGATCTTCGGGATCTCCTTCCAGGTCCCGTTCGCCAAGGACATGGGCTTCGGCCCACTCATCGCGGCGTCGTCGATGGGCGTCATGTCGGTGATCAACGGCACGGGGCGGGGCGTCGTGGGCTGGCTCTCCGACCGTCTCGGCCGCCGGTACACCCTCACGTACGTCTGTCTGACGCTGGCCGTCGCCCAGTTCGGTGTCCTGTGGGCAGGCGAGATGCACAACCAGCCGCTGTTCCTGGTCTTCGCCTTCCTGTCCGGCTTCGCCGGTGGCGCGTTCTACCCCCTGTTCGCCGCGCTCGTCCCCGACTACTTCGGAGAGAACAACAACGCGTCCAACTACGGCATGGTCTACAGCGCGAAGCTCGTCAGCGGTCTCTTCGGAGGCGGCCTCGGCGCGATGGTCGTCGACTCCTGGGGCTACGTCGGCGCCTACGTGATGGCCGGTGGGGTGTCGCTGCTCGCGGCGGCCCTGTCGCTGCTGCTGCACCAGCCGGGGGCACCACGCGCGCGTGGTGCCACGGTGTGACGTCCAGCCGGTGCACCAGGCCGGCGTTCCAGGGGGAGGGGGTGTGGCCCGCCGGTCCGGCGGGCCACACCCCCTCCCCTGTTTCAGTCGCCGCAGCGCTCCCGGAGGGAGTGCAGGTGCGCGCTGGACTTGCGGGCGAACGCGTAGGACTCGGCCGGGTTGTCGTGCTCGGCCTGCCAATGGTGGTAGCGGCGCCCGTGGTGGGTGCGGGCGGTCACCTTGGACAGGAACCTCTTGTAGTCGATGTCGCCGTCACCGACGTCCGACATGCGGTAGCCGTCCCGGGTGGAGTCGTCCCGGACGCCGTCCTTGACGTGGAACAGCGGGTAGCGGTGCGGTCGCTTGAGGACGTAGTCCAGCGGGTCGAAGGGCCGCGGGGTGCCGTCCACCTGCTTGCCGAAGCGGAACTGCGCGGAGTACGCCCAGTAGATGTCCATCTCCAGGAACACGTGGTCCGGGTCGGTCTCGGCGAGCAGCACGTCGTAGAGGCGCACGCTCGGCTTGTCCGTGGCGAAGGAGAACTCCTCGGCGTGGTTGTGCTGGTAGAACTTCATCCCCCGCGCGCGTGCCGCTTCTCCGTACGTGTTGAAGTCCTCCGCGGCCCGCTTCCACCCGTCGACGGTCGAGCCGTAGCGGAAGGGGCCCGACGCGGTGCCGATGTGCTTGAGGCCGAGCGCCTCGGCGTCGTCGAGGACCTTGGTGAGGTTCTGCGCGAACGTGTACGCGTTCGGGTTGCCGTTGTCGTAGTAGCCGACGTGGCTGCCGATCGGATTCAGTCCGTGGTCGTGAGCCAGCTTCTTGAGCTGTGCGAGTGTGATGGGGCCCGCGGAGCCCTGGGTGTATCCGGCGAACTCGATCTCGTCGTAGCCGTAGCGCTCCAACTCGCGGAAGACGGTGGCGAATCCGGCGGTGGAGACCCGGTCGCGGAGGCTGTAGAGCTGGATGCCGAGGCGGCCGGGCGGCAGGACGGGGCGGCCCCGGCCCTTGCCCCGCGCCGCCGGGGCGGGCTCGGCCGCGGCCGCGGGTGCCGTGGCGGCGACGCTGCCGACGAGCGCGGCCGCGGTGGTGCCCGCGGCGACGCCGAGCATGCCGCGGCGGCTGAGTCTGTGGGCGAGCTCGGGGTCGTCCGGGGTGTGTTTGCGGCTCATGCGGTATCTCCCTGGCTGGCTGGGTGGGGTTCAGGGGTGGTTTCAGGGGTCGGGGGCTGATCACGGGTCGAGGACTGATCAGGGATCAGTTCGAATGCGGGATCAGGGTGAGGTCGGGGGCGGACCCTGATGGCGTGGTCCGCGCCCTCTGGTTCAGTGGAGACAGATCGCTCAAGCCAGGCCGGCGAGGCGCAGCAGGAGCGATTTCACATCGGTGGCCGCGACGCGGCCGGTGACGGCGTGGGGGGTGGAGCACAGGATGAGCGGCCCGGAGTCCAGGTCATCGCTCGTGGGGAGGCGGCCGTGGCTGCCGCGAATAGGTGAGGGGTCCAGGGGCACGACCGCCATGCGGTAGCGCATGCCGAGCTTCTTGCGGGCGAGGGCGCCCGCGGCCTTGAGGCGGACGTAGGGGTCCTGGGGGTCCATGAACAGCTCGACGGGGTCGTAGCCGGGCTTGCGGTGGATTTCGACGAGCTGCGCGAAGTCGGGCGCGCGGGCGTCGTCGAGCCAGTAGTAGTACGTGAACCATGCGTCCGGCTCGGCGATAGCGACGAGTTCGCCGGAGCGCGGGTGGTCCAGGTGGTGGGTCTTCTTGCCCTCGTCGTCGAGGAGCTGCTCGATGCCGGGCAGGTCGGCGAGAGCGGCACGGGTGGCCTCCAGGTCCTCGGGCCGCCGGACGTAGACGTGCGCGATCTGGTGGTCGGCGACGGCGAAGGCGCGGGACGCCATCGGGTCGAGGTACTCCATGCCGTCCTGCGTATGCACGTCCAGCAGGCCGGCGCGGCGCAGGGCGCGGTTGATGTCGACGGGGCGGCTGACCCGGGTGATGCCGTACTCGGACAGGGCGACGACGGTGCGGCCCTCTGCCTGGGCCTGGTCCAGGAGCGGGGCCAGTGCCGTGTCGAGGTCGGCGGCCGCCTGGTGGGAGCGCGGGTCGTCGGGGCCGAAGCGCTGCAGGTCGTAGTCGAGGTGAGGGAGGTAGCACAGGGCCAGGTCGGGCCGGCGGGTGGTGAGGATGTGGCGGGTGGCGTCGACGATCCAGCGGCTGGAGACGATGTCCGCGCCCGGGCCCCAGAAGTGGAAGAGGGGGAAGGTGCCGAGCTTCTCGGTGAGTTCGTCGTGCAAGGCCGGGGGCCGGGTGTAGCAGTCGGGTTCCTTGCGGCCGTCGGCGTAGTAGACGGGGCGGGGGGTGACGGTGAAGTCGGTGTCGGCGCCCATGGCGTACCACCAGCAGATGTTGGCGACGGTGTAGCCGGGGTGCGCGCGGCGGGCGGCGTCCCACAGCTTGTCGCCGGAGACAAGGCCGTTGTGCTGGCGCCACAGCAGGACGTCGCCGAGCTCGCGGAAGTACCAGCCGTTGCCGACGATGCCGTGCTCGGCAGGCATCGTGCCGGTGAGGAAGGTCGACTGGGCGGCGCAGGTGACGGCGGGCAGGACGGTGCCCAGGGACGCGCGGGAGCCGGACCGGGCGAGGGCTGCGAGGTGCGGCATGTGGTCGAGCAGACGGGGGGTGAGGCCGACGACGTCGAGGACGAGCAGCGGGTTCGGCTGTGTGGGTGCGGGAGGGGTCATGGCAGTTCCTTCAGGCCGAGCTCGGTCAGCAGGTCGCGGGCGAGGGTGAGTTCGGCGGCGATGCCGTCGGCGAGCTGGGGGCGGGCGCGGGGCCGCAGCTCGGGTGGGAGGGCCTGCCAGGTGTAGGTCTCGACTTCGAGGTGGCGCGTGCGGGGGTGCGGTCTGCCCACGAGCCGGGTGAGCGTGTCCTTCAGGACGGGGAGCGTGGAGGTCAGGGGCGCCGCGGGAGGCGCGTGCAGGGGGACGTGGAAGTGGGCGCGCCAGGGCGCCGAGTCGGGCAGGGCGTGGCGGGTGAGGGCCTCGCCGAGGTCGTCGGTGCCACGCAGGGAGGTGGCGACGAGCGTCCCGCCGGCGGCGGCCCCGCCCGGCTCGTGGGGCAGGGTGCGGGTCTGGTGCAGGAAGCGGGGTTCGTCGAAGGCGGCGAGGGCCGCGCGGACGTCCGGCAGGTGCGGGTGTTCGGCGTGCAGGGCGGCGGAGAGCTGGGACTTGACGACGGGGATGTCGGCGGCGGCGAGGGCGTCGAGCGCGGTCCCCGGATCTTCGAAGGAGGTGGCGAGATGACAGGTGTCGACGCAGATGCCGATGCGGTCGTGGCCGATCGCGGTGAGGGGGGCGATGGCGTCGCCGGTGGTCTCCACGGTGCAGCCCGGTTCGGGTTCGAGGCCGACGCGGATGGACTTGCCGGTCAGCTCGGCGAGGGCGTCCAGGCGTTGGGCGAGCGCGACGAGGGCGGTGCGGGCCTCGGCGGCGCGGGTGGCGTCGAAGGTGGTGCGCCAGGCGAGCGGAAGGGTGGAGATGGTGCCTTCGGTGACGTCGTCCGGCAACAGTTGGGCGAGGACACGGGCCAGGGCGGTGGTGTGGGCGAGGCGTTCGGGGTCGGCCCAGTCCGGTTTGTAGACGCGGTACTTGACCTCTTCGGCGCCGAATCCCTCATAGGGGAAGCCGTTGAGGGTGACGACCTCCAGGCCGCGCCGGTCGAGTTCGGCGCGCAGTCCGCGCAGCGCGGCCGGGTCGGTGACCAGGGCGTGGGCGGCGTCCTTGGCGAGCCACAGGCCGATGCCGATGCGGTCGCGGCCAAGGCGCTTGCGTACGGGTTCGCAGTGGTCGCGCAGCTGGGCGAGGACGCCGTCGAGGGTCTCGGCGGGGTGGACGTTCGTGCAGTACGCGAGGTGGACGGTGGACCCGTCGGGGTGGCGGAAGCGCATGGCTCACGCACCGCCGCGCAGGATGGAGTTGCCCTCATGGGTGGCCTCGGTGTCGGTGAGGTCGAGGGTGAGGCGGCCGCTGAGCCCGTAGAAGGCCACGGGGTTGCGCCACAGCACCCGGTCGACGGTGTCCTCGTCGAATCCGGCCGCCAGCATGGCGTCGCCGACCTTGCGGGTCTTGAGCGGATCGCTCTTGCCCCAGTCGGCGGCCGAGTTCACGAGGACCTGTTCGGGTCCGTACTCCCGCAGGATCGCCACCATCCGGTCCTCGTCCATCTTGGTGTCCGGATAGACGGAGAAGCCGAGCCAGCAGCCCGCGTCCTTGGCTTCCTTGACGGTGGTCTCGTTGAGGTGGTCGATCAGGACCCGCTCCAGGGGCAGCGCGGACTCCTGGACGACGTCGAGGGTGCGGCGCAGGCCCGCCAGCTTGTCGCGGTGCGGGGTGTGCACGAGAGCGGGCAGTTCGTGGTCGGCCGCGAGCTGCAGCTGGGTGGCGAGGGCGGTGTCCTCGGCGGGGGTCATGGAGTCGTAGCCGATCTCGCCGACGGCGACGACGTTGTCCTTGACGAGATAGCGCGGCAGCAGGTCGAGGACCGGTGTGCACCGCGAGTCGTTCGCCTCCTTGGGGTTGAGCGCGATCGTGCAGTGGTGGGCGATGCCGTACTGGGCGGCGCGGAAGGGTTCCCAGCCCAGGAGGGAGTCGAAGTAGTCGACGAAGGAGGCGGGCGAGGTGCGGGGCTGGCCGAGCCAGAACGCGGGCTCGACGACGGCGCGGACGCCGGCGGCATGCATCGCCTCGTAGTCGTCGGTGGTGCGGGAGGTCATGTGGATGTGGGGGTCGAAGATGCGCATCAGTACTCCTGGTCCTCGCCGGTGGACATCGAAGGGGGCGCGAGGGGCACGGGGGCCGCCGGCCGGCCGGGGCTGGTGGCCGACGGGTGGTCGGGGTCCGCAACCGCCGGATGGTCGGGACTCGCGGCGCGGTCGCCCGGGCCGGTGGTGGCCGGGGCGTGGGCGTCGGTCGCCGTCGGTGGGTCGGTCAGGGCCAGGACGCGGTACAGATCCCCGGGGACGGTGCGGCCGGCGGCGGTGCGTTCGGCGGCGTAGTCGCCGAGCATGCGGGCCAGTTCGGTGTCGGCCCGGGCGCGGTGGGCGAGACCGGCGACGGCGTCGACGGGGACGCCGGTGAACAGGCACTTGAGGACGGCGTGACGCCAGTCGTGCGGAGCCAGGTGCTCGGCGGCGTACGGGCCGAGAGCGACGGCGACGAGCCGGGTGTCGTTGGTGCGCAGCGCGTCCTCGACCAGCGGCAGCGCGTCGGGCCCTGGCACCAGGTGCGGCAGGGCGGCCAGGACGGCGCGGCGTTCGGTGGCGGTGCCCTGTTCATAGAGCCGGGCGAGAGTGGCGGTGTCGGCGCGAGCGGCGTGCAGGAGGACCAGTCGGGCGGTGTCGGCGTGCTCGGGCCCGCAGCGGCGGCCCGCTTCGGCGAAGCGGAGCTCCCAGCTGGGGGTGGGGCCGGGCGCGGGGAGGTGGGCAGCCGCGCGGGCCCGGGCGGAGGTGGCTTCGGCGGAGGTTGCCTGGACCGAGGGCGCCTGGGTCGGCGCGGCTTGGGCCGGGGCGGTCTGGGACGGGACGGTCCGGACGGGGGCGGTCTGGACGGGGGCGGCTGGTGTGGCGGTGTCGCTGGAGCGGCTCGCGGCAGCTGCGGTGACGGCCTGGTCGAGCCAGGTGCGGGCGGCGTCGCCGAGGGCGGCGTCGAGGCGGGAGCGGAGGTCGGCGACCGCGGGGAGGCCGGTCGTGAGGGTCCGTGGGCTGTGGCTCACGTGGTTCCTCCTGGTGACGCGGCCTCGCGGACGGCGGGACCGGCGGCGGCGATCCGGTCGGCCCGGCGCAGGAACTCAAGGGAACGGGAGGCGAGTTCGGGGCCCGCGTGGGAGTGGCGGGGCAGTTCGACGACGGTCAGGCCCTGGTAGCCGGTGGCGGCGAGGGCGCGCAGGACGGGCGGGAAGTCGATCTCGCCGTCACCGAACGGGAGGTGCTCGTGGACGCCGCGGCGCATGTCCTCGATCTGGACGTGCCGGAGCCAGGGCGCGGCGGCGCGCACGCAGTCGGCGGGTGACTCGGCTTCGAGGCACTGGCAGTGGCCGATGTCGAGGGTCAGGCCCAGCGGCTCGGGGTTACCGAGCAACTGACGGAGGTGGTGGAAGTCGGCGAGGGTGGCGAGCAGATGGCCGGGTTCGGGCTCGATGGCGAGCGGTACTCCGGCGCCGGACGCCGCGGCGAGGACAGGGGTGAGGGCGTCGGTGAGGCGCTGCCAGGCGGTGGCGTCGTCGATGCCGTCGGGGGTGATGCCGCTGAAGCAGTGGACGGCGTGGGCGTCCAGGTCCGCGGCAACCTGGACGGCGCGGACGAGCAGGCGTACGCGGTCGGCGCGGCGCTGGGGGTCGGGGTCGAGGAGGGAGGGGCCGTGTTTGTGGCGCGGGTCGAGGACATAGCGGGCGCCGGTCTCGACAGTGACGGTCAGGCCGAGCCGGTTCAGGCGCCGGGCCACGCGGCGGGTGCGGGCGGCCAGGTCGGGCGCGAGGGGGTCGAGGTGCATGTGGTCGAGGGTCAGTCCGACTCCGGCGTAGCCGAGGTCGGCGAGCAGGCCGAGGGCGTCGTCGAGCCGCAGGTCGGTGAGCCCGTTGGTGCCGTAGCCGAACCGGGGTCGCACGGGTGCGCCCGCCGTCCCGCGCGCGAACGTGCCGTCACCCGCGCTCACGTCACACTCACCTTGCGGGCGAACCGGCGGGCCAGCGGGGCCAGGGCCGCCGTGAACAGAGCCGTGCCGAGGGCACCGGAGCGGGCGGCGAGGGCGGCCTGGAGCGGGATCAGGGCACGGATGCCGCCGCCGACGGCGCGTTGGGTCAAGGGAGGTGAGGGGTTCAGGGCGGCGTGGAGGTAGGGGCGGGCGGCCGTGGTGGCGTAGGCCGTGCCCAGGGCGAGGGTGGTGCTCGCCCGGACGGCGGCGGTGGCCCTTGGGCCGGGGCTGATGCCCCGTGGTCCAGAGCCGGCGCCGGGGCCGGGGTTGGTGCCCGGCGGGCCGGCGGCGGCTGCGGTCCGCCGGCCCGCCGGGGGGTGTGAGGTGTACGCCACGGCGTGCCCGAGGGCGAGCGTCGCGGCAAGGGCGCCCAACGGGGCCCCGGTCGAGCCGCCCTGGGTCTCGTGCCGGGACACCGTGGTCACGGCGAGCGTGTGGGCGGCGAGGGTCGCTGCGGCGGGCAGGGCGGAGCGGGCCGCTGCCGCGGGGCTTGGGCGGTGAGCACCGGTGCGGTGGGGGCCGGTGCGGCGCGGGCTCGATGTCCGTCCGGGCTTGGCCGTCCGTGTCGCCGAGGGACGTGCGGTGAGCGTCGTCAGGGCCGTGGAGGGCCGTGCGGTGAGCGCCGTCCGGGCCGTCGAGGGCAGCGTGGCCTTGGACCTGGCGGGGTGCGTCGCGACGGAGCTGGCGGGGTGCGTCGCGCTGGAGCTGGTGGGCCGGGATGCCTGGGTCTCGGCGGAGCGGGACGTCGCCGGGGAGGTCTTCGCGGCGGTCGGGGTGGCACGGGAGTCCGCGGCCGTGAAGGGGTGTGCGATCGCGTTCGCCCGAGTGCCCGCCCCTGTTGCCGTGGCCGTGGCGCCGAGGAGCAGGTCCAGGCCCCGGGCCGCCGCCATGGCGACGGGCCCCGCGGGGGTGCGCTTGAGGCCCAGGTCGTAGGCCCAGACCGTACCGGCGAGGGCGGTGGCGGTGGCCAGGGCGGGGCGGCCCGCGCGGGAGGCCAGGGCGAGGCCGCCCGCGGTGAACGCGACGGCGGCGGTGAAGGCAGCGATGGGTGTGACGCGGCCCGAGGGGATGGGGCGGTGGGGGCGGTCGACGGCGTCCTCGTCGCGGTCGGCCCAGTCGTTCAGGGCCATCCCGGCCTCGTACAGACAGAGGGAGGAACCGATGGCGAGGAAGGTGCCCCGGCCGGGGCGCAGGCCGGTGGCGGCGGCGCCTGCGAGGGCGTCGCCGGGGACGGTGAACAGGGCGGGCAGGCGCAGGAGTTCGGCCCAGGCGCGGAGGTTCATGAGGCCTCCTCGGGACGGGTGGAAGGGGGTGACTGGGGTGCGGGCGGTCGTGGCGATGCGGCGACGGGCGCGGTGACGGACGCCGACGCGGGCACAGGGGCCGACCCGGGCACAGGGGCCGACCCGGGCACGGGAGCCGACCCGAGCACGGGAGCCGACCCGAGCACGGGAGCCGACCCGAGCACGGGAGCCGACCCGAGCACGCGGACCGACCCGAGCACGGGAGCCGACCCGCGCGCGGTGACCGACGCGGGCGCAGGGTGGGGCGGCCCGTGCAGGACCAGATGCCGGGCGTTCACGTGGTCTCCCGGAGGCGGTCGGCGAAGGCGAGGAGTGCGAGGTGCTGGTCGGGTAGGGCGGAGGAGGCGCCGGGGTCGGGATCCTTGAAGTAGAAGGCAAGTTCGGGGCGTGGTCCGTCGAGTCCTGCTTCGTGGGCGCGGGCCAGGAGGCGGGCCAGGTCCAGGATCAGGGGTGCGGCGAGGGCCGAGTCGCAGCCCTGCCAGGTGGTCTGGAGGGTCATGCGGGTGCCGAGGAAGCCGTCGAACGCGATGTGGTCCCAAGCGGTCTTCCAGTCGCCGAGGGCGGGGACGTCGTCGATGTGGACCTCGCCCTCGGGGACGGTGCCGAGGGTGTCGGCGAGGACGCGTTCCTTGCCCGCGTTCTTGGCGGCGGCCGCGGCGGGGTCGGCGAGGGCGGCGCCGTCGCCACCGCCGAGGAGGTTGGTGCCGGACCAGGCACGGACGGCCAGGGCGCGCTGGGCGAACATCGGGCCGAGCACGGACCGCAGCAGCGTCTGCCCGGTCTTGCCGTCCCGCCCGGCGAAGGGCAGCCCGGAGGCGGCGGCCAGGGCGGCGAGGGCGGGGTGGTGCAGGCCGGTCGAGGGGGTGAAGTTGACGTAGGGGGCACCGGCGCGGAGCGCGGCGGCGGCGTAGAGGGAGCTGGGCGGCAGCCGGTCGGCGGAACTGGGGGGCGGTTCGGCTGAGGCGGGCGTCGATGCGGACGAGCCCGGCCCCGGTTCGGGAGTGGTTGGGGCTGACCCGGCAGAAGCGGACGCCGCGTCGCCCACGCCCGACCCGCCCGACCCGGACCTCAAGCCCGACCCCAAGCCCGAGTCCGAGTCCGAGTCCGACCCCAAGCTCGACCTCGACCCCAAGCCCGAGTCCGAGTTCGACCCCGCCGAAGCAGACCCCACCCCGGTCGCGCCGACCGCCGGTGCGCCCGGCACCAACGCCGGTTCCGTCGAGGCCACGTTGATGACGACCACGCGGGCCAGCCGGTGGCGGTGGGTGAAGTCGCGGATCTCCTCGGCGAAGGCGGTGATCAGCTCGTCGTCGGTGCGGGAGTCGCCGGGGAGGGGCCCGCCCGTGCGGATCTCGGCGTCGGCGGCGGCCAGTTCGGCGTGCACGGCGGTAGGGAGGCCGTGGGGCAGGACGCCTCCGGCGGCGAGGTGTTCGGCGCGTTTGGGCAGCGGGCACTCCATGGTGTCGTGCCCGCCGAAGACGAGGGAGGACAACGTCGGCAGTCCGATGCCGGAGAAGGGAGGTGTCTCGGTGACCAGGCCGGTGGGCGGGTGCAGCCCCGCCGACATCGCCGCGCAGCCCGCGATGGCTGTCGTAGCGACGGAGCCGCGCGCTCCGATCAGCCACACCCCGGTCCGGCCCGGGCCGGTGGAAGCGGCCAGGCGCACGCCAGCAGAACTGGCAGAGCCGGCAGAGCTGGCAGAGCTGGCAGAAGGGGACTCGGTGGACACGGCTGCCTCCTGTCGTCGGACACGTACGGTCGTCACCCGCACCACGCGGACCGGGGCCCGCGCCCTGCGGTACTTCACTCGCGCCTCACGGACCGGGATCCGCGCCTCGCGGTACCTCACCCGCGCCACACGGACCCCGGTCCGCGCCTCGCGGTACCTCACTCGCGCCACACGGACAGGCATCCGCGCCCTGCGGCACCTCACCCACACCACGCGGACAGGCATCCGCGCCCTGCGGCACCTCACCCGCACCACGCGGGCCGAACTCCACACCAAGCGGACCGAGCCTCACGCCGCACGGACCGAACTCCACGCCATGCAACGCGAGTTCCACGCCGGACGATGCGGACTCCGCCCACCTCATGCGACGAGCCCCGCACCACGCGGCACATCCCCCGCACCACGCGGGTCGAACCCCGCACCGCACCATGCGAATGCGAACCCCACGCCGCACCACGTCAACGCGAACCCCACACCACACAGCGCGAACCCCACGCCGTACAGCGTGACCCTCACGCCGCACGAGGTGGACCCCACCGCACGCAGACCGGTCCACGCCGCGCGAAGCGAACCCCACCGCACGCAGACCGGACTCCACGCCGCGCGAAGCGAACCCCGCCCCGCGCCCGGCGAGGTGGGCAAGACGGTGGGCGGAGGTCCGGCGTCCTCCGCCCACCGTCGTCTAGTGGCTGCCCACCTGACTGGTGGTGGGCAGGTCCGGACCGGTGGGGAGCGCCTTGCCGGAGGGGAGCTCCTTGATCCGGATGTCGCGGAACGCGACCTGGTCGTCGGCGCCGTGGTTCTGGATGCCGATGTGGCCGTCGCGCAGGCTCCGCGCCGGGTCGGTGTTGGTGAAGTCGTTGATCTTCACGCCGTTGAGCCAGATCTGCAGGTGCTCGCCCTCGACGCGGAGTTCGTAGGTGTTCCACTGTCCCGGCGGGTTCAGGGCCCGGTCGCGGGCGGCGAGGTCGGCGGACTTGAAGCCGTAGACCGAGCCGGTGGTCTTCTCGGGGACGTCGGTGGCGTCGATCTGGATCTCGTAGCCGTTGTTGACGGCGGTCCAGGGGTCGTCGGAGGGCGGGAAGCCCACGAAGATCCCGGAGTTGTCGTCCTTGTCGGCGCCGGAGATCTTCCAGTCGAGCTTCAGGGAGTACGAGCCGAACTGCTTGGGTTCGTACCAGAGCAGGCCCATGCCGCCGACGGAGGTGATGGTGCCGTCGTCCTTCCGCTCGAAGGAGCCGGGTCCGGCCTGCTTCCAGCGGGCGAGGGAGGCGGCGGTGCCGTCGAAGAGGGGGGTGTAGCCCTGTTCGGGACGGCAGTCGGCCTGGGCGGCGCCGACGGCGTAGCGGATGCCGCCGAGGAGGTGCCCCCGGAAGGCGGGGTCGGCGTAGGACTCCTTGGTGTGGCCGCCGCCGGTGTAGAAGGAGCGGCCGGGGGTGCCGTCGACGGACCCCTGGCACCAGGCGATGGGGTGGTCGCCGCCCATGGTGCCGCCGCTGTAGGACGACTCGTCGAGGGTGGCGAGGACGCGGGCACGGTCGCGCGGGTTGGCGCGGTAGTTGTACCACTCGTCGGTGCGGTCCCAGACCGCGCCGAGGTGGGCGGTGGCCGGGTGGGCATGGTCCTCGACCTTGATCTTCGCGGGTTGGATCGCGGGGTGGGACTGGAAGTAGGCGCCCGCGAGGCGGCCGTAGAAGGGCCAGTCGTACTCGGTGTCGGCGGCGGCGTGGACACCGACGTAGCCGCCGCCCGCGCGGATGTAGCGCTCGAAGGCGGACTGCTGTTTGCCGTTCAGGACGTCGCCGGTGGTGGAGAGCCAGATGACGGCGTCGTAGCGGGCGAGGTTCTTGGTGGTGAAGGCGCCCGCGTTCTCGGTCGCGTCGACGGTGAAGCCGTGTACGGCGCCGAGGTCCTTGACGGCGGCGATGCCGTCGGGGATGGAGTCGTGGCGGAATCCGGCCGTCTTGGAGAAGACCAGGACCCGTTCGCCCGCCTTCTTCCGGTCGCTGTCCGGGCGGGCGGAGTCCGAGTCGGACGCCGCCGGGCCGGAGACACAGCCGATGAGCAGGGCGGCGGCCGCCGTCGCGGTGATCAGACGTGCTGGTGCGCGCATGGGGTGCCCCCGTCCTCAGCTCGTGGTGATGATGAAGTCGTCGACGTCGTAGAGCGCGCCCGTGCCCTCGCCCTTGAAGACGAGGAAGAGCGTCGTCGTCCCCGCGGGTGCTCCGGAGAGGCCGGTCGACACGTCGGTGTATGTCTCCCACGACCCGGTGGGGTCGACCTTCGCGGTGCCGAGGAGGGTGCCGTCGGCGGACCCGGCGCGCACTTCGAGGGTGCCGCCGGAGCCGGCGGAGGCGACGCGTGCGGTCAGCTTCGTGGCGTTGGAGAGGACGTAGGGCTTGAAGGAGATCCAGTCGCCGTTGTGGATGTCGCCGACGGTCTTGCCGCCGTGGGCGGGGGTGTGGCTGACGACGGAGACGCCCTTGGAGTCGCCGTAGTGCTCGCCCTGGCGGTGCTTGGGCTGGACGACGTTCTGGTCGTGGGTGGTGAGGGCGGGCTGGCCGTTCGCGCCCTTGTCGGTGTACTCGGCGTCGAAGACCCCGAAGATGTTGGCGTTCGGGTCGTGCTCGCCGTCGGCCGTCGTCTGCAGGGTGCCCTCGCAGCCGTTGGCGGAGGTCACGGGGTGGCCGTGGCTGTCATGGCCGAGGATGTGGGTGACCTTGACCTTGGCGCAGTCGATCGTGCCGTCCTCCGGGTCGGTCACGGTCACCTTGAAGGGCACCTTGTCGCCGAAGGTGAACAGCTGCCCGTCCTCGGGGAGTTCCAGCTTCACGGTGGGCGCGGTGTTGCCGACGGTGACGTGCGCGCTCGCGGTACCGGTGCGGCCCGAGGGGTCCTTGGCGGTGACGGTCGCGGTGTAGACGCCGTTCTTGTCGTACGTGTGGGAAGGGTTCTGCTCGGTGGACTTCGTGCCGTCCCCGAAGTCCCAGGCGTAGGTCAGCGCGTCGCCGTCGGCGTCCGTGGCCTTCGCGGTGAACTTGGTGGCGAGCGGGGCCTGGCCACTGGTCACGGACGCCTCGGCCTCGACGACCGGCGAGTGGCCGCCGGTGGCGTTCTCGATGCGGTAGAGGGCGGAGTGCTCGTCGCCGTTGAAGAAGCCGGTGCCGTAGTCCAGGACGTACAGGGCGCCGTCGGGGCCGAACTCCATGTCCATCACCTGGGTGCCCTTCCAGGGGAAGGCGTTGATGGACTTCACGGTGCCGTCGGCGCCCTGGTCGATGCGCTTGATCCAGCGGCGTCCGAACTCCCCGGCGAAGTAGTTCCCGTCGTACACCTGCGGGAACTTGACGGGCGAGTCGAGCTGCGCGTCGTAGCGGTAGACGGGGCCGCCCATGGGCGACTCCGAGCCGGTGCCGAACTCGGGGACCGACCCGCCGTCGTAGGGGATCCAGGCGGGCTGCGCCGGGGGCAGCGCGGTGAGGCCGGTGTTGTGCGGCGAGGTGTTCTTCGGCGCGGCGCAGTCGAAGGCCGCGCCGGAGGCGCCGGTGGCGAAGTCGTAGTCGATGTACGGCTCGTTCTTGCCGGTGCAGTACGGCCAGCCGAAGTTGCCGGGCTTGGTGACGCGGGCGAACTCGACCTGTCCGGAAGGGCCGCGCTTGGGGTCAGCCTTGCCCGCGTCGGGGCCGTAGTCGCCTACGTAGACGATGCCGGTGGGCTTGTCGACGCTCATCCGGAAGGGGTTGCGGAAGCCCATCGCGTAGATCTCGGGGCGGGTCTTCTTGGTGCCCTTCTTGAAGAGGTTCCCGCTGGGCACGGAGTACGAGCCGTCCTTGCGCACCTTGATGCGCAGGATCTTGCCGCGCAGGTCGTTGGTGTTCCCGGAGGTGCGCTGGGCGTCGTAGGCGGGGTTGCGGGTGGGTCGCTCGTCGATGGGGGTGTAGCCGTCGGAGGCGAAGGGGTTGGAGTCGTCGCCGGTCGACAGGTAGAGGTTGCCGGCCTTGTCGAAGTCGATGTCGCCGCCGACGTGGCAGCAGATGCCGCGGCTCGCGGGGACGTCGAGGACCTTCTTCTCGCTCTTGGTGTCCAGGGTGCCGTCGGCCTTCAGGACGAAGCGGGAGAGCCGGTTCACGCCGTCGAACTTCTTGAAGTCGGCCGCGGTGCCGTCGTTGGGGGCGTCGCCCGCGGGGGTGCTCAGGGGCGGGGCGTAATAGAAGTAGACGGCCCTGTTCTTGGCGAAGCCCGGGTCGACGCCGACGCCTTGGAGGCCTTCTTCGTCGTGGCTGTAGACGGGTATCTTCCCGGCGACCTTGGTCTGCCCGGTGGCGTCGGTCAGGCGGACGGTGCCGTCGCGGGAGGTGTGCAGGACGGAGCGGTCGGGGAGCACGGCGAGCGTCATCGGCTCGCCCATCTCCGGCTCGCCCTTGGCGAGGGTGACCTGCTGGAAGTCCTCGGCCTTCGGCTCGGCCCGCGGCTGCGGTTCCGGCTGTGCCCGCTGCTGGGCGTCGGGCTGCGCGTCGGGCTGCGCGCCCGCGTGCGGGGCTGCGAAGGTGAGGGTGGCGGCGGTGAGCAGGGTTCCGGTGAGCAGGGCGAGGCCTCTGCGGTTGCGTGGGCGGAGTCTGTGCACGGGGTCCTCCGGTCGGGGGCCGTTCGCTGTGGGGGTGCGGGTGTGGCGCCCGGGATGCGCCGTCACCCCGGGAGAGGTCTATGTCCTGTACACATCAGGGACGGTAGCCAGGTTTGTCCTCGGCGAAAAGCCCTTGCACAGCCCTTTAGTTGGACTTTTTCCCGCGCGTGGACAAACTCGCCTCCGGGCAGGCCGGTGCACCGCGGAGCCCGGCGGACGGGCTCCGCGGTCCCCCGTGGTCGGCTACTTCTCGCCGCCGAACGCCGCGTCGAACGACGCCGTCGGAGGCTCGAAGTCGTACGCCTTCAGGTGCCGCAGGGCCTCAGGAGCGCCTTGCAGCCGGTCCATCCCGGCGTCCTCCCACTCCACCGAGACCGGCCCGTCGTAGCCGATCGAGCGCAGCATCCGGAACACGTCCTCCCAGGGGACGTCCCCGTGCCCCGTAGAGACGAAGTCCCAGCCGCGCCGCGGATCGCCCCAGGGCAGATGGGAGCCGAGCCGACCGCTGCGGCCGTCGAGGCGCTTGCGGGCCTCCTTGCAGTCGACGTGGTAGATCCGGTCCCGGAAGTCGTAGAGGAAGCCGACCGGGTCCAGGTCCTGCCACACGAAGTGGGAGGGGTCGAAGTTGAGGCCGAAGGCCGGGCGGTGGCCGATGGCGTCCAGGGCCTTGTGCGTCGTCCAGTAGTCGTACGCGATCTCCGAGGGGTGGACCTCGTGCGCGAACCGGACGCCCTCGGCGTCGAAGACGTCCAGGATCGGGTTCCAGCGCTCCGCGAAGTCCTCGTAGCCGCGCTCGATCATCGACTCCGGGGCGGGCGGGAACATCGCGACCAGATGCCAGATCGCCGACCCCGTGAAGCCGACGACGGTGTCCACGCCGAACTTCGCCGCGGCCCGCGCGGTGTCCGCCATCTCGGCCGCCGCCCGCTGCCGCACGCCCTCGGCGTCGCCGTCGCCCCAGATGCGGGACGGCAGGATCGCCTGGTGGCGCTCGTCGATGATCGCGTCGCAGACCGCCTGGCCGACCAGGTGGTTGGAGATGGCCCAGCACTTCAGGCCGTACTTGTCGAGCAGGGCGTGCCGCCCGTCGACGTACGAGGGATCGGCGAGGGCCTTGTCGACCTCGAAGTGGTCGCCCCAGCAGGCGAGTTCGAGGCCGTCGTAGCCGAAGTCGCGGGCCAGGGTGCAGACCTCCTCCAGGGGCAGGTCCGCCCACTGGCCGGTGAAGAGCGTGAACGAGCGGGGCATCGGCGAGCCTCCTCAGGCGAGGTTGACGCTGGCGTCGACGGGGGCGGGGGTGGGTGTGGGGCCGCTCACGGGGGTGTACACGGCGTTCTTCTCGGCGCTCTCCTCGACGGCCGCGAGGACCCGCTGCACCGAGAGGCCGTCCGCGAAGGAGGGCGCGGGCGCGGTGCCCGACGCGATGGCGTGGAGCAGGTCGCGGGCCTGATGCACGAAGGTGTGCTCGTAGCCGAGTCCGTGTCCCGGCGGCCACCAGGCCTCCAGGTAGGGGTGCCCTGGTTCGGTGACGAGAATGCGGCGGAAGCCGGCGGACGCGGCGGGTTCGGTGTGGTCGTGGAAGGAGAGTTCGTTCAGGCGCTCCAGGTCGAAGGCCAGCGAGCCCGCGGATCCGTTGAGTTCGAGCCGCAGGGCGTTCTTGCGCCCGGTGGCGAACCGGGTCGCCTCGAAGGTGGCGAGGGCGCCGGAGGGGAACCGCGCCGTGAAGACGGCGGCGTCGTCGACGGTGACCTGCCCGGACCTGGCCCCGGACCTGCCGTCGGCCCGCGCTCCGGCGCCCGGATCGGCCCCGGGATCGGCCCCGGGATCAGCTCCGGGATCAGCCCCGGGATCAGCTCCGGTGCCCGCCGCCGTGATCCCGGTGGAGGACCCCTCGGGCAGCGGCCGTTCGCGTACGAAGGTCTCGGTCAGCGCCGAGACGCCCGCGACGGCCTCGCCCGTCAGGAACTGCGCGAGGTCCACGATGTGCGCGCCGAGGTCGCCGAGCGCGCCGGAGCCCGCGCGGTCCTTGCGCAGCCGCCAGGTCAGCGGGAAGGCCGGGTCGACCAGCCAGTCCTGGAGGTAGGTGAGACGGACGTGCCGCAGCGTGCCGAGGCGCCCTTCGGCGACCATCCGGCGGGCGAGCGCGAGGGCGGGCACGCGGCGGTAGTTGAAGCCGACCATCGCCACCTGGCCGCGCGCGGCGGCCCGTTCGGCGGCGGCCGCCATCGCCTCGGCCTCCTCGACGGTGTTGGCGAGCGGCTTCTCGCACAACACGTGCTTGCCCGCGTCGAGCGCGGCGACGGCGATCTCCGCGTGGCTGTCGCCCGGTGTGCAGATGTCGACGACGTCGACGTCGTCGCGGGCGATCAGGGCGCGCCAGTCGGTCTCGGCGGCGTCCCAGCCGAGCCGGTCGGCGGCGGCGCGCACGGCGGCGCCGTCGCGCCCGCACACGGCGGCGAGCCGCGCGCCCAGGGGCAGGTCGAAGACGTGGCCGACGGTGCGCCAGCCCTGGGAGTGGGCGGCGCCCATGAAGGCGTAGCCGACCATGCCCACGCCGAGCCGACGCCGCCCGGCCCGGAGGCCGTCGGTCGGCCCGGCCCCGGCAGTGCCCCCGGCAGCGGCCTCGTGTTCCGTCTCACTCATGCGGTAACTCCTCCTGGTCGTCGCCTGCTTCGCGGGTCAGTGGGCACCTCACTTGAAGCCGGTGGACATGTACTGGTCGACGTTGTCCTTGTCGACGACGGCCGAGTAGAGCGTCAGGGAGGCCGGGATCTCGAACTCGGCCATGCCGCTGACGCCCTTGCCCTGGCCGAGCGCCCGCGCCAGGTCGATCGCGGACGCCGCCATCGTCGGCGGGTACAGGACGGTGGCCTTGAGCACGCCACGGTCCTGCTTGATCTCCTGGAACGCGGACAGCGCGCCCGCGCCGCCGACCATCAGGAAGTCGTCGCGCCCGGCCTGCTTGATCGCCCGCAGCGCGCCCACGCCCTGGTCGTCGTCGTGGTTCCACAGGGCGTCGAAGTTCTTCTGCGCCTGCAGGAGCTGCGACATCTTCGACTGCCCGGACTCGACGGTGAACTCCGCGGCCTGCCGGGCGACCTTCTCGATGTTCGAGTAGTTCTTCAGGGCGTCGTCGAAGCCCTTGGTGCGCTGCTTGGTCAGCTCCAGGTTGTCCAGGCCGGCCAGCTCGACGACCTTGGCGTTCTTCTTGCCCTTGAGCTTCTCGCCGATGTAGTGCCCGGCGTTCAGGCCCATGCCGTAGTTGTCGCCGCCGATCCAGCAGCGGTACGCCTGCGCGGACGCGAAGATCCGGTCGAGGTTGACGACGGGGATCCCGGCCTTCATGGCCTTCAGGCCGACCTGCGTGAGGGCCTTCCCGTCGGCGGGCAGGATGACGAGGACGTCGACCTTCTTGTTGATGAGGGTCTCGACCTGGCCGATCTGCGCGGCCGTGTCGTTGGAGCCCTCGGTGGCCTCCAGGGTGACGTCCTTGTACTTCTTCGCCCGCGACTTGGCGTTGTCGTTGATGGCGTTCAGCCAGCCGTGGTCGGCCTGCGGCCCGGCGAAGCCGATGGTGACCTTCTTGCCGGGCTTGTCGTCGGCGACGGCCTGGTTGTTGTCGGACGGCGAGTCGTCGTCCTTGGACTCGTTGCTGGTGCAGCCGGTGAGCACGGCACCGGCCGACACGGCGGCCGCTCCGAAGAGCAGTCCTCTGCGGCTCGCGAAATCTGGCATGACTTGAACCCCTTACGTGGTAGCCGTACGCCGCTGGACGAGGACCGCGGCCACGATGATCGCGCCCTTGGCGATCTGCTGGACGGCGGTCTCCAGGTTGTTGAGCGCGAAGATGTTCTGGATCGTGATGAAGATCAGGACGCCGAGCACGGAGCCCGTGATGGTGCCCCGGCCCCCGCTCAGCAGCGTGCCGCCGATGATCGCGGCGGCGATGGCGTCCAGCTCGTACAGATTGCCGTTGGTGTTCTGGCCCGAGCCCGCGAGGACGATCAGCAGGAACGCCGCGATGCCGCAGCACAGCCCGGACAGCAGATACAGATAGAGCCGCTGCCGCCGGACGTCGATGCCCGCGAGCCGCGCCGCCTCGGCGTTGCCGCCGACGGCCACCGAACGGCGACCGAACGTGGTCCGGTTCAGCAGCAGCCAGCCGACCACCGTCACGGCCGCGAAGACCATCACGAGCGGCGGGATGCCGAGCACGTAGGAGTCGCGCTCGCCGAGCTTCAGGACACTGTCGACGGTGACCATCTGCGTCTTGCCGTCGGTGATCTCCAGGGCCAGGCCGCGGCCCGATGCGAGCATGGCGAGGGTGGCGATGAACGGCACCATGCGCCCGTACGCGATGAGCAGTCCGTTCACGAGACCGCAGCCGAGTCCGACGACGACGGCCGTGAAGAGGATGCCCGCGAAGCCGTACTCCTGGGTGGCGACCGTCGTGGCCCACACCGACGCGAGCGCCACGATCGCGCCGACCGACAGGTCGATGCCGCCGGAGATGATCACGAAGGTCATGCCGACGGTGACCACGCCGATGACGGACGCCTGGGTGAGGACGAGTTGCAGGTTGTCGGTGTCCAGGAACGCGTCGGGCTCCGTGACACCGCCGATCACGACGAGGGCGGCGAGCACACCGAGCAGCGAAAGGGTGCGCACGTCGACGCGGGTGACGAGGGACCGCCACGGGCTCTTGGGGGCGTCCGCCGGCGGGCTCTTCTCGGTGACGGGCCGGGCGGGCGATGCGGGCTGCGTCATGACGCCGGGCTTCCTTCCGTGGTGGCGGGGCCGTGGGGGCCCTTGGTGAGGGTCGGGCCGGGCGTGCTCGACGCCAGGACGAGGTCGAGCACGCGGTGTTCGTCGAGGTCGTGCGCGGGAGCGGTGTGGACGACCCGGCCCTCGCGCAGGACGAGGACGCGGTCGGCGAGGCCGAGGACCTCCGGCACCTCGCTGGAGACGAGGAGGACAGCGAGGCCCTCGTCGGCGAGCCGCCGGATGACGGTGTACAGCTCGGCGCGGGCGCCGACGTCGACACCGCGGGTCGGCTCGTCGAGCAGCAGGACGCGACAGCCGCGCAGCAGCCACCGGGCGAGGACCGCCTTCTGCTGGTTGCCGCCGGAGAGCGTGCGCACCGGGACCGAGGGGTTGTCGGGCCGCAGCGACAGCTCGCGCGTCGCGGTGCGGGCGGCCTCGCGCTCCTTCGTCCGGTCCAGCCAACCCCCGTACGAGAAGCGGGACATGGAGGAGACGGACACATTGCGGGTGACGGACTCCAGCATGAGCAGGCCCTGGGCCTTGCGCTCCTCGGGGGCGAGCCCGAGCCCGGCGCGCACCGCCGCGCGGACGCTGCCAGGCCGCAACACCCGTCCGTCTACGCGGACTTGGCCGCCGGTCGGCCTGCGGGCGCCATAGATGGTCTCCAGGATCTCCGAGCGCCCGGAGCCGACGAGCCCGGCGAGGCCGACGATCTCGCCGGGCCGCAGTTCGAGGTCGAGGGGCGCGAACTCGCCGTCGCGGGCGAGGCCCTGGACGACGAGGACGGGGTCGGGCAGGGGGCTGCCGTCCTGGTCGCGGGGTGCCCGCTCCGGGAAGACGTACTCGACGTTGCGGCCCGTCATCAGCGCGATGACCTCGCGTGTCGGTGTCTCCTTGGCGGGCAGGCCGACGGCGACGGCGCGGCCGTCCTTGAGGACGGTGACGCGGTCGCCGATGCGGCGGATCTCCTCCAGCCGGTGCGAGATGTAGACGACGGCGACGCCGTCGGCCGTCAGATCGCCCACGATGCGAAAGAGGTTGTCGACCTCGTCGGGGTCGAGCGCGGCGGACGGTTCGTCCATGACGATGAGCCGCACCTCGTGGGAGAGCGCGCGGGCCATCGACACGATCTGCTGCTGGGCGGCCGACAGGTCCCCGACGAGCCGCGCCGGGTCGATCTCGCTGTGCCCGAGGCGCCTGAGCAGTGCGGCGGTCGAGGCGCGTGCGTCCCGGCCGCGGACCACGAAACCGGCGGCGGTCGGCTCGTGCCCGAGGTAGACGTTCTCGGCCACGGACAGGCCCTCCACCAGGTCGAGTTCCTGGTAGATGGTGGCGACGCCGAGGCGCATGGCGGCGATCGGCGAGCGCAGGGTGACCTCGTCGCCGCGCCAGACGATGGTGCCGTCGTCCGGCTGGTGGGCGCCCGCGAGGACCTTGATGAGCGTGGACTTGCCGGCGCCGTTCTGGCCGAGCAGGCAGTGCACCTCACCGGCCTGGACATGCAGGTCGACGCCGTCGAGCGCGCGGACGCCCGGGAACGACTTGGTGATGCCGGACATGGTGAGCAGGGGTGGTTCTGGTGCCATGACGGTTCCCTCGGGGGGTGCGGCCGGTTTCAGGGCAGAGCAGGGCGAAGCGGAGGGTGGCGGGAGGGGGCTGGCGGAGCTGATGGAGTCGCTGAGAGAGGCTGGCGGAGCTGATGAAGCCGGTGAGAAAGGGCAGGGCGATCTTGTAAAGGGCATGACAATAACGATCAAGGCGCCGCGGCCCGGCGCTCGCGCGTACGGGTGCCCGGGGCGGCTAGGCCGGGGAGAACAGGTGGTCGCTGATGAGGCGGGCGCCGCCGATGACTCCGGCGGTGGGGCCCAACTCACCGAGGACGATGGGGAGGTTGCCGGTCGCGAGGGGCAGCGACTGGCGATAGACCTGGGTGCGGATCGCGGCGAGCAGCGTGTGGCCGAGGCCGGTGACGCCGCCGCCGATCACCACGAGACCGGGGTTGAAGAAGCTGACGAGGCCCGCGATGACCTGGCCGGTGCGGTTGCCACCGGCGCGGATCAAGTCGAGGGCGGTGGCGTCACCGGCGGCGGCCGCCGCGGCGACGTCGACGGCGGTGAGCGCGCCGGAGTTCTCGAATCGGGTGCAGAGCTCCGGTGAACTCCCCTGGTGGGCGGCGTCCTCGGCGTCGCGGGCGAGCGCGGCGCCGCTGAAGTATGCCTCCAGGCAGCCCTTGTTGCCGCAGGCGCACGGGCGGCCGTCCGGCTCGACCTGGATGTGGCCGATGTCGCCCGCGCTGCCCGTCGTGCCGCGGTAGACCTCGCCGCCGACGACGATGCCGCAGCCGATGCCCGTGCCGATCTTGACGCACAGGAAGTCGGCCACGGAGCGGGCGACGCCCGCGTGCTGCTCGCCCATCGCCATCAGGTTCACGTCGTTGTCGACCATCACCGGGCAGCCGAGGTCCTGGCTGAGCGCCTCCCGCACGGGGAAGCCGTCCCAGCCGGGCATGATCGGCGGTGCGACCGGGACGCCCTCGGGGAAGCGGACGGGCCCCGGTACGCCGATGCCGGCGCCGTCGAATCCCTCCGCGAGCCCGGAGGCGCGCAACTTGGCTGCCATGGCGAGGACTTGCTCGAAGACCGCGACCGGGCCCTCGCGTACGTCCATGGGCTGGTTGATGTGGCCGAGTACCTCCAGCTCGGCGTTGGTGACCGCGACGTCGACCGAGGTCGCGCCGATGTCCACGCCGAGGAAGCGGAGGGCCGGGGCCAGGCGGATGTTGTGGGAGCGGCGGCCGCCTCGGGACGCCGCGAGGCCGTCGGCGACCACGAGTCCTGTGTCCAGGAGGCGGTCCACCTCCACGGCCAGTTTGGACCGGGAGAGGTCGACCTGGTCGCCCAGTTGGGCGCGGGAGTTGGGCCCTCCGTCGCGCAGCAGCCGCAGTAGCCGCGCCTGGTGCGCGTTGGCGGGTCGAGCCGTCATACGTCTCACGCGCCCCTCCCCGCCTGTTCGGCCGAATCCCGTGTGTGTTCGTTGGGCTTTCGAGGGGAACGTAGCAGCGGTTGCCGGGACTGGGAAGAAGTTGCGTACGAATTCCCTCCTACTTTCTCCAGTTCGAGGACAAAGGGGGGTGGGTGGCCTCGCGGGGCGCCCCAGTCCCGCCCCTTCTCCGAAACCGGGGCTGCGCCCCTGGACCCCCAAGGTGGAGGTCCCGGGCGGGTGGGACAGCTCCCGCCGAATCGGCGCTCTGCGCCTCGTCCTCAAACGCCGGACGGGCTGAAAACCTCGCCGAGGCGGGCCGGAAGGCGCCGCGGGGCGGGCTGGGAGGGTGCCGCGGGGTGGGCCGGAAATGCGCTGCGGGGCGGGCTGCAATGTGCGGGTCGGGCCGGACAGGCGCTGCGAGGTGAGCCGTTTCGGGGCTGAAGGTGCCGCGCTGCTGCACAGCCGGTGCAGGTTGGGGCGGGTGGGTGGGAGAGAGCCCGTCCGGCGATTGAGGACGAGGCGCGCAGCGCCGAAACGGGGGTGACCCCGGCAGGGCCGAGGGTGCCGGGCTGTCGGACAGGCCGGTGCAAGCTCGGGCGGGTGGGCGGGCAAGAGCCCGTCCCAGCCGACACACCCGGTCAGGGCGTCTCACGTTCGTGGTACGTCTTCCGCGTGTGCTCCGTATGCGCCCGCATGACCTCCGTCGCCCCCGCCTCGTCACGCGCGGCGATCGCCGCGATGAGCGCGCGGTGCTCGATCCAGGACTGCTTGCCGCGCTGCCGGGCCACCGGCGTGTAGTACCAGCGGACACGCCGGTCGACCTGGGCGGCCAGCTCAGCGAGGACGACGTTCCCGGCCAGCTCCATCACCTTGGCGTGGAACGCGGCGTTCGTGGCGACGACGAGGTCCACGTCACCGTCCGCGACGGCCGCCTCCCCCTTGGCGCACAGCTCCTCGAGGGCGGCGATCCCCGCCGACCCGGCGTTCGCGGCGGCGAGCCGCGCGGCCTCGGCCTCCAAGAGGGTGCGGACGGTGAGGAGTTGGTCGGCCTCCTCCTCCGTCGGCTCGTGCACGAACGCCCCCTGCGCGGGCCGCAGGTCCACCCACCCCTCGGTGTTCAGCCGCTGCAACGCCTCGCGCACGGGCTGCCTGGACACGCCCAGGTGTCCGGCGAGTTCGCTCTCGACGAGGTGCTGGCCAGGGCGCAGGGCGCGGGTGGTGATGAGTTCGAGCAGCGCCTCGTACACCCGCTCGCGCAGCGGGCCCGGCCGCTCCAACTTGGGCACTGTCCCCTGTGGCAGTCCTGCGGACAACATCCCGGCCCCCTCCTGGACGACGTCAACCCGAGTCAAGCGAAACAGATTGGCTTTTGTCTACAGTTTACCGAGCACAGGGGCCAGTACCAGGGGCAGTTGGACGCGTCACAACGGCCGACCGCCTCCCGGCACAGCGACAGCGCACGTCACGGACAGCGCACGACCTGCCCCGCGTACGACAGGTTCCCCCCGAACCCGAACAGCAGCACCGGATCCCCCTTGGAGATCTCACCCCGCTCGACCAGCTTGGACAGGGCGAGCGGCACCGACGCGGCCGAGGTGTTGCCGGAGTCCACCACGTCCCGGGCGACGACGGCGTTGACCGCGCCGATCCGGTCGGCGAGCGGCTCGACGATGCGCAGGTTGGCCTGGTGCAGGACGACCGCAGCGAGGTCGGCCGGGGCCAGACCGGCCCGTTCGCAGGCCGCGCGGGCCAGCGGCGGCAGCCGCGTGGTGGCCCAGCGGTAGACGCTCTGCCCCTCCTGCGCGAACCGCGGCGGCGTCCCCTCGATGCGCACCGCGTGCCCCATCTCCGGCACCGAGCCCCACAGGACCGGGCCGATCCCGGGCTCCTCCCCCTCCGCGCACGGCTCGACGACGGCCGCGCCCGCGCCGTCGCCGACGAGCACGCACGTCGTGCGGTCGGTCCAGTCCGTGACGGCGGACATCTTGTCGGCGCCGATGACCAGGGCCCGGGTCGCCGCCCCCGCCCGTACGGCGTGGTCGGCGGTGGCGAGCGCGTGCGTGAAGCCCGCACAGACGACGTTGACGTCCATCGCGGCGGGCGAGACGAGACCCAGGCGGGCGGCGACCCGCGCGGCCATGTTCGGCGAGCGGTCGATGGCCGTGGACGTGGCGACGACGACCAGGTCCACGGACGACGGCGCGCTGCCCGCGGAGGCGAGCGCCTTGGCGGCGGCGTGCGCGGCGAGCTCGTCGACCGGCTCCTCCGGGCCGCCGATGTGGCGGGTGCGGATGCCCACCCGGGAGCGGATCCACTCGTCGCTGGTGTCGACCATGCCCGTCAAGTCGTCGTTCGTGAGGACCTTGGCGGGCTGGTAGTGGCCGACAGCGGCGATGCGTGAGCCGGGCATGGGCGGATCCCCTCGTGGTGCAGGCAGTGCGGGACGTACGGGAAGTGCGTGACCGTCCAGTCTGCTCAGCGACTCACGGGTAACAGGTGACGTAATGCGACAGGAAAGGAGCGCCCGCTTTGGATGCTTCGCCACATCGTGTCACCCGGTGAAGAGCTGTTTGGCCTTGTGTACGAGCTCGTAGACGCCGTACGCGAGGGGCAGCCCGACCCACAGCCAGGCCCCGACGATCAGCGGGCGGCGGCGCGGCAGGTCCCGGTCACTTGCCTGCGGCTGAATCGGCGGCGTCGGTGGTGTCGGCGGTGTCGGCTGTGTCGGCGGCGTTGTCATCGGACAGCTCCTTCGGGGCGGAGACGTGGTGGCGGGCGTGCACGGGACGTACCAGCTCATTGGCCACGAACCCGATGACGAGCAGGCCGATCATGATCGACAGGGAGAGGCCGTAGAGGCCGGGGCCGTGCTTGCCCGCCTCCTCCTGGCGGTCGGCCACCCAGTTCACGATCAGCGGGCCGAGCACCCCGGCGAGCGACCAGGCGGTGAGCAGGCGGCCGTGGATCGCGCCGACCTGGTAGGTGCCGAAGAGGTCCTTCAGGTACGCCGGGATCGTCGCGAAGCCGCCGCCGTAGAAGGAGAGGATGACCAGCGCGCAGACGATGAACAGGGGCTTGGAGTCGTCGCCGAAGCGGGCGATGAGGAAGTACATGAGCGCGCCCGCGCCCAGGTAGAGGCGGTAGACGTTCTTGCGGCCGACGAGGTCGGACGCGGACGACCAGCCGATGCGGCCCGCCATGTTCGCCGCCGAGAGCAGCGCGACGAAGCCCGCGGCGGCGGACGCGGAGACGGGCGTGGAGGTGTCCGCGAAGAAGTCGGTGATCATCGGCGCGGCCTTCTCCAGGATGCCGATTCCCGCGGTCACGTTCATGCACAGGACCACCCACAGGCACCAGAACTGCGGGGTGCGGATCGCCTGCCTCGCCGACACCTGCGGTCCCGCGGGGGCCGGGCGCGCGGCGGAGCCGCCCGAGGACACGGCCCCGCGCCCCGCGGCGACGTCCGGCACCCGCACCAGCAGCACACCCAGGGTCATGAAGGCCGCGTACGACAACCCGTGGACGAGGAACGCGAGCGCGATGCCGGAGGAGTCGTCGCCGAACGTCTCCAGCATCTGCGCCGACCACGGCGAGGCGATCAGCGCGCCGCCGCCGAACCCCATGATCGCGATTCCGGTGGCCATGCCGGGCCGGTCGGGGAACCACTTGATGAGCGTGGACACCGGGGAGATGTAGCCGATGCCGAGCCCGATGCCGCCGACGAAGCCGTAGCCGAAGACGATCAGCCAGTACTGGCTGGTCGCGGCGCCGAGCGCGGCGATCAGGAAGCCGGAGGAGAAGCAGACGAGCGCGACGGACATCGCCCAGCGCGGCCCGTTGCGCTCCACGAGGGTGCCGCCGAACGCGGCGGACAGGCCGAGCATGACGATGCCGAGCTGGAACGGCAGCGCGCTCTGGGTGCCGCTCAGGTCGAGCGCGGACTCCAGGGGCGGTTTGAACACACTCCAGGCGTAGGCCTGGCCGATCGAGAGATGCACCGACAGGGCGGCGGGCGGCACGAGCCAGCGGCTCCAGCCGGGTGGCGCTACGGGGGGCCTCATGATCCCGAACGGTAGGAATCCAGGAGGCTGTTGGGAAGGGGGCGGACCGGGATTGGTCGACGGTATGCAGTATTCGGGTGCGGTGCTTGGGTGTGCTGCTTGGGTGCGCTGTGTGTGCTGTGTGTGCTGTGTGTGCTGTGGGGGCGCTGAGCGTTCTGTACGGATGCTTCGCTCGCGTACGCGGCCGGGCTACGGGCCGGTCTCCCCGTCCCCTCGGCCGACCGCCACCGCCGCGTCCCCGCCGCCGGACGCCCCCTCCGCGAGCGCCGCCCTGCGCAGGTGCTCGGCCAGCGCCCGTGTGGCCGTCGACGCGGATCCGTCCGTGACGCCCCAGGCCAGCAGGTGGTGGCGGCGCGCCCAGGGCTCGCGGAGCGCGGACACGGCGAGGGGCAGGCGGGGGTCGACGGCGCGGCGGGGCACGACGGCGAGCCCGACGCCCGCGGCGGCGAGGGAGACGAGGACGTCGAGGTCGGAGGCGGTGGTGCGGTGGCGTACGACCGGCGCGTGCGGGCCGAGGTGGCTCTCGATCCAGCGGCGCAGTGAGGAGCCCGCGTCGAGGCCGACGAGCGGGTGCTCGGCGACCTCGCCGTAGGTCAGCCCGGCCCGCCCCGCGAGCACCCCGCCCGCCTGGCCGATGACCACCAGCGAGTCGTCCCCGAGGGGTTCGGTGACCAGGCCGCAGTCGCGGGCCTCGTCGTCGACCACGACGCCCAGGTCCGCCTTGCCGTCGGCCAGGCGCCGCAGGGTCTGCGGGGTGCGGTGCTCGGACACCGTGACGTCGACGTCCGGGTGGGCGCCGAGGAACGTGACGAGGGCCTGCGGGACGAGCCGGTAGCGGGCGGAGCCGCCGCAGAGCAGGGTCAGCGCGGCGGCCGGGGCCCGGGTGTAGCCGGCGACGGCGCTGTCGAGCCGGGCCGTCTGGACCAGGACCTCGCGGGCGTGCCGGGCCAGGGTCGCGCCCGCCGGGGTGGGCCGCACGCCCCGTCTGCCGCGGATCAGGAGCGGCACCCCGGCGTGGTGTTCGAGGGCGCGCACCCGGGCGCTGGCCGAGGGCAGGCTGAGGTGCACACGCCGCGCGCCCGCCGTGATGGAGCCCTCCGTCACGATGCCGAGGAAGAGCCGCAGGTCGTCCAGGTCGTAGCGCACCTGATTCAGCCTATGTCAGGGCCTTAGGCTGGGTACGCGGATCGCGCATTGTGGGCGTACCGCTCGGGGGCCGATGCTCGGCAGATGTCCGAGACGCTGTGGGTCCTGCTCGCCGGGTTCGCCGCCGGCGGCCTGAACGCGCTCGGCGGCGGGGGCACGTTCGTGGCGCTGCCCGCGCTGGTCGCGGCCGGGGTGCCGCCCGTGACGGCGAACGCGTCCTCGACCGTCGCGCTGGTGCCGGGCGCGGTGGCGGGCGCCTGGGTCTACCGGCGTGAACTCGGCCCGGTCGGCACGGTGTCCACGCGGGCCCTCACCGGCGTGAGCGCGCTCGGCGGCGGACTCGGCGCCGGGCTCCTGCTCATGCTGCCCGCGGCGTCCTTCGAGGCGGCGGTGCCGTGGCTGCTTGCCTTCGCCACGGTGCTCCTGGCCTGCGGCCGCCGCGTCATCGGCGCCCTGAGCAGGGGCCCGGGAGGTCCGGTCGCCCTGGGCCCCCGGGCCGTCCTTGCCGCACAGTTCGCCCTCGCGGTGTACGGCGGGTACTTCGGCGGAGCCGTAGGCATCATGATGCTGGCCCTGTGGAGCGTCGGCCTGGGACTCGACGCCGCGGCGGGCAACCCGATGCGGATCGCGCAGGTCGCCGCGGTGTACCTGACGGCGTCGGCGCTGTTCCTCGTGGCCTCGGACGCCCTGGACACCCCGCTGGTCCTCGGCGCCCTCCTGACGGGCGCGGTGGCCGGCGGCTTCGGGGGCGCCCATCTCGCCCGCCGTCTCCCGGCGCGGGTGCTGCGCGCCGTCGTGCTGACCACGGCGGTGACGATGACGGCCCTGTACTTCGTCCGGGGGTGACGTGATGAGCACGGGCGAGGCGGCGGCCGCCGCACCGTGGACGGAGGCGGCGCGCGCCCGCGTGGCCCTGGCCTACGAGGCCTGCGAACTGTCCGAACTCGCCCGCGCCGCCGTCACCGTCGGCCCGGACGAGCTGCGCGGGGACGGCACGTCGACGGCCCCCGGCAGCGCGCTTGCCGACGCGGTCCACCTCCTCGCGGCGGCGCACCGGTTGCTGGTGGCCGCCGCCGTGTACGAGCGGGCCGCCGGGGCGGACTGGCAGGTGGTCGGCGCCGCGCTGAACGTGTCGGCGGGGGCGGCCCGGCAGCGGTTCGTGGCGGCCGAGGCCCGCTTCCGCGAGGGGCCTCGCTCCCCCGGCGACGCGTGCGACGCGCCCGGCACAGCCGTCGACGAGCCCGAAGGATGGCGGTCGTACCTGCTCAGGGAGCCGCTGGAGGCCGCGCGCGACCTCGACGACTGGGTCCTGCGGCACCAGGACGGCGACGGCGACTTCGGGGACGCGCCGGTGTCCGGCCCGCTGCTGCGCCCCACGCCCCCCAGCGGCCCGTAGAGCCGCGAAAACAAGAAGGGCAAGGAGCGAAACGTCTCCTTGCCACTCTCAAGGTATAGCGCACGAGGGGGCTTGCAGCAAGGCCCGGGGCATGCCGCACAATGACCGACCCAGGCCAGGACCTGCGGAAATCAAGAGTTCGCGACGTACCTATGCATTTGTTTGCTTCATGGGGGTTTCATGTTCGACGTGATCATCACCGGTGGCGGTCCGACCGGTCTGATGCTGGCCGCTGAACTGCGGCTGCACGAGGTGCGGGTGGTCGTCCTGGAGAAGGAGGCGGAGCCGACCGCGCAGTCCCGTGCGCAGGGGCTGCATGTGCGCAGCATCGAGCTGATGGACCAGCGCGGGCTCCTTGAGAAGTTCCTGCCGCTCGGGAAGCAGTTCACGGTCGGCGGCTTCTTCGCCGGTCTCGGTTCGTCGTGGCCCGAGGACCTCGACACGGCGCACTCGTACGTCCTCGGCATCCCGCAGGAGATCACCGAGCGGCTCCTCACCGAGCGCGCCGTCGAGTCGGGCGTCGAGATCCGGCGCGGCTGCCAGGTGGTGGCGCTGAGCCAGGACGAGGACAGGGTGGAGGTCGAACTCGCCGACGGCACCCGGCTGCGCTCGCGCTATCTAGTGGGCTGCGACGGCGGCCGCAGCACGGTGCGCAAGCTGCTCGGCGTCGACTTCCCCGGGGAGCCCGCGCGGGTCGAGACGCTGCTCGGCGCGATGGAGCTCGGCGTGTCGCAGGAGGCGCTGATGGAGGTCGTGGCCGAGGTCCGCAAGACCCAGCAGCGGTTCGGCGCCATGCCCATGGGGGACGGCGTGTACCGCGTGATCGTGCCCGCCGACGGGGTGTCGGAGGACCGGACGACCCCGCCGACCCTGGAGGAGTTCAAGCAGCGGCTGCGGGCGTTCGCGGGGACTGATCTGGGCGCGCACTCGCCGCGCTGGCTGTCCCGCTTCGGCGACGCGACGCGGCAGGCCGAGCGCTACCGGGTCGGCCGGGCGCTGCTCGCGGGCGACGCGGCGCACATCCACCCGCCGACCGGCGGGCAGGGCCTCAACCTCGGCATCCAGGACGCGGTCAACCTCGGCTGGAAGCTGGCCGCCGCCGTGCACGGCTGGGCGCCCGAGGGGCTGCTCGACAGCTACCACGCCGAACGGCACCCGGTGGCCGCGGACGTGCTCGACAACACCCGCGCGCAGATCCACCTGATGTCCGACGACCCGGGTGCCCTCGCGGTGCGCCGGCTGCTCGCGGAGCTGACGGGCTTCGACAACGTGAACCGGCACCTGATCGAGAAGATCACCGCGATCGGGATCCGCTACGACTTCGGCGACGGGCACGAGCTGCTCGGACGGCGGCTGCGGGACGTGGAGTTGAAGCGCGGCCGCCTGTACGGGCTCATGCACGGCGGCCGGGGGCTGCTGCTCGACCAGACCGGCCGGCTCTCGGTGGCGGGCTGGGCGGACCGGGTCGACCACGTCGTCGACACGAGCGAGGAACTGGACGTGCCCGCCGTGCTGGTGCGGCCGGACGGGCACGTGGCGTGGGTCGGCGAGGACCAGCGGGAGCTGGAGGGCGCGCTGCCCAAGTGGTTCGGGGCGGCGGCGAACTGACGCTCCGCCGACCGACCCACCCGCGAACCGCGGTGCACACGAACTGACGCACGGTCGGGCGAGAGAGGGCTCGCCCGACCCCTTGCTGCGCCAACTTCCATACTGTAGACAATATTCCATCTACCGTGTGTGGCTTCTCGGCCACCCACGACCAGCGCAGCCTGAGAGCGCTGCCGGTCCGTCGGAACCCTCAACCGAACGGAGCGCGCCATCGTGAAAGTCGCAGTCCTGGGCGCCGGTGCCATCGGCGCCTACGTCGGAGCCGCCCTGCACCGCGCGGGAGCGGACGTCCATCTCGTGGCCCGCGGACCGCACTTGGCGGCCATGCGGCAGCACGGCGTACGCGTGCTCAGCCCGCGCGGTGACTTCACCGCGCGGGTCCACGCCACCGCCGAACCGGCCGACATCGGCCCCGCCGACTTCGTCTTCCTCGGCCTGAAGGCCACTTCGTACGCGGCGTGCGGGCCGCTCATCGCACCGTTGCTGCACGACCGGACGGCCGTGGTCGCCGCTCAGAACGGCATCCCCTGGTGGTACTTCCACCGGCACGGCGGGCCGCACGACGGGCACCGCCTGGAGAGTGTGGACCCGGGCGGCGCCGTCAGCGCGGTGCTCGCCCCGTACCGGGCCGTCGGCTGCGTGGTGTACGCGGCGACCGAGCTCGCCGAACCGGGCGTCGTACGGCACTTGGAAGGCACCCGCTTCTCCGTCGGCGAGCCGGACCGCACCCGGTCGGCGCGCTGTCTCGACTTCAGCGCGGCGATGCGCGCGGGCGGCCTGAAGTGCCCGGTGGAGCCGGACGTGCGCGCCGACATCTGGATCAAGCTGCTCGGCAACATCTCCTTCAACCCGATCAGCGCCCTCGCCCGCGCCACCATGCGCGAGATGTGTCTGCACGGCGGCACCCGCCGCGTCATCGAGATCATGATGGCCGAGACCCTGGCCGTCGCCGCGGCCCTCGGCTGCGAGCCGGACATCTCCATCGAGCGGCGGCTCGCGGGCGCCGAGCGCGTCGGCGACCACCGCACCTCCACGCTCCAGGACCTGGAGCGCGGCAAGCCCCTCGAACTCGACGTGCTGCTCGCCGCCGTCGTGGAACTCGCGGAGATCACCGGCGTGCGCGTGCCCACTCTGCGCACCGTGCACGCCCTCTCGGACCTGCTCGCCCACGGCATGAGGAGCGCCGTAGCGTGACCAAGCCAGACCGCACCCGAACCCGGCAGGACCGTGCCGGGGGCAGCCGCGGGCGCGACCGCGCCCCCAAGTCGTACACCCGCCTCACCCAGCCGCTCGTCCGCGACCGCCGCGACGGACCGCTGCGCCCCGCCACCTGGGACGAGGCCCTGGCCCGTGCCGCCGACGGCTTCCGGCGCACCCGCGCGGACCACGGCCCGGACGCCTTCGCGATGCTCTCCTGCGCCCGCGCCACCAACGAGATGAACTACGTGGCGCAGAAGTTCACCCGCGTCGTCATGGGCACCAACAACGTCGACTCCTGCAACCGCACCTGTCACGCGCCGAGCGTCGCGGGCCTCTCGGCCGCGTTCGGCTCCGGCGGCGGCACCTCGTCCTACGCGGAGGTCGAGGACACCGACCTCATCGTGATGTGGGGCTCCAACGCCCGCTTCGCGCACCCGATCTTCTTCCAGCACGTCCTGAAGGGCATCCGGGCCGGTGCCCGGATGTACGCCGTCGACCCGCGCCGCACCTCCACCGCCGAGTGGGCGGAGAGCTGGCTCGGCCCGAACGTGGGCACCGACATCGCCCTCGCGCACGCCGTCGGCCGCGAGATCATCCACGCGGGCCTGCACAACACGCTCTTCGTCGAGCGCGCCACGTCCGGCTTCGCGGAGTACGCCGCGCTCGTCGAGCCGTGGACGCTCACGCTCGCCGAGAAGGTGACGGGCGTGCCCGCGGCCGCGATCCGCGACCTCGCGCACGCGTACGCCACCGCCGAACGCGCCCAGCTGTGCTGGACGCTCGGCATCACCGAGCACCACAACGGCACCGACAACGTCCGGGCGCTCATCAATCTGGCGCTGCTCACCGGGCACGTCGGCCGTTACGGCGCCGGGGTGCAGCCGCTGCGCGGGCAGAACAACGTGCAGGGCGGCGGCGACATGGGCGCCATACCCAACCGCCTGCCCGGCTTCCAGGACATCCTCGACGACGGCCACCGGCACAAGTTCGAACGGGCCTGGGACACCGTCATCCAGCCGCGCTACGGCATGACGCTCACCGACATGTTCGAGGCCATGGAGAGTGGCGGGCTGCGCGCGGTGTACTGCATCGGCGAGAACCCCGCCCAGTCGGAGGCCGACAGCGAGCAGGCCGCGCGGCGGCTCGCCGCCCTCGACCATCTGGTGGTCCAGGACATCTTCCTGACGAAGACCGCCGAGATGGCCGACGTGGTGCTTCCCGCCACCGCCGCGTGGGCGGAGACCGACGGCACCACCACCAACAGCGAACGGCGGGTGCAGCGGGTGCGGGCCGCGCTCACGCCGCCCGGCGCCGCCCGCGAGGACATCGACATCATCTGCGAGGTCGCCGCCCGCCTCGGCCACGACTGGAAGTTCGCCGACGCCCAGGCCGTCTGGGACGAGCTGCGGTCCCTCTCGCCCGACCACTTCGGCATGACGTACGACCGCCTCGACGAGCACCACGGCCTCCAGTGGCCCTGCCCCGACCTCGACCGGCTGCCCTCCACTTTCCTGCACGGGCGGCTGTGGGAGGCCGACCCGGCCCTGCGCGGGCCGCGCGCTCCCTTCGGGCTCGTGCACGACGACCCGCCCGTCGATCTCACCGACGAGTCGTTCCCTCTGCGGCTCACGACGGGGCGGCGCCTCGACTCCTACAACACCGGTGTGCAGAGCGGGAGTTTCGCCTCCCCGCTGCGGCGCGGCGAGTACGTCGAGCTGTGCCCCGAGGACGCCGCGCGGTACGGGGTCGTGGCCGGCGAGGAGGTGCGGGTGTCCTCGCGGCGCGGGGCCGTCGTCGCGCCGGTGTGGGTCGACCCCGGTCTGCGGCCCGGGCTCGCCTTCATGACCATGCACTTTCCCGACGAGGTGGACACCAACCAGCTGACCATCGAGGCCAACTGCCCGATCGCGGGGACCGCCGAGTTCAAGGCGTCCGCGATCCGCATCGAGAAGCTGGCCGCCGTGGGCGGCGAGCACCTGTGACTCTGACTGTGGGGAGTTGACGGTACGTGGACCTGCGCTTCGGCGACAGCAAGCCGACCGACGAGGAACGGGACGCGGTGGACGCGCTCCTCGGGCCGCCCGAGTCGGCCTGGGAGGGCGCCGACGACCGCTCCGACGCGGATCTTCGGTGGGCCAGGGGCGGGCGGGCCGCCCGGGAGCGGCGGGATCTGCTCCTGCCCGGGCTGCACGCGCTCAACGACCGGGTGGGGTGGATCAGCGAGGGCGGGCTCGGATACCTGTGCCGGCGGCTCACCGTGCCGCCCGCCGAGGCGTACGGGGTCGCCACGTTCTACTCCCTGTTCTCGCTGAAGCCGCGGGCGCGGACCGTGGTGCGGGTCTGCACCGATCTCGCGTGCGCGGTGCGGGGCGCTGTGCCTTCGGCGGAACGGGGCGGCGCCGTCGAAGGGGTGACCGTCGAGGACAGCCCGTGCCTGGGGTTGTGCGAGCGGGCGCCGGCGGTGCTGACGATGCGGGCGGGGGGCCCTGCGGGGCTTTCCCCGACCCCGCCCCTTCCCGAAACCGGGGGCTCCGCCCCCGGACCCCCGAATCGGCGCTCCGCGCCTCGTCCTCAATCGCCGGACAGGCTCGAACCCAGCCGCACCGGCACGTTCTCAGCCCGTCCGGCGTTTGAGGACGAGGCCGCAGGCCGATCGGCGGCGGACCGTCCCACGGCAACGGGACACCTGCCCCTGGGGTCGAGGGCCGAGCCCCCGCCCGCCCAAGCCGTCCCCCAGGCCAAGGCCCCCGGCCTGATCCTGCTGCGCCGCATAGGCGTCGTGGACCCCAGCTCGCTGGACGACTACCGCGCTCACGGCGGCTACACGGCCCTGCGCCGGGCCTTCGCCCTGGGCCCAGCCGCCGTGATCCGCGAGGTCACGGACGCGGGCCTCCTCGGCCGGGGCGGCGCCGCCTTCCCGACGGGACGGAAGTGGCAGGCGACGGCGGCGCAGCCGGACCACCCGCACTACCTCGTGTGCAACGCGGACGAGTCGGAGCCGGGCACGTTCAAGGACCGCGTGCTGATGGAGGGCGACCCGTACGCGCTGGTGGAGTCGATGACGATCGCGGCGTACGCGGTGGGGGCGAAGCACGGCTACCTCTACCTGCGCGGCGAGTACCCCCGAGCCCTCCGCACCCTGGAGCACGCCATCGGCCAGGCCCGCGCCCGCGGCCTCCTCGGCGACGACATCCTCGGGCAGGGGTTCGCGTTCGACATCGAGATCAGGCGCGGCGCGGGCGCGTACATCTGCGGTGAGGAGACCGCGCTGTTCAACTCGATCGAGGGCTATCGGGGCGAGCCCCGGTCCAAGCCGCCGTTCCCCGTGGAGAAGGGCCTCTTCGGCAAGCCCACGGCCGAGAACAACGTCGAGACGCTCGTGAACGTCCTGCCGATCCTGACCATGGGAGCGGCGGCGTACGCGGCGATCGGCACGCCCAAGTCCACCGGCCCCAAGCTGTTCTGCGTCTCGGGGGCCGTGGCCCGCCCGGGCCTGTACGAGCTGCCGTTCGGCGCGACCCTCGGCGATCTGCTCGGCCTCGCGGGCACGCCGGACAACCTGCGGGCGATCCTGCTCGGCGGCGCGGCGGGCGGCTTCGTGCGGCCGGACGAGCTGGACATCCCGCTGACGTTCGAGGGCACGCGGGAGGCGGGGACGACCCTCGGCTCCGGGGTCGTGCTCGCGATCGACGACTCCGTGCCGCTGCCCCGACTGCTGCTGCGCGTCGCCGAGTTCTTCCGCGACGAGTCGTGCGGCCAGTGCGTGCCCTGCCGGGTCGGCACGGTCCGGCAGGAGGAGGCGCTGCACCGCATCGCCGACCGCACGGGCGCGGCCGCGGCCGCCGACATCGCGCTCCTGCGCGACGTCGGGCAGGCCATGCGGGACGCCTCGATCTGCGGCCTGGGCCAGACCGCGTGGAACGCCGTGGAATCCGCCATCGACCGTCTGGGGGCGTACGAATGACCGCCATCCCGCTGCAACCACCGCGCCGCCTGGTCGAGTTCACGCTCGACGGCGAGCCCGTGCGCGTACCGGAGGGCGGCACGGTCCTCGACGCCTGCCGGGCCGCGGGCAAGGACGTGCCGACGCTGTGCGAGGGCGACACGCTCAAGCCCAAGAACGCCTGCCGGGTGTGTGTCGTGGAGGTCGAGGGCGCGCGGACGCTCGCCCCGGCCTGTTCGCGGCGCGCCGAGCCCGGGATGGAGGTGCGCACGGACACCGAGCGGACCCGGCACAGCCGCAGGCTCGTCCTCGAACTCCTCGCGTCGTCCGTCGACTTGTCGACCACACCGCGCGCGGCCGCGTGGCTGAAGGAGTACGAGGCGAAGCCCGACCGGTTCGGCCCGGACGCGGCGCGCCTCAACGAGGAACCCAGAGTCGACAACGAGCTGTACGTGCGCGACTACGACAAGTGCATCCTCTGCTACAAGTGCGTGGATGCGTGCGGCGAGCAGTGGCAGAACAGCTTCGCGATCTCCGTCGTGGGGCGCGGCTTCGACGCCCGTATCGCCGTCGAGCACGACGCGCCGCTCACCGACTCGGCGTGCGTCTACTGCGGCAACTGCGTGGAGGTGTGCCCGACGGGCGCCCTCAGCTTCAAGAGCGAGTTCGACATGCGCGCCGCCGGGACCTGGGACGAGGCCGCGCAGACGGAGACGACCACCGTGTGCGCGTACTGCGGAGTCGGCTGCAACCTCACCCTGCACGTGCAGGACAATGAAATCGTGAAGGTCACCTCGCCGCACGACAGCCCGGTGACCCACGGCAACCTCTGCATCAAGGGCCGCTTCGGCTACCAGCACGTACAGAACCGGGACTGATCGACATGGGACGAGTCACGGAACGCCGCCGCGTCATCCGCATCCGCGACGGCGCGGTCAGCGAGCGGCCGGACACGCTCGTCGCCGAGGAGCCGCTGGAGATACGCCTCAACGGCAAGCCGCTCGCCATCACCATGCGCACGCCCGGCGACGACTTCGCGCTCGCCGCCGGGTTCCTCGTCAGCGAGGGCGTGCTCGGGGCCGCGGACGAGCTGCGGAACATCGTGTACTGCGCGGGGGCGACGGCGGACGGGTCCAACACGTACAACGTGGTCGACGTGTCGACCGCGCCCGGTGTCGCCCTTCCGGACATCACGCTCGAGCGCAACGTCTATACGACCTCGTCCTGCGGGCTGTGCGGCAAGGCCAGCCTGGACGCGGTCCGCACCACGGCCCGCTGGGCCATCGACGACGACCCCGGGGGGCTCGGCGCTCCCCCGGTCCGGCTGACGCCCGAGCTGCTCGCCCGCCTCCCCGACCGGCTGCGCGCGGCCCAGCGGGTCTTCGACCGGACCGGGGGGCTGCACGCGGCGGCCCTGTTCACCGAGGACGGCGAGCCGATCGACGTGCGCGAGGACGTGGGCCGTCACAACGCCGTCGACAAGCTGGTGGGGCGGGCCCTGCAGGACGGCCGTCTGCCGCTGTCCCGCACCGTCCTGATGGTGTCGGGGCGGGCCTCCTTCGAGCTGGCGCAGAAGGCCGTGATGGCGGGGATCCCGGTGCTCGCGGCGGTGTCCGCGCCGTCGTCGCTCGCCGTCGACCTCGCCGCCGAGACCGGCCTGACCCTGGTCGGCTTCCTGCGCGGCGCCTCCATGAACGTGTACGCGGGCGAGCACCGCCTGGCCCTGCGGACCGCGGCCGCCCGGACCTGACCGGCGCTCCCGCCGCGACACGGCGACGGGGTCCCGGCCCGGCGGGGAGCGCCCCCTGCGCCGGCCGGGCCCCAGCGCCGCCCCCGCCCCTGGCGCCCGGGTTCACCCGTCGACCCGCGCGACCCTCTCCAGCATGTCCAGGAACGCCTCGCGCTCGGCGGCCGACAGGGGCCCGAGCAGGTCGGCGTTGGCGGCCCGCGCCGCCGTGGCGCACCGGCGCAGCAGGGCGCGCCCGTCGGCGGTGAGCGTGACGGCATTCTTGCGGCGGTCCCCGGGGTCGGGCGTGCGCTCCACGAGTCCGGCGCCCTGCAGGTCGTTCAGGACGCCGACGAGGTCCTTGGGGTCGAGCTTGATGCCCCGGCCGAGGTCGGCCTGCGCCACCGGGCCGAGGTCGGCGACGGCGGCGAGGACGACGTGGTGCCACATCTTCATGCCCTCGGCGGCGAGCGCGTCGGCGACCAGGGCGCGGCCGCGGGCGGCGGCCCGGCCGAGCAGCCAGCTGGGGAGGGTGCGGATGGCGGAGGGCACGGTGGGGGCGGGGGGGGTGGGGGACGCGGGGGGGGTGGTCGGCGCGG
>NZ_JNXT01000013.1 GCF_000716675.1 Streptomyces alboflavus
CCGCCTGCCCCACCCGCCTCGCCCGCGCCCCCCCTCCCGCCCTCACCCCCGCTGAGCCACCCGCACGTACTGCTCCCGCACCTCCCGGTACCGCAACAGCTCCGCCGCCACCGGATCGAGCACCCGCGCCCGCCCGCACCCCGCGGCCGCCTCCCGCAGCCGCCGCTCGGCCTCGAAGCCGTACCGCCGGGCCGGACCGCGCGCCGCCATCCCGCTGGCCCACTCCACGCACGGCCCGCCGACGATGCCCAGGGCCATCAGGAGCACCGGCACGCCCAGGTTCGGCTCCGCGACGCCGACGATCTGCCCCACCAGCCACAGCCCGCCGACGACTTGGAGCAGCGTCATGGCCGCCTGCGCGAGGACGGCCACCGGCCACCAGCCGGGCCGCGGCGGCCGCCCGTCCGGCAGTGCCGCCCGCAGCGCCAGCTCGTCGAGCGCCTCGGGCAGCCCCTGGGCCCCGCGCGCCGCCGCCTCCCGCACGGCCTGCCCCCACGGCGTGGGCAGCCCGGTGGCCGCCTCGTCCGCGACGGTCCGCACGGCGTGCTCCACGCGCGCGCGTGCCGTCGACTCCTCGTCCGCGGGGGGCGCCACGGTGTGCCTGCCCGTGCTGTGCGGGAAGCGCTGCGCCTCGTACCAGCGCCACAGCCGCAGCCACGGCGAGGAGCACGCCCGGCCCGCATGCCTGCGCCAGGCCCGCTCGGCGGCCTGGCCGGCGGCCGCCGCGCCGACGGCCTCCCCGAGCCGTTCGGAGAACTCCTCGCGCGCCTCCTCGCTCAGCCCGATCGCGCCCCGCGCGGACGCCGACCCCGCCCCGGCCGCGTACACCGGCCGCAGGTGTGCCGCCGCCGCGTCCAGGTCCGCCTCGATGCGTCGCGCCGCGGCTCCCCGTTCGCGGGTGAACTGGCCGAGGGCCTCCCGCAGATCGCCGACACCCTCTCCGGTGAGGGCGGAGAGGGCGAGCACCGTGGCGCCCGGTTCGCCGTGCTCGCCGAGCGCGATGCCGTCCTCGTCGAGGAGCCGCCGCAGATCGTCGAGCACCTGGTCGGCGGCGTCTCCGGGGAGCCGGTCCACTTGGTTGAGCACGACGAACATGACCTCGGCGTGCCCGGCGAGCGGTCGCAGGTAGCGCTCGTGCAGCATCGCGTCCGCGTACTTCTCGGGGTCGACGACCCAGATGACCGCGTCGACGAGCCCGAGGATCCGGTCGACGTGCTCGCGGTGGTCCCCCGCGGCCGAGTCGTGGTCGGGCAGGTCCACGAGGACGAGGCCCTGGAGGGTCTGCGCGTCGGCCCCCTGGAGCGGCCGCCTGCGCAGCCTCCCGGGGATGCCGAGCCGGTCGAGCAGCCCCGCGGCGCCGTCCGTCCAGCTGCACCCGATGGGTGCGGCGGTGGTCGGTCTGCGTACGCCCGTCTCCGAGATCATCACGCCCGCCAGGGCGTTGAAGAGGGTCGACTTGCCGCTGCCCGTGGCGCCCGCGAGGGCGACGACGGTGTGCCGGTCGGAGAGCCGGCGCCGCGCCGCGGCCTCGTCGAGCACGCGCCCGGCCTCGGCGAGCGTCGCGCTGTCGAGCCGCGTACGGGACAGGCCGATCAGCTCACGCAACGCGTCGAGACGCCCCCGCAGCGGTCCTTCGTAGACGACGGTGGTGTCCTGCGCGGGGGCGCTGTTCTCGTACGGCACGCTCGGGGTGCGGGTGTCGTACGCGGCTGCGTCCCCGTACGCGGACGGCCTCCCCGGGGACGCGATCGAGGGCGAACCGGAGGCCACCGATCCGGCGAGCACCTCGGCCACCGTCCGGGAGGGCCCGTTCGCCGGGGACGTGCCGGGCACCACGCGCCGCGCGATGAGCCCGTCGTCCCAGACGCCGTCGCCCTCGCGCGCGTGGTCGCCGTTTTCGTCGCTCTGACCGGCGTGTTCGGCACGCCCCGCGCCCGGGGCGCTCTCGGCACTGTCGACGCCGCCCGCAGTGGCATCCGTACCGTCAGCACTGTCGACGGTGTCTGCGCTGCCAGCGCTTTCCGTACGTTCCGCGTGTTCCGTGCGTTCCGTGCGTTCCAGATCGCCGGTGTGATCGGTGTGGCCCGTGACGGCGGTCACCGCGGTCACCTCTCCTTCTGCAGTACGGACAGCGCGGCGATGAGTTCGGCCTGGGGTTCCGGGTTGACGTCGAGTGCGTCGAGGGGGGCGAGGCGCCGCTCGCGCTCCGTGCCGAGGACCTTGTCCAGGTAGTCGGTGAGCAGTCGGCCGCCGCGGTCGCGCAGGCGCAGCGCCCCGTGGGCACCGATGCGCTCGGCCAGAGTCTCTCCGGCGGTGCGTGCCCGCCGCCCGCCGAGCAGGGCGGTGGCGAGCAGGGCAGCGACGACTTCGGCGTCGGGCAGGGTGTTCTTCTCGGCGCGGTCGAGGGCGCGGACCTCTTCCTCGGCGTACTCCTCCAGTTCGCGCCGCCAGCGGCGGACGGCCATGCCGATGCGGTGCTCGGGGCTGTCGCCGTCTTCGTAGGGGGCCCTTTCGTACCGTCCACCGCTGCGGGCGAGCGCGGGGGCCCGGGCGGCGGGCTCGCGCCGCCACGCGTCGTCGATGTGTTCGTCGGCGGCGGTGACCGCGCACAGCAGGAGCGCTTCGAGGCTTTCGGCGATGGCGTCGAGGAGCTCTCCGGGGCCGCAGTCGAGCGGGTAGGCGCGCCAGCGCTTCAGGGCGTCCCCGGCGAGCGCGGCGCCTGCCTGGAGGCGGGTGCGCACGCGCGTGTGCTCGCTCTCGTAGGCCTCGTCGACGGCAGACGTGAGGCGCAGGGCGGCGGCGTACTGGGCGGCGACGGCACCGGCGAGTTCCGGCATCCGGGAGTTCAGCGAACCGAGGACTCCGTAGGCGGTGCGTTCGATGGCCTGTCTACGGGAGGCGGGTTCCTGGGCGCGGTGGGCGAGCCAGCTGCGCAGGGGTTCCACGGCGGTGGCGGGCAGGAGTCCACCGCCGCCCGCGGACTCGGGCAGTTCGGGGACGGTGAAGCGGGGTACGTCGCCGAGGCCGGCCTTGGCGAGGAGGGCGCCGTACTGCCGCGACACCTCGCCGACGACCTGGTGGGGGACGCGGTCGAGGACGGTGACGAGGGTGGCGTCCTGTTCCTTGGCGGTACGCAGCAGGTGCCAGGGCACGGCGTCGGCGTACCGGGAGGCCGTGGTCACCATGACCCACACGTCGGCCGCGCAGATCAGCTCGGCGGCGAGCACGCGGTTGTCGGCGACGAGGGAGTCGATGTCGGGGGCGTCGAGGAGGGCGAGGCCGCAGGGCAGGGTGTCGGCGGTCTCGACGCGCAGGACGCGCTCGCTCTCGCCGCCCGCCCCCCGGCCCGGCCCGTCACCGCCCGCCCCCCGGCCCGCCCCGTCGTCGCCCGCACCGCCCTGCCGGGGCGCCCACGCGCGCGTGAGGTGCGGCAGGACACGCATCCCGGCGAACCAGTGCTGGTCCTCCGGGTGGCACACCAGGACGGGCGTGCGGGTCGTGGGCCGCAGGACGCCCGCCTCGCTGACCTGACGGCCCACCAGAGAGTTCACGAGCGTGGACTTGCCGGCGCCGGTGGAGCCGCCCACAACGGCCAGCAAGGGTGCTTCGGGGGCCCGTAGCCGGGGCACCAGATAGTCGTCGAGCTGTGCGAGAAGCTCGTCCCGGTTGGCCCGCGCGCGTGGCGCCCCCGCGAGGGGGAGCGGAAAGCGTGCGGCGGCGACACGCTCACGCAGGGCGGAGAGTGCGTCAAGCAGTTGAGGCCGTACGTCCAAGGTCACCACATGCGAAGAATGCCCAATTTTGGCGCCTTTCTGAAGCATATGGGCACCCCTGCGCGCCGATCGGACACCCGCGACGGAAGGGACGACTGGGGCGCAGGCATAACGAGTGCACAACACCCGGGGCGACAGACGCCAAAAGCGATGCGAGATTCGCACCTGCCTGCGATTATCAGGACCGCTTCACCGAACCTCCACATCGCCTGGCGGAGGTGAAGCACCAGGGACAAGCCACCAGGAGCCCTATCCTTGTCCCCGGTCCATGGTCCACGGCCCCCGGCAAGGCCACGGACCACCCACACCGGGCTCCAGGCCACCGGCCACCACCCGGCCCCCGTAGCTCAGTGGATAGAGCAGGTGCCTTCTAAGCACTTGGCCGCAGGTTCGAGTCCTGCCGGGGGCGCTCCAGATCATGCGGCGTCGGCCCTCCGCCCCGGAGGGCATGTCGGCCAGGGGGATGCCGGCCCAGGGGATGCCAGCGAGTACGGCGGAGCGACAGGGCTCCGCTCACGTCGGCAGATGGACGTACCGCGCCTTCACTCACCCTGGCCACACCGCTGAGCGGTTCGACTGCCGGGGCGGGTCCACGTTCCGTGGTGACGCGCCTCGCGCACGGCGAAGGCTCAACCCGTCGCCGACAGGCCGAAGTCCGCGCCCGAGATCGCGGCGAGCGCGCTCGCCAGGTCCTGGAGGGGGCGCCGCAGGTCGTCCAGGGCGGCGCGCAGGGCCGGGGCGTGGTCCCAGGCGCGTTCGTGGTCGAGTGCGCTGACGTCCGGTCGGCGTTGCGCCTCCCAGTTCAGGAGTCGCGGATGCCAGTCGGTGGTGAAGGGGCGCAGCACCTCGTTGAGCAGGCGGTCCGCGAGGGACTGCACCGAATCGGGGGCGTCCGCCGACGACTGCAGGCCGATGCTGTAGCGGCGGAGGGTGTCGCGGGTGAAGGCGAACAGGCTGTGCAAGGAGGTGAGGGCCTCGCGGAGGCTGCCGCTGTCGATCGGCAGTTGCTGCACGCCGATCCGGCTGACCAGCTCGACCTGCAGGTCGAACGCCGCCATCCGTTCCGCCTCGCTGACGGCCATCGGCGCGACCTCCCTCCGTCCGCCGGGAACCGGCACGCCCAGGTCGGGTGCCGCTCCCAGCGTAGTGCCGCCGGCGCCGAGGATGGAGAGCACAGTACGGCGCAGCGTCTCCGCGCGAGCGGCGTCGGTTTCGTGGTGCCGCCAGGCGTGGTCGGTCACCGGATGCAGCCGGTAGCCGTCCGGCGCGGGTTCCAGCAGGCCCCGAGCAGTGAGCTCGGCCAAGCCGACGGCGGCACGGCGGCGGGCGACGGCCGGCGGCAGCCCGTCGGCCGCGGTGAACGCGGCGGCCACGTCGTCCTCGGCCACCGGCAGCGGAAAGCGCGCGCCCGCGCAGCGCAGCGCTTCGCGGGCCTCGGCGGGGGCAGTCAGTACGTCACGTACGTACTCGGCGGTGATGTCATCGCCGGCCAGGACGTCCAGCAGCGAGCGGCCCGGCTCGTACAGTCTGGCCAGCAGGCCGGCGCGGTCCTCCCCGGCCCGTACCGCGCGGCCGAGCAGCCGAAGCGCTCCGGGGTGCCCTTCGACGCCGTGGGCCAGCTCCTCGTCCCCCACGAGTTCGGCGGCGGCCTCCTGCGGCAGAGGGCCCAGGTCGAGGTGTTCGCCGAGCCCCTCGTACGAACGGCTCCGGGTGAGCAGCAGGGTGCGTACGGACGGGTGCGCGGCGGTGAGCTCCGCCACCGTGCGGGGTGTCAGGCCGCAGGGCACGTCGTCCACGACGTACAGGCAGGGGCCGTCTCCGAGGTGCCGGCTGTCCGGCGGGTGGGGCGCCGGTGTCCGCGCCCAGTGCACGCCGCCGGGGAAGGCGGCCCCGAAGCGGAGGGCGTATTCCTGGGCGAGGCGGGTCTTGCCGATGCCCGGCATCCCGCGCAGCTGTACCGGCCGGGCCATGGTGCGGCCGGTGACCAGCGGCGCCTCCTGCTCGTGCAACGCGGAGTGCAGACGCCACAGTTCGGGGAGCCTGCCGGTGAACTCCCCCATGACGGGCGGCATCGTTCCGTGCACCCTGGGCGGTGCGGCCTCCAGCGGCATGGGCCCTGTCACCTGCCGCAGATGCCGGATCACGTCCGAGGCGAGGTCCGCCGCTCGACCGTGCCGCGTGTCGCGCAGTTCCACCGGGTGAATGTGGCCGGTGCCCGGCTCGGGGTTGACCACCAGGACGCGTCGGCGCGGGTCGCCTTCGCTGAGCCCGGCGAGGAACGCCGCGGTCAGCTCCCACTGGCAGGCGGGACGTTCCGGGTAGCCGGAGGAGTAGTACGCCAGCAGGACACGGGAGTCGGCGAGCGCGCGCCGGATGGAATCGCTGATGCCGGCGAAGCCCGCGACGGCGGACTCGTCGACGAACACCTTCAGGCCGGCCGCGGTGAGCGCCTCGTGCAGCGGCCGGACCCGGTCGGCGTCCCTGCGGCTGTAGCTAAGGAAGATGTCCCACACGGTCCTCTACCCTACTGTGGGGACTCGGGGAGGCGATCATGGCGCAGTCCGGCGAGACGCCACGGCGGGGGCGCACCGCACCGTCACAGGTGACGGCGACGCTGACGATTCCGTTCGTCGGCGAGGTGACGGGCCTGTGGGAGCCCGCGGACGCGGAGCGCACGGCCGCGTGGCAGCTGTACTTCCAACTGGCCAGTCGGGTGGCGGTGGTCCCGCTGGAGCGGGACGAGGGGGTGCTGCGCGAGGCGCTGAGTTCTCTCTACTCGCTCTACGACGTCACCCGCGGCATCCTTCACGAGCACGGTCCCGCGGTCGCCCCTCCCGTACCGCCCGGCCGACTCACGTTCGGCGTCCTCGCCATGGTGACCCTCAACCGGGTGCTGCGGCCGCTGCTGACGGTGTGGCACCCCAAACTCTCGGCGTACGAAGCGCTGCGGCCGGACGACCAGGACCCGGTGACGTACGAGCGGGCGTGGCCCGAAGCCGACGAGCTGCGCCGCCAACTGGACGCCACCCGTGAGGCGCTGCGCTCCCTCGCCCGCACCCTCCAGCAGGTCGCGGGCGTGGGCGACCTGATCGACCTGCCGGTACCTCGGCCTCCGCAGCTGCCGCCGCAGTTGCCGCCGCAGCTGCGACCGGGCTCGGGCGAGGGGGGCTCTGACGGCACCCCCCCCCGGCTGACGGGGGGTCATCTGCTTGAGCTTGCGGCCTGAGCCGTGGAGGGGGCGGTGCCTCGTCCGACACGCTCCAGATCCCTTCCGAGCCCAGCCGGACCTCCGTGTTCACCTCGGCTCACCCCTTACGGTTGTCACGGACATCCGTGTCCACAGCCACAGCTGAAGGGTTGCGAGACAGCTTGAAGTGCGCTATCGACCATAAACCGCGAACCGCGAACCGCGAACCGCGAACCGCGAACCGCGAACCGCGAACCGCGAACCGCGAACCGCGAACCGCGAACCGCGAACCGCGTAACCAGCGCCCGACGCTCGGGAGGTCGGGATGGCTGCTGCGCGCTTCGCTGACATCCCGTTCCTGCGGGTTCCCGTAGGCGAGGACGCCCATCGCTGGCGTACCTTCCCCGGTGAGCGCACCCTCGTCGTCGCAGCCCGCACGCTCACCTCGACCATCCGCGTCCTGGAGGTACTGCCCGCCCTGCTGCGCGGCGATGCCCGGATCACCGTGGTCTTCGCGCACGACCCCGGTTCCGCCTTCGGCGACGGCTCGATCGATCTCCTGCACGACGCGGGCTGCCGCGTCATGCCCTGGGAGCAACTTCCCCAGGTCGAGCCCGACTTGATTCTGAGCGCCAGCGAGCACATCGACCTTCCGGCTGGGCGCTGCCCGGTCCTGGTCCTCCCCCACGGGGTCGGCTTCCAGAAGTACGTTCCGGACTCCCGCGCCCCGCGCGACCGCCTCTCCGGCGTCGTACCGGACGAACTGCTCGAAGCGGGGCGGGCCTGGATGGCCGTCTCCCACCCCGATCAGGAACGGCAGCTCATCGCCGCCCACCCGAAGACCGCCGGACGCACGCTGCTCGTCGGTGACCCCTGCCTCGACGAGCTGCTCGTGAGCGAGGACCGGCGGGAAGACTACCGGCTCGCTCTGGACGTCCAGGGCAACCAGCGCTTGGTGATGATCAGTTCGACGTGGGGACCGACCTCGCTCATCGCCGAGAACCCCGAACTGCCCGCACGACTCCTCAGCCAGCTTCCTTGGGACACCCACCGAGTCGGCCTGATTCTGCACCCGAACGTCTGGTCGGCGCACGGAGCATGGCACATCCGGACGCTGCAGGCCGCCGCCCTCGACGCGGGCCTGCTGCTCATGCCACCCGTGCACGACTGGCGGCCCGCGCTCGTCGCCGCGGACGCGGTGATCGGCGACCACGGATCAGTCACCCTCTACGGAGCCGCGCTCGGCAGGCCCGTGGCCCTGGCCGCGCACGGGAGCGAGGCCGTGCCCGGCACCGCGAGCGCCGATCTGGCCCGGCTCGCGCCGCGGCTCGACACCGACGGCCGGCTCTTGGCACAGATCGACGACCTCGTACAGGCCCATGCGGGGCGTCGTGATCAGTACGCGGAGGTAGCGGCCCGCGCCGTCGAGCGACCGGGTGAGTCGGTCGCCCGCTTGCGTGCGGCCGTCTACGACCTGCTCGGCCTCTCGCTTCCACCGACCCACGCGCCGCGCCCTCGCGTCCTCGCCGCTCCGGCCAATCCCGCGGGTCCGGTCACCTCGTGGATCGTCGGCACCCGCCTCCGCGCCGAGGCCACTGCCCGCGCCCCTCTCACCATCGACGTCACCCGCTTCCCCTCCGCTGTCACCCGGGACCGGCCCGAGACCGAACGATCCTTCTGGCACCTCGCGGTCGAACCAGCCGAGGAACGCGACCGAGGCCTGACCGAGAGCGCCTCCGTCCTGCTCGGCCCCACTCCCGCCCCGGACCTCGCCACCGCACGGCACTGGGCCCGCGACACCTTGGCATGCTGGCCCGGCAGCCTCCTCGCCGTGAGAGCACTGCGCTCCGGGGTGTGCCTGGTGGAACTCCGCGACGGGAACGCCGTGGAAGTGTCCTCCACCGACGCGCCCGTCACCGATCCCGCACTGGCCGCCTCCGCCGTCTACGCCTGCCTGCGTGCCGATGTCCCTCCGTACGAGATCGAAGTGGCGCTGCGCCTCGACGGTACGGACGCCCATGAGAAGCGGCTGCATCTGTGTACTGTCACGCCCTGAAACCCACCGCCCCGACGTTCTTCAGCGACCTGCCATCAGTGCGACCGTGATCCCTTTACGGTGGTCATCGGCACAAGAGGCACGAGTGGTTCGGCAGCTCCGCCGGTATGCGAAGGGGGCCCCGTGGGGATCGAGGTTGCGGCACTCGCCGCGTCGGGTGCGACGAGCACGGTGATCGGACTTGCCGTGACCGAGGCGTGGACCCAGGTGCGCACTCGCCTCACACGCCTGTTCAGCCGACGTCGTCCCGAGGGTGCTCCGACCGATGACGACGAGCAACTTCGTGCCGCGATCGAGCAGTTGGCGGCATCGCTGCAGTCGGACAGCGCGCACGCCGTCGGTGACTGTGCCGATCAGCTGCGGCGGCGGCTGCGCCACTCCTTGCGGCAGGGTTCCGAGACCGCTCGGGAACTGGTGGATCTCTTAGGCGAAATGAGCGACGTGAGCGGCTCGGAAGGCGAACCCCTCTCGGGGGACGCCAGATCGCAGGGAGCGGTGCCCCCGGCGCCCCCCTCCGCCGACTCCTCGATCACCTACCACGTGCCCGAAGCCCTCCGGTGCCAAGGGCCGCCCTCACAAGTACCGGCCCTCCGCCATCGCTTCATCAACCGCTCGGCCGAACTGGCCGTTCTGGACAGGCAGCTCGACCGCGACACCGAGCCCTCACACGTGGACGTGCGTGTCCTCGCCGGCCCGCCAGGAGTCGGGAAGTCGGCGCTGGCCCACTACTGGGCGCACGCACACCAGACACGCGAGCGCTTCTCCGATGGTCGGCTCTACGTGGACTTCGCGGCGCTCCGCCGTCACACGGACGCGGGCGCGGACGTCACGGAAGCCGTCGGCCACTGTCTGCGGTCCCTCGGAGTGGCCGATGCGCTGCTGCCCCCGTCTCTCGGCGAACGCACCGCACTCTTCCGTGACCGGACCTCCGGCCTGCGCCTCCTGCTCGTACTCGACGACGTGTCAGCCCCCGCGCAGGTGCGGGCCCTGATCCCGAACGGTCCGGGCAGCGCCGTACTCGCGACGAGCACGTCCAGGCTGGGCGAACTCTCCCTCGACGGCGCCCACCCCTTGCCCCTCGAACCGCTCACCGAGGCCGCCGGACTCCTGCTCCTGACCGACCGCTGCGGCGAGGAGCGAGTGAACGCCGATCCCGAAGCGGCCAAGAAGGTGGTCAGCCTGTGTTCCGGCCTGCCTGTCGCGCTGCAGGTGGCCGCGGCCCGGCTGGTGAACGATCCCCGCCTCACGCTGGGCGCTCTCGCCGCGGAACTCCAGGACGACGGACGGCGACTGTCCGCGCTCAGCGTGGGCGGCGAGTCTCCGGTGTCCGCGGTCCTCGACTCCGCCTACCGGCAGCTGCCGGACGACCTGGCCCACGGCTACCGACTCCTCGGCTGGATCCCCGGCCCGTCCTTCGACGCGGCAACCGCTGCGGCTGCCCTCGGCCGGGACCTGGAATCGGCCCAGGTGCTGCTCGACGTCCTTGATGACATGAGCCTGCTGGAGCTCACGGAGGATCGTCGTTACCGGTTCCACGGACTCGTCCGTCTTCACGCACGCGACCGCGCGGATGCCGAGGAGCAGTCCGGCACCCGGCTCACGGTGACGGAGCGCGTACTGACCCACTACCTGGTCCTGACGGCACTCGCGGATCACTCGGTGCGTGCGGACCGCCTGCGCGTCGCCGATCTGCGCGGCGTGACGGCAGGACGACCGGATCCGTTCGCCGCGCAGTACGGGCCACGCCCGCTGGACTGGCTGGAGGCCGAGCGGGCGAACATCATGGCCGTCCTGCGCGCGGCGGACGCCCCCTCGCTGCACACCCCCGGCTGGCAGCTGGCCGAGAGTTTCACCGTCCTGTTCCTGCACCACCGGCACCTGGGCGACTGGCGCGAATCCCTGGAACTGGGTGCGCGCTACGCCGCCGCCGCGGTGTCTCCGGCCGCTGAGGCGCGGCTGCGCAGCCTGCTCTCCCGCCCGCTGCTGGACATCGGCGAACACGACCGGGCCCACCGGGAGCTGTCGTCGGCGATCTCCTGCGCGGAGATCGCCGACGAGCCGGTGCTGCTCGCCTCGGTCCTTGAGTTCTCCGGCCGGTACTGGGACCGCTTCGACCCGGACCGGGCCGTAGCGGCGTACCGGCGTTCCATGGAACTCAACACGCGGGGCCGGGAGCCACGCGGAGCGGCCATCGCCGCGTTCTTCCTCGGCCGTGCCCTGGACGCACGCGGCGACCACGACCAGGCCCTCGGCACTCTTCGCCAGGCCCGCGCGGATCTGCTCTCCCTGCCCGCACCCGACCGTCGCATGGCCGCCCGGGCCACCGCCGCGCTCGGACGAGCCCTCGACAACCTGGGCCGAACCGGCGAAGCCGTGCCGACCCTGCGCGAGGCGGCGCGCACGCTGGAGCAGCTCGAGGCGTACGCCTACGCGGCCGAGGCCCTCCTCGACCTCGTCACCATCGCCGAACGTCCCGGCCACGACCGCTCCACCCTGCGGGACGACCTGACGAGGGCCGTCACCATCCATGCGGACATGGGAAGCCCGCTGACGGAGAGCCTGCGGGAGCGTCTGCGCTCTTTGGAGGGTCCGAGGCCGAATACGGACTGACACAGCCTCTGACGGCTTCATATCGGCGGCTGCACGTGACATCGCGGCGTTCGGCAGAAGGTTGGCATCCGCGTCCACGGCGACTGCCGAAAAGTCTCTGGGCGGTCGTGCGCCGGATGTTGGTCCTCCCTCACCCGTCCCCTGTCTTCAGCAGTCCGGCGATGGCCTGCCCGGTGTCTCGGGCCGTGAGATATGGACGCACGTCATGCGCCTTCGTTCCGTTGTGAACGGAGATGTCCCTGACGCGTGGACCGAACCTGGGAGCGAGCTCTTTCACCGGACACACGGCGTCGCCCTTGTCGGCGATGTTGGCCCACCGTGTCACGGGCGCCGGCCAGCGGGCGTGACCGTCGGCCGGTGGTGGGACGAGGCGGTCGAAGACGAGGTTACGGATGGCCAAGGGGGATCCCAGCGTCACGAGTGCCAGATCGTTCCATTGCGGATGGGCACAGAGCGCCTCATAGGCGACGATCGTGCCGAGCGAGTGCGCCACGATCAGCCGGGTCTCCGAGGTCACCTTCTCGGCCAGGCGGCGTTGGACGCCGAGACGTATCTCGGGCTGGGTGAAGTACATGCGTACCTGCCTGGCGCTGAAGATCAGCATGCGTTCGCTCAGTCCGGCGAAGAAGGAGGAGTGGCTGAGCGCGTTCAAGGCCCGCTGCACCAGGGCGGGGGTGCGCAGTCGCGCCGGTGCGTCCGGGCCCGGCACTCGGTCTTCTTGCGCCGCCGCAGCCTGCCACCACTCCAGGAGCAGGTCGCGTTCGAGGCCGTCCCGCACATCGGACGCGTCCAGGTCGGGGATACCGATTCCCCGGTGCCCCGAGGGCCGGAAGAGGTCCCCGTAGAAGGCCATGGAGACCTGGTGCGACGCGATGCGTTCACCTGATCCCAGGGTGATGCCGTCGCTGAGTGCCGGATACCAGTCGGCGAGCAGTGAGTCCGGGCCTTTGAACTGCTGGGCTATGCCGTGGACAAGGACTATACGTGTCATGGGGAATCCTGTTTCTGGCTGCCGGTGGCACCGCTGGTGTTGAGGCGCAGCGCGACCAGCCCCATATCGGTCGCGACGCAGACCTGGCCCTCCTCGACCGCGATCCCTTTGATCGCGCTCCCGATATCCAGTTCGGCGGTCCAGTCGCCGGCGACCAGGTCCCAGATCCGCAACAACCCATAGCCATCCGCAGCGACCATGGCCGCAGTGCCGTCGATATCCGTCATGCGGATCGCGTGGACCACCGAAGGGAAGGGCCGGAGGTCCACACCGATGTCGCTGCCGTCGGCCAAGTCCCAGAACCGCAGTCGTCCGCTTCCCGCTCCGGAGATGATGACGTCGCGATCCAGACGGCCGAGTTCCACCCCGCTCGCTCCCATTTCGTGGCCGCCGAGCGGCTCACAGAACGTGGCACCTGTGTCCAAGTCCCACACGCGCACGGTCCCGTCACGCGAGGCACTCGCCACCACATCGACGCCCCCGACCGTGCCCGAGCACATCGACATGACGTCGGCCGTGTGGCCGGACATCGGAGGACAAACAGGAGCCTGGGTGTGCAGGTCCCAGGCATGCAGGGAGTTGTCGCCCGCCACCGAAACCACCACTGTTCGGTCGCCGATCGTGTGCACGCAAGCCCTCCAGGACGCACCAGAACGCTTGGCGAGCAGTCGCTGGGTTTCCAGGCTTCGTACTTCCGCCTCCATCCAACCTCCGCGCACGACCACGTTGTCGTTCCGCCAGCGACCTGTAGCCGCATACTGGATCGACTGATGGCCCGATGTCAGATGCGCGGCCACCTGACGTCCGTCCTTCAAGTCGTGTGTACGAACAACGCCGTCGGTACTCCCCGTGACGACGACGGTCCTGTCGGCCGTGCCCTGAAGGATGTCGACCGACACCAGACTCCGCACACCGCCGCACAGAGCCTCGCCGATCGGACGCATTGCGCCCACGTCCCAGATCCGCACATCACGGGAGTTGGCAACGGCCACAACCGGGGAGCCGTCGAGTCGGCCGAACACCGGCGCGGCCCGATCGAAATGCGCACGCATTCTCGTGAATCCCACCAGAGGCGGCCCCAGTGCTTCGGCCGTCTCCAGGTCCCACAGTCGTACTGTGTCGTCGGACGCCATGGAAGCCACCACATTTCTGCGGTCGACCCGCCCGAGGGTGGCGACGAACACGAACGAAATGTGGCCGCGGAACGGCCCGCCGATCGCGGCGCGCGTCATTACGTCGTGCACGAAGACGTTGTTGCCTTCGAGCGCGCTCAGGACGACGGGACGAGCCCCCTGGAACGACACCCCCACAGCTCGCGCCGACGGGGTGAGATCCTCAACGTTGAAGTGCCCTTGCCGCCGCGCCTCACACGCGTTCTCACGGCCCTGCACCCGCCAGACGTAGGCGTGGTCCAATGCGGTGGACAGGACGATGTCCAGGTCCTTTCCCGACGAGCGCACAGCGAGATGCTCAACGCCGCCGAGATGGCCTACCAGCGGTTGACCAACGAGGTCCCCGGAGGCCACGTCCCACACCCTGACGGTGCCGTCCTCACTGCCGCTCACCAGGACCGGTTCCCCGTCCAACTGGCCGAAAGCCAGGCAACGCACCGCGTTGGTGTGACCGGTGAGCGGCTCCCCCAGCGCCGCGCCGAGGAACGGATCCCACAGCCGAACCGTCGTGTCGGAGCCCGCCGTCGCCACCACCGTCCGTCCTTGCACGGCAACGCAGGCGACAGCCAGAACGCTGTCCGAGTGCCCCTCCATCGGACTGCTGACCTGCTTGCGTGTGCGCAGGTCCCACAGCCGGGCGGTGCCGTCCTCGCTTCCGGTGACCAGCATGGAGTTGCCCTGGTGCTCGAACAGCGCGAGGGAACACACCGGGCGGGCATGTTCCGCCTGGGGCTGGTCCGCTGTCAGGTCCCAAATCCGCGCCGTACGGTCCAGGCTGACCGTGACCGCCAGTGAGGCGTCTTCCCGACTGGTGAGGGCCACAGACTTGATGGCCTCGACATGCCCTCGGAGTGGGTGACCGAGTTGCTCAAGCGTATGTAGGTCCCAGAGGCGCGCGTCCCACCGGCCGCTCGTCAACACCACCGGCCTGCCGTCGAACTCTCCCATCACTGCCGATCTGACGCCGCTCATCGCGTGGTAGACGTGCGCCATGACCGGCTCGCCGATCTGCCGACGCTCCCTCAGGTCCCAGCGGCTGAGCATGCCGGTCGCGTCTCCGACCAGGGCCACGGTCCGGCCCTGCAACCGGGCCAGGCAAACAGCAGTGACCGCCCCCGCAGGGCCGATGAGCGGGCTGCCGTCGAGCCGAGCGGTGCCGCCGGTAAGCACATCGCTCAAGTCCCAGACGTGGACAGATTTGTCGTCGCCACCGGTGATCGCGACGGGGCGCCCGTCCAGCTCTCCCAGATCGGCGTCCCAGACCGTGCGCCTGTGGGCGCTGAGGTCGCCGCCGAGCTGGCGGCGGGTGACGAGGTCCCAGATGCGGGCGGTGCCGTCGGCGCTCGCCGTGATGACCACGGGCCGCTGGTCGATGGCGCTGATGACGATGCTCTCGACCTGGTTGGTGTGCCCGGTGAGCGCCGCCCCGTACTCCTGCCCGGCGGAGAGGTCCCAGATCCGTACGGTGCCGTCCTGCGCCCCCGTGAGAGCGACGGTGTAGTCCTCGAGGTCACCGATGGCGACGGCGTTCACGGCGGTACCCACCGGCAGCGGCTCACCGATCTGCCGCTGCGAGGCGAGGTCCCACACCCGGGCCGTCCCGTCTCCACTGCCGGTCACCGCGATGGGGCGACCGTCGAGATCGCCCACGGCCACACAGCCGATCCCCTTGGTGTGGCCACTGAGCAACCGATGCACACCACTGGTGGACCACCACGCCCAGGACGCCGACCAGGGAAGCCCGACACCGAGTTCCCCGACGCGGTCCGCGAGGCTGTCCGCCTCACAACGGCGGGCGGAGAGCTGCAGGTCCGCGGCGCGCTGTCCCAAGGGCCGGTCGATCGTCAGCCGGTGCGCCACCTGCTCGTACGCGCCACGGATGCGGCGCGGCGCCTCGCCCTCGATCGAGGCGAACGCCCGTAACAGCGAAAGGGGTTCACTGGCGAGCAGAAATCCAGGGTCCTCGATGAATCGGTCGAGCACCCCCGCGGCTGCCGCGTGCGTGGCCAGGTGTTGACCTACGTAGGGCGGGGCCGCGAACCAGTCGAGCGTCCCGCTCGGCGCGCGGGGTACCAGTGAGGCCAGCGCGTCGACGACCGAGTGCTGAATGTCCTCGGGCGGGCGGTCCGTGGTCGCCCGCAGATGCTCGGCGAGCGCCTTGTGGTAGAGCCGGTACGCCGAACGCCGGTCGTCGTCGATGACTTCGGCGATGTACGCCTCGGCGACATCCAGCGCCCAGGAGACGTCCTCCTCCGTACAGGGCACCCCGGAGATCACTGAGCTCAGAACCGTCCAGACGCGGCCCCGCGGCAGCCCCTTGCCTTCGGAGAAAGCCAGGGCCAGCAGCATGCGCCGCACCCGGGGCTCGTCCGGGCCGAACCGTGCCAGATAGTCGTCGAAGGCCTCGCCGACCTCGCTCGGCAGTTCCTGCGCCCATCCGGGGCACGTCACGTCCACGGCGACCCGGTCCGAGCGCAGGGTGCGGGCGGTGGTCCTGGCGTAGAGGTACACCCCTGCCGCCTTCTCGGCCACGCCTGCGGCGACCGTTCCGGCGAGGTCGGGCCGGTCCCGGTACGGAGTGGGTACGCCGGGTTCCTCCGTGGCGAGCAGGACCCGGGTGACGTATCCGGCGACGTCGGCCGTGCCCGCGCGGTACTCGGGCCGGTCCAGGTCGATGCAGGTGAACGTGGGACCGAGTGGGGCGACCAACTCGTGGCGGGTGCCGACCAGGAGCCGTACGCCCTGGATCTCCGACATGGGGCGCAGCAGTTCCCGGGTGATCCGGCGTGGCTCGCCATGGCCCCCGGCGTCGGCAGCCGTGTCCGACCCGGCCTCGTCCACGGCGTCGACGACGATCACCAGGGGTGCGCCCTGCCGACCACGCCTGGTGAGTTCCTGGAGCAGTGCGGCCGCGCCGTCCGCCTTCGTGCCGAGGGCGACGGCGATGCGCTCGACCACCTCTTCGAGGCGCTTGTGGCGGGCGTGCACGGCCGCCGTCACGCAGCTTTCGGGGACGACGGTCTCCGGGTCGATCAGCGCGAGGTCGAGTTTCTCGCGGTACCGCACGTCCGAGAGAGCGACGATCCGGCCCAGGACCGCCGATTTGCCGCACCCGGGGCTGCCGGTGACGACGCGGCCTCTGCCGTCGCCGTTCCCCTCGGTCAGCCATCTGACCAGTTCGGACAGGACGGTGACGCGTCCGCTGAAGTACAGCCCCTGTTCGGACTCGAACTCCACTCCGCGAGACCGGGGGCCGAAGTGCTCCGCGAGGTCGCGTTCCGCCACCCGGCGCTGGACTTCGAGGTCCGTGCCGACGGGCGGAAGTTCCTCCCGGTAGCCGGAGTTGCGCAGGAAGGGGGCGAGTCCGGTGACCAGCCCGCTGGCCAGTTCGGCGCGCTGGCCCCTGCCGTCGGCGTCGAAGCGTTCGTTGACGGCCTTCACCAGCTCGGTGAGGTCGAGGAACTGCTGGCGCTGTCCCGTGCGCCCGGTCGTCGTCTCCACGGCCTCAGGCAGGGCCGCCACGAACGCCCCGTCTTCGGCTATGTCCTTGCGGCGGGCGGAGGCCAGGAACCACAGTCCCGTGGACGCGTCACCGGCTACGTTCCGGTACGCGATGGCCTGCAGCGCGACCGCTGACGCCTCGGCGCTGCCCGCACCCGCCGCGCAGGTGTCAAGGATCAGCAGGAGGTGCCGCAGGCCTCCACGACACAGGATCCGCACCAGATCCTCGGTCGCCAGAGCCGTGGTGGCGAGGTCCTCGTCGTGTGAGTCCCAGCAGAGGAGATAGTGCCGGTCCCGCTCCTCCACGGAGCCGTGACCCGCGAAATAGACCACGACCACGTCGTCGGCGGCCAGGTCGGTGTCCGCCGACCAGTGCCGCAGCTTCTGCCGGATCTGTTCGGCGCCGTCGTACTCCCCGAGGCCGGGCAGCTCCGCCTGGTAGCCGAAGCCGCTGAACAGCTCCGACATCGCACGGATGTCGTTCGGCACGGACCGCAGTTGTTCATCCTCGGGGAGGTGGCGGTATCGGCCGCTCCCCAACCCGATGAAGAATCTCCGGCCCACCCAACCACCCCGTAGACACGCATCAGTTGCTCGCCGTCAGCTCACGAAAACTCTAGCGACACGATCGCGTACTGGGTGGCGTATGCGGCGAGAGGCCGGCTTCGTCGCGCAGCCGCGCGGCAGCTCAGCCCGCGCTCCCCGGGCCGGTCCTCCGCAGCCGCCCCGACGCCACCCACTGCACCCCCGCGAACCCCGCGACCACCAACGCCTGCAGGACCGCCCACACCGTCCCCGCAGTCGTGGCCGACAGGGCGTCCGTGGACGCGAGGGTGAGGCTGAGGAGGGTCCAGAGGAGGTTCACGGTGATGATCGCCGTGAGGGCGGGGCGGTTGATCCGGGGGCGGGTGGCCGTGAACTGGACGGCTGCCGCGTAGAGCAGGAGGAAGGCGCCCAAGGGGTGGAGGAGTGCCGCTTCGACGCCGAGGAAGGAGTCGAGGAGCTGGGCCAGGGCCAGGTACGCGAGGCCGTTGGAGCCGGTGACGGCCGCGTCCAGTTTCAGGGACAGGCGGGCCAGGGAGTCCTCTCTCCCCGCCCACGCCGTGTCGCGTCCCGCCTGCGCCTCGTCCGTCGTCGTGAAGGGTCCGGAGTGCTTCGCCGATGTCATCTTCCGCTTCCTCCCGCTCGTCTTCCCGGTCGTCCTCCCGGCCTGTTTCCGGCCTGTTCCGGGTGGCTCCAGACTCGTTCGGCGGGTGGAGTGCGGCAATTACCTGTGAGGTAAGCCCGGCCGCGCGGACGCGACCGGGCTTGCGGGCGGCGACCCATCGAACAGGCCCTAGTCGTACAGCTTCTCGATCTCCTTCGCGTACGCCGCCGCCACCGCCGACCGCTTGATCTTCAGGGACGGTGTGAGCAGGCCGTTCGCCTCGGTGAACTCGCCCTCGGCGACCACGAAGCGGCGGATGGACTCCGCGCGGGAGACCGCCTCGTTGGTGTAGTCCACCGCTTTCTGGAGGTCCGCGATCAGCTGCGGGTCGTGGCACAGCTCGGACAGGGGCGTGTCCTTGGGGCGCTTGCGCACGGTCAGCCAGTGGGCGACGGCTTCCGGTTCGAGGGTGATGAGCGCGGCCACGTAGGGGCGGTTGTCGCCGACGACGAGGCACTGGCCGACCAGGGGGCGGCCGCGCAGGCGGTCCTCCAGGACGGCGGGTGAGACGTTCTTGCCTCCGGAGGTGACGATGAGGTCCTTCTTGCGGCCGGTGATGGTGAGGTAGCCGTCGTCGTCGAGCGACCCGAGGTCCCCGGTCGCCAGCCAGTCGTCGCCGAGGACGGCGTCGGTGGCTTCCTTGTTGTTCCAGTACGAGCTGAAGACGATGCCGCCCTTGATGAGGACCTCGCCGTCGTCCGCGATGCGGATCGCGGTGCCGGGCACGGGCGTGCCGACGGTGCCCGGGCGCGGGCCGAGCGGCGGCACGATGGTCGCGGCCGCGGTGGTCTCGGTGAGGCCGTAGCCCTCGTAGATGAGGATCCCGGCGGCGTAGAAGAAGAGGTTGAGGCGTTTGTCGAGGGGCGAGCCGCCGCTGATCGCGTAGCGGAGGCGGCCGCCGACCTCCTTGCGGACGCGGCGGTAGACGAGGAGTTCGTAGAGCGCCCAGCCGAGGTAGAGGCCCGGTGAGGGGCCGCGGCCCCGGCCCTGGAACTTGCTCAGGTACGCCTCGGCGAAGCGCACCGCGATGCGGTCCGCGCGCTCGAAGGAGGCGCCGCGGCCCATGCGTTCGGCGGTCGCGCGCCCGGTGTCGTGGATCCGCTCGAAGAGGTACGGGACGCCGACGACGAACGTCGGCCTGAAGGCGCGCAGTTCGGGGCGCAGCTCGTCCGGTTTGACGCTCGGGAAGTGGCCCAGTTCGATGCGGGCGAGCATGCAGGCGATCTGGATGGAGCGGCCCAGGATGTGGGCCAGCGGCAGGAACAGCAGGGTCGACGCGGTCTGGCCCGTGACCTCCTTGAAGACCGGGTGCATCAGTTCGACGGTGTTCGCGGCCTCCGCGTGCAGATTGCCGTGCGTGAGGACGCAGCCCTTGGGTCTGCCGGTGGTGCCGGAGGTGTAGCAGACGGTCGCGACGGAGTCGGGGGTGAGGGCCGCGCGGCGCGCGGTGACCTCCTCGTCGCCCACCTCGTGGCCGCGCTCGGCCAGTTCGAGGACCGCGCCGTCGTCGAGGACCGACACGGCGGGCGGCACGGGGTGTCCGGCGACCGCGCGGCGCGCCGTCGCCGCGTTCTCCGCGGTCTCGGCGATGAGGAGGGTGGCGCCGGAATCGCGCACGATCCACTCGATCTGGTCGGCGGACGACGTCGGGTAGACGGGCACGGTCTGGCCGCCCGCCGCCCAGATCGCGAAGTCGAGGACCGCCCACTCGTAGCGCGTACGGGACATCAGGGCGACCCGGCCGCCCGGTTCGAGGCCGGACGCGATCAGGCCCTTGGCGGCCGCGGTGACCTCGCGGGCGAAGGCGGAGGCCGTGACGGGGCGCCACTGGCCCGCCTCCCTGCGGCGCAGGACGACGGCGTCGGGGGCCTCCGCGGCGTTGGTGAAGGGGATGTCGGCGGCGCTGCCGCGGGTGGCCGCCGCCGCGAGGGCGGGGGTGCGGGCCTCCCGTACGACGCCGTGCTCGTCCCTGACGGTCTCGACCTTGGCTCGATCCGCCAGATCGGTGCGGCGGCGCGCCTGTTTCAGGTCCTTGCGTACGCCCATGACGGCTCCCGTTCGTTCGCTCGGCGCGGGTGCGGGGGTGCGGTGCGGGGGGGGTGAGGGCTGTGCGAGGTGCGGGGGTGCGGTGTCGTGCGAGGGTGCGGGGGGTGCGGCGGAGACGTGAGGGGGCGCCTGCGCGGCGGATTCCGACGCTTACTTGAGGGTCAACTTACCGACGCGTAAGGGAAATTCAATGGTTCGCGCAGAAGAACTCCGGACCACCCGCGGGGCGCAAAACGCACCCTGGCAGCGGGCCCGCCCGCTCGCTACGGTCCGCCCATGGTCAACTCGTACACGGAACTCTCAAGCCACTACGACCAGATCATGACGTCGGGCTACTACGACTATGGCGCCTACGCCCGGACCCTCCGCGCACTCCTGCCGGACCACCCCCGCCTCCTGGAGCTCGGCACCGGCACCGGCCTGGTCGTCGAGAGGATCCTGGAACTCGCGGACGCCGACCCCGAGGGACCGCCCGCGCCGGACATCACCGGCATCGACCACACGGAGAGCATGCTGGCCCAGGCGCGCACCAGGGTGGGCGAACGGGCCCGCTTCGTACGGCAGGACATCCTGCACATGGACCTGCCGTCGGCCTTCGACGCCGCCTTCTCCGTGGGCGGCATCTGGTACCACACGCCGGACCCGGGCGACGCCGACGAGGGCGCCTTCCTGCTGTGCAGCCACCTCCTGGACGACGAGGACAACATCAAGGCGCTCCGGAACGTGCATGCCTCGCTGAAGCCCGGCGGCGTCCTCGTGCTGGCCGAGCAGGCCGCCCACCGCGACCACGAGCGCGATCTGCCCGGCGGTCTCGTCTACGCCCAGACGATCCAGCGGGCCGACGGACCCGCGGGCGAGGACCGGTTCGACAAGGACTACTACGTCCGGCGGCCGGACGGGCACGTCGTGGCCCACCAGCGCAGCACCTACCGCGCCTACGCGCGGGAGCAGGGCATCGCCCTGCTCAAGGAGTGCGGTTTCCAGGCGGAGCACGTGAGCGACGACGGCCTCTTCCGCCTGTACGCGCGGCTGTAGCCCACCTGTACGCGCGGCGGCGGTCCACCCGTACAGGGCCGCTCAAGGCCCGGCTGACCTGCGCCGAAGTACGCTGCATGACCTCTACACGCACCCCGGTCCGCAGGCGCGGCACGCTGGGCGCCCTCATCGCCCTGACCGGCACGGCCACCGCGCGGCCGGGCGGCGGCCGACTCGCCGCCGCCCGGCCTCGGCTGCGGGCCGCGCTCTGTCTCGCGCCCGCCCTGCTGATCCTCGTCGCCGGGTACCAGCGGCGCTGGATGTCCGACGACGGGCACATCTACGTCCGCACGGTCCGGCAGATCCTCGCCGGGCACGGGCCCGTGTTCAACGCGGGCGAGCGCGCCGAGTCGTCCACGGGGACGCTGTGGCAGTGGCTGCTCGTGGTCGCGGGGCTGCCGGGCGCGGACGTCGCGAGCGCCGCTGTGTACGGCGGGCTGCTGCTGACCGGGGCGGGGTTCGCGCTCGCCGCGTGGGGTGCGGTCCGGCTGTACGACGGCGGCGCGGGCGGCAGCGGTGACGGCGCGCGCGGCGGCCGTGCGCTGCTCCCCCTCGGCGTCCTGGTGCCCCTCGCCCTGCCGCCCGTCTGGGACTTCGCCACCTCCGGCCTGGAGACGGGGCTCGCCACCTGCTGGCTCGGCGGCGCCTGGCTGCTGCTCGTCGCGCGGCCCCGCTCCCTCGCGACCGCGTTCGTCATCGGGCTCGGCCCGCTCGTACGGCCCGATCTGGCGCTGGTCTCCGCCGTGTTCCTGGGCGCGCAGTGGCTGAGCGCGCGCCCCTCCCGGCGCGCCGCGCTCGCCGGCGCGGGGGCGGCGGGGGCGCTGCCCGTCGCGTACGAGATCTTCCGGATCGGGTACTACGGGCATCTGGTGCCGCTGCCCGGCGTCACCAAGGAGGCCTCGCAGAGCCTGTGGGGGCGGGGCCTCGGCTACCTCGGCGACTTCGCAGGGCCCTATCTCCTGTGGGTGCCCGCCCTGTTCGTGGTCGCGGCCGTGCTGCCGTCGGGGCGCGCGCGGCTGTCCGGGTCCACCAGGGTGTCCGTGCCGCTCGCCCCCGCCCTCGCCCCCGTCCTCGCGGGCGCCCTCTGCTGGGCGTACGTCATCAAGGTCGGCGGCGACTTCATGCACGCGCGGATGTTCCTGCCGGGGCTCTTCCTGATGGTCCTGCCGGTGTTCCTGGTGCCCGCCACGCGCGCGTGGGCGCTTGCCGCCGCGGGGGTCTGCGTGTGGGCCGTGGTGTGTGCCGCCGTGCTGCGGATCGGGTACGAGGGGCGGATCGGGCCCGGCGGCATCGCGGACGAACGCGGGGTGTACGTACGGCAGAACGCCGCCGCCCACCCCGTTCACCACAGCTTCGGCGGCTACCGCGAGAACGCCGCCTACGCGCGCGAGGTGCGCGCGGCCGGGCGCGGCCAAGAGGCGGCGCTGTTCCTCTCGCGCACCCGCGTGGCCGCCGCCACCCCCACCGTGACCGGCTTCTACGCCACCCTCGGCCTCAACGGCACCGCCGTCCCCCTCGACGGCGCCGCCCTCGACCCCATCGGCCTGGCCTACCCCCTGGCCGCCCACTCCCAGCGCATCGACCACGCGCGCGTGGGGCACGACAAGTGGCTGCCCGACGAGTGGGTCGTCGCCGACCGCGGCACCGCCGACCTGCCGTCCGGGCTCGACCCGGCCCGGGTGGCCGCCGCCCGCCGCGCGCTCTCCTGCGGGCCGCTCGCCGAACTGCGCGCCGCCACGCGCGCCCCCCTCACGCCGGGGCGCTTCCTGCGCAACGCGGCCGGTGCCCTGGAGCGGACGGCGTTCCGCTTCCCGAACGACCCGGTGCGGGCGGAACGGGAGTTGTGCGGTACCCGCGCCCCCTAGGGGGCGCGGGGCTCGTTCCGGCATGCGGCTCCGCCGCGTGGGGGCGCCCGAGGCGGGAAGAGTGGGGCCCACCAGGGCGGGAAGAGGGGGGAAGCCGCAGACGCGTCTGCCGGATCGCTGAGCGGACGCGTCTGCGGCTTCGTTGTGGCTGGTCGCGCAGTTCCCCGCGCCCCTACGGGGCACTGCCCCGCAGGTCGTTCGCCTCGCTGATGCTCTCCGCGAGCTCGCTCACGTCCTTGTCGCCCGTCGTGTACGCGAGGCCGCGCGCCCACTCCTCCAGGCGGTCCGGCGTCGGGGCGCCCGGCAGCGGGGCCGTGCTGTGGTCCTCGCCCCGGCCGCCGCGCTCGTCCTGCCCGTCCTGCCCGTCCTGCCGCCGTGGTTCGGCGTCGGCGAAGCGGTCGTACGCGCGCAGCCCGTCGGCGAAATAGGCGGCGGTCGCGGCGACTTGGAAGCGCGGCTCGGCCTCGTCCAGCGTGCCGTCCAGGTCGCCGGTGCGCAGGTCGGCCGACTCCTCGCGCGGGGCGCGGCTCCCGGGGTCGAGCCAGCGGACGCGCGCCGTGGCCACGGGACCGCTCGCGCCGGGCCGGGTGCGCACGGCGTACAGGGCCGTCACCGTGTGCCCCGGCCCGACCTCGCCGCCGTCCACGCGGTCGTCGCGGAAGTCGTCGTCGGCGACGCGCCGGTTGTCGTAGCCGATGAGCCGGAACCGCTCGACGGTCTCCGGGTCGAAGGTCACCTGGGACTTGGCGTCGCGGGCGCGCAGGTCGATGTTCGCGGGCAGCCGCTCGCAGAACACCTCGCGGGCGTCGTCCTCGTCCGCCACGTACGTGGTGTGGCCGTCGCCCCGGTCGGCGAGCCGCTCCATCAGGGCGTCCCCGTAGTCGCTGCCGACGCCCACGCCGAACAGCGTGATGCCGTGCGCGCGGCGGGCGTCCTCGACGCGCCGCAGGATGCCGTCGGCGCTGGTGTCGCCGGTGTTGGCGAGGGCGTCGGAGAGCAGCACGACGCGGTTGGTGGCGCCCTCGCGCAGGCCCCGGGACGCGGTGTCGTAGCCGGTGGTGATGCCCGCCTCGACGTTCGTGGACGCGGTGGGGCGCAGGTCGTCGACGGCGGCGTGCACCCGGTCGCGGCTGTCGCCGAGCCGGGTCATGGGCAGCACGGTCTCGGCGCGGTCGCTGAAGGTCACGAGGGCGACCAAGTCGTCGTCGCGCAGCCGGTCGGTCATCACGCCGAGGGACTTCCTGACCAGGTCCAGGCGGCCCGGCTCGGCCATGGAACCGGAGATGTCGATCACGAAGGTGAGCGCGGCGGGCGGTCGGCGGCGCTCCTCGTCGTCCGGGCGGGTGGCGAGGCCGACGCGCATCAGGGACCAGCCGTCGGCGCCGGTGCGGGCGCCGTCCACGCTCACGGAGAAGCCGTCGCCGTCGGGCTTCGGGTAGTCCTGCCGGAAGCTGTTGACGAACTCCTCGGGGCGCACCGCCGCCGGGTCGGGAAGGCGGCCCTGGTCCAGGGTGCGGCGCGCGAAGCCGTACGAGGCGGTGTCCACGTCCAGGGCGAAGGTGGAGCGCATGTCGGCGGGGGCGGGGCTCGGGGCGATGTCGCGGCTCAGGCCGTTCTCGCGCTGCCGCGAGTCCTGTGCCCCGTCGGGCGGCGGGGCGGGCGCGGGCAGGGCGTCGGACCCGCGTTCCTTGCTCGACGCCCGGCGCTTGTCGCCGCTGTCGTCCCCGCCGCCGCTGCATCCCGCGAGCAGCATGCCGCCCGCGAGGAGTGCGGCGGCCAGGGCGGTGCGGCGGTCACGTGGACGGGTTCGCGTGCGGGTGCGGTCTCGGGTGTGCTCGTGGTCTCGGGTGTGCTCGCGGTCTCGTGCGCGGTCACGGGTCCGTGTGCGTTCGGACAGGGTGTGTCGCATGGGTCGGCCCCCCGGTTCGTCTCGTCGGCGTTCGTGACTGTGACGGCCGGGGGGCCGAGGACGATCGGTCCCGTACGTTGCGGAAGGGTCTCAAGTCGGCCACGGAGAGCGGAAGTCGGGGCTCCGCAGCCGCGGCCGGGCCGATCCGTCGGACGGGCCCAGGGCCTGTCCGACGGGCCCTAGGACACCACGTCCTTCCGCGAGAACCCGCGGAACGCGAGCGCGAAGAGCACCAGGGCGTACGTCACGGAGATCGCCGAGCCCTGGATCATGCCGCCCCACTCCGGTGTCGGCTGGAACACGTCCGCCCAGGCGAACTGCCAGTGCGCGGGCAGGAAGTCGCGCCAGCTGCCGAGGGCCGTCACGGCGTCCAGGACGTTCCCGGCGATGGTGAGGCCGACGGCGCCGCCGACCGCGCCGAGGGGGGCGTCGGTCTTCGTCGACAGCCAGAAGGCGAGGCCCGCGGTGACCAGTTGGGACACGAAGACGTACGCCACGACGATCGCGAGGCGCCGCGCGGCCGTGCCCGCGTCGAGCGTGCCGCCGGTCGGGATCTCCAGCGGCCCCCAGCCGTACGCCGCCGCGCCCACCGCGAGCGCGACCACCGGGAGCAGCAGCATCGCGGCGGCGCTCAGGCCGAGCGCCACGGCGAGCTTGGACCACAGGAGCCGGGCGCGCGGCACGGGTGCCGCGAGCAGATAGCGCAGGCTGGACCAGCCCGCCTCGGAGGCGACGGTGTCCCCGCAGAACAGCGCGACGGGGATCACGAGCAGGAACCCGGCGGACACGAACAGGCAGGTCGCGGCGAAGTTCACGCCGGACGCCGTGGCCGTGTCCATGAGGGTGACCTGGTCGTTCCGCCCGCCCGGTGATCCGGCGACGGTGAAGGCGATCCACAGCACGAACGGCAGCAGGGCGAGGATGCCGCCCATCACCAGGGTGCGCCGCCGCTTCAGCTGGCGGATCGCCTCGACGCGCAGGGGCAGGGTGCGCCCCGCGCGGTATCCGGGTGCGGTGGCGCGCTCGGCGGGGCCGTCCCCGGGGGCCGCGGCCACCGGGTCGAGCGCGGTCGCCACGTCCGCCACGTCCGCGTCCGGCGCGTCCGGGGTGCTCTCGGTCGCCGTCATGCGGTGCCTCCGATCAGGGTCAGGAACGCGTCCTCCAGGCGGCGGTGCGGTCCGACGGACTCCACGGGGACCTCCAGGCGGACGAGTTCGACGAGCAGCCGGGACGCCGGGGAGCCGTCCCCGGTGCCCGCTCCTTCGAGGCGCACCAGGAGCCCGCCGTCGGCGCGCGTCGCCGACGCCACGCCCGGCAGCGACGCCACCTTCTCCACCAGCGGGTCCGCGACGTCGGCGGCGAGGCCGACGAGCAGCGTGTCCCCGGAGCCGACGATCTCGTCGACGGGGCCCGCCTGGACGAGGCGGCCGCGGTCCATGACGACGAGGTGCGTGCAGGACTGCTCGACCTCGGCGAGGAGGTGGCTGGAGACGATGACGGTGCGCCCGCCCTCGGCGTACCGGATCATCACCTCGCGCATCTCGCGGATCTGGGGCGGGTCGAGGCCGTTGGTCGGCTCGTCGAGGATGAGCAGGTCCGGCAGGCCGAGCATGGCCTGGGCGATGGCGAGGCGCTGCCGCATGCCCTGGGAGTACGTCCGCACGGCGCGGGCGAGGGCGTCGCCGAGCCCGGCGATCTCCAGGGCCTCGTCGAGGTGGGCGTCATCGGCGGGGCGTCCGGTGGCCGCCCAGTACAGCTCCAGGTTCTCCCGGCCGGAGAGGTGCGGCAGGAATCCCGCGCCCTCGACGAACGCGCCGACCCGGGACAGGACGGGCGCGCCGGGCCTGATCGCGCGGCCGAAGACGCGGATCTCGCCCGCGTCGGGGCGGATGAGGCCCATGAGCATGCGCAGGGTCGTCGTCTTGCCCGCGCCGTTCGGCCCGAGGAGGCCGAGGACCTGGCCCTTCTCGACACGGAAGGACAGGTCCTTGACCGCGTACCGGTCGCTGGACTTCGCGTACCGCTTGCTCAGGTCCGTGATCTGGAGCGGGACCTCGGCGAGCGCCGGGTCGGGCGCGGGCGCCGTGGTGCGCCTGCGGCCGAGGGCGAGGAGGGCCACCGCGAGCACGGCGCCGGTGACCGGCAGCCACCACACCCAGGCGGGCAGCGGCGCGGCGGCGGTCTCCACGCCCGGGGCGGTCGGGACCTTCAGGCCGCTCTTCAGCGACACCGTGTACGCGGCGGGGCGGGCCGGTGAGGCATAGCCGAGGTCGGTCGAGGCGAGCACGAGGCGCAGCCGGTGGCCCTTCTTCAGCTCGTGGTCGACGGCGGGCAGCGTCAGGTCGACGTCCGCGCCGTCGACGGCACCGGGCACCCGCACGGGGGCGACGAGCTGGGCGGGCAGGACCCGCTGGTCGCCGCCGGGCCCGACGTCATACACCTTCCCGAACAGGACCGTGTCCTCGCTGTCGGACTTCACGTGCGCCCGCACGGTGGGCGCGCCGGTGACGCGCAGGTCCTTGGAGACCGGCTTCGACTCGAACGCCGCGTACTGGCCCGGGAAGTCGAGGGAGACGCCGATGCCGAGCGAGGAGAGCTGGGCGAGGCCGCCGCCGCCCCGGCCGCCGCCACCGGCGGCCGAGCCGATGCCGGGCAGCGCGGACACGGCGGGCGGGGACGCGCCCGCGGGGTTGTCGAAGGTCTGCGGGCGCCCGGCGAGCGGCACTTCGCGCACGCCGCTCGCCAGGCCCGGGTAGCGGTCGTCGCTCGCGCCGCGCAGGGTGGCCGCGCCGTCCGTGGAGTCGATGCCGCCGGTGCGCGTGACGCGGAAGGCGGGCCCGGTGTCGACGGCCTTGTCGTCCTTCAGATAGCGGTCGAACCACGTGCCGACGCGGCCCTCGACCCGGTCGGTCTCCATGTCGCCGCCGTCGTGCCCGCCCGCGATCCAGTCGACCGAGACGGGGGCGTGGTTGCCGCGGATCGCCCGGGCCATGGCGTCGGACTGGTTCAGGGTGAACAGCGAGTCGGTCTGGCCCTGCACGATCAGCGCGGGCACCTTGATGCGGTCGCCGACGGCGGAGGGGCTGCGCGCGGACAGCAGCTCGCGCGCCTTCGCGTCCGGCTTCCCGGCCACCGCCACCCGGTCGTACATCTCGCACAGCCGCTTCTCGAACCGGTCGCAGCCGCCGCCCGCGCTGAGGAACATCCCGGCCCACAGCTTCTTGAACACGCCCTGCGGGAACAGCGCGTCCGCCAGGTTCCAGTACGTGATGACCGGGGCGATGGCGTCGACCCGCTGGTCGTACCCGGCGGCGAGCAGGGCCGCCGCGCCGCCGTACGAGGCGCCGGTGACGCCCACGCGCGGGTCGCCCGCCTTGTCCAGGCGCACCTCGGGGCGCTTCGCCAGCCAATCGATGAGCCGGGAGACGTCGGCGACCTCGCCCTTGGGGTCGTTCAGGCCGATCCGTCCGGTGGACCTGCCGAAGCCGCGGGCGGACCAGGTCATGACCGCGTAGCCCTCGCGGGCCAGCTTCTCGGCCTGGTCGCGCACGTCGCTCTTGCTGCCGCCGAAGCCGTGGCCGATGAGGACGGCGGGCCGCTTGGCGTCGGGGTCGCCCGCCGTGAAGTACGACGTGTCGATCCGCACCTCGTGGCCGTCGGCCCCCTTGCCCATGGCGAGCGTCTGGTCCGAGCGCCGCACACTGGGGCTCTCGTCCGACGCCAACGCCGTCCACGTACCCGCCCCGGCGAGCACCACAAAGGCGGCCCCGGCGGCGAAAAGACGCCGCGGCCCGCGCAGCGCGGCCTTCCAGGCTCCGGCCTTGGGCCGTCGTAGATCCATGGCGTCAACCGTACGGGGACCCGCCGACAACCAATGCCCCCACCGGTCGGAACCCGGACGCCTCCCCGGGAAGTACGGCGGCCCCCCGGCGTACCACCGACGCGGTAGGGCGCGGCCCCTGCCCTCCAACTGTCAGGGGCGCCTACCCTGTTGACCTATGACATCTCCGCTCGCTGCCCCCTCGGACTCCCTGGCCGTCGGCCAGCGCTCGCTCGGCGACCCCGACGTCCGGTTCCCGCTGTGGCCGCCGCTCACCGAGGGCTGCCCGGTCACGAGCACGGAGTCCGTCGCGTACCCCGTAGAGGTCGACTACGCCTACGACAAGGTGCCCGCCGACCTCTTCGCGACGGCCGCCGCTCGGCCGCGCGGGCACGAGCGCTGGGCGCCGCTGCTGCCGCCCCTGCACGCCCCCGGGCTCGCGGAGGGCGGTACTCCGCTGCTGCCCCTCGCGGACGACGTGTGGATCAAGGACGAGTCCCGCAACCCGACGTGGAGCCACAAGGACCGGCTGAACCGGATCACGGTGAGCGCGGCCGTCGGCGCGGGCGCGGCGGGCGTCGTCGTCGCCTCGTCCGGCAACCACGGCGCCTCGGCGGCCGCGTACGCCGCGCGGGCCGGGCTGCGGTGCGCCGTCGTCACCTCGGCGGAGGTGCCGCCCGCCGTCGACGCGTTCCTGCGCGGGTACGGGGCCGCCGTCCTTCCGGTGCCCGCCGAGCAGCGGTGGCCGCTGCTGCGCCGGATCGTCGAGCGGACCGGCTACCACCCCGTCAGCAACCTCACGCCCGCCGCGCACACCGGGCACGGCTTCGGGCCCGAGGGCTACAAGACCCTCGCCTACGAGATCTTCACCGACCTCGGCACCGTCCCGCGCGCGGTGTTCGTGCCCACCGGCTACGGAGAGATGCTGTTCGGCCTCTGGAAGGGGTTCGCCGAGCTGGTGCGGCTCGGGCACGCGGAGGCGGTGCCCCGGTTGTACGGGTGCGAGCCCGCCGCCGGGGGGCCGCTCGCCGCGGCCGTGCGGGACGGGGTGCCCGCGGCGCACGTCCCGCTCGGGCCCACCGCCGCGTACGCCATCGCCTGCCCCGTCGGCGGGTATCGCGGGGTCGTCGCCGTCCGGGAGAGCGAGGGGGGCGCTGTCCTCGTCACCGACGCGGAGCTGGCCGCCGCCCGCGCGGAGCTGGCCCGAAACGGGGTGTGGGCGGAGCTGTCCGCCGCCGCGGGCCTCGCCGGGCTCCGGCAGCTCGGCCGCCCGGAGGAAGGGCCCGTGGTGTGCGTGTCCACGTCCAGCGGCTTCAAGGACCAGGACCTGCTGGCCGCCGATCCTTCCGCGGCGGTCGACCCGGAGGACTGGGACGCGGTGGAGCGGCGGCTGCGGCGGGCGTGACGGCACGGGGCCGGTCCTACTCCCGCACGTCCTCCGGGAGCGTCACCAGCCACCGGCTGTCCCTGCGCGGACGCAGATAGAGCAGCCAGTACAGCGTCGCCACGCCCACGATCCCGCCGGTCCACAGCAGGTACGCCGTCTCCTGCCGGCTCAGCACGTACGCGAGCACCGCGACGAGCACCACCGGCACCCCGGGCCACAGCGGCATCCGCCAGGCGGGCGCGTGCCGGTGGCTCCCGCGCCGGGCGAGCAGCGCGGCCACGGCGACCAGCAGGTACATGCCCGTCACGGAGACCCCGGTCACGCCGTAGAGGGTGTCCAGGTTGACGAAGCAGAGCGCGGCTCCGGGCACGCCCACGAGGAGCGTGGCGACCCAGGGCGAGCCGAAGCGGCCGCCGAGCCGTGCGAGGACCTTGTTCACGGGTGCGGGCCACGCCTTGTCCCGAGCGGAGGCGAACAGGACCCGGGAGTTCTGGATGACCATCACGATGCCCGCGTTGATGATGGCGAGGGCCACGCACAGGCTGATGAAGGTGCCGACGCCGGAGCTGGACCAGGCGGCGACCATGCCGCTGATGTCGCCGCTGGTGAGGGCGGCGAGGTCCGGGGCGCCCATGGTGATGGCGGCGACCGGCACGAGGAGCACGACCGCAGAGATGCCGAGGGTGAGCAGGACGGTGCGGGCGACGTTCTTGCGCGGGTTCTCCATCTCCTCGGAGAGGTAGACGGCGGTGGAGAAGCCCTGGGTGACGAAGAGGGCGATGGCGAGCCCGGAGACGATCAGCATCGCGGTGACGGTCTTCGTGCCGTCGCCGGAGCCGGAGCCCGCCGCCACGCTGAGGTCGGTGAGGCTGGAGACCCCCCGCTCGGTGTGCGCGAACCCGAGCACCGCGACGACGCCCGCCGCGACCACCTCCAGAACCAGGAAGATCCCGGTGATCCAGGCGTTCGCGCGCAGGTCGAGCAGGCCCGCGAGGGTGGCGAGGAGCATCACGGCGGCGCCCGCGTAGGACGGGTCGAGGTGGACGACGGGCGCGAGGTAGTCGGCCGTGCCCATGGCGATGACGGGCGGCACGATCATCACGACGAGCAGGGAGAGGACGAAGACGAGCCAGCCCGCGAGCCGTCCGGCCATCGTCGAAACCATCGCGTACTCGCCGCCCGCGCTGGGGATGAGGGTGCCCAGCTCCGAGTAGCAGAACGCGACGCCCACGCACAGGAGCGCGCCGATGGCGATGGTGAGGGCGGTGGCGGTGCCGAGCGTGGAGAACAGGTCGGGCACGACCACGAACAGCGTGGAGGCGGGGGTGACGCAGGACAGCGTGAGCAGGGTGCCGCCGACGACGCCGATGGAACGCTTCAGCTGGCGCGGCGCCTTGTCCGGTTCCTGCGCGGGCGCGGTGACCGGCCCGATGACCGCGGACTCGGGCGGCGGCGTGTGAAGCGTTTCGGTCATACGGCGGTTCCGATCGGCTCGTACCAAAGGGGAGGCAGAGCCGTCATGGAAACCCCGGCGTAAGGAGAACGTCAATGGCCGATTACCTACGGAATCCGCAGCTCAAGCGATCATCAACTCACCATTGAATCCCAGACGTTGGCGACTAGTAGGTGACACTGGCCAGCCACTTCATCACCACACCTTCAATAACAAGGTCAAACTCGTGAATCACCTTCCTCACCCGATTTGAGCGATCAGTGCGGGAACCGCAGCCGAGCACCGAAAAATAAACGAGACCGTCCGCAGTGCGGACGGTCTCGTTCGGTGCGCTCGGGCACTCAGTGGTTACGCGGGAACCCCAGGTCGACCCCCGCCGGGGCGTCCGACGGGTCCGGCCAGCGGGTCGTGACGACCTTGCCGCGGGTGTAGAAGTGCGTCCCGTCGTTGCCGTAGATGTGGTGGTCGCCGAAGAGCGAGTCCTTCCAGCCGCCGAAGGAGTGGTAGCCCACCGGCACCGGGATCGGCACGTTCACGCCGACCATGCCCGCCTCCACCTCCAGCTGGAAGCGCCGCGCGGCGCCGCCGTCCCGGGTGAAGATCGCGGTGCCGTTGCCGAACGGCGAGGCGTTGATGAGGGCGAGGCCCTCCTCGTACGTCTCCACGCGCAGCACGCACAGGACCGGGCCGAAGATCTCGTCCTTGTACGCGTCCGCCGTCACCGGCACCCGGTCGAGCAGCGAGAGCCCGATCCAGTGGCCGTCCTCGTAGCCCTCGACGGTGTAGCCGGTGCCGTCCAGAACGACCTCGCTGCCCTGCGCGGCGGCGCCCGTCACGTACGACGCGACCTTGTCGCGGTGGGCGGCGGTGATGAGCGGGCCCATCTCGGAGGCCGGGTCGTCGCCGGGGCCGATCTTGATCTTCTCGGCGCGCTCCTTGATCTTCGCGACGAGCTCGTCGCCGACCGCGCCGACCGCCACGACCGCCGAGATGGCCATGCAGCGCTCGCCCGCCGAGCCGTACGCGGCCGAGACGGCGGCGTCGGCGGCCGCGTCCAGGTCGGCGTCCGGCAGGACCAGCATGTGGTTCTTGGCGCCGCCGAGCGCCTGGACGCGCTTGCCGTTGGCGGAGGCGGTGGTGTGGATGTAGCGGGCGATCGGGGTGGAGCCCACGAAGGACACGGCCGCGACGTCCGGGTGCTCCAGGAGGCGGTCCACGGCCACCTTGTCGCCGTGCACGACGTTGAACACACCGTCCGGCAGACCGGCCTCGGCGAGCAGCTCCGCGACGCGCATCGACGCCGACGGGTCCTTCTCGCTGGGCTTCAGGACGAAGGTGTTGCCGCACGCGATGGCGAGCGGGAACATCCACATCGGCACCATGGCGGGGAAGTTGAAGGGCGTGATGCCCGCGACGACGCCGAGCGGCTGGCGGATCGAGGAGACGTCCACGCGGCTCGCGACCTGCGTGGACAGCTCGCCCTTGAGCTGCACGTTGATGCCGCACGCCAGGTCGACGACCTCCAGGCCGCGGGCGACCTCGCCGAGGGCGTCGGAGTGCACCTTGCCGTGCTCGGCGGTGATCAGCTCGGCGATCTCGTCGCGGTGCGCGTCGAGCAGCGCCCGGAACTTGAACAGGACCGAGGTGCGCTGCGCGAGCGAGGACTGGCCCCAGGTCGTGTACGCGGCCTTCGCGGCGGCCACGGCCGCGTCCACCTCGTCCACCGAGGCGAAGGCGACGCGGGTCGTCACGGCACCGGTCGCCGGGTCGGTGACGGGGCCGTACGTACCGGACGCACCCTCGACGGTCTTGCCGCCGATCCAGTGGTCGACGGTCTTCGTCATGCTCGTCATGCCGAGATATCCCTTCACAGATGGCGGCGCCGGGCGGACACGTGCCGGTCGTACTCCTCGCGTGCCTTGACCGCCGACGGACGCGTCGCGGTCTCGGCCACGGGCACATCCCACCACGCCTGTGCGGGGGGCGGGCCCGACACTGTGTCTGCCGTTTCCGTCTCCACGTAGACACATGTGGGGCCGTCCGCTTCGCGTGCTTCGCGCAGGGCCTCGCGCAGGTCGCGGACGGTCTTCGCGCGCCGCACCGGCAGTCCGAGCGAGGCCGCGTTGGCGGCGAGGTCGACGGGCAGCGGGGCACCCGTGTAGGTGCCGTCGGACGCCCGGTGGCGGTAGGCGGTGCCGAAGCGCTCGCCGCCCACGGACTCCGAGAGGCCCCCGATGGAGGCGTACCCGTGGTTCTGCAGGATCACGACCTTGATCGGGATGTTCTCCTGCACGGCCGTGACGATCTCGGTGGGCATCATCAGATACGTCCCGTCGCCGACGAGCGCCCACACGGGCCGCTCGGGCGAGGCGAGCGAGACGCCGATCGCGGCCGGGATCTCGTAGCCCATGCAGGAGTAGCCGTACTCCACGTGGTACTGCCGGGGCGAGCGCGCCCGCCACAGCTTGTGCAGGTCGCCGGGGAGCGAACCGGCCGCGTTGATGAGGACGTCGGCGTCGGTGACCAGCTCGTCGAGCAGGCCGAGCACCTGCGCCTGGGTGGGCCGCACATCGGGCTCGTCCGCCGCGTAGGCCGCGTCGACACGGTGCTCCCAGCGCTCCTTGTCGTCGCCGTACTCCCCCGCGTACGCGGGGTCGACGCGATGGCCCGCCAGCATGTCCCGCAGCCCTTCGAGGGCGGCGCGGGCGTCGGCGACGACGGTGGCGCCCGCCATCTTGTGGGCGTCGAACGCGGCCACGTTGAGGTTGAGGAAGCGCACGCCGGGGGCGGTGAAGAGGGTGCCGGACGCGGTGGTGAAGTCGGTGTAGCGGGTGCCGACGCCGATCACGAGGTCGGCGGTGCGCGCCAGTTCGTCGGCGGTCGCGGTGCCGGTGTGGCCGATGCCGCCGACGTCGGCGGGGTGGTCGTGGCGCAGCGAGCCCTTGCCGGCCTGGGTCGAGGCGACGGGGATGCCGGTGGCGGCGGCGAGGTCGGCGAGCGCCTGCTCGGCGGCGCTGTGGTGGACGCCGCCGCCCGCGACGATCAGGGGTCGGTCGCTGCCCCGCACCAGGCTCGCGGCGGCGGCGAGTTCGGCGGGGTCGGGGGCCTGGCGGCGCACGGACCACACCCGCTCGACGAAGAACTCCTCCGGCCAGTCGAAGGCCTCCGCCTGCGCGTCCTGCGGCAGCGCGAGGGTCACCGCGCCCGTGTCGACGGGGTCGGTGAGCACCCGCATCGCCTGGAGCGCGGCCGGGATCAGCGCCTCGGGGCGGGTGATCCGGTCGAAGTAGCGCGAGACGGGCCGCAGGCAGTCGTTCACGGACACGTCGCCCGCGTACGGCACTTCGAGCTGCTGGAGGACCGGGTCGGCGGGGCGGGTCGCGAAGGTGTCGCCGGGCAGCAGGAGCACCGGCAGGTGGTTGACCGTCGCGAGCGCGGCGCCCGTGACGAGGTTGGTGGCGCCGGGTCCGATGGACGTCGTGACGGCGTGGGTGGAGAGCCGTCCGCACTGCCGGGCGTACCCGACCGCCGCGTGCACCATGGACTGTTCGTTGCGCCCCTGGTGGAACGGCATCCGCTCGCCGTACTCCACGAGCGCCTGGCCGAGTCCGGCCACGTTGCCGTGCCCGAAGATGCCCCAGGTCGCGCCGATGAGGCGGCGGCGCTCGCCGTCCCGCTCGGTGAACTGCCGGGCCAGGAAGCGCACCAGGGCCTGGGCCGTCGTGAGCCGGATCGTGCCGGGCGCGCCGCGCGTGCCCCCCTGCGTCTCGCTCATCGGTAACCCTCCGTGTGGTCGGGGTGGAAGCAGATCTTCCACTCCCGTTCGTCGCCCGGTCCCGCCATGACGTTCAGGTAGTACATGGTGTGCCCCGGCTGGGCGATGGAAGGACCGTGCCAGCCGTCGGGCACGAGCACCGCGTCACCGGAGCGCACCTCGGCGAGCACGTCGGTGCCGCCCTCCCGCGAGGGAGAGACCCGCTGGTAGCCGAAGCCGTGCTCGCCCTCGATCTCGAAGTAGTAGATCTCTTCGAGGACCGACTCCACACCGGGCCGGTGCTCGTCGTGCTTGTGCGGCGGGTACGAGGACCAGTTGCCGCCCGGCGTGATCACCTCCACGGCGATGAGACGGTCGCAGTCGAAGGCGTCCGCGGACGCGAAGTTGCGGACCTGGCGCGCGCAGCTTCCGCTGCCGCGCGCTTCGACGGGGACCTCCGGCGCGGGGCCGTAGCGGGCGGGGAGTCGGCGCTCGCACTTCGCTCCTGCCAGGGCGAAGCGGCCTCCCACGCCGGAGGCGATCTGGATGTGGGCGTCACGGGGAACGTAAGCGAAGTCGGTGGCTCCGCTGAACACGCTCTCGCGGCCCAGGAGTTCGATGATCTCGCCCTCCGCGTGCACCGTACAGCCGCCGGTCAGCGGGAGCACGATCCATTCACTCTCACCGGTGGCGAAGGAGTGCGTCCCACCGGCCGGAATCTCGACGACACGCAGCCCGGCATGCGCCCACCCTGCGGTTTTCGGGTCGATGGCGACGGCGTAGGTGTCGTCGGCCGCACTTCCTTTTGGTACGTACGTCATGCGGGGCTCCTCCTGATTGCGTACGTCACGGCTACAGCAGGCCGACCGCGGTGTCGACGGCGCCCGCGACATCGCCGTCCGCCGGGTAGAGCAGCGTCCGGCCCGCGACCAGGCCCTGCACGGTGGGCAGGCGCAGGGCGCCGCGCCACTTCTCGTACGCGGCGTCCGCGTCGCCCGCGAGGTCGCCGCCGAGCAGCACGGCGGGCAGCGTCGAGGTCTCCATGACGCGGGCCATGTCGTCGGGGTTCTCGGTGACGGGGACCTTCAGCCAGGTGTACGCGGAGGTGCCGCCGAGTCCCGCGGCGATGGCGATGGACCGGGTGACGGCCGCCGCGCTCAGGTCGTTGCGCAGCACACCGTCGTCGGACCTGCGGCACAGGAACGGCTCGACGAAGACGGGCAGGCGGCGCGCGGCCATGGCGTCCACGGCGCGGGCGGTGGCCTCCAGGGTGGTGAGGGAGCCGGGGTCGGCGTAGTCGACGCGGAGGAGCAGCTTGCCCGCGTCGAAGCCGAGGCGGCGGAGGTCCCGGGGGCGGTAGCCGGTGAAGCGGTCGTCCAGCTCGAACGCGGCGCCGGCGAGGCCGCCCCGGTTCATGGAGCCCATGACGACCTTGCCTTCCAGGGCGCCGAGCAGGAGCAGGTCGTCCAGGATGTCGGCGGTGGCGAGGACGCCGTCCACGCCGGGGCGCGAGAGGGCGAGGCAGAGCCGTTCGAGGAGATCGGCGCGGTCGGCCATGGCCATCGGGTCGCTCCCGACGCCGAGGGCACCCCGTGCCGGATGATCGGCCGCGATGATCATCAGCCGCCCGGAGTCGCCGACCAACTCCCGCCGCCTGCGCTTGGCAGCGGCCTCGGCGATGGCCTCGGGCTCCCGCACCCGGGTCCGCACGAGCTGGGCCACATCCACAGCATTCACGCAACTACCCCTTTACCGCTGTGGGCAATCGTGCCGCAGGGCGACAGGGGTCTCCCCTGCTCGAGCGAAGCCGAGAGCTTGGGAAAGGGTGGGCACAGCCCACGGTTCCGGGTGCTCCTGGGCCAACGGTTCACAGGACGGCCCCCGCAGCCAATGCGGCGTCGACCTCGTCGGCGTACGGCATCGCCGACGAGCACTCAAGGCGAGAGGCGACAATCGCTCCCGCCGCGTTGGCGTACCGGATCACCCGCTCCAACTCCCACCCGGCGAGCAGCCCATGACACAGCGCCCCGCCGAACGCGTCCCCGGCCCCGAGCCCGTTGAGGACGGTCACCGGCAGCGGCGGCACCTCGACGGTGTCCCCCGCCTGGTTCATGGCGAGCACCCCCTTGGGCCCCTGCTTGACCACGGCCAGCTCGACCCCGGCCGCGAGCAGCGCGCCCGCCGCGGCCCGCGGCTCCCGCACGCCCGTGGCGATCTCCACCTCGTCCACGTTGCCGACGGCGACGCTCGCGTGCCGCAGCGCGGTGGCGTAGTGCGGCCGTGCCTCGTCGGGGTCGCTCCAGAACATGGGCCGCCAGTCGAGGTCGAAGACGGTGATACCGCCGGAGCGCGCCCCGAGCGCGGCGACGGTCGCTGTCCGGCTCGGCTCCGCGCAGAGCCCGGTCCCGGTCATCCAGAAGATGCTGGCCTCGGCGATCGCGTCGAGGTCGAGGTCGGCCGCGGCGAGCTCCAGGTCGGGCGCCTTGGGCTGACGGTAGAAGTACAGCGGGAAGTCGTCGGGCGGGAAGATCTCGCAGAACGTCACGGGCGTGGGGAGACCGGCGACCTCGCCGACCCACCGGTCGTCGACGCCGAACTCCCGCAACTGCTTCCGCAGATACGTGCCGAAGGGGTCCTGTCCCGTCCGCGTGACGACGCCCACACGCCGTCCGAGGCGCGCCGCCGCGACCGCCACGTTCGTGGCCGAGCCGCCGAGGAACTTCCCGAAGGTCGTGACCTCGGAGAGCGGCACCCCGGTCTGCAGGGGGTAGAGGTCCACCCCGATCCGGCCCATCGTGATGACGTCGTACGGGTCGTACGGACCGGTGTTCGGATCGCTCACCCTGCACATCCCTTCCTGGAGGCAGCCTGTCGCCTCCCCCAGGTCTAATCCCGTCCCAGGAGCCCTGTCAACATTTTGTCCTTACATTCGGACTACTCCTTGACACTCTTCTCGGCCGCCGTGGAGGCTGACGCCCATGGCGAAGACCTCCTTGACCCCATCGTCGGCTTTGTCCCGCATGCGCGTCGGCTCGGCCCCCGACTCGTGGGGCGTGTGGTTCCCCGAAGATCCCCAGCAGGTCCCCTGGACGCGCTTCCTGGACGAGGTCGCCGACTCCGGTTACGAGTGGATCGAGCTGGGCCCGTACGGCTATCTGCCGACCGACCCGGCGCGGCTGACCGCCGAGACGGAGCGCCGGGGCCTGAAGGTGTCCGCGGGGACGGTCTTCACGGGCCTGCACCACGGCCCGGACGTCTGGGAGAAGACCTGGGACCACGTCTCGGCCATCGCCGAGCTGACCCGGGCCACGGGCGCGCGGCACCTGGTCGTCATCCCGTCCTTCTGGCGGGACGACAAGACCGGCGAGGTCCTGGAGGACTCCTCCCTCACCCCGGAGCAGTGGCGGCACCTGACCACCCAGACCGAGCGCCTGGGCCGCGAGGTGCGCGAGCGGTACGGCCTGACGATCGTCGTCCACCCGCACGCCGACACCCACATCGACACCGAGGAGAACGTCACCCGCTTCCTGGACGGGACGGACCCCGACCTGGTCTCGCTGTGCCTGGACACCGGGCACTACGCCTACTGCGGCGGCGACAGCGTCAAGCTCATCGAGACGTACGGCGAGCGCCTCGGCTATCTGCATCTCAAGCAGGTCGATCCGGCGGTGCTCGCCGAAGTGCGGGCGCAGGACATGCCGTTCGGCCCCGCCGTCGCGCGTGGCGTGATGTGTGAGCCGCCGACCGGGGTGCCCGCGCTCGAACCCGTGCTCGCGGCGGCGGCGAAGCTGGACGTCGATCTCTTCGCCATCGTCGAGCAGGACATGTATCCGTGCGAGCCGGACAAGCCGCTGCCGATCGCCCGGCGGACGCGGTCGTTCCTGCGCTCCTGCGGAGCGTGACGCTTCGCTTTGACGGGCGGCGGTTCTCCCTGCGGGTCCGTGGAGGCTGAGCGCGCAGTTCCCCGCGCCCCTTACGGGGCGCGGCCGGGTCGACGACGAGCGGGAGGTCGGATGAGCGCGGGCCGCTGGTACGACGCACGTACGCACACCGCGGTGCGCTCCCTGCACGGGCCCGATGGTCTCTGGGAGGTCGCCCTGGCGCGGCCGCACCCCCGGCTGCGGCCCGGCGTCATCAGCTATCGCGGCTTCCGGCTCGCCCTCGGCACGCCCCGGCGGCGGCTCGAAGTGCCCATCGGTGCCGTCACGTTGCTGCTCGGCTTCGGCGACCGGCTGCGCATCCGGGGCCTCACGGGCTCCGCGCGCCCGCCGGTGTCCCTGGTCTCGGTGGTCTCCGGGCTCACCACGCGGCCGGTGATCGGTGAGCACGACGGGCGGCTCGCGGGCGTCGAGGTGCTGCTGACGCCGTGGGCCTCGTTCACGCTCCTCGCCACGGAGCAGCACGAGCTGGCCGAGCGCGCCCTGGACCCGGACGCGCTCGGCGCCCGGGCCGGGGCCGGGCGGGGCCGCTGGGACCGGGTCGGGGACCTCGCGTCGGCGCTCGGCTCGCTGCCCCGCTGGAGCGACCGCTTCGGCTTCCTCGACGACGTCCTCACGCGCTGGTCCGATGACGGGCCGCCGTGCTCGCCGCGGATCGTGCGGGCCTGGGACGCGCTGGTGCGCCGCCGGGGCCGGGCGTCCGTGGCGCGGATCGCGGAGGAGGTCGGCTGGAGCGTGCGGCAGCTGGAGAACCGGTTCCGCGAACAGATCGGCGTCGGCCCGAAGGCGGCGGGCCGGATCCTGCGCCTGCAGCACGCGCGCCGACTGCTCGCCGCGGGCCGCGGCCAGGCGGAGACGGCGGCGCTCTGCGGCTTCTACGACCAGGCGCACCTCAGCGGCGAGTTCAAGGCGATGACGGGCTGCACCCCGCGCCGGTTCGCGCTCGCCGGGGCCGCGCCGCTCCCGGCGCACAGCGGGCCGCCGTCCGCGGCGCGGCTGGCGGGCGAGCAGACGAGCCTGGTCCTCGCGCCGCGCCCGCCGGGACAGCGGACGGTGTTCGCGAAGGCGGAACGCCGCCGCTGACACCGACGGTGTTCGCGAGAGCGAGACGCCGCTGACACCACTACCCGTCATCACGCGCCCCCGACACGCCCCACGTCCACGCCCCTCACCGGCGACACTTCCGTCATAAACACCCCTTTTCTGTCACACATGTCCCGTGTACGCGGGTCTTGCGTCACAGCCAGTCGACAGAGGCGCCCGCGCGGTCACTCTGCGTCGTTCACGGGGCACAGGCTGAGTGATCGCCAGTGCCGTGCCCAGCTCCCCCGTCGGCCGTACCGGCCGCCCTGGGCGCGCACAGGGAGGAGCCACCATGACCGACCGAAGGCTCTGGTCGTACAAGGACATCGCGGCGCACATCCGGGTCCAGCCCGACACCGTGCGCTCCTACCGCAAACACGGTCTGCTGCCCGAGCCCGACCACGTCGAGGGCGGCAAGCCCTACTGGTACGCCGACACCATCCGCGCCTGGGTCGCCTCACGCCCCGGCAACCGCACCCGCAGGGACGGCTGAAACAGGAGTGGCACCCCCCTTGGATGAGTACCCCCTAGGGGTATAGTGTGAAGCACGTCAGGGGTTCCCTGGAACCAACGGGACCCCACGCGTGCGCAGACGTCCACCACGTCCACACCTTCACCGAGGAGAACGACATGACCGCCAACGCCCAGACCTCGCAGACCGACTCCGTCACCACGGTGTTCGACGTGAAGGGCATGACGTGCGGCCACTGCGAGGGCGCCGTGTCCAGCGAGATCAGCGAGCTCGCGGGCGTCAGCTCGGTCCAGGCGGTGGCGGCCACCGGCAAGGTGACCGTGGTCTCCGCCGCCGCGCTGGACGAGGAAGCGGTCCGCGCGGCCGTCGACGAGGCCGGCTACGAGCTCGTCGGCAAGGCCTGACCGCCACCCCGCCCCTCCGGGCCCCGCGGCACGCCACCCACGCCGCGGGGCCCGGCGCCTTTTCGCGAAAGAGCCGCCATGAACACCTCCGAGGTCGAACTCGCCATCGGCGGAATGACCTGCGCCTCCTGCTCGGCCCGCATCGAGAAGAAGCTGAACCGGATCGAGGGCGTGACCGCGTCGGTCAACCTCGCCACCGAGAAGGCCAAGGTCGCCTACGCGGACGGGGTGGAGGTCGGCCAGCTCGTCGCCACGGTCGAGAGACTCGGCTATTCGGCGCACGAGATCGTGCCGCCCCCGCCGGACGCGGGGCCGGGCGACGACAGCGCCGACCGGCCCGTCACCACCGACCTCACCGAGGCCGACCGACTGCTCCAGCGGCTCCTGGTCTCCGCCGCCCTCGCGCTGCCCGTCGTGGTGCTCGCGATGGTGCCCTCGCTCCAGTTCGAGTACTGGCAGTGGCTGTCCCTGACGCTCGCCGCGCCGGTCGTCGTGTGGGGCGGGCTGCCCTTCCACAAGGCGGCGCTCACCAACGCCCGGCACGGCGCGGCCACCATGGACACCCTGGTGTCGCTCGGCACGCTCGCCGCGTTCGGCTGGTCGGTGTGGGCGCTGTTCCTCGGCACGGCGGGCGAGCCGGGGATGCGGCACGGCTTCGAGTTCACGATCGCGCGCGGCGACAGCTCGTCGGCGCTCTACCTCGAAGTGGCCGCGGGCGTCGTCACGTTCATCCTGCTCGGCCGCTATCTGGAGGCCCGCTCCAAGCGGAAGGCGGGCGCGGCGCTGCGGGCGCTGCTCGACCTCGGCGCCAAGGACGTGTCCGTGCTCGGCCCCGACGGCGCGGAGACGCGGATCCCGGTGGGGCGGCTCGCCGTCGGTGACCGCTTCGTCGTCCGGCCCGGGGAGACCGTCGCCACCGACGGCACCGTCGTCGAGGGCGCGTCCGCCGTCGACGTGTCGATGCTGACCGGCGAGTCCGTGCCCGCCGACGTCACGGCCGGGGACGCGGTGACCGGCGCGACCGTGAACGCCGGCGGGCGCCTGGTCGTCGAGGCCACACGCGTCGGCGCCGACACCCAACTCGCCCGCATGGCCCGGCTCGTCGAGGACGCGCAGAGCGGCAAGGCCGAGGTGCAGCGCCTCGCCGACCGGGTCGCCGCCGTGTTCGTCCCCGTCGTCATCGCGCTCGCCGTGGCCACCCTCGGCTTCTGGCTGGGCAACGGCGTGGGCGCGGCCGCGGCGTTCACTGCCGCCGTCGCCGTACTGATCATCGCCTGCCCGTGCGCGCTCGGCCTCGCCACGCCCACCGCCCTGCTCGTCGGCACCGGCCGCGGCGCCCAGCTCGGCATCCTCATCAAGGGCCCCGAGGTCCTGGAGTCCACCCGCCGCGTCGACACGATCGTGCTCGACAAGACCGGCACGGTGACGACGGGCCGCATGGCCCTCCAGGACGTGTACGCGGCCGAGTCGACCGACGAGAAGGAGCTGCTGCGGCTCGCGGGCGCCCTGGAGCACGCCTCCGAGCACCCCGTGGCGCGGGCGGTCGCGGCGGGCGCCGCCCAGCGGCTCGGGCTCGACGCGGGCGCCCTGCCGGTGCCGACGCGCTTCGAGAACGTCCCCGGGGCCGGGGTGCGCGGCACGGTGGACGGGCGCGAGGTGCTCGCCGGGCGCGAACGGCTGCTCGCGGAGGCCGGCGTGACCGGCCTCGCCGGCCTGGCCGCCGCCCGGGAGCGGGCCGAGGCCGACGGCCGCACCGCCGTCCTCGTCGCCCTGGACGGGGTGGCCGCGGGGCTGCTCTTGGTCGCCGACACGGTCAAGGACACCAGTCCCGAGGCCGTCCGCCGGCTGCGGGAACTGGGCCTCGACCCGGTCCTGTTGACCGGCGACAACCGGAGCGTGGCCGAGGCGGTCGCGGCGGCCGTCGGCATCGCCCCCGACGCCGTGCACGCCGAGGTGCTGCCCGAGGACAAGGCCGACGTGGTGCGCCGCCTCCAGGAGGAGGGCCGGGTCGTCGCCATGGTCGGCGACGGCGTGAACGACGCGGCGGCGCTGGCGACGGCCGACCTCGGGCTCGCCATGGGCACGGGCACCGACGCCGCCATCGAGGCGGGCGATCTCACCCTCGTCCGGGGCGACTTGCGGGTGGCCGCCGACGCGATCCGGCTGGCCCGCCGGACCCTCGCCACCATCAAGGGAAACCTCTGCTGGGCCTTCGGCTACAACGTCGCCGCGCTGCCCCTCGCGGCGGCCGGACTGCTCAATCCGATGATCGCCGGAGCGGCCATGGCGTTCTCCTCCGTGTTCGTCGTCACCAACAGCCTCCGCTTGCGGTCTTTCACATAGCCTCGCGATCCTTCACACTGTCTTCGCGGGACTCTCACGTCAGGCGAGAAATCCGCATTTGGGCCCCCTTGCGCGCGTTCGATGGCATATGCAAGAGACGTAGATCACAGCGATCGCAACGTAACCATCAGGGGGGCTCGCGAGTCTAAGAGGGCGACACCAGAGGGATCTTGGGGGATCCATCGGGCGTCGGGGGACATCTTGGGGGATGTCCCGGATGTGTTGGCCGGGGCACGTGCACCGGGGAGCTTTGAGCGGCCCTCCCGATCCCGTACGCGTCCCGGCAGAACGCAGACCACACAAACTCCCGGCCGGATCCCGTGGGGGGAATCCGCACCGGGGCACAGGAAAGCGCCCCGACCGTCGACCCGTGGGGGGATCGACGGCGGGGCGTTTTTCATGGCCGGGGCGCCTTGACCAGTGGGGCGCCTGTCCGGCCGACGCGCGCCCCGTCAGCCGCGGCCGACCTGGGCCCCGTCAGGGGCGCGGGGAACTGCGCGCTCAGCGCGCGAAAAGCCGCAGACGCGTCTGCCGGGATCTCGGCAGATGCGACTGCGGCTTTGCTGTGGCTGGTCGCGCAGTTCCCCGCGCCCCTTACGGGGCTCAGGTCGGCCCGACGGGCCTAGGTCAGCGAGACTCCACCGGGACGAAGTCCCGGATTACCTCGCCGGTGTAGATCTGGCGGGGGCGCCCGATACGCGAGCCGGGCTCCTTGATCATCTCGTGCCACTGGGCGATCCAGCCGGGCAGACGTCCCAGAGCGAAGAGCACCGTGAACATCTCCGTGGGGAAGCCCATGGCCCGGTAGATCAGACCGGTGTAGAAGTCCACGTTGGGGTAGAGCTTGCGCTCGACGAAGTAGTCGTCGGCCAGCGCGTGCTCCTCCAGCTTCAGGGCGATGTCGAGCAGCTCGTCGGACTTGCCGAGCGCCGAGAGGACATCGTGCGCCGCCGCCTTGATGATCTTCGCCCGGGGGTCGAAGTTCTTGTAGACGCGGTGCCCGAAGCCCATGAGCTTCACGCCGTCTTCCTTGTTCTTCACCTTGCGGATGAAGGTGTCGACGTCGCCGCCGGTCGCCTGGATGCCTTCCAGCATCTCCAGGACGGACTGGTTGGCGCCGCCGTGCAGCGGACCCCACAGGGCCGAGATGCCGGCGGAGATCGAGGCGAACATGTTCGCCTGCGAGGAGCCCACCAGACGGACCGTGGAGGTCGAACAGTTCTGCTCGTGGTCCGCGTGCAGGATCAGGAGCTTGTCGAGCGCGGAGACCACGACCGGGTCCAGCTCGTACTCGGCGGCGGGCACCGAGAAGGTCATGCGCAGGAAGTTCTCGACGTAGCCGAGGTCGTTGCGCGGGTAGACGACCGGGTGGCCCTGCGACTTCTTGTACGCGTACGCCGCGATCGTCGGGAGCTTGGCGAGCAGCCGGATCGTCGAGAGGTGGCGCTGCTTCTCGTCGAACGGGTTGTGGCTGTCCTGGTAGAACGTCGACAGCGCGCTGACCACGGAGGACAGCATCGCCATCGGGTGCGCGTCGCGCGGGAAGCCGTCGTAGAACCGCTTGACGTCCTCGTGCAGCAGGGTGTGCTGGGTGATCTCGTTCTTGAAGGTGGCGAGCTCGTCGACCTTCGGCAGCTCACCGTTGATCAGCAGGTACGCCACCTCGGTGAAGGTGGAGCGCTCCGCGAGCTGCTCGATCGGGTAGCCGCGGTAGCGCAGGATGCCCTGCTCGCCGTCGAGGTAGGTGATGGCGGATTTATAGGCGGCGGTGTTGCCATAGCCGCTGTCCAGGGTCACCAGACCGGTCTGGGCGCGGAGCTTGCCGATATCGAAGCCCTTGTCACCGACAGTGGACTCGATCACCGGGTAGGTGTACTCGCCATCGCCGTACCGCAGTACTACAGCCTTGTTAGCGTTCTCGCTCACGTCATCCCTCACCGACGTTGTGCCTCTTCTTCGAGGTGCCCTGACTGTCTCTACCATCCCCCATTTGGCCCTGGAGAGTGCACTCGGGGTCGACCATTGGGCCTATTGGCGGCACTCAGTGCCGCCAACCTGCTCATCCTGCCCCCTTCGCCCCAGTTCCGAAAGTGCTGTGTGACGTTTCCGACTCGTTTGATCGATCAAACGGCGGCAGTGCGTTGACGTCTACCCTCAACCGCCACGCCGAACCGCGAGCCGGTGATCCAGTGCCGTCCACCGGCGGCCCGCGGAGACCGTGCGGACCGCCTGCCCCAGAGCCTTGCGCGAACCGACCAGGACGACCAGCTTCCTGGCGCGGGTCACGGCCGTGTAGAGCAGATTGCGCTGGAGCATCATCCAGGCGCCGGTGGTGACCGGGATCACCACCGCTGGGTACTCACTTCCCTGCGAACGGTGGATTGTCACCGCGTAGGCATGGGCGAGTTCGTCGAGTTCGTCGAAGTCGTACGGAACTTCCTCGTCCTCGTCCGTGCGGACCGTCAGGCGCTGCTCGTCGGCGTCCAGGGCGGTGACCACGCCGACCGTGCCGTTGAAGACGCCGTTCGCGCCCTTCTCGTAGTTGTTGCGGATCTGGGTGACCTTGTCGCCGACGCGGAAGACGCGGCCGCCGAAGCGCTTCTCCGGCAGGTCGGGGCGGCCGGGGGTGATGGCCTGCTGGAGCAGGCCGTTCAGGTGACCCGCGCCCGCCGGGCCCCGGTGCATGGGGGCGAGGACCTGCACGTCCCTGCGCGGGTCGAGGCCGAACTTCGCGGGCAGACGGCGGGCGGCCACGTCGACGGTGAGCCGCCCGGCCTCCTCGGTGTCGTCCTCGACGAACAGGAAGAAGTCGTTCAGACCCTGGGTGAGGGGCGGCTGCCCGGCGTTGATGCGGTGGGCGTTGGTGACGACGCCGGACTGCTGCGCCTGGCGGAAGACCCGGGTGAGGCGGACCGCGGGGACGGGCCCGTCCTCGCTGAGCAGGTCCCGCAGGACCTCGCCCGCGCCGACGCTGGGCAGCTGGTCCACGTCGCCCACGAAGAGCAGATGGGCGCCCGGCGGGACGGCCTTCACCAGCTTGTTGGCGAGAAGCAGGTCGAGCATGGACGCTTCGTCGACGACCACGAGGTCGGCGTCCAGGGGCCGGTCCTTGTCGTACGCAGCGTCGCCGCCCGGCTTCAGCTCCAGGAGGCGGTGGACGGTGGAGGCCTCGGCGCCGGTCAGCTCGGCCAGGCGCTTCGCGGCGCGGCCCGTGGGCGCGGCGAGCAGCACCTTCGCCCTCTTGGCGCGGGCCAGCTCCACGATCGAGCGGACCGTGAAGGACTTGCCGCAGCCAGGACCGCCGGTGAGGACGGCGACCTTGCTGGTCAGGGCGAGCTTGACGGCCTCCTCCTGCTCGGGCGCGAGCTCTGCCCCCGTGCGCCCCTTGAGCCAGCCGAGCGCCTTGGCCCAGTCGACGTCCCCGAAGCCCGGCATCCGGTCCTCCGGGACCCGCAGGAGCCGCAGGACCTGCCCCGCGAGGGACAGCTCGGCACGGTGGAAGGGGATCAGATAGACGGCCGTGACGTCGCCGCCGCCGTCCGGTCCCGGGACGGACTCGCGCACCACCCCTTCGGGGTCCTGGGCCAGCTCGCCGAGGCAGTCGATGACGAGGCCCGTGTCGACCTGGAGGAGCTTGACCGCGTCGGCGATCAGGCGCTCCTCGGGCAGGAAGCAGTTGCCCTGGTCGGTGGACTGCGAGAGGGCGTACTGGAGACCGGCCTTGACCCGCTCCGGGCTGTCGTGCGGGATGCCGACGGACTGGGCGATGCGGTCGGCGGTGAGGAAGCCGATGCCCCACACGTCGGCAGCGAGGCGGTACGGCTGATTCCGCACTATCGAGATGGAGGCGTCCTCGTACTTCTTGTAGATCCGCACGGCGATGGACGTGGAGACGCCGACGCCCTGGAGGAAGACCATCACCTCCTTGATGGCCTTCTGCTCCTCCCACGCGGCGGCGATCTTCTTCGTCCGCTTGGGGCCGAGGCCGGGGACCTCGATGAGGCGCTTCGGCTCGGTCTCGATGACGTCGAGGGTGTCCACTCCGAAGTGCGTGGTGATGCGGTCGGCCATCACCGGGCCGATGCCCTTGATGAGGCCGGAGCCGAGGTAGCGCCGGATGCCCTGGATCGTGGCCGGGAGGACCGTCGTGTAGTTCTCGACGGTGAACTGCTTGCCGTACTGCGGGTGGGAGCCCCAACGCCCCTCCATCCGCAGCGACTCGCCGACCTGCGCGCCGAGCAGCGCGCCGACGACGGTGAGCAGGTCGCCGCCGCCGCGCCCCGTGTCCACGCGCGCGACCGTGTACCCGTTCTCCTCATTGGCATACGTCACCCGCTCCAGTACGCCCTCGACGACAGCCATACGGGGGGCGGGGACGCTGGCGCTGTTCGGGTGTGCGGCACTGGACATGGCCCGACGCTACCGCCGCCCACTGACAACTCCCCGTCGGGGGACGCGGGGACGTGCGCCCCGTCCGGGGCACGACCGGAGGCGCGGCCGACCTGGGCCCCGTCAGGGGCGCGGGGAACTGCGCGCTCAGCGCGCGAAAAGCCGCAGTCGCGTCTGCCGGGATCCCCGCAGATGCGACTGCGGCTTTGCGGGGGCTGGCCGCGCAGTTCCCCGCGCCCCTTACGGGGCTGAGGTCGGCCTCAGGGCACCCACTGGTCAAGGCGCCCCCGCCAGCGAAAGTCACGATCGAGTTTCAGCCACCACGCAAGGGGTTGTCACAAGCCCTGTAATCGATTCCAATCCCTCGTGTAATCGATTCCACGAGGAGGTGGCATCGGCAGTGGCAAGCGTCGGCATCAAAGACGTCGCGGCCCGCGCGGGCGTCTCCGTGGCCACGGTCTCGCGTGTCCTGAACGCGCACGCGTCCGTGAGTCCGGCCGCCCGGGAGCGCGTGCTCGCCGCGGTGGACGCGCTCGGCTACCGGCCCAACACGCTCGCCCGGTCCCTCAGGACGGACCAGACGCGCACGCTCGGCCTGGTCATCAGCGACGTGCTCAATCCGTACTTCACCGAACTGGCCCGCTCCGTCGAGGAGGAGGCCCGCGCGCTCGGCTACAGCATCATCTTCGGCAACGCCGACGAGCGGCCCGAGCTGCAGGACCACCACATCCGCACGCTCCTGGACCGCCGCATCGACGGCCTCCTCGTCTCCCCCGCCGACGGCGGCTCCCCGCTCGTCCTCGACGCCGCCCGCGCGGGCACCCCGATGGTCTTCGTCGACCGCTGGATCCCCGGCCTCGACGTGCCCGTGGTGCGGGCCGACGGCAGCTCCGCCGTGCGGGACCTGGTGGCGCATCTGCACGGCCTCGGCCACCGCAGGCTCGCGATCATCGCCGGGCCCGCGGCCACGACCACCGGCAGCGAGCGCGTGACGGCCTTCCGGGACGCGCTCGCCGCGTACGGGCTCGAACTGCCGGACGAGTACATCGGGCAGGGCGACTTCCAGGCCGCGAGCGGGCGGCGTGCCACCGAGCGGTTCCTTGAGCTGCCCGAGCCGCCCGAAGTCGTCTTCGCCGCCGACAACTTGATGGCGCTCGGCGCGCTCGACGCGATCCGCGCGCGCGGGCTCCGCATCCCGCACGACATCGCGCTCGCCGCGTTCGACGACATCCCCTGGTTCGTGCACACCGATCCGCCGATCACGGCGATCGCCCAGCCCACGGGCGACCTCGGCCGGGCCGCCGTGCGGGCGCTCACCGACCTGATCGAGGGCCGGACGCCGGAGTCCGTGACGCTCCCGGCCCGCCTCGTCGTACGCGGTTCGTGCGGCGAATCCCCCACGACCGGCACGGACAGCACGACCGGCACGGACAGCACGGACCGCACGACCGGCACACCCGGCACGACCCGAAGGAGTGACGCATGACTGGCCCCGCACCGGTGCGCGACGCCGTGCAGGACGCACCGGAACTGCTGCGCGTCGAGGGCATCCGCAAGGCCTTCCCCGGCGTCGTCGCCCTCGACGGCGTGGACTTCGACCTGCGCGGCGGGGAGGTGCACGTACTCCTCGGCGAGAACGGGGCGGGCAAGAGCACGCTCATCAAGATGTTCTCCGGCGCCAACCAGCCCGACGCGGGCCGGATCCTCGTCGGCGGCGAGGAGGTCCGCATCCACGGCGCGCAGGACGCCGAGCGGCTCGGGATCGCCACCATCTACCAGGAGTTCAACCTCGTCCCCGATCTGACGGTCGCCGAGAACATCTTCCTGGGCCGCCAGCCCCGCCGCTTCGGCCTCATCGACCGCAAGAAGATGGAGGCCGACGCGGCCGAGCTCCTCGCGCGTGTCGGCGTCGACGTGTCGCCGCGCGCCCGCTGCCGCGAACTGGGCATCGCCCGGCTCCAGATGGTGGAGATCGCCAAGGCGCTCAGCCTGCACGCGCGCGTGCTCGTCATGGACGAGCCGACGGCCGTGCTCACCTCCGAGGAGGTGGAAAAGCTCTTCACCCTCGTGCGGGGGCTGCGCGCGGACGGCGTCGGCGTCGTCTTCATCACCCACCACCTGGAGGAGATCGCCGCCCTCGGCGACCGCGTGAGCGTCCTGCGCGACGGCCGCAGCGTGGGCCAGGTGCCCGCGTCGACGCCGGAGGACGAACTCGTACGCCTCATGGTGGGCCGGTCCATCGAGCAGCAGTATCCGCGCGAGCGGAGCGACGCGTCCCCACAGGCGGACGGGGAAGCTCCGTTGCTGCGGGTCCGTGGGCTCACCCGGGGCGGGGTCTTCCACGACGTCGGCTTCGAGGTGCGCGCGGGCGAGGTCGTCGGCGTGGCCGGTCTGGTCGGGGCGGGGCGCACGGAGGTGGCGCGGGCCGTCTTCGGGGCGGATCCGTACGACGCGGGCACGGTGGAGGTCGGTGGCCGGGCGCTGCCCCGGCACGACGTGTACGCGGCGATGACCGCCGGGGTCGGGCTCGTGCCGGAGGACCGCAAGGGCCAGGGCCTCGTGCTCGACGCCTCCGTGGCGGAGAACCTCGGCCTGGTGACGCTGCGGGCGGCGACCCGCGCGGGCCTGGTCGACCGGGCCGGGCAGCGGGCCGCCGCCGAGCGGATCGCGGGCCAGCTGGGCGTCCGCATGGCGGGGCTCCACCAGCACGTGCGCACCCTCTCCGGCGGCAACCAGCAGAAGGTCGTCATCGGCAAGTGGCTCCTCGCCCAGGCGAAGGTGCTGATCCTCGACGAGCCGACGCGCGGCATCGACGTCGGCGCGAAGGTCGAGATCTACCAGCTCATCAACGAACTCACGGCCGCCGGGCACGCCGTCCTGATGATCTCCAGCGATCTGCCGGAGGTCCTCGGGATGAGCGACCGGGTCCTGGTCATGGCGCAGGGCCGGATCGCGGGTGAACTCGGCGCGGCCGAGGCGACGCAGGACGCGGTGATGGCCCTCGCCGTCAGCACGGGGGCCTCGACGGCACCTGCGGACTCCGGCACGGGGGCCGCGAAGGCGCCTGTGGACAACGGCGCCCCTGTGGACAACGACAACACCCCCGCGGGCGACGACGCCCCTGCGGGGGACGCGAAGGAGGACTCCCGTGGCAACCACTGACACCCGCCCTGACAAGACGGGCACCGGCGGCACGGGCGGCGGCCTGGACCTGCGCCGTGTCCTGCTCGACAACGGCGCGCTCAGCGCCCTCGTGGTCCTGGTGGTCGCGATGTCGCTGCTCTCCGGCGACTTCCTGACCACGCAGAACCTCCTCAACGTCGGCGTGCAGGCGGCCGTGACGGCGATCCTCGCGTTCGGTGTCACCTTCGTCATCGTCGCGGCGGGCATCGACCTGTCGGTGGGCTCGGTGGCGGCGCTTTCGGCGACGGTCCTCGCCTGGTCGGCGACGAAGGAGGGGGTGCCCGTCTGGATCGCGGTGCTCCTCGCGGTCGCCACGGGCATCGCCTGCGGTCTGGTCAACGGCGTGCTCGTCTCGTACGGGAAGCTGCCGCCGTTCATCGCGACGCTCGCGATGCTGTCGATCGGCCGCGGTCTGTCCCTGGTGATCTCGCAGGGCTCCCCCATCGCCTTCCCGGAGTCGGTCTCCAAGGTCGGTGACACCCTCGGCGGCTGGCTGCCGGTGCCGGTGCTCGTGATGGTGGCGATGGGCCTGGTCACGGCGCTGATCCTGTCGCGTACGTACATCGGCCGTTCCATGTACGCGATCGGCGGCAACGAGGAGGCGGCTCGCCTCTCCGGTCTGCGGGTGAAACGTCAGAAGATCGTCATCTACGCCCTGTCCGGTCTGTTCGCGGCCGTCGCGGGCATCGTGCTCGCGTCCCGTCTGGTGTCCGCGCAGCCGCAGGCCGCGCAGGGCTACGAGCTGGACGCGATCGCCGCGGTCGTCATCGGCGGCGCGAGCCTCGCGGGCGGTGTCGGCAAGGCGTCCGGGACGCTGATCGGCGCGCTGATCCTCGCGGTGCTGCGCAACGGCCTCAACCTCCTTTCCGTGTCGGCGTTCTGGCAGCAGGTCGTCATCGGCGTCGTGATCGCCCTCGCGGTGCTCCTCGACACGCTGCGCAGGAAGGCCGGGGCGGGCGCGGGCGGCGGCGGTGCCGTCGGCAGCACCTCGTCCGGGTCCGGGCGCAAGGGCCCGCAGGCCCTCAAGTACACGCTCGCGGCCGTGGTCGCGGCCGCCGTGATCGCCGCGGTGTCCGTCTTCAACTCCGGCTCCTCCGGTACGTCGACGAAGATCGGCCTGTCCCTCTCCACCCTCAACAACCCCTTCTTCGTCCAGATGAAGGAGGGCGCGCAGGCGGAGGCCGAGAAGGCGGGCGTCGACCTGACCGTCACCGACGCGCAGAACGACGCGTCCCAACAGGCCAACCAGCTCCAGAACTTCACCAGCGAGAGCATGAAGGCCGTCATCGTCAACCCGGTCGACTCCGACGCCGTCGGCCCGGCCGCGCGCGCCGCCAACAAGGCGGACATCCCGGTGATCGCCGCCGACCGCGGCGTGAACAAGGCGGACGTCGCCACCCTCGTGGCCTCCGACAACGTCGCCGGCGGCAGGCAGGCGGCGAAGGCCCTCGCCGACAAGCTCGGCGGGAAGGGCGAGGTCGTCGTGCTCCAGGGCACCGCGGGCACCTCCGCGAGCCGGGAGCGCGGGCAGGGCTTCGCCGAGGGCATCAAGGCGTTCCCCGGCATCAAGGTCGTCGCCAAGCAGCCCGCGGACTTCGACCGCACCAAGGGCCTGGACGTCATGACGAACCTGCTCCAGGGCAATCCGGGCGTCGACGGCGTCTTCGCGGAGAACGACGAGATGGCGCTCGGCGCGGTGAAGGCGCTCGGCGACAAGGCGGGCAGGTCGGTGTCGGTGGTCGGCTTCGACGGCACGCCCGACGGCCTGAAGGCGGTCGAGGCGGGGACGCTGTACGCGTCGGTGGCGCAGCAGCCCGCGGAGCTGGGCCGGATCGCGGTGCGCAACGCGATCCGCGCGGCGGACGACAAGAAGGTCGACTCCGTGGTGAAGGTGCCGGTGAAGGTGGTCACGGAGAAGAACGTGGCACGGTTCAAGTGAGGCGCCGTACGCGTACGGGTGTCGACACAGCACGGGGAACATGGGAAAGGCAGAACCACGATGCATGACTACGACCTGCTGGTCGTGGGCTCGGCCAACGCCGACCTGGTGACCGCAGTCGAGCGGCGGCCGGGTGCCGGTGAGACGGTGCTCGGCTCGGACCTGGCCGTCCATCCGGGCGGCAAGGGCGCGAACCAGGCGGTGGCGGCGGGCCGGCTCGGCGCGCGGACGGCGCTGCTCGCCCGGGTGGGCGACGACGCGTACGGCCGTCTCCTCCTGGAGTCGCAGCGGTCGGCGGGCGTGGACACGGTGGGGGTCCTGGTGGGCGGTGCGCCGACCGGGGTCGCCCTGATCACGGTGGATCCGTCGGGCGACAACAGCATCGTGGTGGCGCCGGGTGCGAACGCGCGCCTGACTCCCGAGGACGTACGGGCCGCCGGAAGCCTCTTCGCCGCCGCCCGGGTGGTGTCGGTGCAGTTGGAGATCCCCCTCGACACGGTCGCGGAGGTGGTGCGTGCCCTGCCCGAGGGCACGCGTCTGGTCCTGAATCCGTCGCCGCCCGCGCCGCTGCCGGGCGAGGTCCTCGCGGCCTGCGATCCGCTCGTGGTGAACGAGCACGAGGCGCGGGTGATCCTCGGGGGCGCCGGGGCGGACGTGCCGGATGCGCCGGAGGAGTGGGCGAAGGGGCTGCTCGCGCTCGGCCCGAGGTCGGTGGTGGTGACGCTCGGCGGCGATGGCGCGCTGGTGGCGGGCCCGGACGGGGTGGCGCGGGTGCCTTCGGTGAAGGTGGCGGCCGTGGACACGACGGGTGCCGGGGACGCGTTCACGGCGGCGCTGGCGTGGCGGCTCGGCGCGGGTGAGGACCTGGAGTCGGCGGCGCGGTACGCGGCGAAGGTGGGGGCGCTCGCGGTGACGCGGGCGGGGGCTCAGGTGTCGTATCCGTCGGGTGCCGAGGTGGCAGCGCTGTGAGGAAGGCCGGGATACTCAACCGCCATCTGTCGGGTGCGCTGGCCGAGCTGGGGCATGGCGACCGGGTCCTGGTGTGTGACGCGGGGATGCCGATTCCGGCGGGGCCGCGGGTGGTGGATCTGGCGTTCGTCGCCGGGGTGCCGTCGTTCGCGCAGGTCCTGGACGGGTTGCTCGCGGAGCTCGTGGTGGAGGGCGGGGTGGCGGCGCGGGAGGTGCGGGAGGCGAATCCGGGGACTGCGGCGTTGTTGGAGCGGCGGTTTCCGGGGGCGGCGCTGGGGTTGGTGCCGCATCAGGAGCTGAAGGAGCTGTCGGCGGGGGCGCGGCTTGTGGTGCGGACGGGGGAGGCGAGTCCGTACGCGAACGTGCTGCTGACGTGCGGGGTCTTTTTCTGAGCGGGTCCGTTCCGCTGAGCCGGGCTGTTCCGCCGGGGGCGGCCGAGGTGTGCTCCGGCCACGTCCTTGACGCCGGCCACGTCCCTGAACGCCCGGGAACGTTTCGAGGGGGCCCTGTCCGTCGACCGGGCCCCCTCGGTTTCCCTCCCCTTGTCAGTCGCCCTGCGGATCCCCCCAGATCCCCCCTCCAGAGCTTCTGACACCCAGTACGACACGCGTGGTGGCGGAAGGGTTGCACGACTTCGGCAAGTTCCCCCGGAAGATTTCGGCGTGCCGACAAACCCCCACGGACGTAGCGTTTCGCCCATGGGCGACGACACCTCATTCGAGCAGGACGTACTGACCGAGCTGGGCGACGACAGGCTCCAGGAGATCGCCGACGTGCTCGGCACGGACCCGGCCGGCGCGCAGGCCGTCGTGGGCCAGACGGTCTCGACGCTCTCGGGCACCCTGCAGGACAAGGCGCGCACGGCCGACCCGGCGGAGGCGGCCGAGGTCCGCCAGGCCTTCACGGAGGAGGCCCCCCTCCAGGGCGTGGCCACCCTGGGCGGCGGCCTCGGCGGACTGCTCGGCGGCGGCGTCATGGCGGGCATGCTCGGCAAGCTGAGCCGCCCGGTGGCGAACGCGGTCGCGAAGAAGACCGGCCTCCCCGTGGCGACGGTGACCCGCGCCGTGGAGCTCCTGATCCCGGTGGTCCTCGCGGTCCTCACGAAGCGGGCCCAGAAGGCCAAGTCGTCCGGGGCGGGGGCGGCACCGGGCGCGGCACCCACGGCGGAGCCGGCGGCCGGGGGCGGGCTCGGGGATCTGCTGGGGAGCATTCTGGGGGGCGGCAAGAAGTAGCGGCGCACCCCGTCTGTCGGTGGCGGGCGATAGCCTCACGCCTATGACGGAATGGGACTTCACAGAACGCACGGCCACGGTCGCGCTGCTGTGGCGTGCCCCCTCGGCGACCGCGCGGCGGCGGCTCACTCAGCGCGCGGTCGAGGCCGAAAGCGCGCTGGCTGTGCTCCGAGAGGAAGTGGGGCAGCCGACGCTGCTCGACGATCCCGTGGAAGGTGCGCTGGCGGCGGCGGGGGACCTGATCGCCTCGTGGGAGGCCGACGGCCTGTCCCTGACCACCTTCTTGGAGCGGAGCTACCCGGCACGCCTCCGTGGGGTTCATGACATGCCGGGGCTCCTGTTCACCGAAGGCACCGTCATCCCGGACGACCGGGGCATCGCCGTCGTGGGTTCACGTGCGGCCAGCGAGAGCGGACAGCGCAGGGCGTACCGCATCGCCCAGGAGCTCGTGGGTCGCGGCATCACGGTGGTCAGCGGGCTGGCCGCCGGCATCGACGGCGCGGCGCACCGAGGCGCCCTGGACGCCGGTGGACGCACGGTCGGCGTGATCGGCACCGGAATCCGCCAGGTCTATCCCCCGCAGCACCACCAACTGCACCGCCAGGTGGCCTCGTCAGGTCTGCTGCTCTCGCAGTTCTGGCCGGACACAGCACCCGACAAGCACACCTTCCCTGCCCGCAACGCCACGATGTCCGGCTATGCGCTCGCCACGGTCGTGGTCGAGGCCGGCGAGCAGAGCGGCGCCCGCATCCAGGCCAGGCAGGCGGTGGAGCACGGGCGGCCGGTGGTGCTCCTGCGTTCGGTGGTCGAAAGCACCCACTGGGGCGCGGAGTTCGCGCAGCGGCCGGACGTCCACGTGGCGCAGAGCGAGGAGAGCGTCCTGGCTCACGTGGACGAACTCATGGCACGACCTGGCCAACTGGAGGCGCTGCTCGGCAGACTGGCTGCCGGACGGTGACGGAGTCCGATCTGCACAAGCAGTTACGGCCCCTGATCCGTGACCGGCTCGGCGCCCTCATGCGCAATCCCGTGCGTGCCCCTGGCATCACCTGCACCACATGCCTCACCCCACTCCCCGCTCCCGACTGCCGAGTCTGCCGGGAGTGCCACCGCCAGAGCATGAGCGGCTGGCCGCTCGCCGACCGAGTCGTCCCTCTCACCTATTCCGCGCAGCGGCGGCAGGCGGACCGCGACATGTACGAGTACAAGAGCAGGGCGCCCGGTCAGCAGGCCTCGAACGACGCATGGCAGCGGCTCTCCCTGCTGATCGCGGGATTCACGTTGTGGCACACGGACTGTCTGGACGCCGTGTCCCACCACCCCGTCACCACCGCCGTGACCGTCCCCTCACTGCGGGGCCGACGAGGACCTCACCCTCTCGACGAACTCGCCGCGTACCTTCCCAGGACATGGCGGCCCACTGCCCTGAACGCCATACGGACGAGCGCCGACCACCGTGAGCGGCGGGCCCTGAACCCCGCGCACTTCAAGGTGGTCGAGTCGGCTGCGGTGCGCCGACGCCACGTCGTGGTCGTCGAGGACACCTGGGTGACCGGCGGCCACGCGCAGTCCGCGGCAGCAGCCCTGCGCCTGTCCGGAGCAGCCGAGGTGACCGTGCTGCCGCTGGCCCGTCGGCTCTCCGCGACGTTCCAGGACAACGTCTCCTTCCTGGCCGATCAGGTGGACGGCGGCCAGGAGTACACCATCGACATCTGCCCGGTCACCGGCGACGCCTGCCCCTGACGTCACCCGCCCCGAGAGACCTCTCCCAGCCACAGTGTGTCGCGTGCCCGTGTCATGGCGACGAACAGTCGGCTGCGGGCCAGGTCGTCGTCCATCGACTCGTTGTGGCCCGGCAGCAGGACGTGCTTGAAGTCCAGCCCCTTGGCCTTGACGTACGTGCCCACCTTGACGGCCTTCACGGGGTTGCCGACGTACTCGTCGAGCGGGCACACCGGTAGTCCCGCTGCCTGGAGGACCCCTCGGTAGTGCGTCACCGACGCGCCTGTCGGACACAGGACCGCGGTGCCCGACAGGTCATCGGCGGCACGCACCGCGTCGATCACCAACGCGTCGAGTTCCGCCGCGTCAGTGGCCTTTCGCACCGTCACCTGCCCGTTCTGACAGGCGAGTTCCACGTCCCGGCTGCCACGCCCGGAAGTTCCGTCGAGGTCCTCGAAGGGCACGTCCGACACGACGCCAAGCGCCGCTTGGAGGATCTGCGGCGCGTTCCGGTAGTTCGTGCGCAGCACCTGGCCCCGGTCGCCGCGGATGTCGATCCCGATGTCGCCGAGCCGGAATCCGCCGGGGTAGATGTTCTGCTGGCCGTCTCCGATGAGCAGCAGTCCGTTGGGGCCGTCCCCCACGAGGGCGTGCAGAATCTCGATGCCGAGCTGCGGCAGGTCCTGTGCCTCATCGACGATCAGCGAGGCGTACGGCCCCGGCTCGGGCTCGTTCCGCAGCGCCCGCATGGCCAGGGCGAGGATGTCATGGAAGTCGTGCACGCCCTCGTCGGCGAGCCGACGCTGGTACTCCTCGTACAGCCGCCACACCAGTTCGCGCTCCTCGGCGCGCACTTGGATCCGGTTGCCCCGGCCGCGCCGCGACACACCCCGGTAGCGGGCGAAGTCCGTGATGCCGCGCCCCTTGATCACGTACTCGACCTCGTCGCTCCAGTACCACCCCGACGGATCGTGCTTCCCGAGCTTGGTGTTTCTCCCCGTGCGCCCCCAGGCGAGGGAGAAAAGTGTCTTCGCGCGGCCCTTGTCGAGCCCGTGCGGTATCTCACGGGCCCTGAGCAGGTCGAGCACGAAGGGGTAGAACCTGCGGAAATCCACCTTGCCCGCCGTGTACGGCGACATCTTCGCGAAGAACGTCTCCTGCACCCGAGGCAGGTTGTTGGCGAACGTCACGTACAGCACCCGTCCGTTGGTGCGACGCGCGAGGTACGCGGCCCGGTGCAGCCCCACGACGGTCTTGCCCGTGCCCGCGGGGCCGCTGATCCGGGCGGGTCCGCCCCAGTTGCGGCGGACCAGAGGCAACTGGCTCCTGTCGAGATAGGTCATCCAGGTCTCCATGGGTGCCGCGAGTGCGGCCTCCAGGGCGGCGTCCCTGACCTCGTCGGCGGCGAACAGCGCGGCGCCGTCCACTCCCTCGGGCGTCGGCTGCTCCGCTGGCCGCGCCAGCAACCGGTCGGGCAGGACACAGAGTTCGTAGTCCTTGAGCTCCTCGGTGAGGTGCTGCGCCAGGTGTTTGCAGAGGGGCGGGGTCAAGCGCGATCCGACACCCACCATCCGAACGATGCCCGCCAGGCCGTCCGCCCCCGCGGCGAGTCGCAGCGGTGTCACCGCGGTCGGTGAGGTACCGAAGGCGGCAATGGCCGTTTCCACGGGCCTGGCCGCAGCGCTCATGCTCTCGGTGTCATCCGGCGCCGGGGTGCCACCGACCGCGATGGTGAAGACACCCGGCGGAGCGACGACGACAGCATCGACAAGACTGTCCCGCCGGGTGGGCCACTCCTTGTCGACCAGCAGCTGATGGCCTCGCATGCTGCCGACGAGGCCCAGCAGATTGGCGAGCACACCACGCCTGCCCGCATCGGCCTCCGGCCACTTCTCCTCGGCGTACGCACAGGCGGCACGCCAGACACGTACCTGCCCGCGATCACGGTCCCGGGACATGAACCCCCCTCGTTCACACGTCCGGTGGACGCCTGAAGGGCGAGGCTAAATGTCATGGCGGACGAGCGGGGGCGCTTCCCGGCTCTCTGTCCGGTCTCCGTCCGGAAGGCAGAGCGTTTCGGCCAGCAAACGTTCCGCGCCGTCAGCAGGCGTGCTCCAGATACCTCCGCACCGTCTCCCCCAGGACCTCCCGGCCGTCCTCGGCCCACAAGCCGTCGTTGAAGAGTTCGACCTCGATCGGGCCGGTGAAGCCGGCGGACTCGGCCAGGGAGCGCCAGAAGCGGAAGTCGACGGTGCCGTCGCCGAGTTGGCCGCGGCCGGTGAGGACGCCGTGGGGCAGGGGGGTGGTCCAGTCGGCGAGTTGGAGGGCGTGCAGACGGCCCGTGGTGGCGGCGCGGGTGAGGGCGGTGGGGGCCTGGTCGTCCCACCAGATGTGGTACGTGTCGGCGCAGACGCCGACCTGGTCGGCGGGGAAGCGTTCGGCCAGGTCGAGGGCCTGGGTGAGGGTGGAGACGACGCAGCGGTCGGCGGCGTACATGGGGTGGAGGGGTTCGACGGCGAGGCGGACGCCGCGGGCGGCGGCGTGCGGGGCGAGTTCGGTGAGGGCGTCGGCGACGCGTTCGCGGGCCGCGGGCAGGTCGCGGTCCCGGTCACCGGCGGGGAGGCCGCCGGAGACGAGGACCAGGGTGTCGGTGCCGAGGGTCGCGGCCTCGTCGACGGCGGCGCGGTTGTCGGCGAGGGCGCGGGCCCGTCCGGCGGGGTCGCGGGCCGTGAGGAAGCCGCCCCGGCACAACGTGGTGACGGTCAGTCCGGCGCCCCGCACCAGCTTCGCGGCCGCCTCCACCCCGTACTCCTGGACCGGCTCCCGCCACAGGCCGACCCCGCGGACGCCCAAGTCGGCGCAGGCGGTGACCAGTTCGGGCAGGGAGAGCTGTTTCACCGTCATCTGGTTGATGCTGAAGTCGGCCGGGGCGCGGGGCGGGGGTGGTGTCATGGGGCGACTCCGTGGATCTCCTGGAGCGTCCGCATGCGGTACGCGGCCAGGTCCGGGTCGGGGAACAGGGAGAGGGCGGCGGCGAGTTCGTACGCCCTGGTGAGGTGCGGCAGGGAGCGGGCCGACTGGAGGCCGCCGATCATCGTGAAGTGGTCCTGGTGGCCGGCGAGCCAGGCCAGGAGGACCACGCCCGTCTTGTAGAAGCGGGTGGGCGGCGCGAAGAGGTGGCGGGCCAACTCGACGGTGGGGTCGAGGAGTTCGTGGAAGGCCTTGGGGTCGTCGGCGTCCAGCGCGCGTACGGCTCGGGCCGCCACCGGCGCGAGCGGGTCGAAGACGCCGAGCAGCGCGTGGCTGAAGCCCTGGTCGTCGCCCGCGATCAGGTCGGGGTAGTGGAAGTCGTCGCCCGTGTAGCAGCGCACCCCCTCGGGGAGGCGGCGGCGCAGGGCGATCTCACGGTCCGCGTCCAGGAGCGAGATCTTCACGCCGTCCACCTTGCCGGGGTGAGCGGCGATCACCTCCAGGAACGTGTCGGTGGCCGCGTCCAGGTCGGCCGAGCCCCAGTAGCCCGCGAGCGCCGGGTCGAACATGGGGCCGAGCCAGTGCAGGATCACCGGGGCGGTGGCCTGCCGGAGCAGGTCGGCGTACGTCGTCAGGTAGTCGTCCGGTCCCCCGGCCGTCGCCGCGAGGGCCCGCGACGCCATCAGGATCGCCCGCGCGCCCACCCCCTCCACCAGCGCCAGCTGCTCCTCGTACGCGTGCCGTACGTCGGTGAGGGTCACCGCGGGCGAGGTCAGCTGGTCCGTGCCGACGCCGCACGCGATGCGGCCGCCGACCGCCCGGGCCTCCGCCGCGGAGCGCCGGATCAGCTCGGCCGCGCCCGCCCAGTCGAGACCCATGCCGCGCTGCGCGGTGTCCATGGCCTCGGCGACGCCCAGGCCGTGCGCCCACAGGTGGCGGCGGAAGGCGAGGGTGGCGTCCCAGTCGACGGCGGCGGGGTCGTCCGGGGAGACGTCGGCGCGCGGGTCGGCGACGACGTGGGCGGCGGCGTAGACGGTGCGGGAGCGCAAGGGGGCGGGGGCGGCCGCGGGGGGCTCGGGCGTCGCGTTCACAGCGTGATCTCCGGTACGTCGATCCGGCGCCCCTCCGCCGACGACCGCAGCCCCAGCTCCGCCAGCTGCACGCCCCGCGCGCCCGCGAACAGGTCCCAGCGGTAGGGCGCGTCCGCGTACACGTGCCGCAGGAACAGCTCCCACTGGGCCTTGAAGCCGTTGTCGAACTCCTCGTTGTCGGGGACCTCCTGCCACTGGTCGCGGAAGGAGTGCACGGCGGGCAGGTCGGGGTTCCACACCGGCTTGGGCGTGGCCGCGCGGTGCTGGAAGCGGCAGCCGCGCAGGCCCGCGACGGCGGAGCCCTCGGTGCCGTCGACCTGGAACTCGACCAGTTCGTCGCGGTGCACCCGCACCGTCCAGGACGAGTTGATCTGCGCGACGGCGCCCCCGTCGAGTTCGAAGACGCCGTACGCGGCGTCGTCCGCCGTCGCGTCGTACGGCTTGCCGCGCTCGTCCCAGCGCTGCGGCACATGGGTGACGGCGAGCGCCTGCACGGAGCGCACCCGGCCGAACAGCTCGTGCAGGACGTACTCCCAGTGCGGGAACATGTCGACGACGATGCCGCCGCCGTCCTCCGCGCGGTAGTTCCACGACGGGCGCTGGGCCTCCTGCCAGTCGCCCTCGAAGACCCAGTAGCCGAACTCGCCGCGCACGGACAGGATCTGCCCGAAGGAGCCGCCGTCCACCAGACGCTTCAGCTTGCGCAGGCCCGGCAGGAAGAGCTTGTCCTGGACGACGCCGTGCTTGACGCCCGCGTCCCGGGCGCGGCGGGCCAGGTCGAGGGCGGCGGCGAAGGACGTGGCGGAGGGCTTCTCGGTGTAGACGTGCTTGCCCGCGGCGAGCGCCTTCCGAATCGCCTCCTCGCGGGCCGAGGTGACCTGCGCGTCGAAGTAGATGTCGACCGCGGGGTCGGCGAGGACGGCGTCCAGGTCGGTGGACCAGTGCGTGAGGCCGTGCCGCTCGGCGAGCTCGCGCAGCGCGTGCTCCCTGCGGCCCACGAGGACCGGCTCCGGCCACAGCCGGGTGCCGTCGCCCAGGTCGAGGCCGCCCTGCTCGCGCAGGGCGAGGATCGAGCGGACCAGGTGCTGGCGGTGACCCATGCGTCCCGTCACGCCGTTCATGGCGATGCGGACCGTCTCGCGTGTCACGTGAGTTCCTCCGTAGGCGCGGGGCGCTGGGCGCGCGGCCGGTGGGCGGGGGCGGTGGGGCCGGTGAGGGCGGCGAGGTTCTTGCGTCCGGTGCGGCGCCCCATGAGTAGCAAGCGCTTTCTATTGGGGAGAAGCTAGCCTGCCGGACAAGGTTCGTACAAGACCGGAGGCCAACAGATGACCGTGACCCTGGCGGACGTGGCGGCTCGCGCCCAGGTGTCCCCCGCCACCGTGTCCCGCGTACTGAACGGCAACTACCCCGTCGCCGCGGCGACGCGGGAGCGCGTACTGCGGGCGGTGGACGACCTGGACTACGTCCTGAACGGCCCCGCGAGCTCGCTGGCCGCCGCGACCTCGGACCTGGTCGGGATCCTCGTCAACGACATCGCCGACCCGTTCTTCGGGATCATGGCGAGCGCGGTCCAGTCGGAGATCACCGGACCGGGCGGCCGTGCCGGGGGCGAGCGGATGGCGGTGGTCTGCAACACCGGCGGCTCGCCCGAGCGCGAGCTGACGTATCTGACCCTGCTCCAGCGCCAGCGGGCCGCGGCCGTCGTGGTGACCGGCGGCGCCATCGAGGACGCCCCGCACGCGGCGGCGATCGGCGGGAAGCTGCGGCGGCTCGGCGAGGCGGGCTCGCAGGTGGTGCTGTGCGGGCGGCCGCCCGCCGACGAGGCCCCGGACGCGGTGGCCCTGACCTTCGACAACCGGGGCGGCGGGCGGCGCCTCACCGACCACCTCATCGGCCTCGGCCACCGCCGCATCGGCTACATCGCGGGCCCCACGGAGCGCACCACCACCCGCCACCGCCTGGAGGGCCACCAGGAGGCGCTGGCCGCCGCGGGCGTCCCCGACGACCCCCGCCTGACCCTGCACGGCCCCTACGACCGCCGCTCCGGCTACGACGCCACCCTCGAACTCCTGCGCCGCGCACCGGAGTTGACGGCGGTCGTCGCCGCCAACGACACGGTGGCCCTGGGCGCCTGCGCCGCCCTGCGCGACCGCGGCCTCTCCATCCCCGACGACGTCTCCGTGGCCGGCTTCGACGACCTCCCCTTCAGCATCGACGCGGTCCCCGCCCTGACGACGGTCCGCCTTCCCCTGTACGAGGCGGGGGCCCGGGCCGGCCGCATCGCCATGGGCCGCGAGGAGGAGCCGCCCGGCGGCATCGCGACGGTCCACGGCGAACTGATGGTCCGCGGCTCCACGGGGACACCCCGCCGGGCCTGAAGCCCCCGCCCCGCCTCAGCTCCCCACGATCGTCCACCGGCCGACCTCCCGGTGGGCCGAGTCGAGCACGGTCTCACCGGCCCCCGGCTCCAGGGCGTAGTACCGCAGGTTGCCCGCCCAGTAGCGCAGAACACGCCCCAGCTCCCGGGTGGTGTCCTCCGCGGACGCGGTGTCGTCGACGTCGACTTCGAGCAGGAACTTCACGACGGCCTCCCACAGGCGCGGTCGGGGCGAGGCCGATGCCGTCGCCCTCTCGTGGGTTCCAGCATTTCATTGAAGTTGCTCTGGGGACTTTTTCTGTGTCATGGCTGGTCAGTGACGTACGCAAGGGGAAAAGTCTCAAACAGCGATGGCGCGGGGACGTGACCGCTCCCCCTCCGCGGGCGGGCTTCACCCGAGATACGGCGCCCGGCGCTCCTCCAGCGCGTGCCGCAGCCTGAGCCGCTGCGTGTGGTGCATGTCCAGGGGCCCAAGGTCCGCGGGGGCGACCCAGCGCACCTCCAGCGACTCGTCGGAGAGGGCCGGGGTCCCGCCGACGAGCCGTGCCCGGAAGCAGACGTTGAACTGCCGCCGCACCTCCCCGTCGCTGTACGCGATGACGTGCTTCGGGTCGGTGTACGTGCCGACGAGTCCGGTGATCTCCACGTCAAGACCGGTCTCCTCCTTGACCTCGCGGACGGCGGCGCCGGGCAGACTGTCGGTCATCTCCATGCCACCTCCTGGCAGGGCCCACAGTCCGCTGTCCGAGCGCCGCTGCAGCAGCACCCGCCCCTGGTCGTCGATCACGACGGCGGATGCCGCCACGACCAGGCTGTTGGGTTCCGGGGCGTCGGGGTCGTCGTAGTACTCGGTCCGTGCCATCGGTGGTCTGACGCTCCTCGAAGAGGTACTGGTATGACTGGTGCATGCAGGAAGAGACCGCGCAGTCCGCGATCGACACGTTCATCTCCGCCTTCAACACGCCGGACGACAACCAGGTGACCACTCTGCTCTCCCAGGCCCTGACCTCGGACGTGGTGTTCTGGGGGCCGCTCGGGCGGCGTGAGGGGATCGAGGAGGTCGAGCGCTTCGTCCTGGACATCCGCCGCCACCCGGCGGGCACCGGCACGATGGTGCGCTGCTCAGCGGTGGACATGCCGGACGAGTGGGCTCGCTACCAGTGGGTCTTCACCACACCGGACGGCGGCCCCCGCCTGGCGGGCACGGACGTCGTCCACCTGCGCCGGAGTCTGATCGACCAAGTCATCGTGTTCGCGGGGGAGATCAAGCCGTCGGGCTCCTGATTCACCTTCTCCGGGGACGGCGAACCGTCAACTGCGCGCGGTGAGCTGCTCGTAGCCCCGGTCGGTCAACTCCCTTACCGCTTCCGGGGCGCAGAGTGCCCCAGGTGTGACCGGGGCGGTCATCCAGTACAGCCCGGGCGGCTCCGTGCGATCGATCCCCGGTACGCCCAGCCAGGCGCCGCCACCGAGGCAACGGACCCAGGGGGAGTCCCAGGATTCCGCGGTGCGGGGCGGAACGAGGGCGTAGTACTGGGCGCTGTACGGGTCGTGGATGACGGGGCCAAGGGGACCAGGGCACCCGCCAGCCGCATGGACGATCTCCGCACGCATACGGATCGCGTCGAACCGGCGCCCCAAGGGGAGCAGCGCGATGCCCTGCGCCCACCATTCGGCACGCACATCCTCGGGGGTCTCGTGCGCCTGGGACAGCCAGTCAGCGGCAAGCAGCACCCTTCTGCGCAAGGCGAGTTGGTGCAACGACGACGTGGGTGCGGGCATGGCTTCTCCAGGGGACGTTCATCCGTGCGGTGGACGTCCACGAAACTCACTCCGCCAAGGGAGGACCAGAGCAGAATTGATGCACGCAAGACGCATCCGTGCGGCACACCCCGGTTTGACCTGCCTGTTCGCAAGAGAACTCGCGCCCGCATCACGGGAATGAGAACCGATGGCCCTGAAGAGACACGGCTTCGCCCGCCGTCGCCGAGCGGCTGGGTTCACCCAGGAGGCCCTTGCCGAAGCCCTGAGCGTGGAGCGGTCCACCGTCGTACGGTGGGAATCCGGCAGGGCGACTCCACAGCCGTACCTCTGGCCCCGCTTGGCGGCACTCCTGAAGGTGAGCACCGACGAGCTGGGCGAACTGCTCGTCCAGCCCGCCGCCGGTCCATCGGCCATGACGGAGCGCACGGCGTACGCCATGCGGCACCCACTCCGAGCGGATCTCATGCTGGTCGCCGAACTCCAGGACGGAATGAAAGGACTCGCGGAGCGCTACGACCGGGTCCCTTCGGTGACCCTCCTCGCCCAGGCCGGACACCAGGTGAATCAACTCGGCTTCCTCGCCGACGGAGCCCCTGCGGGGCGGGTGCAGCGCGAACTGCGGCTGCTGCAGGCTGACGCGTCCACGCTCATGGGTCAGTTGGTCTGGGACGCGTCCCAGCGCCACGACCACAGGTCCGCGCGGGCGCACTACGCGCAGAGTGTGGACGTGGCACGACTCCTGCGACATCGGGCCTCGGAGGGCCACGCCCTCCTGCGGATGTGTCACGTGACACTCTACGGCGCGGGCGATTACCGCGAAGGGCTGAGCCTGGCGCTGCGGGCCGCCGACACGGCGCGGTCCACGAGCCACGTGCTCACCGGACTCTCCCTGTTGCACGCCGCGGAGGCGCACGCCTATCTCGGCGCGGGGCAGGACTGCACCCGGCATCTCATCCGAGCGGAGAGGGAGCTGGAGCTGGTGACCGGTTCCGATTCCGCGTACGACCTGTCCTCGCCGACACATTTCGGACGCCTCGCCGGCTCCTGCTTCCTGTCCCTCGGGGACTATCGGAAGGCACGGGAGTACCTCGCCGAAACAGCGGTGCAGTTGCGAGACCGTCGCAAGTCCCGCGCGATCGTTCTAGGCAACCTCGCCCTGACCTGGATTCGCGAGGGAGAACTCGACGCGGCGCTGGACGCATTCAATGATGCCGTGAACGAACTGCACGGGACTCGCGGGGGTGGCGGAATGAACGTCGCCTTCCGCGCCGCGCGGGAATTGCGCCGCTGGCGGGACGAACCGGCTGTCCAGGAAGCGCAGGACCATTTGCTGGCTCTGATGGAAACGGCGTGAAGGGAAGCGGTGCCATGCCCACGGCTGTGGATCGGGACAAGCAACTGATACGCGAGCGGGTCTGGGACCTGCTCGACTCCGCAGGTGCGGTGCACGACGGTTCGGCACACGGTCGCATTCCGAACTTCAAGGGGGCTTCGGCGGCGGCGGACCGGCTCGGCACGCTGTCCGTCTGGCGTGGAGCCGAGGTCGTGAAGGCTGTGCCGGACAAGGCTCAACTGCCCGTGCGCGCAAGAGCTTTGAGCGAGGGCAAGACGGTCTTCATGGCGGTCCCCCGGCTTGCCGAAATCCGCCCGTTCTACCTCCTGGAACCGGCTGCCCTGACGGTCCCGCCCACCGAAGCGGCAGCGAGCAAGGTCGCCGCCGCCATCGCACCGAGAGTGGGTGTGGAAGAAATGCGCCCGGTGGACGTGGTGGTCGTCGGCAGCGTCGCCGTGGACCTCTCCGGCGTACGCATAGGGAAAGGCGCCGGGTACTCCGACCTGGAATTCGCTTTCCTCATGGAGGCCGGCCTCATCAGCGCACAGACCGTCGTCGTCACCACGGTGCACGCTCTGCAGGTTCTGGACGAGCAACTACCCGCCACCGACCACGACTTCGGGGTGGATCTGATCGTGACGCCCGAGGAAGTCATCACGTGCCCGAATCCCCACCGCCCCGGGGGCCTGGTGTGGGAACACCTGGACAGGGCGAAGATCGCTTCCATTCCGGCGCTGGCGGCTCGCGCGCCTGGCTCCCCTCGCTCGACGAGGCCGTGATACCGGCGGGAATTTCAGGTACCCAAGTGAGCCCTGTTCGCCGAAGCTGAACGAGAGTTCTTTCCCTCCCCAGCAGCGATACGGAGAGCAGAACCATGACCTCACAGCAGCTTCCGGACCACTCGGCCCGCTCGGCCCACTCGTTCCGTCCGTCCCGGCGCGCCCTGCTGGCCGGTGCGGGCGCCTCCGCGCTCGGCATCGCCTCCGGTGCGGCCTTCGCGGGGAACGCCTCCGCGAGAACCGCGTCCGACGGGGCCGCCGCATGGCCCACCACCTTCCCGCTGCCCAACGGCTTCCAGCCCGAGGGCATCGCCATCGGGAGAGCGCCCTACGCCTACCTGGGCTCGCTCGGCACCGGAGCCGTGTACCGGGCCGATCTACGCACCGGGCGAGGGAAGTTGCTGCACCCGGGCGTGCCCGGGGTGCCCGCCGTCGGGATGAAGGTCGGGCGGGACGGGCTGCTGTACGTCGCCGGGGGCGCCAGCGGTAGCGCGCGCGTGCTCGATCTGCGCACCGGTGCGATCGTGGCCACGTATCAACTGGCGGCGGAAACCGGCCACTTCGTCAATGATGTGCACCTTGGCGCGGATCGTGCCTGGTTCACGGATTCAAGTGATCGGGTGCTGTACGGCGTGCCGCTCGGACGCGGGGGCCAGGGGGACGTCCGGCGGGTGCGGCTCGGCGGGGACTGGCAGCAGGAGCCCGGCGTCTTCAACGCCAACGGCATCACGTCCACGCCCGACGGCCGCGCACTGATCGTCGTCAGCAGCCAGCCCGTCGGCCGCCTCTACCGGGTCGACCCGCGCACCGGCCACGCCGACGAGATCCGCCTGAAGGGCGCGGACGGCGTGCCGAACGGTGACGGTCTGGTGCGGGTCGGCCGCACGTTGTTCGTGGTGCAGAACCGGTTCAACGTCGTCACCGGGTTCCGCCTCGGCGCCGACGGTCGCGGTGCTGTCCTGCGCCACCGCCTCACCGACCCCCGCTTCGACATCCCCGCGACCGCCGCCCGCTTCGGCGACCGGCTCTATCTCGTCAACGCCCGCTTCACCACCCCGCCCACCCCCGACACCACGTACGACGTCGTCGCCGTCCCGCTGCCCGGAGTCGCGACCGGGTGACGCCGGACCATGGCTCCTGGCCGGTTCCGGTCGTATGCTCGGAGGCGTACCTCTGACTGAGTCAACTGTCTGCCGGGCGAGGTGGGGCGTGTGAGCGTTCAGGAGATCCGTTCCTTCAACCGCTTCTACACGAATCTCATCGGCGCGCTCGACTACAGCCGCCACCTGTACGCGCCCTACACCCTCACCGAGTCCCGGGTGCTCTACGAACTGGCCCACTCGCCCCGCACCGACGTCGCCGACCTGCGGAGCGAACTCTCCCTCGACGCCGGGTACTTGAGCCGCATCCTGGCCAAGTTCGAGGAGGACGGGCTGGTCGAGCGGGCGCCCTCGGAGCGGGATCCGCGGCGGCGGCGCGTCACCCTCACCCCGCGCGGGCGCACCGCCGCCGAGCTGCTCGACGAGCGGTCACGGGAGGCCGTCGGCTCGCTGCTCGCGACAGTTCCGGCCGCCGAGCGCGAGCGGCTCACCGCCGCCATGGCGACCATCCGCGGCATCCTGTCCGACGGCACCCGCCGCCCGCCCCGCGCCGACGACGTGCTCCTGCGCGAGCCCGGCGCGGGCGAACTCGGCTGGATCGTGCAGCGCAACGGCGCGCTGTACGCGGCCGAGTACGGGTGGAACGCCGACTACGAAGGCCTGGTCGCCCGCATCGTCGCCGACTTCGCCGAGGACCACGACCCGTACCTGGAACGGGTGTGGATCGCCGAGCTGGACGGGCGTCCCGTCGGGTGCGTGATGTGCGTACGCGACGAGGCGCCGGGCACGGCGCGGCTGCGGCTGCTCCTTGTCGAGCCGGAGGCGCGGGGGCTCGGCATCGGGGACCGGCTGGTGGCGGCGGTGGTGGAGTTCGCGCGGGGGGTGGGGTACCGGGAGCTGGTGCTGTGGACCAACGACGTCCTGGCCGCGGCCCGGCCCATCTACCAGCGGCACGGGTTCGTGCTGGTGGCGGAGAAGGCGCATCGGTCGTTCGGGGTGGATCTGGTGGGGCAGGACTGGCGTTTGCAGGATCTGGCCGGGGGCCTTTGATGTGTGGGGTGGCCCCGGCCGGGTGAGGGTGGCCCCTTTCGGGGTGCGGGTGGCGCGGTTGCGTCTGCCCTGTTGGGCTTGGTGTGCGGGTGCGGGTTCGTTGGGGCTTGTCGCGCAGTTCCCCGCGCCCCTTGTAGGGCACTCGGCACCTCGACCCCTCACGACTTGCGTTTCCGTCGTCCTCCTCGGGAAAGAAGTCCGGCCATGAAACTCGCCTTCTCCACGCTCGGCGTACCCGGCATGACCCTCCCGGACGTGCTGCGCCTCGCCGTCACCCACGGCTACCACGGCGTCGAGCTGCGCACGCACCCCGAAGAGCCCGTCCACCCGGGGCTCGGCCTCACCGAACGGGCCGACGTGGCCGCCGCGTTCAAGGACGCGGGCGTCGACGTCCTCGGCCTCGCGGGGTACGCCCGCGTCGCGGCGCCCGGCGACGACGAGCCCGTCCTGGACGAGATCCGGACGCTGCTCGCCCTCGCCCGCGACCTCGGCGCGCCCTATGTCCGTGTTTTCCCGGGCGGATTCCCGGGCGACGGCGCCGAGCCGTCCCAGGAGCAGCTCGACGAGGCCGACGCCATCGCCGCGCGCCGCCTCGGCACCGCCGCCGAGCACGCCGCCGACGTCGGCGTCCGCATCCTCCTGGAGACCCACGACTCGCACCGCACCGGCGCCGCCGCGGCCCGCGTCCTCGGCCCCGTCGGCCACCGCAACGCCGGTGCCCTGTGGGACCTGATGCACACCTGGCTCGGCGGCGAACAGGTCGCCGACACCTACGCCACGCTGTCCCCGTTCCTCGGCTACATCCAGGTCAAGGACATCGCGGGCGCCGACGACACCACCCCGCTCCCCCTCGGCGCCGGCGCCCTGCCCCTCGCCGAGTGCGTGGAACTCCTCACCCGTAAGGGCTGGGACGGCTGGCTGTGCTGGGAGTACGAGAAGCGGTGGTACGAGGAGGCGGCGCCGCTGCCGGAACTCCTCGGGCCGGGGCGGGAGTTGCTGGCGCGGCTCCTGACGGAGTCGGCCTGAGGGAGACGCCCGGGCCCCGTCGGCCGGTCCGCGCGCCGGTCGGCTCAGACCTCTTCCACGTCCCCGTCGGCCCAGGTCTCCTCGCCCTCTCCCTGCGCACCGCCCACGTACCCGTCAAGGAGTCCCGCCCCCGCCAGCATCGCCCGTGACCTGCGCGTCAGCTCTGCCTGGCGGCGGGCGAGGGCCGCGCGCAGCGCCTCGCTGCTGCCCGTCTCGCGCAGGCCGTCCAGGACCGGGCGGATCGCGGGCAGGGCGTAACCGGCCTGACGGAGCATGCTGATCATGCGGGCGTCCCGGACGTCCGCGGCGTCGTAGCGGCGGTACCCCGTGCCCCGCTCCCGCGCGGGCGCGAGCAGGCCCGCCGACTCCCAGACGCGCAGCGCGGACGCCCGCACACCGACGCGGGCGGCGACCTCGCCGACCGTCAGGTCCGCGCGGGACGGCGCGGCGGCCACGGCGGCTCCGGACCCGCCCGACCCCGACCCGGACCCGGCAGCCGCAGATCCAGGGGACCCGGCCCCCGCCGCCCCCTCCCGCGCCACCGCCTCCAACGCCTCCCCCGTCACCCGCAGCGCCTCCCTGCTCGCGTGCAGCTCCGCGTGGGCCGCGTCCAGGAGGGTCAGCGCCAGCGGTACGTCGTCGGCGTGCACCGCCCGCATCACGGCCCGGGCCGTGTCGGGGCCGAAGCCCTTGGCCAGGGCGCGGTAGGCGAGCAGGGCGCGGCCGTGGACGGGGGCGAAGCGGCGGTAGCCGGAGGGGGTGCGGGGGGTGGGGGGCAGGATGCCCGCGTCGGCGTAGTCGCGGACGAGCTGCGTGGAGACGCCCGCCATCCGGGCCAGGTCGACGGGGCGCAGGGCCTTGGGCAGGGGCCGCGCGGGGCGCGGGGTCATGCGCGGGACGAGGGTTCCGGGATCACTTCGTCAGCGTACGACGCCGGGGCGGGCGGTGCGGCGGGCGTGCGGCGCCGGGGCGGGAGCGAGGCGAGCGCCACCCCGCCCACCAGGAGCGCCGCCGCGCACCACTGGAGCGCGCCCACCGACTCGTCCAGGAACAGGGCGGCCGACGACATCCCGAAGACCGGCACGAGGAGCGAGAACGGGGCGACCGTCGACGCCGGGTGGCGGCGCAGCAGGTACCCCCAGACGCCGAAGCCGAACACGGTCGTGACCCACGCGACGTACACGATGATCCCGACGCCCTGCCAGTCGAGCGAGCGCAGCGCGTCGAGGTCACGCGAAGGGCCCTCGAAGAGCAGGGAGAGGCCGACCAGCGGCAGGATCGGGACCGTGCTCACCCACACCATGAAGTTCAGGGCGTCCGGCGGCGCGGCCTTGCGGGTGAGGACGTTCGAGACGCCCCAGCAGGCCGCCGCGGCGACGGTCAGGCCGAAGGCGGTGAGCGGCCCGGACGCACCCTCGTGGACGGCCGCGACGGCGATGCCCGCGAGGGCTACCGCCATGCCCACCACCCGGATCCGGGCCGGGCGTTCGCCGAGCACGGCGAAGGCGATGAGGGCGGTGAAGACGGCCTGGATCTGGAGCACGAGCGAGGACAGTCCGGCCGGCATCCCCGCGTCCATGCCGATGAAGAGCAGCCCGAACTTGGCCACGCCGAGCGTGAGTCCCACGCCCACCAGCCACTTCCAGGCGACCTTGGGGCGGCCGACGAAGAACACGGCGGGCAGTGCCGCGACGAGGAAGCGCAGGGCGGAGAAGAGGAGCGGCGGGAAGTGGTCGAGGCCTACCTCGATGACGACGAAGTTCACGCCCCAGACGGCGGTGACCAGGACGGCGAGAAGGATGTGGGTGGGGCGCATGCGTCGAGGATCACCCGACCCGAGTGTTCAGCACCAGCGCGAGTTTCTTCATGATTGTCTGAAGCGTTGCTTAGGAATGGCGGAGAGAGCCGCAGAGCGCGGAGAGAGCCGCAGAGAGACGAGGTGACCCCCGTGCTGGATCTCGCCCGGCTGCGCGCCCTGCACGCCGTGTCCGTCCACGGCACCGTCGGCGCCGCCGCCGAAGCGCTCGGCTACACGGCCTCCGCCGTGTCCCAGCAGATCGCCAAGCTGGAGCGGGAGACCCGCACGACGCTCCTGGAGCGGCGGGGCCGGGGCGTGGCCCTGACCGAGGAGGCGGTGCGGCTCGTCGAGGCGGCCCAGGAACTCCTCGCGATCGTGGAGCGGGCGGAGACGGATCTGGAGGAGCGCCGTGGCGTCCCGGCCGGGCGCCTGACGGTGGTGGCGTTCGCGTCGGCGGCGCGCGGCCTGCTGCCCGGGGTGCTCGCGGACCTCGCCCACCGCCACCCCGCGCTCGACGCGCGCCTGTCGGAGGTCGAGCCGCATCTGTCGGTGGACCTCGTCGCCAAGGGCGCGGCGGACCTGGCGGTCGCGCACGACTGGGACATCGCGCCGCTGCCCGCGCCGCCGGGCGTCGAACAGGCCGTGATCGGCGACGACTTGTGCGACCTCCTGGTCCCTTCGGGGCACGCGCTCGCCGGGCGGGCGGCGGTGCGGCGCGAGGAGCTGCGGGACGAGCGGTGGATCTCGCAGCCGCCGGGGCGGGTGTGCCACGACTGGCTGCTGCGGACGATGCGGGCGGCGGGCTCGGAGCCGGACATCGTGCACCGCGCCGAGGAGAACCCCACTCTGGTCGCGCTGGTCGCGGCCGGACTCGGCATCGCCGTGATCCCACGCCTCGGCCGCGGCCCGCTCCCCGCGGGCGTCACGGCGGTGCGCCTGGACCCGCTGCCGGTGCGCAGGCTGTACGCGCTGTGGCGGACGGGGGCGGCGCGGCGCCCGGCGATCGCGGAGGCGGTGCGGGTGCTGCGGGAGCGGTGGGTGCCCGCGGCCGGAGGACCACCCGGCGGCACCGGCTGACCCCGTTCTCCCATCCGCACCAACTTCGGGCGTTCGGGGGCAGTTCGGGAACCCTGACGCGCGCCCCGTCGTCCAACTGGCACGCTGTCGGAGAGTCTCCGCGAGGCGGTGTCGGCATCGCTGCTGGCTGCGAACGCTGACCACCCTCTCCGCCGCCCGTGGCCGGCAGCGCGCCGCCACCGGTGCGCCCCCTCCCTTGCACCGGTGGCGGCCCCTCACCCGTTCCGCGACGGCACCGCCCTTGACCCGCCGCACCCCACGGGATATCCGTGGCAGGTGCCTCACGACTCCCAGGTGACCCCCAGCGGCCAGGACACCCCCGACGACCACGACGCCCACGCGCGCGACCTGCTCTCCCGCATGACACTCCAAGAGAAGGTCGGCCAGCTCTTCGTCCTGCATGTGTACGGACACCACGCGAGCGCCCCGGACCGGGCCGACATCGAGCTGAACGAGCGGGAGCTCGGCGTGCGCACCGCCGCCGAAGCCGTCGCCAAGTACCGCCCGGGCGGGCTCATCTACTTCGGCTGGGCCCACAACACCCGCGACCCGCGCCAGCTCGCCACGCTCTCCAACGACGTGCAGCGGGTCGCCCACGACACCTCGCCGGGCGTGCCGCTGCTGCTCTCCGTGGACCAGGAGCACGGCGTCGTCGCCCGCATCGGCGCGCCCGCGACGCTGCTGCCCGGCGCGATGGCGCTCGGCGCGGGCGGTGCCGCCGACGACGTCCGCGAGGCGGCCCGGATCGCGGGCGCCGAGTTGCGCGCGCTCGGCATCCGCCAGAACTACGCGCCGTCCGCCGACGTCAATGTGAACCCGGCCAACCCGGTCATCGGCGTCCGGTCCTTCGGCGCCGGACCGGACGCCGTGGCCACGTCCGTGACCGCGCAGATCGAGGGCTACCGGGACGCGGGCGTCGCCCCGGCCGTGAAGCACTTCCCCGGCCACGGCGACACCGAGACCGACAGCCACTCCGCGCTGCCGCACATCCACCACACCCGTGAGCAGTGGGAGGAGCTCGACGCCCCGCCGTTCCGCGCCGCGCTCGCCACCGGCGTCGACGTCGTGATGACCGCCCACATCGTGGTCCCGGCGCTCGACCCGGCCCTGGACCCGGCGACGCTCTCGTACCCCGTCGTCACCGGCATCCTGCGCGAACAACTCGGCCACCGGGGCGTCGTCGTGACCGACTCGCTCTCCATGCAGGGGGTGCGCACCAAGTACGGCGACGACCGCGTCGCCGTACTCGCCATCAAGGCGGGCGTCGACCAGCTCCTGCACCCGCCGCAGCCCGAACTCGCCTACAACGCCGTGCTCCAGGCCGTCCGCGACGGCGAACTGACCGAGGCCCGCATCGACGAGTCGGTCCTGCGCATCCTCCGCCTGAAGCACAAGCTGGGCCTGTTCGAGCAGGCGTACACGACCCTGGACGCGGTGGACGCCACCGTCGGCAGCGCCGCGCATCTCGCCGCCGCCGACCGCATCGCCGAGCGCACCACGACCCTGCTGCGCAACGAGGACGGCCTGCTCCCGCTGTCCCCCGGGACCCACGGCCGCCTCCTGGTCCTCGGCGCCGACCCGGTCTCCCCCTCGGGCACCACCGGACCGCCCACCACGGTCCTCGCCACCGCCCTCACCGAACTCGGCTTCACGGCAATGGCGTTGAGCACCGGCACCGAACCCTCCCCCGAGGCCGTCGACAAGGCGCTCGCCGAGGCCGCCTCCGGCCACGACGCCGTGATCGTCACGACGTACGACGTCACGGACGGCGACCGCCAGCACGCCCTGGTGACCGCCCTCACCGCCGCCCCCGAAGGGCCGCCCGTCATCACCGTCTCCGTCCGCACCCCGCACGACGTGACCCGGCTGCCCGGCGTACGGGCCGCGCTCGCCGCCTACTCCTGGACGGACGTCGAACTGCGCGCCGCCGCCCGCGTCCTGGCAGGCCGCGTCCGCCCCGTCGGCCGCCTCCCCGTGCCGGTGCCGCGCCCGGACGACCCCGGGCAGGTGCTGTACCCCATCGGCTACGGCCTCTCGTACGAGCCCTACGCCACCCCGGGCCCGCAGGCGTAGCGGGCGTACGCAGCCCGCCCGCGCCGACCGGGCCGACGTGCGCAAAGCCCCCCGCGCACCTGGCGTGCGCCCGCCGCGCGGGGTCACGCTGGGTGCACATGGCGTACGTGACGGGGGGTCCGGCCATGCGGGTGTCAGGAGCGGCGGTGGGGTGCGGCGGCGCGCTGCTCGCCGCCGCGCTCGCCCTGGCCGGCTGTCAGAAGTCCCCCGGCGCCGACGGCTCCGGACCCTCCGGCGACACCTCGCCCGCCGGGTCCGCCGCGTCCGGGCCCGGGGCTGTCTTCCTCGGTGCCGACGAGTGCGGTTCCCGGGGGCGGGAGTCCGTCACCGAGGTGCCCTGCGGCAGTGAGCGGGCCGCCGCGCGCGTCATCGCCCGGCACGGCGGGCGCTTCGCCGACGGGCCCCTCTGTCCCGGACGCACCGACTTCGTCCTCCACATCAGTGCGAACCGGCCCTCCGTCGACGAGGACGGGGACGGGACGGTGCCTCAGGGGTACGCCTGCATGCGCAATCTGGAGCCCCCGCATCCCGGGGATCCCGGGGCCGGGGGTGGGCCTCGTACCGTCGTCGGGGACTGTGTGCACGAGGCCGGGCGGGGGCAGGTGCGGGAGACCGCCTGTGACGGGTCGGGGCGGCGGGCCCCCGAGTACCGCGTGGCCGCGGCCGTCCCCTCCCGCGATCTGTGCCCCGCGGGCACGGAGCTGTATGTGGCGCTGGGTGGGGGGAGGGCGGTGGGGTGTGGGGTGCGGGTGTGACCCTGGCGGGGCTTTCCCCAGTCCCGCCCCTTCCCGAAACCGGGGGCTGCGCCCCCGGACCCCCGCTTTATCGGCGCTCCGCGCCTCGTCCTCAAACGCCGGACGGGCTGAGAATTACCGGCACAATATCTAGCCCCTCCGGCGTTTGAGGAGCGGGGTCTGGGGCGGAGCCCCAGTTCGGGAAGGGGCGGGCCTGGGGCGCACCCGCGAGGCTACGGCCTCAGCATCTGCTCCCGGTCACGGTCTCGACGGTCGAGCTTCGCGTCGTAGGGAGCCAACGGCTTGGCCTCCGCGGCCTGAGCGGCGGGCACCCCGGCCCAGGCGAGAATCCGCTCCGTGGCCTTGGCCTTGTCCGCAGCACCGAGCCCGGCCACGTTGGCACCGTGGTTGGCGCCGGGCGCGGTCATGACGTACGAGTCGTGCTTGGCGCCGCGCGCGGGCTTGAACGGCTCGGCACCCCACGGGTCGTTCTCGCCGTACACGAACAGCATGCGGTGCGAGTGGTGCCGGACCCAGCGGTCGACGTCCTTCATGGCGTTCTTCTGGAACGTCATCGGGATCTCGCGGGGCACGAAGTTCCGCGGCGGCTGGTACCCGTAGCGGCTGAGGCCCTTGAGCCACGGCTGCTTGATGTCGGGCGAACCGAGCTGCGTACCGGCCTGGTAGTAGTACGGCGTGTAGTACTCCAGGCCCTGGTCGGTGTAGGAGGCCCAGCCGCCGACCTCGTCGATCCAGCCGAACAGCGTGGCGTCGCTGGCGGTCTTGGCGACGGGCACGTCGGCGCAGGCGGTGGCGGACTGCTGGTACTGCCAGAAGCCCCAGTTGACGTCGAGCACGACGGCCTCGAAGGCCTTGTCGATGCCGCCGATGGTCTTGAAGGTGTGGTTGTTGGCGGCGGCGAAGTCGGCGTACAGCTTCTTCATGGGCGCGCGCCGCACCAGCGACTCGTGCTGCACGGCCTCGATCTTGGCGCGGCACTCCTTGGTGCCGACGGTGTCGAGGAAGCGGTCGTACGCGGAGTCCTCGCGGTTGTTGACGTCGTTCGGGGCGACGTAGGCGACGACGCCGTCCATGTCACGCGGGTAGAAGCGCTCGAAGTAGGTGGCGGTCATGCCGCCCTTGGAGGCGCCCGTGGACAGCCACTTCTTGCCGTAGATCGGCTTGAGGGCCTTGAAGATGCGGTGCTGGTCGGTGGCGGCCTGCCAGATGTTCAGCTTGGACCAGTCGGCGGGCGCGGGGCGGGACGGCGTGAAGAAGCGGTACTCCATGGAGACCTGGTTGCCGTCGATGACGCGGGTGGGTTCCGCGCGGCCCGGGTTGGTGTTGAGTCCGTAGCCCGAGGTCGAGAAGACGGTCGGGCGGGCGGTGTCCTTGTGCAGCACGGTGATGCGCTGCTGGAACGTGCCCTTGGAGGGGTGCCGGTGGTCGACCGGCTGGGTGTAGTTGAGGACGAAGAAGCGGTAGCCGTCGTACGGCTTCTCCTCGATCAGGCTCATGCCCTTGATGGCCAGGAGCCGGTCCTTGATGTCCTTCTGGGCGGCGGGCGCGCCCTGTTCGGCGTCGGTGGCCGCCGTGGCCGTGACGCCGGTGAAGCCCACGGTGCCTATGAGCACCACGAGCGAGAGCACCCATCTGAGGGTCTTGCGCATGCATCCTCCCCTGTCGGCGCAGCGATTGACCGGAACCTAACCGAGCAACTGCGCGCACACCAGGGCACATTGAGGACAAAGAGGACTCAGGGAAATTCACTGAGAGGACGGGCGCGTCCGGTGAGCGGACATCTCGGACTCAGCAGAGGATCCAGCCGGAGCTGACCTTCGCGCGGCCCACGGAGCCCTTGACCCAGACGCAGCGGTGGCCCGCGTGCACCTTGACCGGGCCCGCGAGGCGGGTGAAGCGGCCGGTGTCGCGGACGGGGCGGCTGCCGCGGGCCTGCACGCTGATCGACATCTTCTGGCGGGCGCCGGGCCTCTTGGCGTACGTCACGGCGCAGACGTAGCCGCGCTTCTTGTAGAGCACGACCTTGCCGGTGCTGAAGGTGAGGGTGCGGGCCTTGTGTCCGGGGCAGGGTCCCGCGGCGGCGGCGGTGCCCGCGCCTGGTCCCACGAGTGCCACCAGGACGGCGGCCACGAGCGTGGCGGCGCCCGCGGCCACGCTCCGCCTCATCCGACCACTCTTCACGTCTGCCCCTCCCGACACCCCCGCATCAGCGTACTGACGTACGGACGCCGAACCCGCACCGGATGGTTGCGGAACCCGACCTATCACTTTTGTCGCCCGCGAACCGCGGGGAACCGGCTGGTCAGGCTCCCACCGGCTCCCCGACGAACGTCCGCCACAGCTCCGCGTACCGCCCGCCCCGCGCGAGCAGCTCGTCGTGGGTGCCGTCCTCGGCGACCCGGCCGTGGTCCATCACGATCACGCGGTCCGCGCGGGCGGCGGTGGTCAGGCGGTGGGCGACGACGAGGGTGGTGCGCTTGCCCGCTATGCGGTCGGTGGCCTGGTTGACCTGGGCCTCCGTGGCGAGGTCGAGGGCGGCGGTGGCCTCGTCGAGGAGCAGGATGTCGGGGTCGACGAGCTCGGCGCGGGCCAGCGCGATCAGCTGGCGCTGTCCTGCCGACAGGTTGCGGCCGCGCTCGGAGACCTCGTGCAGATAGCCGCCGTCGAGCGTGGCGATCATGTCGTGCGCGCCGACGGCCCGCGCCGCCGCCTCGACCTGCGCGTCGGTGGCCTCGGGACGGCCGTAGGCGATGGCGTCGCGGATCGTGCCCGCGAACAGATAGGCCTCCTGCGGGACGACGCCGAGCCGGTGGCGGTACGAGGTGAGGTCCAGGGAGCGCAGGTCGGTGCCGTCGACCGTGACCCGGCCCGACGTCGGGTCGTAGAACCGGGCGACCAGCTTGACCAGCGTGGACTTGCCCGCGCCGGTCTCGCCGACGAAGGCCACGGTCTGCCCGGCCGGAATGCGGAGCCGGACCCCGCTGAGCGCGGCCTCCGGCTCGTCGGCCGAGCCGTAGCCGAAGTCGACGTCCTCGAAGACGATCTCGCCGCGCAGGGAGAGCACGTCGAGGGGTTCGTCGGCGGACTCGGTGGACGTGGGCTCCTGGAGCAGCTCCTGGATGCGGCCGAGGGAGACCGTCGCCTGCTGGTAGCCGTCGAAGACCTGGGACAGCTGCTGCACGGGCGCGAAGAACAGGTCGATGTAGAGGAGGTAGGCGACCAGGGCACCGGTGGTGAGCGTGCCCGCGTCGACCCGGTGCGCGCCCACGATCAGGACCGCCACGACGGCCACGGAAGACAGGAACTGCACGAACGGGAAGTACACCGAGATCAGCCACTGGCCCCGGATGCGGGCCGCGCGGTAGTCGGCGCTGCGCGCGGCGAACGACTCGCTGCCGGTGCCCTCGCGCCGGAAGGCCTGCACGATCCGCAGCCCCGACACCATCTCCTGGAGGTCGGCGTTGACCACCGAGACCCGCTCGCGCGCCAGCTCGTACGCCTTGACGCTGGAGCGTCGGAAGAAGACCGTGCCGACGGCCAGGAGCGGCAGCGTCGCGAAGACGACGAGGGCGAGCTGGACGTCGATGACGAGGAGGGCGACCAGGATGCCGAAGAAGGTGACGACGGAGACGAACGCGGTGACCAGGCCGGTCTGCAGGAACGTGGACAGCGCGTCCACGTCCGTGGTCATCCGGGTCATGATGCGCCCGGTCAGCTCCCGCTCGTAGTAGTCGAGGCCGAGCCGCTGGAGCTGCGCGAAGATCTTCAGGCGCAGTGCGTACAGGACCCGCTCGCCGGTGCGGCCCGTCATCCGGATCTCGCCGGTCTGCGCCGCCCACTGCACGACGACGGCGACGAGCGCGAGCGCGGACGCGGTCCACACGGCGCCGAGGGCGAGCTGGGTGACGCCCTCGTCGATGCCGTGCCGGATCAGGACGGGCAGGAGCAGGCCCACCCCGGCGTCCACGGCGACGAGCAGCAGGCTCAGGGCGAGCGGCGCGCCGAAGCCGCGCAGGAGCCTGCGCAGTCCGTACGACTCCTCGGCGGCGACGGCCCGCGCCTCGTCGACACCGGGGGTGTCGTCGGCGGGCGGCAGGGCGTCGACCTGGGCGAGGAGTTCGGGGGTCGCGGGCGTCCCGGCGAGCGCGCCCGCGTCGGTGTCGCGGGGCTCGCGGTCGCCGGCCCACAGGCGCGGGGTGATGCCGCGCTCGGCGTCGAACTCGGCGTCCAGTTCCTCGCGCACGGAGGTGTCCTCGACGGCCTCGGCGGGCGCGGCCGGGGCGATGTGTCCGGGCGAGACGCCGCCCAGCTCGTCGGGGTCGGTGAGCAGGCGCCGGTACAGCGGGGAGCGGCGCTCAAGCTCCTCGTGGGTGCCGATGTCGGCGAGGCGTCCCGCGTCGAGGACGGCGATGCGGTCGGCGAGGTTCAGGGTGGAGCGGCGGTGCGCGATGAGGAGGGTCGTGCGGTCCCGCATGACCTCCTTCAGGGCCTCGTGGATCTCGTGCTCGACGCGGGCGTCCACCGCCGAGGTGGCGTCGTCGAGGACGAGCAGGCGGGGGTCGGTGAGGATGGCGCGGGCCAGGGCGACGCGCTGGCGCTGGCCGCCGGAGAGGGTCAGGCCGTGCTCGCCGACCTTCGTGGCGTAGCCCTCGGGCAGCTCGGCGATGAAGCGGTCGGCCTGGGCGGCGCGGGCGGCGCGCTCGACCTCCTCGTCGGTGGCGCCGGGGTGGCCGTAGGCGATGTTGGCGCGGACGGTGTCGGAGAAGAGGAAGGAGTCCTCGGGGACCAGGCCGATGGCGGCGCGCAGCGAGTCGTGCGTCAGCTCGCGCACGTCGTGGCCGCCGATGAGGACGGCGCCGCGCGAGACGTCGTAGAAGCGGGGAAGCAGCAGGGACACGGTCGACTTGCCGCTGCCGGAGGAGCCGACGACGGCGAGGGTCTCGCCGGGGCGGATCTCGAAGCTGAGGCCGTCGAGGACCGGGCGGTCGTCCTCGTACGCGAACGACACGTCGTCGAACTCGACGGTCGCCGGGGCGTCCGCGGGCAGGTCCTTCGTGCCGTCCTTCATGGTCGGCTCGGTGTCGATCAGCTCAAGGACGCGCTCGACGCCCGCGCGGGCCTGCTGGGCGACGGTCAGGACCATGGCGAGCATGCGCACGGGGCCGACGAGCTGGGCGAGGTAGGTGGAGAACGCCACGAACGTGCCGAGCGTGATCTCGCCCTTGACGGCGAGCCAGCCGCCGAGCGCCAGCATCGCGACCTGGCCGAGCATGGGCACGGACTGCAGGGCCGGGGTGTAGCGGGAGTTCAGGCGGATGGTGCGCAGGCGGCCCGCGAACAGGCGGCGGCCGACCTCCCTGAGCTTCCCCGTCTCCTGCTCCTCCTGCCCGAAGCCCTTCACCACGCGTACGCCGCCGACCGCACCGTCGACGACGCCCGCGACGGCCGCGGCCTGCGCCTGCGCGTACCAGGTGGCGGGGTGCAGCTTGGCGCGGCTGCGGCGGGCGATCCAGAGCAAGGCGGGGGCGACGGCGAGGGCGACCAGGGTCAGCGGCAGGGACAGCCACGCCATGATCACCAGCGACATCACGAACAGCAGGACGTTGCCGATGGTCATCGGCAGCATGAAGAGCAGGCCCTGGATGAGCTGGAGGTCGCTGGTCGCCCGGCCGACGACCTGCCCCGTGGACAGCTCGTCCTGGCGCCGTCCGTCGAGGCGCGTGACCGTGTCGTACATCTCGGTGCGCAGGTCGTGCTGGACGTCGAGGGCGAGGCGGCCGCCGTAGTAGCGGCGGATGTACGTGAAGACGTAGACCAGGACCGCGGCGCCTATGAGGGCGGCGGCCCAGGGGCCCATGGACCGGCTGTGGTCGCCGATCACGTCGTCGATGACGATCTTCGTGAACAGGGGTACGAGGGCCATGACGGCCATGCCGCCCAGCGAGGAGCCGAGCGCGAGCACGACGTCCAGGGGGTGCCGCCAGGCATAGCCCCACAGTCGTTTCGCCCAGCCCCGTTGCTCCGGCTGCTCCGCCACTGTCCACCTCCCGTCGACCTGACCTGCCGAGAGCGCCAACGCGGGCGTCTGCCGTTTTCATCCCGCCGCAACAAAACAGCTGGGGGCTGCGCCCCCGTTCCCCCTGCTTTTTCGGCGCTCCGCGCCTCGTCCTCAAACTCCCCCAAGCTCTCAAGGAGCAGGGGGTACCCCCACGACGGGCTGAGATTGCCCGCCCGGCGCCAAAGGGGGCCCGGCGTCAGGACTGCGGGACCGGGACCGCCGCTTCCTTCGGGGTCTCGGTCGGGGCGAAGCGCGTGGGCGCCTGGCCGATGGGCGTCAGGTCCTTGTGGATGGCCTTGGAGACCCGCTGGATGGTGTCCACGCCGTAGTTCATGTTGCTGTTGCCGTGCGTGAGGACGGAGATCGTGTAGTCGTGGCCGCGGCCCTTGAAGGCGCCGATGGAGTGCACGCGCCAGCCGTGCGTGGCCCGCGGCAGCCACCCGTTCTTGACGGCGATGGAGGTGCCGGACGGCGCCCCCGCCGGAGTGCCCCAGCGCTGGTCGCGGACGACCTTGCCCATCAGCTTCGAGATGTACGCGCGGGCGTTGTCGCTGAGCACGGCGTTCTTGCCGGTGATCAGGGCGAGCAGCTTCTGCTCGTCGGTGACGTTGACGCGGGTGAGACCCCAGTACCCACCCGAACCCGGCACCGTCTTGGTCATCTTGGCCGCGGCCAGGAACTTCTTGATCTTGCTGACGCCGAGCTGGCGCCACAGCGCGCTGGTGGCGTCGTTGTCCGATCTCGTGATCATGGCGGTGGCGAGGTTGGACTCGCGCGTCGTCAGGTACCGGTTCGTCTTCTTCGCGTCCCACAGGAGGGTCGCGAGGACGGTGACCTTGACGACGCTGGCCGAGTCGAACGCGGTGGAGCCGCGCAGGGTGCAGGTGGTCTTGGTGGACTTGTCGTGGAAGCCCACGGCGATGGTGCCCTTGCGGTTCTTCAGGGCGGCCGTGATGTCCTTCGTCAGCTTCTTGGCCAGCGCGGGCTGGGCCGACGAGGTGCACTTGACCTGGGCCGCCGCGGCGGCGGCCGGGGTGGCGGCGGCCACCCCGGCGACGGGCACGAGGACGGCGGCGGCCGCCCCCGCGCTCAGGATGCGGGCACGCCGCGATATGCGGTGAGTCATGGAGGTTCCCCCCGTAGTCGGACACACGTGCGCCCCCGGCGCACGCGTTCACTTGACTCACCGCACCCGGTGAAAGGTTGCACCGAGAACGAAAAAATTCGGCCGCGGTGCGTCGGCTTCAGCCCAGGCGCGTCGGCCTCAGCCCAGATGCGTCGGCGCGAACATCCGCAGCACCGCCGGCAGCACGACCACGCTCGGCCCCGGCTCGGCCAGCGCCTTCGCCAGGTCGTCCCGCAGCCGCTCCGGCGAGGTCCGCACGCCCGGCACCCCGAAGGACTCGGCGAGCGTCACGAAGTCGGGCCGGGCCAGCTCCGTGCCGGTCGCCTCGCCGAAGGCGTCGGCCATGTACTCGCGCAGGATGCCGTAGCCCCCGTCGTCGACGATCAGCCAGGTCACGTCGAGGCCGTACTGCCTGGCCGTGGCCAGCTCGGCGATCGAGTACATCGCGCCGCCGTCGCCGGAGACCGCGAGGACGGGCCGCGTCGGGTCGGCCGCGGCGGCGCCGAGCGCGGCGGGGAAGCCGTAGCCGAGGCCGCCCGCGCCCTGTGCGGAGTGCATGGTGCCCGGCCGCCGCGCGTCGAAGGCGGACCAGGCCCAGTAGGCCAGGATCGTCATGTCCCAGAAGGACGGCGACGCGTCCGGCAGGGCGGCCCGCACGGCGGCGAGGACGTCCTGCTCCAGGGTCAGCTCCTGGCCGTCGATCCGCTCGCGCACGGCGGCGAGTACCTGGCGCACCCGCTCGGGCGCGGCCGGGTCGGGCCGCTCCCCGACGGTCTCAAGGAGCGCCGAAAGGGCGATGCGGGCGTCCGCGTGGATGCCGAGCGCCGGGTGGTTGGACTCCAGCTTGCCGAGGTCGGCCTCGATCTGGACGACCCGGCCGCGCGGCTTGAACGTGTGGTAGTTGGAGGAGAGTTCACCGAGCCCGGAGCCGACGACGAGCAGGACGTCGGCGTCCTCCAGGAAGTCGGTGGTGTGCCGGTCCTCCAGCCACGACTGGAGCGAGAGCGGGTGCTCCCAGGGGAAGGCGCCCTTGCCGCCGAAGGTGGTGACGACGGGCGCGTTCAGGCGCTCGGCGAGCGCGCGCAGCTTGCCGGAGGCGTCGGCGCGCACGACACCGCCGCCCGCGATGATCGCGGGCCGCTCGGCGCGGCTGAGCAGGTCGGCGGCCACGGCGGTGAGCTCGGGCCGGGGCACGAGCTCGTGCGGGGTCGCGTCGACGGCCGTGACGACAGGCAGCGCGGTCTCGGCGAGCAGCACGTCCTGGGGGATCTCCACCCACACGGGACCGTGCGGGGCGGTGAGGGCCGACTCCCAGGCCGCGGCGATGGCGGACGGGATCTGCGACTGCGTCCGCACGGTGTGCACGGACTTCACCACGTCACGGAACGAGGCCTGCTGGTCCCGCAGTTCGTGCAGATAGCCGTGGCGGCCGCCGCCGAGCCCGGCGACCGGGACCTGGCTGCCGATGGCGAGCACCGGCGACGACCCGGCGGCGGCCTCCTGGAGCGCGGCGAGCGAGGTGAGCGCGCCGGGCCCGGTCGACAGGAGCAGCGGCGCGACCTCACCGGTGATCCGGCCGTACGCGTCGGCGGCGAAGCCGGTGTTGTTCTCCACCCGCAGCCCCACGTAGCGCAGGGACGAGCGGCGCAGCGCGTCGAACATGCCGAGCGCGTGCTGGCCCGGCAGGCCGAAGACGGTGGTGGCGCCGAGGCCCTGAAGGGTCTCGACGACGAGGTCACCGCCGTTGCGGCCGGGGGGAGGACTGAGCGCGGCTCGGGTCTGCGCCTCGGTGGGGCGCAGGACCAGGTCGTGGTCGTGGGTCACCGGGCGGCCTCCGCGGTGCCCTGGGCGGCGAGCTCCTGGATCATGGCGGCGTCGCGGGCACCGGCGATCTGCCGGGACATGATCGTCGTCAGCTCGTACGCGGTGTGGGAGGCGGCCACGGCCGTGATCTCGGCGTGGTCGTAGGCGGGGGCGACCTCCACGACGTCGGCGGAGACGAGGTTGCAGGAGGACAGGCCCCGCAGGATCTCCAGCAGCTCCCGCGACGTCATGCCACCCGCCTCCGGCGTGCCCGTGCCCGGGGCGTGCGCCGGGTCCAGGCAGTCGATGTCGATGGAGATGTACAGCGGCCGGTCGCCGATGCGCTGGCGCAGCTGGTCGGCCACCTCGTCGGCGCCGCGGCGGTAGATGTCCGACGACGTGACGATGCCGAAGCCCATCTTCTCGTCGTCGGTGAGGTCCTTGCGGCCGTACAGCGGGCCGCGGGTACCGACGTGGCTGAGCGCCGAGGTGTCGAGGATGCCCTCCTCCACCGCCCGCCGGAACGGGGTGCCGTGCGTGTACTCCGCGCCGAAGTACGTGTCCCACGTGTCCAGGTGCGCGTCGAAGTGGAGCAGCGCGACCGGGCCGTGCTTCTTCGCCATCGACCGCAGCAGCGGCAGGGCGATCGTGTGGTCGCCGCCGAGCGTCATCATGCGCGCGCCGGTCGCGAGGAGGTCGTCGGCCGCCGCCTCGATCGTCTCCACGGCCTCGTTGATGTTGAACGGGTTCGCCGCGATGTCGCCGGCGTCGGCGACCTGGGCCAGGGCGAAGGGGGACGCGTCCTGGGCCGGGTTGTACGGCCGCAGGAGGCGGGACGCCTCCCGGATCGCGTTTCCGCCGAAGCGGGCGCCCGGGCGGTACGACACGCCCGTGTCGAAGGGGACGCCGACGACGGCGATGTCCGTCGTGCCGACCTCGTCGAGGCGGGGCAGCCTGGCGAACGTCGCGGGGCCCGCGTAGCGCGGGACGCGCGAGGAGTCGACAGGTCCGCGGGGTTCGTTCGTCACGCTGCTGCTCATGGTCGGGTTCCTCCTGGTTTAGCTGGTTGTACGTGGTCTAGTGTCGCGCGGTCGGTGCCTCGCGGGGGCGCCCCAGTCCCGCCCCTTCTCCGATCCTGGGGCTCCGCCCCAGACCCCGCTCCTCAAACGCCGGAGGGGCTACATATGTCGCCGCTGCGGCAAGGTTTTAGCCCGTCCGGCGATTGAGGACGAGGCGCGAAGCGCCGATCAGCGGGGGTCCAGGGGGCGGCAGCCCCCGGCTTCCGGGTAGGGGTGGTTTGGGGACTTCTCATGCCGTCACCGAAGCCTCCGGCGCCGCCGGGTCCGGCGTCCGGCCGGCCAGGCGTTCCCGCCAGGCGGCCAGCACGGCGGCGTCCGTAGGCGGCGTGGCCAGCGACACGGCCACGTACACGACGAGCGACGTCAACAACCCGTAGTAGATGGGCTCGTTGGCGAGGATGCCGTACCACCACATGAGCCCGACCACGGAGATCCCGCCCGCGACGACCGCGGAGAGCGCCCCGGCGGCGGTCCCCCGCCGCCACAGCAACCCGCCCAGGATGGGCACGAGCAGCCCGCCCACCAGCAGGTTGTACGCGACGGTCAACGCCTGGACGACGTCGTTGAGGGCGATGGCGACGCAGATGACGGCGACGCCCATGACGAGGATGAAGAGCCGGTTGCCCTTCACCTCGTCGTGCGGCTCACCGGAGGCGTCACCGTCCGCGCGCACGACGCCCCGCACCCGCGCCCAGATGTCGTTGTTGGCGACGGTCGCGCAGGCGATGAGCGCCCCGGACGAGGTGGACATGACGGCGGCGAGGGCGGCGGCGAGCACCAACCCCCGCACACCCATGGGCAGTTCGTCCTTGACGATGGTGGCGAAGGCGGCGTCCGCGCTGGGCAGCTTGGGGTACATGACCTTCGCGGCGGTCCCGATGACGGCCCCGGCGAGGGCGTAGACGAGGCAGTACGTCCCGGCGACGGTCCCCCCGTACCGCGCGACCTTGTCGCTGCGCGCGGTGAAGACGCGCTGCCAGATGTCCTGCCCGATGAGCATGCCGAAGGTGTAGATCAGGACGTACGTGAAGATCGTCTCGGCGCCGATGCCGAGCGGCGCGAAGTACGCGTCGGGCAGCTTGTCGCGCATCTCCCCGAAGCCACCCGCCTTGACGACGGCGATGGGCAGCAGGAGCAGCAGCACGCCCACCGTCTTGACGACGAACTGCACCATGTCGGTCAGCGTGATGGACCACATGCCGCCGAGGGTGGAGTACGCGACGACGATGGAGCCGCCGATGACGATGGCGAGCGTGCGGTTCATGTCGAAGAGGACGTCGAAGATGGTGGCGTACGCGATGGTCGAGGTGACCGCGAGCATCAGCGTGTACGCCCACATGACGACGCCGGAGAGGATGCCCGCGCGGCCGCCGTAGCGCAGGTCGAGCATCTCGGAGACCGTGTAGACCCGCAGCCGGGCGATGCGGGCCGAGAAGAAGATCGACAGCGCGAGCAGGCCGAGGCCGATGGTGAACACCATCCACGCGCCGGACAGGCCGTGGGTGTAGCCGAGGCCGACGCCGCCGATGGTGGAGGCGCCACCGAGGACGATCGCGGCCATCGTGCCGGAGTACATCCACGGCCCGAGGCGCCGCCCGGCGACAAGGAACTCAGCTTTGGACTTGGCGCGGCGCATGCCCCACCAGCCCATGGCCAGCATCCCGGCGAGGTAGACGACGATCACTGTGTAGTCGACGGCCATGGGGGCCTCCTTGCGCGCTCGGGTCGGTGGCGTGTCGTGCGGGTGGAGTGCTGCGGTTTCGCTGCGGTGACCGGCCGCGGGGACATCCGCCCGTACCCGAGGCCCCGGTCGGCACGACCCTAGGTGGCCGGAAAGCGACGCTGAAGTGTACGTTTCCTACACTCTCCGAGCCGCTTATGGAGGAACCATCCATGGCCGACGCCCCGGACACCCTCGCGGCCGCACCACCCACCCCGCCCGTCCCCCTCACCGCCCTGCTCGCCCACGAGGAGCTGGGCCTGCGCCAGATCGCGGGCCCGGACGCGGCGCGCACCGGCGCCGTCGTGCACTGGGTGCACACCTCGGAGATGGCCGACCCCTACCCCTACCTGCTGGGCGGCGAGCTGCTGCTCACGGCCGGGGTGCACGTCCCCGCGGCGGACGCGGACAGAGTGGCCGACCGTCTCGACGCGTACGCGGCGCGCATCGTCGCGGCGGGCGGCGCCGCGCTCGGCTTCGGGGTGGCCCCGGTGCACGACACGGTGCCGGAGGCCCTGGTCGACGCCTGCGAACGCCACGGCCTGCCGCTCCTGGAGGTACCCCCGCGCACGACCTTCAGCGGCGTCGCCCGCGCGGTCTGGCAGCTCATGGCCGAGGCCCGGCACGCCGAACTCCGCCGCGTCACCCAGGCCCAGCAGGGCCTCGCGGCAGCCGCCTCCCGCCCGGACCCGGTCCCGGCCCTGCTCCGCCAGCTGGCGGCCCGCCTCAGTGGGTACGCGGCGCTGTACGGGGCCGACGGCACGCCCGCACAGAGCGCGGGCACACCGCCGGAGCCGGGGGCGGGGGCGGCGCTGGGGCGGCTGGTGGGGGTGGTGAATCCGGGCGGGGGTACGCCTTCGGACGAGGGCCGGGGCACGGGTGCGGGCGGGAGCGCGGCGCGGGGGCAGGCGGAACGGGCCCCGCGTCCGGCGCCCGCCTCCGCCACCGACACCGTCGCCGGGACCCACCTCGCCGCGTACGCGCTCGCCGGGGCGCACGGTCTCGCCCTCGGGGTGGCCACGCGGCAACGGGAGCCGGGCGACCACACGCTGGCCGGGGTCGCCGCCGTGCTCCTGTCGCTGCTGACCGCACCGCACCAAGGCGCGGCCGAGTCGGCCCGGTCGGCGGCGCTGGTCCGGCTCCTTCTCGGCGCGGCCCCCGAGGACGTGGCGCCGCTGCTCGGCCCCGGACGGTGGACCGTCGTCCACGCCCGCGTACGCGGCGGCGACCACGAGCGGACACCGGCGACCCCGGCGTCCCTGGCGGCGGCCCTCGGCAGCGTCCTGGCGGACGACGGCAGGGGGGTCGACGGCGGAGGGGCGGCCGACCCCCGCGGGGTGGCTCGCGACGAGTCGACGGACGGCGGCGGCCGGGAGGCCGGGAGCAGCAAGGAAACCGGGAGCGGCCGGGAAGCCGGGAGCAGCAAGGAAGCCGGGAGCAGCCGGGAAGCCGGGAGCGGCAAGGAAGCCGAGAGCCGCACCCCCGGCGCAGGCACCCCCCGCCCCGTACGCCTGCTCCTGCCCGCCGACCGGGAACCCGCCCCGCAGGCCGGCTGGACGCTCGGAGTCTCCGCGCCCGCCGGGGCCGAGGCCCTGCCCGCCGCCGACGCGCAGGCCGCGCGGGCCCTGCGCCGGGCGGAGGCGACCCGGGTGCCGTTCGTGCGGCACCGCGAGACGGGTCTGGCCGGGCTTGTCGCGCCCGCCGAGGCCGACGCGCACGCGCGGACCCTGCTCGCCCCGCTCGGCGACGGCGGCCCCCTGCCCGAGACCCTGCGCACCTGGCTGTCCCTGCACGGCAGTTGGGACCGCACCGCCGCGGCCCTGTCCGTGCACCGCAACACCGTCCGCCAGCGCGTCACCCGCTGCGCGACGCTGCTCGACGTGGACCTGGACGACCCAGACGTCCGGATGGAGCTGTGGTTCGCGCTGGGGCGTACGGGTGGAGCGGGCTGAACGGGGTCCTGCCGCGCGGTCCTGCGACGGCACCCCCGCGGAACAGTCCCCTCCGCCTCACCCCGCCCCCAGAACGTGAGTCGCCGCACAGGTCCGGCCTGCGGGACGGCCCGCGCCGGGGTCGTTGACGACGGCACAATGGGTCGCATGCCGATACCCAGCCGCGCCGCGCTCGTCGACCATCTCGTCCGCACCCGCATCGCGGGCGATGTCGCGACGCCCCGCGACAACAACCTCTCCCACTACCGCAAACTCGCGAACGGCGACCGCCACTACTGGCTGGGCCTGGAGCTGGGCGACCGCTGGACCGACGAGCAGGACGTGCTCGCGGTGATGGCCGAGCGCTGCGGCGTGAACGACGACCCCGAGTACCGCCAGGGTCAGGACACCATCGACCCGGAGCTGACCGTCGACGCCCTGGAGCGGATGGCGGGACGGCTGCGCAAGGCCGCGTCCGCCAAGGAGCGCGTGCTGTTCGCGACCGGCCACCCCGGGGGCCTCCTCGACGTGCACCGCGCGACGGCCGCCGCGCTGCGCGCCGCGGGCTGCGAGATCGTCGTCATCCCCGAAGGCCTCACCGCCGACGAGGGCTTCGTCTTCCAGTTCGCGGACGTGGCCGTCCTGGAACGCGGCGCGACGCTGTGGCACACCCACTCGCCGGAGCCGATGAACGCGATCCTGGACGGGCTCCTTCGCGAGGAGCGCCCGCTGCCGGACCTCGTGGTCGCCGACCACGGCTGGGCGGGCCGCGCGGGCCAGCGCGGGATCGACTCCGTCGGGTACGCGGACTGCAACGACCCGGCCCTGTTCATCGGCGAGGCAGAGGGCACCGTCCAGGTCACGGTGCCCCTTGACGACCACGTGACGAGCCCGCGGTTCTACGACCCGCTGACGGCGTACCTGCTGGACGCGGCCGGGCTCGATCAGTAGGGCGTCGGGTCCAGATACACCCGGCGCACTCCGGGGAACCGCTCCCGCACCCGCCGTTCCGCCCGCTCGCACGCCTCCTCGACCTCCGCCGCCGTCGAGGCGTCCCGGAAGTTGACCTTGGCCGCGACCAGTGCCTCGCGTGGCCCCTGCACCAGGGTCGTCAGCTCAAGGACCGCCTCGATGTGGTCGTCGGCCAGCAACTGCTCGCGGATGCGCTGCCGCATGGGCGCGGGCAACGGCCGCCCGATCAACAGCTCCGCGTTGGCGTGCCCGAGCACCCACGCCACGTACACGAGCAGCACGCCGATGCACAGGGACGCGACGCCGTCCCAGACGCCGGAGCCGGTGAGCTGACCGCCGAGGAGTCCGCCCGCGGCGAGCAGGAGGCCCACGAGGGCGGCCGAGTCCTCCATGACCACGGCCTTCACGGCGGTGTCGGGCGTGTGCCGCAGATAGTGCTTGACGTGCACCCCGAACCGGTCGGCCTCGCCGCGCGCCTGCTTGAGGCCGGTGCGCAGGGAGTAGCCCTCCAGGAGGAAGGCGACGCCGAGGACGAGGTACGAGACGAGCGGGTCGCCCGGTTCCTCGCCGTGTGTGAGGGTGTGGACGCCGTCGTACACGGCGAAGACGCCGCCGCCGACGAACGTGGCGACGGAGGCGAGCAGCGCCCAGATGTAGCGGGCACCGCCGTAGCCGAGCGGATGGTCCTCGTCGGCGGGCCGCCGCGCGCTCTTCAGCGAGACGAGCAGCATCAGCTCCGTGACGGTGTCGGCCACGGAGTGCGCCGCCTCCGACAGCATCGCGCTCGACCCGCTGACGACCCCCGCGACGGCTTTGGCGACGGCGATGCCGAGGTTGGCGAGGGCGGCGACCAGCACGGTAAGGACGCTCTCGCCGTCCGTGCCGCCCTTGGGGGCATTTGACACTGTTTCAGCCATGTTGAGGGAGTATGCCGGACGGACCTTACCCCTTGCTTACAGCCAGACTTTTAGTCTGACTGTAAGTCGCTTCCGTCGAGGCGGCCGTTCCACCAAGGCACCGCCACCAAGGCACCTCCACCGAGGCAGGGAGAAAAGGACCATGTCCGACGAACAGCGTCCGCTGAACATCGCGATCCTGGTGTGCCCCGGCTTCATGCCGGTCGACGTCATCGCCTTCCACTGGGCCCTGAGCGCCCAGCCCCGGACAACCGTCCACCTCGTCGGGAAGACCCTGGACGAGATCGCGGGCCACCCCCACTTCCCCACGCGCGCCACCACCACGTTCGAGGACTGCCCGGCCGACCTGGACGTCCTGTACACGGGCGCGGTGCCCGTAGAGGTCCTGGAGGACGCCGAGACGCTGGCCTTCCTCGCCGACCGGGGCAGCCGTGCCACCTGGGTCGCGGGCGTCTGCGCGGGCAGCCTGCTCCTCGGCGCCGCGGGCCTGCTCCGCGGCTACCGCGCCACGAGCAACTTCCACATGTACGACCTGCTGCCGTACTACGGCGCGACCCTGGTGCCGACGAACCACGTCGTGGAGGACGGCAACCGCCTCACGGCAGGACCCGCGACCGGATCCCACGAGATCGCCCTGCGGGTCGTCCAGGACCTCCGCGGCATCGAGGCCGCGCGCCTGACCGAGCTGACCATGGAGTACGCCCCGACGCCCCCGTTCGGCGTCGGCACACCGGAGCTGGCGGGCCCCGAGCTCACCCGGGCCGCGATCGCCGCGACGGCCGCGGACGTCGGCCCCTTCCTCGACGCCTCGAAGCGGGCGGCCGAGCGGCTCGGCGTCCTGGTGCGACCGGCCTGATCACCCGGGGCCCCGGCCTGGGACACTGACTCCGGCACGTCCCGCACGCACGGACACCGGTAGGGAGAGTCACAGGTGAGCAACGCGCCGGAGAGTGCGCCGTCGACCGTCATGCTGGTGATCGCCACCGGACGGCGGCTCCAGGAGCGGCTGGAGGCGCGGCTCGTGGACATGGGTCTGTCGCTGCGGCTCTTCGGGGCCCTCGGACACATCTCCCGCGACGCCGACCTGTCCTACAGCGACCTGGCGCGGCGCGCGGGCGTCACGAGCCAGAGCATGCGCGCCACCGTCCTCATGCTGGAGGAGCTGGGGGCGGTGGAGCGCAACCTGCGGGGGCAGGGGCACCGCGCGCGCCTCGAACTGACCGAGCGGGGCCGAGCGCTGCTCGACCGGGCCCGGGGCGTCGTGGCCGAGCTGGACGAGGAGTTCCTCGCGGACGCCCCGGCAGGCGGCAAGCAGGCGGTGGACGAGGCGTGCCACCGCGCCCTGGAGACGCCGCTCCCCTTCCGGCCCGCGTAGGGCCAGCGCCCGCTCCGGCCCGCGTAGGGTCAGCGCCCGCGCGGGACCCGGACCACGCCCTCCTGGATGACGGTCACGGCCAGCCGTCCGTCGCGCGTCCAGATGCGCGCCTGCCCGAGGCCCCGGCCGCCCGACGCCGAGGGCGACTCCTGGTCGTAGAGGAGCCACTCGTCGGCCCGGAACGGGCGGTGGAACCACATCGCGTGGTCCAGGGAGGCGCCGACGACGTCCCCGACGGCCCAGCCGCCGCGCCCGTGGGCGAGCAGCACGGAGTCGAGGAGCGTCATGTCGGACACGTAGGTGGCCAGGCACAGGTGGAGCAGCGATCCCGCGTGCTCCCCCTCGAGCTTGCCGTTGGTGCGGAACCAGACCTGGGAGCGCGCCTCCCGGGGCCGCCCCACCGTGCCCCACGGCGGCAGGTCCGCGTACCGCAGGTCGACGGCGGCGCGCGCGTCGAGCAGGCGCTGGGCGACGTCCGGCGGCAGGTGCAGCGGCAGCGCATCGGCGGCGGTGGGCAGCGTCTCGGGGTCGGGCGCGGGCGGCATCCCGTCCTGGTGCTCGAGCCCCTCCTCGTACGCCTGGAAGGACGCGGAGAGGTGGAAGATCGGCTGTCCGTGCTGCACGGCGACGACGCGGCGCGTGGTGAAGGAGCGGCCGTCGCGGATGCGGTCGACGGTGTAGACGATGGGCGCGCCGGGGTCGCCGGGGCGCAGGAAGTAGGCGTGCAGGGAGTGCGCGGGCCTGGCGTCGGGGACGGTGCGCCCGGCGGCGACCAGGGCCTGCGCGGCGACCTGGCCGCCGAAGACCCGCGGTACGAGCGACGTCCGGCTGACGCCGCGGAAGATGTCCTCCTCGACCCGTTCCAGGTCGAGGAGGCCGAGCAGGCTTTCGAGTTCCTCGCTCATCGGCGAGTTACAGACCCATCGACTTCGCGATGATCATCTTCATGACCTCGCTGGTGCCGCCGTAGATGCGGTTGACGCGGTTGTCCGCGTACAGGCGGGCGATCGGGTACTCGTTCATGAAGCCGTAGCCGCCGTGCAGCTGGAGGCAGCGGTCGATGACGCGGTGGGCGACCTCGGTGCAGAACAGCTTCGCGGACGCGGCCTCGGCGGGGGTCAGCTCACCCGCGTCCAGGGCCTCCAGGGCGCGGTCGGCGACGGCCTCGGCGGCGTCCACCTCGGCCTGGCAGGCGGCCAGTTCGAACTTGGTGTTCTGGAAGGACGCGACGGACTTGCCGAAGACGGCGCGCTCCTGGACGTACTCCTTGGCGAACCGCACGGCGGCCTTGGCCTGCGCGTACGCGCCGAACGCGATGCCCCAGCGCTCGGAGGCGAGGTTGTGGCCGAGGTAGCCGAAGCCCTTGTTCTCCTCGCCGAGCAGGTCCTCGACCGGGACCTGCACGTCGACGAAGGCCAGCTCGGCGGTGTCGGAGACCTTCAGGCCGAGCTTGTCGAGCTTGCGGCCGACGGAGTAGCCCGCGGACTTGGTGTCGACGGCGAACAGGGAGATGCCGAAGCGGCGGTCGTCCTCGCGCGGGGCGGAGGTGCGGGCGCAGACGATGACGCGGTCGGCGTGCACGCCGCCGGTGATGAAGGTCTTGGCGCCGTTGAGGACGTAGTGCGTGCCGTCCTCGGAGAGCTTGGCGGTGGTCTTCATGCCCGCGACGTCGGAGCCGGTGCCGGGCTCGGTCATAGCGAGCGCCCACATCTCCTCGCCGGAGACGAACTTGGGCAGGAAGCGCTTCTTCTGCTCGTCGGTGGCGAGCATCTCGATGTACGGCAGGCCGAGCAGCACGTGTACGCCGGAGCCGCCGAAGGAGACGCCCGCGCGGGCCGTCTCCTCGTACATGACCGCCTCGAACTTGTGCGAGTCGATACCGGCGCCGCCGAACTCCTCGGGGACGCGGATGCCGAAGACGCCGAGGTCGGCGAGCTTGTAGTAGAAGTCCCTCGGCGCCTGGCCCGCCGCGAACCACTCGTCGTACACGGGCACGACCTCGGCCTCGATGAAGGCCCGGACGGTCTCCCGGAATGCCTCGTGGTCCTCGGTGAAAACGGTTCGGCGCACGATTGAGCTCCCTGGGTCACGGATCCGGCCAAGTGCTTCTTGGCTAAGCGCTTGCTCAGGGGGAGGTTACCCGTGGGTTCGCGTGACCGTCCAGGGCGAGAATCGTGACCGCCGGTTCTGGGGCGCCGCCGGTCGTGGCCTTCGGCCTACTCGTCCTCAAACGCCGGACAGGCTTGAATTGCCCGCCCGGTTCGATGTCACCCCGCCGGTCAGTTCTCGCTTGCCGCCGATGCCAGTGCCCCGTGCGCCAACCTGCTCAGGAGGCCCGCCATCCCCTCCCGGCCCGGCAGCGACCCCGGCCGCCCCAGGTGCGGCGTCGAGTTCAGGAGGCCGAAGACCGCGTGCACGGATGCCCGCGCCTCCGCCTCCGCCAGGCCCGCGTACACGTCCCGCACCGCGGTCACCCACAGTTCCACGTACCGCCGCTGGAGCGAGCGCACCAGCTTGCGGTCGCTGTCCCGCAGGCGGTCCAGCTCGCGGTCGTGGAGAGTGATCAGCGAGCGGTCGTCGAGGGCGAAGTCGATGTGGCCCTCGATGAGCGAGTCGAGCACGGCCACGGGCGACCCCGCGGCCTCCGCGGCCCGGCGCTCGCCGCCGCGCAGCAGCTGCTCGCTGATCCCCACGAGCAGCTCGGCGAGCATCGCGTCCTTGCCCGCGAAGTGGCGGTACAGGCCGGGCCCGCTGATCCCGACCGCGGCCCCTATCTCGTCCACGCCGACGCCGTGGAAGCCGCGCTCGGCGAAGAGCCGGGCGGCTTCCTTGAGGATCTGCTCGCGGCGGGTGGGGGCGTCGGTCCTGGTGGCCATGGAAGCAATTCTAGACAGGGCGGTTAGCGGTCGTTAACCTTGGCGGCATACGTTAACGCTCACTAACAGTGGGAGCACAGCGGATGCAACAGGCACCAGTCCTCGCGAGCGCGGCGGACCCCGCCTCGGAAGCCTGGCGGTCGAACGAGACGGCGCACCGCGCCCTGGCCGAGGAGCTGCGCGGCAAACTCGCGGCGGCCCGGCTCGGCGGCGGCGAGCGCGCCCGGCAGCGGCACGTGGCGCGCGGCAAGCTGCTGCCGCGTGACCGCGTGGACGCCCTCCTCGACCCCGGCTCGCCCTTCCTCGAACTGGCACCGCTCGCGGCCGACGGCATGTACGAGGGCGCGGCCCCGGCGGCCGGCGTCATCGCGGGCGTCGGCCGGGTCAGCGGGCGCGACTGCGTCATCGTCGCCAACGACGCGACCGTCAAGGGCGGGACGTACTACCCGATGACGGTCAAGAAGCACCTGCGGGCGCAGGAGGTGGCGCTGGAGAATCGTCTCCCCTGCCTCTACCTGGTCGACTCGGGCGGCGCCTTCCTGCCGATGCAGGACGAGGTCTTCCCCGACCGCGAGCACTTCGGGCGGATCTTCTACAACCAGGCCCGGATGTCCGGCGCGGGCATCCCGCAGATCGCGGCGGTCCTCGGCTCCTGCACGGCGGGCGGGGCGTACGTCCCCGCGATGAGCGACGAGGCCGTGATCGTCCGCAACCAGGGCACGATCTTCCTCGGCGGCCCGCCCCTGGTGAAGGCCGCGACCGGCGAGGTCGTCACGGCCGAGGAGCTGGGCGGCGGCGAGGTGCACTCCCGGGTGTCGGGCGTCACCGACCACCTCGCGGAGGACGACCCGCACGCCCTGCGCATCGTCCGCACGATCGTCTCCACGCTCCCCGCGCGCGGCACCATCCCCTGGGAGGTCCGCCCGGTCGAGGAGCCGAAGGTCGACCCGCTCGGTCTGTACGGCGCGGTGCCGACGGACTCCCGCACGCCCTACGACGTCCGCGAGGTCATCGCCCGCGTCGTCGACGGCTCGCGCTTCGCCGAGTTCAAGTCCGAGTACGGCCAGACCCTGGTGACGGGCTTCGCGCACATCCACGGCCACCCCGTCGGGATCGTCGCGAACAACGGCATCCTGTTCTCCGAGTCCGCCCAGAAGGGCGCCCACTTCATCGAGCTGTGCGACCAGCGCGGCATCCCGCTGGTCTTCCTGCAGAACATCTCCGGCTTCATGGTCGGCCGCGACTACGAGGCCGGGGGCATCGCCAAGCACGGCGCGAAGATGGTCACGGCCGTGGCCTGCACCCGGGTCCCGAAGCTGACGGTGGTGGTTGGCGGGAGCTACGGAGCGGGCAACTACTCCATGTGCGGCCGGGCCTATTCGCCGCGCTTCCTGTGGATGTGGCCCAACGCCAAGATCTCCGTGATGGGCGGCGAGCAGGCGGCGTCCGTCCTCGCCACCGTCAAGCGCGACCAACTCGAAGCGCGCGGCGAGGAGTGGTCGGCCGAGGACGAGGACGCCTTCAAGGCCCCGGTCCGCGCGCAGTACGAGGAGCAGGGCAACGCCTATTACGCCACGGCACGGCTGTGGGACGACGGTGTCATCGACCCGTTGGAGACCCGCCAGGTGCTCGGCCTGGCTCTGACCGCGTGTGCCGGGGCGCCCTTGGGCGAACGCGGCTTCGGCGTCTTCCGGATGTGAGGGACCAGACCCCATGAGCATGTTCGACACAGTCCTTGTGGCCAACCGGGGCGAGATCGCCGTCCGTGTCATCCGTACGCTGCGGACGCTCGGCGTCCGTTCGGTGGCCGTCTTCTCCGACGCCGACGCCGACGCCCGGCACGTCCGCGAGGCCGACACGGCGGTGCGGCTCGGGCCCGCCCCGGCCGCCGAGAGCTATCTGTCGGCCGAGCGGCTCCTCGCTGCCGCCGCCGCGTCCGGCGCCCAGGCCGTCCACCCCGGCTACGGCTTCCTCGCCGAGAACGCCGCCTTCGCGGCGGCCTGCGCGGACGCCGGGCTCTCCTTCATCGGACCGCCCGCCGCCGCCATCGACCTGATGGGCGACAAGATCCGCGCCAAGGAGACCGTACGGAAGGCCGGGGTCCCCGTCGTCCCCGGCTCCACCGGCAGCGGCCTCACCGACGCCCAACTCGTCGACGCCGCCCGCCAGATCGGCACCCCCGTGCTCCTGAAGCCGTCCGCGGGCGGCGGCGGCAAGGGCATGCGCCTGGTCCGGGACGCCGCCCTGCTCGGCGACGAGATCGCCGCCGCCCGGCGCGAGGCCCGCGCCTCCTTCGGCGACGACACCCTCCTCGTCGAGCGGTGGGTGGACCGGCCCCGGCACATCGAGATCCAGGTCCTCGCCGACGCGCACGGCAACGTCGTGCATCTCGGCGAGCGCGAGTGCTCCCTCCAGCGGCGCCACCAGAAGATCATCGAGGAGGCCCCCTCGGTCCTCCTCGACGAGGCGACGCGCGCCGCGATGGGGGCCGCCGCTGTGGAGGCCGCGCGGTCCTGCGGGTACGTCGGCGCGGGCACCGTCGAGTTCATCGTGCCCGGCGACGACCCCGCCTCGTACTACTTCATGGAGATGAACACTCGCCTCCAGGTCGAGCACCCGGTGACGGAGCTGATCACCGGCCTGGACCTGGTCGAGTGGCAGCTGCGGGTGGCGTCCGGCGAGCCGCTGCCCTTCGCGCAGGAGGATGTGCGCCTCACCGGGCACGCCGTGGAGGCTCGCGTCTGCGCCGAGGACCCCTCGCGGGGATTCCTGCCGTCCGGCGGCACGGTCCTCGCCCTGCACGAGCCGTCCGGCGACGGGGTGCGCACCGACTCCGGGCTCAGCGAGGGCACGGAGGTCGGGAGCCTGTACGACCCGATGCTGTCGAAGGTCATCGCGTACGGGCCCGACCGGGCGACGGCGCTGCGCAAGCTGCGCGGCGCGCTCGCGGAGACGGTCACCCTGGGGGTGCCGACCAACGCGGGGTTCCTGCGGCGCTTGCTGGCCCACCCGGCGGTGGTGGCCGGGGAGTTGGACACCGGGCTTGTGGAGCGGGAGGCCGAGGGTCTGGTCGACGCCGATGTTCCGGTGGAGGTGTACGGGGCGGCGGCGTTGGTGCGAGTACGCCCGGCGGGCGAGGCGGACGGGGCCTGGTTGGACCCGTTCTCCGTGCCCAACGGCTGGCGGCTCGGCGGCGAAGCCGCGTGGACCGTGCACCACTTGCGCGTACCGGGGCACGAACCGGTCGTCGTGCGCACCCGGCCCGGTGCCGAAGGCACCGAGATCCGGCTCCCCTCCGGGGAGACGGCCTGGGGGCCCGGGGGCCTGCCCCCGGTTTCGGGAAGGGGCGGGATTGGGGAGCCCCCGGCAGGGCCGACCACCGTCACCCTCCACCACCAAGGCCGCACCCACACCTTCCACACCGCCGACACCTGGCTCGGCCAGCACGGCCACGCCTGGCACGTCCAGGACTACGACCCCGTAGAGGCCGCCCTCAGCGGCGCCGCCCACGCGGGCGTGGACGCGCTGACGGCCCCGATGCCCGGCACCGTGACGGTCGTGAAGGTGGCCCCCGGCGACGAGGTGACCGCAGGCCAGAGCCTCCTGGTCGTGGAGGCGATGAAGATGGAGCACGTCATCTCCGCGCCGCACGCCGGCACCGTCACCGAGCTGGACGTCACCCCGGGCACCACGGTCGCCATGGACCAGGTCCTGGCCGTGGTGACCCCCGCGGAGGAGGACGCGTCATGACCGCACAAGCCCCCGGCGCCCTGCCGATGGTCGTCCCCACCGAGGACCTGCCGCCCCGCGTCCGCATCCACGAGGTGGGCGCGCGGGACGGCCTGCAGAACGAGAAGGCGACGGTCCCCACGGAGGTGAAGGCGGAGTTCGTCCACCGCCTGGCCGACGCGGGCCTGACCACGATCGAGGCGACCAGCTTCGTCCACCCCAAGTGGGTGCCCCAACTGGCCGACGCGGAGGCGCTGTTCCCGCTGCTCGACGACCTCGCGCGGACCAAGGGCACGCACCTGCCGGTCCTGGTCCCGAACGCCCGCGGCCTCGACCGCGCCCTCGCCCTCGGCGCCCGCCGCGTGGCGGTGTTCGCGAGCGCCACCGAGTCCTTCGCCAAGGCCAACCTGAACCGCACGGTGGACGAGGCGCTCGCCATGTTCGAGCCGGTGGTGGCGCGCGCGAAGGAGGCGGAGAGCGCGCACGACCAGGTGCACGTGCGCGGCTATCTGTCGATGTGTTTCGGCGACCCCTGGGAGGGCGCCGTCCCGATCGCTCAGGTCGTCCGCGTCTGCAAGGCGCTGCTCGACATGGGCTGCGACGAGTTGAGCCTCGGCGACACCATCGGCGTGGCCACCCCCGGCCACGTACAGGAACTGCTCGCCGCCCTCAACGAACAGGGCGTGCCCACGGACCGCGTCGGCGTGCACTTCCACGACACCTACGGCCAGGCGCTCGCCAACACCCTGGCGGCCCTGCAGCACGGAGTGACCACCGTGGACGCGTCCGCGGGCGGCCTCGGCGGCTGCCCGTTCGCCAAGAGCGCCACCGGAAACCTCGCCACCGAAGACCTCGTGTGGATGCTTCACGGCCTCGGCATCGAGACCGGGGTCGACCTCGGCCGTCTCACCGCCACCAGCGTGTGGATGGCCGACCAGCTGGGCCGACCGAGCCCGTCCCGCACCGTGCGTGCCCTCTCCCACCAGGAGCAGTGAGAACGATGGACCACCACCTCTCCCCCGAACACGAGGAACTGCGGCGCACCGTCGAGGCGTTCGCCCACGACGTGATCGCCCCGAAGATCGGCGACCTCTACGAGCGGCACGAGTTCCCGTACGAGATCGTGCGCGAGATGGGCCGCATGGGCCTCTTCGGGCTGCCCTTCCCCGAGGAGTACGGCGGCATGGGCGGCGACTACCTGGCGCTCGGCATCGCCCTGGAGGAGCTGGCGCGCGTCGACTCGTCCGTGGCCATCACGCTGGAGGCGGGCGTCTCGCTGGGCGCGATGCCGCTGCACCTGTTCGGCACCGAGGAGCAGAAGCGGGAGTGGCTGCCGCGGCTGTGCTCCGGCGAGATCCTGGGCGCCTTCGGCCTGACCGAGCCCGACGGCGGCTCCGACGCGGGCGGCACGCGCACGACGGCACGCCTGGACGAGGCGACCGACGAGTGGGTCATCAACGGCACGAAGTGCTTCATCACCAACTCCGGGACCGACATCACGGGCCTGGTGACGGTGACGGCCGTGACGGGGCGCACGGACGCGGGCAAGCCGCTGATCTCCTCGATCATCGTGCCGTCCGGCACGCCGGGCTTCACGGTCGCGGCGCCGTACTCGAAGGTCGGCTGGAACGCCTCGGACACCCGGGAGCTGTCGTTCGCCGACGTGCGGGTGCCGCGGGCGAACCTCCTCGGTGAGATCGGGCGCGGGTACGCGCAGTTCCTGCGGATCCTGGACGAGGGCCGGATCGCGATCGCGGCGCTCGGCACGGGGCTTGCGCAGGGCTGTGTCGACGAGTCGGTGAAGTACGCCAAGGAGCGGCACGCGTTCGGGCGGCCGATCGGCAGCAACCAGGCGATCCAGTTCAAGATCGCCGACATGGAGATGAAGGCGCACACGGCGCGGCTCGCCTGGCGTGACGCGGCCTCGCGGCTGGTCTCCGGCGAACCGTTCAAGAAGGAGGCGGCGCTGGCGAAGCTGTACTCCTCGACGGTCGCCGTCGACAACGCGCGCGAGGCCACGCAGATCCACGGCGGGTACGGCTTCATGAACGAGTACCCGGTGGCGCGGATGTGGCGGGACTCCAAGATCCTGGAGATCGGCGAGGGCACGAGCGAGGTGCAGCGCATGCTGATCGCCCGGGAGCTGGGTCTGACCAGCTGAGGGCCCGGGAGGCCACCGGCTGAGGCGGGGGACCACTGGACCGGAAGGAAGGTTAGGTTAACCTAAGCACCACTTCCGGCCAGTGCCCCGTACGAAAGCAGAGACCTCATGTCGCACAGCCTCCGCACGCCCTCGCGCCGCGGCATCCTCGCCGCGGGCGGCGCCCTCGGGCTCACCGCCGTCCTCGCCGCCTGCGGGGACGAGAAGAAGGACAAGAGCGGTGGCTCGGGCGGCGGCACGAAGGACGGCGGCCCCTGGTCCTTCAAGGACGACCGCGGCAAGACGGCCAAGGCCGACGCGACGCCCGCGAACATCGTGGCGTTCACCGGTGTCGCGGCCGCGCTGTACGACTACGGCGTCGAGGTCAAGGGTGTTTTCGGCCCGACCAAGACCAAGGACGGCAAGCCGGACGTCCAGGCCGGTGACATGGACATCAGCAAGGTGACCATCCTCGGCAACGCCTGGGACCAGTTCAACATCGAGAAGTACGTGGGCCTCCAGCCGGACGTGCTCATCTCCACGATGTTCGACGACAAGGGCACCCTCTGGTACGTCCCCGAGCAGTCCAAGGACAAGATCCTGAAGCTCGCCCCGAGCGTCGGCGTCTCCGTCTACGACCGCCAGATGACCAAGCCCCTGGAGCGCATCCTCGCCCTCGCCGAGTCGCTCGGCGCCGACGTGAAGTCCGACAAGGTCGTCACGGCGAAGAAGCGCTTCGAGGCCGCGGCGGAGCGGCTGCGCAAGGCCGCGAAGTCCCGCCCGGAGATCAAGGTCCTGGTCGGCTCGGCGAGCGCCGACATCTTCTACGTCTCCGGCTCCGACCTCTCCGCCGACCTGGAGTACTTCAAGGCGCTCGGCGTGAACATCGTCGAGCCGCCGGAGAAGGCCAAGAAGGAGAGCGGGGGCTGGTTCCAGAACCTGTCCTGGGAGAACGTCGACACCTACAAGGCCGACGTCATCATGATGGACAACCGCACGTCGGCTCTGCAGCCGGCGGACCTGGCGAAGCAGAAGCCCACCTGGGGCAAGCTGCCTGCCGTCAAGGCCGGGCAGGTCATCCCGCGTGTGACCGAGCCGATCTTCTCGTACGCCAAGTGTGCGCCGATCCTGGAGGATCTGGCCAAGGCCATCGAGAAGGCGAAGAAGGTTTCCTGACCGTCGGGTCGGTGTACGTCGGCCTTGGCTCACCGCTGAGTCGCGGCCTGCGGCCTTGCTCGTCCTCAAACGCCGGACGGGCTTGATATATCCCCCCGCGCACCGCCCGGCTGCTCTCCGCAGCCGGGCGGTGCTGCGTTTGTGACCTGCGGGTTTGTGGATGGCTCGTGAATTTCCGGGTGACTTGTGGGACAGAAGGGGGCCCAGAACCCTGTTGCGATGAACTTAGGTTAGGCTAACCTAAGTTCCATGTCGCGCCCCCGGCCCTCCCTGCTGTGCCCTGTCCCGGGGGCGCGACCAAGTCCCCTCACCTGGAGGACAGTTCATGCGCTCGCACCTGCTCAATGACACCACCACGGAGCGGTACCGCGCCTCCGTGACCGAAGGAGTCGAGCGGGTGGCGGCCAGAATCGCCACCACCTCCCGCCCGTTCACCGGCGTCTCCCCGGACGCTCTCACCCCCCGCGTCGAGGCCGTCGACCTCGACACCCCGCTGCACGACACCGGCGCCGCCCTCGACGAGCTGGACGAGCTGTACCTGCGCGACGCCGTCTACTTCCACCACCCCCGCTACCTGGCCCACCTCAACTGCCCGGTCGTCATCCCGGCCGTGCTCGGCGAGGCCGTCCTGACCGCCGTGAACTCCTCCCTGGACACCTGGGACCAGTCCGCGGGCGGCACCCTCATCGAGCGCCGCCTGATCGACTGGACCGCCGAGCGCATCGGCCTCGGGCCCGCCGCCGACGGCGTGTTCACCTCCGGCGGCACCCAGTCCAACCTCCAGGCGCTGCTGCTCGCCCGCGAGGAGGCCAAGACCGACTCCCCCGACCGGCTGCGCATTCTCGCCTCCGAGGTCGGCCACTTCAGCGTCCAGAAGGCCGCGAAGATGCTCGGCCTCGGCCAGGACGCCGTCATCGTGATCCCCACCGACCGCGACAAGCGCATGCAGACCGTGGCGCTCGCCCGCGAGCTGGCCCGCCTCGACCGCGAGGGCCTGATCCCCATGGCCGTCGTCGCGACCGCGGGCACCACCGACTTCGGCTCCATCGACCCGCTGCCGCAGATCGCCGACCTCTGCGCGCAGTACGAGACGTGGCTGCACGTAGACGCCGCCTACGGCTGCGGTCTGCTCGCCTCGCGCACCCGCCGTGACCTGCTCGACGGCATCGAGCGCGCCGACTCCGTCACGGTCGACTACCACAAGTCGTTCTTCCAGCCGGTCAGTTCGTCCGCGCTCCTGGTCCGGGACGCGGCGACGCTGCGGCACGCCACGTACCACGCCGAGTATCTGAACCCGCGGCGCGCGGCGATGGAGCGCATCCCCAACCAGGTCGACAAGTCCCTCCAGACGACCCGCCGCTTCGACGCGCTGAAACTGTGGATGACGCTGCGCGTGATGGGCGCCGACGCCATCGGCGACCTCTTCGACGAGGTCTGCGACCTGGCGGCCGAGGGCTTCGACCTGCTCGCCGCCGACCCGCGCTTCGACGTCGTCGTCCAGCCGAGCCTCTCCACCCTCGTCTTCCGCTACATCCCGGCGGCGATCTGCGACCCGGCCGCCATCGACCGCGCCAACCTGTACGCCCGCAAGGCCCTGTTCGCCTCCGGCGCCGCCGCCGTCGCGGGCACCAAGGTCGGCGACCGCCAGTACCTGAAGTTCACCCTGCTCAACCCCGAGACCACGGCCGCCGACATCGCCGCCGTCCTCGACCTGATAGCCGGCCACGCCGAGCAGTACCTGGGAGAGAACCTTGACCGCGCCAGCTGACCTCCGCGCAGCGCAGCCGACGTACGACTTCATCGGCATCGGCCTCGGGCCCTTCAACCTCGGCCTGGCCTGTCTCACCGAGCCCCTGGACGACCTCAGCGGCCTGTTCCTGGAGTCCAAGCCGGACTTCGAGTGGCACGCGGGCATGTTCCTGGACGGCGCCCATCTGCAGACGCCGTTCATGTCGGACCTGGTGACGCTCGCCGACCCCACGTCCCCGTACTCCTTCCTGAACTTCCTGAAGGAGTCGGGCCGCCTGTACTCCTTCTACATCCGCGAGAACTTCTATCCGCTGCGCCGCGAGTACAACGACTACTGCCGCTGGGCCGCGGGGAAACTCTCCTCCGTCCGCTTCGGCACCACCGTGACCCGGGTGTCGTACGAAAACGGCGTGTACGACGTGACGACGGACTCCGGCGACACCCTGCGCGCCCGCCACCTCGTCCTCGGCACTGGCACCCCGCCGCACATCCCGGCGGCGTGCGACGGCCTCGGCGGCGACTTCCTGCACAACTCCCGCTACCTGGAGCACAAGGAGGAGCTGCAGAAGAAGAACTCGCTCACCGTCGTGGGCAGCGGTCAGAGCGCCGCCGAGATCTACCACGACCTGCTCGCCGACATGGACATCCACGGCTACCGCCTCAACTGGGTGACCCGCTCGCCGCGCTTCTTCCCGCTGGAGTACACGAAACTGACCCTGGAGATGACCTCTCCGGAGTACATCGACTACTTCCACGCGCTGCCCGAGGACACCCGCTACCGCCTGGAGCGCGAGCAGAAGAACCTGTTCAAGGGCATCGACGGGGAGCTGATCGACGCCATCTTCGACCTGCTGTACCAGAAGAACCTCGACGGGCCCGTGCCCACCAGGCTGCTCACCAACACGAGCCTGCAGAAAGCCCGGTACACGGGCGGTGTCTACACCCTAGGCCTGCGTCAGGAGGAGCAGGGCAAGGACTTCGAGATGACGACCGAGGGCCTGATCCTCGCCACCGGCTACCGGTACGCCGTCCCCGCCTTCCTGGAACCGCTGCGCGAGCACCTGCGCTTCGACGGGCGCGGCCGCTTCGACGTCGCCCGCAACTACTCCGTGGACGCAACAGGACGGGGTGTCTTCCTGCAGAACGCCGCCGTCCACACCCATTCCATGACCAGCCCCGACCTGGGCATGGGCCCGTACCGCAACGCGTACATCATCCGTGAGCTGCTCGGCCGCGAGGTCTACCCGGTCGAGAAGTCCATCGCCTTCCAGGAGTTCGCCGTATGAGCTGGATGACAGGGACAGGCAGGACGAGCGGCACGAGCGGCATGAGACGCAGGCCGAACAAGGACCGGGGCGTCGGCACCCTCGCCCTGCGCCCCCTCGACCCCTTCGAGGACGCCGAGCTGGTGCACTCCTGGGTCACCCACCCCAAGGCGGCCTTCTGGCTGCTCCAGGGCGCGAGGCTCCAGGACATCGAGCGCGAGTACATGGCCATCGCCGCCTCCCGGCACCACGACGCGTTCGTCGGCCTGCACGACGGGGAGCCCGCGTTCCTGATGGAGCGCTACGACCCCCGGTACATCGAGCTGGTCGGCCTGTACGAGCCCGAGCCCGGCGACGTCGGCATGCACTTCCTGGTCGCCCCCACCGACCGGCCCGTGCACGGCTTCACCCGCGCCGTCATCTCCACGGTGATGGAGCACCTGTTCGCCGACCCGCGCACCCACCGCGTCGTCGTCGAACCCGACGTCACCAACACGGCCGTGCACCGCCTCAACGAGGAGGTCGGCTTCGTGCCGGAGCGCGAGATCGACAAGCCGGAGAAGCGGGCGCTGCTCAGCTTCTGCACCCGCGAGAGTTACGACGCCGCCGTGGTGCGCCACGCCGTGGCGGCACGCCCCACCGCAGTCTCTGGAGCACGGACATGACCCTGACGCCCGCCCCACCCCGCACCCGCCTGTCCCCGCAGGCCGAGGCCGTGGACCATCTGGACCCCGAGCGCTGGGCCGAGGCCAACCGGCTCCTCATCCGCAAAGCACTCGCCGAGTTCGCGCACGAGCGGCTGCTCACCCCGGAGGAGCTGGGCCACGGCCGGTACGTCGTGCGCAGCGACGACGGCCTGACCCGCTACCGCTTCGCCGCCCGCGTCTTCGCCCTCGACCACTGGGGCGTCGACGCCGACTCGATCACCCGCCACCGCGACGGCGCCGAACTCCCCCTGAACGCACTGGAGTTCTTCACCGAGCTGCGCGGCGCCCTCGGCCTGAGCGAGCAGGTCCTGCCGGTGTACCTGGAGGAGATCTCCTCCACCCTCTCCGGCACCTGCTTCAAACTCGCCAAGCCCCACGTCTGTGCGGCCGACCTGGCCACCGCCGGTTTCCAGGAGATCGAGACCGGCATGACCGAGGGCCACCCCTGCTTCGTCGCCAACAACGGACGGCTCGGCTTCGGCGTGCACGAGTACCTCTCGTACGCCCCCGAGACCGCGAGCCCCGTCCGGCTGATCTGGCTGGCGGCGCGGCGCGACCGGGCCGCGTTCACCGCGGGCGAGGGCCTGGAGTACGAGTCGTTCCTGCGGGCCGAGCTGGGCCGCGAGACCCTGGACCGGTTCGACGCCGTGCTGCGCGCCCAGGACCTCGACCCGGCCGACTACCTCCTCATCCCGGCCCACCCCTGGCAGTGGTGGAACAAGCTCTCCGTGACCTTCGCCGCCGAGGTCGCCGACCGGCGCCTGGTGTGCCTGGGCGAGGGTGACGACGAGTATCTGGCCCAGCAGTCGATCCGGACGTTCTTCAACGCCTCCGCCCCGGCCAAGCACTATGTGAAGACGGCCCTGTCCGTCATCAACATGGGCTTCATGCGCGGACTCTCGGCCACGTACATGAAGGCGACCCCGGCCATCAACGACTGGCTGTACGGCCTCGTCCGCGCCGACGAGGTCCTGAGGTCCACGGGCCTCGGCATCATCCGCGAGCGCGCCGCCGTCGGCTACCGGCACCTGGAGTACGAGGCCGCCACCGACCGCTACTCGCCGTACCGCAAGATGCTCGCCGCGCTGTGGCGCGAGAGCCCGGTGCCCGGCCTCGGCGAGGGCGAGCAGCTCGCCACCATGGCGTCGCTCCTGCACACCGACCGCGCCGGGGCGTCCTTCGCGGGCGCCCTCATGGACCGCTCGGGCCTGGCCCCCGCCGAGTGGCTGCGCCGCTATCTGCGCGCCTATCTGACGCCGCTGCTGCACTGCTTCTACGCCTACGACCTGGTGTTCATGCCGCACGGCGAGAACGTGATCATGGTGTTGAAGGACGGTGTCGTCGACCGGGTCCTGTTCAAGGACATCGCCGAGGAGATCGCCGTGATGGATCCGACGGCGGTCCTTCCGCCCGAGGTCGAGCGGATCCGCGTCGACGTGCCCGAGGACCGCAAACTCCTGTCGATCCTCACCGACGTCTTCGACTGCTTCTTCCGCTTCCTGTCCGCGAGCCTCGTCACCGAGGGCCGTCTCGACGAGGACGTCTTCTGGCGCACGGTCGCCGAGTGCGTCCGCGACTACCAGCACTCGATGCCCGAACTGGCCGACAAGTTCCGGCAGTACGACATGTTCGCGCCCGAGTTCGCGCTGTCCTGCCTGAACCGGCTCCAGCTGCGCGACAACGAGCAGATGCTGGACCTCGCCGACCCCGCGGGCGCCCTCCAGCTGATCGGGACCCTGAAGAACCCGATCGCCTAGACCGGGCGGGGCTCCGCGGACGGTCCCGCGGAGCCCCGCTCAGCCGTGCCCGGGTCTGCTCCGGGTCTGCTCCGGGTCTACTTCGTGGGCCAGGGCACCTGCGGCGACTTGTAGTAGTTGATGCCGAGCGCGTCCCAGCGCGGGGCCTGCTCGGCGAGCCGGTTCCTGTACGTGTCCCAGTCGTGCGTGGCCGCGGGCGACCAGCCGAGTTCGGCGATGCCGGGCAGGCGCGGGAACGCCATGTAGTCCAGCTGCGCGGGCGTGGACAGGGTCTCCGTCCACAGCGGCGCCTCGACACCGAGGACCGAGTCCGCCGGGGCTCCTTGCAGATACGTGCCCGGGTCCCAGTCGTAGGAGCGCTGCACCTCGACGTACCCGGCCCAGGACAGGCCGAGCGGGGTGTCCTTGTGGTACTTCATGTCGAGGTAGGCACGGTCGGCCGGGGAGACGACCAGTTTGGTGCCGTTCTTGGCCGCGTTCACGACCTGGTCGCGCTCGGCCTGGCCGGTGCGGTCGTAGCCCCAGTACTGGGCGACGGCGCCCTTGACCGGGTTGGCGCCCGCCAGCTGGTGCCAGCCCATCACGCCCTTGCCGTACTTGGTGACGATCGGCTGCACCTTGTCCATGAACGTCACGAAGTCCTCGTGGCTCGTGGAGTGCGCCTCGTCGCCGCCGATGTGCACGGTCCCGCCGGGCGTGAGCGCCGCCAGCTCCCGGACGACGTCGTCCACGAACTCGTACGTCACGTCCTTCTTCACGCACAGCGAGCTGAAGCCGACGGCCGTGCCGGTGTACAGCGGCGGCGCGACGCCGTCGCAGTTCAGTTCGGCGTACGAGGCGAGCGCGGCGTTGGTGTGGCCCGGCATGTCGATCTCCGGGATCACCTGGAGACCCCGGGACGCGGCGTAGGCGACGATGTCCTTGTACTGGTCCTTGGTGTAGTGGCCGCCGGGGCCGCCGCCGACCTGCGTGGAGCCGCCGTAGGTGGCCAGGCGCGGCCAGGAGTCGATGGCGATGCGCCAGCCCTGGTCGTCGCTCAGGTGCAGGTGCAGCTTGTTCATCTTGTAGAGCGCCAGCTGGTCGATGTAGCGCTTGACGTGCTCGACGGGGAAGAAGTGCCGGGACACGTCCAGCATCGAACCGCGGTAGGCGAAGCGCGGCTTGTCCTTGATGGTGCCGCCGGCGATCCGCCACGGCCCCGGCTGCTTGGTCTTCTTCTCGACGGCGGCGGGCAGTTGCTGCCGGACGGTCTGCACGCCGTGGAGGAGTCCGGTGGGCGACCAGGACGTGATGGTGAGGGAGCCGCGCTTGGAGATCACGCGGTAGCCCTCGTCGCCGAGGACCTTGTTCTCCGTGTCGGCGCTCAGGCGCAGCCGGATGCCGTCGGCGCCGGAGCGGTCGGTGACGGGGAGGCGGTAGCCGGTGGAGGGGCGCAGGACGCTCGCGAGGTACTCGCCGACGCGGCGCTCCTCGGGGCGGTCGCCCACGCGGATGCGGGTCTTGGCGGTGATCTCGAAGGCGGGTCCGCCCGGTTCGGCCGTCATGGGCACCGGAACGATCCGGCCGAGCGGGATGGGGTCGGCGCGCGCGGTGCCGGAGTCGGCCGAGCCGGAGGTGGCCGCCGACGACGAGGTGCCGGCGGCGGCGATCAGCAGGAGCGATCCGATGACACAGGCAGTTCTGCGGTGCTGTCTCACAAGCGGGTCCCTTCGCCGGGCAACGCGGATGTGACGCAGTCGAACCGTCACCATGCGTACCGCGCACCCCAGACCGGGTCAAGGTGTAGACCACCCGCCCTGGCCTGCGGTGCGAGAATCGGCTCATGGCGGAAATCATCCAGCGCGACGGGACCTGGACCTTCGACGGAGAGACGCTGCGGCTCGTGCCGGGCCGCGACAAAGCCGTCTCGTTGCTGCGCAAGACCCTAGGCGAACTGACGCTGCCCCTGGCGGCGTTGGCGGGCATCGCCTTCGAACAGGGCAAGAAGAGCGGCCGGTTGCGGCTGCGGCTGCGCGACGGCGCGGACCCGCTGCTCCAGGCGACGGGCGGCAAGCTCGCCGACGCCTCCGATCCGTACCAGCTGACGGTGGAGTCGGACCGGTACGGCGTCGCGGAGTACGTGGTCGACGAGGTGCGCAACGCGCTGCTCCTGGAGCAGGTGCCCGCGAAGGGCTGCGAGAGCTATCTGCTGCCGGGACCCTCGGTGCCGCTGCAGGTCGCCGCGGGCGACGCCACGGTGAGCTTCGACGGGGAGAACGTCCGCCTGGAGTGGAACTGGAAGACGGAGGAGGCCAAGGCGGCCTCCGGCACCCGCTCCATCGCGCTGGCCGACGTGGCCGCCGTGGAGTGGCAGCCCGCCATCGGCCTGGAGAACGGCTATCTGCGGTTCACGGTGAAGAACTCCCCCACGAAGGCCCCGCCGAAGTACGACCCGAACTCGGTGGAGCTGTGGGGCTTCAAGAAGGACCCCCTGATGGCACTGGTCGCGGCGGCCGTGCAGGCCCGCCTGCCGCACCCGGCCGCGCCCGCGAAGGCGCTCGCCCAGGACGCACCGGCCGCCGAGGCGGCGGCCGCGCTGCCCGCCGCCCCGGCCGAGGACGGCCATGACGCGCTCCTGAGGCGCCTGCGGGAGCTGGGCGAGCTGCACCGGAGCGGGATCCTGACGGACGAGGAGTTCGCGGCGGCCAAGCAGGCGGTCCTGAAGCGGATGTGAAGGCCTTCAGGACCCGATCAGGACCCGATAAAAGTACAGACCAAGCCGGTCCTGCCCGATATCGGGCAGGATTCTTGCGAAAGCTCCCTCGGTACCCCAGGATCAACGGGTGCACGAAGAACTTGTCGATCACCTGACCCGGTCCTCCTCGCTCCAGCGCGGTGAGGCCCTGCGGGTGATCCAGGACGTGCTCGCCTACTTCGACGAGACGGCCGAACAGTTCGTCCGCCGCCGCCACCGCGAACTCCAGGGTCAGGGCCTGGTGAACGCGGAGATCTTCGAGCGGATCGCGGCGGACCTGCGGTACCGCGCGGTCGCGCCGCCCGAGCTCACGCTCCGGCAGCTGCGCCGCATGGTCTACGGCTAGCCCCGTCCGTTCCACGTACGAACCGCCCGACCCGAGGGGACCCTTTATGTGCGGAATTGTCGGATACATCGGTAAGCGCGACGTCGCCCCGCTCCTCCTGGAAGGCCTCCAGCGCCTGGAGTACCGCGGCTACGACTCCGCGGGCGTCGTGATCACCAGCCCGAAGGCCACCGGCCTGAAGATGGTCAAGGCCAAGGGCCGCGTCCGCGACCTGGAGGCCCGCGTCCCCAAGCGCTTCACCGGCACCACCGGCATCGCCCACACCCGCTGGGCCACCCACGGCGCTCCCTCCGACGAGAACGCCCACCCCCACCTGGACGGCGAGAACAAGGTCGCCGTCGTCCACAACGGCATCATCGACAACGCCTCCGAGCTGCGCGCCAAGCTGATCGCCGACGGCGTCGAGTTCCGCTCCGAGACCGACACCGAGGTCCTCACCCACCTCATCGCCCGCTCCACGGCCGAGAAGCTGGAGGACCGGGTCCGCGAGGCGCTGCGCCACATCGAGGGCACGTACGGCATCGCCGTCCTGCACGCCGACTTCAACGACCGCATCGTGGTCGCCCGCAACGGCTCGCCCGTCGTCCTCGGCATCGGCGAGAAGGAGATGTTCGTCGCCTCCGACGTCGCCGCCCTGGTCTCGCACACCCGCCAGGTCGTCACCCTCGACGACGGCGAGATGGCCACCATCAAGGCCGACGACTACCGCACGTACACCACCGAGGGCTCGCGCACCTCGGCCGAGCCGACCACCGTGGAGTGGGAGGCCGAGTCGTACGACATGGGCGGCCACGACACGTACATGCACAAGGAGATCTTCGAGCAGGCCGACGCCGTGGACCGCGTCCTGCGCGGCCGCATCGACGACCGCTTCTCCACCGTGCACCTCGGCGGCCTGAACCTGGACGCGCACGACGCCCGCAAGGTGCGCCGCGTGAAGATCCTCGGCTGCGGCACCTCGTACCACGCGGGCATGATCGGCGCCCAGATGATCGAGGAGCTGGCCCGCATCCCCGCCGACGCCGAGCCCGCGTCCGAGTTCCGCTACCGCAACGCGGTCGTCGACCCCGACACCCTGTACGTGGCCGTCTCCCAGTCCGGCGAGACCTATGACGTGCTCGCCGCCGTGCAGGAGCTCAAGCGCAAGGGCGCCCGCGTCTTCGGCGTCGTCAACGTCGTCGGCTCCGCCATCGCCCGCGAGGCCGACGCGGGCGTGTACGTGCACGCGGGCCCGGAGGTCTGCGTCGTCTCCACCAAGTGCTTCACCAACACCACCGTCGCCTTCGGGCTGCTCGCCCTGCACCTGGGCCGCATCCGCGACCTGTCGGTCTCCGACGGCAAGCGGATCATCGCGGGCCTGCGGCAACTGCCCGCGCAGATCGAGCAGATGCTGGAGCGCGAGGACGAGATCAAGAAGCTGGCGCAGGAGTTCGCCGAGGCCAAGTCGATGCTCTTCATCGGGCGCGTACGCGGCTATCCGGTGGCCCGCGAGGCCTCCCTGAAGCTCAAGGAGGTCTCCTACATCCACGCCGAGGCCTACCCCGCCTCCGAGCTGAAGCACGGCCCGCTCGCCCTCATCGAGCCCGCCCTGCCGACGGTCGCGATCGTCCCCGACGACGACCTCCTGGAGAAGAACCGCGCCGCCCTGGAGGAGATCAAGGCCCGCAGCGGCAAGATCCTCGCGGTCGCCCACCAGGAGCAGGAGAAGGCCGACCACACGATCGTCGTCCCGAAGAACGAGGACGAGCTGGACCCGATCCTCATGGGCATCCCGCTCCAGCTCCTCGCGTACCACACGGCCCTGGCCCTGGGCCGGGACATCGACAAGCCGCGCAACCTGGCGAAGTCGGTCACGGTGGAGTAGTCCTGCTGGGGCGAACGGTCCCCTGTGTGTGCCACCAAGCGCACAGGGGACCGTTCTTCGAGGGACCGGGGTCGCCCATTACCCCGGCCCGCGCCTGCTCAGTCGGCGGCCGTCACCCCCCGACCTGCAGGGCATACACCGCGCGCGCCGGCATGGGAACATCCGGACGCCGCCGCACGGGCAGTGGGCCGTGGTTCTGCCCCAACAAGCGGTATGTACCCTTCACAAGGGAGCAACCCACCTCTACGCGCGAGTAGATTTATGCGTCGCCGATGCGCGGCCACCGCCTCGCGCCCCTCATCCCACCTGGGACGAAGGGGAGTTGCGCGGCTAGGGGATCACCACGACGGGGCGTTGCGCACGGCGCGCGAGCCGACCCGCGACCGACCCGAAGATGCGCCCCACGATCCCGTGCGTCGAGCCGACGACGATGGCGTCCGCGGAGTACTCCCGGCCGACCTCTTCGAGTTCGTGGCAGATGTCGCCGCCGCGCTCGACCAGGATCCAGGGCACTTCCGACAGATATTCGGCGCAGGCCAGTTCGAGGCCGAGGACTTCGGTGCGGTGGTCGGGGACATCGACGAAGACCGGGGGTTCACAGCCCGCCCAGACGGTGGTGGGCAGCCGGTTGGCGACGTGGACGATGATCAGGCCGGAGCCGGATCGGTGCGCCATCCCGATCGCGTAGGCGAGGGCCCGCTCGCTGGATGTCGAGCCGTCGAAGCCGACGACGACACCGTGCCGGAAGGCGGGATCGCAGGAGTGGCGTGGTTCTTCCGCCGCTTGGGGGGTCGCGCTCGGATCGGCGACCTGCCGCTTGCGGTTCGCGGGTTCGGAGAATTCGTGACCGGCCATCGGTGTCTCGGCGAAGGAGTCCTCTGTGGGAGGGTCGGCTTTTTTCGGGTGCGCCGTCTGCGTGCGCGGTAGGGAACAGGGTGACAAGAGCAGGTACAGCAGGTTCGGATGCGTGCGGGTCACCGCAGGTCGGGCACCGTGACGACGCACATCACCGGACGTGTGTCCGGGAATCATCTTCCCAACCCCTTACCCCCAAGGGTACGGCCGCACTCCTCTCCTGCCCAGCTCTCGGCGGGCCCCGTCCGGGCCCCTCGGGGACCCGCCCGGTCTTGCCGCCCGGGGGCGCCGCCGCGGGCCCGCACTAGGCCCGCCAAGGCCTCACGGAGGCCGCACGGCGTTCACCGGAGCATGCATGAGCCCGGCTCGGATGGCAATGGCGGCTGCCCCGTACAGGCGGTTTGCGCCCGGTTCGCGCGCGCGGTCCCTTCAGGCCAGTGACCGGCCGGTCGGCCGCGCGTTGAACCCGTGAAACCACTCTTTCGGAGACATCCGCCGTCACCGCCACACCGTGCGAGACCACTGCCGCAGGGAGCACGCCGTGCCAGGACCGTCCACCGCCGCCCCGGCCGCCGCAGCCACCACCCGCCGCCGCGCACCCGAGGGGGCGCGCGAGCGCCGGGCCCCCTCGGTCCCCGCGCCACGCCCCGCGAGGACCCCGGCGCCCGCCCCGCAGGAATCGGCGAGCGACGTGGTGCGCTGGGCGGCCTTCTCCTGTGTCCTGGTTCCGGTGGTCCTCGTCGGGTACGGGACCTCGCTGGCCGGCGCGGGCGGAGCGGCCCTGGGGCTCGCCGCCGTGACCGGGGTGTGCCGGGTGCTTCTGCAGCAGTCCGAGCGCGGGGCGGCGCGGGCCCGTGCGCAGCGGGGCGCGGCCACGCGCGGGAGGCGCAAGGGGCAGGCTCCGGGGGCGCACCGGGGCGGCCGTCGTCCGGGGCCGGACGCGCCGGTGGACTGACTGATTCCCACGCACTCTCCCGTACGTTTTCAGCCAACTTCCCGGCCGTCGGCATTCCCTGGCGGAACGGGGGGTCAACCCACGTCTCACCAGGGGTGAAAGGAGCGGGGAAGGCCTCTGCACCCTACGTTGACCGGCCACTGGCACAAGGCGCACTTCCCTGCGCGGCCCGTGAGTGCGACGCTTCGTGATCGAATGCTTCACGCCAAGTTGCCATGTCGACAATGCGCCGGGTGCTGAACTGGTCACAGCGGCGTCACGTGACGCAGTAGATTCGATCTTGACTGTAGTACGGCGGGGGACTGGTGGAGGACCGAGGGGAAACGTGCAGGAGCGACAGGCCCAGAAAGCACGTCAAGAACAGGGAGCCGCGACGACCGAGGGGGGCTTAGCACCATGAGCCACGACTCCACTGCCGTGCAGGAAGCCGCGGCGCGGAAACTCTCCGGGCGGCGACGTCGGGAGATCGTCGCGGTGCTGCTCTTCAGCGGTGGTCCCATTTTCGAGAGTTCCATACCTCTCTCCGTGTTCGGCATTGACCGGCAGGACGCGGGAGTACCCCGATACCGGCTGCTCGTGTGCGCCGGTGAAGAGGGGCCGCTGCGCACCACCGGCGGGCTGGAACTGACCGCGCCCCACGGGCTGGAGGCGATCTCGCGGGCGGGCACCGTCGTGGTGCCGGCCTGGCGCTCGATCACATCGCCGCCCCCGCTGGAGGCACTCGACGCGCTGCGCCGCGCGCACGAGGAGGGCGCGCGCATCGTCGGTCTCTGCACCGGCGCGTTCGTCCTGGCCGCGGCCGGTTTACTGGACGGCCGACCGGCGACGACGCACTGGATGTACGCGCCGACGCTGGCCAAGCGCTACCCGTCCGTGCATGTCGACCCGCGCGAGCTGTTCGTCGACGACGGCGACGTGCTGACGTCGGCCGGCACCGCGGCCGGAATTGATCTCTGCCTGCACATCGTGCGCACCGACCACGGCAACGAGGCGGCGGGCGCGCTCGCCCGCAGGCTGGTCGTGCCGCCGCGCCGGGCCGGTGGCCAGGAACGCTATCTGGACCGGTCGCTGCCGGAGGAGATCGGCGCCGACCCGCTCGCCGAGGTCGTCGCCTGGGCACTCGAACACCTTCACGAGCAGTTCGACGTGGAGACGCTGGCTGCCCGCGCCTATATGAGCAGGCGCACCTTCGACCGGCGGTTCCGCTCGCTGACCGGGAGCGCTCCCCTGCAGTGGCTGATCACTCAGCGGGTGCTGCAGGCACAGCGGCTCCTGGAGACCTCCGACTACTCCGTGGACGAGGTCGCCGGACGCTGCGGCTTCCGCTCGCCGGTCGCACTGCGCGGCCACTTCCGGCGTCAGCTCGGCTCCTCGCCCGCGGCGTACCGCGCGGCGTACCGGGCGCGGCGGCCGCAGAACGAGCGGTCCCTGGAGTCGGCGTCGGCGCCCCCGGCACCGTCGGCCGCCTCCGCGGCCACGGCGGCGGCCGCCATGAGCGCCGGACCCTCGGTGGTCGCCGCGGACGGACCAGGACCGGGTCCGGGCGGACATTCCGGTCTGGCGCCGGGCCCCGTCCCGTCCCAGACCCGGCGCACGGCCGCCGCCAGCTCGCTCGGAGCCACGGCTTCGCTGCCGATGGATCCGGGCAAGCCGCACTCCGACGCGTACGCGCCGGGTCGCACTCCCCTGCCCGGTCAGAGGAGCGCGCCGTAGGGTTGGGCGCATGAACGATCGCATGGTGTGGATCGACTGCGAGATGACCGGGCTCTCGCTGACGGATGACGCACTTATCGAGGTGGCCGCACTGGTCACCGACTCGGAACTGAACGTGCTCGGCGAAGGTGTGGACATCGTGATCCGCCCGCCGGACGCGGCCCTGGAGACCATGCCCGAGGTGGTGCGGCAGATGCACACCACCTCGGGGCTCCTCGACGAGCTGGCCGGCGGCACCACGCTGGCCGACGCCGAGGAGCAGGTCCTCGCCTACATCCGGCAGCACGTGAAGGAGCCCCGCAAGGCCCCGCTGTGCGGCAACTCGGTCGGCACGGACCGCGGCTTCCTGCTGCGGGACATGCCGACCCTCGAGGACTTCCTGCACTACCGCATCGTCGACGTCTCCTCCATCAAGGAGCTGGCCCGGCGCTGGTACCCGCGGGCGTACTTCAACAGCCCGGACAAGAACGGCAACCACCGCGCCCTCGCCGACATCCGCGAGTCCATCGCGGAGCTGCGCTACTACCGCGAGGCGATCTTCGTCCCGCAGCCCGGGCCGGACTCCGACACCGCCAAGTCGATCGCCGCGAAGTACGTCCTGCCTGCGGATTAGCCCTCCCCGGCACCCCGTGTACGGGGTCCGTAAAAGGCGTGCGCGAGCACCCCTTCGGACCCTGTACACTTTTTCTCGGCCGGTCGGAAGAACGACAAAGACCGGCCCGTGGTGGGTGTAGCTCAGTTGGTAGAGCACCTGGTTGTGGTCCAGGTGGCCGCGGGTTCAAGTCCCGTCACTCACCCTGAAGGATCGGCCCCTGACCCGGGAACGGGTCGGGGGCCGATTTGTTTCCGGCTCGCGCGCGACCTGGCCTAGGGCGATGCGTGCCTCGTCACATCGGTGACCCGGCAGACGATCTTCCCCGACGCCTGACGCAGCCCGGACGCAGTCTCGTTCGCCACGCGATCCGGCGCCAAGTTGCTCGCGACAGCGCCTCCCTCGGCAATACGCACACCGTCGGCATCGACGAACTCCACCGCGATCAAGTAGTCGGACGTCTGCGAGCTGTGGTTGGTGATGCGCAGCTCAGCGGTGGGCCAGCCGGTACTCGACGCCACCGAGCACTTCGTGAGCTCTACGTCAGCACGCGCGTCCGGCTCCGACGGAGCGGTCTGCTCCTGGGAAGGGCCCCGCTCGGGAGGATTCTCCTCACCACCGCCACCGCCGCCGGAGAGCACCAGCGCCACCACGATCGCCACCAGGACGACAGCGATCAGGGCCACGTACAGAAACACCCGCCCGAGCCGCTTCCGCTTCGGCGAAGGACGCTGTCCCCAGGGAGGCCCGCTCAGTGGCCCGCTCGGCGGCCCACCCGGTGGCCGCCGCCCCCACCCACTCGGCGATGACGCGGCAGGAGGCCGCTGACCTGGCATGACGCCCCCAGATGGCGCGCGGGGCTGATACGTCAAGTATCTCTCTGCCAGATGAAAGGCGCATGTCAGGCCGCGCCTCCCGGCCCCCGCACGGACGGAGCCGAACCCCTCAGGACGAAGCCCTGCGCACCAGCTCTGTCGGCAGCACGATCTGTCGGCGGGCGAGGCGGCGGGCTGCTGCCGGGCGGGTGTCGGCTATCTCGGCGAGGAGGACGTCCGTCATGGTGCGGCCCATCTCCGTGATGGGCTGGCGGACGCTGGTCAGGGGTGGGTCCATGTGGCGGGCGATGGCCGAGTCGTCGAAGCCGACCAGGGCCACGTCGTCCGGTATGCGGCGGCCCTCCTCGCGCAGGATCTGGCGGGCGCCGGCCGCCATCACGTCCGAGCCCGCGAAGACTGCGTCCAGGTCGGGGCGGCGGGCCAGGAGCTCCGTCATGGCGCGGCGGCCGCCGTCCTCGGTGAAGTCGCCGCGGGCTGTCAGGGCCTCGTCGACGGGGTGGCCCGCCTCGGTGAGGGCGTCGCGGTAGCCGTCGAGGCGGCGCTGGGCGCCGTACACGTCCAGGCGCCCCGTGATCGTGGCTATCGTGCGGCGGCCCCGGTCCAGGAGGTGGTCGACGGCCGCCCGGGCGCCCGCGAAGTTGTCGGAGTCCACCGAGGCCAGCGGCTCGTCGGCCGAGCGGCGGCCGCTGATCACTGCGGGGATGTCGAGCTGCTGGAGGAGGTCCGGGAGGGGGTCGTCGGCGTGCACCGAGACCAGCAGGACACCGTCCACGCGGTGCGCCGACAGGTACTGGGCGAGGCTGCGGCGCTCCCGGTCACCGCCCGCGAACGTCAGCAGGAGCTGCATGTCCGTATCCGCGAGCGCGGTGCCCACGCCGTGGATGATGTCCGAGAAGTACGGCTCGGCGAAGAACCGGGACTCGGGCTCGGGGACGACCACGGCGATCGAGTCCGTGCGGTTCGCGGCGAGCGCCCGGGCCGCCGTATTCGGGACATAGCCCAGCTCCGCGACCGCCTCCTCGACGGCCGCGCGCGTCTGCTCGCTCACCCGGGGCGAACCGTTGATCACCCGGGACACCGTGCCACGCCCGACCCCCGCCCGCGCGGCGACCTCCTCCAGCGTGGGCCGTGCCCCGCCGCGCCCCCTGGGCTGACCGCTCCCCATCAGTGCCTCCCCACGACGCGAATCTAACAGCAGGGCCACGACCACCAGCGACGGCGCCGACGGCCCGCAACTCCCGGCGTCCGGTGCCTTGACACCCCCCGGGCGAGCCGCGAACCTTCAAGGCATCACACATGGGAGCGCTCCCACCCTACCCGGCTCTTACATGACCCGCACGTCCCGTCCGAGCCATTTCCCACCAACTCGCACATTTCATACGAGAGTTGACCGGCTGTCGGTACGTCTGGGACCAGGAGGACGCAATGCGCTACAGGACTCGAACGTCCCGCACGGCCGTGGTCCTCGCGGCCGCCACCGCTCTCGCCGCCGGACTGCTCGCCGGCTGCGCGGAGGACTCCGACGAGCCCGGCGGTTCCTCGGGGGGCGGCGGGGACGGCGGGGGCGGAAAGGGCAAGACGACCCTGACCGTCGGGGTGTTCGGCGCCTTCGGCCTGCAGGAGGCCGGGCTCTACGAGGAGTACGAGGACCTCAACCCGGACATCGACATCAAGCAGAACTCCGTACAGCGCAACGAGAACTACTGGCCTGCCCTGCTCACCCACCTCAGCAGCGGCAGCGGCCTCTCCGACATCCAGGCCGTCGAGGTCGGCAACATCGCCGAGCTGACCGGCACCCACTCCGGCAAGCTGATGGACCTCGGCAAGGCCAAGGGCGTGGACAAGGGCGCCTACCTCGACTGGAAGTGGCAGCAGGGCACCACCGACGACGGCAAGACCATCGGCCTCGGCACCGACATCGGGCCGACCGGCATCTGCTACCGCAAGGACCTCTTCAAGAAGGCCGGGCTGCCCACGGACCGCGAGGAGGTCGGCAAGCTCTGGGCCGGGGACTGGAACAAGTACCTGGAGGCGGGCAAGCGGTTCAAGGAGAAGGCGCCCGAGGACACCGCCTTCGTCGACGGCGCCACCGGCGTGATGGCCGCCGTGCACGGCTCCGGCAAGGAGAAGTTCTACGACGCCGAGGGCGAGCTGGTGTACAAGGACAGCGCGGGCGTCAAGGAGGGCTGGGACCTCGCGGCCGAGTTCGCCGAGGCCGGGCTCACCGCGAAGCTCCAGCAGTTCCAGCCCAGTTGGGACCAGGCCTTCTCCAACGCCTCCTTCGCCACCGTGACCTGCCCGCCCTGGATGCTCGGCTACATCAAGGACAAGGCGGGCGACAAGGGCGAGGACCAGTGGGACGTCGCCGCCGCGCCCAAGCCGAGCAACTGGGGCGGCTCCTTCCTGACCGTGCCCGAGGCGGGCAAGAACAAGGAGGAGGCCGCCAAGCTCGTCGCCTGGCTGACGGCACCGAAGCAGCAGGCCAAGCTGTTCGACAAGCGGGCCAGCTTCCCGAGCGCCGAGGCCGCGTACGCCCTGCCCGAGGTGAAGGACGCCAAGAACGCCTACTTCGGCGACGCCCCGGTCGGACAGATCTTCGCCAAGGCCGCCGAGGGCGTGCCGGTCCAGCCCATCGGCCCCAAGGACGGGATCATCTCCCAGTACCTGGCCGACACCGGGATGCTCGGCGTCGACCAGAAGGGCACGTCTCCCGACAAGGCCTGGGACAAGGCAGTGAAGACGATCGACAACGCACTGGACCAGTGATCATCCGGTGACCGACATCCCGAGCGACACCCGTACCGCCGCGCCCTCCACGGGGAAGGAGGGCGCGGCCCCCCGCGCACGGTCCGTGGCGCTGCTCGCCGACCCGGCGGCCGAGCGCCGCCGGGCCCGGCGCAGCCGCCGCTACCGCTGGGACATGAAGTGGAGTCCCTACGCCCTCATCGCGCCGTTCTTCCTCTTCTTCATCGCCTTCGGGCTCTTCCCTCTGCTCTACACGGGGTGGGCCTCGCTGCACCGGGTGGAGCTGGGCACGCCCACCGACATGGAGTGGGTGGGGCTGCGCAACTTCTCGCGGCTCCTGGAGGACGACTTCTTCTGGAACGCGCTGCGCAACACCTTCACCATCGGCCTCATCTCGACCGTGCCGCAGCTCCTCATGGCCCTCGGCCTCGCCCATCTGCTGCACTACCGCCTGCGCGGCTCCATGTTCTTCCGCGTCGCGATCCTCACCCCCTACGCCACGTCCGTGGCCGCGGCGACGCTCGTCTTCGTGCTCATGTTCAGCCGCACCGACCACGGCATGATCAACTGGGCGCTCGGGCTCGTCGGCGTCGACGCCGTGGACTGGCAGAACGGCGACTGGACCGCGCAGTTCGCCGTGTCCTCGATCGTCATCTGGCGGTGGACCGGCTACAACGCGCTGATCTATCTGGCCGCGATGCAGGCCATCCCCAACGATCTGTACGAATCGGCGGCGCTCGACGGCGCGAGCCGCTGGCAGCAGTTCCTGCACGTCACGATTCCCTCGCTGCGGCCGACGATCCTGTTCACCTGCGTGGTGTCGACGATCGGGGCGACCCAGCTCTTCGGCGAGCCGCTGCTCTTCAGCCAGGGCGCGAGCCCCACCGGCGGCTCCGACCACCAGTTCCAGACGCTCGGTCTCTATCTCTACGAACAGGGCTGGTTCAACCAGCACCTGGGCCGGTCCTCGGCGATCGCCTGGACCATGTTCCTCATTCTCGTCCTGATCGGCCTGCTCAACTGGGCGATCAGCCGCTGGATCCGCAGAAGCGCGTGAGGGGATGACGTGGCAAGCCTCAAGACACGCGGCGCAAGCCTCAAGACAAGCGGCGCACGCCTCAAGAAGCGCGGCGCCGGACGCCAACTGCACGGCGGCAAGCTGGCCTACGCCGTACTGATCCTGTTCACCATCGGCTCCCTCTTCCCCCTGGTGTGGACGGCGATCGCCGCGTCCCGCAACAACACGCGGCTCGCCGAGACACCCCCGCCCTTCTGGTTCGGCGGGAACCTCTTCAAGAACCTGGAGATCGCCTGGACCGACGCCAACATGGGCACGGCCCTGCTCAACACCCTGGTGGTGGCGGGCACCATCACCGTGGGCACCGTGCTCTTCTCCACCCTCGCGGGCTTCGCCTTCGCCAAGCTGCGGTTCCGCTTCCGGGGGCTGCTCCTGCTGCTCGTGATCGGCACGATGATGGTGCCGCCGCAGCTGAGTGTCGTACCGCTGTTCATGATGGTGGCCGAGTTCGGCTGGACCGATCAGCTGCAGTCGGTGATCCTGCCGACGCTCGTGAGCGCCTTCGGGGTGTTCTTCATGCGGCAGTACCTCATCGAGGCGCTGCCCACCGAGGTGATCGAGGCCGCCCGGGTCGACGGGGCCAGCAGTCTGCGGCTGATCTGGCACGTGGTGTTCCCCGCGGCCCGGCCCGCCATGGCCGTCCTCGGCATGCTGACCTTCGTCATGGCCTGGAACGACTTCTTCTGGCCCATCATCGCGCTGACGCAGGGCGGCGAACCCACCGTGCAGGTGGCCCTCGCCGGGCTCGGCCGCGGTCAGATCCCCGACCAGTCCGTGATCATGGCGGGCGCGCTGCTCGGCACGCTGCCACTGCTCATCGCCTTCGTCCTGTTCGGCAAGCAGATCGTGGGCGGCATCATGCAGGGCGCCGTAAAAGGCTGAACCCACTCCACCGGCACGCCTATTGGACCTTTCCGTACGACCCATGGGAGCGCTTCCATGACCCACGCGAACCTGCGATTCCCGGCCTCCTTTGTGTGGGGCGCCGCCACCGCCGCGTACCAGATCGAGGGGGCGGTGCGGGAGGACGGCAGGACGCCGTCGATCTGGGACACCTTCAGCCATACGCCGGGCAAGGTGCTCGGCGGGGACACCGGGGACGTGGCCTGCGACCACTTCCACCGGTGGCGCGACGACGTGCGGCTGATGGCCGACCTCGGGATCGGCGCGTACCGCTTCTCCGTGTCGTGGCCGCGGGTGCAGCCGACCGGGCGCGGGCCCGCCGTGCAGCGCGGGCTCGACTTCTACCGGGCACTCGTCGACGAGCTGCTCGCGCACGGCATCACGCCGATGGTCACGCTCTACCACTGGGACCTGCCCCAGGAGCTGGAGTCGGCCTTCCCCAGCGGCTCCCCGGCGGGCGGCGGCTGGCCGGAGCGGGACACCGCCTACCGCTTCGAGGAGTACGCGGGCATCGTCGCCGGGGCGCTGGGCGACCGCGTGGAGCTGTGGGCGACCCTCAACGAGCCCTGGTGCAGCGCGTTCCTCGGCTATGGCTCGGGCGTGCACGCGCCCGGCCGCACCGACCCCGAGGCCGCCCTGCGCGCGGCGCATCACCTCAACCTCGCCCACGGCCTGGGCGCCCGGGCGCTGCGCGCGGCGCTGCCGCCCCGCGCCCGGGTCGGCGTCTGCCTCAACCCGAGCGCCGTGCGCCCGCTGACCCCGTCCGCGGCGGATCTCGACGCCCGGCGCCGCATCGACGCGCTCGCCAACCGCGTCTTCACCGGGCCGATGCTCCGCGGGACGTACGACGACGATCTGCTCGCCGACACCGCGCGGATCACGGACTGGTCCTTCGTGCGCGACCGCGACCTGGCCACCGCCCGGCAGCCGCTGGACTTCCTCGGCATCAACTACTACTCCCCCGCTGTCGTGTCGGCCGCCCCGCACGCGGACGGACCGCGTCTCGACGGGCACGGCGCCGCCGACCACTCCCCCTGGCCGGGCGCCGACTCCGTCTCCTTCCACCGGGCGCCCGGCGAACTCACCGCCATGGACTGGCCGGTGGACCCCACCGGCCTGAAGGACCTTCTCCTTGAGTACACCGCTCAGGCCCCCGGGGTTCCCCTTTTCGTGACGGAGAACGGCGCGGCCTACGACGACAAGCCCGGCGCGGGCGGCCAGGTCCACGACCCCGACCGGATCCGCTATCTGCACGGCCACCTCACCGCCGTGCACGAGGCGATCCTCGCGGGCGCCGACGTGCGCGGCTATTTCCTCTGGTCGCTCATGGACAACTTCGAGTGGGCGTACGGCTACAGCAAGCGGTTCGGGGCGGTGTACGTCGACTACGAGACGCAGGAGCGGACGCCGAAGTCGAGCGCGCACTGGTACGCGAAGGTGGCGGCGAGCGGGGAGCTGCGCGCGGCCGAGGAGTGAGTCCTGCGGCCCAGGGGACAAGTGTGCGCCCCGGCCGGGTGGGGGGAAGGTGCCGGCCGGGGCGCGTGTGGGGGGATGCGGTGGCTGTGGGAGGCCGCTCCTCGGCGGCTGCTCGCGGCTACTTGTAGGCGGCGAACGCCTTCGTGAACGCCAGCGGGTCCTGCGCGATCGACGAGCACGTCGGCTGAACGGAGTTGTTGCCGCCCGCGCAGGCCTTGTCGCGCGTCGACGACCACATCGACAGCCATCCGAGGCCCTTGTCCTGGGCGAACTTCACCAGCTGGGTGGCGTCGTCGACCTTGAAGATCTCCGTGGTGACGTCGTTGACGCCGATCATCGGGGTGACCGCGACGGTCTTCCAGGCCTGCGCGTCCGACAGGCCGAGCACGCCCTTGATCTGCGCCTGGGTCGCGGTCGCCGCCTGGGTGGCGTAGGTGCCCATGTCGTCGCTGTAGGCGGGTCCGTAGTCCATGGCCATGATGTTCACGGCGCCGATCTTCACGCCGTTCTTCTTCGCGTCGGCGAGCAGGTCGACGCCCGGCTGGGTCAGGCCCTCGGGCATCACCGGCAGCGTGAAGGACACGTCGAGCCCCGGGTGGTCCTTCTGGAGGGCGGCGATGGCCTGCGCGCGGCGGGAGTTGGCGGCGGTGTCGGGCAGGGCCGCGCCCTCGATGTCGAAGTCGACCTTGGTGAGCTTGTACGTGTCGATGACCTTGCCGTACGCCTTGGCGAGCGCGCCCGCGCTGTCGCAGCGCAGGCCGAGCTCGGATCCTGCCGCGCCGCCGAAGGACACGCGGACGTCACCGCCCTTGGCGCGCAGATCACCTATCTGGGCGGCCACCTTGTCGTCGCCGAGCGCGGTGCTTCCGCCCCACAGGGGTTCGCAGCCGCCACCGGAGGTGACGAAGGCCAGGTTGAACTCCTTCACGCCGGTCTTCGTGGCGGTGTCGAGGAGGTCGTAGGCCGGAGCGAGGGAGGTGTCGACGAAGGGGGCGAACTTGGCGGCGCCCTTGGTTCCGGCGCCCTCGCTCGGGGTGGGGGTCGGGGTCGGCTTCTCCGTCGGCTTGTCGGTGGGCTTGTCCGTGGGCTTCTCGGTCGGCTTGCCGGTCGGGTCCTGGGTGGGCTTCTCGGTGGGGCGGCCGGAGGGCTGCGGGGCCGCGCCGTCGTCGGCCGCGCACTTGGCATCGTTGATCAGGCACTTGACCGGATCGGCGGCGCCGGACACGACGAAGCCGACCGTCAGGGACTCGCCCGGCGCCAGCTCCTTGTCCCACTTGGGCGGTGTGACGGTGACGCGGCGCCCGTCGACCTTGTGCTCGGCGTTCCACAGCGAGCTGAGCTCGGCGCCCGCGGGCAGGTCGAACTCCAGGGTCCAGTCGGCCTTGGCCTCGTCGGAGCTGTTCTTGACGACGTACTGCGCGGTGTAACCGCCCGACCAGTCGCTGGTCTTGCTGTACGCGGCACCGACGGAGGCCGCCTGGGCCGTGCCCGACAACAGGAAGGCACCGCCACCGACGACGGCCGCCGTGACGACGGCGCCGATCGCCTTCTGCCTGCCTGTGATTCTGCGACGGTGGGTGCTCATGGCTGCGCCTGCCTTTTCGGGGGGGGTGCGGGTGGGACCGCTCCGCACGTTAGCCCCGCGTGGGCGCGACAAATGGGGCTTCCCGGGTCCGGGGGTGGATCTTAGGGCGGGCTTAAGAGTGGGATCGGGGTGGGGAAAGGTTGGGCGGCTTCTTCCCCAATCCCGCCCCTTCCCGAAACTGGGGGCGCTGCCCCCAGACCCCCGCTCCTCAAACGCCGGAGGGGCTAGATTTTTCGCCGGTGCGGCACGGTTTTAGCCCGCCCCGGCAAAGTTTTAGCCCGTCCGGCGATTGAGGACGAGGCGCGAAGCGCCGATCAGCGGGGTCCAGGGGGCGCAGCCCCCGGTTTCGGGAAGGGGCGGGATCGGGGACGCCCCCGCCGCCGCACACTCCCCCTCCGCCGCCCCCCGGCCAGGGACCGCCGCGGATCCCGCTGGATCCAGAGGCGCACCTCCGTACCGCCGAGAACCGAGCGGCCGATGCGCACATCGCCGCCGGTGGACTCAGCGAGGCGGCGGACGATGTCGAGGCCGAGGCCGGTCGAGCCTGAGGATGCGCCCGAGTTGCCCCGGGCCAGCGCCGCCTGCGGATCGGCGATCCCGCCCCCCGCGTCGGAGACGAGCACGATCACCGCGTCCTCCCCGCTGTGCACGTCCACGGCGAAGGCCGCGCCCTCCCGGGTGTGCCGGAAGACGTTGCCGAGCAGGGCGTCCACCACGGCGACCAGGTCCGCCCGGGCCACCGGGATCCACACCGGCTGCTCCACCCCGGCGACCCGCGCCTCGCGCCCCTCGTCCTCGGCGAGCGCCGACCAGAACTCCATCCGTTCGCGGATCACCTCGGCGGCGTCGCACCCGGCGCCGGGACCGATGTGCACGCCGGCTGCCGTCTGCGGCTTCGCGTCCCGCGCCGTACGGATGATGGTGTCGACCTCGCGTTCGAGGCGTTCGACGGCGACGCGGGTCTGCTCGGCGGCGGGGCCTTCGCCCAGCGAGGCGGCGTTGAGGCGCAGCACGGTCAGGGGGGTGCGCAGGCGGTGGGAGAGGTCGGCCGCCAGTTCCCGCTCGTTGGCGAGGAGCTGGACGACCTGGTCGGCCATGGAGTTGAACGCCACGGCGGCGAGCCGCAGTTCGGTCGGCCCGTCCTCCGGCACCCGCGCGGCGAGCTTGCCCTCGCCGAGGTCGTGCGCGGCGCCCACGAGCCGCCGTGCGGGCTGGACCATGCGGACGCCGAGGCGGTCGGCGACCGCGACGGACCCGATGATGAGCGCCACGCCGACGCCCGCGAGGACCAGCCAGGCCGTGGCCACGCCGTTGCTGACCTCGCTCTCCGGCACGAAGATCTCGACGACGGCGATCTCGCCCGAGCTGAGGCCGAAGGGCTGGAGCAGCGCGGAGCCGCCGGGCACGCCGGCGGTCCTGGCCCGCCCCTCCTCCCGGGTGGCGGCCACGTCGCGGGCGGCGGCGCGGCGGTCGCCGATCCTGAGCGGCGGCTGCTCGCCGACGGCCGGTACGTACACGGCCATCCGCCCGTCGCCGCCCGCCTCCGAGCTGGCGACGGCCCGGCTGAGCTGGGTGCGGTCGGTGGTGATGGAGAGGGTCGGGCCCATGCCCGCGGCGTGCCGTTCGGCGGCCGAGAAGGCGCGGTCGCGGGCCATCTCCTGGATGACGAGGCCCAGCGGGATGGCGAACGCGGCCACGACCATCGTGGTGACGGCCAGACACACCCGCACGAGCGCCCACCTCACGGCGCGGCTCCCGCCCGCCGGGCGCGGGTCACAGCGGTGGCTCCAGCTTCACGCCGACGCCCCGCAGGGTGTGCAGATAGCGGGGGTTGGCGGCGGTTTCGCCCAATTTCCTGCGCAGCCAGGACAGATGGACGTCGATGGTCTGGTCGTCGCCGTAGCTCTGCTGCCAGACCTCGGCGAGGAGTTCCTTGCGCGGTACGACGACTCCGGGCCGCCCGGCGAGAAAGGCGAGCAGGTCGAACTCGCGCCGGGTCAGGTCGAGCCGGGCGCCGTCCAACTGGGCCTGGCGGCGCAGCGGGTCGACGGTGAGGCCGCCGACCTGGAGCACGGGCCGGGGGGTCGCCTCGCCGTTGCCGGATCCGGAGCCGCGGGAGCGCCGCAGCACGGCGGCCATGCGCGCGGACAGGTGCTCGACGGAGAACGGCTTGGTCAGATAGTCGTCGGCGCCGTCGTTGAGGAGCCGCACGATCTCCGCCTCGTCGTCGCGCGCGGTCGCGATGATCACGGGTACGTCGGTGATGCCGCGCAGCATCTTCAGCGCCTCGGCCCCGTCGAGGTCGGGCAGTCCGAGGTCCAGGATGACCAGGTCGAACCGGAAATGCGCGACCTCGCGCAGCGCCTCCAGGGCGGTGCCGACGCTCCGTACCGTGTGGGAGGCGTCGGTGAGATGCCGGATGAGGGCCGAGCGTACGAACTGGTCGTCCTCGACGACGAGCACACTTGCCATGGGCGGCACCGTACGCCATTCGGGGGACACGGGTGCCTCCTGGCCCTGAGCGCGGCGGGTGGTGCACTATGGCCCGCGATGCACAGAGGTCTCGTACACACCATCGCGTGGTCGCTCGCCACGGGCGCGGCGGTCACGCTGTCGTGGTGGGGTGTGCGCACGGTGATGGCGGGCACGGCGTACGATCCGCCGCGCGCGCTTCCCCTGGTGTCCGGCGACCGGTCGGCGCTGCCGCGGTCGTCGTCCACGCACCGCCCGGAGCCCACCCCGAGCCCGCCGGAGAAGTCCGGCGAGCCGTCCGGGTCGAAGCACCCCGACCCGACGAAGACGCCGGAGCGCGGCACGAAGAGCCCGCAACGCCCGTCCCCGGACCATCCGCGGGGCGACCGGCCCGAGAACTCCGCCTCGCCGCCCCGGTCGGGGAGCGTCAAGGGCTACACCACCGAGGGCGGCCGCGTCGTCTTCGACCTGGGCAGGTCCTCCGCGACGCTCGTGTCGGCGTCACCGGCGGCGGGCTGGTCGATGCAGGTGTGGAAGGCGCCGACGTGGATCCGCGTGGAGTACACCTCGGGCGCGGACCGCGTCTCGGTGTTCTGCACGTGGCACGACCACGCGCCGAAGGTGGACATCAACACGTACTGAACTCCGGTGTACGTGACGGAATCCGGCCGTCAGCGGAACACCGACGACGGCGGCGCGGGCGACGCCACCGCACCCGCGTCCCTGACGACCGCCGCGCCGCCGCTGAAGGCGCCGAGCGCGGGCCCGTGTTCGACCCGGGCCGGGTGCGGGTCACCGGCGCTGCGCCGGGTGAGTTCGGCGATGGGCAGCGGCTGTCCGGCGCCGAGGAGCACGGCGTTGCCGAAGCGTTTGCCGCGCAGGACGGCGGGGTCGGCGACGAGGGCGAGTTCGGGGAAGACGGTGGCGGCGGTGGCGAGTTGGCCGCGCAGATAGGCGAGCGGGGGGCCGTCGGCGAGGTTGGCGGCGTACCAGCCGGTGGGTTTCAGGGCCCTGCGGACGTCGCCGAGGAACTCGGCGGTGGTGAGGTGGGCGGGGGTGCGGGCGCCGCTGAACACGTCGGCTATGACGAGGTCGGCCCAGCCGTCGGGGGTCTTCGCGAGCCCTTCGCGGGCGTCGGTGCCGCGGACGCGTATGCGGGCGCCGGGGTCGAGGGGCAGGGCGCGGCGGACGAGCTGGACGAGGGCGGTGTCGCGCTCGACGACCTGCTGGGTGGAGCGGGGCCGGGTCGCGGCGACGTACCGGGCGAGGGTGAGGGCGCCGCCGCCGAGGTGCAGCACGTGCAGGGGCCGCGCGGGCGGGGCGGCGAGGTCGATGATGTGGCCGATCCGGCGCTGGTACTCGAAGTCGAGGTGCGCGGGGTCGTCGAGATCGACGTGCGACTGCGGCGCACCGTCGACCAGCAGCGTCCACCCCCGGGCCCGCTCCCGGTCGGGCATCAGCTCGGCAAGCCCTCCGTCGACTTCCTCGACGAGTGCTTCCCGCGCCGACCGTCCCCGCCGATTCCGTGCCACACCCCCATTATCAACGCGGCGGCAGACACCCGCTCAGCAGGCCACTACAGCCTGTCCGGCGCTTGAGGACGAGCCGCGAAGCGGCGAAAAGCGGGGCAAGGGGCGCAGCCCCCTGTACCCACGCCGCAAAGTCAACGACAGTTGTCCGCGGCCTCGATCATGCGAGCGGCCTCCCCCAGCGCGGCCCGCAGCACAGCGGGGTCGGTCACCGGGTCCGTTTCCCCTGGCGGCACGAGCCATCCCGTCCCGGCGACGGGCGGCGCGGGCACCGGATCGGGGTCCCGGACCACGGCGACACCCCGCCCGAAGGTCTGGGTACAGGCGCTGCCGGGCAGATCCCACCCGTCCGCGGTGCCGGGCGGCACGAGGAAGCCGAGCGTGTCGCACCCACCGTCGTGCAGCACGGGCCCCACGGCCTCCGCACCGGCCCCCCGGCGCAGAATGTCGACGGCCTCGAGACCCTGGCGCGCGGGGACGGTCACGAGGTCGCACTCCTCGTGACCGTCGGGGTCCTCGTAGCCGTCGAGGCCGACGCAGCCGGGTCCCGCGCTGCGGTCCTGGCTCGGCCGGTGCCCGGCCGTCGTCAGCGCGCCCCCGGATTCGCTGTTCTCCATGCCGAATTCCAACAAGGGAACCTCCTCGCCAGGGCGGAAGCGGCGTCGCTCCCTCTCCGCATGGTTCAACGCGCCGACGCGTCAACGGCTACGGCGCCACGCCGCCGCAAAGGATGGCAGTTCATGGCAGATCACGGGTGAGATATCCGGTTTGTAGCCAAACTCCGCGTGGTGGCCGGTTCACAGCCGGTACGTTCATGCTCCGCCGGAACACGCCGGAACACGCCGGACCGAGCCGGAACATGCCGGACCGAGCCGGAGGGAACACGTCCGCACCGGTCGGCGTACCGGCGGCCGACGGCGCGGGCCGGCGTGCCACGGTCCAGCACGGTCTCCAGCGAGAGGATCCGGCATGGCGTCGTCGTCATCGGCATCGTCAACTCCGCCTCCGCGTCCGAACATCGCGTTCCGGCAGCTGCGCGGGCAGCGCTCCCCGGGCGAGTTCGCGGCGGCGGTGCGGCGGGCCGCGCGCGAGATCGGCGAGCGGGTCAGCTGCGACGCGCGGTACGTCGGCCGCGTGGAGGCGGGCGAGATCCGGTGCCCCAACTACGCGTACGAACGGGTGTTCCTGCACATGTTCCCCGGCCGGACGCTGACGGACCTGGGGTTCGCGCCGCGCGCGGCCGTCCGGGGCCGGGGGGCGCGGGCCGCCGGGGACGCGCGCGGGGAGGCCACCGGCCGCCCGCATGACAACCACGACCCGAGGTACCCGCGTGCCAGTGACAGCGACAACACCTTCAGCACCGAGGAGAGCGACGTGCGGCGTCGCGCATTCATGACCAGCGGCACGGCCACCGTGGCCGTCGCCTCCCTGGGCGCCGTCGGGCTCCCGCTGAGCGCCGCCGAGGCCCGCGCCCGCGAGCCGCGCCGGTTCCGCGCGGCGGACGAGCACGAGGTGAACGCCGTCGAGGAGGCCGTCCGCGAGATCCGCCTGCTCGACGACCGGCACGGCGCCGACGGCCTCTACCAGCGGGCGGCCGCCCCGCTGCGCACCGCCTACGCCCTGCTCGACGCGGGCACCACCCGGCAGGGCGGGCAGGCGGCGACCGCCCGGCTGTACTCCGGCGCGGGCGAGCTCGCCATCTCCGTCGGCTGGCTCGCGCACGACTCCGGCCGCTTCGACGACGCCCGCTCGCACTACGCGGAGGCCCTCGCGACGGCCCGGATGGCCGGGGACCCCGCCCTGGAGGCGCACGCGTTCTGCAACACGGCGTTCCTGGCCAGGGACGCGGGCCGGCCCCGGGAGGCGGTGCGGGCGGCGCAGGCCGCGGCGCGGGCCGCCCGGCGCCTGGAGTCGCCCCGGTTCCTCTCCCTGCTCGCGCTGCGCGAGGCGGGCGGCTGGGCCGGGCTCGGCGACCGCACGGGCTGCCGCCAGGCGCTCATCCGGGCGCACGCCCTGTTCGACCGCGGCCCGGCCGAGACCGACCCGGAGTGGATGACCTTCTACGGCGCCGCGGAGCTGGCCGGCCTGGAGGCGCAGTGCTGGTCGGCGCTCGGGCAGTGGGAGCGCGCGGCCCGGCACGCGCAGCGCGCGGCGGGCGTGGCGGCGGAGCAGACGCCGGAGTTCACGCGGAACATCGCGCTGTACACCGCGGAGCTCGCCGACGACCTGGCCCGCGCGGGCCGCCCGGACGAGGCCGCGGCGGCGGGCCTGCGGGTCCTCGCCCTCCTGGACGAGGTCCAGTCGTCGCGGATCGCGTGCATGCTCGCGACCACCGCCCGGCTGCTTCTGCCGCACCGGCGGGCCGCCGAGGTGACGGGCTTCCTGGAGCAGCACGCGGCACGCGCGCGTGGCTGACGGCACACGACGCACGCGCGCGTGGGCGACGTTCCGGCCCGCGAGCTATCCGGCGAGGTGGCCGGTCTCGTTCCAGGACTCCAGGGCGGGCTCGCCATAGGCCCAGCCCAGGACCGAGAGGGACGTCGGGTTGAGGCGGATGCGGGACGCGAACTCGATGTCGTAGCCGAGCCAGCGGGCGCCGATCGCGCGCAGGATGTGGCCGTGGGCGAAGACGAGGACGTCCCGGTCGGCCTCGCGGGCCCAGGCGACGACCTCGTCGGCGCGCGCGGACACCTGCGCCAGCGTCTCGCCGTCCGGGACGCCGTCCCGCCAGATGAACCACCCGGGGCGCAGGGCCTGGATGTCGGCGGGCGTCAGTCCGTCGTACGCCCCGTAGTCGAACTCCATCAGCGCGTCCCACTCGGCGGCCCGGTCGCCGAACCCGGCGAGCTCGCACGTCTCCCGCGCGCGGGACAGCGGGCTGGTGCGCACCTCGACTCCGGGGAGGCCGTCGTAGGGCGCCCGGTGCAGCCGCTGGCCCAGGAGTTTCGCGCCGCGCCTGCCCTCTTCGAGGAGCGGGATGTCCGTCCTGCCGGTGTGCTTTCCGGACAGCGACCACTCGGTCTGTCCGTGCCGGGCCAGCAGGATGCGCGGTGCCATGAGAAGCCTTTCTACAAGGACATGCAAGGACAAAAGGGGACAGTCGCCTGTCCGTTCCTTCCATCATCACTCACACCGCAGAGGCGCAACCCGGGCGGCGATCTCTGCGTCTTTGAGGCACAGGGGGATGGCTCATCGGCCTTCGCGTACGCCGTAAAGTGACCCAGCGGCCGTACGCCGCGACAACAGAGCGGGAACAGCGCGAATGAGATGGGGGACCCACCGGATGCCGCAGACCGAGGCAAAGGGCGCCGGCAGCCGCGGCATATCCGAGGGCCCGACGACCCCACTGCGCCCGCGCTGGTGGACGGAGCTGCCACTGATCCTCCTGGTGTACGGGGCCTACTCCGCCGGGCGGCTGCTCGCGCGCGGGGACGTCACGACCGCCGTGGGGCACGGCCTGGACATCCTGCGGGTCGAGAAGGCGCTGCACCTGAACCTGGAGCATCCGCTCAACCGGCTCTTCACGGCCCACACCTCCATCGGCGTCCCGGCGGACTTCTGGTACGCCTCGCTGCACTACCTGGTCACTCCGCTGGTGCTGATCTGGCTGTTCCGCAGCAGGGCCGTGCACTACGCCGCCGCCCGCACCTGGCTGATGGTGTCCACGCTCATCGGCCTGGTCGGCTTCACGCTGATGCCGACCTGCCCGCCGCGGCTCCTCGACGGCAAGCACGGCTTCGTCGACACGATGGCGCAGTACAGCGACTGGGGCTGGTGGGGCGGCCAGGCCAGCGCCCCGCGCGGGCTCGGCGGCATGACCAACCAGTACGCGGCGATGCCCAGCCTGCACGTCGGCTGGTCGCTCTGGTGCGGCGTGATGCTGTGGCGGTACGGCCGCACGCCCCTGGTGAAGGCCATCGCCATCGCCTATCCGCTGCTCACCACCATCGTCGTCATGGGCACCGCCAACCACTACTTCCTCGACGCGGTCGCGGGCGCGGCCGTGATGGGGCTCGGCCTGCTGCTCGTCCGGCCGGTGCAGCGCGGCGCGGCCCGGGTCAAGGCCCGGCTGCGGCCGGTCCTCGCGACCGCCGTCGCCACCCGCGCCGCCGGACGCGACAAGGCCGCCACGGACACCACCGCCGCCACCGCCGCCTCAGACGCCACTGACTCCTCGATTGTCAGTGCCGGATGCCAGACTTCGGCGGGTGAGCGAATTCCCCATCAGCGCAAGCTCGGGACCGATCCGGGCGGCAAGTCCGCCGCCAAGCCGGGCGGCAAGCCCCGCGGGAACAAGGGCGCCCGACCCGCGGGCCGCGCCGCGGACACCGGGGACGGCGCTCAGACACCGGCTCGCGGAGCTGCGCGGACCTGACGTACCGCCGCAGTCCCTGGACGCCCGCGCCCTGGCCGCCCTCGCGGCGAACCCGGGCTGCGGGCGGCGCGCGCTCCTGGACGGCGCGGGCGTGCCCAAGGCGGCGCTCGCCGAGGCGCTCGGCTCGCCCTCGGGCTTCGGGCAGTCGCAGTTCGCGTTCATGCGGGGGCACGCCTTCGAGGCCCGGGTGAAGGCCGACGGCGGCACGGAGCTGCTGCGCCTCACGCACGCGTGCCTGGGCGGCGGCCCCGAGCCGGAGCCCGGCGCGGCGAGCGTTCCTGACCTCACGGCGGCCGGACCCGCGGGCCGCACGGCCCGCACGGAGCTGGCCCTCGAGGAGGCCTCGGCCACCGGGACCTGGACGCTGCTCGACCACCCGATGCTGGCCCTGGACGTCGCGGGCACGCCCGCCTTCCTGGAGCCGGACGCCGTGGTCGTCGCCCCGGACGGGACCTGGACGGTCGTCGAGATCAAGTCCTTCCCCATGATCGACGGCGCCGCGGACGCGGCGAAGGTGGGCGCGGCCGCGCGCCAGGCCGCGGTGTACGTCCTCGCCCTGGAGGAGGTCGCGCGCCGCCTCGACCCCGCGCCCGAGGTGCGCCACCGCGCGCTCCTCGTCTGCCCCAAGGACTTCTCGAACCTGCCGACCGCCTCGGCCGTGGACGTCCGCAAGCAGCTCGCCGTCACCCGCCGCCAGCTGTCCCGCCTGACCCGCGTCGAGGACATCGCGGCCACGCTGCCGCCCGGCACGACGTTCGACGTGACGCGGCCCGCCGCCGAGCTCGCCGCCGCGGTCGACGCGGTCCCCGCGACGTACGCCCCCGAGTGCCTGGCCGCCTGCGAGCTGGCCTTCCACTGCCGCGACCGGGCCCGCGCGGCGGGCGAGCTGACCTCGCTCGGCCGCTCCCTGCGCGCCGACCTCGGCACGCTGGCCACCATCGACGAGGCCCTCGCCGCGGCCAGGGGCGAGGCGGGCGACGCCGACGACCCGGCGGTGGCGGCGCTGCGCCGCGCGGGCGCGCTGCGCGCGGAGGCGCTCGCCGGAGGTGTGCGTTGTCCCTGATCGACAACCTGGCCCGGCTCGACGCCGCCACCACAGGCCGCGCCCAGCCCAGGGCCACCGTCCGGCACCGGCACCTGTCCGAGCGCCCCTTGGTCTTCGTGCCGCTCATCACCGCCGGCGAGACGGGCGCCCCGCTCGGCGCCCTGATCGGCACGGAGCGCACGTCCCCCCTGCTGCTCACGGTGGCCCAGCCCCGCGACCGCGACCTGCGCTTCGCGTTCCTGTCCCGGCTCGCCGAGATCCTGCTGCCGTACGTCGAGTCGTACGCGGACGACGTCGAGGCCGCCGAGCGCACCGAGGCCGACCCGGAGACCGGCAAGCGCGTCAAGGTCGAGGTCGAGCTGTGCGCGGACGCCCCGCAGCTGATCGTGCCGAGCCGCGCGGGCATCGAGTTCGTCCGGCTGCTCGGCCGGTCCATGCGGTTCCGGCGGACCGCCGAGCAGGATCCGGACGCGCCGTATCCCGCGCCCCCGCGCGTGCCGCTGCTCGGGCGCTGGCTCACGCACTACGGCGAGCGCTCCCGGGTGCCCGGCTCGTCGCTGCTGCTCGCCATGACCGACCTGCTGTCCCGGCACTGGGCCACGGGCCAGTCCTCCCTGGAGGAGCAGCACCTGGGCGCGCTGCTCGCGTGGATCGAGGCGCCCGAGGGGACGTCGGGGGCGGACGCGGCGCTCCGGGCGGAGCTGGCCAGGGACGCCGACGGGCAGTTGCTGTGCCCGCCCGCGGGCCCCGCCACTGACCCGGCGTTCGACAACCAGCTCCTCGCCCCGGCCATCGAGCGCCACGACCGGGCCCGCACCGCGCTCGCCGCCGCCGCGGACGGCGTCGAGGCGGACGCGCTGCTGGCCGCGCTCGGCGCCGCCGAGCGCGAGATCGACGCCCTGGTGGCCAGCCGCACCCGGCCCACGTGGGACGCGGTGTGGCGCGGCCTGGACGCGCTGTGCACGCTGCCCGAGGCGCCGAGCGCGGTCGACCGGTGGCGCGGCGACCGCTGGTCGTTCACCGGGCACCGCGACCGCGTCGCCGCCGGTGAGCCGCCGCAGCCCCGCGTCGACGACGCGGTCACCGCCGCGAACAAGCTGGCAACCCGCGAGCGCGAGCAGGCCAGGCTCGACGCCCAGGAGGCCCTGGACGACCCCCTGGTGATGGCCGGGCGGCGGCTCGCGGGCGAGGCGTTCGCCGGGGAGGTCACCGACGTCGTCATGGCGTACAGCGAGGGCCGCTCGCCACGGCCGCGCCCCCTCGTCACCGTCCGCACCCCCGACCGCCCCCAGCTCGACGAGGGCGTGAAGGCCTACCGCTCCCTCGCGGGCAAGCCCCAGTCCTTCCAGTTCGTCGCCCACGCCCCCGACGGCGGGCTCGTCCTGCGTCTCCTGGACAAGATGGGCCGCGGCAAGGAGCCCGAGCCGGGCTCGGTCCCGGAGGTGGGCGACCGCCTGTGCTGGACGCTCTTCGAGCACGAGCAGCGGGGCGGGCCGCGCCTCCCGGACCCGGAGGACACCCCGTGGACGCACGGCGGCCCCCCGCGGACCGAACCCGCCGCCACCCCCGTCGGCGAACGGCCCGACCCCGTGACACCGGAGGACATCCTGTGAGCCCGGCCCCCATCGCCCCCGGCCAGGCGCCGTTCGACCCCGGGACGGAGGCCGCCCGGGCCACCGACGCGATCCTGCGCGACACGCTGCACGGGGCGCACCGGGGCGTCGTCGTCGACTCCCCGCCCGGCGCCGGGAAGTCCACCCTCGTGGTCCGCGCCGCCCTCGAACTGGCCGCGGCCGGGCGCCCCCTGATGGTCGTCGCCCAGACCAACGCCCAGGTCGACGACCTCGTCCTGCGCCTCGCCGAGAAGAATCCCGAGCTGCCCGTCGGACGGCTGCACAGCAGCGACCCGGACCCGTACGACAAGGCTCTCGACGCCCTTCCGAACGTACGCAAGTCAGCGAAGGCGGGCGACCTCGCAGGGCTCGACGTCGTGGTCTCCACCGCCGCGAAGTGGGGGCACGTCAAGGACGTCGAGCCCTGGCGGCACGCCATCGTCGACGAGGCGTACCAAATGCGGTCGGACGCCCTCCTCGCCGTGGCCGGGCTCTTCGAGCGGGCCCTGTTCGTGGGCGACCCAGGGCAGTTGGACCCGTTCGCCATCGCCGAGGCCGAGCAGTGGGCGGGGCTCGCGTACGACCCGTCGGCCTCCGCGGTGACCACGCTCCTCGCCCACAATCCCGGGCTGCCGCAGCATCGGCTGCCCGTGTCGTGGCGGCTGCCCGCGTCGGCGGCGCCGCTGGTGTCCGACGCGTTCTACCCCTTCACGCCCTTCCGCAGCGGCACCTCCCATGCCGACCGTGCCCTGAACTTCGCCGTCCCTTCCGACGGTTCGGGCCCCGACCGCGTGATCGACGAAGCGGCCCTCTCCGGGTGGGGCCTCCTGGAACTGCCCGCACGGAACACCCCGCGTACGGACCCCGAGGCGGTCCGGGCCGTCGCTCTCGTGGTGCGGCGCCTCCTTGACCGGGGCGGGGCGGCGACCTCGGAGCGGTCCCCCGACCCCGCGCCGCTCACGGCCGACCGGATCGCGGTGGGGACGGCGCACCGGGACCAGGCGGCAGCCGTACGCGGCGCGCTCTCCGCCCTCGGGGTCGTGGACGTGACCGTCGACACGGCCAACCGCCTGCAGGGCCGGGAGTTCGACGTGACCGTCGTTCTCCATCCGCTCTCCGGCCGACCGGACGCCACGGCGTTCCACCTGGAGACGGGGCGCCTGTGCGTGCTCGCGTCCCGGCACCGGCACGCGTGCATCGTCGTGTGCCGTGCAGGAGTTGACGCGCTCTTGGACGACCACCCGTCCACGGAGCCGGTCCAACTGGGCGTCACCGTCAAGTTCCCCGACGGCTGGGAGGCCAACCACGCAATTCTCTCGCGTCTCGCGGAACACCGGGTGCCCTGGCGCCCGTAGCCCACAGCGCCCGGGGGCCGCCGTACCCCTCCCCACACATCAAAGTGACCGTCGGACGGGGCTGTGCCCACCCGTTCCGCCCTCTGGGCGGCCCAGCTGCCCACAGGGTGGGACGACAGTGGCCGCCACCACCGGACCGTCGGACGGACCGGGAACCCCCACCGGACCGATCCCCGCAATCCGAACCGGAGGGGACGTGCCGGTATGTCCGCGCGCAGCTCGGCTCACCACGAGGGGCGTACAGGGAACGTGGGCGACGACGCACACGCGAGAGGAAAACGACATGGCGGAGCCCTCGCGGCCCCGGTCCAGCCAGCGCATGCGCCCCGCACCGCTCCTCTTCGAGCCCGCGGAAGCCACCGCCGACCCCGAGCACTTCTTCGACCTGGAGTCCATCGACGACCCCCGCGAACTCCTCTCCCGGTCCACCGAGTTGACCCTGGCCTTCCGCGCCGCGACCGACCGCTCCGTCGAGTTCCAGGCCCTCGCCGCCGCCCAGCTCGCCGACCCGCGCCGCTTCGACCGCCTCACCCCGGCCGACATCGCGGAACGCGCCGAGTGGACCGAGGACTACGCGCAGAAGATGATCGAGTTCGGCCGCGAACTCCTGCGCGGCGACCCCGAGGCGTCGGGCTCGAGCCCAACCGGCACGACCGGCACGACTGGCACGACCGGGAGGACCGGGCTGACCGGCACGACGGACGCGACGGATTCCCCGGCGGAACCCGGGCCTCACTGAGCCACAAGATCCGCTGGCATATGCCGGTGGGGCAAGGTACCCCACACCCCCGGCCACTGTCCCGGATTCCGGCAACTCTGCGAGAGTGCACGCTCACGCCCGGTAGATGTATCGACATGAGCAACTCCCCCCTCAGCCTCGCCCCCCACCCCCACAAGGCGTCCGGACCCCCCACCAACGCCTGCGACGTCACCCCCGCGGGCGCAGCCTGGCTCACCTCCGCCGAAACGTATCCGCACCGAGCCCTGGCCGACTGGCGCGCCCGCCCCAGCACCCCGGCCGTGCTGTCCTGCGGAACGGTCTTCGACGTGGTCAGCGTGCCCGCGGTCTTCGGACGGCGGATGGTCGACCGGTTATGGCACGAGGGCCCGGGCTCGGGCCCGGTGGCGACGTACCGCGGCCGAATGCTGCTGTTCACGGCGCCGGGCACGGCCCGCCGCCTCCCGTCGCTCCTGGAGTGGGAGGAATGGGGCCCCGCGGTCCCTTCCTTGCTCTGCCACGGCGCAGGCGACGCGGTGACCGTGCCCCCGCTCACGGCAAGCCACAACACAGACGCCACACCCACACCCACACCCGCACCCGCACCCGCACCCGCACCCGCACCCGACGACAGACTCGGATCCCGCTGGCTGGTGGCCCCCGGCACCCGCAGGCCCTGGCTCCCCGGCCCCGACGTAGTGCTCTGGGCATGCGTCCGCGCCGCCCGCGCCGCAGCCGGATCCGCGGTGCGTATATCGATTTTTCCTCGCGGCGATCAGGATGCTAAGGTCTACGACGTCAGCAGGCGCCGCTAGCTCAGTTGGTTAGAGCAGCTGACTCTTAATCAGCGGGTCCGGGGTTCGAGTCCCTGGCGGCGCACGACACCGGCACCGGCGTATGTCCACAAAAAGCGTGGACATACGCCGGTGTCGTCGTTTTTGCGCGGCTTCGCCGCGCGTTGTGGGGGCTTCGCCACCCACACCCCCCTTTGGGTCGGCCGGGGGTGCCGGGACATCTGCCCCAAAGAACAGCCCGGGCACCCCAAGCACCTCCCCCCCCCAAGCCCCGGCCCCCTCCCCCGAGAAGGTCTACGTGGGGCTGATCTTGACGGTCCAGGCGCCGGACGGAGTCCTGTCCTCGACCTCGATGCGGATCCGCTCCCCGGGAACCGTGAAGGCCTCCCCCACCCGCACAGGCGCGTCGGCCAGCGGCGGGTAGACCGATTCGGTGTCGCACGCCTCCGAGCCGGGGTGGGCGTCGATGACCTCGACGGGGCCCCGGCCGGACGCCGTCTCGTTGCGGACGTGATAGGCGAGGACGCCCTCGCTGCACGTACCCCGGTCGTTGCCCACGGCACCCCGCGCCTCGACGGCGACGGCGCTGCCCCGGCCCGTGCGGATCACGGCGAGCTTGGTGGCGCCCACGCCGCCCCGAACGGGCTGGGCCGCGAGCGGGTCGAGGGTAAGGCGCCGCGGACCGCCGTCCACGCAGACGACCTGGCGGGGCCCCAGCCAGCCGAGCTTCCACTTGTGCCAGCCGAACAGCTCAGGAGCGAGGCCGAACTGGCTGCCCATGACGTCCCAGTCGCCGACGTGGGTGTCCCAGTCGCCGTCGCCGTCGGTGGGCCGGTGATAGAGATCGGGCAGGTCGAAGACGTGGCCGGTCTCGTGGGCGAGGACGTTGCGGTCCGGCGGATGGCGCTCGAAGACGGTGACGATGCGGCGGATGCTGGTGCCGTCGGCCCGCATCGGACGGTCGAAGTTCACGACCTTCGTGGCGTCCGAGTTCACGCCGGGCGCGTCCGGATCGGCGACGAAGTAGACGATGTCGTACGCGGAGAAGTCCACGCGCGGATCGGCCGCGGCCACCGCGTCCCGGAGGTAGGACGCGCGGTGCTGCGGGTCCCAGTCCCGCTCTATGGCGTACATCGTGGAATCTTCCGGCATTTCCACCCATTCGTGTTGCGGGTGCGCGCGCAGCCGGAACCTCCCGTAGGAGGCTTGGTCGAAGAAGTCGCTCGTGGCCGGGAAGTAGTCGGCGGCCAGCTCCCGCGGTGTCGTCAGCGGCGGGGAGTCCGGGAAAGAAAGGAAGACCATGACGGCGTCGAGGGCGCGGGAGGGGCGCGGATAGGCGCCGTTCCAGGTGTCGAGGCCTTCCGAGTGGTGCGCGGGCGTGCGCCGCAGGGCGCACGGACCCGCGTCGCCGTGGGCGATCGCCGGGCCCGCGACCAGCGACGTGGCGGCGAGAGCGGTCAGGCAGGTGAGGAGAATGCCCGCGGTGCGCAGCCGCGGCCTCTCCCCTTCACGGGTGAGCATCCAAGGGGGGAGCTGACGCTCCACATCGACCTCCGGGTGCGGAATGCGAGACACCTCACCCACCTTGTGATGCTTTGTCGCACTTCGCCCTGTTTGTCTGACCCGGTCGAGTGAGGATCGGCCAGGATGCGACACTCCGACCGCTCACCGGCTGTCACAAGCGGTCGAGCGGCAAAGAAGCCTGTACAGGGCCGAGCAGAAACGATCTGTCGGTCGCCTTGGGGGCCCGCACGGGGCGTGGTACGGCTGGAACGGGCCGTCGGCCTGCCTCTATGATCGGCACACTTTCCCGGCCCCGTCGGCCGCCCCCCAAACGGCCGACCGCCTCCCCAGACCCGCCAGGATTCGGGGCCCATCGACCTGCTCGACATCAATTGCACTGCGGGAGCAAGCGGTGAACGGAACCTCACAAGGGCCGACCGCCACAGCGGTCGCAGACCCCGGCCGTGCCCGGCCTGCCGTCACGGAGCGTAACCAATCGGGCCCGACCGGGCCCCTCGCCCAGTACGCCGCCGACTACCGCGCCGCCTTCGCAGCGGCCCCCCTGGCCCTCGCCGTCGTGGACCGCGAGGGCCTGGTCGTCAGCGCCAACGAAGCGCTGGCCGAACTGCTCGGCGCCGATGCCGCCGACCTCACCGGGCGGGTCGCCGCCGACCTGGTGGACCTCGCGTCCGACGCCCGCACCTGGCACGCGTACCGCGAGGTGCTGCGCGGCCGGCAGGCCAAGCTCCGCTGCACCCGCCGCCTCAAACACCCCGAGGGGCACTCGCTGTGGACCCAGATCACCGCGTCGCCGCTGCCCGGCGGGGCCGAACGGCGCGGCGCGGGCACCGTCCTGCTCGCCGCCGCCGACATCAGCGCGCGCCGTGACCTGCAGGCCCGGCTGCGGCATCTGCAGATGCACGACCCGGTGACCCGGCTGCCCAACCGGGCGCTGTTCTTCGAGCGCCTGGCCACGGCCCTGGAGGCGGGGGCGTACGACGACACGAGCACCGGCCGGATCGGGCTCTGCTATCTGGACCTGGACGGGTTCAAGGCGGTCAACGACACGCTCGGCCACCGCGTCGGCGACCGGCTGCTCGCCGCGGTCGCCGAGCGGCTGACCGCCCTCGCCGACCGCGCCGGATACGGCAGGGCGTCGGCGCCGCTCGTCGCGCGGCTCGGCGGCGACGAGTTCGCGCTGCTCGTGGAGGACTCCACCGGCACCGACCAGCTCACCGAACTCGCCGAGACGGCCTTGCGGACACTCCAGGAACCCTTCGACCTGTCCGGGCAGCGGCTCTCCGTTTCGGCCTCCATCGGCGTCGTCGAGCGGCGCGCCGCGGGCACCACGACCACCGGTCTGATGCAGGCCGCCGACACCACGCTGTACTGGGCGAAGGCCGACGGCAAGGCCCGCTGGACCCTGTTCGACCCCGAGCGCAACGCCCACCGCATGACCCGCCAGGCGCTCGCCAGTTCGCTGCGCCCCGCCGTCGAGCGCGGCGAATTCGTCCTGGACTACCAGCCGTTGGTGGGCCTGGAGGGCGGCGACGTGCGCGGCGTCGAGGCACTCGTTCGGTGGAATCATCCGCAGTTCGGGTTGCTCACGCCGAATCGGTTCATCGGACTTGCTGAAGAAGACGGCTCGATCGTGCCGCTCGGCCGCTGGGTGCTGCGGACCGCCTGCCTCCAGGCCCGGCGCTGGCAGCTCGAACACCCCGGCCGGGAGCCGCTGTTCGTGAGCGTCAACGTCGCCGTGCGCCAGGTGTGGGACTCCGACCTGGTGGCGGACGTGGCCGAGATCCTGGCGGAGACCGGTCTCGCGCCGGGGCTGCTGCAACTGGAGCTGACCGAGTCCGCCGTCATGGGCTCCGCCGGACGGCCGCTGCAAGCCCTGCAGGCACTCAGCGACATGGGCGTCCGCATCGCCATCGACGACTTCGGCACCGGCTACTCCAACCTCGCCTACCTCAGCCGCCTCCCGGTGTCGGTCCTGAAGCTGGACGGCTCCTTCGTGCGCGGATTCCAGTACGACGAGGGCGAGTACGACGCGGCGTCCGCGCACATCAACCCCGCCGACGAGGTGATCGTCGAGGCCCTGGTCCAACTCGCCCACCGCCTCGGGCTCACCGTCACCGCGGAGTGCGTGGAGACGTCCGGCCAGGCGGAGCGGCTGCGCAGGATCGGGTGCGACACCGGGCAGGGGTGGCTGTACTCACGGCCGGTGGGGGCGGATCGTATCTCCGTACTTCTCGGGTCGCGGGACACATGAGCCCCGCGGTCACTTCCCCGCTTCGGGCTCGTCGCGCGCGGTGAGGCACGCCTGTACGAAGTCCATTACCTCCTGCGGGACTTGGGCGCCGGGGGCGTGGGCCACGCCGACCCGGGCCGGGCTGACGCCCCGCACCGGCCGGTAGACCACGCCGGGGCGGCGGCAGGCGCGGGCCGTGGCCGCCGAGGCGAGGGAGACGCCCTCGCCGTCGGCTATGGCGGTCAGCCACTCCTCGACGGTACGGGCGACGGCGCCCACCTTCGCCGGGCGGCCGTCGCGTTCGTCCGCCGCCAGCCAGTAGTCGCGCCACCAGCCGGACTCCGGCGGGGCCGCGACGAAGGGCTCGTCGAGGAGTTCGGCGAAGTCGACCTCCTCGTACGCGGCAAGCCGGTGCCCTGCGGGCAGCGCGACGCGGCGCGGCTCGGTCAGCAACACCTCGACGTCCAGGGCCTCCTGGCCGGGGAACGGCAGCCGCAGCAGCGCCGCGTCGACGGTGCCCGCGGCCAGGCCCCCCGTCGGGTCGTCCGGCGCGGCCTGCGTCAGGCGCACCCGCCAGCCGGGCCTGCGGCGCGCGAACTCGGCGACGCTCCGGCGCCCGAGCCCCTCCGCCCCGTCGGTCACGAAGCCCACCCGCAGCACCCGGTCCGCGCGCGCCGCCGCACCCCGCGTGGAGCACAGGGCCGCTGCCCAGGCGTCGAGCACCGCGGGCGCGGTGGCGGCGAGCACCGCGCCCGCGTCCGTCAGCGCCATCCCGGCGCGCGACCGCGTGAACAACTCCGCCCCCAACTGCGTCTCCAGGCGCCTGAGCTGCCGGGTCAGCACGGGCACCGACAGGAAGAGGCGGTCGGCGGCACGCGCGAGGTCGCCCTCCTGGGCGACGGCGGTGAAGCAGCGCAGCAGGCGGGTGTCCATGTCCATGGCGACAGGTTAGGGAAGCGGGTGGGGCGTGCGGGCCTGGGGGTGGTCGCGAGGCGCACACGCCAAGAGGCTTATGGATGGCGGGAGTTCGGGTGGCGGGCGCTCAGGTGATGGGAGTGCGGGTGGCGGGAGTTCGGGTGCCGCCCCGCCCCGTCGGGGGCGGCACCCTCCTTCGTGGTGTGCCGGCCGCGGTCAGGCGGGGTTCGGCAGTCCGTAGGCGTCCGCGATGAGTTCGTAGCTGCGCAGGCGTACGTCGCCGCTGTGCGCGTTGGCCGTGAGCATCAGCTCGTCGGCGCCGGTGCGCTTGGCGAGGTCGTCGAGGCCGGTGCGGACCTGGTCGGCGGTGCCGTGGACGACGTTGGAGTTCCAGCTCTCGATGAAGTCCCGCTCCATTTCCGTGAATCGGTGCGCCTCCGCCTCCTCCGGCGTCGGCACGAGGCCGGGGCGGCCGGTGCGCAGGCGGACCATGTTCAGGGCGGCGGCCATCACCTGGCGGCGGGCCTCCTTCTCGTCGTCCGTCGCGAGCGCCGAGACACCGATCAGGGCGTACGGGGCGTCGAGGACGGCGGACGGGCGGAACGACTCGCGGTACAGGTCGAGGGCCGGGATCGTGTTCCGCGCGGAGAAGTGGTGCGCGAAGGCGAAGGGCAGGCCGAGCGTGCCCGCGAGGCGGGCGCTGAAGCCGGACGAGCCGAGCAGCCAGATCGGCGGGCGGTGCGGGGACTGCACGCCGCCGGGGGACGTGGCCTGGACGGGGCCCGGGACCGCGTGGATGCGGGCGTAGGGGTGGCCGTCGGGGAAGTCGTCGTCCAGGAAGCGGGTCAGCTCCGCGAGCTGCTGGGGGAAGTCGTCGGCGCCCTCGTTCAGCCGCTCTGTGCGGCGCAGGGCCGCCGCCGTGGCGCCGTCCGTGCCCGGGGCGCGGCCGAGGCCGAGGTCGACGCGGCCCGGGGCCAGGGCCTCCAGGGTGCCGAACTGCTCCGCGATGACCAGGGGGGCGTGGTTGGGCAGCATGACGCCGCCCGAGCCGAGGCGGATGCGGGTCGTGTGGGCTGCCAGGTGGGCGAGGATCACCGCCGGGGACGAGGAGGCCACGCCCGGCATCGAGTGGTGCTCGGCCACCCAGTGGCGGTGGTAGCCGCGGGACTCGGCCAGCTTGGCCAGGGCGACGCTGGTGCGCAGGGCGTCGGTCGCGGTGCGGCCCGCGCCCACGGTCACCAGGTCGAGTACGGACAGGGGCGTCGGCGCTTCGCCGTGCCTCGGGGCCCGGATTCCGTCGCCGTCGCCGCCGCCGCTCTGCTCCACCGTCACCGGGGCCTCCTTGTTCTCGCCGTCTTCGCCTGCGTCGCTGCTGTACGCAGGGTCGAACAGGAGGGTGGCTCCGCTTATTCCCGCGTGGGACGCCCCAGTCCCGCCCCTTCACCGAAACCGGGGCTGCGCCCCTGGACCCCGGGGGGTGTCCCCGTCGGGTGGGACGGTCCTCCCCCGAATCGGCGCTCCGCGCCTCGTCCTCAATCGCCGGACGGGCTGAAAACGTCGCCGGCGTGGGGGCCTGAGGGTGCCGGGCTGTTGGTCAGTCCGTGGAGAGTTGGGGCGGGTGGGTGGGAGAGAGCCCCTCCGGCGTTTGAGGAGCGGGGTCTGGGGCGGAGCCCCAGGCAGGGCTACCGGTCGCGGATCTGGACCACGGGTTCCTTCGTGAAGAGGGTGCCGAGGGCGGGGGCGTTCACCCGGCGGGAGGCCAGGCGGAGGGCTTCCCAGACGGTGACCTGGTTGGCGGTGAGGACCGGCTTGCCGAGGTCCGCTTCGAGGGGCTGGATGTGGGCGGCCGTGTGGAGCGCGGTGTCGGGGAGGAGGACGGCGTCCGCGTCGGGGTGATCGCCCGCGCGGGCGAGGGCGAGGACCTCGTCCCACCCCCAGGTGCCGACCTCCGCGGCGGTGATGATGCCACTGCCCCGCATGGCGACGACCTCGGCCCCCGCCGCCTTGAGGAAGGCGGAGAAGTGGAGGGCCACGTCCTCGGGATAGGTCGCGGCGACGGCGACGCGCTCGACGCCGAGTTCGCGTACCGCGTGGGCGAAGGCGAAGGACGTGGAGGACGCGGGTAGACCGGCGGACCGGGCGAGCGCGCGGACCTGGTCGTGCGCCCCGTCCCAGCCGAAGACGAAGCTTCCGCTGGTGCAGGCCCACACCACCGCCTCCGCGCCGGTCAGCCGCAGCTCCTCGACGCCGGCGGTGAGCCGCGCCGCCGAGCCCATCTCCAGGAGCGCGTCCACGCGGTGGGCGTCCTCGCCGATGTCCGTGTGCACGACGTGCAGCCGGATGTCCGAGTCGAGGAGTTGTTCCATGCGGGGGTAGTCGTCCTCGGCCGAGTGTCCGGGATAGAGGAATCCGAGTGCGGTCAAGTCCAGCCTCCTTCGGCGGTCGGTCCTGCGGGCCCGGTGGGTTCCGTGGGGCCCGAAGGACCCCCGGGCGGGTCGGGCAGGCTGTCCGAGGGCGCCGCGCCCGGCGGCACCGCGGGTGACACCGGTGGCTCGGCCAGCTCGCCGAGGGCCCCCAGGGCGCCCAGGGCGCCGAAGTCCGCGGTGCCCGGCCGCGCGCCCGCGTCGATCAGCGCTTGGTAGGGCCCCACGGCTCGCGTACCCAGCCTGCGCAGGGACGACCACATCGTGACCTGGTTCGCCGAGATCACCGGCATCCGCAGCTCCGCCTCCAGCTGCGGGATGACGTCGTACGTGGGCAGGTTCGTGCAGCTGATGAACAGCGCGTCGACGGGTCCGGACGCCGCCTGCCGCGCCATGTCGGCCACGTCGCGGTAGGGCACCTTCCAGATGTGCCGGGTGAGGCCGAGATAGGCGCGGCCCACCACCGAGACGCCCGCCTCGGCCAGATACTCCTCCAGGGACTGGGTCACCGACCAGGTGTAGGGCGTGACCAGGGCGATCCGCCGCGCGTCCAGCTCGTCGAGCGCTTCGAGCAGGGCGCCGGACGTCGTCACGGAGGCGACCGAGCCCTCGCGCGACATGGCCTCGCACATCGCCCGCTCGCCCGCGATGCCGCCGACGAAACTGCCCGACGTGCAGGCGTAGGCGAGGACTTCCGGTTCGGCGGCGGTGAGCGCGCGCACCGCCTCGGCCAGGGTCTCGTGCTCGCTGACCAGGCGGGCCAGGTCGAGGCTGACTTCGACGGGCACGTACGGCGTACGCGTCAGATGCAGGGAGACCTCGTCCGGGACCCAGCGCCACAGCTCCCGGTCGAGGGCGAAGTCGAAGGGTGCGACGACACCGACACCGCGCTGAGGGTGTGGTCCGCCGAGGGTGGAGAACGAAGTGACGTCCATGAGCAGGCCCTAAGTTCGTGCGTGCAGGGACAGGGCCGGCCGGGGGCCGGACAGTGGAGCTTGGCGGCGCGCGACGCGCCGGGACGTCGGGACGGGGATGCGTGTGCGGCGAGCACACCGTGCGCGAGGGAGGAGGCACGCAGCGTGCTCGTCCCTGTGGTGCCTGAGCTGAACTGCTTCTGTTGACGAAGGTAGGTTGGGGTGCCAGCGTGGTCAATCCGCACATCTCAGACGGCTGAGAACGTCGGCCGCCGGGACGCTGCGGTGTCGTCCTGACGCTCTCCCAGGGAAGCGGGCTCTCGTTGCGAAACGGTTTCTCTGCCATGTCCGAAAGCGGTGGCTCCGGGAGCGCCGCGCGTGTCGGAAGCGGGGGCTCCGACGGCGGGGCTTCCGGAAGCACGGCGCCCGGTGAGGGCGTGCCCCGGAGTGCCGCGGCGCGGGGCGCGGGGCGTGGTGAGCCCCTCGCGCCCCCTTCCGTCCCCACCGTGCTCGTACTGGACGCCCCCTCTCCCGCACCCCCGCCCCGCCTCGGCTCCCTCACCGGGCGCGCCCGGGTGCTGCACGCCGACGAGGACACCCTCGCGGACCGGCTCCCGGACGCCGATGTGCTCCTGGTGTGGGACTTCCTCTCGCACGCGGTGCGGCGCGCCTGGCCCGGCGAGGGGCCGCGGCCCGCGTGGGTGCACACGGCGAGCGCGGGCGTCGACCATCTGATGTGCCCCGAACTGGCCGCGTCCGACGCGGTGGTGACCAACGCGCGGGGCGTCTTCGACGAGCCGATCGCCGAGTACGTGGCCGCGCTCGTGCTCGCCATGGCCAAGGACCTGCCGCGCACCCTCGACCTCCAGCGGGAGCGGACCTGGCTGCACCGCGAGAGCCGGCGGATCGCGGGCACGCGCGCGTGCGTGGTGGGTTCGGGGCCGATCGGCCGCGCCGTCGCCCGCACCCTGAAGGCGCTCGGTATCGCGTCGGCCCTGGTCGGGCGGGCCCCGCGCGCCGGGGTGCACGGCCCGGACGACCTCAACCGGCTGCTCGCGCGCGCCGACTGGGTGGTGTGCGCGGCGCCCCTGACGGACGACACGCGCGGCATGTTCGACGTGCGCCGCTTCGGTGTCATGCAGCCGTCGGCGCACTTCATCAACGTGGGCCGGGGTCAGCTCGTCGTCGAGGACGACCTCGCGGCCGCCCTGTCGAAGCGGTGGATCGCGGGCGCCGCGCTCGACGTCTTCGAGCGGGAGCCGCTGCCCGCGGACAGCCCGCTGTGGAGCGCTCCGGGCCTGATCGTCTCGCCGCACATGAGCGGTGACACGGTCGGCTGGCGGGACGAACTCGGCGCGCAGTTCGTGACGTTGTTCGGCCAGTGGGAGGCGGGTCGGCCGCTGACGAACGTGGTCGACAAGAAACGTGGGTATGTCCCTGGGCACTGATCGTTCGGCGCCCGCGACGGGCACCGGCCGACCGGCGCCGGGTGTTCGTCGGCGCACGCCCGCCCCGCCCTGCCTCGCCCCCGTCTCGCCCCCGTCTCGCCCCCGTCTCGTTGAGGAGCACGCATGACCGAGCTCACGGACCTCACCGCCGTACAACTCGTCGATGGCTACCGCAAGGGCGAATTCAGCCCCGTGGATGTCACCCGTGCGGTGCTGCGCAGGGCCGAGGAGATCCAGCCGGTCGTCAACGCGTTCGTACGTCTGGACCCCGAGGGGGCGCTCGCGGCGGCCGAGGAGAGCGCGGGGCGGTGGCGGCGCGGGGAGCCCGCCGGGCTCGTCGACGGGGTGCCGGTGACGGTGAAGGACATCCTGCTGCAGCGCGGCGCGCCGACCTTCCGTGGCTCCAAGTCCGTTTCGGAGAAAGGGCGTTGGGACGAGGACGCACCCTCGGTGGCGCGGCTGCGCGAGCACGGCGCGGTGTTCGTCGGCAAGACGACGACGCCGGAGTTCGGCTGGAAGGGCGTGACGGACAGCCCCCGGCACGGCGTCACCCGCAATCCGTACGACCCCTCGCGCACCGCGGGCGGCTCCAGCGGCGGCAGCGCTGCGGCCGTGGCGCTCGGCGCGGGGCCGCTGTCGCTGGGCACGGACGGCGGCGGTTCGGTGCGGATCCCGGCGGCGTTCTGCGGGATCTTCGGGTTCAAGCCGACGTACGGCAGGGTGCCGCTGTATCCGGCGTCGGCGTTCGGCACGCTCGCGCACGTCGGGCCGATGACGCGGGACGCGGCGGACGCGGCGCTGATGCTGGACGTGATCTCCGCGCCGGACGCGCGGGACTGGTCGCACCTCGGACCGGCGCCGGGGAGCTTCCGGGACGGGCTCGACGGTGGGGTGCGGGGGCTGCGGGTCGCCTACTCGCCCTCGCTCGGCGGGCAGGTCGCGGTGCGGCCCGCCGTCGCGGCGGCCGTGCGGGACGCGGTGGGGAAGCTGGCCTCACTCGGCGCGTACGTCGAGGAGGCCGATCCCGATTTCACCGATCCGGTGGAGGCCTTCCACACGCTGTGGTTCAGCGGGGCGGCCCGGGTCGTGCAGCAGCTGCCGCCCGGGCGGCGGGAGTTGATCGATCCGGGGCTTCGGGAGATCTGTGCGCAGGGAGCGCGGTTCAGTGCGCTCGACTATCTGGCCGCGGTCGATGTGCGGATGGCTCTGGGGCGGCGGATGGGGGTCTTCCATGAGACGTACGACCTGTTGGTGACGCCTGCGTTGCCGGTCACCGCGTTCGAGGCGGGGGTCGAGGTGCCGGGGAAGTCGGGGCTTCGACGGTGGACGGGGTGGACGCCGTTCACCTATCCGTTCAACCTGACGCAGCAGCCTGCTGCGACGGTGCCCTGTGGGGTGGATGGGGACGGGTTGCCGGTGGGGGTGCAGATTGTTGCCTCGCGGCATGCGGATGCGGTGGTCTTGCGGGCTGCTCAGGCGTTGTACGGGGTGGGCGCTGCGCTGGGCGTCCCCCAGCCCCGCCCCTTCCCGTAACCGGGGGCTGCCGCCCCCGGGCCCCCGCTGATCGGCGCTTCGCGCCTCGTCCTCAAACGCCGGACGGGCTAAAAACCATTCTCATGCCCGCCGGAAGTTCAGTGTCTCCCCCAGCGCCCCCGACCTCCACAAGTCGTTGCACGCCTCCGCCATCTCCTCCAGGCCCTCCACGATCTGGCCCCACACGATTCCGGGGACCCAGCCCACGTCGCCGTTGATCAGGAGGTTGTTGCGTTCGTAGAAGAGGGCCAGGTCGACGATGGTGCCGCGGTGGTCCTGGTCGTAGCCGTAGGACTTGGTGCCCAGTTCTGTGCCGGTGAAGGTGAAATAGCACAGGTCGCCGGGGATGGGCGTGATGGTGGGGTTCTCCAGGGGCGGCTCCTCGGGGGCGAAGGCCGGGAACAGGGCATAGATCTCGTTCCGGGCATACTTCGCATGGAACACTTCTCCGCCCAGCGGGAGCGCGTCCCAGACCGCCGCGCAGGTGACCGGGGCCCGGTCGTCGAGGAGCTTCGCCGTGGCCTGAACGCCCCGCTTGGCGAGGGACACTTCGATGTATCGGTCTGCCATGGGGCCCATGGTCCACCCCGGGTCGGCGCCCGCGTCAAGTGGACAACGATCGCATCAGGGGCTGAAATTCAACGGCATACCTCGTGTCGGCTCGGGTAGCCGCGCGGCCATGGCTCCACCATCGAGGAACCCAAACAAGACAGAGCGCGCGCTCGGCGTGCGCCGGAGATCCGTGCTCGCCTCCGCCGCCGTCCTGGGCGCGGGCGCGCTCGGCGCGACGGCGTGCAGCCGGGTGCCGACGGGCGACACGCTGGCCCGCCTGAAGTCGCAGGGCACGGTGCGGCTCGGCATCGCGGGCGAGGCCCCGTACGGCTACATCGACGACAAGGGCGACTTCACCGGTGAGGCGGTGGAGCTCGCGAAGATCATCTTCAAGCGGCTCGGCGTGGACAGCGTGCAGCCCGTCGCCACCGACTTCAGCTCGCTGATCCCGGGACTCAAGACGCAGCAGTTCGACGTCGTCGCGGCAGGGATGTACATCAACAAAGCGCGCTGCCAGCAGGTGATCTTCTCCGATCCCGAGTACCAGATGCTGGACGCCTTCATCGTGCGCAAGGGCAACCCGAAGGGGCTGCACACGTACGCCGACGTGGTGAAGAAGAAGGCCAAGTTCGGCACCGGGACGGGCTACGCCGAGATCGCGTACGCCGTCGCCGCCGGGTACAAGGAGAGCGACATCGTGATCCTCCAGGATCCGGTGGCGGGGCTCAACGCCGTCGAGGCCGGACGCATCGACGTCTTCGGCGGCACCGCGCTGACCGCGCGCGGCGTCGTGAAGAAGAGCCGCAAGGCCGAGGCCACCGAGCCGTTCGCGCCCCTCGTCAACGGCAAGAAGCACGTCGACGGCGGCGGCTTCACCTTCCGTCCCAACGACACCGAGCTGCGCGACGCCTTCAACGTGGAGATCCACAAGATGCGCAAGAGCGGCGAGCTCTTCCGGGTCCTGAAGCGGTTCGGTTTCACCAAGGACGAGATGACCACCCTGACCGCAGAGGAGCTGTGCAAATGACAGCGGGACTGTGGGAACACTGGGTACTCCCGGGCATCTGGATCACCATCCAGCTCACGCTCTACAGCGCGGCGCTCGCGACCGCCGTGGCCTTCGCCGTCGGCATCGCGCGCACGCACCATCTGCGCGTGGTGCGCTTCTTCGCCGGGTTCTACACCGAGATCTTCCGCGGCACCTCGGCGCTCGTGCTGATGTTCTGGATCTTCTTCGTCCTGCCGCAGCTCGCGGGCTGGGCGCTCGTCCCGATGTGGGCGGCGGTGCTCGCGCTCGGTCTGTCGTACGGGGCCTACGGCGCCGAGGTCGTGCGCGGCGCCCTGAACGCGGTGGCGCCGGCGCAGCGCGAGGCGGGGGTCGCGCTGAGCTTCACGCCGTGGCAGCGGATGCGGCTCATCCTGCTGCCGCAGGCCGTGCCGGAGATGATCCCGCCGTTCTCCAACCTGCTGATCGAGCTCCTGAAGGGCACCGCCCTGGTGTCGCTGCTCGGCATCGGTGACGTGTCCTTCGCCGCCTATCTGGTGCGGCTCGCCACCACCGAGAGCGCGGAGATCTACTCGATCACCCTCGTCATCTACTTCGTGCTCGCCTTCCTCCTGACGCGCGGGATGCGGGTCCTGGAGCGCCGGGCCAAGGCCGGGATCGGGCAGCGGCCCGAGCCGGGCGTCGGCATCCTGCGCAGGCTCAATCTCCGCAGGACGACCGAGGAATCCGGCAACATGATCGCGGGCGGGGGTGGTGGGGCGTGAACAACGGAACCGACAAGTGGGACTGGGGCGCCGTCTCCGACTTCATGCCGCACTTCTGGGACGGGCTGCTCGTCACCCTCCAGGTGCTCGCCCTCGGCTCGCTGATCTCCTTCGGCCTCGGCCTCGTCTGGGCGCTCGCGTTCCGGGCGCCGACGCGGTTCGTCCGCTGGCCGGTCGGGATCCTCACCGAGTTCATCCGTAACACGCCGCTGCTCGTGCAGCTGTTCTTCCTGTACTTCGTGCTGCCGGAGTGGGACATCCAGTACTCGGCGATGACCACCGGCACCCTCGCGATCGGCCTGCACTACTCGACGTACACCGCGCAGGTCTACCGCGCGGGCATCGAGGCCGTGCCCGTCGGCCAGTGGGAGGCGGCCAAGGCGCTCAGCCTGTCGTACTCGCGCACCTGGACCGCGGTGATCCTGCCGCAGGCGATCCGGCGCGTGATCCCGGCGCTCGGCAACTACGTCATCGCGATGCTCAAGGACACCCCGCTGCTCGCGAGCATCGGCGTGCTGGAACTGCTCCAGCGCTCGCGCCTTGAGGCCGCACAGACCTTCCAGTACACCGAGGCGCTGACCGTCGTCGGTGTCGCCTTCATCCTCATCGCCTACCCGTCCTCACTCCTCCTGCGAGCCCTGGAGCGCCGTCTTGTCCGCTGACACGAATCTCACCAAGGACCAGCCGAACCCGGCGGTGGACGGCAGTGAGCTGATCCGCTTCGACAAGGTCGTCAAGCGCTTCGGGGCGAACACGGTCCTGGACGAGCTGGACTTCTCCGTCGCCTCCGGCAAGCACGTCACCCTGATCGGCCCCTCGGGGTCCGGCAAGACGACGATCCTGCGCCTGCTGATGACCCTGCTCAAGCCGGACGAGGGCACGATCAAGGTCGGCGGGGAGTATCTGACGCACGAGGAGAAGAACGGCAAGCTCGTCCCGGCGGGCGAGAAGCACGTGCGCGAGGTCCGCAAGAACATCGGCATGGTCTTCCAGCAGTTCAACCTCTTCCCGAACATGAAGGTGCTGCGCAACATCACCGAGGCGCCCGTCACCGTGCTCGGCCTGTCCAAGGACGAGGCGGAGCAGCGCGCCCGCGACCTGCTCGACCTGGTCGGCCTCGGCGACCGCTGCGACTCGTACCCGACGCAGCTCTCCGGCGGCCAGCAGCAGCGCGTCGCGATCGCCCGCGCCCTCGCGATGCGGCCGCAGGTGCTCCTCCTGGACGAGGTGACGTCCGCGCTCGACCCGGAGCTGGTCGCGGGCGTCCTCGACGTCCTGCGGGACATCGCGCACACCACCGACATCACGATGCTGTGCGTGACCCACGAGATGAACTTCGCCCGGGACATCTCCGACCAGGTCCTTATGTTCGACGCGGGCCGGGTGATCGAGTCCGGGCCGCCGGAGAAGATCTTCACCGAACCCGAGCACGAGCGGACGCGGGGATTCCTCTCGGCGGTGCTCTGACCACGGCCGCCCTGCCGCGCGGTGCCGTGAGCACGGCGCGCAACGCGTGAGGCCATGGCCCCGGTGTATTCACTTGGCATATGCCAGGGTGGCGCGTTCCTGCTCAGCGAGCCGGAAACGCGCCACTCTTGTGGCCAACACCCCCTCCCCAGGGGGTATTTGGCGGTTATCGTGGACAGTGTCCAGCTGTCCGGAACCGTTCCATCTCAGGCTCAGGGATCAGGGAGAAGCCGTGGCGGTGCAGCGCGAGTCGACGACGGCCCACCAGTTGGTGCAGAACGCCCTGCGGGTGCTCGAAATCGTCGCGCGCCGGGGCACCGGCGTCACCGAGGAAGAGCTGGCCCGGCGCACCACGATGCCCGCCGACCGGCTCGCCGCCCTCCTGCGCATGCTGCGCCGCGAGGGGTACGTCGAGCAGATCACCGACGGGGCGTACGTCACGGGTGTCTCGCTCACCCGCCTCGGCTCCGCCCACGACCGCGCCCTCGCGCTGCGCGACAAGCTCCGGCACACCCTCGGCGGCCTGCGCGACTCCATCGGCGCCGCGGTCTACGTCAGCCGTTACGTGGACGGCGAGATCCGGGTCACCGACTTCGCCGACGGCCCCGGCACGCCGAAAGTCAACGAATGGGTGGACTTCCGGGTCTCCGCGCACGCCAGCGCCGTCGGCAAGAGCCTGCTCGGCCAGCTCGACCTCGACGCCCGCCGGGACCACCTGTCCCGGCACAAGATGGCCCGCCTCACCTCGCGCACCATCACCAGCGAGCGCGTCCTGCTCAGCAACCTCGACGCCCAGGCCGCCACGGTCCCCGTCCTCGACCTCCAGGAGTACGCGGTCGGCACGGTCTGCGCCGCCGTCCCCATCACCGCGGGCGCCACGGTCGGCTCCCTCGCGCTCTCCCTGCCGGTCGAACACGCCCACCGCCTGCGCGAGGCTGCGGAGACCCTGAACCGCAAGGCGGCCCCGGTGCTGCTGTCCCTGGCGATCTAGGCAGTCCCGGACAGGTCCTGTCCGGGTCCCGCCCCGGCCCGCCCCAGGTGGTCCGGAGCACCCCTCGGGACCAGGTATTATTTTCGAGTCAGCAGGCGCCGCTAGCTCAGTTGGTTAGAGCAGCTGACTCTTAATCAGCGGGTCCGGGGTTCGAGTCCCTGGCGGCGCACAAGCGAGCAGGTCAACCACCTGAGGCTGGCTTCGAAGGGCGTTTCCGGTTCTCCGGGAGCGCCCTTCGCGCGTACCGCCCTCAGTGGAAGCTGCACCGGCAACCGGGGGATCGCAATGGTGTGGACACGAGCAGTCGAGTCACGGCCCTTCGCCTCGAGCCGCCTGGTGTGCTTCCCGCACGCCGGCGGCTCGCCGCACTTCTACCGCTCGTGGGGCAAGGCCCTCACGGACATCGAGGTCCACACGGTCTGCTACCCGGGGCGCGCCACCCGCATCGCCGAACCGCCCGCCACGGACCTCAAGGCGATGGCGCGTGACCTCGCCGCCGAGCTGCGCCCGCTGCCCGACGGGCGGCCCACGGCGTTCTTCGGGCACAGCATGGGTGCGTTCGTCGCCTACGAAGTGGCGCGGCTCTGGCAGGCCGACGGCGCGGACCTCGGCCACCTCTTCGCGTCGGCCGCCCGCGCCCCGCTCACGGCGCACGGCACCCCGGAGCGCGCCGCCGAGCTGGACGACGCCGCCGTCCTGCGCACGCTGGCCCAGCTGGGCGGCACGGACGCGGCGCTCCTCGACAACCCGGCCTTCCTGGAGCTCGTGATGCCGTACGTGGGCGCGGACTTCCGGATGGTCGCGGGCTACGCGGGGCAGCCGGACGCGCTCCTTGACTGTCCCGTCACGGTGCTCCGCGGCGACGCGGACCCCCGGGTGAGCCCCGCGGAGGCCGCCGCCTGGCGGGAGCAGACCCGGGGCCCGGTCACGCTGCACACGCTCTCCGGCGGGCACTTCTACCTGACGGACGAGCCGCCCCTGCGGATCGTCGAGGACGCCCTGCGCACGGGCTGACGCCGGTGCGCCCCGGTCATCTCCCGCGGTACATCTCGGCCAGCAGGAACGCCAGGTCCAGGGACTGGGTGTGGTTGAGGCGGGGGTCGCAGGCCGTCTCGTAACGGTGCGGCAGGTCCTCCTCCAGGACGGCGTTGCCGCCGCCGACGCACTCGGTCACGTCGTCGCCGGTCAGCTCGACGTGGATGCCGCCGGGGTGGGTGCCGAGCTCCTGGTGGACCTCCACGAACCCGCGCACCTCGTCGAGGACCGTGTCGAACCGCCGGGTCTTGTGGCCGCTCGGTGCCGTCGTGGTGTTGCCGTGCATGGGGTCGCTCACCCAAGCGACCTGCGCGCCCTCGGCGTTGGCCTTCTCCACCAGCGTGGGCAGCAGGTCCCGCACGCGTTCGGCGCCCGCGCGCACCACGAACGTGAGGCGGCCGGGCTCACGGTCCGGGTCGAGCCGGTCGAGCAGGGACACGACGGTGTCGGGGGACGCCGTCGGGCCGAGCTTGACGGCGATGGGGTTGGCGACGCGGGAGAAGTACTCGACGTGGGCGCCGTCGAGGTCGCGGGTGCGCTCACCGATCCAGAGGAAGTGGCCGCTGGTGGCGTAGGCGCGGCCGGTGTCGGGCTCGGTCCGGGTCAGGGCCGACTCGTAGTCGAGGAGCAGCCCCTCGTGGCCGACGAAGAACTCGGCGGTGGCCAGCTCCCGGGTGTCGACGCCGCAGGCCCGCATGAAGCCGAGGCTGCGGCCGATCTCGTCGGCGAGCTGTTCGTAGCGCTCGCCCGCGCCGGACGCGGCCACGAATCCCTCGTTCCAGGCGTGCACTTGGCGCAGGTCGGCGAAACCGCCCGTGGTCAGGGCCCGCACCAGGTTGAGGGTGCGCGCCGACGCGTCGTACATCGTGCGCAGGCGCCGGGGGTCAGGGACGCGGGCCCCCTCGGTGAACTCCAGGCCGTTGACCGCGTCGCCCCGGTACGAGGGCAGGACGACCCCGGCGCGCTCCTCGACCGCGCTGGACCGCGGCTTGGCGTACTGCCCCGCCATGCGCCCGACCTTCACGACCGGCAGCGCGGTGGCGTGGGTCAGGACCACGGCCATCTGGAGCAGCGTCTGGAGCTTGCCGCGGATCGCGTCGGCGGTGGTCCGCTCGAAGGTCTCGGCGCAGTCGCCGCCCTGGAGCAGGATGGCCTCGCCGCGCGCGACCGCCGCCATGCGCCGCCGCAACTGGTCGCACTCCGCGGCGAAGACCAGCGGCGGCGCGGCGGCCAGGTCATCGGTGACGGCCCGCAGGGCGTGCGGGTCCGGCCAGTCGGGCTGCTGCCGGGCAGGGAACGCCCGCCAGGACGCGGCGGCCTGGTTCGCTGCTTCGCTTTCCCTTTTGCTGGCTCTTGCGCGGTCTTTCATGACGGCCTTCCCCGTGCGGACATAGGACAGGAGGAACGGAGGAACGGAGGAACGGAGGAGCAGGAACGAGCTTCCACTGAATCCGTGCGCCCGCGCCCGGGTCAAGCGATTCGGAATTGGTCCGATTCAGGGCCCGGGAATTGGTCTGGCACCGGTGGCGACGGCGCTGTTTGACTTCCGGCAACAACGGAAGGCAGCCGTGGGGACAATCCGACGGCGGTGAATTCAACGGGAGTTCACCACGCCGGAAGGGAGTTCTCCATGCCGGAAATGACCACGGTCGACGTGCGGGTGACCGACAGCGAACTGCCCCGCCACGACCCCCTGGACCTGTACGTCCCGCTGCGCGCGGCCCTCGGCCAGGACGACGTGTTCTTGTTCGAGAGCCTCGACGGCGCCGACCAGGACGGCCGTGCGGCCGTCGTCGGCTTCGGGCGGCTCGCGGAGATCCGGGTGTACGACGGGTACGTCGACCTCGACGGCACGCCCGCCCTCACCCGCGCGCTCGCCGGGGCGGCCGTGGCGGCAGGCCTTCGCGGGGACCACCCCCGCGAGCCGGACCCGAGCGTGCACCGGCTCCGCCTCACCGCCGCCGACCAGGTGTGGGACTTCCTCGCCCAGGCGCAGCGCCTGTTCACCCTGGACACCGAACTACCCACGACGGGCTACGCGTTCGGCTTCCTGACCACCCTGGCGTACGAGGCCGCCTGGCACATGGAGGCGCTGCCCGCGCGCACCGAGCAACCGGGCGCGCCGGACATCACCCTGACGCTCTTCCGGGACACCGTCTGGTACGACCCGGACGACGGGCCGGTGCGTCATGTGCGGGCCGAGAGCAGGGCGTTCGGGGACGGGGACCCGGCGGCGGCCCGCGAGGTGGCGCACGCTGCGGCGCGGGAGGCCGCCACGGGCACGCGACGGCCGGCGGTGGTCCCGGAGGCGCCGGGGCCGGAGTCGGTGCGGGACAGCGTGGACCGGGAGACGTTCCTGGGCTGGGCGGAGACGTGCCTGGAACACATCGGGGTCGGCGACATCTACCAGATCCAGATCGGCCACCGCATCGATGTCCGCACCGCGTTGACACCCGTCGACGTCTACCGGCGGCTGCGCGCCCGCAACCCCTCGCCGTACATGTATCTGATGCCGCGCGCGGGGCGCACGCTGATCGGGGCGAGCCCGGAGCTGTTCTTCCGGATCGAGGGCGACGAGATCGTGATGCGCCCCATCGCGGGCACCGCGCGGCGCGGCCCCGACGAGGAGGAGAACCAGCGCCGGATCAAGGAGATGCGCGAGTCCATCAAGGAGCAGGCCGAGCACATCATGCTGGTCGACCTGTGCCGCAACGACATCGGTCGGGTGACCACGGCGAGCACCAAGCCGGTGGACCGGCTGATGGCCGTGGAGGGCTTCAGCCATGTCTTCCACCTGGTGTCGACGGTGTCGGGGCGCCTGGAGGAGGGCACGGACACCTGGCAGGCGGTGCGCGCGACCTTCCCCGCGGGCACGATGACCGGGGCCCCGAAGGTGCGCGCCATGGAGATCGTCGACGGCCTTGAGCGGGAGCGGCGCGGCGCCTACGCGGGCGCGGTCGGCCTGGTCGACGTGCGCGGCTGGAGCGAACTCGCGCTGTGCATCCGCACCGTCGAGCACGACGGGGACACCTATTCCACGCAGAGCTCGGCGGGGATCGTCGCCCAGTCCGAGCCCGAGGCCGAGTGGCGCGAGACGCTGGCGAAGATGGGCGCCGCGTACTGGGCCCTGACCGGTGCGGAGCTGCTGCCGTGACCGGCGCACCGTGGCCGCGGCCGCTCGGGCCGCGCGGACTCACTCCGCCGCCCGCGTCGGCCGCCCCCATCACACCGTCCGCGTACGACACCCCCCGGCCCCGTACGAGAGAGGCATCCCGGGCATGAACGTCCTGCTGATCGACGCCTACGACAGCTTCGTCCACATCATCGACCAGTACCTGCGCACGCTCGGGGCACGCACCCGGGTGGTGCGGTCGCTGACCCGGTCCCCCGCCGACCTGGCCGCGACCGAGCCCGACGCGGTGGTGCTCGGGCCCGGTCCGGGGCATCCCTCCGCGTCCGGGCACGTGGAGCTGGTACGGGAGTTCGCGGGGCGGGTGCCGCTGCTCGGCGTGTGCCTGGGGCACCAGGCGATCGCGCTCGCGTACGGCGGGCGGATCGAGGTGGCCGGGCAGGTGATGCACGGGCGGACGAGCACGGTGCGGCACGACGGCGCCGGGGTCTTCCAGGGCCTCGGCCACACCCTCGAAGCCACGCGCTACCACTCCCTGGTCGTCGCCGAACCGCTGCCCGCGGAGCTGGTGACGACGGCCACCGACCTCGACCACGGGTACGTGATGGGGCTGCGGCACCGGACACTGCCTGTGGAGGGCGTGCAGTTCCACCCCGAGAGCATCATGACGAGCGGGGGGCTCGCGATGATGGAGAACTTCCTGGGGCAGGCCGCCGCGGCCGGGGTGGCCGCTGACGGGCTCACCGCCGCGCCCTGACGACCTCCCCGATCTCCCGTATCGCCTCCGCGACGCCCGAGCAGGGCAGGTGGGCGTGGCCGATGACCAGGGCGGGTGCCGCGGAACCCGGCCGGGCGTGGAACGCCGCGCCGCCGCGCACCAGCACGGACCGGGCGAACGCCCCGGACACCAGCGCGGCCTCGTCCAGGTGCCGGGGCAGCCGCACGTACGCGTGCAGGCCCGCCTCCCGCCCGATGATCCGCGCACCGGGAAGCTGCTTCTGCACCGCTTCCTCCAGGGCCTCGCGGCGGCTGCGGGCGCGGGCGTTGAGGCGGCGCAGATGGCGGTCGAACTGGCCGCCGCGCAGGAGCTCCGCGAAGGCCAGCTGGGTGAGGGTGTCCGTGCCCAGGTCCTGCCGGGCGCGCACCCTCAGCAGCCGGTCGAGCAGCGGCCGGGGCGCGGCGATCCAGCCGAGGCGCAGGCCGGGCACGAGGGTCTTGCTGACCGTGCCCGAGTACACGACGTGGTCGGGGGCCTCGCGCTGGAGGGCGAGCGGGCGGATGCCGCCCTTCTCGTACCAGAGCCCGCCGTCGTAGTCGTCCTCGATGACCAGGCCGCCGGTCTCGCGCGCCCAGCGGGCCAGCGCCTCCCGACGGCTCGCGGACAGCTGGACGCCGGTGGGGAACTGGTGGGCGGGCGTGACGAGGACGGCGCGCAGGCCGGACGCGGCGAGCGCCGCGACGTCGATGCCCTCCGCGTCCACCGGCAGCGGCACCGGGCGCAGTCCGCTGTCGCGCACGAACTGCCGCTGCCCGGGGTGGCCCGGGTCCTCGATGCCGAGTTGCCCGATGCCTTCCTGGGTGAGCATCGCGCACACCAGGGACAATGTCTGCGCGAACCCGGCGACCACCATCACCTGGTCCGCGCTCGTCCGCACGCCCCGCAACCTGCCGAGGCAGTGGGCCAGTTCGACGCGCAGGCGCATCTCGCCCGCGAGCGGCGGATAGCCGTGGTCACCGGCTTCGGCGTGGTCCAGGGCACGCTGGTAGCAGCTCAGCCACTCGCGACGCGGGAACGCCGCGAAGGTGTGGCTGCCGGGTCTGAGGTCCCAGCGGGCGCCGAAGGCCTGCGGGGCCGGTCCGTCGTCGAGCAGTGCGGGCACGACCTGCGGCGGCTCGGCCTCCAGGTGTGTCACCACGCGGGTGCCCGCGCCCCGCACGGCCTCCAGATAGCCCTCGGCGACGAGTTGCCCGAACGCCTCCACGACCACGCTGCGGGAGACGCCCAGGTCGTCCGCGAGGCGGCGGCTGGACGGCAGACGCGTGCCCGGGTGCAGGATGCCCTCCACTATCTCCTTCCTGATGAACCCCTGTATCTGGGAGGTCAGGGACTGTTCCGATTCCCTGACCACGTCCACTGCCATGTGCAGGGCCATGGTCCTCTCTTTCCCCGTGCCTGCTCGGATCCCGGTGCTCCAGTGAACTCTTGCGTATTTCCTCGGGATTGGCTGTCCTGTCTCCCGTCAGGAAAATGGTCCGTACGGAGCTTCGAAAAGTGGTCTGGAGGACGCGGCCCGCGCTCCCCAGACTGCTGGGGACGATCCCTTCACCCCTCTTCCTCGAGGAGAGTTCCCGTGACCGCCGACGAGCCACAGGGCCGTAACTGGCCGGAACTGCTGAACGCACTGCTGAGCCGCAGGGATCTGTCCGCGGCCGAGACCGCCTGGGCGATGGACCAGGTGATGTCGGGGGCCGCGGGCCCCGCGCGGCTCGCGGGTCTGATGGTGGCGCTGCGCGCCAAGGGCGAGACCGCCGAGGAGATCGACGGCCTGGTCGACGCCATGTACGCGCACGCCGTGCCGCTGTCCGTGCCCGGGCCCACGCTCGACATCGTCGGCACCGGCGGCGACGGGTCCCACAGCGTCAACATCTCCACGATGTCGGCGGTCGTGGCCGCCGGTGCCGGGGCGCGTGTCGTCAAGCACGGCAACCGCTCGGCGTCCTCCGCGTGCGGCTCCGCCGACGTCCTGGAGGAGCTGGGCGTGGCGCTCGACCTGCCTGCGCCGCAGATCGCGGAGGTGGCGGAGGAGGTGGGCATCACGTTCTGCTTCGCGCCGCTGTTCCACCCGGCGATGCGGCACGCCGCCGGGCCGCGCCGCGAGTTGGGCATCCGCACGGTGTTCAACATCCTGGGCCCGCTGACGAACCCCGCCGCGCCGAAGGCCCGCGCGGTGGGCGTCGCGGACGCCCGGCTCGCGCCGCTGCTCGCGGCGGTCCTCGCCCGGCGGGGCGTCTCGGCGCTGGTCTTCCGGGGTGACGACGGGATGGACGAGCTGACGGTCACGACCACCTCCACGGTCTGGTCGGTCTCCGGCTCCGAGGTGCGTACGGAGACCTTCGATCCGAGGGACGTAGGCATCGCGTACGCCACCGGGGACGCGTTGCGCGGCGGTGACCGGACGCACAACGCCCGCGTGACACGCGAGTTGGTCGCCGGGGCCCGCGGCCCGGTCCGGGACGCCGTCCTGCTCTCGGCCGCGGCGGGTCTCGCGGCCCTTGAGCCCGCCACCGCCTCCGTCACGGAGCGCATCGCCGCCGGGGTGGAGCGCGCCGCCGAAGCCCTCGACTCGGGCGCCGCCGCGGCCGTTCTCGACCGGTGGGCGGCGGTCACGACGAAGCGCCGCGACAAGGGGGCGTGAGCAGGACGGCGGGTCGAGCACCGCACGCGGGCCCCGGGTGACCGGGGCCTTCGGCCGAAAGCACACACTTGAGGGGCACCGCACGACCCGTACGAACCACAGGACGGCCAGATGCCCCGCCCACCCCGCCCCGCACGCCTGGCCCTGGCCCTGGCCCTCACCGCCGCCCTCGCGGTACTCACGGGCTGCTCCACCGACGAGCCCGCCGACCGCCGCACCACCGCCGACAAGGCCCCCCGCCCGCCCCGCCCCGGCACCCCCTTCGATTATCAGCTGGGCGGCGCCTACGCACCCCCGGACGGCGTCCGCGCCGTGGCCCGCGACCGTTCCGCGAAGCCCGCCCCCGGCCGCTACAACATCTGCTACGTCAACGCCTTCCAGGCCCAGCCGGGCAAGAAGGCCGCCGCCTGGTGGGACGACCGTCACCCCGGCCTGATCCTGCGCGACGACGACGGCGACCCGGTGATCGACGAGGACTGGGACGAGCCGCTGCTCGACATCTCCACCGCCGCCAAGCGCGAGGAGCTGCTCGGCGTCGTCGGCGACTGGATCGACGGCTGCGCACGCGCCGGCTTCGACGCGGTCGAGCCGGACAACCTCGACTCCTACGCCCGCTCCGACGACCGCCTCGACCCGGCCGACGCGACGGCGTTCGCACGGCTCCTGGTCCGCCGGGCGCACGACCAGGGGCTCGCCATCGCGCAGAAGAACACCGCCGAACTGCTCGGCAAGGGCATCGGGTTCGACTTCGCGGTGGTCGAGGAGTGCGGGCAGTACGACGAGTGCGAGCCGTTCTCGTCCGCGTACGACGGGAGGGTCTTCGACATCGAGTACGAGACGAAGGGGTACGACGCCGCGTGCCGCCGCTGGGGCGAGGAGCTGTCCATCGTCCTGCGCGACCGGGACGTGCTCCCCGCCGGGGAGAAGGGCCACGTGTACCGGCGGTGCTGAGAGCCTGTCTTTGAACCCCCGTCGTTCGCGCGAAGCGCGGGCGCAGCGGCGGTCGGTGCGTGCGATCGGCGTGCGGCGCCCCGGAGTGAGCCGGCGCCGCATCCCCCGCCCCACCGATCCACCGCCCCCGTCATCTCCCCCGCACCGGCGAGGACGCGCCCCGCCGCCCCCGGCGATACTGGCAGCCGCCTCCGCCCGGGAGCCGCCGTATGCCGCACCACCCCTTCCGCAGTCTCCGCACCCTGGTCCACACGCGCTGGCGCGCCCTCAGCAGGCGCCCGTACGTCGTGGACGCCGCCCTCGCCGCCCTCGTGCTGCTCGCCGTGTCGTTGCAGTTCGTGTTCCCCGACGACGGCGAGGACGACCGGCTCTCGGTGGCCGGCTATCTGCTGGCGGCGGGGACGGCCGTGCCGCTGGCCTGGCGGCGGCGGACGCCGATGACGGCCGTGTTCCTCGTCAGCCTGTTCACGCCCGCGATGGCGGTGTACCGGCAGCCGCCGCCGGACGTGGCGTACGGCGGGCTCGTCGCGCTGTACACACTCGCCCTGGTCGGGCGGCCCGTGCAGCGGCGGCTTGTGCTCGCGGTGTGGCTGGTCGCCTCGACGGCGACGATGACGTTCCGGGAGCGGGCGGAGCCGTTCGAGTACGCCTTCCACCTGCTCAGCTTCGTCACCGCGTACGGGTTCGGGGTGCTCGCGCGGGTGCAGCGGGCGTACACGGCGGCGCTGGAGGACCGGGCCCGGCGCCTGGAGCGGGAGCGGGCCGCCGAGACGGCGCGGGCGGCCGCGCGGGAGCGGGCGCGGATCGCCCGGGACATGCACGACGTGCTCGCGCACGCCGTGAGCCTGATGGTGGTGCAGGCGGAGGCGGGGCCCGTGGTGGTGCGGGCCGATCCGGAGCGGGCGATCACGGCGTTCGACGCGATCAGCGCGTCGGGGCGGGACGCGATGGCGCAGCTGCGGCGGATCCTCGGGGTGCTGCGGGACGCGGAGGGCGCGGGCGGGGCCGGGGCGGGCGCGGCGGCGGAACGCGGGCCGCAGCCGACGCTCGGCGCGCTGCCGTCGCTGGTGCGGGACGTCGAACGCGCCGGGATACCGGTCGAGTCGCGGGTCACCGGGGAGCCGGTCCCGCTGCGGGCGGACGTGGAGGTCGCGGCGTACCGGGTGACGCAGGAGGCGCTGACCAACGTGCTCAAGCACGCGGGCGCCGCCCGGGTCGTGCTCGAACTCGCCTGGTCACCGGGCGAACTGAGGCTCACGGTCACGGACGACGGCGCCCGCGCGACGGACGACGGAGCCCGCGCCACAGACGTCCGCACCCGCGCCGAGGGCAACGGCGCCCGCACCACCGCCGATGGAACCCCCGCCCCGGCCAACGGGATTGTTCCCGGCAGCGCCCCCGTCCCGGGCCCGCGCCCGCGGCCCCTGCCGTTCACGGCGACACCCGCCGAGGGTGAACGCCCCGGCGGCCAGGGCCTGGTGGGCATCGCCGAGCGCGCCGCGGCCTGCGGCGGCGCGGCCGAGGCCGGGCCCGTGCCGGGCGGAGGTTTCCGTGTCGCCGTGACGCTGCCCACGGCATCCTTGACGCATGAGCATCCGCGTAGTGGTGGCCGACGACCAGGAGCTGGTCCGCAGCGGCTTCACGATGATCCTTGACGCGCAGCCCGACATCGAGGTGGTGGCGGAGGCGGGCGACGGCGCCCAGGCGCTCGACGCGGTGCGCCGGCACACCCCGGACGTGGCGCTCCTGGACATCCGGATGCCCGTCATGGACGGCATCGACGCGGCGCGCGCGATCTGCGCGGAGTCCACGTGCCGGGTGGTCATGCTGACGACGTTCGACGTCGACGCGTACGTGTACGACGCCCTGTACGCGGGCGCGAGCGGCTTCCTGCTCAAGGACGTGCGCCGTGACGACCTGGTGCACGCGGTGCGCGTCGTCGCGGCGGGCGACTCGCTCCTCGCGCCGTCCGTGACGCGCCGCCTGGTCGCGGACTTCGTGCGCCGCGGCCGTACGACGCGGTCCGTCACGTCGTCGCCCGCGCAGCGCCTGGCCGTGCTCACCGCGCGCGAGGAGGAGACCCTGCGGCTGCTCGCGCGCGGCCTGTCGAACGCGGAGATCGCGGCGGCCTTCACGGTGAGCGAGCACACCGTGAAGACGCATGTCAGCAACGTGCTCTCGAAGCTGGCGCTGCGCGACCGGGTGCAGGCGGTGATCTGCGCGTACGAGAGCGGGCTCGTCGTGGCGGGAGAGCCGGGCGAGACGGATGAGCCGGGTGAGCCGGGCGAGACGAAGCCCGGGCCGGACGCCGACCAGGACCGCTGACCGCGAGGGCCGCCCCAGCGCCGCCCCTGCACCGCCACCGCTCCCGCGACTCCCTCGCGACTCCCCCGCCCGGGGGAGCCCTAGCCCGCGCGGGCGAGGCGCCAAGACCGCTCCGCGCGGCGATCCGACGCGCGCGTTCCACGGCGAAGGTGTGGGCCAAGGCGTCCGTGGCCGCAGACCGGCCCCGGACCCCGGTCCTTTCGCCTTCGAGCTCCCGAGGAGCGGTCATGCTCGCCACCCTCGCCCGGACGGCCACGCGCCGCCCCCGCACCGTGCTCTTCATCTGGTTCCTGCTGCTCGCCGTCGGACTCGGCTTCGGTACCCGGGTGTTCGGCGACCTCACCTCGACGGTGGAGGACGTACCGGGCAGCGAGTCGGTCGTCGCGGACGACCTGCTGTCCCGGCTCGACCCCGACGGCGACGACTTCACCGCGGCCGTCTTCGGCGGCCCGGTCCGCGCCGCCGACGTGCGCGAGGCGGTGACCGAGGCCGTCGCGGACGTCCGCGGGGCGCCCGGGGTCGCCGTCGCCACCGACCCGTACGAGACCGAGGGCCTTCTCGCCGCGGACGGCAAGGCCCTGCTCATCCCCGTGACGCTCAAGAGCGGCCTCGACGACGACGCCGAGGAGGACGTGGTCGGCGACGTCGCGGACCGGCTGCGGGAGATCGGCGCGGCGGTGGACGGCCGCGTCGACGTGGCGGTCAGCGGTGATCCGCTGCTCGGGGAGCAGATGGGCGGCCGGGCCCAGGAGGACGTGGCGCGCGCGGAGTTGATCACGCTGCCGGCCGTCCTCGTCGTACTGCTGCTGATCTTCGGCGGGCTGCGGGCGGCCGGGCTTCCGCTGCTTGTCGCGGTCAGCGGGGTGGCGGGCGCGTTCCTCACGCTGTTGGGGTTCCAGCAGGTCACGGAGATCTCCGTGTACGCGGTGCAGGTCGTCACGATGCTCGGGCTCGGGCTCGCGGTGGACTACGCGCTGCTCCTGGTGATGCGGTTCCGGGAGGAGCGGGCGCGGGAGGACGACGTGGTGACGGCGGTACGGGCGACGGTCGCGAGCGCCGGGCGGACCGTGCTGTTCTCCGGTCTGACGGTGGCCGTGTGTCTGTCGGGGCTCGTGTGGTTCCCGAGCCCGTTCCTGCGCAGCATGGGGCTCGCGGCGGGCGCGGTGGTCGTGGTCGACATGCTGGCGGCGCTGACGCTGCTGCCCGCGCTGCTCACGCTGTTCGGCGGCAGGATGAAGCCGAGCCCGGCGACGTCCCGCAGCGGCGCGTTCTTCGCGCGGCTCGCGCGCTTCTCGCTGCGCCGCCCGCTCGCCGTCGTGACGGCGGTCGTGGCCGGGCTCGTGGTGCTCGCGCTTCCGGTGTCCGGGATGCGGATCGAGATCGGCGACGCGCGCCAGCTGCCGCACGACACCGAGGCGCGGCAGCTGTACGACACCGTGCACGCGCACTTCCCGCCGGGCACGGACACCGACACCGTCGACGTCCTCATCAGGCCGGGCGCCGAACCGGACTGCGAGCGCAAGATCCGCGCGCTGCCGGGCGTGACCCGGGTGGAGAACGGCCGGATGACCGACGGCACGGTGCTGCTGCGGCTCACGGCGCCAGGCTCGGCGGACGGTCCGGAGGCGACGCGCCTGGTGGAGCGGGTACGGGACCTGCGCGGCGCCGAACCCGTCGTGGTCACCGGTGACGCGGCCCGGCTCGTGGACTTCCGCGACATGCTGGCCGACCGGGCGCCGTGGGCCGTACTGACCGTCCTCGCGGGCCTGTTCGTCCTGCTCTTCGCCTTCACCGGGTCGCTCCTGAGCCCGCTGCGCACGCTCCTGACGACGCTCCTGAGCCTCGGTGCCGCGCTCGGCGTGGTGGTGTGGGTGTTCCAGGACGGGCACGGCGCGAGCCTGCTCGGCGGCGAGGGGCTCGGGGCACTCAGCCTGACCGCGCCGCCGCTGATCATCGCGATCGCCTTCGGCCTCGCCATGGACTACGAGCTGTTCATCCTGGCGCGGATGCGCGAGGCGTGGACGTCGGGGCCGGGCGCGGGCGACCACCGGGCGGCGATCGTGGCGGGGCTGCGCAGTTCGGGGCGCGTGGTGAGCTGTGCGGCGCTGCTGCTCGCGATCGTGTTCGGCGGGTTCATGACGGGCGGCTTCTCACCGATCCTGCAGATCGGGCTCGGCCTGACGCTCGCGGTCCTCATCGACGCGACGGTCGTGCGGATGTTCCTGGTACCGGCGGCGATGGCGCTGCTCGGGGAGCGCGCCTGGTGGGCGCCGCCGGGGCTGCGGCGGCTGCACGAGCGGTACGGGCTCTCCGAGGGTGCCGGGCCCGCGGCCGGCGAACCCGAGGGTTCCGGCTCCGCCGCGGGTTCCGCGTGCGCCTCGGGCACCGGCCCCGTCGAAGGGTCCGGGTTCGCCGAAGGGTCCGGGTTCGCCGAAGGGTCCGGGTTCGCCGAAGGGTCCGGGTTCGCCGAGGGGTCGGCGCCGGAAGCGCGCTAGGGCCTGTCCGGTGCGACGCCGCGCCGACCCGTCGGACAGGCCCTAGGACAGCACCACCACGTCCATGAGCAGTGCCGCGACCAGGCCGGTGGCCAGCAGATAGCTGCCGAGCCTGGTCCGGCCGCGTCTGCTGACCTCGATGACCAGGCCGCAGAGGATGAGCAGCAGCCCGTACACGCCCACGACGAGCACGGACGACCGGCTCGCGAGCCGGACGGCGAGCAGCACCGCCGCGGCGGCCATGAGCAGCGAGGCCGCGGCGATGCGCAGCCGCCGGGCCTGGCGCGGGGTCAGCCCGAGGCGCTCCGGTGCCGCCGCGTCGGCGGGCGCTGCGTCGGCGGGCGGTGGGTCGCAGGGCTCGCGGTCGGGGACGCTCATGTCCGGCAGCGTAGTCGAGAGGTACACGTCAAAAGGGTCGGGGCTCCGGGGCTCGTGGGCCGGGCCTGCGGGGCGCTCAGGCCCGCAGGTAGGCGAGGACGGCGAGCACCCGGCGGTGGGTGGCGTCGGCGACCGGCAGGTCGAGCTTGGCGAGGATGTTGCCGACGTGCTTGCCCACCGCCGCCTCCGTGACGACGAGTTCGGCGGCGATGGCGGAGTTGGAGCGGCCCTCGGCGACGAGGGCGAGTACCTCGCGCTCGCGCGGGGTCAGCCGCTCCAGCGGGTCGCGTCTGCGCCGCAGCAACTGGCGTACGACTTCGGGGTCCACGACGGTGCCGCCCGCCGCGACCCGCGTGAACGCGTCGACGAACTGCTCGACCTGGCCGACCCGGTCCTTCAGGAGATAGCCGACCCCGCCGCCGTCCCCGGTGTCCAGCAACTCGGCGGCGTACGACCGCTGGACGTACTGGCTGAGGACGAGCACGGGCAGGCCGCGCCGCTCGGCACGCAGGTCGATCGCGGCGCGCAGCCCCTCGTCCTGGAAGCCGGGCGGCATCCGTACGTCGGTGACGACGATGTCGGGGTCGTACGCGGCCACGGCCTCCCGCAGCGCGTCCGCGTCGCCGACCGCGGCGACCACCTCGTGCCCGAACCGGCCGAGCACGCCCACGAGTCCCTCGCGCAGCAGCACGCTGTCCTCGGCGAGGACTACTCGACGGGCGCGGGGCCGCTCGGTGGGCGCGGGGTGCACGGGATCTCCAGGGTCAGGACGGTGGGGCCACCGGGCGGACTGGTGACGGTCAGTGTGCCATCGAGGACGGCGAGGCGGTCGGCGAGCCCGGTGAGGCCGGAGCCGCGGGCGGGGTCGGCGCCGCCGGTGCCGTCGTCGCGCACGGTCAAGCTGAGGGCGCCGCGGGCGTGGCGGGCGTGGACGGCGGCGCGGGTGGCGCCGCTGTGCCTGGCGACGTTGGTGAGGGCCTCGCGGACGGCGAAGTAGGCGGCGGACTCGACGGGTTCGGGCAGCCGGGGCAGCGGCGTGCCGGTATCGGTACCCGTGTCCACGTCCACGGGGACGGGTGAGCGGTCGGCGGCGTCCTCGATCGCGGCGGGCAGGCCGTAGTCGGCGAGGACCTGCGGGTGGATGCCGCGGATGAGCTCGCGCAGCTCGGCGAGGACGGCGTCGGCCTCGCCGTGGGCGGTGGCGAGGGCGGCGGCGAGCGGGCTGTCCGGCTCGGCGTCGAGGCGGGCGAGGCCGAGGCTCATGCTGAGGGCGACCAGGCGCTGCTGCGCGCCGTCGTGCAGGTCCCGCTCCACGCGGCGGCGTTCGGCCTCGAAGGCGGTGACGAGGCGGGCCCGGGAGCGGGTCACCTCGGCGAGCAGGGCGTGCGTCTCGGCCTCGCGCGGGGCGAGCAGGAGCCGGGCGAGGGCGGCGCGGGCGGCGGCGTACGCGCCGAGGGGGTGCAGCAGGGCGACGAGCAGGACGAGGCCGAGCGCGGCGGTGCCGCAGGCCGCCGGATAGCTCTCGACCAGCCAGAGCTTGGCAGGTCGTACGCCGCCTCCGGCCGGGCCGCCCGCGAGGGCGAGGTGGGCGGGGGCTCCGGCGAGGAGCAGCGGAAGGGCGAGGGTGCAGGCGGCCACGACCAGGTCCAGGGGCCACAGGACGAACGCCATCAGGACGGCGTACGCGAGCTCGCGCCACGTCGCCTGTTCGCGGGCGCGCAGCCGGAGCCAGGCGGTGAGGCCCGGGGTGTCCGGGGCGCGGTGCGGGGTCGGCGCGGGCGCCGGGTCGACGAGGCGGAGCCTGCGGCGCTCCAGGGCGGCGACGGGGAGGCCCGCGAAGGCCAGGGCGGCGAGGAGGGGGAGGCCCACGAGGGTCACGCTCAGGACGGTCCCCACGGCCAGGGACGCCGTCAGTGTCACCAGTACGGGTACGCCGGTGAGCGCGCCGCCCACCACGTACGCGGCCGCTCTCCAGGGCGCGGTCCCCCACAGGTACCGTCGGCCGCCGCCCCGCAGGTCGGCCCACACACTCTCCCGTCGCATGGCCGCACGGTACCGGCGCCCCGTTCGAATCCCCGCCGCTCCGCGGCGTATCCCCACCCACCCACC
>NZ_JNXT01000014.1 GCF_000716675.1 Streptomyces alboflavus
TCCCCAAGGAGCCCGCCCATGACCACCACCAGGCCCCGCCCCACCGCTCCCGGCGCCCCACCCCACGAGACGCACCAGACCCAACACCCGCACACCGCCGACCATCCGCACCCTTCGCGCACCCCCGCCCCCTCGTTCTCCCACCCCTCCGCGCGCGCCGCCGTCGTCGCGACCGCGCACGCCCTCGCCGCCCGTGGACTCGTGCACGGACGCACCGGCAACGTGTCGCTGCGTACCGCCGACGGCCGCGTCCTCATCACGCCGACCGGCGTCGACCTCGGGGCCGTGGCGCCCGATGACCTGTCCGTCATCGACGCCGACGGCGGCCACGTCGAGGGACCGTCGCCGTCCAAGGAAGCGTTCCTGCACGCGGCGGTGTTGCGGGCGCGGCCGGACGCGCGGGCCGTCGTGCACACCCACTCGCCGTACGCCGTCGCCGTGTCGTGCCTCGAAGGGCTCGACGCCGACGACGCGCTGCCGCCGCTCACCGCCTACTACGCGATGCGCGTCGGACGGCTCCCGCTGCTCCCGTACTTCGCGCCGGGCGACGTGCGGCTCGCGGGCCCGGCCGAGGAGAAGGCCCGTACCCACGCGGCGCTGCTGCTGCGGCACCACGGCCCGGTGGTGGCGGCGCCCGGGCTCGACGCGGCGCTGGAGGCCGTCGAGGAGCTGGAGCAGACGGCACGGGTCTTCCTGCTGGTGCGCGGCACGGACCACGCCCGGCTGACCGAGGAGCAGCGCGCGGCCCTCGCCCCTCGACTCCCGCGTCCCGTGGCGCTGTTCAGCGCGCTCGCGATCAAGAAGGCGCTGGACGACACCGTCCTGGAGGCGTTCGCCGGTACCACCGGCATCGAGGTCGAGGGCGTGTACGAGCCCACGAACGTCCTCCTCGATCAGATCGCGGGCGGCGCGCGGCCCGACGTCATGGTCGGGGTGACGGGCGGCCTGGAGAGACTGGCCGCGTCGGGGGTGCTCGACCAGGCCTCGCTGCGTCCGCTCGCGCGCGTCGGCATCGGGGTGGCCGTGCCGCCGGGCGCGCCCGCCGTCGACGTCTCCAGCACGCAGGCGCTCGTACGGGCGTTGACGTCGGCGCGGTCGGTGGCGTACTCGCGTACCGGGGCGAGCGGTGTCGCGTTCGCGGCGCTGCTCGACCGGCTCGGCATCGCGGCCGAGGTCAACTCCCGGGCCACGGTGGTCGACAAGGGGTTCACGGCGCTCGCGGTCACCGACGGGCGGGCGGATCTCGCCGTGCAGCAGCTGAGCGAGCTGCGGTTCGTGCCGGACGCCCGGGTCGTCGGCCCGTTGCCCGAGGAGGTCCAGCACTACACCGACCTCTCGATCGCGCTCGGCGCGCACGCGCGGCAGCGCCCCGAGGCCGCCGCGCTGCTGCGTCACCTCACCGCCGCTCCCGCCCGCGCCGCGTACCGCGCGGCCGGACTCGAAGACGCAAGCTGATGAACGCGATCCTCGCCCTGGTGGCGTTCATCGGCGTCATCGTCGTCTGGAACGTGGGCTTCCGGCGGAACATCGGTGAGGCGATGGTGCTCGGGTTCCTCGCGAGCGCGGCGTTCGGCGGCGCCGACGCGCCGCGCGTGGCCTGGGAGAGCCTCCTGGAGGGCCTGAAGTCGGAGATCACGTTCGCGGCCCTCGCGTTCGTCTTCGTCAGCGAACTCCTCACGCGGACCGGCCTCGTGCACCGGATGATCGACATCCTCAGCTCGCTGCTCGGCCGCCGCAAGGGCGGTTCCGCGTATGCGGCGACGGTGGCCTCCGGTCTGTTCGGCGCCGTCGCACACAACGGCGCGGCGATCGTCGCCACCGTCGGCTCGCTGGCCATCCCGTGGATGAAGCGGTCGCGGGCCAGCGGCGAGACGGCCGCCCTCGTGCTGTCCGGCAACGCGGGCGTCGGCGCGACCTTCCCGTTCAGCGGCGCGTTCTTCGTGCTCCTCGCCGCCCCGACCGTCGTACCCGTCCTGTCGTCGCACGACGTCGTCGCCACGCTGTTCGTCACCGGGGCGTGGATGGTCGCGATGCGGCTCGTCGTCGCGTACACGATCGTGCGCCGGCGCGGCGTGGGCACGATGGCCGCGGCGGACATCCGGCCGCTGCGGCAGTCGTTCGGCGCGGGCTGGACGTCCCTGCTCGTCCTCGCCGCCGTCGCCGTCCCGGTCCTCCTCACGACGGGGCCCGGCAGCGACTGGGCGACGGACCGCCTCGGCGGGCTCGACGCGACGGACGCGGTGCCGCTGCTGATGTGGCTGCCGGTGGTGATGCTGGTCGCCGGGCTGCTGGTGGAGCGGCGCGCGCTGCCGCACGGCGGGGCCGACTGGTGGCGGACGCTCGGCGAGATCGGCCCGAAGCTGGGTCTCGTGGGCGTGACGATGGTGTCCGCGTTCGCCGCCTCCGAGGTCCTCGCCCGACTCGGCCTCGGCGATCAACTGGCCCCGTACCTCGAGGACCTGCAGGACGTCCCGCCCCTGGTCGCGGCGCTCGTGGTGGGCCTGGTCCTCGTCATCGTCGCGGGCCCCCTCAACACCACGTCCACCCTCGCGGCCGTCGGCCCCGTCGCCTTCGCCGCGCTCACCGCCGCCGGCATCCCGGCCCACGTGGCCTTCGCGTCGGTCATCGTGTGGGCCTCGTCCGAGGGCTGCTCACCCCCCGGGGCCGCGCCCCTGTACGTGGCCGCGGGCATCGCCGACATCAACCCGGCCCGCATCTTCCTGCCCGTCGCCCTCTACTACCTGGTGCCGACCTACCTGTTCGGCGTCCTGATGGCGGTGGGCGTGCTGTGGATCCCGGGCTGACCGCTCGCTCGTCAAGAGAGAAGGAGAGCCATCATGCACAACGTCGTGCACAGCTTCCTGCGCGTCTTCCTGCTCGGCGCGACCCGCGTCCTGCTCATCGCCTTCCTGCTCGGCGGCTGCGCCGTCGTCGCGGGTCAGATCGTGGCCCTCGCGGCGGGCGACCCGGACCTGATGACGCTGTTCGGCACCGACGTCACCGAGGCGGTGTGCGTCATCGCGGGCGCCGCGGGCGCCTGTTCGTTCCTGCTCCTGTACGTACGGGAGCGGGGGCCCGCCGACGGCGCCGCGGGCGGGGACGGCGGGGCGACGGACGAGGGGAAGAGCGTCTGGGACTGACCGGCGCCGCCCGTCACCTCCCGCATAGCACCCTCGGGAAGGGGCACTCGGTGCGGCGGAGGTGGAAACACATGGTTCCTTTGCTGCTGGTTCTGCTGATCGCGCTCGTGCTGTTCGGCGCGGGCTTCGCCCTGAAGTTCCTGTGGTTGGTGGCGGCCGTCATCCTCGTGGCGTGGCTGCTCGGCTTCATCGTCCGCCCGGCCAGGGTGGGCGGACGCAGGGGGCGGTGGTACCGCTGGTGAGTCACGGGGACCCGACGGTGTAGGTGTCCTTGACCTTCACCTCGGTCACCCCGCGCCCCTCGGGGAACACGGCCCGCCAGTCGCCGATGACGTGCAGCTCGTCCGTACCCATGGCGCGCACGACGGCGAGGCCTTCGCGGTGCGCCTTGTACGCCTTGGTCCAGAGGTTGGAGAACGCCTGGGAGCGGATGAGGTGCATCCAGTCGGGGCGGTACAGCTCACGGTTGTAGTTCGACTCGCCCATCGTCGAGACGAACTTCGAGTACATCGCCTTGACGTACTCCAGCGTCACCTCGTCCGCCGCGGCGATCGCCGCATCCCGGGCGTCCTTCAGGGCGACGCGGAACTTCTCCAGGAGGTTCTCCGTCGCGCCGGACGTGAACGACTCGTGGATCTCCGGCGGGTCGCACAGGCCGTACTTCGGGCCGGAGAGGCGCAGGAGCAGCCGGAGGGTGGGTTCGGTGACCCACAGGGGTCCCGGTTCGTCGCGGTTGCCCAGTGGATTGGGCAGGACGTCGTCGTGGTGCCAGTCGGGCGGGGTGATGAGGTGCACGCCCGCGCGGCGGTGGTCGTGGTCGAAGCCGGTGGAGTGCTCCAGCTGGCCGATCGGCAGATGGGTCTTGAGGGCGGAGAGGTAGGCGCCGTTGATGTCGAGGGCGGTCACCTCGTGGGCGCCGGGCGGCAGTTCGCCGCGCGTCCACTTGGGGCGGCCCTCCCAGATCCGGTCGGCGCCGCGCGCCGTCTGCTTGCGCAGGATGTCCGGGACCCAGGGGTGGGCGACGACGTCGTAGCGGGCGCCCTTGCGGGTCTCGTCGAGCAGCGCCATGGCGTCCGGGATCGCCCGCTTCACCAGCGCCGCCGTGGCCGCCTCCACATCACCGGAGGCCGCGGCGAGCGCCCCGGCGACGGCGTCGCCGATCAGATCGGGCATGTCGGATGCGGCCTGCGCGCGCCGCCCCACCGGGACGACCTTCATGCCGCGGCCGGGGCTGCGGACGACACGTTGTGGGGCGGCGCCGACGGGCCGGGGTGCGGCGGCCCGGGACTGCGGCGCCGAGGCCGGGGGCTCGGCCGCGGCGGCCGGGGGCTCCGGTGCGGGGGCGGCGCACTCGGCGGGGTCCAGATGCTGCGGATAGCCCTCCACCTGATGCCGGGCGGGCTGGCCACAGAGCACACAGGGGCGAGGCTCGGCGAGTGCGTCCTGGTCGTCGTCGGCTGCGGCGTCGGCGGGCGAGGTCGGCGCCGAGGCGGCTTCCGGCACGGCCTTTTCCGGCGCCGCCGGTTCCTGTGCCGCCGGTTCCTGTGTCAGTGCCGCCGGTCCGGAGCCGGACCCGGCCGGGTCGTCCGAGGCGCCGCCCCGCTCCCCCGCCCGCCGCCCGTGCCGCTCCTCGGCCTGCTGGAGGAAGTACACGTACCGGCCGCGCAGCTCCCCGCTGGGATCGCGCCCCGCCTCCCACGCCGCGAGCGTCGACGAGCCGACCCCCATGGCACGCGCGACCTGGGCCCGCGACAGGCCGAGTCCTTCGCGCAGCAGCCGGCGCCGGTCGGCGGGGGGCAGCGGGGTGGCGTCGGGCGCGGCCGCGAGCAGCGCGTCGATCGCCTCGAATTCACTCACGGCGCTTCTCCTGGATGGGCGGACCTTCGGCTGGACGGACGGAGCCGTCAGCAGCCAGTATCCAATGTCCGTGGCGGACCACGGGCTGCCCCGGCCCGCTCAGTCCGTCTTCCTCCGGTCGAACCACACCGTGGCGAACGTCGGCACGAGCCCGGCCCAGAACAGCACCGTCGGCACGGCCCGGTCGGTCCAGGGCACTTGGGTGATGACGAGGGTGCAGAGCATGGCCCAGGCCGCCTGGGCGACCACGACACGGGCCCAGCGGCCGCGCCGGAGCAGCGACTGGACGTTGAGCTGGACGCCGGTGCGCCTGCGGCGGTAGCGCAGCAGGGCGCCGACGGCCCAGATCGCGCTCATCGGGACGAGGAACCACAGCCGCTGGCCGAGTTCGACGGGCAGTTCCCGCTGGGTCTCGCCCTCGACGGCGAACAGGTCGATCATCGCGGCGCCGAGGCCGAGGCACAGCAGCGCGAGCCAGCGCACGCCGCGCAGCATGCGGTACGTGGCGTGGTCGAGGCCACGCCGCAGCTCCTCGGATTCCGGCGCGACGGCGAGCCCGGCGGCGTACAGGTCGGCGGCCTCCACGGCCTTCACGCCGGGGGTGCCGGCGGCCTTGCGGGTCTGCCGCTCCAGGGCCCCCGGGTGGTTGGGGTCGAGCCGCAGGATGGCGAGGTCGAGCTGGTCGGCGGCGGTGCCGTTGCCTGAGATCGACGCGATCTTGTACGCGACCTCGTAGCCGTAGACCTCATCGGGCGCGAGGCGCAGCGCCTCCTTGACGTGCTCTTCGGCGAGGCGCGCCGATATGTCCATGTCCTCGCGCGAGACCTGGCCACCGCTTGCCTGGCCCCGGCTGACGATGTTGGTGATGAACACGGCGTCGGCGAGGAGCGCGTGGCCGAGCCAGTACTCCGGGGCGATGCGGACCACTTCGCGCAGGACCTGCTCGACCTCGGGCATCCGGCCGCCACCGACCCGGCGCAGCGCGTAGGACCGCATGAGGAGCCCGCCCACGTCCTCCGGGTCGAGCTTCAGGGCCTCGTCGGCCGCCGCGAGCGCCTCGTCGGGACGGCCCGCGTCGAGGTGGCAGCGGGAGAGCTTGGCCCAGGCGCGGACGTCGGCCGGGTCCTCGGCGATGCGCTGGGCGAGCAGGGCGCTCGCCTCGTCGTACCGCTCCAGGTCGATGAGGGCGTCGGCCCGCTCCACGGCGGGGTGGATCGTGGTCACAGCTTCCGCTTCTTCTTGAGGTGGGCCACCAGGTCGTCGTACATGCCGCCGTCGTTGGCGTACATCGCCACGTTCCGTGCCGAGGCGAACCACGGCTCGGTGGAGGGCACGACCTGCCGTGCGGCGGCGAGCAGGTCCTTCATGCCGATGAGGCGCACGGTGCCGGTGCGCGCCGAGTCCAGGAGCGCGCTCTCGGCCGCGGCCTCGCACAGGTGGGCCAGGTCGGCGCCGGACAGGCCGTCGGTGGCCTTGACGAGCTTGCCCAGGTCGACGTTCTCGATGGGCCGTTCCCGCAGGTGGTAGCGGAGGATCGCCTCGCGGGCCGGGCCGTCGGGCGGCAGGACGAGCAGGGTGCGGTCGAGGCGGCCGGGTCGGCGCAGCGCGATGTCCACGTCCCAGGGCACATTGGTGGCGGCGAGGACGAACACGCCCTCGTTGGCGCCCGCGTCGACGCCGTCCAGCTCGGTCAGGAGCTGGTTGACGGTGTTGCGCATGCCGCTGCTCTGGCTGCGGCTGCGCTTGCCGCCGAGCGCGTCCAGCTCGTCGAGGAAGACCACGCACGGGGCCTGGCGGCGGGCCGTCCGGAAGATCTCGTGCATGTTGCGCTCGGAGTTGCCGATCCACATGTCAAGCACGTCGTTGACCGACACCGACAGGAACGCGGCACCGAGTTCACCGGCGACGGCCCGCGCGATGAAGGTCTTGCCGCAGCCGGGCGGCCCGTACAGGAGCAGCCCGCCGCGCAGGCTCTTGCCGTACACGCGCCGCAGTTCAGGGTTGCGCAGCGGCGCCAGGAACGCGGCCTCCAGGCGCTCCTTGACCTCCTGCATGCCGCCGACGTCGGCGAGCCGGACCGTGCCGGGCCGCTCCACGTCCCACGCGTCGGCGTCCCCGGCGTCCCCGCTCCCGTCGGCGGTGAGCGGAGCCTCGACGAACCGGGGCGGGAGCACGTCACCGACCTGGTCCTGGGCGGCCTTCCAGTCGAAGCCCGGGCGGGCGGGGGCGGGCGCCTGGGCGGGCGGGGTCTGATGGATCCGCGGGGCGGGCGAGGCCTCCGGGTCGGGAGTCACCTGCCCGCCCACCCCCATCGCCCGCGCCATCAGCAGCCGGGCCTCCGCGTCCCCGGGGGCGTGCTGCAGCGCGACGGCCGCCTCGGCGACCGCGGCGTCGCCGTGCCCCGCGTCCAGGAGCAGCGCGGCCAGGTGCAGCCGCAGGGGGACGTCGTCGGGCGCCGCGGCGACGGCTGTCCGCAGGCTCTGTATCAGGGGGGATTCCACCGGCATGGCGCCAACTCTACGAAGCCGCCGCCGGTGTCCGGGCCGCGCCCCCGTGCGGACGGGGCCCGGGGCTGCTCCCTACCGAGGGGCCACGGCACGTGTGTGCGCGGCCCGTGCGACCTTCGGGCCGAGCCAGCGCTTGAGCCGGCGCAGGGCCGTCAGCCGTCCCACGGCCTTGTCGAGGCCGTAGTAGAGCTGCGGCGGGATGTGCGGCAGGAGCGGTGAGTGCCGCTGTCCGAGCAGGGCGAACATGCGGTGCGGCGGCAGCGCGAGATAGCGGGGCAGGTTCTCGTACCACTGGGCGCTGTAGCGGGCGGCGCTCTGGACCGGCAGGAGAGCGGACTTGCGCTCCTGCTCGTACGCGGCGAGGGCGCCCGGCAGGTCCGGGTGCGCGCGCAGGGCGTCGGCGAGCGCGATGGCGTCCTCCAGGGCGAGGGTCGTACCGGCGCCGATGGAGTAGTGCGTGGTGTGGGCGGCGTCGCCGAGCAGGACGACGTTGTCGCGGTACCAGCGCTGGTTGGTGAGGGTGCGGAAGGTCAGCCACTGGGGGCGGCCGTCGGTGGCGGAGCGGCCGATGAGGCGGTGGCCGTCGAGGAGGTCGGCGAAGAGCCCTTCGAGGAGCGCGAGTCCGTCGGCCTCGTCCGCGCGGTCGAGCCCGAGCCCTGACCAGGTCTCGGGGGCGCACTCGACGACGCAGGTGCTGCCTTCGGCGCCGTACCCGTAGGCGTAGCACCAGACCCAGCCGTGCTCGGTCTCCACGAAGGCGAAGTGGAAGGCGTCGAAGACCTTGGTGGTGCCGAGCCAGGTGTAGTGGTTACGCCCGGCCCTGACCTCGGTGCCGAAGTGGTCGGCGGCGTCGGTCCGCAGGGCGCTGTGCAGCCCGTCGCCCGCGACGACGAGATCGGCGTCGGCCGGCAGCGCGCCGACCTCCATCTCGTGCGCGAACTCGATCCGCACACCGAGGGCCCTGGCCCGCTCGGTCAGGATCCGGAGCAGCCGGTGCCGCCCGATCCCGAAACCCTCGTCCCCGTGATGGCGGGTCGTCAGCTCCCGCACGTGGGCCACCCCGTCGTGCCACCGCACGGAGTGCTCCTCGACGGCACGCGCGGACTCCGGATCGTGCGCGTGCAGCTTGTCGAGCAGCCCCCGCCAGTACGTGACCCCCCACCCGTAGGTCGAGCCCTCCGGGTTGCGCTCGTACACGGTGATCTCGGTGGACGGATCCTGACGCTTCAGCAGGACGGAGAGATACAGACCCGCGGGCCCGCCTCCGACGCAGACGACCTTCACGCACACCTCTATACGTTGCTCATGATTGCCGAATCGCAACGGAGAGTAGCACCAAAAGTCAGAGATCCTACTAAATGCCGGAATTGACGCCATCGCGCCCCCGAAGCCCAGCCCACCGCCTCACGGCTTCCGCGCCACCCCCACATACACCGGCATGTCCTCGTCGCGGATCCTCATCGCCCGGTCCGGCCGCCACTTCGGGCCGACGACGACGCCCGGATCGCACAGGTCGAGCCCGGTGAAGAACGCGGAGACCTCGGTGCGTGACCGCGCCCGTACCGGGGTGCCGCCGCTGCGGTAGATCTCGTCGATGCGTTCCCAGATGCCGGGGTTGAACTCATGGGTGACGTGGGACAGCAGGAGGTGGCTGCCGGACGCCAGGGGTTCCAGGAGGGTGTCGACTATGCGCTGCGGGTCCTGCTCGTCGGTCACGTAGTGCAGGAGCGCGATCAGCGACAGGGCGATCGGCCGGTCGAAGTCTAGATGCCCGCGGGCGTATTCGATGATCGACTCGGGGTCCCTGAGGTCGGCCTGGACGTAGGCGGTGCGGCCCTCGGATCTGCCGCGCAGGAGCGCTTCGGCGTGGCGCAGCACGATGGGGTCGTTGTCGGTGTAGACGACGCGGGCGTCGGGGGCGACCTCCTGCGCTATCTGGTGGAGATTCGGCTCCGTGGGGATTCCGGTGCCGATGTCCAGGAACTGCCGCACTCCCTGGTCGGCGACGTAGCGCACGGCCCGGTGCATGAACTCGCGGTTGGCCCACGCCGTCTCCTTGGCGCCGGGCATCAGCTGGACCACTTCCTCGGCGGCCGCCCAGTCGGCGGGGTAGTTGTCCTTCCCGCCGAGGAACCAGTCGTACATACGAGCCGGATGCGGAACGCTCGTGTCGATGCCGTCCGCGTCGAACGCGCTCTCTGCCACGTCGGTCCTCCCTCGCCGCAAGGCGGCGCGCCGTCTTCGGTTCGGCCAATTTGCCTGAATGTGGAGTACGCAGTTGCACAGGCTTGAGCATGCTCCCACTTGGGTCAAGCCACCGACAGGCCATCAGTTGAGTTTGCATTGTGGAAAGTTGAAAGCTGTCCGGAAGGCGCCCGCTACGATCTCGATCACATGGGCCCGGGACCGGGGCCCGCCAGGCAAGTGGGGAACTTCCTATGGTGAGAAATGGGTTCGCTCGTTCGGCGACCGTGGCGGTGACCGGCGTGGTGCTCGCCGCGGTGGGCGCGACCACCGCCGTGGCCCAGCCGGCCGGGGACAAGGCCGCGACCGGCGGCAACGCGGCGGCGGCCGATCCCGCGGCCGTCCGTGCCGCCCTTGAGCGCACCGTCACCGCGGGCGCGCCGGGCGCGTTCGCGGAGATCCGCGACCACGTCGGCCCCAAGCAGAGCTTCGCCGTCGGCAAGGCCGACCTCGACGGCACGCCGATGAACGCCAACTGGCGTTTCCGCGTCGGCAGCAACACCAAGATGTTCACGTCCGTGCTCGTCCTTCGCCTGGCCGAGCGGGGCCGCATCGACCTGGACAAGCCGCTGCGCGACTACCTCCCCGCGGGCACCCTGCCGGCGGGCTGGGACATGACCGGACGCCAGGTCATGCAGCACCGCTCCGGGATCTTCGACCACACCAACGACCTGCTCGAGCAGCAGGGCGAGGAGACCACCAAGGCGTTCGAGGAGCGCATCCGCAACACCGTCTACAAGCCCGCCGACATGGTGGCGATGTCGGTGAAGCACGGCCAGCAGTTCACCCCGGGCAGCAAGTACGCGTACTCCAACACCAACTACGTCCTGCTCGGGATGGCGATCGAGCACCTGACCGGCGGCTCGTACGCCAAGGCCCTGCGCAAGCAGATCATCGAGCCGCTGAAGCTCAAGAAGACCTCGTACGTGGTCCCCTCCAAGGCCATCACCGGGAAGCACGTCACCGGCTACCTGACGAACGACGACCGCACCAAGCCGCTCCTGGACTCCACCGAGCAGAACGGCTCCTGGGTGGGCAGCGCGGGCGCCGTCATCTCCTCCGCCGCCGACCTGGACCGGTTCCTCACCAAGCTGCTCAAGGGCCGCTCCGGCGGGCTGCTCTCCGACGCCTCGGTGAAGGAGATGACGACCGCCCTGCCCACGCCCACGGCCAAGGTCTCCTACGGTCTCGGGCTGCGCGCGATCGAGCTGTCCTGCGGCACGGTGTACGGCCACGGCGGCATCGTGCAGGGCTTCCAGACGCAGTCCTTCGCGACCCGCGACGGCAAGAAGACCGCCGTCGTCTTCGGCAACGCGTCCAACAACACCTCGGTGACGCAGGGCCTGACCAACACCCTCGAACCCGCCTTCTGCAGCACCGAGCCCCCGGCCGCGTCCCGGCGCTCGGCCGACCACGGCGCCGACCGGAACGCCCCGGCCGCCCCCGCCGTCCCGGTGACCGACGACACCCGCGTGTGAGCGAAGGACGCCCCCGTCGGTGACGCCTCGGACAGCACCGTCCGAGGCGTCACCGAAGCCCCCTCGCGCCGTTGACACTGTGCGGCCGTACGCATACGTACAGAAGCGGAAGTACGTATCCCGAACGGCGGCCCAGAGAAGTGGTCGGGACAACAGCGAGAGAGCGGTCGACCCGTCCGGGATACGGCGGTCGACGGGCACGGGGGCGTCATGGGATTCGGCTTCGGGCAGCGGCGCGGCGGGCAACTGCCGGTCGAACGGACCAGCTTCGTCGGGCGCGCGGCGGAGATCGCCCGGGTGCGGGCGGCGTTCGCGCAGGCTCCGCTGGTCACGCTGGTGGGGCCGGGCGGCGTCGGCAAGAGCCGGACGGCGCTGCGCGCGGCGGAGGGGCTCGGGGACCGTTTCCCCGACGGCGTGTGGCTCGCGGAGCTGTCGGGCCTCCGGGATCCGGAGCTGGTGCCGGCGACGGTCGCCGCCGTCCTCGAACTGCCCGAACAGGTGGGGATGGAACCGCTCGACGCGGTCGTGGCCCATCTGCGCGGCAGGCGGCTGCTGATCGTCCTGGACACCTGCGAGCACCTGGTGGACGCCTGCGCGATGCTCTGCGACGTCCTGCTGCGCGAGGCCGCCGACGCGTGTGTGCTCGCCACCAGCAGGCAGCCCCTGGACGTGCCCGGCGAGCAGTGCCTGACCCTCGCACCGCTCGCCGCCGAGGACGCGGTGGAGCTCTTCGTGCAGCGCGCCACCGCCGTGGCACCGGGCTTCACCGCGGGTGAGGACAACCAGGCGCAGCTCAGCGCGCTCGTGGGCCGCCTCGACGGCATCCCGCTGGCCCTCGAACTCGCGGCGGTACGCCTGCGCGCCGTGCCCCTCAGCCACCTCGTGGCCCGCCTCGACCAGCGCTTCGGCGTCCTCACCGGCGGGCGGCGCACGGCCCCGGCCCGGCACCAGACGCTGCGCACGGCCATCGACTGGTCGTACGAGCTGTGCCTGCCGCGGGAGCGTGAACTGTGGGCGCGGCTCTCGGTGTTCGCGGGGTCGTTCGAGCTGGCCACCGCGGAGCAGGTGTGCGGCGGGGGTGAGCCGGCGCCGGATGACGTCCTGGAGACGCTGGTCGGGCTTGTCGACAAGTCGGTGGTGCAGCACCTCGGCGCGGGCACGGGCCGCTATCGGCTCCTGGACACGCTGCGTGCGTACGGCGCCGAGCGCCTGGCCGAGGCGGACGGCACGGCGGTCGTGCGCGAGGCGCACTTCGCGTACTACCGGCGCCTCGGCCAGCGACTGTGGGACGACCTCCTGACAGACGCGCAGGCCGAGCTGTTCCGGACGATGCGCGCCGAAGTCACCGATGTGCGGGCGGCGTTGGGGTACGCCTTCGCCACCCCGGGCCGGGCCAGGCAGGGGCTGTGGCTCGCCGCCCAGCTGGCGCCGTTCTGGCGGGCCGCGGGAACGCTGTCGGAAGGGCGGTACTGGATCGACAAGGGGCTCGACCTGGTGCCCGAGGACTGCTGGGAGCGGGCCTGGGGGCTGCTGCTCGGCGGGGTGCTCGGGGTGTGGAGCGGCGACCTGGAGGTGGCGCCGGGGCGGTTCGCAGCGGCGCGGGAGGTCGCCGGGCGGTGCGGCGAGGAGCGGGTGCTGCTGTTCGCCGAGCCGTACATCGGCGCGATGCGCGCGCTCGGCGGCGAGGTCGAGGAGGGCCTGGCCGCGCTGGAGCGGGGACGGCTGCGGATCGTGGCGGCCGGGGACGCGCTCGGCATCGGCGTGGTGCACTACGAGGCCGCGCTGCTGCGGGCCGTGCTCGGCGACATCGACGGGGCACTCGACCTGTGCGGGACCGGTCTCGCCCGCCTCGAAGGCACCGGCGACCGGCAGTTGTACGCCTCGACGCTGACGGTGCAGGGCATCATCCTGTGGCTCGCCGGGCGGCACGAGGACAGCGCGCCACCGCTCAGGCAGGCCCTGGACGCGGTCAGCGAGGTCGGTGACGTCCTGGTCGCCGCGCTCTGCTGCCTGGGCCTCGGCTGGCACGCGGCCGGACAGAAGCGGTACGTCCGGGCGGCGTGGCTGCTCGGGTACGCCGAGAGCGCGCGGCGGCTGACCGGCGACCCGGTGGCCATGCTGCCGTCGCTCCTCGAAGAGCAGGAGTCGACACAGCTCGCCGTCCGGGACGCCCTCGGCGACGCCGCGTTCGAGCGCTGGCACGGCCTGGGGGCGCGGATGACGGGCACGGAGATCCTGCAGTCGGTGCGTGCCGACGTGGACGCGCCGACGTCGGCGCGGTGCGTGCCCGGAGCCCGGCGGGCGCGGGCCGCGGACTCCCTCACCCCGCGCGAACGGGAGGTCGCCGAGCTGGTGGCGGGCGGCCTCTCCAACCGGGAGGTCGCCGAACGCCTGGTCATCTCCAAGCGGACCGCCGACACGCACGTCGAGCGCATCCTCACCAAGCTCGGCCTGCGTTCGCGAGCGGAGATCCCCGGCTCCCTGGCGGACTGACCGCTCCCTGGCGGACCGGCCGCCCCCGGGGCGGGTGGTGGCGTACGTACGTATGCTGCGGGCCGCCGCCGCGCGCATCCGGCCTGCCTTTACGTATACGGATCTCAGCGCATTGCGGATGCCGGGACGCCCGGCCGCTCGGGAGGATGAGGCCGCAGCCCGGGGGCCGGGAGCGTGGTGGGCGCCGGCAGCGCGGAGGTGTCCCACGCTGCCAGGCACGGGTGCCCGGTACCGCCTCCCCCCTCAGGCGGTGCGGGAGAGGTGCGACTGCCGGCGTCGGCGGGGCAGCCGCGCCTCCGCAAGGCGTCGCGGGCGCCCGCCGCGCCCGCGACGCCCCAGGGCCCCGGACCCCGGCCCCCCGCACCACGCGGGCGCACTCGCCACCCGGCGTCGACCGGCCGCCGCCCAGCAGCCGCCGTCGCCCGGCCTTCGCCGTGGCCCGGCCTGGTGCGCGCCGCCCCCTGCCTACGATCCCTCCATGGCCCTCTTCCGCGTCGAACGCGCCACTCCGCTCAGCCCGGCCGAGGCCTGGCGGCGGCTCACGGACTGGGAGCGGCACGGCCGGGTCGTGCCCCTGACCCGCGTCACCGTCTCCGGCGGCCTCCCGCGCGGCCTCGGCACCGTCTTCACGGCGCGCTCCGGGGTCGGGCCGCTGGCGTTCGACGATCCGATGGAGGTCACCGTCTGGCGACCGCCGGACGCGGCGCGGGGCGGGCTGTGCCGACTGGTCAAGCGCGGTGCGGTGGTGACGGGTTGGGCCGAGATCGAGGTGTGGCCGCAGGGGCGTGGGACGCGGGTGGTCTGGCGGGAGGAGCTGCGGATCCGGTGGCTGCCCCGGCTCCTGGACCCGGTGGTGGCGCGGGTGGCGGCGCGGGTCTTCGGGCGGGCGGCCGGGGCGCTGCTGGCCGCGTCGTGAGGTTCCGGTTGCCGGGTCTGCCGTCGCTGCGGTGACCGGTCCGGCGGATCATCGGCCTCTCCCATGACAGGTCGGGCGGAACCGTCACACCGCCGCCCCGCCGCCCCGTCCCGACGCTCAGTCGAGAGGCTTCTCCCACACCGACACGTGCTTCGTGCTCTCGCCGGTGAACGGGGCCCGCGACCAATCCTCCCACCGGTCCCGCAGCCGGAGCCCGGCAAGGCGCGCCATCAGGTCCAGCTCGGACGGCCACACGTACCGGAAGGGGACGGCCCAGTGCTCGGCACGGCCGTCGGTGATCGTGACGTAGTTCGAGCTCATCGCCTGGGTGGCGACGTCGTAGGTGTCGAAGGCCCACTCCGTCGGGCCGATGCGGAACGGCACGGCGGTCTGGCCGGGCGGCAGGAGCCGCAGGTCGGGTACGCCGACCTCGACGACGAAGGTGCCGCCGGGCCGCAGATGGTCGGCGGCGTTGTGGAAGCAGGCGACTTGGGCGTCCTGCGTGGTGAGGTTGTTGATCGTGTTGTAGACGAGATAGGCGACCGTGAACGTGCCCGGCACCCGGGTCGTGGCGAAGTCGCCGATGCTGACGCCGACGGCGTCGCCGCCGGGCTTGTCCCGCAGCCGCGCCGCCATCGCGCGGGACATCTCGATGCCGTGGACCGGGACGCCGCGGGCCGCGAGGGGCAGCGCGATCCGGCCGGTGCCGATGCCGAACTCCAACGCCCGCCCGTCGCCCGCCAGTTCGGCGAGCAGATCGACCGGCGGGTCCACGGCCTCGGGCCGGAACATGTCCGCCGAAGTCGTGTCGTAGGTCGCCGCGATGTGTTCCCCGAAGTATCCGTCCTCATCAAGCACCCCAGGACCGTAGTACCTGGGATGCCCGGGGCGCGCGGCAATTTCCGTGCGCCGCGCGGCTGCGCGGGGCGGCGTCCTGGACGAGGTCCAGGTGCGCGGCGCGGCGTCCCCTGTGGGGTTCAGGCGCGCAGCGCGGCGTCGAGGTCGCGGATGAATTCGCCCACGCGCCCGTCACCGGACGGCGCGGCGGGCAGGCGGCCGAGGACCGCGCCGACCGCTGCCGGTGCGTGCCGGCGCGCCCACTCCAGGGTCTCCGCGGCGACGCGCGGGTCGTCCCCGGCGACCAGTTCCTCCGCCCGCGCCGCGTGCGCCGCCGCACCGACGATGTGCTTCACCTGATGGGGACTGGCCTTGGGGTGGAGGAACGCGGCCGCCGCCGCGTGGCTCGCCGACCACGCGGCGGCGGCCACGGCGGGCGACTCGGCCTCCTTCGCCGCCTTGTACGCGGCCCACGCGCTCTGCCGCAGCGCGGTCGTGCGCCGCTCCCCCGCGGCGAAGGCGTCCGCCCCCTCGATGGCTTCGCGGGGGCGGGTGTCGGCGGGGAGTTCCTGCTCGAAGACGGAGAGGACCCGGCGGGCACAGTCGGCCGCGTAGCCCGTGATCTCCCGCAGTTCGTCGTCGCTCAGCTCGATTTGCTCTGTCTCGGTGGGCACGGCCCCATCCTGCCCGAGGCCCCGCGAGCCGCCGCCGCAGGGTGCCCCGTCAGCTCTCCCCGACCGTGAAGTGCCGTTCCTCGCGCGGGTTCTCGAGCTCGTCGACGACCGCGACGGCGAGGTCTTCGGCCGAGATCCGGGAGACACCGTCGGCGTCGGTGAGGAGGGTGGTGGTGCCGCGTCGGTACGTACCGTTGCGGTGCCCGGGTTCGAGGACGGCGGGCGGGCTGAGGTAGACCCAGTCGGCCGCCGGGTGCGCTCGGGCGACGTCCAGTTGCGCGGTGCTCGCGGCGGCGATGCTGCGCCACTCCAGCGGCACGTACTCCGGGGTGTCGAGGACGAGGCGGTCGGGGTTGTCCGGTGCCCGCAGGGGTCCGGAGCCGCCGACGACGAGGATGCGGGTGCCGGCCGCCGCGGCCGCGTCGAGCAGCGCCGTCGTCGTCGGCACCGCCGTGTGTTCGTGGCCGGGGGCGGGGCGAGTCGCGGCCACGACCGCGTCGACGCCGCCGAACAGGGTGCTCATGTGGTCGAGGTCCTCGGCGTGGCCCTCGACGGCGGTCACGCCGGGCGGCAGGGCGGCCGACGGCGTTCTGCGGAACACGGCTATGAGGTCATGGCCGCGGCTCGCGGCTTCGGTGATGACGCGGGAGCCGACCATGCCTGCGGCTCCGACTACGGCGATCTTCATCGGGGTGTCCCTTTCGAGATGGAGGTGGAAGCGGGGGTGGAGGTGGAAGCAGGGGCGGAGGTGGAACCGGGTGCGGTCGCACGGGTGGAAGGGGAAGGGGGTACGGAACCCGGGCCCGAGCCGGGTGGGGTGTCGCGTGCCCGCCGTGACGGCGGAAGCTGCCCCGCGACGATCGCCGCGAGCGAGAGCCCGAACCCCACGAGCTGGACCGGGCCCAGCGTCTGCCCGAGGACGGCGGCCCCGAGCACGGCGGCCACCAGCGGCGACAGCAGTGCGAGCACCGCCACGGACGTGACGGGCAGGCTGGTGACACCGCGGAACCACAGGACGAAGGTGATCAGGCCGCCGACCAGACCCAGCCAGAGGTAGCCGAGCACGGCGGGCAGGTCGACCGCGGGCGGCGCCCCCTCGGCGAGGAAGGTGAGGGGCAGCAGGAACAGTCCGCCGGCGGCGAGTTGCCAGCCCGCGAAGGCGGTGGGGCCGACCCCGGCGGGCCGCCCCCAGCGCTTGGTGAGCGTCACACCGAGCGCCATGGTGGCCGCTCCGCCGAGTCCCGCCACCACGCCGACGGCGTCGAACCCGGCGTTCGGCCTGATGACGACCAGGCCGACGCCCACGGCACCGACGACGCCCCAGAGGAAGCGCCGGGCGGAGGGGCTCTCGTGCAGGACCGTCACAGCCAGGACGGCGACCATGAGGGGGGACGCCGCGGCCAGGGTGGCGGCGACGCCTCCCGGCAGGCGTTCGGCGGCGACGAAAAGCAGCGGGAAGAGCAGACCGATGTTCAGGACGCCCAGCACGGCGGCCTTCCCCCACCACGCCCCGCGCGGCAGCGTCCGGGCCACCGCGAGCGCGACGAGCCCGGCGGGCAGCGCGCGCAGCAGCCCCGCGAACAGGGGGTGCCCCTGCGGCAGCAGCTCGGTCGTCACGACGTAGGTCGTGCCCCACACGGCGGGAGCGAGCGCCGTCAGGGCGGTGCGGGGCAGATTCCCTCGCAGTGCACCCGCGCCGGCCACGCCGGAACCCCTCGGTGCTCCAGTACTTGTCATACCCGTAGCCTCGCCCGACGCGATCAATGAGTCCAACACATGTTTGTCAGCTCATCGATCTTGATACAAGATAGATCACCATGGAGCTCCAGCAGATGCGGTACGTCGTCGCCGTCGCCGAGACGAACAGCTTCACCCGGGCCGCCGAGCGGTGCCTGGTCGTCCAGTCCGCCCTCAGCCACCAGATCGCCCGCCTGGAGAAGGAGTTGGGCGCACGGCTCTTCGAGCGCACCAGCCGCCGGGTGCGGCTGACCCCGGCCGGCGCGGCGTTTCTCCCGGCCGCCCGCCAGTGCCTGGACGCGGCGGAGCGGGCCGCGGCCGAGGTCGCGGCGGCGGTGGGGGAGGTACGCGGACGGCTCGCCGTGGGCCTGATCCCCACCGTCGCCGCGGTCGATGTCCCGGGCGCGCTGCGGGACTTCCGCCGCCGGTACCCGCAGGTGCGGATCAGCCTGCGCGTGGGCGCGAGCGACGACCTCATCGAGCAGGTCAGGGAGGGCGCCCTCGACGTGGCCTTCCTCGGTCTGCCGACGACGGCGCGGCCCCAGGGCGTCGCGGCCCACGAACTCGCCCGCGACCGGCTCGTCGCCGTGGTCGCCCCCGACCACCCCCTCGCCGGTCAGGCGTCGGTCGGCCTGCGCAGGCTCGCCACCGAGGTGTTCGTGGACCTCCCGGCGGGCACGGCCGGACGCCTCCAGTCCGACCAGGCCTTCGCGGCCGCCGGTCTCAGCCGGGACGTCGCCTTCGAGGTGACGGCCGCCGACTACATGACCCGCCTCGTCGCACCCGGCCTCGGCATCGCCATGCTCCCCTCCGCCTACGCGCCCCAGCTCACCGGCGTCACCACCGTCGAGGTCGCCGACGCACCGGCCCGCGTCGAGTACGTCATCTGGAGCCGCCACAGCCGCACACCGGCGGCGGCCGCCTTCCTCGCCGTCCTCGACATCCCGACCGGGGACGCACCCGACGCCTGACGCGCCCCCGGTACGGCCATCAGTCGCCGCCGCCCGAGCCCCCACCGCAGCCGAAACCTCCGCCCGAGCCGCCCGAACCGCCGCTCGAACCACCGCAGTCGCCCCCGCCGCCGCCCGAGTCCGTGTCGCGGTCGAGGGCGTGCCCCAGCCGGACCATGGCCCGGCCGAGCCCCGAGGGAGCCGGAGCCGCACTGATGACGCCCTGCCGCACCGGCCCGTCCGGCAGGACCGCGGCACCGGCGAAGACGTACGCGGGAAAGCTCCCGTCCCGCTCGGCCGCCGCGAGCAGCCGTCGGCCCGCGAGGGTCGGGCGGCCGCGCGCCCCGGCCACGAGCCCCTCGTCGGCGAGGCGCAGGACGAGGGCGTCGATCTCCGGTGAGCGCGTCAGGATGGCCCGCAGCCGGGTGATACCCCTGCTCCCTTCGGGCGGGCACGCCGCGAGCAGGGCCCGCTCGACCGGGTGCGCGGGCGGCGGCGCGCCCTGGCGGCCGCGTTCGGCCGCGCCCACCGCCCGTACCCGCGACGCCCGCACCACCACGAGCCCGCGCTCCGCCAGCGCGATCACCGCGCTGTCCACCACTCGCGGCACCCCACCGGCCAGACAGGCCACGTCGTAGACGTCCAGAGCCGGGGACTCCCCCGCCGCCGTGGACCGCCGGAACCGCATCCGCATACCGACCACCCCCTGGAGCACCGCACTTGACGGCAGTGTCACCGTGCCGCGCAGACCGCAACCCCCGGGCCCCGCGCTTCAGAGGAACACTTGAGCTTCCCGCACGGGCGGCCGGGCCGGGCCGCGCACCACCGGGCAAACCCGTCCCAAAAGCCTGTTGACTCCCCAGGCGGCCCAGGCGGAAAGTACCGCTGACCGGCTTGTCATGTTCTTGTCCACACCCCTCCGACAAGAGGTGAGCCTTGTTCCTCCGCCGCACACCCATACGACGCGCAAGAACGACGCACCCCCGAGCCCGCCGCGCAGGCCTCCTCACCGCGCTCCTGGCCCTCGTCCTCTCCCCGCTGGCCGCCGTGCCCGCCCAGGCGAACCCCGAGCCGTCCGGCAGCCGTCCGCTCGTCCGGCCGATCGACCCGCAGCGCTGGCAGAACCCCGACGACATGACGTGGGCCGACTACCGGTCCGTCCCCGGCACCGACTGGGCGAACCCCGATCTGGAGCCGACGAAGCGGACCTTCAAGGGCGCCCTGGTCCTTCTCGACTACCCCGACGAGGAGTTCACGGTCAGCAAACCGGCGGGATCAAGCCTGTTCGGCAATCCGCAGCCCAGCGCCTCGAACGTGCCGCGCAGCCAACTGCCTCCGTTCTACCGCGACTTCCTCAACAAGCCGGGCACGCTCAACCGCGGCCACACCATCAACGAGTACTGGATGGAGGACTCCGGCGGCCGCATCGGCGTCGACCTGACGTCCTTCGGCGTCTACCGCATGCCGCACAAGTCGTTCCAGTACGGCATCGAGCCCCAGATGAACCCGGGCGCCTGCCCGACCGGCTTCAGCTGCGGCAAGGACATCCGCGCCGACGGCAAGGCGGCCTGGGTCGCCGACGCGGGCGAGGCCGAGACCGCGAAGTACGACTTCGTCTTCTACCTCACCGCCGGGCAGGACGAGTCGTCCGTCTGGCAGGAGTTCGGGCAGATGAAGTTCGCGTCCCCGCAGGGCGTGCCGGCGAAGTGGGGGCCGCCCGCGCCCATCAGCACCGGGGGCAACGCCGCCAACACCCGCTATGTGCCCTGGACTTCATGGGCGGCGGCCGCCCGGATCTGGCCGAACGCCTCCGGCGGCTCGTCCACCCAGGCCGAGAGCTCCGGCATGGCCGTGTACGCCCATGAGCTGAGCCACATCCTCGGCATCGCCGACAACTACAACAACCCCTACGGCACTCCGATGCGCCGCGCCTACACCGGCATCTGGAGCATGCTCTCGCGCGGGTCCTTCAACGGCCCCGGCGGCCCGCACACCCGCTGGCAGATCCCGGCCGCCAACGGCGCGTCCATGGGCTCCCAGCACATCCTGCGCGACAAGCTGAAGCTCGGCATCGTCGACGAGAAGAACGTGCTGCGCCTGGACCGCGACGCGCTCAAGGACTCCGGCACGGTCGTCGCCCGCGTCACCGCACGCTCCGCGCCGCCCGGCGACAAGGGGCTCAGCGGCGTCAACATCGCCATGAACCGCGATCTGTCGCCGTCCTGCGACCCCGCCACCGACCCCCTGTGCGACGGCGGCGGCTACGACAACTACACCGTCGAGGTCGTCGACCGCATGGGCATGGACTCCTTCACGCCCGACAACGGCGTCCTGCTCAGCAAGACCAAGAACCAGGACCGCGCCCCGTTCGCCTGGGTCGTCGACTCCCACCCCGAAGACATCGACATGGTCGACTTCAAGCGCCCCGACGGCACCCCACAGAAGATCACCATGGGCGACTACCGGCAGCTCAGCGACGCGCTCCTGCACGCCGGAGCCGACTCGGGCAGCGAGTACGAGTACGTCGACCGCGCCAACCGCCTGCACTTCTACGTCCTGGACCTGCACCGCACCCGCGCCGGTGTGCTCTCCTACACCGTCGCCGTGAAGTCCCTGGACGGCGCGGGCCCGCAGCGCCGTGGCGCCGACCTGAGCCGCGGCCACGCCAAGGGCGACCCCGACCGCCGGGCCGTGTGCAGCTTCGACCTGGACAACACGGGGCGGACGAAGGCCCCGCGGTCCGGACACCCGGAGAGCCCTGACGGCATGGACAAGTACCTGGACTCCGACGTCTACCGGCTCACCGCCACGTCCTCCGCCCGCGGCTGGTCGGCCTGGCTGCCCAACCGCCTCACCACCGCGAAGGCGGGCGGCTCCGTCGAGGTCGACGTCGCCGTCAAGGCGAGGCCGGGCGCCGAGCGGCACAACCGCGTCACGCTCACCGCCCGGTCGGAGAGCGACCCGGGCAAGACCGCGAAGGCCGTCTGCAAGCTCAGGAGGTAGCGGCGGGGGCGGTCGGCCACCACGGCGTGGCGGGCCGCCCCTGGCGTGCGCGTGGCCGTCGTCACCCCTCACAACCGGCTCCCTCGCCGCCCGTTCCTCCTAGGCTTACGCCTGGAAAGGTGGGAATGATGGACATACCAAACGTCGTCGGGGACTGGCAGGAGTATCAGTCACAGGAGTGGGCCGGGCTGCGCGTCCGCGTGCACCACCTCCGCAAGGCCACACCGCAGCGCGGGCGCGACGAGGACGCCAAGGGCCTGACGTACGTCGCGTTCGACGTCACCCTCGACAACCGCGGCTCCACCTACTTCACCATCGACCTGCACGATCACCCGCGCCACTACGACGTCCGCGTCGGCAGGGACGGACACGGCGCGTTCGTCGACGAGTTCGGCGGAGCCGTGATCCGTGACTTCAACCTGTATCCGCAGCGACGCGTCACGGCCACGCTGTACGCCGCGGCGCCCGCCTCGAAGCTGAGGCAACTCGACATCCAGATCAGTCCGGCGGTCGACGACGAGCCCGCGTTCGGGTACGTGTGGTCCGGCGGTCTCGGCGTCCACGAGGGCTCCACGCGCACCGGCGGCCGCGCCTCGTCCGCCAAGACCGGCGTGGCCAGCGAAGTGGAGCGGTTCCTCCAGGACAGCTCGGGCGACTGAGCCGGAGCCGGAACGCGGCCGGGCCCGGCCGGCACAGTCTCGCTGTGCCGGCCGGGCCCGGTGGCACCTGTCAGCGGGTGCCGGTCACCCCGTCAGTTGGTGAGGGTGACGCAGGGCAGGCCCACGCTCGCACCACCGCGGAAGCCCTCCGCGCACAGCCGGGTGCCCGCGGGGAAGTGGCGCTGGGGGTAGGCCTGGTCGCGGTACGTCCTGAACTTGGCCACGTCCTCCACCTTGGTGCTGGCCGACCAGCCGTTGGTGGTCCACACGCGCGCGGAGATGCGGTTCGGCTGGTTGGTGTTGGTGACCGACACCTCGACCCGGCCGAGGTAGGTGCCCGAGTCGTACGTCTCGATGCAGACGGAGTGGTTGCACCACTTGCCGTCGGCCACGGCAGAGGGCCCCGCGACGATGACGCAGCCGAGCGCGGCGACCACGGCTCCGACTCCGGCGGCGACCTTCTTGGTGAGCTGGTACATGCTGAGCACTCCTTCGAGCGTGTCCCTCATGGCCCCGCGGCGAGGCACTGGGAGCTGACGATTCGGGTCCCTCTGAACGGGCCCGCACCGGTCCGATGTCGCCGGACAGGGGCGGCCCAGGCAGACCAACGCGGGGCAAGATCATGAGTTACGCCGGTGTCCCTCTTGGGAGCGGCGGTCGCCCCGGGAACGCGACGGAGCCCGGTCGACCGAGGTCGACCGGGCTCCGCTTCACATCGTCAGGAGGTCAGGGGCCGGGCCCCGGCCCTCCTCGGGTCTGAGGTCAGCGACCCCAGGTGCCCTGGTTCACCGCGCAGTTCCAGCCGTTGCCACGGACCGAGAACTTCACCTTGTACGAACGGGTGCTCAGCAGCCGCGAGCGCACCTGGACGCCGAGGCTGGCCTTCTTCTTCAAGGTCTTGGTGTGGACGGAAACGGTCCTCGACGTCTTGCGCGTGACCTTGCCGCCCTTCGCCTTGGCGCTGCCGAAGCGAATGTTCTTCACGTTGGTCACCGTGAAGGTGACCTTCTTGAAGCTCTTGGTGCTCTTGTTCTTCAGGCCGAAGTACAGGCCGTTGCCCGTGACCCAGCCGTTCGAGTTGGTGTAGAACCTCGACGTGTAGACGATGTCGATCGGGCAGGCGGCGCTCCGCGGCGCGACCTTGGACGCGGTGGGAGCGGCCTTCGGCCCCTCGGACGCGGACGCGGCACCGGCCAGACCGAGCTGAGCGGCAGTGATGGCCCCGGCGGTGGCCAGGACGGCGGCGGACGTGCGCATGCGGTTCACTACGGTGTTACCTCTTCCCCCTGTGGCCCCTTGTGGGACCGACTGACAGCACAATGCGATGCGTTCGCGCCGGACGATTCACGTCCCTGCGGCGCGCCCCGTATTCCTAGCACGAGGACGACACAGGAGAACAAGTCAGCCAGCGCGTCTCCGCGGCACCGTGACAGAAGCCGGACAATCGTAAGGCATTCCGAGGTGTACTCCGGAACGGGTTCCGGAAGGGCCCTTTCCAGGGTGATTCCGGTGAACTCCCGGGGTCGCCCTCCGCGGGCCTTTCCTTCCCGGAGCCCTCCATTCCGCGTCTGGACACGTTCACGGAATTCGATTGCAGTGGCTAATTCTCGCCCCTCGCGGGGGCGTCGGGCATGGCTTGACTGCGTCGTCACGGGGGCCACTGTGGCGGGTGCAATGGACGGGTGCACGGGAACGGACCTGTCCGCGCGGGCCCCGGCGGCCCGCACCTGCTCGGAGGAGACCGTCTTGGCGACGAACCCGACCACGAACGCGCCCGGCGCGCACGGCACTTCGCACCCCACCCCCGACGACGTCGGGGCGATGTACGACCAGTTCGGCGACCTGCTCGCCATGACGCTCGGGTCGACGGCCGTGCACATCGGCATGTTCGTGCCGCACGGCGAGCCCGCGCCCGTCACGTCCCTCGTCGACCTCGCCGACCTCGCGCAGGACCGGCAGACCGAGTTCCTCATCGACACGCTCCACGGAGCCGTCGGCGGCACGCGGGCCCCGCACTTCCTGGACATCGGCTGCGGCACCGGCGGCCCCGCGCTGCGCCTCGCCGAGCGCACCGGCGGCCGGGTCTCCGCCATCACCGTCAGCAAGACCCAGCTGGTCCGGTGCGAGGACCGGCGCCGCGGGCACCCGGCGGGCGAGCGCGTCGACTTCGCGTACGGCAACGCCATGGAGCTCGGCCACCCCGACGCGTCGTTCGACGCCGCCTGGTCGATCGACTGCGTGCCCCATCTGTCCGACCGGCCCGCCGCCCTGCGCGAGGCCCTGCGGGTGCTGAGGCCGGGCGGGCACCTGCTGTTCACCGAGTTCGCGCTGCGCGGCACCCCCACCGAGGAGGAGTCGGCCGCGTACACGCGGCTGTGGACCTGTCCGCCGCTGCGGCCCTTCTCCGCCCTCGTCGGCGAGATCGAGGAGACCGGCTTCCGGATCGCGCGGGTGCAGGACATGACGGCCAACGCCGTGCTCTGCTCCGAGCTGATGTCGACCTTGTACCAGGACCGGCGCGCGGAGATCGAGGAGCGCTTCGGCAAGGAGGCGCTGACCCACACCGACCCGCTGATGGGTCCCTACCGTTCCTTCTGCCGGGACCACTTGGACTACCACCTGGTGCTGCTGCGCAAGCCGGAGGCGTAGCCCGGCGGCGCACCGGCCCGCCGTTCCAGCTCCTACGGCTGCCCGCAGGCGCCCGCCACCTCGTCGAACGTCTCGAGGAGGCCGAGGAACGCCTCCCTCCCCCAGGCGCCCACCGCCAGCGCGGCAGCCAGGACCGCGGCGCCGTGCGCGCACGCCGTGCCGTCCTCACCCCAGCCCCGCAGCCCGGTGTCGTCCCCCGCGGCCCAGGCCCGCACCGCCTGGGACACGGCGAGTTCGTGGTGGGGCGGCCCGGCGGCGGCGATCGCGTCGGCCGTGCGGACGACGTCCGACGGGGTGAGGGTGCGCGGGGCCGACAGGACGATGCCGACGACGAGGCGCAGGATGTCCCCGGTGACGGAGGGCAGTTGGCGGGCCGCGGCGGGGTCCGCCCCGTCCAGGGCGGCGGCGACCCCGGCGGCGTCCTCGCGCGCGTAGGCACGGACGAGCGCGAGCCCGCGCCGCGCGGCCTCCCGGCCGGACGCCGCCCCGGGCAGGGTCGCGCCCCCTCCCGTCCCCGCCCCCGTCTCCTGCGGGTCTGCTTCCGACAGCGCCCCGTACGGGTCCAGCTGTGAGCGGTACGACGCCATGCCCAATCCCCTTTCACAGGACGTACTCCGATCCTGCAACCTGAAGTGCACTCGAGGTCAAATCGGGCCGCCGGGGCGCACCGAGACCGTTCCGGGGCGCGGCACCGCTTGAGTCTCCTCCAGGGGGAGACCGCAAGGTGGAGCGCATGAGCAACGAAGCGCTGTACTCGATCGGTGAGCTGGCCCGGCGCACCGGGCTGACCGTCAAGACGATCCGGTTCTACTCGGACCGGGGCATCGTCGAGCCGACGGACCGCAGTCCGGGCGGCTACCGCCGCTACGGCACCGAGGCCGTCGCCCGGCTCGACCTCGTGCGGACCCTGCGCGATCTGGGCCTCGACCTCGACACGATCCGCAAGGTGGTCGAGCGGGAGCTGTCGCTCGCCGAGGTCACGGCGGCGCACGCCGAGGCGCTGGACGTGCAGATCCGCGGTCTGCGGCTGCGGCGCGCCGTGCTCGCGGCGGTGGCCCGGCGCGGCTCCACCCCCGAGGAGCTGGATCTCGTGCACCGGCTCGCGAAGCTTTCCGAGGCCGAACGGCGGCGGCTCGTCGACGACTTCCTCGCCGCCGTCTTCGACGGCCTGCGCGGGCACCCGGAGTTCATCGGCGTCAAGCGGTCGATGACGCCCGAGCTGCCCGCCGACCCGGAGGTCGAACAGATCGAGGCGTGGGTGGAGTTGGCCGGGCTGTTCCAGGACCCCGATTTCCGGTCCGGCATGCACGGCATGGCCCACGACATGGCGACCGACCGGGCCCCGGACGACACCACCGGTCTCCCCCGCGTCCTCGCCGAGGCCCTCCGCGCCCGGGTCACCCCCGCCGTGGCCGCGGGCATCGCCCCGGACGCCCCCGAGGCCGGTCCGGTCGTCGCCGACCTCACCGCGCACTACGCGCTCATGGTCGGAGACCGCATCGGCCCCGCCGACCTGCGCCAACGACTGCTGTCCCGCCTGGAGACCATGAACGACCCGCGGCGGGACCGCTACTTGGAGCTGCTCGCCGTCGTCAACGGCTGGCCGCCGCCGGACAGCCTGGCACCGGTCCTCGACTGGTCCGTCGCGGCGCTCCGCGCGCGGTGACCGCTGCCTCCGACGAGCTGACGGAGCCCACGGAGCAGAGGACCGCACCCGCAGCGCGCCGGCCCCCGTCCGGCTACCGTGCGCTCCGCGACGTCCCTGGCTTCTGGCGGATCGCGGCGACCGGCATGCTGTCGAAGCTGCCCTTCGGCATGGCCTCGCTGAGCCTGCTTCTTCTGATCAGCCGTCATCATTCCTACGGCGTCGCAGGGTTGGCGATGAGCTGTGCGGCGATCGGGCAGGGGCTCACCGCTCCGGTGCGGGGTCGGCTCGTGGACCGCTGCTCCCACCGACCGGTGTTGCTGTGCTGTCTCGCCGGGCAGGTGGGGGCCGTCGCACTCCTGGTCGTCTGCGTACGGGAACAGGGCCCGCTCCTGTGGCTGCTCGCGCTCGCGACGCTCCTCGGGGCCAGTGCGCCGCCGGTCGCCGTCATGATGCGTACCGTCTGGCAGGGGGTCGCCGCCCGCGCCCTCGGCCCGGCGATGGCGCTCGACTCGGCGATGACGGGTGCGGCGCTGGTCTTCGGGCCCGCGCTGGCGGGCTGGCTCGGCGTGTCGGTCTCGCCGGTCGCCCCGCTCCTCGTCGTGGCCGTCCTCTCGGCCGGGGCGGTCTGGTCGTTGCTCGGCCTGCCGGTCGCACCGGGGCCGGTCGGGCGCGGACTCGGGGCGGGGCCGCTGCGGAGCGCGCCGCTGCGTCGCCTCCTCGTCGTGAACGGCCTGTTCGTGTGCGCCGTCACCGGCATGGACGTGGTGCTGCCGAGCTACGCGCGGGAGCACGGCGCCGCCGCGTACGCGGGGTGGTGTCTCGGCGCGCTCTCCGTCGGGAGCGTCGCGGGCGGCCTGGTCCTTGGGGCCGTGCCCGCCCTGCCGGGAGGGCCGGGGCGCCGGGTCGGCGTGCTGCTGTGCGTCTTCGCGGCGGGCGCGGGCGCACTGGCCTGCGCGGCGCGGGTCTCGCCGTCGGTCGTGCTGCTCGTCTGCCCGGTGGCCGGGCTCGCCATCGGTTCGGTCTTCGCGGCGCTGCGGACAACCGGTGGGGAGCTCGCGCCGGAAGGCCGTGTCACGGAGACCATGGCGTGGCTGAGCACCCTCGACCTCGCGGGTGGCGCCGTCGGGGCGGCGGCCTTCGCGCAGCTCGCGGTGGTGGCGGGGAGCGGTACGGCGCTGGTGGCGGTGGCGGGGGTCGCCGTGCTCGCCGCCGCGGTGGGCTGGATTCCCGAACGCGCTCCTCAGCCGATCCACGCCTCCGGGTCCCGATGACGCCCGAGCCCCACTGCCGTGAACTCGTCCTCGTCCGCGCCCGCCACCGCGCCGAGCCGCCGCAGCACCTGGGAGATCGGGCTCCCGGCGGCGGGAAGCCCCTGCCCCTCCCCGACTCGGAGCGGCCCAAGGACGAGCGTGCCGCCGTCCCACACGCCGGCCAGCTGCTCGCCCACACCACCGAAATACTCGGCTTCCACGTACGCCACCGGACCCGCGGCCGACCAGGTGGCGAGGAGGGCGTCGAAGCCGCCCGGCAGCCGCCGGAACCCCGGCTGGCGCGCGGGCCCGCCGTCCGTGACGGCGTCGAAGAGGGTGTCGGTCATCGGCATCAGCGACAGGCCCTGGCCGAGCGGAGCGAGACGGGCGGCGGCCACCTCGCGTGCGGCTCCCCGCAGCAACGCGCCGTCGGCGATCACCGCGTGCAGTACGTAGCCCATGCCGACGCCCCCTCCACGGCCACCGGTACGAGGACCCATCCTGCCCCACGGACTCGCGGCACCCACCGCGGAGGCGCCGATGCCGAACGCGCGTGGGCGCCCCACCCGCCGAACGGATGGGGCGCCCATGTCACAGGGCCCGCGCCACAAGGCCCGCGTCGCACAGACCGCATGACCACGGCCGCGTCACCGAAGACGCGCGGCCACGGGCCTTCCGGCCCTCACTCGTGAGCCTCCGCCTCCACCGGCTTCGGGATGAGGAAGGACGTCACGAACGCCGCCGCGATGAGGGCGACTCCGGCGATCATGGCGGCCGAGTAGCCCGCGGTCGACGTCTTGTCGGCCGGTGCGGCGGCGGTCTGGACGGCGTACAGGAGAGCGAAGCTCAGGCCCGCGCCGAGGTTGAACGCGCCGGCGTTCAGGCCCGGCAGGAAGCCCGGGTTCTCCTTCGGGGAGAGGACGATGCCCAGGCCGTTGAGGACGATGTTGCCGACCCCGGCGTAGGTGACGCCGATGAGGATGGACGAGACGAGCAGCAGCGCGCGGGAGTCCGCCTGGAGGGTCACGAGCATCAGGGCGACCGTCGCGGCCGAGCCGATGAGGCCGAGGCGCAGGATCCTGCCGTAGCCGTGGGTGGCGGCGAGGCGCCCGGCGAGGGGGCCCATGGCGAGGCCCGCGAGGGCGTACGGGGTGAGGGTCCACCAGGCCGAGGCCTCGGCGCTCATCCCGAATCCGGCGTCCGCGTTCTGGGCGAAGGCCGGGATCATGCCGTTCATGACGGCGAAGACGCCGGTCATCGTCAGGACGGTGGTCAGGAGCAGCGCCCATGTGGAGCGCTGGCGCAGGTGCCGGGTCGCGACCAGCGGATGCTTGCTGCGGTCCTCGGCGCGCCAGAACGCGGCGAAGGCCAGGGCGGCGACGACGGCGAGCCCGGCCACGAGCGGCCAGTTGGCCTTGCCGAGCTTCCCGGCCTCGTTGAGGGCGACGAGGGCCGCGCCGACGGAGACGACCAGGAGGGCCACGCCGGGCCAGTCCATGCGGTTGTCGGAACCGGAGGCACGGGCGGTGGACTCCGGGGTGAGCGTGGCGACGAGGACCATGGCGAGTCCGGCGACGACGGCCATGACCCAGAAGACGGACTGGAAGCCGTAGTGGTCGGCGAGGGAGCCGCCCGCGATGGAGTCGACGCCCGCGATGCCGCCGTTGACGGCGGTGATGACGCCGAGGAGCGTGCCGTACCGCTTCGGCTCGTGGACCTCGTTGCGCAGCATGATCAGGCAGAGCGGCACGGTGGGCCCGGACACGCCCTGGATGACGCGGCCGACGAACAGCATGGGCACGCTCTGCGCGAGGGCGGCCACGACGCAGCCGACGGCCATGAGCGCCATCATCGCGGCGAGGACGCGGCGGCGGCCGATGAGGTCGCCGAGGCGCGGCAGGAAGAGCGAGAACAGCGCGGCGGACGTGAAGAACGCCGTCTGGGTCAGGCCGACCTCGGCGGAGGTCGCGTCGAGGGAGTCCTCGACGCTCTTCAGGGCGGGGCTGAGCATGCTCGCGTTCAGCTGGAAGGCGAAGCAGGCCGCGAGGAGGGCGGTGACGAGGACCCATACTCGGACAGGTCGGCCGGGGCGGCCGCCGGGAGAGGCGGCGGACGGTGCGGGTTCGGCGAGGGAGGCGTTCACGCGGGCACGTCACCGATCCGCTGGAGGGCGTCCACGACCAGGCCCCAGAACCGCTCGTGGTCCAGGTCGACGGCGACCTGGGTGCGGCAGTCGGCGGGGGCGGGCGCGCGGAAGTCCGCGACGGTCATGCCGAGGGTGAGGGTGCCGGTCAGCTCGATGTCCACGGGGGCCTTGCGGACGGTCATGACGCTCGGGTCGATGACGTACGCGACCGCGCACGGGTCGTGCACCGGCGGGTGCTCGAAGCCCTGCGCCTCGCGGTAGGCGGCGCCGAAGAAGTCCAGGAGTTCGCCCACGAAGACGGCGGGGCGGGTGCCGACCTCGGCGATGCGGCGGGTGACCTCCGGTGTCGCGAGGGCCTGGTGCGTCAGGTCCAGGCCGACCATCGTGACGGGCCAGCCCGCGTTGAACACGATGTGCGCGGCCTCGGGGTCGATCTTGATGTTGAACTCGGCGACGGGGCTCCAGTTGCCCGTGTGGTAGCCGCCGCCCATGAGGACGACCTCGCGGACGCGCTCGGCGATGCGCGGCTCCTTGCGGACGGCGAGGGCGATGTTCGTCAGGCCCGCGGTGGGCACGATCGTGATCTCGCCGGGCTCGTGTGCCATGACCGTGTCGATGATGAGGTCGACGGCGTGGCGGGGGTCGAGGTCCAGGGTGGGCTCGGGCAGGACGGGGCCGTCGATGCCGCTCTCGCCGTGGATCTCGGGGGCGGTCTCGATGGTGCGCACCAGGGGGCGGGGGCAGCCGGCCGCGAAGGGGACGCCGGTGATGTCGGCGATGCGGGCGACGGAGAGGGCGTTGCGGGTGACCTTCTCCAGGGTCTGGTTGCCGACGACCGTGGTGACCGCGACCAGTTCGACGTCCGGGTTGCCGTGCGCGAGGAGCATGGCGATCGCGTCGTCATGTCCGGGGTCGCAGTCGAGGATGATCTTTCGGGCCATCGGCGGAACCTCTTTGTTCGGCTGAGCTGCCACGGCGGGGTGGCGCTCGGGAAAACGTTCTCCAACAGACTGTGTGGAGGTGGCTGAATTATGTCAATGATCCGCGACACGTCCCGACCCACGCGCCGCCGCGGGACCCTCTTCCCCCCCTTCCGACCAGGCATGAAGAACCCCTGGTAGTAGCCCCCCGCCGTTGATAACGTTTGCCGAAACGCACCGAAGGGGTGGGCCGAGGCGTGGCTGACGTAACACTGCGGGACGTGGCCCGGGCCTCCGGCTGCTCCGTCGCCACCGTCTCCCGGGTGCTCGCCGGGACGCGCCCCGTCGGCCCGGAGACGGCCCGCCGCGTCCGCGAGGCCGCCGAGGCCCTCGGCTACCGGCCCAACCAGGCCGCCCGCGCCCTGCGCAGCCGCTCCACCGGCACCGTCGGCCTGGTCCTGCCGCAGATCACCAACCCCTTCTACCCCGCCCTGGTGCGCGAGCTGACCCACGCCCTGCACGCCGAGGGCCGCGCCGTGCTGTTCGCCGACTGCGACGACGACCCGAAGGCCGAGGCCGAGTACATCGACGACCTGCTGAGCCGTCGCGTCGACGCCCTCCTCGTCGTCCCGGCCGACGAGCACCGCAGCCGGGACGCGGTCGCCGCGGCGGCCGCCCGGGTGCCGCTGGTCCTGATGGACCGCGGCTGCGGCCCGGGCATCGCCGACTCGGTGGCCGTCGACAACGCCGCGGGCATGGCCCTCGTCCTCGACCACCTGGCCGCGACGGGCCGCCGTCGCGTCTGCTACCTGGGCGCGGACGGGACGGCGTCGGCCGCGGCCGAGCGGCGCGCCGCGTACGCGGCCGGGGCCGCCGCCCTCGATCCGGGCGCGCCCGGGCGCCTCGCGCTCGGCGGCTTCTCCGTGGAGTGGGGCCGGGCCGCCGTCGACCTGGTGTGGGACGCCCGGCCGGACGCGCTGGTGTGCGCCAACGACCTCATCGCGGTGGGCGCCCTGCAGCGCCTCCAGCAGCTCGGCGCGGACGTGCCCGGCGACGTGGCCGTCACCGGCTTCGACGACATCCCGATGGCCGCGCTCGCCGCCCCCGGCATCACGACCGTCCGCCAGCCCGTCGCCGAACTGGCAGCGGAGGCCACCCAGTTGCTGGGCCGCCGCCTCGCCGGGCGCGGCGAGGGCCCGCAGCGGGCGATACGGCTCGCGCCGGAGCTGGTCGTACGGGAGTCGAGCGCGCCGCGCCCCTGAACCGGCACCGGTGTCCCCGTCAAGGTCATCGGGACGTACCTTGTGCGGTGAGACAGTTCACGCCCCGGTAGAAGACGGACGGTGCCATGACCGACCCCTCGACGACGCCCGGACAGGCCGCGCGCCCGCACATCGACACGTCGGTGCCGCACTCGGCCCGGATCTGGAACTACTGGCTGGGCGGGAAGGACAACTACCCCGTCGACGAGGCGGCCGGTGACGCCTACAGCGCCGTCTACCCCGGCATCGTCACCATCGCCCGCAGCAGCCGCGCCTTCCTGGCCCGCAACATCACGTACCTGGTCGAGGAGGCGGGCATCCGCCAGTTCCTCGACATCGGGACCGGCCTGCCGACCGTGGACAACACCCACGAGGTGGCGCAGCGGCTCGCCCCCGAGACCAGGATCGTCTACGCCGACCACGACCCGATGGTCCTCGCGCACGCCCGCGCCCTGCTCACCTCCACCCCACAGGGCGCGACCGCCTACGTCGACGCGGACATCGCCGACCCCGACCGCATCCTGGCGGCCGCGGCCGAGACGCTCGACTTCAGCCGTCCCACCGCCCTGATCCTCAGCAACATCCTGGGCCACGTCGCCGACTACGACCAGGCGCGCGCCATCGTCGCCCGCCTCCTCGACGGGCTGCCCTCGGGCAGCTACCTCTCGATCAACGACGGTTCGCGGGGCGTCGACGCCGACTACGAACAGGCCCAGGACGCCTACAACGAGACCGGCGCCGTCCCCTACTACTTGCGCCCCGTCGACCGGATCGAGGCCTTCTTCGACGGCCTGGAGCTCCTGGACCCCGGCGTCGTGTCGGTCCCCTTCTGGCGCCCGGACCCCACGTCCCCCGCCCCGGTGGCCATCGGTGAGCACGGGGGCCTCGCACGCAAGCCGTGACGCCTGCGTCGGGATGGGCGCACGGCGGTCCGGCGGGCCCTGCCCCGCCTCCCGGAACAGGCGGTCACAGCCACCCGGTGTCGCTCACGGACCCCAGGCCGGTGCCCGACAGACGGCGGTGCAGGGTGACGGCCTGGTCCTCGGTCAGGGACGCGACGTGGTCGGCCGCGGCGCGCAGCGGGTCGCCGTGCAGCTCCAGTTCCTCGGCCCGGTCGGTGGGCAGGAGCCCGGGGGACTCATGGGTCCAGCGCAGCAGTTCGGAGACGACGCGTCGCTTTCCGTGCTGCTGCGTGGCGAGCGCCGGGCGGTCGATGACGTAGCACCAGACCAGTTCCTTGAGCAGGTCGCAGGCGGCCCGGCGCTCGGCGGGGACGACGAGCCGCGCCCCGTGCCGGATCGCCGCCGGACCGCCGACCTCGAGGTCTATGTCCCGCGTGAAGTGGTCGATCAGCTTGGCGGTCCGCGCGTTGACGGCGACGTCGTCCGCGTGCCGCCCCGCGTAGGGACCCGGCACCGAGAGGGCCTTGGCGATGTCGGCGAGGAGGCGCAGCGCCTCGTCCCGGTCGAAGGCGGCACCGGCGCGCTGCCGCTTGGCCCCCACGTAGTCCAGGAAGCGCCGCGTCTCGCGCTCGGTGTCGCCGCCCCCGGCCCCCGGCAGCGGGAAGAGCGCGGCAAGCGGGATCAGCCCGGTGCGGTAGAAGTCCTCCACGTCGTGGCAGGCGTACGTGACGTCGTCGGCCCAGTCCATCACCTGCTCCTCGACCGGCACCGCGTCGTCGCCGCGGCCCGCCCGCACCCATGCGAACGCCTGCCGGTCGACCGCGTAGACGCCCCACTTGGTGTGCCGGGCGGGGTCGACGTCGCGCGGGGCGCGCTCCCAGGGGTACTTGGTCGCCGCGTCCAGGCAGGCGCGGGTCAGGTGCAGGCCGCGATGGCCGGGGTACTTGTGCGCGGCCAGGAAGGTGAGGATGTGCAGGGTCTGCGCGTTGCCCTCGAAGCTGTCGAGCTCCCCGCCGGCGGCGCGCAGCGCGTCCATCGTCGCCCGCAGCGCGGTCTCACCGGCGTGGCCGAAGGGCGGGTGGCCGATGTCGTGCGCCATGCAGGCCGCCTCGACGAGGGCCGGGTTGGGGCCGCCGTAGCGCCGCTCGAGGCGCTCCGCCATTCGCCGCCCGAGCTGGGCGACCTTCATGGAGTGGGTCAGCCTGGTGTGGTACGCGCCGAGTTCGCCGCTGGCGACGACCTGGCTCTTGCCCGCGAGCGCGCGCCACTGCGTGGAGTACAGGATCCGGTCGACGTCGTGCTCAAACCCCGATCGCTGTCCGTCGTCCGCGACCCTTCGGCGCAGGGAGTGCTGTTCCAGGTCTTCGTCGCTGTACCGGGCCGGTCGCATGACGGGATGGTAGTGCCCCCGCCTCCGCCGTCGGCGGGCGGCCGCGCGTCAGCGTCCGGTTCCCCGCACTTCGGCCCCTTTCGCCCCGGCCCCCTCCCGCGCCCTGGCGAGGATCTCCTCGACCACGCCCGTCTTGGCGTCGGCGTAGTTCTGCAGGTACTCCCATGTCCGCGCCGCCAGCGTCCTCTTGGTGCGGGCGTACAGGTCACGGTCGTCGTCGTGGGCGCGGAGCCAGTCCCGGAACCGGAGCATCCGGGCGGTCTCCTCGCAGCCCTCCGGGAACACGTGCAGATTCGCCGACGCGGCGCCGGGTGCGAGGTCGTAGCGGCGCAGCACGCGGTGCTCGAACCAGTCGGGCTCCCGGATGGCGAGGGCGTAGCCGACCTGTTCGAGCGCGGGCACGTACGTCGTCTCCGCCCCCGGGTCCGGGACGGTCAGGAGCATGTCGATGACCGGCTTGGCGGGCAGACCGGGCACCGACGTCGACCCCACGTGCTCGATCGTGTGCGGCACACCCGCGAGCGCCCCGCCGAGGAGCGCGGCCTCGGCAGCGAAGACCAGGGGCCAGCGGGGGTCGTAGTCCACCAGCGTGACCTGGTCGTTGAGCCTCGGCACCGCGCCCACGTAGGCCGCGGCGATCTCGTCGGCGGTCATCGGCACCGCGCCGTCGGGCGCGGGAGCGTGCGGCTCCTGGTCGTGGAACTCCTGCTCGGGCATGGTCTTCCGCTCCTGAACTCGGTGGGTGGGTGGCGTGCTCATGATCCGGCACCCGGAGCCGGGCGACCGCCTAGTCCGGGCACAGGTCCCGCACCGGTTGGTCCGGGAGGAGCCGCCCCCAGCGGTGGGCGGTGCTGAGACGGCAGACGCGCTCGGCGACGTAGTCGGCGTCGATGCTCCAGGCGCGGGTGGTGCCGGGGGTGCCGACGGCGGCCAGGGCCCGGCCGTCGGGGGAGAACCGCACCGTGGTGATGCGCTCGACGGCCCGCCCGGTGAGGGTGGCGCGCACGCGGGCGGATCGTGGGTTCCACAGTCGTACGCTCCCGTCTGTGCTGGTGGTCGCGAGGGTGGAGCCGTCAGGACTGAACTCCACGCCGAGGACGGCGCCGGTGTGGCCGGTCAGGGTGGCGGTGGTGCGTCTCTCGGCGATGTCCCACACCTTGACGGCTCCGTCGTTGCCGCCGACGGCCAGGGTGCGGCCGTCGGGACTGAACGCCAGCGCCATGCTGGGGTCGATCGGGGCGGGCAGGGGCGGGGCGGCCTGTCCGGAGCGGAGGGTCCACAGCCGCGTGGTGCCGCTGTCGCCGACGAAGGCCACTGCGCGGCCGTCGGGCCTGATGGCCAGCGCGGTCACCGAACGGGCGGTGCGCAGAAGCGCGGTGGTGCGACGGGTGGCGACGTCCCAGACGCGGATGGTGCCGTCCGTTCCTCCGGCGGCGAGGGTGCTTCCGTCGGGAGTGATCGCGAGTTGCCGCAGGTTCCAGGTGGTCTTCGGGAGCGTGAGGAGGTTTCTGCCGGTCGCGCGGTCCCATACGCGTACGGTGCGGGCGCGGTCCCCGGTGGCGAGGACCTTGCCGTCGCCGCTGGCCACGGATTCGGTGACGGGCTTCGGGGAGCGGAGGGGAACCGGGCGGGACCGCGGCTCGCCGGTGGACCAGTAGGCGGCCAGGGTGTCGTGGTCGAAGGTGAGGAAGGCGCGGCGATCCGCGAACGACGGCCGCGCTGTGCCGGACCCGGAGCGCCCGGACAGGGTCGCGGTCTGGCGGCGCGGGGCGACGTCCCACAGCCGGGCGGCGGGCTCTTGGCCCGCGGTGGCCAGGGTGCGGCCGTCGGGCGAGAACACCACTGAGTGGACGCGCCGCTTCATGGTCAGTGTGGCCCGTGCCTTGCGTGTACGGGGGTGCCACAGGCGGACGGTGCGGTCGGCGCTCGCGCTGGCCAGCGTGCGCCCGTCCGGCGAGAACGCCACCCCCTGCACGGTGTCGGTGTGACCGGTCAGCGTCGCCAGCTGACGGCGGGAGCGTACGTTCCACAGCTTCACGCTGTCGTCGGTGCCCGCGGTGGCCAGCGTGCGGCCGTCGGGTGAGAACGCGACCGCGTTGACGGCGCCGGTGCGGCCGGTCAGGACGGCGAGGGTCCGGCGGGAGGCCACGTCCCACAGGCGGGTCGTGCGGCCCACGTCCGCGCTGGCCAGGGTGCGGCCGTCCGGCGAGAACGCCAGCCGGTACACCGCGTCGGGGTGGCCGGACAGGACGGCCCGCTCCCGGTGCGTACGCGTGTCCCACAGGCGCACCGTGCGATCGCTGCCCGCGCTGGCCAGGGTCCGGCTGTCCGGGGAGAACGCGACCCCTTCGACCATGTTCGTGTGGCCGGTCAGCGTGGCGAGGAGACGGTGGGAGCGCGTGTCCCACAGCTTCACGCTGCGGTCGTTGCCGGACGTGGCCAGGGTACGGCCGTCCGGGGAGAACGCCACCGCGGTGACGGCACCGGTGTGGCCGGTCAGGGTGGCCAGGAGGCGGTGGGAGCGTACGTTCCACAGCTTCACGCTGTGGTCCCAGCTCGCGGTGGCCAGGGTGCGGCCGTCGCGCGAGAACGCCGTGCTCAGGACGGTCTCGGTGTGCCCGGTGAGCCGGCCGACGTTGAAGCGGGCATGGGCGCTCAGCAGGCTGCTGCGGGCTTCCGTGGTGGGGGCCTGCCGATATCCCCGCAGCGCGAGAGCCATGGCCGCCTCGGGTTCGCCCTGACTCAACTGATCGGCACGGGCGGCCAGTTCACGGGACATGGCCAGGCGCCGCTGGGTGTCGGCGGCGGTCGTCCGCTGGACGGCGATGCCGGTCGCGGTCAACGCGAGCACCACAAGGACACTGAGGGCCGCCATCACCTGACGGGTGCGGCGGGTGCGCCGTCGGGCGGCGCGGACGGACTGGTGGAGGAAGTCACGCTCCGGCGGAGTCAGTTCCCCTTGCTGTCCGGCGGTGCGGAAGGCGTCCTCCGCCTCGCCGAGCTCGGTACCGCGCAGCAGTGCCCCGCTGTCCCGGCCGCGGTCGTGCCAGTTGCGGGACGCCGCGGTCAGCCGCCGGTGCCTGCGCAGCCGCTCGCGGTTGTCGTCGATCCAGCTCCGCAGCCGGGGCCACGCGGTGATCAGTGCCTCGTGGGCGAGGTCGACGGTGTCGCCGTCCAAGGTGACGAGGCGGGCCCGGGCCAGTCGCTGCAGCACCGTGTCCGGGGCGGGGTCCGGAGCCGGGCCCGCGCAGGGGGCGGTGGCGAGTTCGGCGCGGTCGACGGGGCGGCGGGTGTCGGGGGCGCCCTCGCCCGGGGTGATCAGGCGCAGCAGTATGTGGCGGGCCGCCTCCGCCTGGGGCGGGGTGAGTCGGGTGTGGAGGTCTTCGGCGGTCTGGGCGATGGCGCCGTGGATGCCCCCGGCGGCTTCGTAACCCGCCAGGGTCAGGGTGCGGCCCTGACGGCGGCGCCAGGTCTCCAGGAGTGTGTGCGAGAGGAGCGGAAGTCCGCCGGGTTCCTGGCCGGTCTCCTCGATGAGCCGGGCGGTCAGGGCCCGTTCCACGATGAGGCCCTCGGCGGCCGCGGGTTTGACGATGACGTCGCGCAGCTCGTCCGGCGACATGGGGCCGACGGGCAGGCTCGCCTCCCCGAGGACCCCGGCGAGCCCCTCGTGGTCGAGGCAGCGGGCGTAGAAGTCCGCCCGCACGCCGACGACGGCGCGCAGCCCGCTCCCGGCTTCCCGGGCCGAAAGGACCAGGTCGATGAACTCCCGCCGCTGCCCCACGTCGTGGCAGAGGGTGAACACCTCCTCGAACTGGTCCACCACCAGCCAGGTGTCCCCCGCTCCCGCGGCCGGGGTGAACAGTCCGCGGTGGTCGCGCACCGGATGCGGTCCTGGCGTGAGGATGCGGATGGCCGCCGGTCGCAGCTCCGGGTCGGTGGTGTTCCGTAATCGCGGGACGAGGCCGGCGCGCAGGAGGGAGGACTTGCCGCTGCCCGAGGCGCCGAGCACCACGAGGCACCGTCGGGCCCCGGCCAGGGCGGTGAGCCGGTCCACGAGACGGGTGCGGCCGAAGAACCGTGTGTGGTCGCCGGGTTCGAACCGCGTCAGACCGCGGTAGGGCGGATCGGCCGCCTCCGCGTCGGCCTCCCGGACCTGCGCGGCCTCTTCGTCCCGCACGGCCTGCCATCGCCGCTCCCACTCCGCGGGTTCCCCGCCGCAGGCCCGTACATAGGCCAGGGTCAGCGCCAGGGACGGCAGCGCCTCCCCCGCCGCCGCGCGGGACAGCGCGGCGATGGAGTATCCGGCGTCCTCGGCCATCGCGCGGTAGGGCGGACTGCCCGCCTCCCGGCGCAGTTTGCGCAACGCGAAGGCGAATGCCTGCACCGGCCCCGCGCCGGGATCGATCGGTTTCTCACGGCGCCCCACCGCAGCCTCAGCCTCCCCTTCGACGGACTCCTCCCCAGCCCATCACAGCCACCACGGCGCCGAGAAGGCGCCGTCAGGCCGGTCTCCCCCGCAGCCGGGCCGGTCGCTGTTTTTGTCTACCGGCACGGACAGGGGCTGCGAGAAAACAGCCGACCGCCTGAAATCGCCAGGACAGCCCGGCCACGAGCCGAGCACGCAGCTGTCACATCCGGACGGAAGGGATCGTTCACCCGTGAACTCACATATGGCCAAGGCGCGCACAGCCGCCGTGAGCGGCATTGCCGCCGCATCGCTGCTGGGCGGCATGCCGACGGCGACCGCCGCTCCTCAGCCCGGCGCCGATGCTCCCCAGCTCCGCAACTGGCAGGGCCATCTGAGCGGCGCCCTCACCGGGTTCCAGTCCCGCCGGTGGCAGGACAAGGGGTACTCACAGGTGTGGTTCAAGAAGTGCCGGGTCCTTGGCGCCCGGGACATCTCCACGCATGTGCAACTCCGGTGGGACCGCAGCTTCCGGCCGGACAAGAGCTGGGGCACCAAGAAGTTCTCCCGGTGCTTCCACGGCAACCGCAAGAGCAACGGGCAGTGGCACGGCCTGTCCAACGGAAAGCACTTCTTCCAGATCAAGAAGATCAACGGCCGTGACTACGGCAACAAGCTCAGCGTGCGGAAGGTGTACGTCGACACCTCGAAGCACGACTGACCCCGAAGCCGGCCACGTCGAGGGGTGCCTGCGCACCACGCAGGCACCCCTCGCTTCTCGTCTCTGCTGCTCTGGAGTCCCATGAGATTCGCCGCCCTGGTACGCACCTCCAGCGCCCTGTGGGCTGCCCCGCCGGCGCTCGGGCTGGTGTTGTTCTACTTCCACGTCAGCTTCTCGCGCGACTACGAGTTCACCCGGGGGGACATCCCGTACGCCCTGGAGACCGTCTCCTTCGTGCTGGACCCCCTGTACGCCCTCGCGTACGCCACCGCGTCCAGCCTGGCGGCGTGGGAGAGCGGCCGCATGAATCGCGCCGGAGTGTGGGCGAGCGCACCCGCCAGGAGCCGCCACGCCATCGCCGCCCACACGCTGCTCCCCGTCCTGGTGCTGGCCTGGGCCATGCTCCTGTTTCCGGTGGGCCTGGGCCTGCTCAGCGAGGGAACGGCGTTGACGCCGGACTGCGCCCCGCTGCTGATCATGGCTCTGTTCGTGGCCGCCGCTCACGGTGTCATCGGCTTCGCCGTCGGCCTGGTCGTGCCCCGCCTCGTCGCGCCGCCGCTGCTCGCCGCGGGCGTGTTCTACGGCGTGGCCTCGTCGGCCTCCTCCGGCGAGCGCATGTGGCCCCGCCATGTGTCCGGGGCGTTCTCCACGGTCCTGTCGTTCGGGGAGCGGACCACGTGGACCGCTCTCGCTCCCCAGTTCCTGTTCACCGGGAGCATCGCGCTGGGCTTGGCGTTGCTCGGGGTGACCGCCCGGAACCGCGGTGTCCGCACGGCCGTGCCCGTGCTCTCCTGCGTGGTCGCCCTCACCGGCACGCTGGCCGCGTACGACATCGCCGAGGGCTGGGGCCACACCGCGCCGCTGTCGGTCGGCCACGCGCGGATGACCTGCGCGGGATCGGCTCCCCGGGTCTGTGTCCCCGTCGCCGGGGGCGCGGAGCCCGCCGAGGTGCGTGCGGAGGCAGAAGCCGTGGTGCGTGAACTCGCCGCAGCGGGCGTGCGGGTGACGTTGCCCCGCACCATGTCCGACAGCGTCGTCAACGGCGCCCACCCCCGCCCCTCCACCGGCGACATCTGGTGGCTCCCCCTCACAGCCGGCCAGCGCGACGCGACCACGCGCTACCAGGTCCTGACCCGGGCCGTCCGCTTCCCGTGCGCGAGCACCTCCGACGAGGTCGCCAGCCGCAGCGCCATGTTGTGGGCCGCCGGGAACACCGGTGAGGCCAAGCGGTATCTGACGGCGCAGCGCGAGGAGTTGGCCCAGTACGACAACGGCGACGAGGTGTTCGCGCTCATCAAGGAGCGGGTCGCGACGGTGCGCCGCGCCTCCACCGCCGCGCAGGCGTCCTGGTACCGGAGCGAGCTCAAACGCGCCTGCGGTGACGCGGGCCGCGCGGGTGACACGTGATGTGGTGGTGGGTCAAGGCACGCCGCGCGCACACCCTGCTGCCCGTAGGGCTGACACTGCTCACCGCACTCGTCCTGCTGCTGCACGACACCGTGGCGCGGTTGCCGTCGTTCCGCACCGGTGCCGACAACCCGGTGCCGGCCATGCTGCTGGTGCCAGTGCCCCTGTGTGCCGTGCTGCTGATGTCGCTGGAGTCACGGCTGTCGGCTGCCGAGGACTCGTCCGTGCGCCGTGTCCGTGCCCGGGACGCGGGACTCACGCTGGCCGCCGTCGCCGCCGCGACGACGGTCGGGCTCGGCGCCGACGCGGTGCTGGGCTCCGGTGCCGCCGCGCCCCTGGGCCGCAACACCGCCTTCCTCACCGGACTGACGCTCTGCGTGCGGTCCCGCGCCGGGCCGCCCGCCGTGATGACACCGGTCGTCTGGTTCGCCGCCGTCGTCTTCTTCGGCTTCGACCGCACCGGCCGCCCCGCCCTCTGGACCGTGCTCCCCCGCGCCGCCGACGACCCCGTCGCGGCCACGGCGGCCGCCCTCACGCTGTCCGCCGGTCTCGCCGTCCAACTCGGCACCCGCCCCCGTACCGACTCCTGACCTCTGGGGAAGAGATCGCCATGACCCTCGAAATGCGTTCGTGCACCTACGCCTACCGGCCATGGGCCCCGCCCGTCCTGCGCGACCTCGAGTACACGCTGCCGCGGGGCCTGACGGTCCTGGTCGGCCCGAACGGGGCGGGCAAGTCGACCCTGCTGCGCCTCGCGGCATCCGTGGCCCGTCCGCAGAAGGGCACCATCACCCTCGACGGCACCCCCTCGCACCGGCGCGCCTACCGTGCCGCTGTCGCGTGGCTGCCGCAGCGCGTCATCCCCATGACCGGGCTGACAGCGCGCGAACAGGTCGCCTACACCGGCTGGCTCAAAGGCATGGGCAAGCGCGCCGCGTGGGACGCCGCCGCCCGTGCGCTCGCCCGCGTCGAGCTCACGGAGGAGGCCGAGACGAAGGCCAGGCGCCTGTCCGGCGGCCAACTGCGCCGCGTCGGCGTCGCCTCCGCCCTCGTCCACGAAGCCCGTGTCCTGCTCCTTGACGAGCCCACCGCCGGCATGGACCCGCACCAGCGCCGCGTCTTCCACGACACGCTCGGCGCACTCACCGACGACGTACGCGTGCTCCTGTCCACCCACGACGTCGCCGACCTCGCCGCGGCGGCGGACCACGTGACCGTCCTGCGCTCCGGCCGCGTCACGTTCAGCGGCACCCCTGCGGGCTTCCTGGCCCACGCCCCGGCGGACTCCGCCCCGGGCCGTGTCGCGGAGGCCGCCTACACAGCCCTCAGCGAGGGACAGTGGGCACGAGGCTGAGACGTCAGTCCCGCAGCACCACCAGGACGAACGCGGCCGACACCGCGCCAAGCATGACGGCCGCGACCCCGCGTGAGAACCGGTGGTCCCGCAGCACGGGCAGCAGTTCGTCGGCGGCGAGTCGGCCGGGCCCCGCCAGGGCCACCGACACCGCGCCGGCCAGGAGCACGATGTCGTACTCGACGCCCTCGGGGCTGAAGAAGCCGCCGCCCCACTTCACGGCCATGGCGTTGAGCATGATGCCGAGGATCCCGGCGCCCGCGAGCGGTGTGAGCAGGCCGATCGCGAGGCCGAGGCCGCACAGGGTCTCGGTCAGGGCGGCGACCCAGGCCATCGTCTTGGCGGCCTTGTAGCCGTCGGAGGCGAAGAAGGCCGCGGTGGCGTCGAGGCCGTTGCCGTCGAACCAGCCGAAGAGCTTCTGCGAGCCGTGCGCGGCCATCGTGAGGCCGACCGCGAGACGCAGCAGCAACAGGCCGACGTCAGCGCCGGGTTGGGGACCGGAGGCGACCGCGAGGGCGTGTCGGCGCGGGGTGCCGGTCGGCACGGAGGGGTGAGGGGACGGGGAGGGGGGCGGCGGGGCCGAGGAGTCGGCGGAGTGAGGGGAGTCGGCGGAGTGGGTGGGGTGAGCGGAGTGAGGGGGACGTGACGGTGAGGACATGCGTGATCTCTCCTTGTGCCGAGGGGGGAAGGACGGGAACAGGGAGGAGAGGTCCCTCTGCGTGCTGAACGGCGCGCGGCGTGGCTCCCGCAAGCGGGACGTCCTGTCGGAGCCGAGGCGCCCGCCCCGGCCCGAGGGCGTACGCTCGCCCGCTCATGCCGACCGATGATAGGTCCAGACCAAGTCGGTATGAAGCCCTCCGACCGTCACAGACCCCGCCCTGGCTCACTGCGGCCGGTTTTGGCCCCTCACCGCTCCCCTTCCCCCGTTCCTCCCGCACCTACCGCAGAGGCGCGGCGGGCGGCGGCACGGGGCGCCGCATGCACACGCGGGGCCAGCGGTCCAGGCCGTGTTCGGCCTCCTTCGCCCGGACGGCCCGCAGCCCCGGGCCCAGTTCGGCCTCGGCGAGGAGCACGAAGCCGCAGCGCGCGTAGTACGGGGCGTTCCACGGCACGTCCCTGAAGGTCGTGAGCGTCAGCGCGGGGACCGCCTCGGCCGCCGCGCGGTCGGCGAGGTGGTCGAGGAGGGAGCGGCCGATGCCGTGGCGGGCGTGGTCGGGGTGCACGGACACCTGCTCGACGTGCAGGTCGCCGTCGACGCGGTCGGCGATGAGGTAGGCCACCGGTACGTCGTTCTCGTCGGCGGCCACCCAGGCGAGACCGGCGCGCTCATAGCCCGCGAGTTCGTCCAGGGCGGGTGGTTCGTCGTCGGCGATCTCCGGCATGCCGACGTCGTGGAAGCAGCGGCCGGCCGCCCGCTCGATGTCCTGGAGGCGGGTCAACTCACCGTGGCGCGGGGATCGGATACGCATCGCGCCATTGTCCCGGGTCGGCGGGAAAGCGGGGACTCGGGCCCCAGTGCACGGTCACTCCGGTCGTCGGCGAGGCGAAACCGCCTCGCCGACCCCCATGGGGCTTCGGGGTCGGCAGGGCGGATCTCCACCCGGTCGCTCAGGCTTCGCCGTGCCGGGGCTCGGTCTCGAACGTCTCCGTGTGCAGGGTGATCGCCCGCACCGGGCAGGCCCGCGCCGCCTCCCGCAGCATCGGGTCACCCACCTCTTCCTCGCACCCCGGAAGCAGCTCGCTGAAACCGTCGTCGTCCTGTGTGAAGACCTTCGGTGCCGTCAGGACGCACTGGCCCGCGCCGATGCACACGTCCGTGTCGATGGTGACGCGCATCAGCCGCGCCCCCAGGTGACGGGCAGGTCGACCAGGCCCTGGATGGTGTCGCCGGGCTTCATCCGGATCTCGTCCACGGGGACGGCGAGCCGCAGGTCGGGGAGGCGGGCGAGCAGGGACCGCAGGGCGATCTCCAGTTCCGCGCGGGCCAGGTTCTGGCCGAGGCACTGGTGGATGCCGAAGCCGAACGCGAGGTGGTGCCGGGCGCTGCGGCGCACGTCGAGGTCGTCGGGGTCGGGGTAGACGGCGGTGTCGCGGTTGATGGTGGAGGCGGCGAGGACGACGCCCTCGTCGGCGCGGATGGTCTGCCCGGCCACCTCGATGTCCTCGGTGGCGACGCGCACGAGTCCGTCCGCGATGGACAGGAAGCGCAGCAACTCCTCGACGGCGTCGCGGATCAGGTCCGGGTCGGCGTGCAGGGCCGCGAGCTGGTCGGGGTGTTCGAGCAGGGTGAAGGTGCCGAGCGAGATCATGTTGGCGGTGGTCTCGTGCCCGGCGACGAGCAGGATCAGGGCGAGGCGTACGACGTCGTCGCGGTCCAGGCTCCCGGCGCTCAGCCGTTCGCGTACCAGCTCGTCGATCACGCCCTCGGGGGTGGCGTCGGCGCCCCGTCCCGTGCGGCCGTCGGCCGTCTTGGCCTTCCGGTCCACCAAGTCGCCCAGGTAGTCCATCAGTTCTCTGCGTCCCGCCTCCGACTCCTCGGCCGTGGCGCCCCGCAGGATGCGGCGTGCGGCGTCCTCGAAGAAGTCGTGGTCGGCGTACGGGACGCCGAGGAGTTCGCAGATGACGATGGACGGCACGGGCAGGGCGAAGGCGGCGACCAGTTCGACGGGCGGCCCCTGGGCGACGACGGCGTCGAGGAGCCCGTCGACGATGTGCTGGATGCGGGGGCGCATCGCCGCCACCTGTTTCACCCCGAACGTGGGGATGAGCATGCGGCGTTGTTTGTTGTGCAGCGGGTCGTCGACGCCGAGCAGGGCGAGCGGCTCCCGGCGGGAGAGCTCGAAGCGGGCCGCGATCATCGGGAAGGCGGGGTGCTGGCGGTCGGCGGAGAGGCGACTGTCGGTGAGCAGGGCCTGGGCCTCGGCGTGCCCGGTGACGAGCCAGGCCTCGCTGTTGTCGTAGAGGGTGACGCGGTTGACCGGGCCCTGGGTGCTGAGCGGCCGGTATCCGGCGGGCGGGTGATAGGGGCAGGTTCGGTCCTGGGGGAAGGGGGCGGCTTGCGCCATGGGGGCCTCCGATGCGCTCGGACGGGTGGTGCGGTGTCCCGACCCCCACTTCATGCCCTATGCACGCATCTGGAACATGCCCGGTTCGGCCAACTTCGCGCCGGACGCCCCTGAGTTCAGCATCACGGCCGGTTTGTGATGCTCCCGCGCTGCCGTCACGCCCCTATGACCTCGCAGGGGTCGCAGCTCTCGCCCGAGATTTTCGCGACAGTCGCTGACGCGAATGGCGTGATCACGCCGGTCCCGTGCTGCCGCGCCACAGAGACGGGCGGCGCGCCGCGCTAGAGCGCCGCCGCCAGGCGTTCGGCGCCCCGCCCGGACACGCCCGCGAGCCCGGCGGGCCTGCCGGTCGCCAGAAGCAGCAGGTCGCCCGCCGGGCCGCTGACCTCCTCCGTGCCGTCGCCCGTCGACCAGTCCGCGTCGGTGGCGATCAGGCGCAGGCCGCGCAGGCGCTTGCGGGCGCCGTAGAACGGACTACCCACGACGTGGTCGAGGGCGGTCGTCGTCGGCTCCGGGGGCATGGCCCGCGTGCGTCCGAGCGGGCGCGCGATGTCCTGCCCGTGGACGAGGAAGTCGACCAGGGGGTCCGCGGGGGCGGCCATGGGTGCCCGGCGGGGCGACGCGGCCGTCTCCCTGATCTGGGCGACGAGGTCGGCGGGCGGGAAGGCGGCCGCCCGGCGCACGGCGAACTCGGCCTCCATGCGGTTCCAGTCACCGCGGGCGCGCAGGGCGCCGCCGAGCACCATGCGCCACGTCGTGCGCGTCGACAGCGTCAGATGCGCGGCGACATCGCGCACCGTCCAGCCCTCGCAGAGCGAAGGCGCCTTCCATGCGGCGTCGTCGAGATCCGCCAGGAGGTCGGCGACGCCGAGGCGCTCCGTCTCCACCCAGCCCAGAATCCGTTCCGCGTTCACGTTCGTGCCCATGGTCACGCCTCTCACCTCGAAGGCAGCAGGGCACCGGGGGCGAGGACCGCCGGAACCCCTGCGCGGGAAGTGCAGGTATGACCACCCGCCCGGCGAGAAGTGAGCGACCCGCGAAGGTGTCCTGGGTCACAGCGCGAGCGCGGCGGGCGGGTCATGGTCGGCGACCCGCCCGCCGCGGCACCGATCAGGACCCGACGTAGTCGCGCAGGTGGCGGGCCGTCAAGGTGTCGCTCCCTGTGACCAGTTCGGCGGGGGTCCCGGTGAAGACGATCTCGCCGCCGTCGTGGCCGCCGCCCGGGCCGAGGTCAATGATCCAGTCGGCGTGGGCCATGACGGCCTGGTGGTGCTCGATGACGATGACGGAGTTGCCGTCGTCGACGAGCCGGTCGAGGAGGGCGAGGAGCTTGTCCACGTCGGCCAGGTGCAGGCCCGTCGTCGGCTCGTCGAGGATGTACGTGGAGGATTTCTCGGCCATGTGGATGGCGAGCTTCAGGCGCTGCCGCTCGCCGCCGGAGAGGGTGTTCAGGGGCTGCCCGAGGCGCAGATAGCCGAGGCCGACGTCGGCGAGGCGGCCGAGGATGGTGTGCGGCTGGCCGGACGGGAAGAAGTCGTACGCCTCGGCGATCGACATGCCGAGGACCTCGCTGATGTTCTTGCCGTTGAAGCGGTAGGTGAGGACCTCCGGCGTGAAGCGCTCGCCCTGGCACTCCTCACAGACCGAGGCGACGCCCTGCATCATCGCCAGGTCGGTGTAGACCAGCCCGAGGCCGTTGCACTTCGGGCAGGCGCCCTCCGAATTGGCGCTGAACAAGGCCGCCTTGACGCCGTTGGCCTTGGCGAAGGCGTTGCGGATCGGGGTGAGCAGGTTCGTGTACGTCGCCGGGTTCGAGCGGCGCGAGCCACGGATCGGCGACTGGTCGGCGACCACCACCCCGTCCCGCCCGGACAGATAGCCGTGGATCAGGGAGCTCTTGCCGGACCCGGCCACGCCGGTGACGACGGTGAGCACGCCGAGCGGCACGTCGACCGACACGTCCTTGAGGTTGTGCGCGCCGGCGCCCTCGATGGCCAGGTGGCCCTTCGGGGTGCGGACGGTGTCGCGGAGCCGGGCGCGGTGGTCGAGGTGGCGGCCGGTGAGGGTGCCCGAGGCGCGCAGGCCCGCCACGTCGCCGGTGTAGCAGATCTCGCCGCCCGCGGTGCCCGCGCCCGGGCCGATGTCCACGACGTGGTCGGCGATCGCGACGACCTCCGGCTTGTGCTCCACGACGAGCACGGTGTTGCCCTTGTCGCGCAGCCGGAGCAGCAGGTCGTTCATGCGCTGGATGTCGTGCGGGTGCAGACCGATCGTCGGCTCGTCGAAGACGTACGTCACATCGGTGATGCTGGAGCCGAGATGGCGGACCATCTTCACGCGCTGCGCCTCGCCGCCCGACAGGGTGCCCGAGGGGCGGTCGAGGCTGAGGTAGCCGAGGCCGATCTCGGTGAGCGAGTCGAGCAGGTCAAGCAGGTTGGCCAGCAGCGGGGCGGTGCCCGGGTCCTCGATCGAGCGGACGAAGTCGGCGAGGTCGTTGATCTGCATCGCGGAACACTCCGCGATGTTCACGCCGTCGATCCGCGAGGAGAGCGCCTCCTGGGTGAGGCGGGTGCCCTCGCAGAGCGGGCACTGCCGGAAGACGACGGCCCGGTCGACGAAGGCCCTGATGTGCGGCTGGAGTCCGTCGCGGTCCTTGGCGAGCCAGGTGCGCTGCATCTTGGAGACGAGGCCCTCGTACGTGAAGCCGTTCGAGCCGACCTTCACCTTCACCGGGCCCTTGTGCAGCAGGTCCGCCCACTCCTGCTCGGTGAAGTCCTTGAGCTTCTTGTCGGGGTCGTAGAAGCCGGAGTTGACCATGATCTGCCAGCTCCAGGAGTCCACCGCGTAGTACGGGAGGGTCAGGGCGCCCTCGTTGAGGGACTTCTCGCGGTCGAGGAGCTGGTCCACGTCGACGGTCGAGACCTCGCCGGCGCCCTCGCACTCGGGACACATGCCGTCGGGCAGATTGAAGCTGAACGCCCCGGACGTGCCGATGTTCGGCACGCCGAGGCGGCTGAAGATGATCCGCAGCATCGTGTACGCGTCGGTGGCGGTGCCGACCGTGGAGCGGGAGTTGGCCCCCATGCGCTCCTGGTCGACGACGATCGCGGCGCTGAGGTTGCGCAGCTCGTCGACGTCGGGGCGGCCCACGCTCGGCATGAACGACTGGATGAAGGCGGTGTACGTCTCGTTGATCAGGCGCTGCGACTCGGCCGCGATGGTGGCGAAGACGAGCGAGGACTTGCCGGATCCGGAGACTCCGGTGAACACGGTGAGGCGCCGCTTGGGCAGGTCGAGGGAGACGTCCTTGAGGTTGTTCTCCCGCGCTCCGCGGACCTGGATCAGGGTGTGGCTGTCGGCGGGGGTGACCTTCACGGGGGCTCCTTGTACGGCTCGCACAGCTGTCCGGCATGAATAGCGTACAGCGTACTCAGTCAGCGGCCGCGACGCCTCTGTTTTTCGTGAGCCTCCCGTGCCGCGGTCCCCCTGCCCCCCTACGCCCCGTATGTCGTGGGTCCGGCGGTCACGTCGCCGGGACCAGGACGCCCCGGCTCTCCGCGATCTCGACCTTCCCGGTCGCGACGTACAGGGCGAACTGGAGGTCGCGCAGGCCGCCGAGGGAGCCGAGGTCCCGGGACATGTGCGCCTCCAGGGCGCGCAGATGGGAGCGCACGGTGGCCTCCGAGAGGCCGAGGGCCCGCGCGGCCGGCTCCAGGTGCGCCTCGTGGGTGAGCCACACCGTCGCGGTCGTGATGAGGTCCCTGCGGTCGCCGCGGGCCGACCGCAGCAGGGTGTCCGCCCACGCGGTGATCTGGGGCGAGGAGAGGAGGGAGTGGAGCGTCGGGGCGTACGCATCCGGCGTCCCCGGCGTCCCCGGCGTCATCGACCGGGCGGGCGGCTCCCGGTGGGTGACCAGCTCCAGGGCGAGGCCGACGGCTATCCGGTCGGCGACGGAGGTGAAGTCCACGCGCAGCGCCTCCGCGGCCCGGGCGACGCGGCGCGTGACGGTGTTGCGGTGCAGGTTCAGGCGCCGTGCGGCGACGGTGTAGGGGTGGGCGAGGGCCATCGACAGGGTCTCGCGCATCTGCTCCCACTGGGCGTCGTGGCGCATCAGCGGGTCGAGCAGGGTTCTCGCCCACAGCTGCGCGTCCCGGGGCGGGAGCAGGCCGATCAGGTCCGTGTTCGGCGCGGACAGCGCGGCCGCGTCCGGCTGGAGCAGGGCGAACCCCTGGGCCGCGCTCGCCTCCCGGAGCGCGTCGGCGAGCAGGGACATGGAGTAGACGCCGCTGCCGCCGACGGAGGCCTCGGCGCCCAGGGCCGCGACGAGCCGGGTGAGGTCGGCGCCCACGCCGTCGTCGGGCCGGCCGGGGCGGACCGGCTGCACGACCACGATCCGGCGGTCGGCGCGCGGGTCGGCGATCACCAGGGCGCGGCCCTCCGTGACGACCTCGCACCGGCGCACCGCGACGTCCCGGTGGGCGCAGGGCACGTCGACGACGAAGACCCGGACCGTGTCGGCGTCGAGGAGACCGGGCGCCTGGGCGGCGAGCACCCTGCGGGCCTTGTCCACCTCGCCGTCGAGGAGCAGCTCCACCGCCGCCCTGCGGGCCGCGCGGGAGGTCTCGGCGGCCGCGCGGTACTCCCGGCGTGCCTGGTCGAGCAGGCCGAGGAGTTTCGCGGCGTGCCCGAGCAGGCGCACCTCCGCGTCGTCGAAGGGGGCCGTGCCGCGGGCGACGGCGAGGACCGTGCCCGCACCGCGCGCCGGGCCGAGGGAGATGAGGCGGGTGTGCGGACCCGAAGGGCGGCTGGACGCCGCGGCGTCGACGGAGCTGTGGATGATCGCCGGGGCCAGGGCCTCGGCGGCCGTGGCGGGCGAGGCGGCGAGCACCCGGTGCGGGTCGCTGACGAGGACCTGGACCTGGAGGGCGCGGGCGAGCCAGTCCGCGATGCGCTGCATCGCGCGGGGGTCGGCGAGTTCGGACGGCACCTGCTGCACCAGCGTGGTGAGCTGGCTGGCGCGCAGCTCGGCCCCGGCGAGACGGCTCTCCTGGAGGCGGTGGCGCGTCTTGGCCCACTCCCGCAGCGGCGCGGTGGTCACGAGCACGGGGACGGAGAGCGCGTGGGACAGGTCGCGGATCGCCTGGGGCAGCGGCTGGTGCGCGCCGGGCGCGAGGCTCACCACGAGGCCGGCGCAGCCGTCCAGGGCCAGCTGCTCCATGAGCGTCTCCAGGGCGACCTCCGCGCGGCCCCTGCCCCGGAACTGCAACCCCGTGACCAGGACCAGGCAACCGGCGTCGAGGCGCCGCTGGGGCTCGCCCTCCAGCAGCTGCGACACGGTCAGGGCCGTCAGTCCGGCCACGCCGACGGCCTCGAAACGGGCGGCGTCGACACCTCCGGCGAAGGCCAGCTCCAGCTCCGCCCTGCCTGCCAGCATGCCCAGTGTCAGCACGTCATCTCCCCCTTCTGCCCGAGGAGTTGGTGATGTCCCTCGACGGGTCTCACAGCCGCATGGTGTGCCGACGCGCTCTCTCTCGGGCTCGCCGACACGTCAACTCCAGCCGAAGCAAGCTCAGGCAGTGCACGGCGACTTGACCGGTTTCCCGTCGGCTGTCGCCATGGACATACTCAAAGGGTTGCGCACACAGATTGCAAGCGACAAGGTGTGCACTGTCCGCACATTGCGGAGAGTGCCGGAAGGAGCGTTCGTGGCCCGCGAAAGGTCTGGTCCGACCCTCGCGCATCTCGTTCTGGCCACCCGGCTCAAGAGCCTCCGTGAGGCGGCGGGACTCTCCCGCAAGCAGGCCGCCGACGCCCTCGGCGCCCACCCCGTCACGGTCCGCCGGATCGAGCAGGCCCAGACGTCCCTGGACGAGGGCCAGGTCCGCTCGCTCCTCGGGGCGTACGGGGCACCGGACGCGGAGATCGAGGAGTTCCTCGGTAAGCTCGCGACCGCCAACCTGCCCGGCTGGTGGCATCCCTGGCGCTCCGTCATGGACCCCTGGCAACTCGACCTGATGAGCGTGGAATCCGCGACCAGCATCATCCGCACGTGGGAACCGGCACTCGTCCCCGCCCTCTTACGCACGCGGGACTACGCCCGCGCCGTCGACGACGCCCTGCGGCCCGACCTCACCGCCGCCGCCAAGGAGGCCCGCACCGAACTCCTCATGGTGCGCCAGGAGCGGCTGCGCACCCAGCAGATCCGGATCTGGGCGCTGATGTCGGCCGTGGCCCTGCACACCCGCGTCGGCGGCGAAGGGGTCATGGCCGAGCAGCTGACCGCGCTGCGGGCCGCCACCGAGCGGTCGGACGTGACCTTGCAGATCCATCCGCTGGACGGTCCCCCGCACGCCCTGACCGGCAAGCCGGCCATCACCGTCTACCGCGTCGAGGCACCGGAGATCCCCGACCGGGTGGTCCGCGAGGGCGGCCCGGTCGGCGCCGCCGACATCTGGGACGCGCCCACCACCGTGACCGACTACCGCCTGCTCCTCGACTACTCCTGCGCCACCGCCCTCCATCCCGACAAGTCGAAAGAGGCACTGTCATGACCGAGCCGACAGACCCCCTGCAGATCGACACCTCCGTCGCGCACAGCGCCCGGGTCTGGAACTACTGGCTGGGCGGCAAGGACTGGTTCCCCGCCGACCAGGCCGCGGGTGACGCCTACCGCGACAAGTACCCGATGATCGAGCCGATGGCCCGGGAGTCCCGCGGCTTCCTCATACGCAGCGTCAACTGGCTCGCCCGGGAGGCGGGCATCAGGCAGTTCCTGGACGTCGGCGCCGGGCTGCCCACGGCCAACAACACCCATGAGGTCGCCCAGCGCATCGCGCCCGACTGCCGGGTGGTGTACGTCGACCACGACCCGCTCGTCCTGCTGCACGTCCACGCGATGCGCAAGAGCACGCCCGAGGGCGCGATGGACTACGTACTCGCGGACATGCGCGACACCGACGCCGTCCTGGAGGGCGCCGCCAAGACCCTGGACATGACCCGGCCCATCGCCTTAGTGATCAATGACGTGCTCGGCCACATCGTGGACTGGGACGAGACGCTGTCGCTGGTACGCCGGCTCATCGCCCGGCTCCCCTCGGGCAGCTATGTGTCGCTGAGCCACTCCACCGCCGCCGACGAGCGGCACCGGGAGGTCCAGGAGGAGTACAACAACTCCGGCGCGATCCCCTACATCTTCCGGGAGCCGGAGCAGACGGTCGCCTTCTTCGACGGCCTCGAGCTCGTCGAGCCCGGCTACGTGTCCTGGCCCAACTGGCGGCCCGACGCCACCACCGGCCGGCTCACCGAGCGGGCCGGGTGGGGCGGGGTCGCCCGGGTCTCATGACGACCGGTGGCACGGGCCGCCCGCAGCACCTCGCGGCGCCCGCACCCACTCCCGCCGCGCCGGACCCGGCGGGCCAGTGGGTGCAGCGGCTCACGCGGGCGGCGGCACGCTCCGGCGCCGTCCTGATCGCCGAGACCGCCGCGCTCGCCGACGGCTGGGCCGCCCTCGTGGACCCCTCGGTCGGCGCCGTCCACAGCACCCCCCGTACCGCGGGCCCCGACGGCGAGCGCGCCGCCGCCCACCCGCAGACCCATCCGCACCTCACCGTCCGGCACGTGGGCGACGCCTCCGGTTCCGTCCTGGTCGTCGGCCCCGGGCGGGCACCCCACGCCCACGTCGCCCTGATCGCCCAGGCCACCGCCGACCTGCTGCGGGTACGGGCCCGGCGGGCGGACGACGTGCGCGGCACCGAGCAGCGGCTGCACGCCGCCGTCCTCAACCTGCTGCTGCACGGCCAGCACGCCCTGGCGGCCTCCGTCCTGGGCGACGGCGGCGCGACGCACGCGACCGTGTACCGCCTCACCGGGCGCACCGTGCACGCCGCCTACCAGTCCCTGTGGCGGGCGGCCCAGCCCGGCGCGTTCCTCGGCGGCCCCCGGATGCTGGTCTGCGTGGACGGGACGGAGCTGGTGGCCGTCGCCCGCCACGGCGCGCACGGCGACCACACGTCGGCGCGCACCCTCGTCGCGCGCATCGCCGAACGGCACCAACTGACGGGGGGCGCGGCGGAACCCGCGCCGCTGGACATGTTCGCCACCGCCTGGTCGGAGGCCGGCGCCGCCCGGCACAGCGCCACCGCGGGCCGTCTCGCCGCCGCGAGCGGGCTCGGCGCGGAGGGGCTGCTCCGGGTCGTGCCGGGCGACCGCCTCGGCGCCTGGTCGGCGGCCGTGCTGCGGCCCCTGGACCGGGAGCAGCGCCGGACCCTGGAGGCCTGGCTGCGGTCGGGCTCGGCGCAGACGGCCGCGCCCGCGCTCGACGTGTCCGAGGGGACGGTACGCGCGCGGCTGCGGACGGCGGGGAGCCTCCTGGCCGTCGATCTCGACCACCCCACCGTGCAGGCGCAGTTGCTGCTCGCGCTGCGCGCCCCGGCCGCTCCCCTGCCCGGGCAGGCCACCGCCGCCCCGACGGCCGCTCCGGTGCTTCCGGTCCCGCCGGTGCGGGCGACCGCGCCGACCCGGCTGCGCACCGACCCGGCGCTGCCCGCCGGCCTGCTCGGCCCGCAGGACGCGGCCCGCTGGGCGTCCGGCCTTCTCGAACCGCTGGACACCCGCTTCCGCATCACGCTCCGGTGCTGGCTACGGCACCGGGGCCGCACCGCGCCCGCGGCCGCCGAGCTGGGGCTGCACCGGTCCACCCTCACGGCCTGGCTGACCGAGTGCGGCAAACTCCTGGACCTGGAGCTGTCGTCGGCGACGACCAGGAGCGAACTGCACCTGGCCGCCGAGACGATCGCCACCCCCGCCGACACACCGGCGGCGCTGCCGCGCCGCGGGGGCAGGACCTATCGAGGGGCACGGCAGTAGGCCCGCCGCCGTACCCCGCCGCACCCCTCACATGGCCGCGCTAGGCCCCGGCGGCGGCCAGGGGCGCGGCGAGTTCGCCCAGGACCCGGGCCGCGGGGGCCGGGTCGGTCAGCCACTTCAGGTGGCTGCCCTCGAGGTCGCGGACGTCGTACGGGTTGTCCGGGGTCAGCGCGTCGCCCTCGCGGATCAGCCGGTCCTGGAGGGCGAGCGGCAGGCTCGTGTCGTCCGTGAGCCGCACGTAGGTCTTCGGGATCCGGCCCCAGGTCTCGGCCTGCGCCCGGTCGGCGGACGTGCCGACGTCCAGGTTCTCGTCTGGCTGGAAGGTGTTCAGGAAGGTCAGGAACTCCTCGTCGGTGCCGTCGGCGAGGAAGGCCGCCTTGAACGCCGCCAGGGCGTCCGGGTCCGCGGTGCGGAAGTTGACACGGAGCAGGCCGAGTTCGGCCGGGTTCCCGGCCATCGCCAGGGCCATCGACGCGGCGTCGACCGAGGCCATCTCCGGCTCGGCGTAGTAGTCGCCGACGTCGAGGAGGACCGGGCACCAGGCGGAGACGTAGACGATGCGGTCGATGAGGTCCGGTCGCGCGTTGGCCGCAGCGGTCGCCGTGATGCCGCCACGGCTGTGCGAGACGAGTATGACGGGGCCGTTCCGCTTGGCCCGCTCCAGGATCCCGATCAGGTGCGCGACGTTGTCGGCGAGCGTGACGCCCTTGATCCCGCCGGGCGCGGTGGCGAGCCCCGCGGGGTCCTGCGGCGCCTGATAGGCGCGGGTGTAGGTGGCGGCGAAGCCGTGGCCGGGCAGGTCGACGGCGACCGAACGGTGGCCGAGGAGGCCGAGTTCGGCCTGGAGCGGCGCGAAGGAGAAGGAGTTCGCGAAGGCTCCGTGCACCAATACGAAGGTCGGCTGCATCTGTGTGCTCACTTTCTGGCCCCCAGGGCGTCAGCGGCACGCTCGACGCCGGGAAAACTGGTTTCCGGTTTCCGTTGGCGCACCCTACCTGCGTGTTTCCACGAGGATCACCCCTCCGCTGACCAGCGGCCCCCCCGCCCGAAGAAACATACACACGTGCATGTATGGTGACGTCCGGAGGAAGGGCAACCGGCTCCCACGCAGCGGGAGTTCGGCCTTTCGCCCGACGAACCGAGCGGAGCAGCCATGCGGACCCCGGACGCACGAGACGAGGCACGGCGCCCGTCGGCCGCCCCGGACGGCGCCGCCCGCCCGCGCCCCACCCAGGCCGACCGCAGCGCGCGCTCACGCACCGCGCTCCTGGAGTCGGCCGCACGGGGCCTGTCGCGCCACGGCTACGGCCATCTCAAGCTGGAGCAGGTGGCCCGCGAGGCCGGGTACACGCGCGGCGCGCTCTACCACCAGTTCAAGGACAAGCAGGATCTGGCCCTTGCCGTGTGCGCGTGGTTCCGCGAGACGTACTGGCACGAGGTGGCGCGCTTCGTCGAGCAGGAGCCGGACCCCGTGGTGGCGCTGCTCACCCTCGCCCGCGGTCACGCCGTCTTCTGCCGGCGGGACGTGGCGCGCGTGCCGATCGCGCTGCGCCTGGAGTTCAGCGGCCGGGACCATCCCGTCGGGCGCGAGGTCGAGCGGAACTACGACACGCTCCTCGGCCGCGTCACCGGTCTCGTCGACGCCGGGCGCGCGGCGGGCGCGATTCCGTCCGGCCGACCCACCGGGGCCCTCGCGCTCGCCTACGTCGGCGCGCTCGAGGGCACCGTGATCGCACTGGCAGGACAGGCCCCGGACGACGAACTCTTCGCGGCCCGGGCCGTCGCGGGCGTACTCGGCATCGCTCCCCCGCCCTAGGCGGACCGCGCGCCCCAACCGGACACACTCTCTCGCCGTCGTCCGACGGCACCGAGCAGACGGAGGTTCCACCCATGAAGCTCCCCGACACCGCGCACACATCACAGCCCTGGCGGATCCACGAGATCACGCCCGACTTCCGCCTCTACGACGTGTGGGCCCTGCCGACCCCGGGAGGTCCCGACGACTTCCCGCACCTGGTGCGGCAGACCACCGGCGGTGACACGTCCGACAACCCGTCCCGGGTCGCCCGCGCGCTCTTCGCGATCCGCTGGAAGCTCGGCAAGCTGTTCGGCTGGGACAAGCCCGACGCCGACGTCGGCTCCCGGGTGGCCACGCTGCGGGACCGGCTGCCGGACGATCTGCGCGACGGGCCCGCCGGGCCGGAGTTCGACCGGCTGCCCTTCCGGTCCGTCTTCCTGACGGACAACGAGTGGGCCTCGGAGATGAGCAACCGGACCATGCACGGAGTGATGCACCTGACCTGGGTCCCGGACGGCAAGGGCGGCCACCGCGGCCAGATGGCCGTGCTCGTCAAGCCCAACGGCCTGTTCGGGAAGGCCTACATGGCCGCCATCGCGCCGTTCCGGCACCTGCTCGTCTACCCGCCCCTGATGCGGGGCATCGCCGCCGAGTGGCGTGCCGATCCGCCCCGCGGCGCCAATCCCACCGCCTAGGACCTGACCGGCGGGCCGTCCGACTCGGCCACTGACGGCGAGTCGGACGGCCGCTGGCCGGTACACACCTCACTGGTTGACATGCCCACGCCTATCTTGGTGGGTCGGAGCGGTCGTACCCCCCAGCAGTCCGCTCCGAGCCGAACCCCCACGGAGGCAACCGTGTTAAGACGCATCATCGTGGCCGCCGCACTGGTGGCTACGACTCTCCTGGTCCCCGTCGCCCCCACCGCGGCGGGCGACGCCTCGCCACCCCGTGCCGAGGCCGCTCCGATCCCCACCGTCGGCGAGGAGAAGGCGGTGGATCTCGTACTCGGGTCGTCCGGGAACCCCGCCCGGCAGCAGATCCGGCACCCCGGAGCGGCCTACGTCAAGGTGCACTTCGCCCGCCTCGACCTCGCCCCCGGCGACTACGTGACCGTGGCCGACCCGGACCGACGCGAGGTGCACACCTACCACGGCGACCCGACGCGCGGGTCCGCCGCGCGCGACGACGCCGGATTCACCCGGCATGGCCGCACCGGCTTCGCCGCGATGTCGGTCGACGGCGACACCGCCGTGGTCACCCTGCACACCCGCGGCAAGCGGGGCTCGACGGCCGCGATCGACGGCTACTGGCGCGGCTACAGCGAGACGGAGATCACCGCCAGGAACCCGCGCAGCGTGTGCGGCGCCGACGGCCGCAGGGACGCGGTCTGCTACCGCACCAGCCATCCCGCGCAGTACGCCGCGTCGCGCGGCGTGGCCCGCATGCTGAAGAACGGCGGCGGCTGGTGCACGGCCTGGCGCGTGGGCCGGGGCAACCACATGATGACCAACAACCACTGCGTCAAGAACCAGGCCGAACTCGACACCATGGAGGTGCAGTTCGACTACGACTGCGCCACCTGCGGCGGCAACAACCCGCGTCCCGGAACCAAGGTCGGCGCGAACGCCCTGCTCCGCACCTCGCCCGCGCTCGACTTCTCCCTGTTCAGCGTGGACAACTTCGACCAGATCACCCAGTTCGGCACCCTGTTCCTCGAGACCCGCGCGCCGATCGCGGGCGAACGGGCCTACATCGCCGGGCATGGCGACACCAAACCGAAGCGCATCTCCCTGTTCGAGGAGAACGACGGCGGCGCCTACTGCGGGATACGCGCCCCCCAGCTCGGCACCGAGGACGTCGGGTACAACTGCGACACCTCCGGCGGCAACTCCGGCTCCCCGGTCCTCGCCAACTCCTCGCACAAGGTGATCGCCCTGCACTGGGGCGGCTCCTGCCCCAACAACGTGGGCACACGCATGGACAAGATCTATCCGCAGATCCAGGACCTGGTGGACAACCGCCCCTAGCCGACTCTGCCGGACCGTGGCACTCCACGGTCCGGCAACAGGGCGGAACAAGCCGGTGTCCGGATTCTTCGGCTTGAGGGCGAGCACGGTCTCAGGGGTTACTTGCGTCAAGAGACACGGGCGCGACTCGCCCCGCGGCAACGGGTTCCACCCCACCGTCCAAAGGAAGACCGGCGTGACTGATGCTGACGCTGAGGATGTGTCCGACGTCCGTACGGAGTGCGGGACGGTCCGCGGGTGCCGGGAAGGCGGGGTGACGGTCTTCCGGGGGATCCCGTACGCGCGGCCGCCGGTCGGACCGCTGCGGCTCGCGGCGCCGGTGCCCGCCCTGCCGTGGGAGGGCACGCGGCACGCCGACGCCTTCGGCGAGTCCCCGCCGCAGTCCCGTGCCTTCGGCCCCTTGGGCGGGCCCGAGGACGACGCGGGGGCCGGGGACTGGCTGACGGTGAACGTCTGGACGCCCGACCCAGGCGCGGCGCGGCTGCCCGTGCTCGTGTGGATCTACGGCGGGGTCTATCTGTTCGGCACCAGCGCGGGACCGACCTACGACGGCACGGCGCTGGCCCGGCGCGACACGGTGGTCGTCACCTTCAACCACCGCGTGGGCGCGGAAGGGTACGGGCACTTCGAGGGTGCGGTGCCCAACCGCGCCCTGCTCGACCAGATGGCCGCGCTCCAGTGGGTGCGGGACAACATCGCGGCCTTCGGAGGCGACCCGGACCGCGTGACGGTCTTCGGGGAGTCCGCGGGCGCGGGTGCGATCGCCGCGCTCCTCGCCATGCCCCGCGCGGCCGGGCTCTTCCACCGGGCGGTGGCGCAGAGCGTGCCGGGGCCCTTCTGCAGCACGGCGCTGGCCGCGGACATCGGGACCGCCGTCGCGGCCGAGCTGGGATCGGCTCCCACCGCGGCCGAGGTGGCGGCGTCGACCCCCGAGGCACTGCGGGACGCGGCCGACGCCGTACTGCACAAGATCGCCCAGCACGAGCCGCGGTGGGGGCGGGCCGCCCGCGCACGGATGCCGTTCGCGCCCGTGGTCGACGGCGAGGTGCTGCCGCGCTCGCCCTGGGAGGCGCTCCGGGCGGGCGCGAGCGCCGGGGTGACGCTGCTGGCCGGTCATACCCGGCACGAGACACGGCTGTTCACCGCGCTGTCGGGTCAACTCGGCCTGGTGACACCGGAGGAGGCCGCGGACACCGTGGCGTGGTTCGCCCCCGGGGACGCCGGCCGGCGCGCCTACCTCGCGGCGCCGGCGGCGGCCGACCCGACCACGCTGCGGGACCTGGTGACGTCGGACTGGCTGTTCCGGATGCCCAGCCTCCATCTGGCCGAGGCGCACGCCGAGGGCGGCGGCACCGCGTACGCCTACGAACTCGCCTGGGAGGCGACCGGCATGGGAGGTGCACTCGGCGCCTGCCACGCGCTCGACGTGCCGCTCGTCTTCGGCACGCTGCGCGACGGGATCGGGACACTGCTCCTGGGCGAGGAACCGTCGGGGGAGGCCGTCGCGCTCTCGGACCGGATGGGGGCCGCGTGGACGGCGTTCGCCGCGACCGGCGACCCGGGCTGGGCGCCGTACCGGACGCGGGAGCGGCTGACCCGCGTCTTCGACACGGAACCGCACACGGCCCCCTACCCGGCGGAGGAGTCCCGTCTGATCTGGGCGGAGCACGTGTTCGCCACGCTCGATGTGGCCCCGGCGGCGGACTGGCGGCGGGTCAGGGCGCGTCCTTGGGCGAGGCCTCGGCCTGCCGCACCCGGGGCAGGCCCTTGAAGAGCGTCAACTGCGGGAGCAGCTCGGAGAGTTGGAGGTGGACGCGGGCGAGCTGTGCGTGACCGCGGTTCCGCTCCGCGACGACCGTGGCGAGGACCAGGGAGGTCAGGGCGGCGGAGCCGTTCAGGGCCTGCAGGACGAGCATGCGCGTCGCGACGTCGTGCCCGGCGAACGGGCCGGTGCCCGCCGCGGCCGCGGGGACGGCGAGCACGGACACCAGGAGCGCGCAGGCGACGCCGCCGACGATCTGGAAGCGGTAGGCGGCCCAGATGAGGAACGGGAAGACCAGGAACGACAGATTGAGGGACGTGCGCGTCGCGAGCAGCGTGACCGCGGCCGTGGCCGCCACGAGGGCCGCCGCCTCGGCCCAGCGCGCCACGGGGATCCGCCGCGGCCACGAGGAGCCGAAGAGCACGAGGAGCAGCGGGGTGACGAGGAGGACCCCCATCGCGTCGCCCGTCCACCACACCGACCAGGTCGCCCAGGTGCGGCCCGGACGCAGCGCGCCGGTGCCCGCCAGGACCGCCGTGCCGACGGTGGCGCTGACCAGCATGCCGGTCAGCGCGCCCAGGAAGACCAGGGACAGCGTGTCCCGCAGCGCCGTGAGCGTCGGGCTGAAGCGGACCTGGCGCAGCAGCAGGACCGCGCACACCGGAGCCAGCGTGTTGCCCGCGGAGATGCCGACGAGCGCCCAGAGGGACGGTCCGAAGGGCCAGTTGACGAGAACGGCGCCGAGCGCGATCGCGGGCCACATGCGCAGCCCCCACAACAGCAGTGCGGCCACGGCGATCCCGGTCGGCGGCCACAGGGGCGTGACCTGTCCGCGCACCACTTCCAGGAGCAGTCCGCAACGGCCCGCGGCGTAGTAGGCCGCCGCCACGGCGGCCAGGCGCAGGATGCGGTCGGCGTGGTGGCCGAGCGGGTCGGATGCGCTGCACCGCAGTGCCAACATGGGCTCCGGGGATGTGCTGCCGCCGGGCGGGGACCGAACCGGCGCTGTGCGTACGGGATGTGAGGATTCCACGCTAGCGCCCTTGTGAACCGTACTTCCCCACAATGCGTCGACCCGTCGCGGTTCGGCACGTACGGCGACGTGACGCGCCGGGTCGACGGACCGGTACGTTCACACGTCGCGCCGCCGCAGGCGCCAGGCGGCGAGGCCGAGGAGCAGCGCGCTGTAGACCGCCACCAGGACCAGGGACGGCCAGGCGCCCAGGGAGCCCACCGCCTCCGGTCCGGCGTCGGAGGTCTGGGTCAGCTTCTCCAGCGCGGCGGTCGGGGAGGCGCCCGCGACCCACCGGCGGGCGTCACCGAAGAGGGGGCCGAACAGGGAGGGCAGCAGCAGGACGGCGACCACGGTCGTCACCGAGCCGACGGAGGCCCGCAACAGGGTGCCGATCGCGAGGCCCAGGACGCCGACGACGGCGAAGAGCGCGGCGATCCCGAACAGCGCGGGCAGCGGTTCGCCGCGTGCGTACGCGCCGTCCTCGAGGATCGCGCCGCCGAGCAGGTACGCCACGGTGCAGGAGACGAACGCGACCCCGTACAGGAGGACGGCGAGCAGGACCGCCTTGGCCAGGAGGACCCGGCCGCGGCGGGGGACGGCGGTGAACGTGCTGGTGACGGTGGCGGCGGCGTACTCGCCGCACACGGTCAGGGCGCCCACCACGCCCGCGATCATCAGGGACACGATGCTGAGGGTGAGGCTGCCGCCGAGGACCGTGTCGTCGGGTTGCAGGCTCCCGCTGACGCCGACGAAGACCGCGCCCGCCACGGTGACCAGACCGGTCGCCGCCATGGTCCAGCGGGTCGAGCGGAGGCCGGCGAACTTCGTCCATTCGAAGGCCAGGGCCGTACGGAAGCCGGGTGTCCGGCCGGTGAGGGTGCTCATCCCGCCGCTTCCTTCCCGTGGGAGGTCGTGCCGGGGACCCTGTCCGCGCCCATGTCGCAGGTGGCTCCCCGGTACTCGACCGAGGACCGGGTCATGGCCGTGTAGACGTCCTCGAGGGAGGAGAGGACCGGGGTCAGCTCGTGGACGGCCAGATGGTGCGCGCGGGCCAGCTCGCCGATCTCGGCGGGCGGGATGCCGGCGACGCGCCAGCCGCCCCGCGCGTCCAGGCGCACCTGCGCGCCGTGCGCCTCCAGCAGAGCGCGCAGACGCTGTGCCTCGCCGTCGGGGGTCCGCACCCGGGTGCCGCCCTTCGAGTGGTCCTCGATGAACGTCCGCATGCCGGTGTCGGCGAGCAGCCGTCCCTGCCCGATGACGATGAGCCGGTCGGCGGTCAGCTCCATCTCGCTCATCAGGTGGCTGGAGAGGAAGACGGTGCGGCCCTCGGCGGCGAGCCGTTTGAGGAGGTCGCGGATCCAGCGGATGCCTTCGGTGTCGAGCCCGTTGACCGGCTCGTCCAGGATGAGGACCGCCGGGTCGCCGAGCAGCGCGGCGGCGATGCCGAGCCGCTGGCCCATGCCCAGGGACAGGCCCTTGGCCCGCCGGTCCGCCGCCGTCTCCAGGCCGACCTCGCCGAGGACCTCGTCCACGCGCCGCCGGGGCAGGGCGTTGGAGCGGGCCAGGCCGAGCAGGTGCCCGCGCACGGTGCGCCCGCCGTGCACCGCGCGCGCGTCCAGGAGCGAGCCGACCTCGCGCAGGGGCGCGGCGAGGCGGTCGTAGCGGTGTCCGTCGACGGTGACGGTGCCCGCGCTCGGGGCGTCCAGGCCGAGGATCGCGCGGATGGTGGTCGACTTGCCGGCGCCGTTGGGGCCCAGGAAGCCGGTCACGACGCCGGGTCGCACCGTGAAGGTCAGCCGGTCGACGGCGGTCCGCGCGCCGTACCTCTTGGTCAGTTCCCGTGCTTCGATCATGCGGCCGACGCTACGGACGCCGGGTGGCCCGGACATCCGCCGCGGGGAGTCGGCCGCTACTCCCCCGGGAGCAGCCGCTCGGTGTCAGTCTCGCCGGGCCGCACCAGGGCGGTCTCGTACGCGAGCACGACCAGTTGCGCCCGGTCGCGGGCGCCGAGCTTGGTCATGGTCCGGCTGACGTGGGTCTTCGCGGTGAGCGGCGACATCAGCAGGCGGGTGCCGATCTCGTCGTTGGACAGACCGCGTCCGACGAGCGCGAGCACCTCGCGCTCGCGGTCGGTCAGCGGCGCGAGCCGTTCGCGGGCCGCGGCCCGCGGGCCCTGCAGCCGGGCGAACTCCTCGATGACGCGCCGGGTCACGGCGGGCGCGAGCAGGGAGCGTCCGGCCGCGACCGTGCGGATGGCCTCGCGCAGGTCGTCCGGGTCGACGTCTTTCAGGAGGAAGCCGGCCGCGCCCGAGCGCAGGGCCTCGAAGACGTACGCGTCGGCCTCGTAGGTCGTCAGGACGAGGACGCGGACGCCGTCCAGGGAGGGTTCGGCGACGATGCGGTGGGTCGCCTCCAGGCCGTCGACGCCGGGCATGCGGATGTCCATGAGCACGACGTCGGGCCGGGTGGTGCGGGTCAGCTCGACCGCGGCCGCCCCGTCGGCGGCCTCGGCGACCACCACGAGATCGTCCGTGAGGTCGAGCAGCGCGCGAAAGCCCGCCCGGACGACGGTCTGGTCGTCGGCGAGCAGGACCCGGATCACGGCGCCTCCAGGGGAAGCACGGCACGTACGCGCCAGCCACCGCCCGGAACCGGGCCCGCAGCGGCGCTCCCGCCCGCCGCGGTGGCCCGCTCCCGCACGCCGATCAGGCCGTAGCCCTCGGTGGCGGCGGCCCGCGCGGGTGTTCCGTCGTCGGTCGCCTCCACGATCAGGGCGTCCCCGTCCGGGCGGCCCGCCGCCAGGACGACCGAGACGGCGACGTGCCGGGCCTCCGCGTGCTTGATCACGTTGGTCAGTGCCTCCTGGACGATCCGGTACGCCGCCAACTCCACCATCTGCGGTACGTCCCGGCCACCGGTGTCCACGTGCAGCGACACCTGAAGTCCCGCTCCCCGCACCCGCTCCACCAGGTCCGCGAGGCGTTCCAGGCGGGGCGCGGGCCCGCGTTCGGGCCGCTGTCCCTCCCGCAGCACGCCGACCGTGGCCCGCAGCTCCCGTACCGCTTCCTTCCCGGACGCCCGCACCTGCCGCATGGCGTCGCGCGCCACGTCCGGCCGCTTGTCCAGCGCGTCCAGCGCCAACCCCGCCTGCACGGTCATCGCCGATACCGTGTGCGCCACCACGTCGTGCAGCTCCCGGGCGATCCGCACCCGCTCCTCGCGCACCTTGCGCCGGCCCTCCCGCTCCCGCTCGGCCTCCGCGCGGACCGCCCGCTCGGCGTACTCCGCGAGGAGTTCCCCGCGCCCGCGCACCACTTCGCCGAGGAGCAGCGGTACGAGCGGCCAGAGCATCTCCAGGAGGGGCGCGCCCTGGGGCTGCGCCACGTCGATGCCCGCGACCACCGACACCACGCCCGAGGCGAGCGCGGCGACGGCCCCCGCCTTCAGCGTCCGGCGTCGGTCGCCGCGTACGGCGAGCGTGTACAGCGCCACCATCACCGGCAGGTTCAGGAGTTCCCCGATGTGCCCGTACAGCGCCCAGCCCGCGCACGCGGCCCCCGTGACGACGCTGACGGCCACCGGCCACCGGCCGCGCACGAGGAGCGCCACGACGGAGACGCCGAACAGGAGCCAGGTCAGCCAGTCGGCCTGGCGGTGGGAGGGGTCGTTGACCGCCGCGTCGGCGCCGGTGAGCACCGCGACCACGGCCGCCACCGCGAGGTCCGTCGTGCGCGGGGACAGCGGCCGCAGGGGCCACCGGACGCGGCGCGGGCCGGGGAGAGCGGGGCTCGGAGAGGGCACGTTCCGAACGATAGGCCGCCGGTCGGCGGCCCGCGTACGCCCTCAGGAGTACGCGTCCCCGGGCACGCTGTCGCAGCCGTACTCGGCGATGACGCCCTCCGCGAGCCAGCAGTGCGTCTGCCCCAGGCTCGGCCCGGGGGCGGTGGTGAGGACGTCCAGGTGCTGCCAGTAGCGGCGGACCAGGGGCACGGTGGTCCGTACGCCCGCGGCCATGAACGCACGGAAGTCGGCGGTGTCGTCCATGTCGAGGGCGCGGGCGCAGGCCCGGCAGAAGGCGTCGAGCGCCTCGCACCTGTGCGGTGCGCGCCCGGCGGCGACGGCGGGCGCGGCGCCGTCCGAGGCGTCGAGCAGCGCCGCGTACATCGATGCCTTGTCCCGTACGTGGGCCGCGGCCCAGTAGTCCAGGAACGCGGGCTCCGCCACGAGCAGGTGCAGCTCGGCGTAGGCCAGTACGGCGTCGGGGGTGGGATCGAGCGGCAGCTCGGGAACCGCCTGCGCGGTGACGGCGGCGGCCAGGCGCGGCGGCAGGCTCGCGGGCAGGGCGCGCTGCCACGCCCGGGTGAGGTCGGCGGTGTCCTGGGGCCGCCGCTGCACCCGGGCCAGCAGGCGAAGTCGTCGCAGCCGCTCCGGGCCCTGGCACTCCGCCAGCGCCCGCAACGCCGCCTCGCGCCAGCGCAGTTCCGCCAACTGGGTGCGGGTGCTGTCCAGTTGCTCGGCCACCAGGTCGCCGAGGCCGGACTCCCCCGTCGCCACTTCGGTGATGGCGGCGATCGGTACGTCCAGCGCGCGCAACTGCCGTACCAGCCGGAGTTGTTCGAGCGCCTGCGGCGGATAGCGGCGGTGGCCTCCCTGGCTGCGCGGGGCCGTCGGCAGGAGGCCGATGTCGGTGTAGTAGCGGATGGCCTTCACCGAAAGGCCCGTACGCCGGGCGAGTTCTCCGATCGACCAAGTGCCGTGCATCCCAGCCCCTTGAATCTCCCGTGCGGTGGAGGTCCTAGCGTACGAAGCACCGGACCACGCCTTTTCTCGGACCGAGCCGCACACATTGGAGGAGCCCATGGTGCTTCCCCCGGGCCAACGTGCCGTCGCCGGATTCCCGCGCTTCGGCACCCATCTCCATCATCCGCCGCCGCCCGTCCCCGCCGACCCGGTGATCACGATGGTCGGAGCCCTGTCCAAGGACGTCACCCTGTCCGTGGCCGACCTCGCGCTGCTGCCACGACAGGAGCTCGCGGCCGACTTCCACTGCGTCGCCGGATGGTCGGCGACCGGCCTGCGGTGGGAAGGAGTGAAGTTCGGGGCCGTGTACCGCAACCGGGTCGAGCCGCTGCTCACGCCGGACGCGGCCGTCAGCCACGTCGTCTTCGAGGGGCTCGACGGCCACCGGTCGGTCGTGTGGCTCGAGGACGCCCTGGCCGACGACGTCCTCATCGCCGACCGGCTCGACGGGCGGCCGCTCGACAGCGACCACGGTGCTCCGGTGCGGCTGGTCAGCCCCAGCCAGTACGGCTTCGTCAGCACCAAGCACCTCTGCCGCGTCGAGTTCCACACGTCCCGGCCCCCGGACCCCGACCGGTGGTCGCTCATCGCGGCGCACCACAGGGCGAGGGTCTGGCAGGAGGAACGGCACCGGCACCTCTCGGGACGTGTGGTGCGGCCGGTGTACCGGACGCTGATCCGGCCGATCCGCGCGCTCAGCGCGCGAGGCAGCCGGACCGGGACACGGGGATAGCGCTCACGCCGGTCGGTGCGCGACGAGCGGGCTCCGGAGGGGTTTTCACGTCCCGTTAGGATTCGATCACCTGAACCCCCCGGCCCGCCGCGCACCCGAACCGACTTCGTTCCTGGAGACGACATGAGCAGCGCCCTTCTCGTGATGGACGTCCAGCAGGCCATCGTGGACATCGTCGACGACGGCTCCGGGTATGTGCCACGGGTGCGCAGGGCCGTCGACGCGGCCCGGGCCGCGGACATCCCCGTGATCTACGTGGTGATCGCGTTCCGCCCCGGCTTCCCGGAAGTCGGCACGCGCAACAAGCCCCTCGCGGCCATCGCTGAGGCAGGTCTCTTCGTCGAGGGCGCCCCGGGCACCGAGATCCACCCCGGGGTCGCGCCGCGGCCGGGCGAGGTGGTGGTCACCAAGAGGCGGGCGAGCGCGTTCTCGGGCAGCGACCTCGACGTGGTCCTGAGGGCACGCGGCATCGACGGCCTCGTGGTCACCGGCATCGCCACCAGCGCCGTGGTGCTCTCCACCGTGTGCCAGGCCAACGACCTGGACTTCGGCCTCACCGTCCTGTCCGACGCCTGCCTGGACCCCGACCCGGAGGTGCACCGGGTGCTCGTGGAGCGGCTGTTCCCGCAGTGGGCGGACGTCGTCACCGTTGACGACTGGGTCAAGTCGACGGCACCGAAGCTATCGTGATCGCAGGTCGTCTCTACAAGGCGCCGCGGCACAGCGGCGTACCGCAGTGACAGTTCCTCACCATGCTCATCATGGGGAGTGCCCGTTGCCCCGTGCGGTTCTGGCCGCTTGCGGCACCATCTTGGCCGCGCTCACCGACGCCCTCCGCACGGCCTATGCGGTGACGACCGACACTCCCGCGTCCACGAACCGCGCGGCCATGTCCGCCGGGACCGCCGTGTCGGTCACGAGCGTGTCCACGCGTCCGGTCTCGCAGATGCGCGCGAACGCGCGGCGCCCGAGCTTCGTCGCGTCGGCCGCGACCACGACCCGTGTGGCGCTCTCGCACAGCAGCCGGTTGATGGCCGCCTCGTCCTCGTCGTGCGCGGTCGCTCCGTGCGCCACGTCGAAGGCGCCGACGCCGAGCACCGCGACGTCCATCGTGATCTGCCCGAGCACCCCGCCGGCGAGCGGGCCCGTGAGCTCGTAGGACTGCGGGCGGGCCACCCCGCCCGTCACCACGATCTTGAACTGCGGGCGCACGGCCAGCTCGTTGGCGATGTTGAGGGCGTTGGTGACGACGGTCAACGCCGGTGAACCGGTGGCCAGTTCGGGCCGCAGGGCGAGCGCCCGCGCGACCTCCGTGGTCGTCGTGCCGCCGGTCAGGCCGACCGCCTCACCGGGGGTGATCGAATCCGCCACCGCCTTGGCGATCCGCTGCTTCTCCGAGGCCTGCCGGGCGGTCTTGTAGCGCAGCGGCAGCTCGTACGAGACGCCGTGGACGACGGCACCGCCCCGGGTGCGCACCAGCATCTGCTGCTCGGCGAGCTGGTCGAAGTCCCGGCGGATGGTCGCGGCCGAGACGCCGAGCTCCGTCGCCGCCTCGTCGACGTCCAGGCGCCCCCGGTCGACCAGCAGTTCAAGGAGCGCCTGCCAGCGGGCATCGCGCGACATCCACACCCTCCACATCCGTTCCCACTCACTGTCCGTAGTGACCTTAACCCACAAGTTCATGCTTGATTGTGATTGAAACCTGGCTATAGATTGCAGAAAACTGCATCCTGGCGCCGAGGGGCGCCCGACCTCCAGGGTGGAAACCGGCCATGAGCCATGCCGAGAACGAACTGACGACCCAGCCCGAGTGCTGGATCCGCGCCGCCGACCTCGCGGTGCGCCACAAGGACGCGCTGGCCTCGCCCGGCGAGCGGGTCGCCGTGGTGGGCTGCGGGACCTCCTTCTTCATGGCGCAGGCCGTCGCCGCGCTCCGCGAGGGCGCGGGCCTCGGCGAGACCGACGCCTTCGCCGCCTCCGAGTTCCCCGCGGCGCGCTCCTACGACCGGGTGATCGCCCTGACCCGTTCCGGCACCACGACCGAGGTCCTCGACCTGCTCGCGCGGCTGCGCGGCAGCGTCCGCACCACCGCGATCACCGCCGACCCCGAGACCCCGGTGCTGCGCGCGGCCGACGACCTCGTGGTCCTGGACTTCGCCGACGAGCAGTCCGTCGTCCAGACCCGGTTCGCCACCACCGCCCTGACGCTGCTCCGCGCCCACCTCGGGCTGCACACCGAGCAGGCCGTCGCCGACGCCCGCACCGCGCTCGCCGAGCCGCTGCCCGCGGGGCTCGTGGAGTGTTCCCAGTTCACGTTCCTCGGCAAGGGCTGGACCAACGGCCTCGCGCAGGAGGCCGCGCTGAAGATGCGTGAGGCCTCGCTGTCCTGGACCGAGGCGTACCCGGCGATGGAGTACCGGCACGGCCCCATCAGCATCTCCACCGACACCACCGCGACCTGGATGTTCGGCGAGGCGCCGACGGGGCTCGCCGACGAGGTCCGGGCGACCGGCGCCCTGTGGATCGAGGGCGCCCTGGACCCGCTGGCCGAACTCGTGCGCGCCCAGCGCCTGGCCGTCGCGGTCGCCGCCCACCGGAACCTCGACCCGGACCGGCCGCGCCATCTGCGCCGCTCCATCGTCCTCGACACCCCCTGACCGGGACGGAGGAGACCTGATGCCGCTGGCACAGACCGGCGCCCTCGTCGCCGAGGCCGCCACCAAGCGCCGCGCCGTCGCGGCCTTCAACATCATCACGCTGGAACACGCCGAGGCAGTCGTCGCCGGCGCCGAGGCCGCCACGTCCCCGGTGGTGCTCCAGATCAGCGAGAACGCGGTCAGCTACCGCTACGGACGCATCCTGCCGCTCGCCCGCGCCGCGCTCGCGCTCGCCGAGGCGGCGACCGTGCCGGTCGCCCTGCACCTCGACCACGTCACGCAGGACGCCCTGCTGCGGCAGGCCGCCGACGCCGGTTTCAGCTCCGTGATGTACGACGCGTCCCAGCTGCCCTACCACCAGAACCTGACCGCGACCCGCGCCGCCGCCGACTGGGCGCACAGCCAAGGCCTGTGGGTCGAGGCGGAGTTGGGGCAGGTCGGCGGGAAGGGTGGCAAACCGCCGCTGGACGCGCACGCGCCCGGCGCGCGCACGGGCCCCGAGGAGGCCTGCCAGTTCACCGCCGAGACCGGCGTCGACGCGCTCGCCGTCGCCATCGGCAGCTCGCACGCCATGACCTCGCGCACGGCCGTCCTCGACCACGCCCTGCTCGCCCGCCTCGACGAGGCCCTGCGGGTGCCGCTCGTCCTGCACGGCTCCTCCGGCGTCCCGGACGACGAGCTGGCCCGGGCCGTCTCGGGCGGCATCGCCAAGGTCAACATCGGTACGGCCCTGAACGTCGCCATGACCAACGCGATCCGCGCGTACCTCGCCGACCACCCCAAGGCGGTGGACACCCGCAGCTATCTGACGGTGGGCCGCCAGGCCATGACGACGACGGTCACGCGTCTGATCGGGGTGCTGAACGCGGAAAGCTAACGGGCGTCGGCGACACGGCGGCGATGACCCACCACACCGGGACGGGCCCGGCGGACATGGCGGCGCCGACCCGGCTGAGGATCACCGCGGAGCCGCGCACCGACCGGTGACCGGTCGGTGCGCTCGGTCTACCGGTCGGCGGCTTCGCGAGAGGCGCTCGGGTTCGTGCGAACGACCGCGCGGCCCGCGGGCGAATGCCGCAACGCATGGACAGGTGAGGACCTGGGAGCGCCGTACGTCCGCGGGGGACCGGTTCCGGCCGCCCCGCGGACGTACGGCGCGAGCAGACTCACCGGACGGGCTCAAGCGAACGCCCGCCGGACGACGGGCGTCAGCCCAGTTCGCCCGCGGCCTTCTTGATGTCGGCCGCGAAGTGGCTCACCTCGGTGTAGACGCCCGGCTTGGACGGACGGGCGCAGCCCTCGCCCCAGCTCACGATGCCGACCTGGACGAGCTTGTCGCTGTCGTCCTTGCGGAACATGGGGCCGCCGGAGTCGCCCTGACAGGTGTCGACGCCGCCGGTGTCCATCTTCCCGGCACACAGCTCCTCGTCCGCGACCAGGTTGGAGTAGGCGCCCTTGCAGGTCGCGTCGTCCACGAACGGCACCTGGGCCTTGAGGAGGTGGCGCTGCTGGCTGCCGCCCTCCTTGTCGGCGCCCCAGCCCGCGATGGTGAAGTCGCCCTTGTCGAACGAGTTGTTCTCGGCTATCGGCAGCGTCGGCTGGTCGATGGCCTTCTCCAGCTTGATGACCGCCCAGTCCTTGCCGGTTCCGTTGTAGCCGGGAGCCTGGATGACCTTGGTGGCCTTGACCGTGACGGCGTCCGGCGACTCCAGGTCGACCACACCGCCGGTCGCCGTGATGTTGGGGTTGTCGCTGCTGCCGTCGACGCAGTGGGCGGCCGTCAGGACGACGTCCTTCTCCAGGAGCGAGCCGCCACAGCCCATCGAAAGCCGGACCATGAACGGGAATTCGCCCTGCTCGGCCGGGGTGCCGCCGACGACCCTGGTGCGGGGCCCGTCGCCGCCGGGACCGTCGGCGGGGACGGCCCAGGAGTTGGCGGGGTTCAGGCTGAAGGCGGCGAGGGTGACGGCGCCGACGGCGGCGGCCCTCTTGAGGTACGTGACCGTGTTCTTCAACGGACTTCCTCTCGGTGGGGGGATTAGCACCCTGATGGGCTCATGCCAACCCCAATGACCGGAGGCGCCCTTCGGAAAAACCGCGTGGAGAAGGGCAGTTGACCGCAAGGTGTCCGGGCCCAGTGGGGTGAGCCCGTGAAGTGCTTCCGTGATTATGGGGAACCACCGAACGGCACGGCAAGACCTTCTCGCACACCAGTCGCAGCCAACGCGGAGCGTCCGCAGGGCACTTCTGCCCCGGAAGCGCCGACTCACGCGTGCCCGGGAGGCGGTGGGTGACGCTCACCCGGGAGTCCGCGGGCCCGCGCACGGAAGGCGGTAGCCGGCCCTCGCCCGCGCGAACCGGGAACTTTGCTCCGCTCTGGTGCGCCCTGCCCGCGGCCTGCGCGTTCGTCCCGCACGGCGCTCCCGGCGCCGACGGCAATGTTCCCGAACCCTTCGATCTTCTCGCCGTCGGGGCGCGCGCGGCCCATGCTGGCTCGCAGTTCCTGGGGCGGGGGGCGCCGGTGGGCGTCACAGGAGCTGGTCCACGTACCAGGACGCACGACCATGACGTAAGCGAAGGAGCCTGATGCACAGGCCACAGACAAGCCCGCGCGCGGACGGTTTACGAACAACACCCCCGCCCGCGACCGACGCCGGGGAGGGCGCTCGGTGAGCGCACAGCCGGCGCCGAAAGGCGCCCGTCACCGACGCCCCGGGCGCAAGCTGGGGCCCATCGCCGAGGGCACCAAGCCGGCCCACCGGGCCTGGCTCGAGCACCTGCGCGGCGCCTATCACGACAGTGGCCTGACGTTCATGCAGCTGGAGAAGGAGGCGAACTGGCCACGTTCCAAGATCTCCGAGCTGTTGCGGGCCATCGGCCGCTATCCCCGCTGGCAGATCACCCGCGACCTGCTGGTCGCCCTGCGCCTGCCCGACCCGGCGCTCGCGGACATCAGGGCCCAGTGGGTGCGCGCCGCCCAGGAGGCCGACAAGCGCCTCAACTGGATACACAAGGCCCTGGCCAAGGAGCGGGAGAACGGTCTGCTCGGCCAGCGCCCCCCGCTGGACTTCCTCGCCTTCAGGGACATCCACCGCACGAACTACACCGCGTACGCGGCCACGTTCCAGCGCCGGTCCGGGGAGGCGAAGCGGTCCGTCAGCGACGTGTTCCACCTGCTCCTCATCCTCTGGCCGGACGCCCTCGCCAGTGAGCGGCCCGAGCAGTACGCGTGGCGGCTCCTGCGCCAGACCGTCATGGAGCGCGCCCCGCACTGCGACGGCCATCCCGCGCTCGCCGAGGCCGCGTTCGACACCCGCGCCCAGCGCGACGCGGCGGACCCGCTCACCCGGATCGCGAAGACCCTCGGCCTCTTCGACGCGATCCGCCGCCTGCCCGCCCTGCACCTCGACGTCATCGTGCTGCTGCACCTGCGCGGGCTGCGGGACAGCGACGTCGCCGAAGTCCTGGGCGTCCCGTGCGCCACGGTCCGTGCGGCGGACCGGCACGCCAAACGCCATCTGACGGCAAATCTCCGCACCACCACCTAGGAGGGACACCCCGGTGACCTCACCGATTGATGAGCTGCTCCAGGGCGCTCTGCTGCTCGACGAATCCCCTGCCCCCCACGACCCGGTGCCGACCCGACCCGCCCTGCCGCCGCGCCCGGCCGCGGCCGACGACCCCGGCCACACCACCGCCCGCGCGGCCGACAGCGATCTGCGGATCCTGTGCGAGGCCGTCGTGACCACCACGCCCCTGGCGTCCCTGACCGACTTCCTCACCGAGTTCCTGCCCACCCCGTCGGGCGCGCTCGTCCTCGGCTGCATGCTGCGCCTCAACGACAGCGCGCACACCGCCCGTTTCCTGTGGCAGTACGCCGCCGGGGCCGGGGAGACGGCGGCGGCCTACTGCCTCTATCTGCACCACCTCACGCTCGGCGAGACCGACGACGCGGCCTGGTGGAAACAGCAGACCCCGGACGCCGCCCTGCCCGCCCCGGAAGCCGACGCCCCCCTGCCCGGCCGCGCTCCCCGCCCCGAACGGGGCGCCCCCCTGCTGAAACTGGAGTGGCCCACGGAGCCGCCGGCCGTCAGCGTGGCAGCCACACTGCGGATGCTGGGCATCCTCAGGATGACCAATCGGGCGACGTTACGGTCCTGGCCTCCCGTCGCCCTCGCCGTCATGGAGTACGCCGCCCTGGCGGTGCGGTTCGTCGACGACGACGTCGAACTCCCCCTGCCCGTGGGCGGGTTCCACGACCGTGTCCGTCATCTGACCGCCCGGCCCGGTCACGCGCTCGACCCCGCGCCGCGCGCCGACCCCGCCCCCGACGAACGCGACGAACTCCCGCCCCGGCCCGCGCGGCCGGGCCCCTGGCTCCCGGGGCCCTGGCAACAGCACCCCACGTACCGCAGGCGAGGACGCGGCAACCGCGCCTACGTCGTCGAGTACAAGCTCAAGTGCGGCGCGTGACCGGCGACTTCGGGGCCAAGGTTCCCGGGGCCGTGCGCGGCGGTGACGCCGGACGCGTACGTGTCGTGGGCCTTCGGCCGCACGAGCGTGCAAGCGTCGCGCGGCTCCGGGCGCCCCCTGGACACACGGCGTCGACCAGTGATGGAGTCGCGGGCATGACCGGGAACACCCCAGCGGCACCGACGGGCCCCAGCCGGACGGAGCGGGTCCGTCTCGCCGTCTACCAGGGCTTCGCCCGCACCGGTCGCGCGCCGGGCGTGCCGGAGCTCGCCGCGCTCACCGGGCTCGCCCCCGACGAGGCGCGTCAGGAGCTGCGCGCCCTGCACGAGAGCCACGACGTGGTCCTGGACCCGCGGGACCACGACCGCGTCGTCATGGCCCACCCCTTCGCCTCCGTGCCGCTCGGCTTCTCCGTCATGGGGGCGCGCACGCTGTGGTGGGGCGGCTGCGCCTGGGACTCGTTCGCCCTGCCCCACCTGCTCCGGGACGAGCCCGACGTCCTAGTCGCCACCCGCTGTCCGGCCTGCGACACCCCGCACGCCTGGGTGGTGGGCCGCGACGCGCCCCCGGACGGCGGCCAGGTGGCCCATTTCCTCACCCCCATGGACCGGGTCTGGGACGACGTCGTGCACACCTGCGGCAACCAGCGCCTGTTCTGCTCCACCGACTGCGTCGAGAGCTGGCTGCGGCAAACAGGCCTGCGACGCGGTCACGTCATGGATCTGGGCACCCTGTGGCGCCTCGCCGGCGACTGGTACACCGGACGCCTCGACCCGGGCTACACCCGCCGCGACCCGGCCTCCGCCTCCGCCTACTTCGCCGGGGTCGGCCTGCGCGGATCCTTCTGGGGACTGCCCGACTGAGGCCCGGGCCCCCGCCCGCCCCGGCGCGACGCCGTCAGGGTGACCCGGCGGCGGAGCCCCTGCCCCGTCACCTGCGGAGCCAGGCGCCGGCCGCCTCCCGCCACTCCTGAAACAGCTCCCGGTCCCCCACGATCTCCACCGCGTCGTCCAGGACGGAGTCCCGCTGGTACATGAGCATCAGGAGCGCCGCGGCCGAGCCGCGCAGGCTCACGGCCGCTTCCCCCGGGGTACGCTCCCCCGCCCCGGAGCGCCGCACGGCGGGGGCGTCGCCGGTGAGGTCGATCAGCCAGTCGCCCTCCGTCCCGGGGGCCGTGTCCGTGGTGTGGAAGTGGACGGTCCTGCCGGGCCCGAGCAAGGCGCGCATCGCCTCGACGGACTCATAGACCTGCGGCAGTTCGAGGAAGCCGAGCCACTCGGCCAGGGCGTCGAGGGCGACGTCGTGGTCCAGGGTGTACGTCCCGTCGACGGCCCCGACCGCGTCCGCGCGGTGCACCACCGTCTCCACCGTCATGCGGCGCGCCCAGAACACCGGGGTGCCGCCGGGCGCCACCGTCCACACCTGCGCGTCCGGTCCCGCCTTCCGCAGGGCGTCCGCGTACAGCGCCGCGCCCTCGGTCAGCCAGGCGCCGAGCGCGGCGACGTCCGCCCGGTCGTCGCCGGACACGTCGTTCACCTGGTCGTCGGGGACCGGGCCCGTCGCCCGGGTGCGGACGATCTCCTCGGCCCAGCGGTGCGCGCCGCCCAGGTGCCGCAGGAGGTCGCCGAGGCTCCACCCCGCGCAGGTCGGTACCGGGGCGGCGAGGTCCGCGCCCTTGATCGATGAGGTCAACTGCTCTGTCTGGGCGACGATTTCGGCGGCGTAGCGATCCAAGGTCAAGTCGGTCATGGGGTCACGATAGCGAGGGGTCGGCGCCGGGGCCCGGCAGTTTTCAGGGGCGTGGGGCGTCGGGTTCCGGGGGTCGTGGAGCGCAGCGTTCCGCGAGCTCGGAGTGCCGCGTGCGCCGCGCGCGGGGCGCCGCCCGCACCGGGCCCGTGGGCGCGGCGGGGCAGGGCGGCCGCGTGCGCCGCGGCCGCCCTGCCCGCACCGGTCAGGTCCCGTCCACGCCCCCGCTCAGGACGACGTCGCCAGGAACTGCGTCGCGGCCAGCTCCCCGTACAGCGGGTCCCCCTCGACCAGTTCGTCGTGCGTGCCGACCGCGCGGACCCGGCCCGCGTCCATGACCACAATCCGGTCGGCCAGCGTGACCGTCGACAGACGGTGCGCGACGACGAGGACCGTGACGGTCTTCGACACCTCGGCGACGACGTCGCGCAGCGCCAGCTCGTTCACGGCGTCCAGCTGCGAGGTCGCCTCGTCGAGGAGCAGCAGCCGGGGCTTGCGCAGCAGGGCGCGGGCGATGGCCACGCGCTGGCGCTCGCCGCCGGAGAGCTTGGAGCCGCGGTGGCCGACCACGGTCTCAAGGCCGTCGGGAAGCTTCGCCACGAGGCCGTCGAGGCGTGCCTGCACGAGGACGTCGTGGACCTCGGCGTCCGTGGCGTCCGGCGCGGCGAACAGCAGGTTCTCGCGCAGGGTGCCCGCGAGGACGGGGGCGTCCTGCTCGACGTACCCGATGGTCGCGCGCAGTTCGGCGAGCGGCCAGTCCTGTACGTCCCTGCCGTCGACGAGGACGCGGCCGCCCGTCGCGTCGTAGAAGCGCTCCACGAGTCCGAAGACGGTGGTCTTGCCCGCGCCGGACGGGCCGACGAAGGCCGTCATGCCGGGGCCGGGGACGGCGAAGGTCACGCCGTGGTGGACGTGGGGCAGGTCGGGGCGGTAGCGGAAGGTGACGTCGTCGAAGAGGACGGACGCGGGCCGCTCCACGGCGGCGCGACGGCCCGCCGCCCGCCCCGGCACACCGGCCTGGTCCTCGACGACGGCCGCTTCCTCGGTCTCCATCCGCTCCGCCTGCACGATGCGGGCCACGGCGGCGGAGCCCACCTGGTACTGGGTGACGGCGTCGACGAGACGGCTCACCGGGTCGATCAGATAGAAGAGCAGCATCAGGAACGCCACGAGGGTCGCGACGGAGATCGCCTCGGAGGCGACGCGGGCGCCGCCGACGCCGAGCACCGCGAGGAATGACACCTGGATCGCGAAGCCCATCGAACTCCACGCCACCGCCTGCCACTTGGCCGACTTCACGCCGTGCCGCCAGGCCTCGCGCGCCGCCGCCTCGACCTTGACGACCTCGCGCTCCTCCGCGCCGGACGCCTTCAGCGTGCGGAACGCGCCGAAGGCCCGCTCCAGGGCGGTCGAGATCATGCCCACGGCTTCCTGGGAGCGCTGGGTGGCCTTGGAGATCTTCGGCATGACCAGGCCGGTGGCGGCGCCGATGAGGACGATCACGCCGAGCGTGACGCCGAGGAGCACCGGGTCCATGAAGGCCATCATCACGATGGTCGCGACGACGGTGAGCGCCCCGGAGAACGCGGACACCACGGCCTGCGTGGTGACGGCCTGGAGCAGCGTGGTGTCCGAGGTGACACGGGACATCAGGTCGCCGGGCTGCACGCGCTCGATCTCCGCGACCTTCAGGCGCAGCAGGCGGCCGACGAGAGCGCGACGGGAGTCGAGGACGACGGACTGCGCGGTGCGTTCCAGGATGTAGCTGCCGACGGACTCGACGGCCGTCCCGATCACCAGGAGCCCCGTGAGCAGCACGAGGATCGAGGTGATCGACTCGTCGTCCTGGAGCCGGCTCACCAACTGCTCGACCGCGACCGGCTGCGCGAGGCCGGTGGCGGCGCCGACGAGCGTGAACAGCGCGCCGAGCGCCACGATGCCGCGGTGCGGCTTGAAGTGGCGGTACAGGACGGTCCAGGTCTCCCGCGCGGGAAGCCGCTCGGGCCCGCCCCCCTTCTCGGAATTCTCGGAGTTCTCGGAATTCTCAGAGCTCTCGGGGTTCTCGGATTCCTCCGTGTTCTCGGCCGCCTCGGCGTCCACCGGCTCCTTGGCCGGGTCCGTGTCGGGTCCGGCCCCGCGCGGGCCGGTGGGGTCTCTCTCCGCGTGAGGTTGTTTGTCGAACGTTGGTTCTGAACTGGTCACACACGACAGGACGCGTCAGGGCGCGTTCTGCCTGACTGGATTTCGCGGTCGGCCGCGGGGGCTTCGGGCGGGGACGTGCGGGTCAGGTGTTGGTGCCTCGTGCGGTGACCTGCCAGCGGTCGACCACCTCGCGGTCCCGGACGACCAGCAGCTCGTCGGCGAGGTTCACCGGCGTGCAGATGTGGTTGGGGACGACGGCGACCGACGACCCGAGGCGCGGCCCTCGCACCCCCTCCGGGAGCCGCACCACGGCGTGGTGCTCCCACAGTCCGGTGACGGTCCCCTCGGGGAACAGGGGCAGGTATCCGTGGCCCGTCACCCAGGGCGACCGGTCGGAGCCGAGGACCTTGCTGCCGACGTCGAGGACGAAGCGTTCCGGGGCGGGAACGCTGATGACCGTCGCCACGGCGGCCAGCGCGAGGTCCTCCACCCCGCAGGTGCCGATGGCCAGCTGGGTGGCGTCGTTGAAGACGTAGACACCGGGCCGCAGCTCGTTCACCGCGCCGGGCCGCCACTGCCCCACGGTCGGGGTCGACCCGCCGCTGACCACACGGACGTCGAGCCCGATGTCCCGCAGCCCCTGCGCGGCCTCCCCCAGCGTGCGCTCCTCGTCCCGTGCGGCCCGCTCCCGCGCGCGGGCGTCGTGGCCGTAGCCGTGCCCCGGGAAGGTGAAGACGCCGACCACGTCCAGGCCCTCGTCGGCCGCCGCCTTGCCGACCTCACCGGCGGCGTCGGGCCGCACCCCCGTCCGACGGCTCCCGCTGTCGACCTCGACGAGCACCCCGACCGCCCGGTCGCTGCCGCGCAGGGCGTCCCCAAGACGCCGCGCGCCCTCGACCGACTCCACGCCGACCCTCAGGGCGACGTCGTCCGCCAGTCGCCGCAGCCGCCGCGCCTTGTCGGCGTCGAGCCACACGGGGTAGGCGATGAACAGGTCGTCCACGCCCGCGCGGGCGAACGCCTCGGCCTCGCCGATCGTGGCCACCGAGAGTCCGCGCGCGCCGGACCGGAGCTGACGGTCCGCGATCCGCGCGCACTTGTGACTCTTGGCGTGCGGACGCAGGGCGAACCCCTGGGCGCGCGAGGCCTCGGCCATCCGCGCGATGTTCCGGTCCAGCACGTCCGGATCGACGACCAGCGCCGGTGTGGCCAGCCCGTCGGGCAGCGGTATCGCCATTTCTTGCCTCCCACCTCGGAACACGACGGGATGATCATGACAGGTGGGCGCACGCCGGCCGCAGGGCCACCGCCGACGGCCCCCGCACCGGTCGGGAAGAGCGCCTAGGACCGCCGCCCGCCCAACTCCGCGGCCCGGGCCCCCGCGTTCACCGTGATCCTCCGCAGCGCCCCCTGCAGCGCGGCGATCTCGGCCTCGTCCACGCCCATCGCCTCGCCGATCGCCGCGGGCACGTGGGCCGCCTGCTGCCGCATCGCGCGCCCGTCGGCCGTGAGGACGACGGCGACCGAGCGCTCGTCGTCGGGGCGGCGGCGGCGCTCGACGAGACCCCGCGCCTCAAGGCGCTTCAGGAGCGGGGACAGCGTGTTGTAGTCGAGCCGCAGCTCCTCCACCAGCTCCCGGACCGTGCTCTCGTCCCGTCGCCACAGCACCAGCATCACCAGGTACTGGGGGTAGGTGAGACCCAGCGGGTCGAGGAGCACCCGGTACACGGACGTGACGCTGCGCGAGGCCGCGTAGAGGTCGAAGCAGAGCAGTTCGGCCAGCGGTGACGTGTCTTCCCTCGTGCCTTCCATGAGGACCACTGTAAGGCAGAGCACAGCGCAGACGATTGCATCGTGTGCGAGGTAATCGTGTACGCTGCTTCTGCGTCGGCAAGCGAGACGACCAGAGGGAACGAACGAGAGGGACTGCCATGCCGTACATCACCGTCGGTACCGAGAACAGCGCGTCGATCGACCTCTACTACGAGGACCACGGCACCGGCCGCCCCGTGGTGCTCATCCACGGCTACCCGCTGGACGGGCACTCCTGGGAGAAGCAGGTGCCCGCGCTCCTGGAGTCGGGGCACCGCGTCATCACGTACGACCGCCGCGGCTTCGGCCGGTCCAGCCGGCCGACGACCGGCTACGACTACGACACGTTCGCGTCGGACCTCGACATCCTGATGCGGACGCTCGACCTGCGCGACACGGTGCTCGTCGGGTTCTCGATGGGCAGCGGCGAGGTCACCCGCTATCTGTCGGCGTACGGCACGGAGCGCGTCGGCAAGGCCGCTTTCCTGGGTCTGCTCCAGCCCTTCCTGCTCAAGACGGACGACAACCCGCGCGGCGTCGACCAGTCCGTGTTCGACGGCATACTCGCCGCGGTGAAGGCCGACCGGTACGCCTACTTCGACGCGTTCTACGCCGACTTCTACAACACCGACGAGACCCTCGGCTCCCGCCTCAGCGAGGCGGCGCTGCGCGCGAGTTGGAACGTGGCCGCGGGCTCGTCCGCCCACGCGTCGGTCGCGGCCGTCCCGACGTGGACCACGGACTTCCGGGCCGACTCGGCCGCGATCGCCGCCTCCGGTGTCCCCACGCTGCTGCTGCACGGCACCGCCGACCGGATCCTGCCGGTCGACGCCACCGCCCGGGCGTTCCGCGAGATCCTGCCGGACTCCACGTACGTCGAGATCGAGGGCGCCCCGCACGGCCTGCTCTGGACGCACGCCGAGGAGGTGAACGAGGCGCTGGTCGCCTTCCTGGCGAAGTGAGCGAGCCCGTGCGGAGATGACCGGGCCGGGGGTCGGGTCAGAGCGCCGCCCGCGCCGCCGGGCCGAGCAACGGCCCGGCCCCCGGCGCCTCCCCGGTCTCCTCCCGCCGCCGCCCGCCCCGCGCCAGGAAGTCCGCGAGCGGCAGCGTCGCCGCGCCCACCGTCACCGCGTCCGGGCCCAGCTCACCGAGCACCACGGTGACGCGGGCCGCGGGGTGGCGCAGGGAGTACGCGGCGGCGTGCTCGCGGACGGCGGGCAGCAGGTGCGGGCCGAGGGCGAGGCCGGCCCAGCCGCCGACGAGGACCCGTTCGGGGCCGAAGAGGTTCACCAGGCCGGAGATGCCCGCGCCCAGATACTCGGCGGTCTCGTCGAGCACGGCCCGTGCCACGGGGTCCCCGGCGCCGCCGCCCTCGGGGTGGGCGGCCGCGAGCAGCGCGGCGACCCCGCTCTCCTCACCGGTCGCGGGCGGCTCGCCCCCCGCCTCGCGCCAGCGGTCGAGCAGCGCCTCCGCCCCCGCGTACGCCTCCAGGCAGCCAAGAGCACCGCACCGGCAGCGCCGCCCGCGGACGTGGACGGTCAAGTGCCCCCATTCGCCCGGCCCACCGTGGGCGCCGCCGTGGATGACGCCGTCGGTGACGATGCACGCGCCGACGCCGGAGCCGAACAGGACGATGACGGCGTCGCGCACGCCGCGGCCGCCGCCGAACCACATCTCGGCCTGGCCGAGCGCGCGGGCGCCGTTGTCGATGAAGTACGCCGTGTCCGCCGGGAGTCGGACGGCCTCGCGGAGCAGGGACTCCAACGGCACCGCGTCCCAGCCGACGGTCTGGCCGTGGACGAGGGCGCCGCCGGGGGCGGTCGTCTCGACGATGCCGGGGACGCCGACGCCGACGCCGATCAGGCCCTCGCCCGCCGTGAGCCCGGCGGCGGCGGTGACTTCGGCGATGCCGTCGCGGATGTGACCGACGACGGCCTCGACGTCATGGCCGGTCGGGGTCAACGGGCGGTCGGTGCGGGCGAGTTCGGTGAGGGCGAGGTCGAAGGCCTCGACGCGGACGCGGGTCTCGCCGACGTCCACGCCGATGAGGTGCCCGCTGCCGGGGGCCACCCGCAGCAGGGTGCGGGGGCGGCCGCCGTCGGACTCGACGACGCCGGCCTCCTCCAGGAGGTGGTCCGCGGTGAGTTCGGCGACGACGTTGCTGACGGAGCCGGAGCTGAGCCCGGTCGCGCCGCCGAGCGCCTGGCGGCTCATCGGCCCGTGAAAGTACAACCGGCGCAGCACCGAAGCCCGGTTGCCCAGGCGCAGGTCACGCACGGTTCGGCTGTTCCGCTCGGCCATGTGGCTCCTCTCCCCGTTCGCAACATACCCGTGCCGAACCTCTTGACGCGACTTGTCTTCAGGATTTAACTCACGTCCTAAATTAAGTCGTGAAGCTCGTTCAAGCACTGAACACAACCGTCACGGGGACCCCTCGCGCCACTCATCGGGTTCCCCGACACGGCCGTGCTCGCAGGGACTTGGGCGCAGCCACCGCCGAGATCCTCCCCGGAAAGGGGCGTATCCGTCATGCGCAGACTCCGAGCCGCAGCCGCCGTCGCCGCGCTCACCGCTCTCACCGCCACCGCGTGCGGCGGCGGCACCGCCACGGGCGGCGGGAGCAACGACTCGCCGAAGACGCTCACGTACTGGGCGTCGAACCAGGGGCCGAACATCGAGGCCGACAAGAAGATCCTCACGCCCCGGCTCGAGAAGTTCGAGGAGCAGACCGGGATCAAGGTCAAGCTGGAGGTGATCCCCTGGTCCGACCTGCTCAACCGCATTCTGACCGCGACCACTTCGGGCCAGGGCCCGGACGTCCTGAACATCGGCAACACCTGGTCGTCCTCGCTGCAGGCGAGCGGCGCGCTCTTGCCGTGGGACGCGAAGCGGTTCGGGCAGATCGGCGGCAAGGACCGGTTCGTGTCCGCCGCGCTCGGCTCGACGGGGGCGCGCGGCAAGGATCCCGCCGCGGTGCCGCTGTACTCACTGGCGTACGCCCTCTACTACAACAAGAAGATGTTCGAGGACGCGGGCATCGAGAGGCCGCCCGCGACCTGGGAGCAGCTGGTCGCCGACGGCAAGAAGCTCTCCAAGGGCGGCAAGTGGGCACTGGGGGCGGAGGGCTCGAACCTGGTGAACAACATTCACCAGGTCCATGTCCTCGGCAAGCAGCACGGCGCGGACTTCTTCGACGCCGCGGGGAAGCCGACGTTCACGTCCCCCGGCGCGGTCGCCGCCGTGAAGCAGTACGTCGACTTCATGGCCAAGGACAAGATCATCGCGCCGGGCAACGCCGAGTACGCGCGCAACCAGTCCCTTCAGGACTTCGCCAAGGGCAGGACGGCGATGGTGCTGTGGCAGGCGGCCGCGACGACCTTCGCGTCGCACGGCATGAAGCCCGCCGACTGGGGCGTGGCACCGGTGCCGGTGCCCTCGGGGACGCCGGGCGTCGGCAAGCAGGTCAACTCGATGGTCGCGGGCATCAATCTGGCCGTCTTCAAGAACACCGACAACCTCGACGGCGCGGTGAAGTTCGTGAAGTTCATGACGAGCGACGCCGAGCAGACCGGGCTCAACAAGGCATACGGCTCGATCCCTCCGGTGAAGGCGGCCCAGTCGGACCCGGCGTTCGCCCGCCCGGAGACCGCCGTGCTGCGCGACACACTCGCCGAGAGCGCGGCGCCGCTGCCCCAGGTGCCCCATGAGTCGCAGTTCGAGACGACGGTGGGCACCGCCGTCAAGGAGCTGTTCGCCGACGCCGCCGAGGGCCGTCCGGTGACCACGGACTCGGTCAAGTCGGCGCTCACCAAGGCGCAGCAGCAGATGCCGAAGGGCTGAGCCGCGCCATGACCGCTCTGACCACCGCCCACGACGAGCACGACAAGCACGACGAGCACGACAAGGCTGTCGCGGCGCCCGTGCGCAAGGAGGGCCCCGGTACGCGACCGCGCGCACGCCGTCCGCGTGGACGGCTGCGCCGCCTCGCCCTGCCGTACTTCCTGCTGCTCCCCGCGCTCCTTCTCGAACTGCTCGTCCATCTGATCCCGATGGCCGTGGGCATCTTCATGAGCTTCAAGGAGCTCACGCAGTTCTACATCCGCGACTGGGGCGCCGCGCCCTGGGCCGGGCTCGACAACTACTCCCTGTCGGTCGACTTCGACGCGCCCGTCGGCGAGGCGCTGCTGCACTCGTTCTTCGTCACCTGCGCGTTCACCGTGGTGTCGGTGGGCCTGTGCTGGCTGATCGGCACGGCCGCCGCGCTGTTCCTCCAGGACCACTTCCGGGGCCGGGGCCTGCTGCGCGCCCTGTTCCTCACGCCGTACGCGCTGCCCGTGTACGCGGCCGTGATCACCTGGGCGTTCATGTTCCAGCGCGACAACGGCCTGGTGAACCACGTCCTGCACGACCAGCTCGGGATCACCGACGGCCGGCCCTTCTGGCTGATCGGCGACAACAGCTTCTTCGCGCTCGCCACCGTGTCGGTGTGGAAGCACTGGCCGTTCGTGTTCCTCATCGTCACGGCCGGGCTGCAGAACATTCCCAAGGAGCTGTACGAGGCGGCCGCCATCGACGGCGCCGGGATGTGGCAGCAGATCCGCCGCATCACGCTGCCCTCGCTGCGGCCGGTCAACCAGGTCCTGGTCCTGGTGCTCTTCCTGTGGACCTTCAACGACTTCAACACGCCGTATCTGCTGTTCGGCGATGCGGCGCCGGAGTCGGCGGACCTCATCTCGATCCACATCTACCAGTCGTCGTTCGTCACCTGGAACTTCGGCACGGGCGCCGCGATGTCGGTCCTGCTGCTGCTCTTCCTGCTCGTGGTGACGGCCGCGTACCTGCTCCTCACCTCCCGTGGAAGGAGGGCCGTTGATGGCTAGCGCGACCAAGGCCCCGCCGGTGCCCGCCACCGCGCGACGGCGCTCGCCGATGGCGCCGCCCCGCTCGTTCCTGTGGCTGCGCCGCGTCTTCCTCACGCTGCTCGCCGGGTTCGTCCTGGTCCCGGTGTACGTCATGGTGTCCAGCTCCCTGAAGCCGCTCCAGGACGTCGCGGGGAGCTTCCGCTGGCTACCGTCCACCGTGACGTTCCGCCCGTACGCCGACATCTGGACGACGGTGCCGCTCGCGGACTACTTCATGAACTCGCTGATCGTGGCGGGCGCGGCCACGGTGTGCTCGGTCGTCGTCGCGGTGTTCGCGGCGTACGCGGTGAGCCGCCACCGCTTCCGCGGCAAGCGCGTGTTCACCGTGACCGTGCTGTCCACGCAGATGTTCCCGGGCATCCTCTTCCTGCTGCCGCTGTTCCTCATCTACGTCAACGTGGGCAACGCGACGGGCATCGCGCTGTTCGGCTCCCGCGCGGGGCTCATCCTCACCTATCTCACGTTCTCGCTGCCGTTCTCCATCTGGATGCTGATCGGCTACTTCGACTCGGTGCCCAAGGAGCTGGACGAGGCGGCGCTCGTCGACGGGTGCGGTCCGCTGGGCGCGCTGTTCCGGGTCGTCGTCCCGGCCGCGGTCCCCGGGATCGTGGCCGTCGCCGTCTACGCGTTCATGACCGCGTGGGGCGAGGTCCTCTTCGCCTCGGTGATGACCAACGACACCACCCGCACCCTCGCCGTGGGCCTCCAGGGCTACTCCACGCAGAACGACGTGTACTGGAACCAGGTCATGGCCGCCTCGCTGGTCGTCAGCGTGCCGGTGGTCGCCGGATTCCTGCTGCTCCAGCGCTACCTCGTCGCCGGGCTCACCGCCGGAGCCGTCAAGTGACCGCTTCCGCGCCCGTCCCGCCCCGCACTCCCCCTGCCGAAAGGACCTCCGTGACCGACGCCTCCGACCTCGCCGCGCTCCCCCACCCCTTCACCTGGGGGGTCGCCACGTCGGCGTACCAGATCGAGGGGGCCGCCGCGGAAGACGGCCGCTCCCCGTCCATCTGGGACACCTTCTCCCGCACCCCCGGCAAGGTCGCGGGCGGCGACACCGGCGACGTGGCCTGCGACCACTACCACCGCTGGCCCGAGGACATCGCCCTGATGCGGGAACTCGGCGTCGACTCCTACCGCTTCTCCGTGGCCTGGCCGCGCGTCGTGCCGGGCGGCGACGGGCCGGTCAACGCGGCCGGGCTCGCCTTCTACGACCGGCTCGTCGACGCCCTCCTCGAAGCGGGCATCACGCCGAACGCCACCCTCTACCACTGGGACCTGCCGCAGGCCCTCCAGGACCGCGGCGGCTGGCCCGCGCGCGACACCGCCGGACACTTCGCCGCGTACGCCGCCGTGGTCGCCGAGCGCCTAGGCGACCGCGTGCCGCAGTGGGCGACGCTCAACGAACCGCTCTGCTCGGCCTGGATCGGCCATCTGGAGGGCCGCATGGCCCCCGGACTCACCGACATCAGCGCCGCCGTGCACGCCTCGTACCACCTGCTGCTCGGCCACGGCCTCGCCACCCAGGCCATCCGCGCCGCCGCACCCGAGGCCGAGGTCGGCATCGTCAACAACCTCTCCCCCGTCGAGCCCGCCACGTCCCGCCCCGAGGACGTCGCCGCGGCCCGGCGCGTCGACGGCCACACCAACCGCTGGTGGCTCGACCCGCTGCACGGCCGGGGCTTCCCCGCGGACATGCGGGAGGTGTACGGCGTCGAACTCCCGGAACAGCAGGGCGACCTGGACGTCATCGCGCGGCCCCTGGACTGGCTGGGCCTCAACTACTACTTCCCGGCCCACGTCACCGACGACCCCGCGGGCCCGCCCCCGCACGCCCACCAGATCCACCGCCCCGGCCGGCGCCACACCGGCATGGACTGGGAGATCGACGCGAACGGCCTGGAGACCCTGCTCCTGCGCCTCACCGAGGACTACGGCGCGCGCAAGCTGTACGTCACCGAGAACGGCTCGTCCTACCCGGACGTGGTCCGCGCCGACGGCTCCGTCGACGACCCCGAGCGCGCCCGGTACCTCCGCGAACACCTCGCGGCCTGCGCCCGCGCCGCCCACCGGGGCGCGCCCCTCGCCGGGTACTACGCCTGGTCCCTCCTGGACAACTTCGAGTGGGCGTACGGCTACGACAAGCGCTTCGGCCTCGTCCACGTGGACTACGCGACGCAGCGGCGGACGGTGAAGGGCAGCGGGCGCCTGTACGCGGACCTGATCCGGCGGCACCGGCTGCGGGCGCGGCGGGCGGCCTGAGACTCAGGAAGGCCCGGGGCGGGCCGCGTCGGTGAGGGCGGTCGCGGTCTGGGTGAGGTGCTGCGCCAGGACCTCGGCCGCCGTGTCGGCGTCGCGGGCCAGGGCCGCTTCTTCGAGGCGGCGGTGTTCACCGAAGCCGTCCCGGTCGGGGTCGCGCAGGGCCGACCAGCGGCGGGCCAGCTCGCTCGCGGTCCACATGCGGTCGAAGGTCTCCAGGAGGACGCGGTTGCCGCAGCCTTCGAGCAGGGTGCGGTGGAAGACGCGGTGGGCCTCGGACCAGGCGCTGCTGTAGTGCTCGCCCTCGCCCGGTTCGTACGCCGGGGTGCGGGCGAGGCGGTGGTGGGCGGCCCGTACGCGGGCCTCCCAGTCGACGTCGCCGCGCTCGATGGACATGCGCAGGACGACGGGTTCGACGGTCCTGCGGGCCTCGGCGATCTCCTGCCAGCGGTGGTCGGAGAAGGCCGGGACGGCGAAGCCGCGGTTGTGCAGGCGGTCGGCGAGGCCTTCGCCGACAAGGCGCACGAGCGCTTCGCGCACGACGGCCAGGCTCACGCCCTGGTCCTTGGCCAGGTCCTGCGGTTTGAGGGCGTCGCCCGGGGCGAAGTCCCCGCGCATGATCGCGTCCCGCAGGTGTGCGTGGACCTGCTCGGAGAGCATCTGCTTCCCGGGCGGGGGTGAGGTGGGGGCCGTCTGCGTCATGCCGTCAGCATAGACGATCCCTTCAATAATCGATTATCGGTGCTATGGTCGATTCATCGGCGGCGAGAAGCGGCGGCGCGTCGGCACGACGCCGCGTGCCCTCCGCCTGCCACCTCGTCGCCATCCCCAGCACGGCTTGAAAGGAACGACGCGATGAACGCCAACAACCCGTTCGCCCGCCTCCCCGAGGCGGCCACCTTCACCGTCACCAGCGCCGACGTCACCGACGGCGCCGCCTGGTCGCCCGCGCAGCTCTCCGCCGGTGTCCCCGGCGGCAAGGACGTCTCCCCACAGCTGTCGTGGAGCGGCGCCCCGGAGGGTACGAAGAGCTACGCGGTCACGGTCTACGACCCCGACGCCCCCACCGGGTCCGGCTTCTGGCACTGGGCGGTCGCCGACATCCCCGCCACCGTCACCGAGCTGCCGGCGGGCGCGGGCGACGACACCGGCTCGGGCCTGCCGGAGGGCGCCTTCCAGCTGCCCAACGACGCCCGCCTGGCCCGCTACATCGGCGCCGCCCCGCCCGCCGGGCACGGCCCGCACCGCTACTTCGTCGTGGTGCACGCCCTCGGCGTCGAGTCCATCGGCGTCCCGGCGGAGGCCACCCCGGCCTTCCTCGGGTTCACCATCGCCGGCCACATACTCGGCCGCGCGGTCCTGACCGCCACCGCCGAGACGTCCGCCTGACGCACGGCATGACCCGACTCATCGACGCCACGGAGATGTACCTCCGCACCGTCCTGGAGCTGGAGGAGGAAGGTGTGGCCCCGCTGCGGGCCCGCATCGCCGAGCGGCTCGACCAGAGCGGCCCCACGGTCAGCCAGACCGTGGCCCGCATGGCACGCGACGGGCTGCTGCGTGTGGCCGCCGACCGGCGCCTCGACCTGACGGAGGAGGGGCGGCGCGTCGCCACACGCGTGATGCGCAAGCACCGGCTCGCGGAGTGCCTGCTCGTCGAGGTGATCGGGCTCGACTGGGAGCAGGCCCACACCGAGGCCTGCCGCTGGGAGCACGTGATGAGCGAGGCCGTGGAACGCCGCGTCGTGCGGCTGCTGCGGCACCCGACCCAGTCGCCCTACGGCAACCCGATCCCCGGCCTTGAGGAGCTGGGCGAGGGGGGCGCCCCACGGCCGGCCACCGACGCCGGCATGGTCAGCCTCAGCGACCTCGCCCCCGGTCCTGACGGCGCGCGTGCCGTCGTCCGGCGCATCAGGGAACGCGTCCAGACCGACCCGCAGTTGATGGACACCCTGTGGCGTGCGGGGGTGCGGCCCGGCGCGGTCGTGAGCGTGACCTCGGCACCCGGCGGCGTGCTGGTCGGCAGCGGCGGGGCGACCGCCGAACTCCCCGCGCGCACTGCCGCGCACGTCTTCGTGACGGAGCACTGAGCCCGGCGGGGCACCGCCGCGGACGCACACCGGGATGGCTCCCGACCACCGTGGTGGTCGGGGGCCATCCCTGTCCCTGGCCGAAGGCTGTCCGTCTCCGGCTCAGCGCAGGACGCGCAGCCGAAGCTCACCGACCCTCAGCAGCCGCGCGAGCAGCACGTATCCGGCGATCAGGGCGGCGGCACCCGCCGCGAGCGCGAGGGCCGTCGTCGCCGTGTTCGCGGCGCCCGCCCGGTCTGCGCAGGCACGGGCCACCAGCCAGGCGAGGGCCCCGGCGGGGGCGGCGGCCAGGGTGAGCTTGCCGTACGTGCGCACCAGGCGTTTGCCGTCCATGCGGCCGTCGAGACGCCTGCGCAGCAGGCGCGCGGTGAGCAGCAGACCCGCGGCGTACGACAGCGTGTACGCGGCGGCCATGCCGACGACCGCCCAGCGTGCGGGCAGGAGCTGATAACAGGCGGCGGCCAGGGCGATGTTCACGGAGGCGATCCAGGCCACCGTCCAGAACGGCGTGCGGGTGTCCTCGTACGCGTAGAAGCCGCGCAGCAGCAGGTACTGGGCGGAGAACGGGATCAGGCCGAGGCCGAAGGCCTGGAGCATCTGGCCGAGCGGGCGTGTGGCCGCCGCGTCGGCGGCTCCGTGGCCGAACAGCAGCGCCGCCGTCTGCGGGCCGAGCGCCAGGAAGAAGAATCCGGCGGGCACGATCACGACTCCGGTCAGGCGCAGCGCGCGGGACAGTTCGCCGCGCAGGTCGTCGGTGCGGCCCTGCGCCGCGGCCTTGCTGAGCCGGGGCAGGAGCGCGGTGACCAGCGAGACCGTGACGATGGACTGCGGCAGGAGCCAGATGGTCTGTGCGTACGTGTACGCCGTGTACCCGGCTCCCGCGTGCGGAAGGCGCTGGTCGGTGGCGTTGGCGTAGTTCGAGACGACGGTCAGGGCGACCTGGTTGACGAGCACGAACAGCAGGGTCCAGCGGGCGGCCCGGGCGCTCTTGCGCAGGCCCGTGCCGCGCCAGTCGAAGCGCGGCCGGAAGCGGAACCCCGCCTCGCGCACGTACGGCACGAGCGCGAGGGCCTGCAGCGCGATGCCGCAGGTGGTGCCGACACCGAGGAGCCTGACCTGCTCGGCGGTGATGTCGCCGACGCTGTCCGGCGTCGCCATCAGCCCCAGGTAGGCGCCGAACATGGCGATCAGGACGACGTTGTTGAGGACGGGCGTCCACATCATCGCGCCGAACTTCTCGCGGGCGTTGAGGACTTGGCCGAGCATGCCGAACATGCCGTAGAAGAAGATCTGCGGCAGCAGGAAGCGGGCGAAGACGACGGTGAGTTCGAACGCCTCGTGGTTCTCCGCCGTGTCCCGCATGTACAGGCCGACGATCTCCGGCGCCGCCCACACGGCGAGCGCCGTGCCCGCCGCGAGGACGCACAGCACCAGGGTGACCAGGCGCTGTTCGTAGGCCCGGCCGCCGTCGGCCTGGGTGGCGCGGGCCCGGACGAGCTGCGGCACGAGCACGGCGTTGAGCGCGCCGCCGATCAGCAGGGTGTACAGGCCGGTGGGCACGGTGTTCGCGGTGTTGTACGTACTGGCGAGCAGGCCCGTGCCGAGTGCCGCCGCCTGGAGGACCTGCCGGATGAGGCCGGTCGCCCGCGAGACGACGGTCCCGGCTGCCATGAGCAGCGAGGACCGCGCGAGGCTGCCCTCTTTCGCACTGTTCTTCTTGTGTTTCGCGATGGTGTTCCCCTCCCCGATCCCGCCACCCTAGGCGGTGAAGATCAAGTACGGGCAAAGGGCGCATCGCCCTCAAGGGCTGCTGAGACGGACGGTGTCGCCCCCTTTCCCACCCCCGATCACGGTGATCCGCGCCCCGGCGTCGGGGTCGGTGAAGGTCTGGCCGGGGGTGTGGGCGGCCAGGTCCAGTGGTGTGCAGCCGGGCGGCGGGGTGGTGGCGGGTGCGGCGTTCATGACGCGGACGGGGCCCTCGCCGGTCGGGGTGGCGGAGTCGACCTTGTAGATGAGGACACCGGTGGAGCAGGCGTTCCGGTCGTGGCCCTCGGCGCGACGGGACTCGGCGACGTACGCCGTCGTCTCGCCGGTGCGCAGGACGGCGATCTGCGTGCCTCCCCCGCGCTCCACAGGGGTCAGGCGCACCGTGCGCCGCCCGGCTCCGGGCAGGCAGGCCACCTGCCGGTCGCGGATCCAGCCGAGCTTCCAGGAGTGCCAGCCGAGGTACTGCGGCGCGCGTCCCGCGATGTCGCCCATGACGTCCCAGCCGCCGGTGTACCGGTGGGTGTCGCCCGTGAACGCGTAGAGGTCGGGCAGGCCGAAGGTGTGCCCGGTCTCGTGGGCGGCGACCTTGTGCCCCCAGCGCCACAGGTCCTGGCCGAAGGTGACGCCCCACTTGACGCGCCTGCCGTCGGCGCTGACACCGGACGTGTCCGGGTCGAAGAGGTAGGTCGGCGAGAAGGTGATGGCGGCGGCCGCGCGGGTGGGGACGACATAGACCATGTCGTAGCGGGAGAAGTCCGCGTGCGGGTCGGCGGCGGCGACGGCGTCGCGTACGTACTTCTCGTGCGCCTCGAAGGTCAGACCGCGCTCGAACCCGTACGAGGTGGAGTCCGCGGGCATCCGGATCCAGCGGTGCAGCGAGGTGAGGGCGAGCCGGGAGCGGCCGTGGCTGGCCTGCTTCAACCATCGTGCGGCAGGCGCGAGTTGAGCGGCGTAGGCGCGCGTCGAGTCAGTGGCGGGCGCGTCGGGGAAGTCGACGAACAGGGTCAGGACCTTGCGGGTGCCGGTGGCGCGCTGGAACTGCCGGGTGTCGGTGTCGTGGCCCTCGTCCGTCCAGCCGGTGCGGCCGGGCAGGGCGCAGTCGGCGGCGGGGGCGGCGGGCCGGTGCGGGGTGGCCGCTTCGGCGGCGGTGGGGGCGGCGAGGCAGGCGACGAGGGCGAACGCGGCGGTCAGCGGCAGCGGGCGGAGGGGCTGTGCGGGCATGGCTCTCCCGAGGGTGCGGAACGGCCCGAGGGCGGAAGGGGACGGCGTGCGTGGGGGGGGGCGGCACGTACGGGGGGTGGGGCGGAGCGTGCCGAACGGGCGGAGCTAGGCGCGGCCTGCGGCCATCGCCGTCAGGCGTTCGAGGACGCGGCCACCGGAGGCGGTCACGCCGTCGTGCTCCCACTCGTTGGTGACCCAGACGCGGGCGGCGCCGACCTGGCACGCGGTGCGCAAGGAGAGTCCGGCGTCCACGTACATGTCGTCGTGGTAGACGATCGCGGCGAGGGGGACCTGGTTGGCCGCGAGGCGGTCGAGGTCGTACAGCGGGGGCCAGTCGGCGCGGTCGGCAAGGAGGTCGGCGGCGGCCGCGAAGGGGCGCAGGCCCGCGATGTCGCGGAACATCCAGGGGTAGATCATCTCGCCGGTGAGCAGGAGCGGGTCGGCGTCCTCGGTGAACTCGGCGAAGTCCGCGAGGGCGCGGGACGCGGCCCATCCGGTGGGGCCCGCGCCCTGGCCGTACAGGGTCTCCTGCATGACGGCGAACAGGGGGTTGTCGGTGAAGCCGGTCACGGCCATCACCGCACGCAGGAACGTGTCGCTCAACTCCCCGTCGTCGTCGAGGGAATCCTCGAGCAGCCAGTGGATCCTCTCGTAACCGTCGCCCATGCCCAGGGCGAGCCCGAGCGTGCGCAGTCGGCGGACGGTGAGGCGGTCGCCGTCGGGCAGGCGGACGTCCTTGACCGCCAGGAGGTCCGCGATCCGGCGCAGGCGGGTGGCGTCCTGCGGATAGCGGGCATAGAGGCCGTGGACGCGGTCGCGCACGCGCGGGTAGGTGCGGGCGTAGACGTCGTCGGCGGTGCCGGTGAGCCCGGGCAGGCCCCCGGTGACGTAGCAGGCCTTCAGACCCTCGGGCGCACGGGACAGATAGGTGAGGGTGATGAAGCCGCCGTAGCTCTGCCCGAGGGTCTCCCAGGGTTCGTCCTCGCAGAGTTGACGACGTATCAGCTCGGCGTCGGCGACGATCGCGTCGGCCCGGAAGCACCCGAGGTACGCGGCGAGCCGGGCCGGGTCGGCGAAGCGGGCGGCGACCCGCGCGGTGACAGGAGTGGAGCGGCCGGTGCCACGCTGGTCGAGCAGAAGCACCCGGTGGGTCTTCAGCGCCTCGTCCAGCCACCCCGGCGAACCGGCCGAAGGACGCGGCGACTTGCCACCAGGACCACCCTGGAGATAGAGCAGCCACGGCAGCCGCTCATCCGCACGGCCCGGGTCGACGACCTCGCGGGCGAAGACCTGAAGGGTCTCCCCGCCGGGAGCGGAGTGGTCCAGGGGGACGGTGAAGAAGTGGTCGACGGTCGAGTAGGCGGGGTTCATGGACCTTCTCCTGGAGGGGACGGCGCTGGGCGCCGTCGGGGACGCGGGGGCCGAGGGGACGACACCGGGACCGGGCCCCGTATGGGGCGCGGGGAACTGCGCGACCAGCCCCCACCGGACCCGCAGGAGACACACCACGGACCGCGGCGTCACGCCACCTTCGCGGGCGCCAACGTGTAGGTCCGGGTGGCCGCATAGAACTCCAGGGCCACCCGCCCCTGCTCACGCGCCCCATGGCTGGAAGCCTTCGTCCCACCGAACGGCAGGTGGAAGTCGACCCCGGTGGACGGAGCGTTGATCCGCACCATGCCGGTGTCGAGCCGGTCGAGCCCACCCAGGGCAGCGTCCAGGTCGGCGGTGTGCAGCGAGGTGACAAGACCGTGCGGCACGGAGTTGCTGATCCGGACCGCGTGCTCAAGGCTCTCCGCGGGCAGCAGAGCCGCGACGGGCCCGAAGACCTCCTCGCACAGCAGCCGATGACCGGGGGGAGCACCCTCCACCAGGGTCGGCGCCGCGTGCCACCCGGCCCCGTCCGGCACGGTACCGCCCGCGAGCACCCGCAGGCCGTGCACGGCATCGACGACCTGATCGCGGGCGCGCGCGTCGATGAGCGGCCCGCACACGGTCGCCACGTCGGCCGGGTCACCGACCGGCACGGCCCGCAACGCCTCGGCGAGAGCCTCGCGCAGCGGGTCGAGCGCCGCGCCGACGGCGATCACACGGCTCGTGGCGGTGCACTTCTGACCCGCGTACCCGGCGATCGCGGCGGCGATGTGCGCGGCCGCCCGCTCGACGTCCGCGTCCGGCAGGACGACGGCCGCGTTCAGGCCGCCCATCTCGGCCTGGACGGGGATGCCACGGGCGGTGGCGGTGCGCACGACGGCCTGTCCGACGGTGGTGGAGCCGGTGAAGGAGACCACGTCGGAGGCGGAGACGAGCGCGTTGCCCTCGGTGGCGTCGCCGGGCAGGACGGTGAACACCCCGGCGGGCAGCGCCTGTTGGACGATCTCGGCGAGGCGCTGGGCGCAGGCCGTGGCCTGCGGGGCGGGCTTGAGGACGACCGCGTTGCCGACGGCGAGCGCCGGGGCCGCCTTCCAGCTCGGGATGGCGAAGGGGAAGTTCCACGGGGTGATGAGTCCGGCGACGCCGTGCGGCCGACGGCGGCTCAGAAGGAGCCCGGCACCGGCGGCCGTCTCGTGGACGGCGCCGACGGGGTCGTAGGGGGTCTGGGCGTAGTACCGCCAGATCGCGGCGGTGCGCGCGACCTCGGCCCGGGCCTCGGTCAGGGGCTTGCCCACCTCGCGCACGGCGAGCGCGGCCAGTTCCGCCGCCGCGGCCTCGACGGCGGCGGCGACGGCGCCGAGGGCGGCCGAGCGGGCGGCCGCCCCGGCGAGCAGCCAGCCCGCCTGGGCCGCGCGGGCCCGCTCGACGGTGTCGACGGCGGCGAAGGCACCGGGGGCGCTGAAGCGCAGGACCACGTCGTCGGGGTCGGCCGGGTTGACGGAGCGGTACGCGGTCGCGGACAGCGGGGACACGGCGGTCACAGCAGGAATCCTCCGGGGAAGGGGTCGTCCGGGTCGAGGAAGTACTGGGCGGTGCCGGTGACCCAGGCGCGCCCGGTGATGGTCGGTACGACGGCGGGCACCCCGCCGACCTCGGCCTCGGCGACGAGCCGGCCGGTGAACCTCGTACCGATGAAGGACTCGTTCACGAAGTCGCGGTCCAGGGGCAGTTCGCCGCGTGCGTGCAGCTGGGCCATCCGGGCCGAGGTGCCGGTGCCGCACGGGGAGCGGTCGAACCAGCCCGGGTGGATGGCCATGGCGTGCCGCGAGTGGTGGGCGTCGGAGCCGGGCGCGGCCAGGTAGACGTGCTTGACCCCGGCGATGTCGGGCCGCTCGGGGTGGACGGGGCGGTCCGGTGAGGCGTTGATGGCGTCCATGAGGCCGAGCCCCGCGGCGAGCAGGTCGTTCTTGCGGGCGCGGTCGAACGGCAGGCCCAGGGCGTCGAGTTCGACGAAGGCGTAGAAGTTGCCGCCGAAGGCGAGGTCGTAGGTGACCGTCCCGAAGCCCGGGACCTCCGCCTTGTGCTCCAGGCCGACGCTGAACGCGGGCACGTTGGTGAACGTGGCGGACCGGGCGACGCCGTCCTCGACGCGCACGTCGACCGGGACGAGCCCCGCCGGGGTGTCGAGGCGCACCGTGGTGACGGGTTCGGTGACGGGGACCAGGCCGGTCTCCACCAGGACGGTCGCGACGCCGAGGGTGCCGTGGCCGCACATCGGGAGGAGGCCGGAGACCTCGATGAACAGCACGCCGTGGTCGGCGTCGGGGCGGGTGGGCGGCTGCAGGATCGCCCCGCTCATCGCGGCGTGGCCGCGCGGCTCGTACATGAGGAGCGTGCGGAGGTGGTCCATGTGCTCGATGAAGTGCAGCCTGCGCTCGGCCATGGTGGTGCCGGGGATGACCCCGACACCACCGGTGATCACGCGCGTGGGCATGCCCTCGGTGTGCGAGTCGACGGCGTGGAAGACGTGACGCGTACGCACGGAAGGTCCTTTCGGAAGCGGGCGGTTGCGGTCGGCTCGGAGCCGGTCGGTCGAGGCCGGTGCCGCGCCGTCACGGTCAGCGGTGGCCGTGCGCGACGGCCTTCTCGGTGGCCTCCCGCACGCGCCTCGCGTCCTCGCCGGAGAGCGGGGAGCGCGGCGGGCGCACGGGGCCGCCGGGGCGGCCGACGATGTCCATGGACAACTTGATGGCCTGGACGAACTCGGTCTTGGAGTCCCAGCGGAGCAGGGGGTGCAGGGAGCGGTAGAGGGGCAGGGCCGTGGCCAGGTCACCGGCGACGGCGGCGTGGAAGAGCTCCGCGCAGGAGGCGGGCAGGGCGTTGGGGTAGCCCGCGATCCAGCCGACCGCCCCGGCCACGGCGAGTTCGAGCAGCACGTCGTCCGCGCCGATCAACAGATCGAGTTCGGGGGCGAGTTCGGCGATCTCGTAGGCCCGGCGCACATCGCCGGTGAACTCCTTGACGGCGACGATCGCCCCGTCCCGGTGCAGTTCGGCGAGCAGGGCGGGGGTGAGGTCGACCTTGGTGTCGATCGGGTTGTTGTACGCCACGACGGGCACCCCGGCCTTGGCGACCTCGGCGTAGTGGGCGCGCACGGCGCCTTCGTCGGCGCGGTAGGCGTTGGGGGGCAGGAGGAGCACCGAGCCGCAGCCGGCCGCGGCGGCCTGCTCGGCCCAGCGCCGGGCCTCGGCGCTGCCGTACGCGGCGACGCCGGGCATGACGCGGGCGGCGTCACCCGCCGCCTCGACGGCCGTGTGCACCACGCGGGCGCGTTCCTCGTCGGTGAGGGTCTGGTACTCGCCGAGCGAGCCGTTGGGGACGACGCCGTCGCAGCCGTTGTCGATGAGCCAGCGGACGTGCTCGGCGTACGCGTCGTGGTCGACGGATCGGTCGTCCCGGAGCGGCAGGGCGGTGGCGACCATGATGCCGCGCCAGGGGCGGGTGGTGTTCCAGGCGGTGTCGGTCATGACGGACGACCTCTCTATAGTGTGTGACATTTTATTGAGGGAAGTGCGGTGGCCACAAGGGGGTGCGGGCAGTGGGTGGGCGGTCCGGCGGCGGTTGTCGCCGCCGGACCAAGTGACGGTTCTCGCCGCCGGGGCAGGTGACGGTTCTCGCCGCCGGGGCAGATGGCGGGCCGGTCGGCGGGTCAGGCGGCAGGCCCGTCGCCGGGTCCGGCCGAGGGTCCTTCGCCGACCGGCCCGACGGCGGCCCCGTCGAGCGCGGCAAGCGCCCCCAGCGGCACCGGCACCGCCAGCGGGCGGCGCTCGGCGGGCGGCTCCCCCGGCCCCGCGCCCGCCGCGAGGCAGGCCACGCCCGCCCCGCACATCCGCCCCTGGCACCAGCCCATGCCCGCGCGGGTGAGGAGCTTGACGGTGCGCGCGTCGCGGGCGCCGAGGTCGGCGACGGCCGCCCGGACGGTGCCCGCGGTCACCTCCTCGCACCGGCACACGTCCGTGTCGTCGGTGAGCCAGCGCGACCAGCCGGGACCGGGGGCGTGCGCGGCGGCCATGGCGTCGGCGAAGGCGCGCATGCGGTCGCGGCGCCGCTGGAGCTTCCCGACGCGACCGCCGCGGGCGGGCCGCCCGCGCAGCCGGGAGACGATCGCGAGACCAGCCAACTCCCCCTCGGCACGCGCCAGTTGTGCTCCGCCGATGCCGCCGGCCTCCCCCGCCGCCCACAGGTCCGGCACCGAGGTCTCCTGCAGGTCGTCCAGGACGAGGGCCGTGGTGCGGTCGGGGGTGGCGCGGGTCGCGCAGCCGAGGGTCGTGGCCAGTTCGATCTGCGGTACGAGGCCGTGGCCGACAGCGAGCGCGTCGCACGCGATCCGGCGCGAGGTCCCCGGCAGCGGCCGCCAGTCGCGGTCGAGCCGGGTGACCGTGACGGCCTCCACCCGGTCGCGGCCGTGCACCTCGGTGACGGCGCTGCGGGTGCGGAGCCGCACCCGGTGCCGCAGCAGGATGCCGCCGTGAAGCGCCGCCTCGGCCAGCTTGTGCGGGTTGGCCGCGAGCACCCTCGGGTGCCGTACGTACGCCAGATAGCCGGACGCCTCGACGACGGCGGGCACCCGCGCCCCGGCGGCGGCCAGCGAGGACGCGACCGCGAGCAGCAGCGGACCGCTCCCGGCCACGACGACCCGCTTGCCGGGCAGCACGAGGCCGGACTTGAGCATGGCCTGCGCTCCCCCGGCGCCCACCACGCCCGGCAACGTCCAGCCGGGGAAGGGGAGTTGACGCTCGTACGCGCCGGTGGCGAGGAGTACCGCACGGGCCCGCACCCTCACCGGCCGCTCGGCGCACCCGTCGGCGCCGGTGACGGCGTGCACGGTCCACGGCCCCTCGCCGCCCGCAAAGCCGCCCGCAGGGCCGCCCGCGGAACCGCTCTCCCTGGAGTCGGAGCCGCCCTCCCGGGACACCGTCCACACGTGGTGCCCGCCGAGGCGGGTCACCGTGCTCGCCTCCAGGCGTCGGCGGAGCCCGGCGTAGGCGGACCAGTCGTGGTGCAGGGCTTCGGGACGCAGGGCTCCGGCGGCCGGTGCCGGGTGGCGGTAGAACTGCCCGCCGGTTCCGGTCGCGGTGTCCAACAGGGCGACGGACAGGCCGAGTTCGGCGGCGGTGACCGCCCCGGCGAGACCGGCGGAGCCCGCGCCGATCACCGCGAGGTCGTACAGACCGGACGGCTCGGCGGGCCCGGCCGCTTCCGGGGCCGCCGCCGGGTCAGACGCCGAGGTGCTCATGGCCGTGTCCTTCCTGGGTCGTGATCGCGTCGCCGGGGCGTGCGGGCACCAGGCACGCCCGGCGGTTGGGCGAGCCGTTGATGGTGGCGAGGCAGTCGTAGCACTGTCCGATGCCGCAGAAGGCGCCGCGCGGCCTGCCGCCCACGCGGGTGGTGCGCCAGGCGAGGATGTCCGCGGCCCACAGCGCGGCGGCGACGGACTGCCCCGGCAGCGCGGACACGGGGCGGCCGTCGAAGGTGATCTCGAACGGCGGTCCTGGCTGCGCGCCGACCAGGTCGGCGGGGGTACGGGCACGGGCCACGGCGGGCCTCCTCTCGACGTGGTGACGGCTCAGGTGGTGGGCATGAAGCGGCCGGGGTCGAACGGGCTCGCGTCCAGGGGCGGTCGGCCGCCGGTCAGACAGCGCGCCACGATCAGGCCGGTCGCCGGGGCGAGCCCGATGCCCGCGCCCTCGTGCCCGCAGGCGTGCAGCAGGCCGGGGACGCGCGGGTCGGGTCCGATGGCGGGCAGGTGGTCGGGGAGGTAGGGCCGGAACCCCGCGTACGTACGCATCGCCCGGACCCCGGCGAGGACCGGGAACAGGGCGGTCGCCTGGGCCGCGAGGCGCCGCAGGACCTCCGTGGACAGGGTGCGGTCGAAGCCGACCCGCTCCCGGCTCGCGCCGATCAGGACGGGGCCCGCCGCGGTGCCCTCGACGACCGCCGAGGTCTGAAGGGCCGCCGAGCCGCTGGCGACGTCGGCGACGTAGTCGGCCGCGTACACCTTGCGCCGCACCACGCGCGGCAGCGGTTCGGTGACGAGGACGAAGCCGCGGCGGGGCAGGACCGGCAGGTCCACGCCCGCGAGCGCGGCGACCTCGCCGCCCCAGGTGCCCGCGGCGTTCACCACGTACCCGGCGTACAGCTCCCCGGTCGTCGTCGCGACCCCCCGCAGTTCGCCGTGGCCGCCGGCGAGCAGGCCGGTGACCTCCTCGCCGAGCCTGAGGCGCACCCGGTCGCCGCCCGCCTTGAGCAGGTGGGCGGCGGCCAGGGCGGGCATGACCTGGGCGTCCTGGGGATAGAGGAAGCCACCCGCGAGGCCGGGGGCCAGATGCGGCTCCAGGTCGTGGAGCCGGTCCGGCGCGACCTCCTCGGCCCGCACCCCGGCCTTCTCCTGTCCGGCCGCGAAGTCGCGCAGGGCGCGCATCCCGTCCTCGTCGGCGGAGACGACCAGGCCGCCCTTGGTCTCGTACTCGATCTGCGGCGGGAGCAGTCGGGTCAGCTCCCGCCACAGCTCGGTGGAGAGCAGGGCCAGTTCGAGCTCGGGCCCCGGCTCCTTGTCGGAGACGAGGAGGTTGCCCTCGCCCGACCCGGTGGTGCCGCCCGAGACCGGGCCGCGGTCGACCACGGTGACGGTGAGACCGGCCTGCGCGGCGTAGTAGGCGCAGGCCGCGCCGACGACGCCCGCGCCGACGACGATGACGTCCGAGGAGTTTCTCGTGAGCACGTCAGTAATATTTCACATGGCACTGACGATGCCAAGGGTTTCGCACGAGCCGTCCCCGGTTCGGCCGTCCGCCCCGGGGCGCAGGGCCGCCCCTGCGCCCCGGCGACCGTTGAGCCACCCGGCCCCCGCCGCCCCTGTCTCAGCCCTCCATCAGCGCACCCATCCACTCCTCCACGCCGTCCGGTGTCCGCGGCAGCGCGCCGGACATCAGGCGGGCCCCGTCCGCCGTGATGACGAGGTCGTCCTCGATGCGCACGCCGATGCCGCGCAGTTCGCGCGGCAGGGTCTCGTCGTCCGGCTGGAGGTAGAGGCCGGGCTCGACGGTGAGCACCTGGCCCTCCTCGAGCACCCCGTCGAGATAGGCCTCCGCCCTGGCCTGGGCGCAGTCGTGCAGGTCGATGCCGAGCATGTGGCCGCTGCTGCACAGGGTGTAGCGCCGGTGGAACTCGCCCTCGGCGTTCTTCAACACCCCCCATTCCGCGAGCCCTTCGGCGATGACGCGCATCGCGGCCCGGTGGAAGTCGCGGAAGGCGGCGCCGGGCCGCAGCGCGGCGATGCCCGCGTCCTGCGCGGCGAGGACGAGTTCGTAGACCTGCCGCTGGACCGGGGAGAAGCGCCCGGACAGCGGCAGGGTGCGCGTGATGTCGGCGGTGTAGAGGGTGTCGGTCTCCACGCCCGCGTCGAGCAGCAGCAGTTCGCGGGCGTCCAGGGGGCCGTCGTTGCGTATCCAGTGCAGGACGCAGGCGTGGGCGCCGGACGCGGCGATGGTCTCGTAACCGGTGCCGTTGCCCTCGGCGCGGGCGCGCAGACCGAAGACCCCCTCGATCCAGCGCTCGCCGCGCGGCTTGCCGAGGGCGCACGGCAGGGCGCGCACGACGTCCTCGAACCCGGTCGTGGTGTGGTCGACGGCGAGCTGCAGCTGGCCCACTTCCCAGGGATCCTTGACCAGGCGCAACTCACTGAGCACGGTGGCGAGTTCGCCGTCGGAGGCGGCGTTCCTGCCCGGCGGCAGTTCGGCGAGCGGCACACAGCGGACGCCGGTCATCCGCTCGGCCTCCGCGAGGTCGGCGCGCCGGCCCACCCAGAACTCGCCGTAACGGCGGTCCCGGTAGAAGCCGTTGTCGGTGCGCGGCGACCGGGGACGCAGATGAAGCACCGCCTCGTGGCCGCGCGGCCCGTCCGGTTCGAGGACCAGTACGTGACCGGCCTGGTCCTCGCCGGTGAGCCCGGTCAGCCAGGCGTACGCGCTGTGCGGGCGGAAGCGGTGGTCGCAGTCGTTGGAGCGGACCCTCAACTCCCCTGCCGGGACGATCAGTCGCTCGCCGGGGAAGCGGGCCGAGAGGCGGGCGCGGCGGGCCGGGGTGAGGTCGGCGGCGGGCAGCCGGATGCCGTCGGGCAGTGGGCTCGGGGCCCAGTCGCCGGCCATGAAGGACGCGAACTCGGGGGATTCGGGAAGGTCGTGGCTGACCGTGCGGATGCCGGTCGACGCGGGCTCGTTCACTGGGACCCCTTCGGACACAGGTGAGTAACGGACGAGTCGATGCCTTGCCAGTACAATTTCACATTACTATGTTACCGGTCACATTCCAGCCACCTCGGGGCTGGCCGACTGTTCTCGGAGTGACCACTGATGAACAAGCGCACCCTCACCGCTGTCGCCGCCGTCCTGGCGACGGCCGTCACCCTAGGCACGGCGGGCTGTTCCGGCTCCACGGCGGGCAAGGGACGGGGCGGCAAGAACCCCGCGACCCTCAACGCCGGGGCCGTGGTCGGCGGCACTCCGCAGCGCGGCGGCACCCTGACCGTCCTGTCCAACCAGGACTTCACCCACCTCGACCCGGCCCGCAACTGGGTCATGAGCGACATGGACTTCGGCACCCGGCTGCTCTACCGCACCCTCGTCACGTACAGGGCCGCCCCCGGCACCGCGGGCGGCGAGCTGGTCCCCGACCTCGCGGCGGACCTCGGCACCCCCTCCAACGGGGCCAGGACCTGGACCTTCCGCCTCAAGAAGGGCATCAAGTACGAGGACGGCACGCCGGTCACCGCCCAGGACATCAAGTACAACGTCGAGCGGTCCTTCTCCCCCGACCTGCCCGGCGGCGCCGACTACGCCGCCCGCTACCTCGCCGGGGCCAAGGGCTACCAGGGCCCGGCCGAGGGCGAGCACCTGGACTCGGTCAAGACCCCCGACGCCCACACGATCGTCTTCGAACTGCGCAAGCCCTTCGCGGAGTTCCGCAACGTCACGGTCATGCCGACGTTCGCACCGGTGCCCAGGAAGCGGGACAACGGGCCGCGGTACGACAACAGGCCCTTCTCGTCGGGGCCTTACAAGATCCAGTCGTATCAGCGCGGGAAGAAGCTGGTGCTCGCCCGCAACCCGCACTGGAAGGCCTCGACCGACGCGGTCCGCAAGGCCCACCCGGACAAGCTCGTGATGGTGATGGGCCTCAAGGCCAACCAGATCGACGACCGGCTCATCGCCTCGCAGGGCGCCGACGCCTCCGCCGTCTCCTGGGGTGCGGTGCGGCCGGAGAGCGCCGCCAAGGTGCTGCCGAGCGCCGAGGTCAAGAAGCGGCTCGTCGCCGAGTCCACGAACTGCACCGACATGGTCCAGATGCACACCGGGCGCGGTCCGTTCACCGATGTGAAGGTCCGTCAGGCCGTGCAGTACGCCCTCGACCGGGAGTCGGTGCTCACCGCGTCCGGCGGCCCCGCCTTCAACGACCCGTCCACCGCCTACATGCCCGCGTCCCTCTTCGGCGGCAAGCAGCCCGACACCCTGAAGATCCCTGTCGCGGGTGACGTCGACAAGGCCAAGCAGTTCCTGAAGGAGGCGGGCAAGCCGGGCGGCTTCAGCACCAAGATGACCGTCTCCACCGGCGACAAGGGCCGGGCCGAGGCGATACAGGAGTCGCTCGGCAAGGCCGGCATCAAGGTGACCATCGAGACCGTCGACCCGTCCGCGTTCTACGCCACGATCGGCGACACCGAGAACCGCACCGACCTCGTCTACACGGGCTGGTGCCCGGACTACCCGTCCGGGTCGACCTTCCTGCCCTTCGTCTTCGACGGCCGCTACATCAAGGAGAAGGGCAACACCGGCAACCACTCGCTGTTCCGCGACAGGCCGACCATGAAGCGCATGGACGAGATCGCCGCCATGACGGACGCGAAGAAGGCGGGCGCGGCCTGGCGGGAGCTGGACGGCGAGATCCTCGCCAAGGCCCCGGCCGTCCCGGTCCTGGTGCGCCGCTGGCCGCTGGTCCTCGGCAGCAACGTCGCGGGCGCGTACGGCCAGACGTCGTTCGGCGGCCAGCTCGACTACGCCACGGTCGGCCTCAAGGACCCGTCCAAGAGCAACGGCTGAGGGGCACCCGCGACCATGACCACCCTCACCCCGAAGACACCCGAACCCACACCCGAACCCGCACCGGCACCCGACCCCACACCGGCACCGACACCGGACCAGGAACCGGCACCGGCCACCGCGGGCAGCGGCCCCTGGCGCCTCGCCCGCGCGGAACTGCGCCGCCGCACCTCGGCGAAGGTCTCCCTCGTCATCGTCGCGCTGTTCGCCGTCATGGCGATCGCCGCTCCCCTGCTGAGCGCGCTCGGCGGCTGGTCACCCGAGGAGTTCGACAAGACCGCGGTCGACCCCTATCTCGGCGGGCAGCCCATCGGGCCGCTCGGCGGGATCTCCGCCGACCACTGGCTGGGCGTCGAACCCGTCACCGGACGCGATCTGTTCGCCCGGGTCGTGCACGGCGCCCAGGTCTCGCTGCTCATCGCCTTCGCGGCCACGGCGATCGTCGTGATCGCGGGCACGGCGGCCGGGGTCGCTGCCGGTTACTTCGGCGGCCGCGTCGACGCCGTGCTCAGCCGGATCATGGACCTGACGATGTCCTTCCCCTCCCTCATCTTCATGATCGCGATGATGTCGGTGGCCAAGGACGTCAACCGGGTCCTCCTGATGACCGCCGTGATCGGCCTGTTCGGCTGGCCCGGCATCGCCCGCGTGGTGCGCGGCCAGACCCTCTCGCTCAAGCACCGCGAGTACGTCGACGCGGCCCGCGTGGGCGGCTCGGGGCCCTGGCGGATCCTCACCCGCGACATCCTTCCCGGCGTCGCCGGGCCCGTCATCGCGTACACCACCCTGATCATCCCGGGCATGATCGCCACCGAGGCGGCGCTGAGTTACCTCGGCGTCGGCGTCCGGCCGCCCACGCCCTCCTGGGGCCAGATGATCGCCGAGAGCGTCGCCTTCTACGACACGGACCCCATGTACTTCGTCATCCCCAGCACCTGTCTGTTCCTGACCGTGCTCGCGTTCACCCTGCTCGGCGACGCGCTGCGGGACATCCTCGACCCGAGGGGCAGCCGCACATGATCCGCTACATCGGCCGCCGCCTGCTCGGCGTGACCGGCGTGCTCGTCGCCGTCGCCGCCGTCACCTTCACCATCTTCTACGTCCTGCCGTCCGACCCGGCCGCCGCGGCCTGCGGCAAGTCGTGCAGCGCCGACCGGCTCGCGGCGATCCGCGCCAACATGGGCCTGGACCAGCCGATCTGGCGGCAGTTCTGGGACTTCCTCTCGGGCATCTTCACCGGCCGCACCATCGGCACCGGCCAGTACGCCCTGCGGTGCGACGTCCCGTGCCTCGGCTACAGCTACGAGAACAGCGAGGCCGTGTGGGGCCTGCTTATGGACCGCCTGCCGGTCTCCGCCTCGCTCGCGCTCGGCGCGGCCGTGCTGTGGCTGGCGCTCGGCCTGACCGCGGGCGTGACGGCCGCGCTGCGCAAGGACACCCTCACCGACCGGCTCCTGATGGTCGGCGCGGTCGGCGCCGCATCGCTTCCCGTGTACTTCACGTCGATGATGCTGATCTACGGCCTGATCCGCACGGCCGACCTGCTGCCCTATCCGAGTTACGTGCCCTTCGGCTCCGACCCCGTCGACTGGGCGTCCAACCTGCTGCTCCCCTGGCTCGCGCTCGCCATCCTGTACGCGGCCATGTACGCACGCCAGAGCCGCAGTTCGATGATCGAGACGATGGCGGAGCCGTACATCCGCACAGCCCGCGCCAAGGGTCTGCCGCGCCGTAAGGTCGTCGTCAAGCACGGCCTGCGGGCGGGGATGACGCCGATCCTCACGCTCTTCGGCATGGACCTGGGCGGGCTCCTCGCCGGCGCCGTCATCACCGAGTCCATCTTCGGCCTGCCGGGCATCGGACGGCTCTTCCACGGCGCCCTGTCCACCGGCGACCAGCCGGTCATCCTCGGCGTCACACTGCTCGCCGCCGCCTTCATCGTCGTCGCCAACCTGGCCGTCGACCTGCTGTACGCCGTCGTCGACCCGCGAGTGAGGTTCTGATGACCCTGCCCTCCCCCGAGGACGCGCCCACGCCGGTCGAGCGGGACGAACCCCTGTTGTCCGTGCGGGATCTGGGCGTCACGTTCACGACCGGACGCGGCCGGGTCCGGGCCGTGGACCAGCTCTCCTTCGAGGTGCGCCGGGGGCGGACGCTCGGCATCGTGGGCGAGTCCGGATCCGGCAAGTCCGTCACCTCCCTCGCGATCCTCGGCCTGCACACCGGCGCCGACGTCACCGGCTCCGTCCGGCTGCACGGCCAGGAGCTGGTCGGCCTCGACGAGCGCGGCCTCAACCGGCTCCGCGGCCGCCGCATGGCGATGATCTTCCAGGACCCGCTGTCCAGCCTGCACCCCTACTACACGGTCGGCGAGCAGATCGCCGAGCACCACCGCGTGCACTTCGGCTCCCGGCGCGCGGCAGCCCGTCGGCGTGCTGTGGAGATGCTCGCCGAGGTCGGCATCCCCGAGCCGTCGCGCCGGGCGGGCGCGTATCCGCACCAGTTCTCCGGCGGCATGCGTCAGCGCGTGATGATCGCGATGGCGCTCGCGTGCGAGCCCGAGCTGCTCATCGCGGACGAGCCCACGACGGCTCTCGACGTCACGGTGCAGGCGCAGATCCTGGATCTGATCGTCCGTCTGCAACAGGACCGGGGGCTCGCCGTCGTCATGATCACCCACGATCTGGGCGTGGTCGCCCGGGTCGCCCACGACGTACTCGTGATGTACGGGGGCCGGGCCGCCGAACAGGCCCCGGTGGACGCGCTGTTCGCGACCCCGGCGCACCCCTACACCCGGGGCCTGCTCGACTCCCTGCCGCGTCTGGACGACGCCGACGACGAGCCGCTGCGGGCCATCCCCGGCAGCCCGCCATCGCTGCTCGCCCCCGCCCCCGGCTGCGCGTTCGCACCCCGGTGTCCCCGGGCCACGGCCGCCACCGCGGACGAACGGCTGCGGTGCGAGACCCAGCGGCCGCCGCTCGGCGGCCCGGCCGGCCATCCGGCCGCCTGCCACTTCCCCTCGTACGAAGGCGCCCCCTCATGACCCCAGCGAACCGGCCCACCACGACGGACCAGCACCCGCTCCTGTCCGTACGGGACTTGACGAAGTCCTTCCCGGCCGGGCGGCGCGGCACGGCTGCCGTGCGGGCCGTCGACGGCGTCAGCTTCGACGTGGCCGAGGGCGAGACACTCGGCCTCGTCGGTGAGTCCGGTTGCGGCAAGTCCACGACCGGCCGCACCATCGTGCGGCTCCTGGAGCCCACCACCGGCACCGTCCACTACGACGGCCGCGACATCAGCCATCTGTCGCAGCGCGAACTGCGGCCGCTGCGCCGCGAGATCCAGATGGTCTTCCAGGACCCGCACTCCTCCCTCAACCCGCGCCAGACCGTCGCCCGGATCATCGCCGATCCGCTGCTGGTCCAGGGGAGTCCGGCCGCCGACGCCCGCAGGCGCGCCCTCGAACTCATGGAGCTCGTCGGGCTGATCCCCGAGCACGGCGACCGCTATCCGCACGAGTTCTCCGGCGGCCAGGCCCAGCGCGTCGGCATCGCCCGGGCGCTCGCCACCGGTCCTCGCCTCGTCGTCGCCGACGAGCCCGTCTCCGCACTCGACGTCTCCGTCCAGGCCCAGATCGTCAACCTGATGGAGCGCCTGCAGCGGGAGCTCGGCCTCGCCTACCTCTTCATCGCCCACGACCTGTCGGTGGTCAAGCGGGTCTGCGACCGGGTCGCCGTCATGTACCTCGGCCGCATCGTCGAGATCGGCGCCAAGGAGCGCGTGTACGCGGCCCCCGCGCACCCCTACACCCGGGCGCTGCTCTCCGCCGTGCCGCTGCCCGACCCGGCGGCCGAGCGGGCCAGGGAGCGCATCACGCTCCTGGGCGACCCTTCCCCTAGCTCTCAGCTTCGTTCGAGCAGGGGAAGCCCCCGTCGCCCGGCCGCGCCCCCGCCGGGCTGCACGTTCCACCCCCGGTGTCCCAAGGCGCAGGACATCTGCCGGGCCGAGGCACCGGTCCTGCGCATCGGGATGCCGGGCGAGGCGCGGGAGGTGGCCTGCCACTTCCCCGAGACGGAGGCGGCCGTGACCGTTACGCCCGGAACGTCGCCGGGCGCTCGGGGGACGCCGCCGCGAGCGCGTCGGTGACGGCGGCGACTCCGGCCCGCAGACCGTAGACGGGGGTGTCGGGCTGCTGGCGCCAGGACTCGTCGATGCCGCCCGCGTCCACGGTGTCGAATCCGAGCTCGTCGATCAGGTCGCGGACGACCTTCTTGGCGGCCTCGTCGTCACCGGCGACGGGCAGCGCCATGCGCTCCGGGTCGCCCGCGGGCAGCGGCTTGTCGAGGATGTCCTGGGCGTACGTGCCGTTGAACGCCTTGATGACCGGGTGGCCGATGTGCTGCTCGGTCCAGCGGCTCTCCGTGACGCCGTCGTCCTCGATGGCGTCGATCCTGCCGTCGCGCCCCGGGTAGTAGTTGCCGGTGTCGAGCACCGCGAGTCCGTCGGCGGCCCCGTCGAACAAGCCGGACGGCAGGTCGGGGACGTTCTTCAGCGGGATGGTGACGACGACGAGCTCGGCGCCGCGCGCGGCCTCGGCGACGGTCACGGGCGTGGCGCCGGTCTCCTCGGCCAGGGCGGTGAGGGTCGCGGGCCCCCGGGAGTTCGCCACGGACACCTCGTGCCCGAGCTTCGTCAGGCGCCGGGTGAGATTGCCGCCGATGTTGCCCGCGCCGATGATGCCGATCTTCATGAGGTCCTCCAGGGCCATGGCGCGACGGGGGTGCCGCTGCCGCATGTGTGCACCCAACCCCGAGGTCACCGGCACTATTTCCGCCGAGCCCCGGGAATATCCGGCGCCCCCGCGCGACGGCGGGGCGCCGTGGCGGGTGGCCTTTGGGGGGCTTGGAGGAGGCGTGGATATTCCCCGCCGATCATTGGATATCGAATGGCTGTCAGCGGACTTCTCATGGGATCCCTATGGCACGGGGCAGCTTCCTTCGGCGCCCGACGCCCGGCGCCCGAGGCCGACGACGGGCAGGAACGCGCCGACCGGGTTGGCGCCCTGTTCTCGCCCTCTCCCACCAGCGGCTTAGGTCCTGTCCTGTCCGACGTGACGCCGGGCGGCCGCGGCTGCGAGGGGTGCCGGGCGCCCGCCTTTCCGACGTCACGTCGGACGGCTGCCCCCGCACGGCCGAATCCGTTGTTCGCGCGTTCTTGCACATAGGTTCGGAGTCACACATCTTGTCGTACGCACGCCGTGAAAGGACCGCTCCCATGAGCACCTCGAACACCTCGCGCCCCGCCGACGCCTCGGGCAGCTTCGCCCTCGGCGGCGACCTGCCCGTCAACCGGCTCGGCTACGGCGCGATGCAACTCACCGGACCGGGCGTCTGGGGCGAGCCCAAGGACCGGGACGAGGCCGTTCGCGTGCTGCGGCGCGCCGTGGAGCTCGGCGTGACGTTCATCGACACCGCCGACTCCTACGGCCCGATCGTCAACGAGGTGCTGATCCGCGAGGCCCTGCACCCCTACGCCGACGACCTGGTCATCGCCACCAAGGCCGGTCTGACCCGGTCGGGGCCGGACGACTGGCGCGCCGTGGGCCGCCCCGAATACCTGCGCCAGCAGACCGAGTTGAGCCTGCGCCACCTCGGCGTCGAGCGCATCGACCTGTTCCAGCTGCACCGCATCGACGCGCAGGTCCCGCTCGCCGACCAGCTCGGCGAGCTGGTGCTGCTCCAGAAGGAGGGCAAGATCCGCCACATCGGCGTCTCCGAGGTGACGGTGGATCAGCTCAAGGAGTCCCGCGAGCACGCCGAGATCGTGTCCGTGCAGAACCAGTACAACCTGGTCAACCGCGGCTCCGAGGACGTCCTCGAGTACGCCGAGCGCGAGAACATCGCCTTCATCCCGTGGTTCCCGATGGCCACCGGCGAGCTGGCCCGCCCGGGCGGCCCGCTCGACGCCGCCGCCAAGGAGCACGGCGCCTCGCCGTCCCAGCTCGCCCTCGCCTGGCTGCTGCGCCGCTCGCCGGTGGTCCTGCCCATCCCCGGCACGTCCAAGGTGGCCCACCTGGAGCAGAACACGGCCGCCGCGGAGATCACCCTGACCGACGCGCAGTTCGAGGCGCTCGCGGCCGCCGTCTGACGGTCGCCGGGGCATGGGGGGGCCGGCGCTCACCGCCGCATGGTGGGCACCGCCACCCCTGGTCTCCGCGCGGCGGGCCCCCGGGTCACCGCCGCAGCCCCACCGCCACCACCCCGACCGCCGCGGTCAGCCCGCCGAGCACCATCACCGCCGACGGCGTCGCCCCGTCCACCACGGCGCCACCGGCCAGCGCCCCCAGCGAGATCGTCGCCTGGAACGACGCGGTGAAGAGCACCGACGCCGCCTCCGGCGAACGCGGCACCGCCGCCGCGAACCAGGCCCCCGAGCACACCGGCACGGCGCCGTACGCGACCCCCCACACGACGAGCAGCGCCACCGCCCCGCCCGGCCGTTCCCCGAGCACGGGCAGGAGCAGGGCCGCGGCAGCTATCAGCCCGGCGGCCACCGCGAACGCGGCGCGCGGGCGGCGGGCCACCGCGGCGCCCCCGAGGAAGTTCCCGGCGATCCCCGCGGCCCCGTACGCCAGCAGGAACACGGTGACCACGCCCGGGCCCACGTCCGTGACCTGCCGCAGGAACGGCGTGACGTACGTATAGGCACCGAAGTGCGCCAGGACGACGAGGAAGGTCACGAGCAGCGCCCAGCGGGTGTCCGAGCCGCGCAGCGCGGCCCGCAGGACGCTCGCGCGAAGGGCCTTCTCCGGTGCCAGCGGCGGCAGCACCAGGACCATGGCGCCGCAGCCGACCACGCTGAGAACTCCCATGACGGTGAAGGCTGTTCGCCATCCTGCGGCCTCCCCCAGGAAGGTGCCGAGCGGCACGCCGAGCACCGATCCGAGGGGCACCGCGGAGAAGATCACCGCCGTGGCCCTGCCGACGGACTCCGGCGGCACGAGCCGCCCCGCGAGCCCGGCCCCGATCGACCAGAACCCGCCGATGGTCACGCCGACCAGGACCCGGGAGACAAGGACGAGCCAGTACGCCGGTGCCACCGCCACGACGAAGTTCGCGAGCGCGAGCAGCGCCATGAAGGCGCACAGCATGACCCGCCGGTCCACGCGAGCCGTGGCCGTCGTCACCAGCGGCGCGGACAGCGCGGCCAGGAAGCCCGGCATCGTCATCGTCAGTCCGGCCGTGCCGTCCGTGACGTCGAAGCTGCGGCCGATCTCGGGGAGCAGGCCGATCGGCAGGATCTCCACCGTGACGATGGCGAAGAGCCCCGCCGTGACCGAGCAGACGGCGAGCCAACTGATCAGTGGGGAGCGGGGATCCGCGCCGGAGCGCTCGGCGGTGGTCGTGCGGGTGTGCGGCATGGGTGGGTCCGTCCTGGCGGGGAGTTCCTGCGGGATTCCTACGGGGTTCCCGCGGGATTCCTGCGGAGAAGACACATCGATGTATCGACACATCGATGTGGGCGCGCTGAGTGCGCGCCTCAGTCCACCAGGGGGCGGGGTCCGCGGTCTGGCAGGTAACCGACCCCGTGGTCGGCCCCGGCACGTACCCGTCGGCGCTGCCCGGCGCCCCGTACCCGACGGAAAACGACAGGCCCGGCCGCGCACCGCGCTGCTAGCATCCCCGCATGATCACGCCAGAGTTCCGCGTCGCCATGATGCCCCGCCGACGGGGCTGCTGACACCGGACACGAGCGTGCCCGAGGCCCCGAGACGGGGCCTCGACCTGTGACACGGCACGGAGCCCCGCCTCTCCCGTCCGGAGATCGCACGGAGATCCTGGAGGCTCCCATGACCACACCCCGTACGACCTACGTCACGACGACCATTCCGTACGTCAACGCCCGCCCCCACCTGGGCTTCGCCCTCGAACTCGTGCAGGCCGACGTGCTGGCCCGGCACCGCCGCCACCGGGGGGACAGGGTCCGCTTCCTCACCGGCACGGACGACAACTCCCTGAAGAACGTCCTCGCCGCCGAGGCCGAGGGCGTCCCCGTGCAGGACTTCGTCGACCGCAACGCGGACGCGTTCGCCGCGCTGCGCGACCCGCTCGCCCTGTCGTTCGACGACTTCATCCGGACCAGCCGGGACCCGCGCCACCGGGTCGGCGTGGAGCGGCTCTGGCGGCGGTGCGCAGCCTCCGGCGACCTGTACCGCAAGCACTACGAAGGCCTGTACTGCGTCGGCTGCGAGCAGTTCTACACCCCGGCCGAACTCGTCGGCGGCCGCTGCGCCGAGCACGGCACGGCGCCCCGGCCCGTCGCCGAGGAGAACTGGTTCTTCCGCCTGTCGCGGTACGCGGACCAGCTGCACGCACTGATCACGTCCGGCCGTCTGCGCATCGAGCCCGCCGTCCGCCGCAACGAGGTCCTCGCCCTGATCGAGGGCGGTCTGCACGACTTCTCGGTGTCGCGCTCGCAGACCCGTGCCCGCGGCTGGGGCATCCCCGTGCCCGACGACCCGGACCAGGTCGTGTACGTGTGGTGGGACGCGCTCGGCAACTATGTGACGAGCCTCGGGTACGGCACCGACGACCCCGCGTACGACCGGTGGTGGACCGGTGCGACGCGCCGCAGCCACCTGCTCGGGAAGGGCGTCGTCCGCTTCCACGCCGTGTACTGGCCCGCGATGCTCCTGTCGGCCGGTCTGCCGCTGCCCACCGACATCCTCGTGCACGACTACCTCACCGTCGACGGCCGCAAGATCAGCAAGTCCGGTGGCACGACCGTCGATCCGGCCCAGCTGGCGGCGGAGTTCGGCACGGACGCGGTCCGCTGGTGGCTGCTGCGCGAGGTGCCCCGGGTCGGGGACGCCGACTTCACCCGGGAGCGGCTGGTGGCGCGCGCGAACGCCGACCTCGCGGGCGGGCTCGGGAACCTCGTCAACCGGGTCGTGACGATGGCGCACCGCTTCCGCGACGGCCGGGTGCCGGAGCGGAGCACGGCCGAGGGCGCCCCGGCCGAGGGCACGGAACGCCTGGCGGCCGTCTGTCGTGAGGTGCGGGGCCAGGTCGACGACGCCCTCGCGGACTTCGACTTCCGGCGGGCGACGGCCGCCGTGTGGCGGATCGTCCAGGAGGCCGACCGCTGTGTCGACGGTACGCGGCCGTGGGAGCTGGCCAGGGCCGAGCGCGCGGGCGACCGGGCTGCGGGCGACCGGCTCGACGAGGTCCTCGCGGCGCTGGTCGGGGCGTGTCGCACGGTCGCGGACCAGCTCGGCCCGTTCCTGCCGGAGTCCGCGGCGCGGGTGGCGGCGCAGTGCGCGCCGACGGACGGCCGCCTCCCGGCGGCGCGCCCGCTGTTCGCGCGGGTGGGCGAGGCGTAGGGGACTGCGGCAGGGGGGCGCGGCAGGTCTGGCCTACGCCCCGCCCTCCACCCGCCCCTGCCCGGGCCCACTCCCCTCACCTCTCACCGACCCTGGGCTCTGTTCCCGCCGTTCGGCATCCCGTACGAGATCCAGAGCGCGGCCCAGGGTGGTGAGGCGGTCGGCGAGGGTGGCTCCGGCCGGGTAGAGGCGGACGGTGGTGACTCCCGCCGCCCGCCACACCCGCAGCCGTTCGCGCACCCGGTCCTCGGTGCCGATGAGCGTCGTCGCGAGGACCATGTCGTCGCTGATCAGCGCCGTGGCGCCGTCCCGGTCGCCGGCCTGCCAGCGGTCGCGCACCGCGGCGGCGACCTCGCTCCAGCCCTGGCGGCTGTACGCGTCGTTGTAGAAGTTCGTGGCCGCCGTGCCCATGCCGCCCAGGCTGAAGGCGAGTTCCTTCTTGCGCCCGCCGACCAGCGCGCGCAGGCCGTCCTCGTCGTCGGCGAACGCCACTTCGGCGCCCTGACAGATGTCCAGGTCGGCGCGGGTCCGTCCCGCTTCGGCGAGCCCGGCGTCGAGGTGGTCGAAGTAGGCCTCCTTGGCTCCTTCGGGTACGAAGCCGGTGCCGAGCCAGCCGTCGGCGACGCGGCCGGTGAGGCGGAGCATGCGGGGTGAGAGCGTGGCGAGGTGGACGGGCAGGTCGTGCTCGGCGCGGATCGCCAGGCGCATGGGCCGGGCGTCGCCGCCCGGCAGCGGCAGGGTGAACTCCCGCCCCTCGTAGGCGAGTTTCTCCCCGGCCACCGCCTGCCGGACGATCTCGACGGTCTCCCGCATCCGTGCGAGCGGCCGGTCGAAGGGGACCCCGTGCAGCCCCTCGACGACCTGCGGTCCGGACGGCCCGAGGCCCAGCAGGAACCGGCCGTCGGAGATGTTCGACAGGGTGATCGCGGCGCGGGCGATGGCCACGGGCGTGCGGGTGCCGAGCTGGATGACGCCGGAGCCGAGCCGGATGCGGTGGGTGCGGGCGGCCAGATAGCCGAGCGGGGACGGCGCTTCGGCGCCCCAGGCCTCGGCGACCCAGCAGGTGTCGAGGCCCAGCTTCTCGGCCTCGGTGACGTAGGTGACGGTGTCCTGCCAGTCGGCGCCGGACGCCTCGACGGTGGTCGCCGTGCGCATCACGCGTCCCCCTCGGCGAGTGCCTTGATGGTGTCGAGGGTGGCGCTCATCCCGCGCTCCAGTTCCCGCATCCGTACGAAGACGATCTTCTGCTCCTTCTCCGGTGCCCGCTCGATCGCGAGCGAGAGGCCGGAAGGGCCGGGGCCCATCCGCATCCAGTGCGTCAGCTCGGTGCCGCCGTCGCGGTCCCGCAGGCTGAACCGCCAGGAGGCGCTGGGGCGTTCGGGGTCGGTGACCGCCCAGCCGAAGACGTGGGGCGGCTCGCACTCGACGACGTGGGACGTGGTGGTCCACGCGCCGAAGGCCTCGTGTCCGTTGTGCCCGGCGAAGCGCGCTCCCGGGGCCGGGGCGGCGGCGCCGTCCAGCCACTCCACGGCCCGCAGTTCGCCGCTGCGGTCCGGCATCAGCGTGATGTCGGTGGCGAGGTCCCACACGCGGTGGGGCGGCGCGTCGATCCAGGTGCGCACCTCGACGGTCGGCTGGTCCACGTAACGTACGCCAGTCCACTCCATGGCCAGCAGAGTTGCTCAACAGGACTGACCTGTCAAGGAGTTGTCACGCGACCCGGGCATCGGGAGAACGGGGTTCTTGCCGCGGCAGCTCGGGCACACTGGTGCGGTCGGATCCCCTCTGCGGGGCGGGCGATGCGGGTGAGGCGAGGACGATGTGGCCGCGGGTCAATGGAATGCGCTCCCTGGAACTGGGCGTCCCGGGGGCGATGCGGGCCGAGCTGAACAGCCTCGTCCTGGCGGGGGCGAAGACGACCACGACGGGTCTCCTCGCCGACTACGCCAAGGAGACCGAGGGGCTTGAGTATCCCGGCGAGCGTCTGGCCGTCCTGGACGACTCCGGCGCGTGCGTGACCACGGTCGAGATCGTCGGCGTGCGGGTGCTGCCGTTCGCGGAGGTGACGTGGGTGCACGCCGACGCCGAGGGGGAGGGTTTCGCGGACCTCGCGGACTGGCGCTCGGGGCATCTGCGCTACTGGGCGCGGCAGGGGGTGTCCGTCACGGACGGCACCCTCGTGGTGTGCCTGGCCTTCCGGCTGGTGGAGACGTCTTGACCCGCTGACGTGACCCGCCGACGGAGGCCGCTCGGCCCGGGAGAAGCCGGGCAAAAAAGAAAGCAAGGAGAACACCCGCTCCTTGCCACTCTTAACTTATAGCGCACCGGGGGGCTTGCGGCAAGGCCCCCGTCGTACCGCAGAATCGCTGACCTCAGCCAGCCCGACCTGCGGAAACGGGAGATTCACCCAGCATGACCCCCCTGACCACCAGTGCGTTCAACCTGCCCGACCGACTCGACGCCAAGGCCGACCCGGCGCTCATCGCCGACGACGAGCAGCACTTCGCGGCCATCGCGGAGACCCTCGCGCAGACGATCGCCGAGCTGTCCGACCGCCTGGACAGCGTGCGCAGGGCACCCGGCGGCATCGGCCGCCAGGGTCTGGACCGGGACGCGGAGGTCCACCGGCTGACCGCACGGCTGCGCGCCCTGCGCCGCTTCGGCCTTGACCTGTGCCTGGGGCGCGTCGTCGGCGCGGACGACCCCGAGCCCCTGTACGTGGGGCGGCTCGGCCTCACCGACAGCTCGGGGCGAAGGCTCCTGATCGACTGGCGCTCCCCCGCGGCCGAGCCGTTCTTCGCGGCGACGCACGCCCGTCCGATGGGCCTGGCGAGCCGCCGAAGGTACCGCTGGACCAGCGGGCGGATCAGCGACTACTGGGACGAGGTGTTCACCGCCGACGGCCTCGAGCACCACGCGGCGCTCGACGACCAGTCCGCGTTCATCGCGAGCCTCGGCAGCAACCGGTCGGAGCGGATGCGTGATGTGCTCGGCACCATCCAGGCCGACCAGGACGCCATCATCCGCGCGGGTTCCCGCGGCGCCCTCGTCGTCGACGGCGGCCCCGGAACGGGCAAGACCGTCGTCGCCCTGCACCGCTCCGCGTACCTCCTGTACTCCGACCCCCGCCTCGGCCACCACCGGCGCGGCGGCGGCATCCTGTTCGTCGGCCCGCACGAGCCCTACCTGGGATACGTCGCCGACGTCCTGCCCAGCCTCGGTGAGGACGGCGTCCAGACCTGCACCCTGCGGGACCTCGTCGCCGAGGGCGCGGCGGCGGAGCCCGAAGCCGACCCGGAGGTGGCCCGTCTGAAGTCGTCCGCGGGCATGGTGCGGGCCATCGAGAAGGCCGTCGCGTTCTACGAGGAGCCGCCCACCCAGGCCATGACCGTCTCGACGCCCTGGGCCGAGGTCCGGGTGAGCGCCGACGACTGGGCCGAGGCGTTCGGGGCACCGGGCTCCGGTACTCCGCACAACGAGGCGCGGGAGCAGATCTGGGAGGAGCTCGCGTCGATCCTGATGGACAAGCAGGGGATGGACGAGGAGGAGGACGGCGTCTCACCCGAGCTGTTCCTGCGCGCGCTGCGCCAGGACCGCGACCTCGTCACGGCTCTCGACCGGGCGTGGCCGCTGCTCGAGGCCGCCGACCTGGTCTCCGACCTGTGGACGGTCCCGGCCTATCTGCGGATGTGCGCGCCCTGGCTGGACCGCGACGAGGTGCACAGGCTCCAGCGCAAGGAAGCGCCGCATGCCTGGACGGTGTCCGACCTGCCGCTCCTGGACGCGGCCCGGCAGCGGCTCGGCGACCCGGAGGCGGCCCGTCTGAAGCGCCGCAAGGCCGCCGCCGTCGCCGCCGAGCGCGAGCGCATGTCCCGCGTCATCGACGAGATCGTCACGGCCGCCGACATCGACTCGGCCGGGGACGAGAGCGAGGGCGCGGTGCGGATGCTGCGCGGCAAGGACCTCCAGGACAGCTTGATCGACGAGAACGCCCTGCCCACCGCCGACGCGGACCGGCTCGCGGGCCCGTTCGCGCACGTCGTCGTGGACGAGGCGCAGGAACTGACCGACGCGGAGTGGCAGATGCTGCTCCTTCGCTGCCCGTCGCGCAGCTTCACCATCGTCGGCGACCGCGCGCAGGCCAGGCACGGGTTCACGGAGTCGTGGGAGGAGCGCCTCGGGCGGGCCGGACTCGACCGGATCAGGCCGGCCTCCCTGACCGTCAACTACCGCACCCCGGAAGAGATCATGACGGAGGCCGAGCCGGTGATCCGGGCCGCGATCCCGGACGCCAACGTGCCGACGTCCATCCGCAGCAGCGGCCTGCCCGTCGTCCACGGATCCGTCGCGGACCTCGGCACGGTCCTCGACGACTGGCTGGCCACGCACGCCGACGGGACCGTCTGCGTCATCACCACGGGTGCCACCGAGGTCGGCGCGCTCCCGGCGACGCCCCGGGTCCGGTCTCTCACCCCGGAGCTGTCGAAGGGTCTGGAGTTCGACCTGGTCGTCCTCATCGACCCGGAGTCGTACGGCGAGGGCATCGAGGGGGCGGTGGACCGCTATGTCGCGATGACCCGGGCGACGCAGCGGCTCGTCGTGCTCACGAGCGACTGAGACCGCGAGCGCACGTGCACCCGGTGCCGGCCGTGGGTCAGCGGTGGCTCAGGACGTTGACCACGCGGCCGTCGGGGTCCCGTGCGAAGAACCGCCGCACGCCCCACTCCTCGTCCTGGAGCGGGTGGACGATCTCCGCGCCGCTGTCCCGCACCGCCGCGTAGGCCGCGTCCACGTCGTCGACCTCCACGCTCATGTCGGGCGTGACCGGCGCGGTCCTGTCGGCGGCTGCGTAGAGGCTGATCTGCGCCGTTGGAACGGCCGCGGAGGCGAGGGTCATGATCCAGCCGTGGTTCATGACCTCTTCGAAGCCCAGCAGGCCGTAGAACTCCCGGCTCTGCGCAGGGGCGTCCGAGGGGATGTTGGGCACGACTCGGCGAACGGACATCGGGGGCTCCTGAGGGAAGACCACATCAGACGACATCCCGGGGAACGTGTCCGGGGCTGTCACGGGGCGAACCGCCTGCGTACGTCGGCCCGTTCGGCCAGGCGGGCCGGGAAGCCCGGGCCCATCCGGGGGCGGGTGTCCGCAGCCGTCATGGGTTCCTTGCAGTGCGCGCACACGACCTCGGCGGCGCTGTCGTGGTCGCACGGCTCGTGCCGGAAGACGACGGGCGCGCCGTCGTCGCCGCTCAGCCAGCGGTTGCCCCAGGTGTTCATCGCGGCGAGGACCCCGAAGAAGTCCCGGCCCTTCTCGGTGAGTACGTAGTCGTGGCGCACCGGGTCGCTCTGGTACGGGCGCTTGTCGAGCAGCCCCTCGTCGACCAGGCGTCGCAGCCGGTCGGCGAGGGTGTTGCGCGCGATGCCCAGCTCCTGCTGGAACGCGTCGAACCGTGTGACTCCGTAGAAGGCCTCGCGCAGCACCAGCGGCGTCCACCAGTCGCCGAGCAGGTCCATGGTGCGCGCGATGGAACAGGGCCAATTCGCAAAGGAGGTCCGCCTCATGGGGTCAGCATAGGAAGGGTTCGCGCACCCGTACGCCTTCTGGAGTTCACCGGTTCTCCTCGCGCCCCTTACGCCCCTGGTCCCGCTGGGACGGCCGGCGTTCCTTGGCGCGCCGGTGGTCCGCCACCCGTTCGCGGGTCGCGCAGCGCGGTGAGCAGTAGCGGCGCTCCGCCCCGCTGCCGCCGGTGACGTACACGTTGGCGCAGCGCGCCGACGCGCACACTCCGCCGGGGGGCCGCTGGCGGTCCCAGACGAGGACGGCGAGGGCCATGCAGGACGACGCGAGGAACCACTCGGCCCAGGGCGCGGTGTCGGCGCTGTCGAGGTGGATGTGCCACGGCGAGCCGCCGCCGTGCGCGGTGAGCCGGACGGGGCCGCAGCCCTCGGCGAGGAGCCGGTTCAGGCGGGTCGCCGCCGCGTCGACGCCGGGGGCGGTGAAGACCTCGCGCAGTTGGGCCGCGACGGCACGCATGTCCGCGACGTCCGCGTCCGACAGGTCCAGCGGATCGGTCTCGCCGTACTCGCGCAGGACCGCTGCGAGCGCGGCGAGCGAGTCGGCCGTGGGCTCGGCTCCGTCGTCGCCCTCGGCGCCGAGGACGTTGACGAGCGCGGCGGCGCGCTGGGCGGACCGCAGCACGGAATGGCGGGTGGACCACTCGCTCGTCGACCCGCGCTGCGGCTCGCTCTTGGACGGGATGGCGGCTGCTGCGTCGTTCGGCCTCTTCACGCCCGTCAGGGTAACGCCCTTGGCTGCACTGCCCGTTACCTTGTAACGTCTTGCGAATGTTAAAGCGTTACAGCATGACGTTGTATCTCACCGGTGCCACGGCCGCCCGCACCGGGGACGAGATGTCAGGGCCCGCCCTGCTCCTCGTGGGGCTCTCGGTGACGGGGTCGGCGTCGGCGGCGTCGGCGCTCCTGTCGGCGATCACCGTGTCGGCGGCCGTGGGCGGGCCGGTCTTCGGCGCGCTGCTCGACCGGGCGGCGCGTCCGGGTCGGCTCCTCGCCGGTGCGCTGGCCGTGTACTGCGCGGCGCTGCTCGTCATCCTGCTGAGCCTGGGACGGCTGCCGCTGCCCGTCGTCCTCGCCACCGCGGTGTGCGGCGGACTGCTCGGGCCCGCGCTCGCCGGTGGCTGGACCTCGCAACTCCCGTGTATGGCCGCCCAGGAGGACCTGCCGCGCGCCAACGCCCTGGACGCGCTGACGTTCAACACCGCGAGCCTTGCGGGCCCCGCGCTGGCCGGTGCGGTCGCGATGACGGCGGGCGCCTCGGTGGGTGTCGTGGTGTCCCTGGCCCTGATCGCCCTCGCGCTCCCGGCCGCGTGGACGCTCCCGACGCGCGCCCCGGCGGCCCGCGCCGAGCCGTCCCCGTCCGTCGTCGCCGACCTCTTCGCCGGCTTCGCCGCCATCGGCCGCGCCCGGCCGCTCGCCCGCGCCACCCTCACCTCCGTCGTGTCCTACGTAGGTGTCGGCATGCTGGTGACCTGCACGCCCCTGCTCGGCGAACGGGCCCTGGGCTCGACCGGTTCGGGCACGTTCCTGCTCGCGGCCCTCGCCGCCACGTCCCTCCTCGCGAACGCGCTCCTGGCCCGCCGCCCCGATCTGCTCAGGCCCGACGCCACGATCCTGGGCAGCGTCCTCGTCCTCGCCCTCGCGCTGCTCCTCGCCGCGACCCTGTCGCCCCTCGCCCTGTTCGCGGCGATGGCGGTGGCCGGAGCGGCGGAGGGACCGCAGTTGACCGCGCTGTTCGCGGTACGCCACCGGGAGGCCCCCGACCGGCTGCGCGGCCAGATCTTCACCACCGGCGCCAGCCTGAAGATCACCGGCTTCGCGATCGGCGCGGGCCTCGGCGGTCCGGTCGCCACCTGGTCGCTGTCCGGCTCGCTCCTCGTGGCGGCGGGCTGCGAAGTCCTCGCCGCGCTGAGCTTCGTACTTCTCACCGTGCTCCCCGTACGTCACTCGGACGCGCCGTCGTCACACGCCTCCCGGGCGCGGGTACAGCCGTAACGTCCGCTGCGTCCCGTGCGGCGACGCACCGCAACGCCGCCGCCGACCAGGAGCCCGGACGGGAGCGCCGCCGCTGATGCCTGCCTTACAGAACCCCTCCGCGCCGCCGGACGCGATCGTGCTCCAGGACTACGACCACCACGGGCGGATGTGGTCGCTGGAGATCGCGACGGGGCTGCTCAGGCCCGCCTCGGGCCGCTGCCACGGGTTCGTCCACGTGCGGGACGCGCCCGCGCGGGGCGGGCCGCCGGTCGCCGCCGCCCTGTACGCCGAGGGGCACGGCGCGGGCGTCCTCTGGCTCCAGTACGGGCCGCAGCGCTGGGACTGCGCGGCGGTGGCCGTGCGGCAGGTGTCCGAACCGGACGGCCACCGGCTCTTCACGGTGTCCGGGGAGCGCGGCCCGGAGCTGGAGCTGCGCTACCCGAAGCCGGATCCGGGGCCGGCGGACCCGGCGTACGACTGGATCGACACCGTCGCGGACGACTTCTTCCTGTGGGCCGCGGAACGGCTCGCCGACGCCGGCACCGCGGATGCCGCGACCGCCCGGCGGGCTCTGGCGGAGCACTTCGCGACGGGGTTCCCGCCGGTCTGACGTCGGCCCGAACGCGGAGCGGCCCGGCTACGGCAGGATCGCCCCGAGCAGCGCCCGCGCGCACAGGTCCCGCACCTGTGCGCGCGTCAGCTCCGGCTCGTCCAGCCACTCCAGGCACACGGCGACCATGAAGGCCAGCCAGCCGCGCACCGCGAGGCGCACGGCGGGGAGTTCGGCGGCCTGGGGCGCCGTCTCGGGGTCGGCGGTGAGGGCGGCGAGGATCTGGCGCTCCTGAGCGGCGAGGCCCTGACGGTAGACCTCGCGGACCGTGGGGTCGCCCGCGGCCTCCGCCCGGTGGAAGGCGCGGAAGCCCTGGGCGTGGCCCTCGACGTACCCCAGGAAGGCGTCGAGTCCGGCGCCGAGCTGCTCGCGCACGGGAAGGCCGGGTTCGGCGGTCGTCAGGCGCAGCATGCGCTCGCTCTCGCGCTGCACGACGGCGGCGAAGAAGTCCCGTTTGGTCGGGAAGTAGTGGTAGAGGAGCCCGCGCGAGACGCCCGCGATCTCGGCGACCCGCTCGATCCAGACGTCGTCGTAGGGGCTCTGCGCGAACAGCCGCGCCCCCACGGTGAGCAGTTGCTCCTTGCGCTCCTCGGTGCTCAGTCTGCGGCGCGTGCGCTCCTGCGGATTCGCGACCATACGAGCACCTTACTTGACGTCGGTTCAACAACAGGACCAGACTCGATGCCCTATTGAATCCACGTACAACAGGCTGGAACGAGCCCTGTGCACAAGGGAGATGGCGGTCATGGCGCAGACGACGCAGCCGACGGGAAGTGCCGAGTCGCTGTCCGGGGACCTGCCGAGGGGATTCCGCGGCGCGGAGGCCGGCTGGCCCGAGCTGCACCGCATACCGCACCCGCCGCGCCGGCTGCCGCTGGTCGGCGACGTGCTCGGGGCGAACGTCCGCACGCCCGTGCAGGACTCGATGCGCATCGGCCGCGCCCTGGGACCCGTCTTCCGGCGCAAGGCCTTCGGCAAGGAGATCGTGTTCGTCTGGGGGGCGCGGCTCGCGGCGGACCTGGCCGACGAGGCGCGGTTCGCCAAGCACGTGGGGCTCGGGGTGGCCAATCTGCGGCCGGTCGCGGGCGACGGCCTGTTCACGGCGTACAACCACGAGCCGAACTGGCAGCTGGCGCACGACATCCTCGCGCCCGGGTTCAGCCGTGAGGCGATGGCGGGCTATCACCCGCTGATGCTGAACGTGGCCGGGCAGCTGACGGCCCGCTGGGATGCCGCGGCCGCCGCGGGGCGGGCCGTCGACGTGGCGGGCGACATGACGAAGCTGACCCTGGAGACCATCGCCCGGACGGGGTTCGGGCACGACTTCGGCTCCTTCGAGCGGTCCCGGCCGCACCCCTTCGTGACCGCGATGGTCGGCACGCTCTCCCACGCACAGCGGCGCAACGTCCTGCCGCCCGCGCTCGCGCCGCTGCTCCTGCGCCGGTCCGAGCGGCGCAACGCCGCCGACATGGCGTATCTGAACCGGACCGTCGACAAGGTCGTCGCGGCCCGCCGCGCGGCGGACGCCCGGGACGCCCCCGGCGACCTGCTCGACCGGATGCTCGACGTCGCCCACCCGGACACCGGGGAGCGCCTGTCGGCGGAGAACATCCGGCGTCAGGTCATCACCTTCCTCGTCGCGGGGCACGAGACGACGTCGGGCGCTCTGTCCTTCGCGCTGCACTATCTGGCGGGCCATCCCGAGGTGTGCGCCCGCGCGCGGGAGGAGGTCGAGCAGGTGTGGGGGCGGACGGAGGTGCCCGCGTACGAGCAGGTGGCCAAGCTCCGTTACGTACGCCGGGTGCTCGACGAGTCGCTGCGGCTGTGGCCGACCGCACCGGCGTTCGCACGGGAGGCGGTGCGCGACACGGTGCTCGACGGGACGCACCCGATGCGCCGTGGCGCGTGGGCGCTGGTCCTGACGATGCTGCTGCACCGGGACGAGGAGGCGTGGGGCGACCGGCCGGAGGCGTTCGACCCCGACCGGTTCACGCCGGCCGCGGTGCGCGCCCGGCCGCCGCACGTCTTCAAGCCGTTCGGCACGGGCGCGCGGGCCTGCATCGGCCGTCAGTTCGCCCTGCACGAGGCGACGTTGGTGCTCGGGCTCCTGCTGCGGCGCTACGACCTGGTGCCGGACGCGGACTACCGGCTGCGGGTCGCCGAGCGGCTCACGCTCATGCCGGAGGGGCTGCGGCTGCGGCTCGTCCGCCGGGCGGGGTGAGCGCGGGGCTCCGGCCGGGGCGGACGGGGCGGCTCGCGCGCCGGTCGCGGGGCACGCGCGCGTGGTGGTTGAAGGGCAATTGTCAGACCCGTGCGCAAGAGTGGGGGTTGCACCTTCGACCTTGGTGACCGCGCGCAAAGGAGCCCACCGACATGACCGGCACGACACACCCCGAACTGGCCGCGGCACAGGCGTGCTTGCGCCTCCTCCACACAGCACGCGCCGCCCTGTCCGGACCCGTGACGGCGCAGACCGCGGCGCTGCTCGCCGTGCCGATCGCGGACGCCGACGAGGCCCTCAGCCGCGCGGGCTTCGCGGGCAACGAGGCGGCGCTCCTGAACAGGATCTACGACCTGTCGCCACCCGCGTCGGCATCCGATCCCGCCCCCGCCCCTCGCCCCGAGGGGAGCCTGCGGTGAGCGGCGCGGAGCGGGAGCCGACGGGTGGCCCCGAGGCGGGCGAAAGCGGGGCGGGCGAGAACGGCGCGGGCGCCGACTCGGCGGGGAGCGAGGAGGCGGGCGGCAACGCCACGTACGGCAAGAAGCCGTTCAAGCGCTCGCGCAGCCACTTCGCCGACCGCGTGACCGCCGACGGACGCGACGGCTGGCCGGTGGAGGCCGGGCGCTATCGCCTCGTGGTGAGCCGCGCCTGCCCCTGGGCGAGCCGCGCGCTGATCTCCCGCAGGCTGCTCGGCCTGGAGGACGCCCTCTCCCTCGCGGTCACCGACCCCATCCAGGACGACCGCAGCTGGCGCTTCACGCTGGACCCGGACGACCGCGACCCGGTCCTCGGGATCCGCTATCTGAGCGAGGCGTACGACGCACGGGAGACGGGCTATCCGGGCGGCGTGAGCGTCCCGGCGATCGTGGACGTCCCGAGCGGCCGGCTGGTCACGAACGACTACCAGCAAATGACGCTGGACCTGGCCACGGAGTGGAAGGACCTGCACCGCCCCGGAGCCCCCGATCTGTACCCGGAGGCGCTGCGCGACGAGATCGACACGGTGATGGACGGCATCTACCGCGACGTCAACAACGGCGTGTACCGATCGGGTTTCGCGTCCTCCCAGAGCGAGTACGAGAGCGCGTGCCGCGATGTGTTCCGGCGCCTGGAGGAGACGTCGCGGCGCCTCGCCGACCGCCGCTATCTGGTCGGCGACAGCATCACGGAGGCGGACATCCGCCTGTTCACGACGCTGGTGCGCTTCGACGCCGTCTACCACGGCCACTTCAAGTGCAACCGCTGGAAGCTGACCGAGGACCCGGTCCTGTGGGCGTACGCCCGCGACCTCTACCAGACACCGGGCTTCGGCGACACGGTCGACTTCGACCACATCAAGCGGCACTACTACGAAGTGCACACGGGCATCAACCCGACCGGCATCGTGCCTCTCGGCCCGGACCTCGGCGGATGGCTGACACCGCATCACCGCGAGCGGCTCGGCGGCAGCCCGTTCGGGAAGGGGACGGCACCGGGTCCGGTGCCCGAGGGCGAGGAGGTGGCGGAGGCGGGGCGGCCCTGACGGGGCATGCGGAGGGGCGGCCGTGAGGGGCGGCGACGGGTACGGGCGCCCCATCGCCGCGCCCGCCCCACGGCCTGAATGACCCTCACCCCTGCGCGATCCGCCCCACGGACTTGGATATCCCTTACCCTCGCCCGATCCGCGCCACCGCCCGGACCACCCTCACCCCCGCCCGATCCGCCCCACGGCCCGGACGACCCGGCCCGCCCCGTCCTCCGTCGCCATCGACCGCGAGACGGCCAGGGCGGCGCGAGCGCAGGCCGGTTCACGGACCGCGCGGGTGAGCGCGTCGGCCAGGCGCGCCGCCGTGAGGGCACGGAAGGGGACAGGGGCGGGGGCGGCGCCGAGCGCGGTCAGGCGCGCCGCCCAGAAGGGCTGGTCGGCGGTGACGGGGACGGGCACGGCAGGGACTCCGGCGCGCAGCCCCGCCGCCGTCGTGCCCGCGCCCGCGTGGTGCACCACCGCGGCCACACGGGGGAAGAGCAGGGCGTGCGGCAGCTCGCCGACCGTGAGGACGTCGTCGCCGGACGCCTCCAGACCGGCCCGCCCGGACTGCAGGACGCCCCGCAGTCCGGACCGCCGCAGCGCCGCCACGGCGAGTTCACCGAGCCGCTCGCCCTCCCCCGCCGCCATGCTGCCGAAGCCGACGAAGACGGGCGGCGGACCGGCGGCCAGGAAGTCCTCGACCCGCGACGGCAGCCGCTCGTCCGGATCGTGGTGCGGCCACCAGTTGCCGACGACGTCGAGCCCGGCGCGCCAGTCGGCAGGGCGCGGTACGACCGCCGGGCTGAAGCCGTGCAGCACCGGCCCGCCCGCCCGTTCCCGACGCGCGCGGACGGCGCCGGACGCGGCGGCGGGCAGACCGAGGCGGGCCCGCAGGTCCCGCACCGCGTCGGCGTACACGCGGTCGACCATGCGCAGCGACAGGCGTCCCAGGACGCGGTTGCCCCAGCGCCCCAGGGACCGCATGCCGCTCACGACCGGGGCGAACTCCCCCGTCGGATGGGTGGGCTGGAGGTAGGCGCCGAGCGTCGGCACGTCGAGAGCCTCGGCGAGCTGCCAGCCCGGCGGGGCCGTCGTCGTGGACAGGACGAGCAGGTCGTCGCGGTCGTCGACGGCGTCCGCGAGTCCGGCACCGAGGTCACGCACGAAGACAGCGGCCGCCCGCATCAGCTCGCGGCGCCCCACCGCCGGGCCCGAGGCACGGGCGTCGGCGGGCAGCGGCCGGAATCCCAGACCGGCGCCGCGCACCAGCGGCGCGAAGCTCTCGTGCGTGGCGAGCGCGACCTCGTGGCCCGCCGCACGCAGGCGGGCGCCGAGGCCGGTGTACGGAACGACGTCGCCGTGGGAACCGGCTGCGGCGATCAGGATTCGCACCGCACACCCCCACGCATCTCACCCTCAGGTTCAGCTTTACCCTTGCCGCCGCCGAGGCCGGTGCCGAGGACACCGGCGACCACCTCGGTGTCGCCACCGGTCTCCGCATCGGCACCGGATGCACCGCCGACTTCGACCCCGGCTTCGACCCCGGCTTCGGCATTGGCGTCGGCACCGGCTTCAGCCCCGGATTCAGCACGGGCGTTGGCGCGGACGGCCTCCCACACATACCGGGCGAGCCCCGGCCGCTGCTGCGAGGGCGGCACGACCAGCGCGAACGCCCGGGCGTCGCTGACGAAGTCGTCGGCGATGCGCAGATGCATGGCGGGCGGGCAGTCGGTGAACCAGCGGCCGATGTGCCGCCGGTGCTCGTCGGCGAGCGCCCTCGCCCGCTCCCCGTCGGCGGGTTCATGGGCGTCGAAGGCCTCGAGGAGCCGCTCCCGCCAGGCCGCGGCCTCCTCCATGAGGCGGGCCCAGTCCTCCGGGGAGTGCGCGGCGGCGCGGGTCATGGCCTCTCGGTGTCCGGCGCTGCCCGCCCATTTGATCTCGGCCTCGGTGGCGTAGCTCAGGTCGAAGGCGATCTCGCCGAAGACCTCGAAGCGTTCGCGCGGGGTCAGCGTGACGCCCGTCTGCTGGACCTCCATGGCGCGGTCGGCCACCTCGACGAGCCGTTCGAGGCGGTCGATCTGCTCGCGCAGCGTCTTGCGCCGGGCCCGGAGCAGTTCGAGTGCGTGGGCCTGCGGGTCCGTCAGGATCTCGGCGATCTCGTCGAGCGCGAAGCCGAGTTCGCGGTAGAAGAGGATCTGCTGGAGGCGGGCGAGGTCGGTGTCGCCGTAGAGCCGGTAGCCGCCCGCGCTGCGCTCGCTCGGCGTGAGCAGGCCGGTCCGGTCGTAGTGGTGCAGCGTGCGGACGGTGACCCCGGCGAAGCCCGAGACCTGCCCGACGGTGTAGCTCATGATCGTCACCCTTTCGTCGCCGTACAGCGTGCGGCCTGACGCGACGTGAGGGTCAACCGGCGACGGTGGCGGTGCGGGCGACACCGGCCACCCGCACCGCCCCGAACCCACTTTTGTTAATGGGATCCATTTTCATGTAGCCTCCGGGGCAGCTTCCCACCCGCACGCATCACCCCCGGAGGACCCCATGGCCGTACCCAAGCGGAAGATGTCCCGCAGCAACACGCGGCACCGCCGCGCCCAGTGGAAGGCGACCACCCCGCAACTGGCGCCCGTCACGGTCGACGGCGTCACGCATCTCGTGCCGCAGCGGCTGGTCAAGGCGTACGAGCGCGGCCTCATCAGCCCGGAGGGCTGACGCGAACCCGGAGGGCCGTCCCGGTCAGCTCACGTCGACAGGCGCAGCGGCCGGCTTGAGATAGCCCTGGTCGAGGAGCCACTTCACGTTCAGGCGCTGGCCCTCGCCGGGGTTCAGGAAGACCGGGTCGAGCTTGATCTGCTCGCCGCCGCCGGGCTGCTCGAACCAGGGGGCTATCCCGCCCTGCCACACGGTGAACGGCTTCGCCACCTTGTACACGCGATAGTCGCAGGCGTACGCGGCGTCGCGGGTGTTGAGGTTCTGCGGCGGCAGCGAGCGCTCCGCGTAGGAGTCCCCGGCGGGCGCGAGGAACGAGCCGAACTCCGAGCCGAAGCGGTCGAGCAGCTCGCCCTTCTCCAACTGCTCCGGATGCTTGTCGACCTCGCCGTTGACCGTCTCGAAACCGTCGTTGGGCGGGTACTTCCAGGTGCCGGAGTCCGCCGGGCCCTCCCAGTACTTCTTGAGGAAGGCGGACGGCGTGAGCTTGCCGGTACGCTTCCACTTCTTCAGGAGCGGTCCGACGGGCTTCTGCCACTTCTTGGGCAGCCACTTGGGGCCGAGGCGGGCGTCGTCGAGCAACGCGCCAGTGCAGGGCTCGGGCTTCGCCCCGGCAGCGGGGGCCGTCGCGGCGGTGGCCGAGCCGGACGGCGCCGCGTTCGCGGTGGGCGCGACGGCGACGACCGTCACCACGGCGGCCGTCACCCCCATAGCGGCCAGGGTCGTACGGATCCGGGTCACACAGCTCTGCTCCACTCGGCGACTCCTCAGGTCTGCGCTCACACGGGCGCGGGCATCAAGATTCACTCGCACAACGTAGCGACCTGGTGCTGCTGAGTCGTCAACTCGCTTGTGTGGATGGCTGTTTTACGGCGGCAGCGCCCAACACGCAGCGGGGGCGGGTGCGTCCGGCGTACGACCTGGCCGCGACAAGGAGACCCCAGCCGAGCCCGCCGAAGGCGAGACCGCCAAACGCCACCATCCAGGCGAGCCCCGAGCCGGTCGTGAACACGCCCTCCGGCTCCGGCTTCGACAGCACCCCGGCCGCCATCAGCAGGGCCCCGCACGTGAGCAGCGTCCCGTAGAGCGCGAGGGCGAACCCGGTCAGCAAGGCGGGGATCAGCGGCAGGAGCCGCGGCACACGCCGACCGGCGAGCGGCAGGGTCCAGCGCGGGAAGACCTGGCCCCAGCGGTGCGTGAGGCCGAGCGTCAGGAACACCCCGAGCAGCGCGGCGAGCACCGTCACGTCCACGCCCACCGAGGCGAGCGCCCGCGCGCCGCCGGTCGCGTCCGCCTCCATCTCGCGCTGCCAGGCCTCCCCGCTCACCCCGATCGCGTCACCGCCGAAGAGCCAGACGTTCTTCACGACGGACCACGGAAGGAGCCCGCACAGCAGCGCGTACGCCGCCCGGCGCGTCCGGCGGGGCGCGGTGGACGCGTCGGGGTGGCTGAGCGGCCCCTCGCCGTCGCCCGGATGCGGGTGCCCGCAGCGGGGGCAGAGCCCGCGGCCCCTACGGAAGTACGAGACGGCGACCATGCCGAGCAGGGCCGTTCCGGGCGTGAGCAGCAGGAGATTGGCGAGGCCGGTGGCGCTCTCCAGGCCCGAGCCCGACAGGAGGACGACGACGTACAGGGGGAGGCCGATCACGCCCCAGCCGAGCGCCGGGATCAGCACGACGAGCGCACCGCCGACGGCACGGCGGGCCCGGCGGGTGAGCGGCCTGGTCGTGGCGAGGCCGACGGCGGCGGCGAGCAGGGCGAGGGCGGCCAGGAGGAGTTGGAGGACGGCCGGGGTGTGTCTGTCCCCGGCCAGCGGTACGACGGTGCCGGTGGCCGCCCACAGCGTCTGGGCCGTGGCGTACGCGACGCCCCAGGCCGCGGTGGCGCGGGGCGCCCAGGCGGGCCAGCGCCGCCACCACGGCGCGGGCCGCGCGCGGGCCGACGCTCGCGGGTCGGGCACGGTGTCCGTGCGGGCGGTACGGGCGGGGAGCGCCACGGGGTCCTCCGGAATGCGGCTCGGCAGGAAACGGCCAGGCCACAGCGGGGGCCTGTGCCTGAGACCCTGCCGTTCGGCCACGGCCCGCACATCGCTCCCACGGACCACGCTCCTCCCCCACACGGCGGAAGAAGGACACGGAATGGCGTTGCACATACTGCAACTCGGGTTGCGACTCTTGCCTGTTGCCGGGGTTCGGGGCCACTGTGTCTGCCACGTGCGCCCCATCCGTCACCACTGACCCGCGAGGTGGAGTCATGAGTGGAGTCATGAACAGAAGGCGGTTCCTCGGTACGGGCCTGGCCGTGGCCACCGTGGCGACGACGGGCGTGGCCACGGCCGCCCCCGGCCCGCGCGGGCGACGGCCCCTGTTCCTCGGCACGTACACCTCGCAGCCGGGCGGCGGCAAGGGCATCGGGCTCGCCACGTACGACGAGGAGACGGGCGCCGTGACCGGCGTCGGCACCCTCGGTGGCGTACCGGATCCGTCGTATCTGGCGGCGCATCCGTCGGGGCGGACGCTGTACGCCGTCAACGAGCGGGAGCAGGGCGGGGTGACCGCGATCGCGCTCTCCCCCGACGGCGACCACCGCGTCCTCGGCACGCGCGGCACCGGCGGCGCCGGGCCCTGCCACCTCTCCGTGCACCCCGGTGGCCGCTGGCTGCTCAGCGCCAACTACACGTCGGGCAGCGTGGCCGTGCACCCGGTCGAGGCGTCCGGCGCGCTCGGTGAGCGCACCGATCTCGTCACGCACTCCACGCCGCCGCCGGGGCCGGGCCAGCAGGGTCCGCACGCGCACCAGATCGTCACCGCCCCGGACGGCCGGTACGTGCTCGCCGTCGATCTGGGCACCGACACCGTGTACACGTACCGGCTCGACACGAAGGCGGGGAAGGGGAAGCTGAGCCGTGTCTCGTACGCGACGGTGCGGCCGGGCGCGGGGCCGCGGCACCTCGCCTTCCATCCGTCGGGGCGGTTCGCGTACGTCGCCTGCGAACTCGACAACACGGTCGTGGTCTGCGGCTACGACCCGGAGACCGGGCGGCTCTCGCCGGGCGAGCCGCAGTCCACGGGCACCAGGCCCGGCGTCACGAGCTACCCGGCGCAGCCCGTCGTGACCGCCGACGGCAGCTTCGCCTTCCTGGCCAACCGCGGCGACAACAGCCTCACCCGGTACGCCGTCGAGCGTGCCGGGGCCCGCCTGCGGCTGCTCGACACGGTGCCCGTGGGCGGGGACTTCCCGCGGCACATCGCCCTCGCGCCGTCGGGACGGCTGCTGTTCGCCGCGAACCAGCGGTCGGGGTCGGTGAGCGTCTTCCGCGTGGACGGGCGCACCGGTGAACTCGCCCTCGCGGGGAAGCCGTTCGGGGCGCCGACGGCGGTGTGCGCGCTGCCGCTGTGAGGTGGGGCGGCGCGTCCCGGGGCCGGTGCGGGGCGCGCCGACGGGGCGGCGCGGGGCTTCTAGCATGGGCGCATGGCCCTCGATCTCTTCGCAGGAATCCCCGTCAGCGACTTCGCCTCGGCGCTTGCCTGGTACGAGCGGCTGCTCGGCACCCCGCCGACGTATGTCGCGAGCGACACCGAGGTGGTGTGGGAGCTGGCGGAGCACCGGTCGATCGCCGTCGAGGAGCGGCCCGAGCACGCGGGGCACGCCCTGCACACCGTCTTCGTGGACGACTTCGACGCCCGGGTCACGGCGATGGCCGCCCGGGGCGTCGAGCCGGTGCGGCGGGAGACGTACGGCAACGGGGTGCGCAAGGCCCTGTATCGCGATCCTGACGGGAACGAGATCGGGTTCGGCGGGGCGCCGCTCTGACGGGGACGAGTCTGCGGGCGCCGCTCTGACGGGGACGAGATGGTCGTTCCGGTCGGTCGGGCCGCGTGCCACCCTCCCGGACAGGGACGAGTGCGCCGCTCCGGCCCCCGGGCCGCATGCCGCCCGCTCCCGCAGGGTCGCGGTGGCCGTCCCCGGTCAGTCGGGCCGCGTGCCGCCGTGCGGGTGCGCCGTCGTGCCGCCACGTCTGCGGGCCCGGTACTCCGCCATCTTCGCCCGCGCCCCGCAGGCGTCCATCGAGCACCAGCGCCGCGCCCCCGCCCGGCTCTCGTCGACGAACAGCAGGGTGCAGTCGGCCGCGGCGCACTCGCGGATCCGGCCGGACAGGGGGCCGCCGAGCAGGTCCGCCGCGTCGCGGGCCAGCAGGCCGAGCAGGCCGGGGGTGTCGAGGGCGGGCGGCAGCGGCCGGGGGCTGCCGTCGCCGTCGAGGGTGAGGCCCGTGCCGGGCAGCGGCTGCGCCGTCCAGTGGTTGAGCAGGGCCAGGTCCGCCGCTTCGGGTGCGGTGGCCGCGCGTACCGCCGCCGCGATCCGGTGCACGGCCTCACGCAGCGCCCGCGCCGCCACCAACTCCGCATCGGAAACAGCGAGATGACGATCCGTCATGCCTGCCTCGCGGAACCAGCGGGACAGGTCCGCCGGGTCCCGCAGCCGCTCGACGGCGCCCGGCCCGCGCCTGCCCACGGTCGCGGTGAGATTCAGGGACGTCCGGCCGCCGCGCCAGTGGAACTCGCGTGTGGCGGCGGGCGGTTCGCCGTCCGCCGGTACGGGGGCGGTGCGCGCCTTGGTCATGACTGCACGCTAGCAGCGTTACCCCATCAGGCAGTAACTCGCTAGGGTGGCGGCCGGGCCGTCGAGCGTGCGGCCCGGCCGGGTACCGCGCGGCGGCCCGGCGTCGGCACACGGGGAGGTTCTTCATGGCGGAGACGGTGCGGGACGCGGGCGGGGCCCTGAAGGTCGCGGTGGTCGGCACCGGCGGTGTGGGCGGCTACTTCGGCGGGCGGCTCGCGGAGGCCGGGCACGACGTCGGGTTCGTCGCGCGCGGCGCCCACCTCCAGGCCCTGCGGCGCGAGGGCCTGACCGTCGAGAGCCCGGCGGGCGGCTTCACCGTCGCACCGGCGCGCGCGAGCGACGACACGCACGACTTCGGCGCGGTCGACGTCGTCCTGCTGTGCGTCAAGACCTGGCAACTGCCGCCCGCAGTCGCCGCGTTGAAGCCCCTCGTCGGCCCGGACACGGCGGTGGTGACCCTGCAGAACGGCGTCGAGGCGCCGGAGCAGGTGGCCCAGGAGGTCGGCCGGGACGCGGTCCTGCCCGGCACCGCGAAGATCCTGGCGCACCTGGACGGACCGGGCCGGGTGCGGCACGTCGGCGGCCCCGGCACGCTCGCCTTCGCCGAGTGGGACGACCGCGCCACGCCCCGCGTCGAACGGCTGCGTGCGGCGCTCGCCGGGGCGGGCGTGAGCGTCACCGTGCCCGACGACATCTGGGCCGAGCTGTGGGCCAAGTTCCTGTTCGTGGTGCCCTTCGGCGGCCTCGGCACGGTGACGGACGCCCCGTTCGGGGTGCTGCGCTCACGCCCGGGCACCCGGCGCCTCCTGGCCGAGGGGATGACGGAGATCGAGCGGGTCGCACGGGCCATGGACGTCCGCCTCCCGGACGACATCGTGCCGCGCACCCTGGACTTCGTCGACCAGCAGCCCGCCGAGGGCACCTCGTCGCTCCACCGAGACATCCGCTCCGGCCGCCCGTCCGAACTGGAGGCGTGGAACGGCTCGGTGGTCCGCCTGGGCGCCCGCACGGGGACGCCGACCCCCGTCAACGGCTACTTCTACGAGGTGGCGAGCGTGCTGGCGGCGACCCGGGCCGGGGAGCCGGGCGGGGGCAGCGCGGGCTGACGGCCGCCGCTCCCACGACCGCGCACTCCCGTGGTCCGGCGCCAAGGCCCGGCGCCGGACCACGGGCGAGGCAACCCGTCGGCCGCACGGCCGACAGCCGCACCGCCGACAACCGCACGGCCGACGTCCATGCGACCAGCAGCCGACGTCCATGCGGCCAGCGACCAGCGACCAGCGACCACGCAGCGTCAACTACGGCGCGACGAAGCTCACATCGTCCGCACACGGCACGATCTCGACCTCGTCACCGAGCGCCCACTCCGCGACCCGCGACACCGTCGCCGCCGGGACGGCGTCGCTGATGCCCGGCGCCGCCGGAATGTCGTACGTCCCGTGCGCGTCATGGGCGATGACGAGGCGGAAGTCCAGGTCAAGGGCGGTGCGCGCGGTGGCGCTCACGCACATCTCCGACATGACGCCGCAGATGGTGAGCGAGGTGACGCCCTCCTCCCGCAGCACGTCCTCGAGTTCGGTCTCCTCGAAGCCGTCGTCGACGGTCTTGCGGAACAGCAGTTCACCGCGCTCGGTGTCCACCGGGAAGTGCAACTCCCACGTGGGTGTGCCCGGTTCGTCCAGGGCGTCGTCCGGGCCGTCGTTCTGCAGCTGGATGACGAGCGCGTCGGCGGCCCGCGCCTTGGCGAGGAGGTGCTCGACGCGCGACAGCAGGTGGCGCGCGCCGGGCACGGCTTCGTCACCGGTGACGAAGCCCGACTGGGTATCGATGATGATCAGGGCCTGAACAGGCTCGACGGGTTCGAATTCTGCGGGGGCGGGACTCATGTGGCCCATCATCCCCGCGCGTTGCGCGCACCCGACACCGGGGGCCGCTCACACGTACGAGTTGCCGCGCGACCGGTCCGGGGCGGGCCTCAGGACTCGGGCGGCGCCGGACGCAGCACGGGCCGGCGCAGCAGCCGGGCCTTGGTGAGCAGGGTGTGCATGCGCTCGGTGACCTGGCCGAGGTCCTCCACCGGTTCATGGAAGGGCAGCCGTACGTCGGCCTGGCTGCTGACGCGTTCCAGGCGCAGGGTCAGGCCGTGGCGGTCGATGGCGAGCGGTTTGACGTCGACGACACCGGCGAGGCTGTCGGCGGCGACGAGCCGGGTGAGCTGTTCGACGGCCTCGGGGTGGGAGTCGGCCAGGTGCGTGAGGAGCCGGGCCTCGGCGTGCGCCAGCGGGTCGGCGTCGGCGAGCGCGAACTCCTCCAGGTCGATGCCGGTGCGGCCGGATCCGTCGTGCAGCACCGCGCAGGCGGGCTCGAAGACGAGGTGGTCGCGGGTCGCCGTGAGGGTCCCCGAGAGCCAGAGCCGTGAGCGCACCCGGTCCCTGACCGGCACCGGCGCGACGTCCGCGAACTCCACGAGCGTGGACGGTTCGCCGCGCGGGGCGCAGATCAGCGCGGCGGCGAGGGCGCTGTCCTCCGGCGGGTGCAGGAGCACCGTGCCCCGCTCGCTGACGGTGTGGGCGCCGACGAGGTCGTCTCTGCCGATCTCCGTGGTCACCGCGCAGGACCAGGCGGTGGCGAGCACGGAGCGGGCGCGCGCCGCCGCGCTGGGCATGGTCGTGCTGACGTGTCGGACACCCATCCTCAACCTCCATTAGGTAAGCCTTGCCTAACTTATCGGAGATCGAGTCGTGCTGCCAGCATGCGTGCGGGGTGTCGTGAACGCGTCCGGGATGTCGTGGACGTACCAGTGGGCGTACCAAAAGGGGCCACCCCCGAACTGTGCTCAGGGGTGGCCCGTGCACCGTGGCGCGAGCCGGAACCGGACGGTCCGGCCCGCCGGGGCCGAAGGGCGCGTCAGTGGCCGCGCGCGATCCACTCCTGAAGGTGCGGCGCCTCCGCACCGACCGTCGTGCTGTCGCCGTGCCCGGTGCGCACCACCGTCTGGGGCGGCAGCGTCAGGAGCCGGTCGCGGATGGAGTCCACGATCGTCGGGAAGTCACTGAAGGACCGGCCGGTCGCGCCGGGACCGCCCGCGAAGAGCGTGTCGCCGGTGAAGACCGTGCCGAGCGCCGGGGCGTACAGGCTGACCGCGCCCCGGCAGTGGCCGGGGGTGTGCAGGACCCGCAGCACCGTCCCGGCGACGGTCAGCTCCTGCCCGTCGGCCAGCTCGCCGTCCGGCGCCCGGTCGGGGTGGGTGAGCTTCCACAGCTCCTGGTCGGCCGGGTGCAGCAGGATCGGCGCGCCGGTGCGGTCGGCGAGCGCGGGCGCCGCGTCGACGTGGTCGTCGTGGGCGTGCGTGCACACGATCGCCACCAGGCGCCGTTCCCCCACGGCGGCCGCGATGGCCTCCGCGTCGTGGGCGGCGTCGATGACGACGGCCTCGTGGTCGTCGCCGACGATCCAGACGTTGTTGTCGACCTCCCAGGTGCCGCCGTCCAGCGAGAACGTGCCGGAGGTGACGAGGTGGTCGACGCGCGCGCCGCCCGGCGCCGCGGAGCCTTCGGAGGCGGCCATCAGAAGACCACCACCGAGCGGAGGACGTCGCCGTGGTGCATCCGCTCGAAGGCCTTCTCGACCTCGTCGAGCGCGATCGTCTCGGTGACGAACGCGTCCAGGTCGAGCCGCCCCTGCCGGTACAGGTCGATGAGCATCGGGAAGTCGCGCGAGGGCAGGCAGTCCCCGTACCAACTGGACTTGAGCGCGCCGCCGCGCCCGAAGACGTCGAGCAGCGGCAGGTCGATCCGCATCTCCGGCGTGGGCACGCCGACCAGGACCACCGTGCCCGCGAGGTCGCGGGCGTAGAAGGCCTGCTCGTACGTCTCGGGGCGGCCGACCGCCTCGATGACGACGTCGGCGCCGAAGCCGCCGGTCAGCTCGCGGATGGCCTCGATGGGGTCGCTGCTGCGGGAGTTGACGGTGTCGGTGGCGCCGAGGCCGCGCGCGGTCTCCAGCTTCCGGTCGTCGATGTCCACAGCGATGATCTTCGCGGCCCCGGCGAGCCGGGCGCCGACGACGGCCGCGTTGCCGACGCCGCCGCAGCCGATGACGGCCACCGAGTCGCCGCGCCCCACCCCGCCGGTGTTGATCGCGGCGCCGAGTCCGGCCATCACGCCGCAGCCGAGCAGGCCCGCGGCGGCCGGGGACGCGGCCGGGTCCACCTTCGTGCACTGTCCGGCGGCGACCAGCGTCTTCTCCGCGAACGCGCCGATGCCGAGCGCGGGCGCGAGCTCGGTGCCGTCGGTCAGCGTCATCTTCTGCTTCGCGTTGTGGGTGGCGAAGCAGTACTGGGGGCGGCCGCGCTTGCAGGCGCGGCACTGGCCGCACACGGCACGCCAGTTGAGGATCACGTAGTCGCCGGGCTCGACCTCGGTGACGCCCTCGCCCACCGACTCCACGACGCCCGCCGCCTCGTGCCCGAGCAGGAACGGGAACTCGTCGTTGATGCCGCCTTCGCGGTAGTGCAGGTCGGTGTGACAGACCCCGCACGCCTGGACCTTCACCACGGCTTCGCCCGGCCCCGGGTCCGGCACGACGACCGTCTCGATCCGCACCGGCTCACCCTTCGCGCGTGCGACCACGCCCCGCACTTGCTGCGCCATGACTCTCGCCCTTCTCTCGCCTGCGTACGTCCCGTCCGGCACGGCCGCCAAAAGGGGCCGGAACGCGCCGGTACGAGGAGCCTAAGGCCCCTCGCGCCTAGGGCCCTGCTGGTGGATTTCCGCGGGAGAAGGAGCGGCGTTCGGTGCGTGCGATCGGCGTGCGGTGCGGAGGGTCATGTGGCGGAGCCACCTGGCCCTTTGCACCGCACGGCGAGCGTGCGTGCCGGGCGCCGCGACGCCGCGGAGATCCACCAGCAGGGCCCTAGTGCTGCGTTCCTCAAAGGACGTACTCATAGCGGCGCCGTCGTGTGCGGGTGGGAGGGGCCGGTCGGCCCCAGACCCAGGGCTGGGCGCGGG
>NZ_JNXT01000015.1 GCF_000716675.1 Streptomyces alboflavus
GCCCCCGACACCGCCCCCACCCCCCTCGTCCGTGCCCTCTGCGACGACCTCGCCACCGTCCTCGGCACCCCCGTCGACCCCGCCGACCTGCACCCCCGCCACGACGGCGCGGCGGCGCCCCTGCTCGGCCTGGTGGGCGTGGCCGCCGCCGGGCCGCGCCAGGTCGCCTGCCGGCTGCTCGCCGAGTGGGTGCGGGCCGGCACGGCCGAGCGCGGGGAGCAGCCCGAGCTGTGGGGCCCGTCGGCGGTCGACATCGCCACCCTCCGGCTCGGCGGCGAACGGCTCCTTCCGGGCCTCACCCTCACCCCGCTGCCGTCCGGGCTCGCGCCGCGCGAGGCCGTGGAGCGCCTGCTGCCGACCGTCGCCGAACTCCTCGGCGCCATGCGCGGGGTGGCCCTGGTCGACCGCACCCGGGCCACCACCGTGCCGGGCTGGTCGGCCCGGCTGCGGCTGCTCGCCGAGTACGACGCGCTCGGCCCGGCCGCGGCGGCCACCGGCGACCCGGGCGCCTGGGTGATCGCCGCCCACCACCTGGCAGCGTCGGCGTTCGTGTCCGAGGCGGCCGAGGGCAGCGTCTGGGCCCAGCTGATGGCGGCGGTGCGCACGCACGCCGTGCGCGCCCTCGCCGAGCTGGGGGAGGCCAGGGAGGGCGAGGGCGAGCTGGACCGCAGGGGCTCCGCCGACTTCACCGCGCTCGTCGACATGGAGCGCAGCGTGACCCTCGACGGGTATCCGGCGCGCTCCGGCAACGTCCTCCAAGTCGTACGGCTGCCGCGGGAACACGCAGGACGGACGGAGAAGGCCCTGGTGCTGCTCGCCCCGAGGAGCGGCGGATGAACGTCCTGCCGCTCTACGTGCTCGCCGACCGGTCCGGGTCCATGGCGGAGACCGCCGGGTCCGTCACCGCGATCGAGGTGGTGAACACCGTCCTGCGCGAACTCCTCGCGCGGCTCGCGAAGGACCCCACGATCCGGCGTGCGGTCCGGCTCTCGGTGATCTCCTTCGCCGAGGACGCCCGCGTGGACCTGCCGCTCACCAGCCTGTCGTCGACGACGGCCGTGCCCGACCTGGAGGCGTCCGGGCCGACGTCGTTCGCGGTGGTCTTCGAGGCCACCGCGCGGACCGTCGCGCACGACCTGGCCGCGCTCGGCCCCGCGGCGCGACCGCCGCTGGTGTTCATGCTCACCGACGGCCGCCCCACCGCCCACCGCGACCGCTCCGGAGGCTGGTACGCGGAGCATCAGGCGCTCCTCGCCAGCGCAGGCGCGGGGCGGCGGGTCCTGCTCGTGCCCTACGGCTACGGCCGCGTGGACCCCCGCACCCTCGCGTCGATCGCCGCCGACCCGAGCGCCGCGTACCTCGCGGGCCGCAGCGACTCGCCCGCGCAGGCCATCGAGCGCTTCGCCGAGCTGGTCTTCGGCTCCGTGGCGCGCAGCGTGGCGATGGACTCCGAGCAGGTGGTGCCGCCGCCGGGGACGGTGCGGCCCTACGTCGAGGACTACTGATCGAGGACTGCGGACCGAGGGCTACTGACCGAGGACTGCTCACCGAGAACTGCTCACCGAGAACTGCTGATCGAGGACTTCTGACCATGGACGAGGACCACTGACCATGTCCGACTTTCCGGCTGTCGACGCCATGGACCAACCCTGGTACGAGCCTCCGCTGTTCACCGGCGACGCGGAGGCCGCGCTGCCGCTGCTCGCGTACGACGGCGGGCAGACGGGCGCGGTCACGGTGCGGGCGGGCGCGGCGGCCGCCGAGACCTGCCGTCCCCGGGACAACTGCAACGACGCCTTCGCCCTGTGGTCCGACGCGGCGACCGGCATCTGCTTCCTGGCCGTCGCGGACGGCGTGGGCCGCTCGGAGGCCGCGGGCCGCGCCGCCCGCGCCGCCGCCCGGGTCGCGGTGACGGCGTTCCGCGCGCAGTGGCTCCCGGCGCCGGGCCTGTCCGGCGACCACCTCGCGGACCGGGTGCGCGAGACGGTCGCCGACGTGGCGGTCACCCTCGACTCGCTGTCCCGGCGGCGCGCCGGCGGCGGGCACGAGCACGGTGAGTACCGCACGACGCTCGTCGTGGCAGCGCTTCCGACCCGGATCCCGCCCGGCGGCGGCGTCGCGGCGGTGGTCGCCCGGGTGGGGGACTCCACCGCGTGGCGGCTGCGCCCCGGCTTCCTCGCGCCCGTCTTCCCCGGCCGGGCCGAGGACCTCACGCCCACCGCCGCCCTGCCCGGCAACTACGCGGCCCTGCAGATCCAGGTCCTCGACCTCGGCGACGGCGAGGTGCTCGCCCTGACCACCGACGGGCTCGCGCGCGACGGCCGCGACGAGCAGGTGCGGGCCTTCCTGGGGCGGCTCTGGGCGACCCCGCCGACCCCGCTGGAGTTCCTCGGCTCGCTGGCCGTGCGGCGCAACGACCGCAGCGACGACCGGGCCGCCGCGGTCGCCTGGCTCGGCCACCACGAGGCGGGGCCCGACGGCACGTTCGGCTCCGGCACGGGGTGAGGGCCGTTGGACGTGAACCTCGGCTGGTGGCTCGTGCTCGTTGTCGCCGCCGCCCAGCTCCTCGCCGAGGTGGTGCGCCGCGCGATGGACGGGGCGGCGGCCGACGCGGTGCGGTTCGCCGCTGCCGCCGCGGAGTTGCGGCGGCGCGCGGACACCGGCGGCGGCACCACGCGGGGCGTGGAGCTTGCCGGACACGCCCACAGGCTGCGCGGCCTGCGGTGGCGGGCCCGGCGCCGCCGCGCCGCCGGGTGGCTGCTCCTCACTGCGGTGTGGGCGGGCAGCCAGGCGGCGTGCTGGCTGTGGGACGTCAACGCGCGCTGGCCCGAGCCGAGGCGCTGGGACGAGGACGTCGTCGGCGGCCTCGCGCTCGGCGGCCCGGCCGTCCTGCTGCTCGCGCTGTGGGCGACGGCCCGGATCGCCGGGCAACCCGCGGCCCTCGACCGGTCGGTGGCCTTCCTCGTGTACGTGGCGGTGGGCGCACTGCTCATCGCGGGACCCGCGGGGGCGGACGACGCGGCCGAGGGCACGACGGCGAGCGTCGTCGTGATCGCGGTGTCTCCGCTGGTACGCCGGGTCGTGGCGACGGTGCCGCGGCGCGCGGGCCCGGTGCCGCTCGACGTGGACGCCACGGCCCTGGTGGACACGATCGACCCGCCCGCGCGGCTCGCACCGCAGGCGACACCGGTCGGGGTCCGGCCCGGCACCCCGCCCCCGGGCGCGTCCGTGCGCCGGTCCGACACCCTGCCCGACATCCCGCTCGGGTCCCTGGCGCCCACGCACCGCATGCCCCTGGTGTCCCCGGGACCCACGCCCACGAAGCCGCTCAGGACACCGGAGCACAGCCGGTCACGGCCGGGCTTCGGACCCGCCCCGCCCGCCCACGGCTACCCGATGATCGACCTCGTGCCCGGGGCAGGCCTGTGGAAAGGAGACCCTCCGCCCGGGGCGCCGCCGCACATCCGCCGGGCCCGCGCCGCCGGGTCCGCCGAGCAGTTCCTGTTCAAGCAGTTCGACGAGGAGAGCGCGGCGGGCGCACCGGCCGGGGGAGAGCGGCAGCGCAATCCCGTCCGCGCCCTCGCCCCGTACCGCGAACTCCTGTCCCGGGTCGGCACGTTGCCCACGCCCCGGCGCCGCACCGCCGACCGCGTCCTGCTGTGGCCGCGCGCGGTCGTCGGCGACGGCGAGCGGGCCGTCGGCGTCCTGTACCCGCCGCTCGCGGCCCCGTTCCTGCTCCGCGAGGGCGGCGCGCAGACCGGCGACCACCTCCTGGCCGAGGAGCCGGACTACGTCGGCTGCCAGGTGCCCTCGTCCCTCCAGCGCGCCCAACTCCTCCTCGACGTGGTGTCGGCCCACGCCCTGCTGCACGCGATGGGGCTCGCGCACGGCGACACCAACTGGAAGAACTTCGTGTACGGCGTCGAGGCGGGCCGGGGGCGCGGACGCCTCATCGACATCGACAGCGTCACGCCCCTGGACGACCCGCGCCCCGTCCTGATGCACCAGCCGGACTGGGGCGACGACCCGCGCATGCCGCCCCTGGTCCGCGACGTCCACCGGGTGGCGCTGCTCGTGGCGCGCCTCGCCGGGCCCGTACCGGACTGGGACGCGCGGCAGCCGCCCGCCCAGGGCGAGTTCTGGTTCACGCCGTGGCTCGGGCAGCTCACCCGGGCCGCCCTGGCACGGCCGGAGGAGGCCACGGCGGAGGAGTTCGCCGACGCGCTGACGGAGGCGCTGCGGGGCCGGGGGTGAGGGGCGGCGCGGTGCGGCCGGGGCCGAACGGTGGCGCCGGGCGGCCGGTTCGAACGGCGGCACCACGCGGCCGGGGCTGAACCAGGAGCCCCGCACTCACCGTTCCGGCACCCGCACCCCCACCCGCTCCCACGCGTCGAGCACGGCCCGGTGCTCGACGCTCCCCTCGCCGTACCTGCTCACGGCCGCCACCGTCGTGAAGCGCGCCCAGTCCTCGAAGAGCAGAGCCCTGCCGACCGCGTGCACGGTCAGCGCGTCCCACCAGATCATCCCGGCGCGCTGCCACGCGTACCCGCCGAGGCGCTCGGCGACGAGGTAGAACGCATGCCCGGGGATGCCGCTGTTGATGTGGACGCCGCCGTTGTCGCGGCCCGTGCGGACGTAGGCGTCCATGGTCGCCGCCTGCGGATCCTTGCCGAGGGCGGCGTCGTCGTACGCGGTGCCGGGTGCTTTGAGGGAGTGCAGCCCGACGCCCCGGACGCCCGGTGCGAGCAGGCCCGCGCCGACCACCCAGTCCGCCTCCTCGACGCCGAGGCCCGCGGAGTACTGCTGGACGAGCTGCCCGAAGACGTTGCGGAGCGAGACCGCGAGCGCACCGCTCTGCCCCGCGTGGGAGAAGAGCCCCATCATCTCGCGCACCCCCATCCAGATGCCGCCGGCGACGACGTCCAGGCACTGGCTGAACCGCCCGAAGGTCTGGCCGTCCCCGTCGCCGAGGACCAGCAGCTCCCCGTTCCAGTACAGGTTGGTGAAGCCGTCGCCGTAGTGCACGACCGCGGTCATGGGCCGCCGGACCAGGGGGTCGCGGCCCAGGACGGCACGCGCGAAGGCCGAGGTGGCGAGCATCGCGTCGTACGCCTCGTCCACCACCGGGTCGCCCGTCGGCGGCTGTCCGGTGCGCCGGGCCACGGCGAGTCCCGTGGTCTCGCGGCTGTGCCCGGCGTCGTACACGACGTGGTCGGCGTCCTCGGTGGCGGCGGGCGCCGCGGTCGGCGGCTCGGGTGCGGGCTCTGTGACGAGGCGCGCCACGTCCTGTGGGGCGAGGCGCGCCTGGAGCGCGAGCGGGACGACGCCCTGGAGCAGCCAGGTGAGCGCGCCGGTCTCCTCGACGGGCGCCGGGTGCGAGCCGTCGAGCAGCCCCGTGGCCTCGCGGACGAGCTCCGGCGGGATGCGCGCCATCGCGGCGACCTCTTCGAGCGCCCGCACCAACTGGCGTACGGCCCCGCTGAGGAGCCGGTCCCGGGCGGCGTCGCCGAGGCCGCCCGCCGCCAGCACGGGGGCGATCTCCAGGGCCTCGTACCCCTGGTGCACGGCGACGAAGGCCGCGCTGCCGCGCCTGCGGGCGATGATCGCGGCCTGCTCGTCCCACGCGGTCCGCGACAGCGTGGGCGCCGTCCAGTGGCCGGTCTGCCGGAAGTAGGCGACGGCCGCGCTGTTCCTGGCCAGCTCGGCGTAGATGAGGCGGGCGGCGGTGCGGGTGTTGCTGCGGTGGCTCAGCACCGCGCCGCCCCCGCCGAGCAGGCCGCCGCCCACGGTGGCGATGACGGTGCTGATCAGACCGCTGTCCATGTTCCGGCCTCCCCCGACGTGCCCGGCCCCTGGACGCATCATCGGGGCGCGGCGGAGGGCGGCCAAGACATCGGGGCGTCCGGTGGCGATGAGTTTCGACCGGAGCGAGGGTCAGTACAGACAAGACAGCCAAGCGAGGGTCCCCGCGGACGGCAGGAGAGCGCCATGCCCAAGATCACGCCCAACCTCTGGTTCGACACCCAGGCTCTGGAGGCCGCCGAGTTCTATGTGTCCGTCTTCCCGAACTCCAAGGTCACGAACGTGACGTACTACGGCGAGGCGGGACCCCGCGAGGCCGGCACGGTCCTCACGGTCGAGTTCTCCCTGGACGGCCAGGACTACACCGGCATCAACGGCGGACCCGAGTTCACCTTCGACGAGGCCGTCTCCTTCCAGATCGGCTGCGCCGACCAGGAAGAGGTCGACCACTACTGGACCCGGCTGACCGCCGACGGCGGCCAGGAGAGCCAGTGCGGCTGGCTGAAGGACAAGTACGGCCTGTCCTGGCAGGTCGTCCCCGACGAGCTCGGCGCGCTGATGACCGACCCCGACCCGGAGCGGGCGCAGCGGGCCATGGCGGCGATGCTCAAGATGCAGAAGCTCGACGTGGCGGCACTGCGCGCGGCGGCCGACGGCGCCTAGGGCCTGTCCGATGGGGGCGGGCCCTGGGCCGCCCCGGTCCCGAGGAGCAGATCGAGGCCGTGCTCGAAGCGGCCGTCGAAGGACGGGTCGCGGAAGTACGGTGCGAGGCGGCGCAGCGACGGGTACGCGCCCGACTCCAGCGACCGGCCGAGGCGCGGGTCGATCGAGTCCGGCAGCGACTGCTCCTCCTGCGTCAGGCCGAGGACGAAGTACAGCAGGCTCCAGGCCGTCCACGCCGCCTCGCGCTCGCGGGCCGGGCCTGCCGGGTCCGTGGCCGGATCCGCTGAGCCCGCCGGATCCGGCGGGTTCGACGGGTTCGTCCGGTCCGCCTGGAGGCCCGCCAACAGCGCCGTCGTGAGCGTTTCGGCGAAGCGGAGCGTGGCGGGCTCGGCCGCGTAGGTGCCCGCCACGATGCGCGCGCCGTCCCGGTGCGCGAGCAGCGCGCTCCGGTAGCGGCGCATGAGTTCACGCGCCCGCGCCAGCCACTCGTCCGGCAGCCCGTCGAGGGAGATCTCGGCGACGATCGCGTCGGCCATCAGCTCCAGGAGCCTGGTCTTGGTCTTGGCGTGCCACAGCACCGTGTTCATCCGCACGCCCAGGCGCTCCGCCGTCGCCCGCACCGAGAGCCCGTCGGCGCCCTTGTCGGCGAGCACGTCGAGAGCCGCGCGCGCCACGGCACCGGGCGTGAGCCCCGCGCGGTGGCCGCTCTCGGTCCGGGCGGCCGTCCCTTGCTTTTTGGTCACTGACCTAGTCTACTGACGCCCAGGAGACTTGGTCACTGACCAAGAGTGAGATGAAGGGGAGGCCCGTGCACACGATGCACGCAGCAGCAGCGACCCGCGGAAACCGGCGGCACCCGCACGTCCTCATCGCCGGAGCGGGCCCCGTGGGCCTCTGGCTCGCGGCCGAACTGCGCCTGGGCGGCGTGCCGGTGACCGTCCTGGAACAGCGCGCCACGCCGTCCCCGCACTCCAAGGCCCTCACCGTGCACCCCCGCACCCTGGAGGTCCTGGCGTGCCGCGGCATCGTCGAGCCGTTCCTCGCCGAAGGCGTGCGCCTGCCCGACGGGCACTTCGCCGCCCTCGACCACCGCCTCGACTTCGGCGTCCTCGACACGCCGTACCCGTTCACGCTCGCCCTGCCGCAGGCCCGCACCGAAGCGCTCCTGGAGCAGCACGCGCGCGCCGCCGGCGCCGACATCCGGCGCGGCCACCGCCTGACGGGCCTGACCGAGCACGCGACGGGCGTGCGTGTCGACGTCGAGGGCCCGAGCGGCCCGTACGAGACGGAGGCGGCGTACGTCGTCGGCTGCGACGGCACCCGCAGCACCGTGCGCGACGCGGCGGGCATCGGCTTCCCCGGCAGCGACGCCACGGTGTGGGGCTGGCTCGGCGACGTCGTTCTGGACGCGCCGCTCACCCGGCCCGTCCTCAGTGTGTCGACGCCGCGGGGCGGACTGCTCTGCGTGCGCCTGCCCGGCGGCATCCACCGCTTCGTCGGCCACACGCCGGAGGATCAACAGCAGGGCTGGCCAGGGGAGTTGACCTTCGAGGAGCTGCGGGCGAAGGTCCTGCGGATCAACGGCGACGACTTCGGCATGCGCGACCCGCGCTGGCTCTCACGGTTCGGGAACGCGGCACGGCAGGCGGAGACGTACCGCAAGGGCCGGGTGCTGCTCGCGGGCGACGCCGCGCACATGCACTTCCCGGCGGGCGGGGTAGGCCTCAACGTCGGGGTGCAGGACGCGGCCAACCTCGGCTGGAAGCTCGCCGCGACCGTGCGCGGCGACGCCCCGGACGGGCTCCTCGACACCTATCACGCCGAACGGCACCCGGTCGGCGTCGAGTTGATCGAGACCACCCGCGCTCAGACCGCCCTGATGGCGGCGTACTCCGGCGACGGGGCCGCCCTGCGCGATCTGCTCAGCGGCGCCATCGCCGCCGTACCGGAGTTCTCCCGGCGGCTCGCCGAGGGGCTCTCGGGTCTCTCGGTGGCGTACGCGGCCGCATCGGGCAGTCACCCGCTCACCGGGCGGCGCGCCCCGAACCTGCGACTCGCGGGCGGGCGCGCCCTGTTCGACCTGCTGCGCCCGGGCCGCCACGTCCTCCTCGACCTCGACGGCGCCGGGCACGCCGATGGCCCCTCGCCGGACGCCGTCGTCCACGAGGGGCCCCTGGCCGAGGCCCACCCCGACTGGGTCGGGGTGGGCTCGGCGCTGATCCGGCCGGACGGGCATGTGGCGCGGATCCGGGTCTGATGATGCGTCAGCCGAAGGCGCCGATCTGGTGTGACGGCTCGTCAGCCAGAAGCGACCGGCCCGGCATGACGGTCCGTCAGCCGAAGGCGACCGAGCTGGTCTTGTTGTCGAACCCGATGGTCGCCAGGTCCGCCACGTCCCCGTTGATCACCTTCGACTCGCCCTTGCAGTTCGCCTTCGACCAGAGCTTCAGCGAGCCGCTCGCCGAGATGGAGGACGCCACCTTCGGGCGCGCCACGTTCTGGCAGCCCTCGCCCGCCACGCCCTGCGCGACGCCGTCGCCGGGGAAGTTGGCGTCGTCGAAGAGGATCGCGCTGGTGGCGGGGGCCGCGGCCTGGCCGCCGCCCGCCTGGCCATTACCCTCGCCGGTGCCCGTGTCGCCGCCGCCCTCCTCGGCGCCCGTGCCGCCGCCCGCGGGCTGCCCCGACTTCTGTCCCTCCGGTGTCACGCCGAACCAAGTGCCGCCCACGCCCTGGCCGTTGGTGTCGCCGGGCTTGGTGTCCTTGCTGAAGCGGTAGACGGGCCAGCCGCCGATCGTCACCTGGCGCGTGCCGTCGTCCCGCTTGATGACGCCGACGGCCGACGGCTTCACCCCGTCGACGAAGATCTTGCCGCCCGGGTCCACCAGGACGGGGGGCCAGGTGGTGGCGCAGGCGCCGGCGCAGTTCGACTTGGACGGCTGCGCGGTGTCCTTGTCGAAGCGGTAGAGGGTGAAGCCCGAGCCATTTACCACGACCGGGTTCAGGTCGCTCGCCCGGCCCGCCGACAGCTGGACCCACTTGCGCTGCACGGGCTTGGTGGCGGGCTTGCCCGGAGGGTTGGCCCAGTCGCCGGTGCGCCGCTGGGCGTTGTTCTGCTCGGCGGTGCCCGAGCGCAGCGACAGGTCCATGGCGCCGTCGCCGCCGCCCGACTGGCCGTCGGCGGCCGGGGCGTTGGACGCGGGGGCCTCGCCCGCGGCCTTCGAGTCGCCGCCGTCGTCACCGCCGCCACACGCGGTCAGGAGCAGCACGCCCGCCGCTGCGAAGGACGTGAGGAGCATGGCCGGCCGGGTGTTCTTGCTGAACATGAGAGGTCTCCTAGGGATGTCGTCGCTCGGTCGCCCGGGCTTTCGCGGGCCTTCGAGGCGTGAGTACGGGCGCCGTGCTCACGCCCGTTCAGCCTCCTGGGGGCTGTGACCAAACCGAGACAATGTCTAAGCTAGGAGCGAGTCCTGAAGTTGCGCTTGCCGGACCGGCCGCCCGACTCCCCAGGGGTCCCCTCCGGCCTCTCGCGATACAGGCAGGCCACAGCTGTCACCGCCGAGGTCCCCGCGAGCAGCGGCCAGCCGATCCCGTGGTGCAGAACCAGCCAGGCGCCGGGCAGTGCACCCGCGACCATCGCGAGGGTCGCGCCGATCCGCCGGACGGCTAGCCGGTCCGCGCCGCCCGCGAGCCGGGACTCGACGGCGAGCCCGGTGAGCGTGCGCGTCAGCACGGTCGTGGTCAGGTCCGGGACGTTGAGCTTCAGGACGGTGCCGTTGCGCAGTCCCATCGCGAGGGCGAGCAGCGCGATCAGTACGTACGTGGCGTCGGCGGCCCCCGCGAACGCCAGGACGGTCGTGACGCCGAGCAGCACCGCCTCGCCGACGAGGGCGGCCCGCACCCACGGCACCCGGCGCCGCCCCCGGAACGCCCGCGCGAGCCGCCCCGCCCCGGCCGCGCCCACCAGGAACGCGCCGAGCGACACCAGTGACCCGGTGACGGAGAACCCGGGCGCCCCGGCCGCGGCGAAGCCGATGACGACGACGTTGCCGGTCATGTTCGCCGCGAAGACCCGGCCGAGCCCGAGGAAGGTGACGGCGTCCACGAAGCCGCTGACCGCGGTGAGCGCGAAGAGGACCAGGGCGAGGGGGTGCCGATTGCCGACCCGCGGCCCGGGTGTCTCGGCGCCCGCTTCCGTCGTTCCCGGCTGATCGTTCGTCATGCGGCCAGCCTCTCAAGGGAGCGGGGTGCGTCGAGGCCGTGACGAGGCCGGGCCCACCGGAACCCACCCGGAACGCCGCGCGTGGCTACAGGTCACCAACTCCCCGCGCCCAGGCCGCCCACTACCTCCTCCCCGCACGCCCCTTCCCCCCTACTGGAACACGTTCTACTCTGGCCGCCGTCAAGCCGCAGCGCCTCGGCAGGGTCGGGCGCAGGGACGACAGGAGGGCCCGTGCACCTCGAATACACCCCCGAGCAGCAGCGGTTGCGCACCGAACTGCGCACGTACTTCGCCGAGCTCGTGCCCGGCCGCGCGTACACCCGCTATGCCGAGCCTGCCGCGCAGAAGCGGTTCTACCGCGAGACGATCCGCCGCCTGGGAGCCGACGGCTGGCTGGGCGTCGGCTGGCCGGAGGAGTTCGGAGGCCGCGGGCTGACGCCGATGGAGCAGTTCATCTTCTTCGACGAGGCGGCGCAGGCCGGGGTGCCGTTGCCGCTCATGGCCCTGAACACCGTGGGCCCGACGCTCATGCGGTACGGCACGGACGAGCAGAAGGCGTACTTCCTGCCCCGGATCCTGTCCGGCGAGATCGACTTCGCGATCGGCTACAGCGAGCCGGACGCGGGCACCGATCTGGCGGCGCTCAAGACCCGTGCGGTCCGGGAGGGCGACGAGGAGACCGGGCACTACACGGTCGACGGCCAGAAGATCTGGACGACCAACGGCGACACCGCGGACTGGGTGTGGCTCGCGGTGCGCACCGACCCCGACGCGCCGCCGCACCAGGGCATCACCATGCTGCTCGTGCCGACGTCCGACCCCGGCTACTCCTGCACCCTCATCAACACCCTCGCCTCGCACGACACCACGGCGAGCTACTACGAGAGCATCCGCGTGCCCGTCTCCCGCCGCGTCGGCGAGGAGAACAAGGGCTGGCGCCTGATCACCAACCAGCTCAACCACGAACGCGTCACCCTCGCCGCCCACGGCACGATGGCGATCCGCGCCCTGCACGACGTCCAGCGCTGGGCCGCCGAGACCAAGCTCGCCGACGGCCGCCGCGTCATCGACCTGCCCTGGGTGCGCCGCCGTCTCGCCCAGACCCACACCAAGCTCGACGCGATGAAGCTCCTCAACTGGCAGATGGTGAACGCCGTCCAGGACGGCACCCTCACCCCCCAGGACGCGTCCGCCGTCAAGGTCTACGGCTCCGAGGCCCGCCGCGACGCCTACGCCTGGCTCATGGAAGTCATCGCCGCCGCAGGCGCCTTGAAGGAGGCCTCGGCAGGATCCGTCCTCCACGGCGAACTGGAACGCGGCTACCGCTCGGCGGTCATCTTCACCTTCGGCGGCGGCAACAACGAGATCCAGCGGGAGATCATCTCGTGGATCGGCTTGGGGATGCCGCGGGTGCGCCGCTGACACGACGCCACCGGCCGGCCGGGCGCCACACCCTCGGCCCGACTTGCGAGCGCGAGGGCCCGCACGCGACCCTCCTGGGAACAGCCACGAGCGGGCGCGGGGGCGAAGAGATGGCGTGGTGGAAGAGGAAGGCTCGGGTGCCGGACGTCTGCTGCCAGGTGTGTCAGGGGACGCTGCCGACGGGTTCGGTCATCGCGGGCATCAAGACCGTCCACGTGACTGAGCAGCGGACCAGGGCCGTCGGGCGCCTGTGCGCGGCCTGTTGGCAGCGCCACCAGTCCCTTGAGGCCGAGGCCGAAGCCCGGTTCCGGCGCGAGCATCCGGTCGAGGAGGTGTGCGCTCGGCTGGTCGACCTCGATGTCGACGTGCGCGCCCTGGCGGCAGAGCAACTGGCGCGTCTCGGCGATCGGAGAGCGGTGACCGATCTGTGCGGGGCCCTCGGGCGGGAGACGTCTCCCAGGGCGTTCGAGAACATCGCCGCCGCGCTGGGCGCATGTGGCGGCCCCGAGGCGCAGGAGGCGCTGATCGCCGTTCTGCACGACAGTAACGCCTGGTCGAGACCGGATCATGGCGATGACTACGGCCGATCTCGTGTCGACATGGTCGCCGGTTCCCTGGTGAAGATGGGTGGATCGACGCTGTTCGTCCGGGCCGTGCTCGACACGTTGACCTCTGGCGCCGCGAGCCCGGACGTGAGGACACGCGTCGCACAGGAGCTGTCGGACATTGCCTATCGCTCCACTGGGAGCCTCGGCCTGACGCCGTGGCTCGCCGAGAAGCTGTCCCACGCTGACCGAGAGTCGATGTTCGAGCCCCTGCGTGCGGCCCTGCACGACACCCACGCGCCGGTTCGACGCCACACGGCCATGGCTCTGGGGCACCTCGGCGACGCGCGTGCGGTGGAAGACCTGACCGTCCTGCTCGACGACGAGAACGACCACGTGCGCCACGCCGCCGCACAGGCGCTGGCGAAGCTGACGGGATGACGGGGCCGCGCCGCGACGGTTGCCCAGGACACGACATCACACAGACGTCGACGTGTCGGTGGGGCGGCATGCGGCTCAGGGTGAGTTATTTCCAAAGCCCGGACGGTCGAGCGGCAGAGGTCTACTGTTTCCCTCTCGGTGATCAAGGGGGCGAGGATGCGGACGACGTCGTTGCGTAAGGGCGAGAACACCGGGTTGACCATGACGCCGGTGGTGCTGGACGTGTCGGTTCAAGGCCTGACCGCGGACGTCTGCGCACTGTTGCTCGGCGCGGACAGCAAGGTTCGCAGCGACGACGACTTGGTCTTTTACAACCACCCGTCTCAAGACGGCGTGTCGGTCGCCGGCTCGGCGGTCACGGTCGATCTCGTACGCGTGCCCGCCGACGCGGAACGGGTGCTCGTTGTGGCGAGCACCGATCCGCTGCATCCGGGCGCGGTCTTCACCCGTGCTCCGAGTGTGGCGATCACCCAGGCAGGCGCGAAGGCCAAGTCGTTCACTCCGCCGGACTTCACGTCCGGCGAGACGGTCGTGGTGCTCGCGGAACTCTACCGACGGGACGCCGGCTGGAAGATCCGTGCCGTGGGACAGGGCTATGCCTCCGGGCTGGCCGGTCTCGCGACCGACTACGGTGTCGACGTCGACCCCGAGCCCGCCGCGACTCCCGTACCGCTGCCCACCCAAGGGCGGCGGAACCCGGGCCCCGCAGGGACCCCGGCGAGCCTGCCGAAGGTCGAGCGGCTTGCCCCCGGACTGCTGTCTCCGGCACGCCAGGCCGGCAAGGCCCTCGCGGACCGGGGCATTGGGAACCCGCGTGCGGCGGTGTACCTGATCCTCGACCACGACTGGCACATGGAAACGCTGTACGAGTCGTTCGCCGTGCAGGCCTTCGCCGAGCGGGTACTGGCGCTGTCGGCCAACCTTGACGACGACGGCACCGTGCCCGTGCTCTTCTCCAGCGGAGAGGAACCCTTCCTGGAGGAGATCCGCCTCGACAACTACCGCGGGCGCATCGGGCGGTTGCACACCCAGGTCGACTGGGGATGGGGCAACGTCGCTGAGGCCATGCGCCGCGCGGTCGGCCACTACCAGGAGTCCGGCGCCGCCGACCCCGCCTTCGTCGTGACCCAGGTCGGTGCCGAACCCTGGGACAAGGCAGAGGTCCGCTCCCTTCTGCAGAACACCGCGTCACTCGGCGTCTTCTGGCTGTTCGTCGGGTTCGGGCGCGGCAAGCTCGCCTTCTACAAGAACCTCAACGCGTCCACTTCCGTGACCTTCAGCAACGTCGCGTTCTACGACGCGGGCAAGAACCCGGGAGCGGTACCCGACGAGAAGTTCTACGCCGATCTCGTGGACGCCTTCGGCGGCTGGTTGCGGCGTTGAGCCTCCCTGACCGGCCGGTGGCCCGAAGGAGAAGGCGTCGACCCCCGCCCCCCAGGGAAGCCTGCCCGTGATCGTGATCGTGATCGTGATCGTGACGGGTCGTCGTCGAAGGAGAACCACCCTATGCGCACCCTGACGTTCGTCGTCGGTACCGGCCGTAGTGGGTCGACCGCGTTGTCCGGGATCGTCAACGCGCATCCGGATGTGCTGAGTCTCAACGAGCTGCTGTCGTCGGTGCAGAGCCGGGGGTTTCCGGAGGGGGTGTTCGGGGGTGGGGAGTTCTGGCGGCTGCTGGCCGAGCCCAATCCGCTGTTCGAGAGGATGATCCGGAACGGCGTACCGATGCCGGAGTTCGTCTATCCGCGGCGGCCCGGGCGCTTCGCGACGGAGACGACCGGGATTCCCGCGCTGTCCCTGATGGTGCTCCCGCACCTGACCGACGACCCGGACGGGCTCTTCGACGAGTTGGAGGGGGAGGTGTGCCGGTGGCCGGAGCGGACGGCCGCGGGGCACTACGAGGCGCTGTTCGACCTGTTGGGCGCGCGCTTCGGGCGCACGGTGGCCGTCGAGCGGTCCGGGTATTCGCTGGAGCGGGTGCCGCTGCTGCGCAAGGTGTTCCCGGAGGCGCGCTTCGTGCATCTGTTCAGGGACGGGCCCGACTGTGCCCTGTCCATGAGTCGGCACACGGGGTATCGGCTGATCTTCCTGCTGCGGGAGATTCTCTCGCGGACCGGCGCGGAGCGCGTCGAGAACCTGACGGAGGAGCAGGTCCGTTCGCTGCCACCCGAGTTGGCGCCCCTGCTGGGGGAGCGGTTCGACCCGGCCCTCGTACTGGACAGCGACCTGCCGCTGACCGGATTCGGCGCGCTCTGGTCGGAGCTGATCACCCAGGGCGTGGACCGGCTCGGCGAGGTGCCCGCCCCGCTGCGGACCACGCTCGGTTACGAGGACCTGCTCGACGACCCCCGCGCGGAGCTGACGCGGCTGGCCGACTTCATCGGCGTGGAGCCGCTCCCGCAGTGGCTCGACACCGGAGCCGCGCGCCTCGACGGCAGTCGGCGTGGCTCCTCCCTGCGGCTGCCCGCCGCCGAGCTCGCCGCGCTCCGGGAGCGTTGTGCTCCCGGAGCACGGGCCCTGGCGGACAGTCGGCAGTAAGGGGCGTGCGGCCCCGGTGCCGTGCGGTCGGCGCGGAGCGCCGGCTCAGGGGGTGTTGACGGAGAACACCACCCGCCTGCCCACGGTGGAGTTGATGCGTTCGTTGATGCCCCACAGCCGGTCCGTGGTCCAGGAGTAGGAGAGGTTCTGGGTGTAGACGGGGGCGGCCGTCATGACGTGCGGTGCGGTGTTCGCCCGTGCCTTGTGGATGCAGGAGTACGGGTCACTGGGCGTGCCGCCGCCCGAGCCCGTCGGGCAGGTGCCCGCCAGGTACCAGTTCGTGCCGTCGGTCGCCGCGCCCTGCATGGACCAGACCGGGGACGAGTACGCGGCCGACGCGGTGCCCTTGGGGAGCTTGGTCGTGGCGTCGAGCGGCCAGCGCACGACGCGGCCGCCCGCGGCGTCCTTCTTGTACTCGGCCGAGACGAGCGCGTCCTGGCCGCCGGTGCGGTCGAGGCTGAGGGAGTTCAGGCAGGGCGTGGTGCCCGAGGTGACGGAACAAGGGGTGTCGCCGGTGGTGGTCTGATACATCGCGACCATCGGGACGGCGTAGTTGTGCCACAGGCCCGACGAGGTCGTGCCGGAGACGCCCACCTCCTTGCCCTGCTTGGTGAGCTTCCAGATGTGGCGCAGGTCGTAGACCTGGAGGTAGCGGCCGTTGGCGACGAAGGCACGGTCGCCGTACCAGACGACACCGTCGACGTGATTGCGCGGGACGACGCGGAAGTCGCCGGTGCCGTCGGCCTTCCTGACGGGCTGGACGAGGAGCAGGTTGTGGTAGTTCGGTGCGGCGTTCTTCGCGTTCACCAGCGTGAGCCGGGCGTATTCGTCGCCGCGCCGCTTCGCCGGGTCGGGATTGCCCATGTCGGTGCTGTGGTGCCAGGTCACGGCGTGGGCGGGGACGCCCTTCCACTTGCCGTCGGCCGGAGCGCCGGAGTCGCTGTACGGCAGGGAGAGGCCCTGCGGGGTCCAGCCGCCCTCCGTCGCGTTCCAGCTGCTGGACCGGTCGTCCTCCTTCTTCCAGCAGTGGCCGCCGGGCTTGAGGCTCGCGGACAGGCCGGTGTCGTGGCACAGGCCCGCGATGCCGGTGCTGCCGCCCGTGTTGAGGACGGTGCTGACGTCGACGTTCTTGACGGCGCCGGTCCGCTCCACGGCCGCGACCGCGGCGTCCGTGCCGTCGGCGCCGCCCCCGGCGACGACCTGGTTGAGTCTGAACTGTGCGACGGTGGCGGGGTCCACCGCCCCGAACGGCATCGCGGCGGCGGCCGGCGGGGCGTTCACGAGCAGCGTGGCGACGACGGCCGCCGCGGATCCGGCCACGGTCAGTCGGGTGCTCCATACAGAGGTCATGCGGCGGACCCTATGCCGTTCCGCGCCCGCGTTCGATCACCTGAGCGAACACCGACCCCAGACCGTATCGCGGGCCGCGGAAGTGTGCGTAACCTGCGAGGGGGAGGTGACGGCATGCGCGAGGCGGACGCCGGGCTCTTCGGGCCCTCGTCGGTGACCTGGCAGGCGCACGGAGACCCGATGATGTGGGTCGCGGGCATCAGGGCGCTGTACTTCCAGGCCCTGCACCCGCGCGCGGTACGCGGCGTCATGCAGAACTCCGACTTCAGGAAAGACGCCTGGGGCCGTCTGATGCGCACCGCGAACTTCGTGGGCACGACGACGTACGGCACCACGCAGGCCGCGGAGAAGGCGGGCGCCCGGGTCCGCAAGATCCACTCGATGCTCTCCGCCACCGACCCGGACACCGGCGAGCGCTACGGCGTCGACGAGCCGGACCTGCTCCTGTGGGTGCACTGCGCGGAGATCGACTCCTACCTCCACGTCCTGCGCCGCTCCGGCTTCCCGCTGAGCGACACGGCCGCCGACCAGTACGTCGCCGAACACCGCGAGAGCGCCCGCCTGGTCGGCCTCGACCCCGACGGCGTACCCGCCTCCACCGCCGAGCTCGCCGCCTACTTCGAGAAGGTGCGCCCCGAGCTCGCCGTCGGCCCCGAGGCCCGCGCCGTCGACGACTTCCTGCGCCGCCCGCCCACCCGCGCCCTGCTGATCCCGGCGCGCGCCCTGCTGTGGCGGCGCGTGGCGAACCTCGCGTACGCGTCCCTGCCCCGCTACGCCCACGAGCTGTACGGCAGGCCCGCCCCACCGCCCCGGACGGTCACCCGCCGCCTCGCCGCCACCGGCACCCTGCTGCGCCTCGTGCCCGCCCGGGTGCGCTGGCAGCTCCCGCCGAAGCACATCCTGCGCGCCATGGCCCGCCTCGGCCCCGGCAGCCGCCCCGACCGACGCCATGTCCCGTACAAAGTCGACAGACGGGACGCCATACTGGACGGGCCGGGGAGGGCGCAGCGAGGCAACGGGGGCGATGGCGCGACATGCCAGAGGTGCCAGAGGTGGGGGACACCAGGCTGATCCAGGGCCGGTACCGACTGCTCGACCTGATCGGGCGCGGCGGCATGGGCGAAGTGTGGCGGGCGCGCGACGAATCGCTCGGCCGCAAGGTCGCCGTCAAATGCCTCAAGCCGCTCGGGCCCCAGCACGACCAGTCGTTCACCCGGGTCCTGCGGGAGCGCTTCCGGCGCGAGGCGCGGGTCGCGGCGGCGCTCCAGCACCGCGGAGTGACCGTCGTGCACGACTTCGGCGAGAACGACGGCGTGCTGTTCCTCGTCATGGAGCTCCTTGAGGGCCGCAACCTGAGCCAGCTCCTGGAGGACAACAGACAGCACCCGCTGCCCGTCTCCGACGTCGTGGACATCGCCGACCAGGTCGCCTCCGCGCTCGCGTACACCCATGAACAGGGCATCGTGCACCGCGACCTGAAGCCCGCCAACATCATGCGGCTCGTCGACGGCACGGTGAAGATCTGCGACTTCGGCATCGCCCGGCTCGGCCACGACATCGGCTTCACGTCCCGCCTCACCGGCACCGGCATCGCCATGGGCACCCCGCACTACATGTCGCCCGAGCAGATCAGCGGCGCCGAGGTCGACCAGCGCAGCGACCTCTACTCGTTCGGGTGCGTCCTCTACGAACTCGCCACCGGCGCCCCGCCGTTCGACATGGAGGACGCCTGGGCGGTCCTCGTCGGCCACCGCGACACCGCGCCCGAGCCGCCCCGCCGCCACCGCGGCGAACTGCCCGTGTACTTCGACCGGATCGTCCTCGACCTGCTCGCCAAGCGCCCCGACGAACGCCCCGCCGACGCCCGCGAACTCGGCCGCCGCATCACCGCGGGCCGCACCGCACCCGTCGCGTACGTACCGACCGTCGTCTCGCCCTCCCTGCGCCGCCCCGAGCCCGCGTCCCCCGGCCGCCCGGCACGCCCCGAACCGCACCGCGAGCCCGCCCTGCCGCCCTGGACGCGCGGCATGACCACCGGTCACAAGGCGACCGGCGCCGGCCTGCGCAGCACACCGCCGGACGCCGCGGCGGGCCTCACCGGCGAGTGGATCCCGCGCCCCACCGGCCACCACACCGTGGTGCCGCCGCCCGCGCCGGAGCGGCCCGCACCCCCGCCGTCCGTCGTCGCCGCCCTCGTCAGCCGCCACAACGCGGGCCTCAGCCTCGGCCGTCTCAGCCGCTGGGCGGAGGCCGGCGAGGTGCACCGCGCCGTCGCCGCCGAGCGCGAGCACGTGCTCGGCCCGGACCACCCCGACACCCTCGCAAGCCGCTACGAGGTCGGCTTCACGCTCAGCCGCACCGGGCGCCCCGCGGACGCCCTGCGCGAGTACGGCCGCGTCGCCGAGGGTCGCGAACGCGCCCTGGGAGCCGACCACTTGGACACCCTCGCCGCCCGCCAGGAGATGGCGTACGTCCTCGGCCAGCTCGGCCGGCACTTCGAGGCGCACCAGGTCTACACGCAGGTGCTCGGCGCCCGGGAGCGGACGGCGGGCGCCGACCACCCCGACACTCTGCGATGCCGTCACAACCTGGCGTTCAACCTCAGCCGCCTCGGCCGTCTGGAGGACTCCTACCGGCTGGCCCGCGACGTGGCCGCCGCCCGCGCCCGCGTCCTCGGCGCCACCCACCCCGACACCCTCGTCACCCGCTACGAAGTGGCGTACGCACTCGGCCAGTTGGGGCACTGGACGGAGGCGCTCCAGACGTACCGCGAAGTGGCCGAGGCGCGGACGCGGGCGCTCGGCGCCGACCACCCCGACACGCTCGCGGCGCGCTACGAGGTCGGCATCAGCCTCGGACGGCTGGGCCGCAGCGCGGAGGCCCTGGAGCTGTACCGCGCCCTGATCGCGGACCGCACCCGCGTGAACGGCCCCGCCGACCCCGAGACCCTGCGCGCCCGGCACGGCCTCGGCGTGAACCTGGGCCGCCTCGGCCGCTGGGAGGAGGCCCTCGCGGAGGCTCGGGACGTGTGCGCGATCCGTGAACGCGTCCTCGGCGCAGGTCATCCCGACACCCTCGTCAGCCGCCGGGAGGTCGCCGTCGGCCTCGGCTGGCTCGGGCGGTGGCCGGACGCCCTCACCGAGTACCGCAGGGTGGCGGCCGCCCGCGAACAGGTCCTCGGCCCCGACCACCCCGACACCCTCGCGAGCCGCAACGACGAGGCCCACTGCCTGGAGCAGCTGGGCCGCGGCACGGAGGCGGTGGAGCTGTACCGGAGGGTGGCGGCACTGCGGCAGCAGCGGGCGTCCGGGGCGCACTGAGACGCGTCCTGTTCCTCCGGTCGGCCGTGGCGTCCGTCAGCCCCGGAGCTGGACCGGCGCGCGCATGTCGGCGAGTTCCGGGTCGCCGTCGCTGTCCATGGCGGTGCCCGCGGGGTAGCGGGCGCACTCGCCGTACGCGGAGACCTCGAGGCGGTCGCCCGGGTACGCCGTGACCGCGATCGACGAGCCGGCCTTCGGGGGCCGCATGCTCAGCTCCAGGCGGTAGCGGTCGTCGCGGTGCTCGGTCACCCGCCAGCCCTGGCGGGTCAGTTCCTTCCGCGCGTCCTTGAGGGCGGTCACCGCCCGGGCGCGGGGGACGTCCCGCAGGGTCCAGTCGTAGCTGACACTGACGACGCCCGGCTCGCTCGGCGGCGCGGGGTCGAGCACGTCGGACCAGGTGCGCAGGCCTCTGCGGTCGCAGGTGTAGGTGGCGGTGTAGGCGCGCACCCCCGACCGCTCGGTGTCGAGCCGGGCGTCCGGCAGCGCCAGCGCGTCGTAGACCGCCTGGCTGCGCTCGTCCAAGGTCCGGGACGTCGCCGCGGGATCGGCGACGGGATACGGATCGCCCACCCAGACCCCCTCGAACCAGCGGGCGAGGCCGATGAAACCCGCGAGCGCCGCGGCGATCCCCAGCCCTGTCAGACCTGCCGACGTGGCACGCACGGCCTTGCGGCGGCTCTGTGGGGTGACGTTCATCTCTGCCATACGGGCATCGTGCTGCGGCACGGGACGACGGGCATGAGTACGCGTACTCAGGCGGACCCACGTCGATCTTCCGCTCCGCCTCCGGACAACAGCTCGATTCCGTGCTACCAAGAATCATGCGAACCAGCTACGACGCCGTGGTGGTCGGCGGCGGCCACAACGCCCTGGTTGCCTCCGCCTACCTGGCCCGGGCGGGCCACTCCGTGCTGCTCCTCGAACGGCTGCCGGACACCGGCGGAGCCACCGTGTCGACGCGCCCGTTCCCCGGCATGGACGCCAACCTCTCCCGCTACTCGTACCTGGTGAGCCTGCTGCCGCGGAAGATCGTGCGGGACCTCGACCTGGACTTCCGGGTGCGGACCCGCACGGTGTCGTCGTACACGCCGACGGTCCGCGCGGGGCGCCCCACGGGGCTGCTCGTGGGCGGCGGCGAGGCCCGCACACGGGAGTCGTTCGCCCGGCTCACCGGCGACGACCGCGAGTACACGGCCTGGCGGGAGTTCTACGCGCGCACGGCCCACGTCGCCGGCCGGGTGTTCCCCACCCTCACCGAGCCGCTGCCGACGAAGAAGGAGCTGCGCGGCCGCGTCGACGACGACACCGCCTGGCGCATGCTGTTCGAGGAGCCCATCGGCCGGGCCGTCGAGGAGCGCTTCGCGGACGACCTGGTGCGCGGCGTGGTCCTCACGGACGCGCTGATCGGCACGTTCGCCGACGCCCACGACCCGTCCCTGCGCCAGAACCGCTGCTTCCTCTACCACGTGATCGGCGGCGGCACCGGCGACTGGAACGTGCCCGTCGGCGGCATGGGCGCCCTGACCCGCGCCCTCACCGACGCCGCCCGCGCGGCCGGCGCCGAGCTGCGCACCGGCCACGAGGTGACCCGCGTCGACACCGACGGACGGCACGCCGAGGTGACGTACCGGACGGCGGACGGCGAGGGCACGGTCGGCGCCCGGCACGTCCTGGTGGGGGCGTCGCCGCAGCAGCTCGCCGCGCTCACCGGGGACGCGCCGCCGCCTCCGGCCGAAGGCGCCCAGCTGAAGGTGAACATGCTCCTTGACCGGCTGCCCGCGCTGCGCGATCCGGACGTCGACCCGCACGAGGCCTTCGCCGGGACCTTCCACATCGCCGAGGGGTACGGGGAGCTGGCGCGGGCCCACGCCCAGGCGGCGGCGGGCGGACCGCCCACGGCCCCGCCGTCCGAGATCTACTGCCACTCCCTCACGGACCCGACCATCCTCGGCCAGGACCTCGTCGACCGCGGCTGCCACACCCTCACCCTCTTCGGCCTGCACACCCCCGCCCGCCTCTTCACCGACGCCACCAACGACGCCCTGCGCGCCGAACTCCTGACGTCGGCCCTCGCCCAGCTCGACGCGCACCTGGCCGAGCCGATCGCCGACTGCCTGGCCACCGACGCGGACGGCCGCCCGTGCGTCGAGGCGAAGACCCCGCTGGACCTGGAACGCGACCTGCGCCTTCCCGGCGGCAACATCTTCCACGGCGACCTGTCCTTCCCGTACGCCGACGAGAGCGCCCCCGACGGGCGGGGCCACGAGGGCCGTTGGGGCGTGGAGACCCGGCACGCGAACGTCCTGCTGTGCGGCGCGGGCGCGCTGCGCGGGGGCGGGGTCAGCGGCATCCCGGGGCACAACGCGGCGATGGCCGTCCTGGAGCGGTGAGCGGCGGCCGCCGCAGCGGTGAGGGGCCGTACCGCGTGCGCCGGAACGGTGAGCGGCCGTACTGCGTGCGCCGGAACGCCGGGCGGTGTCCCGCGGAACGCGCTGGTGTACGGTCGGACACCGTTCGATGCGCGAGGAGGACCCACGCGTGAGTGACGGAGACAAGAGGTGCTCACCATGGCTTCCCGACGCGCCGGTCGCAGCGGGGACTCCCCGACGTTCACCGAGCAGGCGCGCCGCCGACAGCTCATCGAGTGCACGATCGACCTGATCTCCACCAAGGGTTACCCCGCGACGTCCCTGTCCGCCATCGCGGAACGGGCCGGCCTGTCCAAGGCGGCCGTCCTGTACCACTTCTCCTCGAAGGACAACCTCACCCGCGCGACCCTGGACCACGTCCTGGAGGAGTTCACCGCGTACGTCGGCGAACGTGTCGCGGCCGAGGCGGACCCGCGCGCCGCCGTGATGGCCTACGTCCGCGCCATGATCGGCTACCAGCAGGCGCACCGCCGCCACGTCCGGGTCATCACGGAGATGCTCCTGGACGACCACGGCGGCACCCGCCTCAAGACCCCCGGCGGCCACGACACCGCGGGCCGCTGGCAGGCACTCGCCGACCTCCTCGCCGCGGGCCAGCGGGCGGGCGCCTTCCGTCCGTTCGACGTCCGCACCGTCTCCCTCGCCGTCGGCGGCGCCATCGACGGCGTCATCGGCCACTGGCTGGCCCACCCCGACCTCGACCTGGACGCGGCGGCCGACGAGCTGGAGACGTTCACGCTGAACGCGATCGGGGCCGCGGGCGGCGACCGCTGAACCCGGGGCGGCACAGGGGCGTACAGGTGTGTGCCCGGTGGGCCGTGGGCAGCACTTGGGGGGCGTGAGCCGCAGGCCACCGGGGCTCGCGGGACGACGCCGCACAACCGCGTGTCGAAGGAGCCGTCGCATGGGCGTCAGCAACCCCCCGTCCGAACCCCAGGACCCGAACACCGGGTCCATACCTCCCGCCCTGCTCGGCCTGGACGCCGCCCTGCCCGAACTCGTCGCCCTGTACCGGGACCTGCACGCCCACCCGGAGCTGTCCTTCGAGGAGCACCGCACCGCCGCCGAGATCGCCCGGCACGCCACGGCGTACGGCTGCGACGTGACACCCGGCGTGGGCCGCACCGGCGTCGTCGCCGTCCTCGACAACGGCGAGGGCCCCACCGTCCTGCTGCGCGCCGACTTCGACGCCCTGCCCCTGGCCGAGCGCACCGGCCTGCCCTACGCCTCCCGCACCGAGGGCGTGATGCACGCCTGCGGCCACGACCTGCACGTCACCTGTCTGCTGGGCGCCCTGAAGCTGCTCGCGGCGGCGCGCGGGAGCTGGCGCGGGCGGATCGTCGCCGCCTTCCAGCCCGCCGAGGAGATCGGCGAGGGCGCGCAGGCGATGGTCGACGACGGCGTCTTCGAGCGCTTCGGGACTCCGGACGTGGTGCTCGGCCAGCATGTCGCGCCGCTGCCCGCCGGCATGGTGGCCTGTCACGCCGGGGAGGCGTTCGCGGCCACCGACTCGCTGAAGGTCGTCATGTACGGCAAGGGCGCGCACGGCTCACGTCCTGAGACGTCCGTCGATCCCGTGGTGATGGCCGCCGCGACGGTGATGCGGTTGCAGACCGTCGTCTCGCGCGAGGTGCCTGCGGGGGAGACGGCGGTGCTCACCGTGGGGGCGCTGCGGGCGGGCACGGTGGACAACGTCATCCCGGACGAGGCCGAGCTGCGGCTGAGCATCCGCTCCTACAAGGAGGACGTCCGGGCCCGGATGCGCGCCGCCGTCGAGCGGATCGTGCGCGGCGAGGCGTGGGTGGCGGGTGCCACGCGTGAGCCGGAGTTCACGCAGCTCGACGCGTTCCCGGTGCTCGTCAACGACGAGGCGGCGGTGGCCAGGACCATGGCCGCGATCGGCGCGGTCGTCGGCGACGGGCAGGTGATCGACCCCGGTCCTGTGACCGGCAGCGAGGACGTGGGGATCTTCGGCACGGCGGCCAAGGCCCCGGTCTGCTACTGGCTGTTCGGCGGCTGCGATCCCGAGACGTACGCCGCGGCGCAGGCGGCGGGCACGGTGGACAGCGACATCCCGTCGAACCACTCGCCGCGCTTCGCGCCCGTTCCCGAACCGGCCGTCACCACCGGTGTGACGGCGCTGACGACGGCGGCGCTGGAGTGGCTGGGGCGGCCGCCGGAGTGAGCGCCGGCGGCGCGGCGGAGCCACGGCCGGGGAGGACGGCCGGTTCGAGCGGACAGGGCGAGCGTACGGCTGCGAACCGTCTGAGCCTCAGCGCCAGTCGGGAGCGCCCGGCGCGGGCGCCACGACACTCTCGATCCTGGCCCGCGTCTCCCGCATGACCGCCACGATCCGGGCCTCGTGCTCCTCGCTGAGCCGTGCCACCGGCACCGAACAGCTGATGGCGTCGGTGGCCGGGACGTCGTAGCGCAGGGCGAAGCCGAAGCCCGCGATGCCCGTCACCGTCTCCTCGCGGTCGATGGAGTAGCCGCGCTCGCGCACCCCGGCGAGGTCGGCGACGAGCGCGGCCCTGTCGGTGTGCGTGTTCTTGGTGTACGCGGCCAACGGGCCCTCGGGGAGCGGAAGTTCGTCGTCGGGCCGCTCGGCGAGCAGGGCCTTGCCGAGCGCGCCCGCGTGCGCCGGGACGCGGCGGCCGACGCGGCTGAGGCTGCGCGTGTACGCGTGGGACTCGCGCGTCGCGAGGTAGACGACGTCCGGGCCGTCGAGCCGGGCCAGGTGGATGGTCTCGCCGAGCGCGTCCGATGCCTGGTCGAGCGCGGGGCGGACCCGGCGGACACGCGGGTCGCTGTCCAAGTAGCCGGTGCCCGTGAGCAGGGCGCGGATCCCGATGCCGTAGAGGGAGCCGGTCGTGTCGGTGCGCACCCAGCCGCAGTCGACGAGGGTCTGCAGCAGTTGGTACATGCTGCTGCGCGGTACGCGGAGTTCCGCGGCCAGTTCGTCCAGGCGGGCGGGCCGGTCGCCGCGGGCAGCGAGCAGTTCGAGCAACTCCACGGTGCGGGCCGCCGACTTCACCCCGCGGGTCCCGCCCGTCTTCGCCATGGCCTCATCGTAATTCGGCGCCGACGGCCCCGGTGTGGAGCCGCGCGTCATGGAACGCGCCGCACCCATTGACCCCGCCAGTTCACCCCCATAGCCTGCGTTCCCATACGTGTACGCCATCTGCATACAGGGATGAGATTCAGGACGTGGTTCGCCCGGCGGTCGAGCGCGCCCCGGCCTGCCTGCCCAACCGTTCGAAGGGGAACGGACATGCCTCTCCTCGTGGTCGGGATCAGCGTCGCCGCCTCCGGCGTGGTCCTGTCGCTGCTCGCGGGCGGCGGCGTCCACCCCGAAACCATGGTGCTCGCCGTCTCGTGCGGCTCGATCGCCTGCTCCCACGTCAACGACCCGGGCTTCCGGCACCCGTACCCCCTCCCTCCCGAAAGGACCCCGACCGGCATGAGCAGTCAGCCGACCGTCACGCACTTCGCCGTCTACCCGGTAGCGGGCCGCGACTGCATGGAGCTGAACCTCTCCGGCGCCCACGGCCCCTACTTCACCCGCAACGTCGTGGTCCTCAAGGACTCCGAAGGCCGGACGGGCCTGGGGGAGGTGCCGGGCGGCGAGGAGATCACGCAGACGCTGCGGGACGCCGAGTCCCTGGTCATGGGCGCCGAACTGGGCGACTACAAGCGGGTGTTGCGCACGATCGGCAGTCGCTTCGCGGACCGCGACGCGGGCGGACGCGGCGCCCAGACCTTCGACCTGCGGACGACCGTGCACGCCGTCACGGCGGTCGAGTCAGCCCTGCTCGACCTGCTCGGTCAGCACCTCGGAGTCCCGGTCGCGGCCCTGCTGGGCGACGGCCGACAGCGCGATTCCGTACGCGTACTCGGCTATCTCTTCTACGTCGGCGACCCGGACCGCACCGACCTGGACTACGTCCGGGAGCCGGACGCGGACGTCGACTGGTACCGCGTCCGGCACGAGGAGGCGCTGACCCCGCAGGCCATCGTCCGCCAGGCCGAGGCGACCCACGCCCGGTACGGCTTCCGGGACTTCAAGCTCAAGGGCGGCGTCCTGCCGGGTACTGAGGAGGTCGAGGCGATACGCGCCCTCAAGGACCGCTTCCCCGAGGCGCGGATCACCCTCGACCCGAACGGCGCCTGGTCCCTGCGCGAGGCCGTCGACCTGTGCGCGCCCCTGGTCGGCACCCTCGCCTACGCCGAGGACCCCTGCGGAGCCGAGGACGGCTACTCCGGCCGGGAGGTCCTGGCCGAGTTCCGCCGCGCCACCGGCCTCCCCACCGCGACCAACATGATCGCCACCGACTGGCGCCAGCTGACCCACGCCCTGGCCCTCCAGTCGGTCTCCATCCCCCTGGCCGACCCGCACTTCTGGACCATGCAGGGCTCGGTCCGCGTGGCCCAGCTCTGCAACGCGCTCGGCCTGACCTGGGGCTGCCACTCCAACAACCACTTCGACATCTCCCTGGCGATGGTCACGCACTGCGGCGCCGCCGCCCCCGGCCCCTACAACGCCCTGGACACCCACTGGATCTGGCAGGAGGGCCTGGAACGCCTCACCGTCACCCCACCCACCATCACCAACGGTGAGATCCCCGTCCCCGACGCCCCGGGCCTCGGCATCACCCTCGACCCGGACCGCCTCCACGCGGCCCACACCCTCTACCGGGAACAGGCCCTGGGCGCCCGCGACGACAGCACCGCGATGCGCTACCTCGTCCCGGGCTGGACGTTCGACGCGAAGAGGCCTTGCCTGGTGCGTTAGGGCCTGCCCGCGAGTCGGTGCGCGAGGTCGAGCAGTTCCGGCAGCCGCAGCACCCGTCCGCCGAACCCCGGCAGGGGGACGTGGAGCGGGCGCGTCCAGCGGTCGGGGATCGCGTCCAGCCCGTAGCGGGCCCCCGCGAGGCCTCCGGTCACCGCGGCGACGGTGTCGGTGTCGCCGCCGAGGTCGATCGCGGCGCGCAGGGCGGCCTCGAAGCCGGTGGTGGTGCGCAGGGCCCAGACCGCGGAGCCCAGGCAGGGCCAGACGGCGCCGTTGAACTCGGTCGCCCGGTCGGGGTGCCAGTCGGGAGCGAGGATGGTGGCGTAGCGCACGCGGTGGTCGGGATGGATGTGGGCCAGGGTGTCCGGGAGTGCGGTGAGGGGGTCGTGGCCCGCCAGGGTGACGCGGACGAGTTCGTGGAAGATCGCGGTGCCCTCCCAGGCCGCACGGTCGCCGTGGGTGAGGGCGGCGATGCGGCGGCCCGCGTCCATGGTGGCGGCCCGGCCCGAAGGCGCGAAGTGGACCGCTGCGGTCGACGCCCGCATGAGCGAACCGTTCCCCGCGGCCCGCAGGTTGACCTGGAAATGTGTCGCGGCGGCGAGGTCCCAGGGCATGCCGCTGGTCAGGACGTCCTCGGTCTGCAGGCCGATGTCCTTGGGCTCCGCCGCCGCCCACCGTTGGAAGCGGGCGAAGACGTCCGGCAGATCGAGCGAGCCCCGCTCAAGCAGGGACTCCGCGACCAGGACCGCCATCTGCGTGTCGTCCGTGGCCTCGCCCGGGTCCCAGCCGCCCCCTCCGGCCATCTCGTCACCGGCGCCGGTCGTGGGAAACCGCGCGGAGAACGCTCCCTGAGGGCCGAACTCGAAGGGGCCGCCCAGGGCGTCGCCGACCGCCGAGCCGACGACCGCCCCGGCGGCCCGCTGTATCCGGGTCATCCGCTTCATCTGCTTCATCCGCGCAGGTTATTCATCCGCGCAGGCTATGCGTGGCTTCTTTCCGGAGGCGTACCGCCCGGACTCCGCCGCGCGAACCCCGGCGCACGCTCCGGCCGCACCCCCACCCCGCCCACGTACCCCGCCACCATCCGCAGGGCCGGTACCCGTCGCAGCAGGCGGAGCGGGGTCGGGAGGTGGCCGGGGTGGAGGGTGCCGTCGAGGGCGGGGCGGAGGAGGGTTTCGTGTTCGGTGAGTTGGGAGCGTTGGGTGAAGGTGGTGGGGAACTCGCGGCGGCGCTGGATCCGGTGCAGGGCGGTGGTGGTCGGGCGGCCCCGGCGGAGGGAGGCGGCCAGGTGGCGGGCCGCGGCCACGGCGTCCTGGACGGCCAGGTTGACGCCCACGCCGCCCACCGGGGACATCGTGTGGGCGGCGTCGCCGATGCACAGGAGGCCGTCGCGGTACCAGCGGGGGAGGCGGCCCATGGTGACGTCGAGGAGCTTGACGTCGTCCCAGGACCGGATCGCGAGGAGCGCTTCGTCCTCCCAGCCGAGGAGGGCGCCCAGGCGGTCGCGGAACCAGGCGATGTCGTGGGAGCGCAGCTGGGCGTCCGTGCCCTTCTTGATGAGGTAGGAGGTCTGGTAGTAGTCGCCGCGGTCCATCGTGGCGGCTACCTGGCCGTCGCGGACGCTCAGGAACACCTGGCCGCGCTTGCGCCCGTCCCGCGGCGCCGGGACCTTGACCTGCCACACGTCCATCGGTACCTCGAACGACCGGGGCACGAGCCCCGCCGCGGCCCGGACCACGGAGTCCCGGCCGTCGCAGGCCACGGTCAGGTCGGCCGCCAACTCGCCCGGCGCGCCCTGTTCGTCGGTGTACGTCACGCCCGTGACCCGCCCCGTCGCGTCCGTGCGCAGGCCCGTCACCGCCGTCCGCATCCGGAGCTCGAACGACGGCTCCTCGGCCGCCGCCGACGCGAGCAGGTCGAGGAAGTCCCACTGCGGGACCATCGCGATGTACTTGTGGCGCCCCGGCGCGCGGCGCAGGTCCGCCGCCACGAACGTGGTGCCCTCGACATGCATCCGCATCTGCGTGAGCCGCTGCGCGGGCAGCCGGTCGAAGCGTTCGCCGAGACCCAGCTCGTCCAGGAGCCGCAGCGTCGACGGGTGCACCGTGTCGCCCCGGAAGTCGCGCAGGAAGTCGCCGTGCTTCTCCAGGACGGTGACGTCGACACCGGCCCGGGCGAGCAGCAGGCCGAGCATCATCCCGGCGGGCCCGCCGCCCACCACACAACAGGTCGTGCGCTCCATGGTTCACGCCCCTCTCTCGTTCGCGTGCGAGGACTCTAACCGATCGGTCAGCATTCTGACCGATCGGTTAGACGATGGTGTCCGGGCTGCTCGATATGTGACGCGGCGCCGCGGGGAATGGGGAAGGCGGGCGGTGCGCGGGCGCGGGGGTGCGGGGTGTGGGGCGCGGTCCCACGCGGGAGACAGCTGACGCTTTCGTGGCGGGGGTGTCCACGGTGGTCGCCCAGCTGAGGCTGTTGCGTCGGAACGACATGCCGCAAAGAACCTGACGCGGCATCAGAAAATCTCTTCCCTCGGCCGCGCCGCTACGGCATCCTGCGCCCATGCAGACGGAGCTGAGCAAGCAACTCGGAGTCGAGTACGCCGTCTTCGGCTTCACGCCGTTCCCCGCCGTTGCGGCCGCCATCAGTCGGGCGGGCGGGTTCGGGGTGCTCGGCGCGGTCCGCTACACGGCGCCCGACGACCTCGCGCGCGACCTCGACTGGATGCAGGAGCACGCGGACGGCCTGCCCTACGGGCTCGACGTCGTCATGCCCGCGAAGCGGGCCGAGGTCCCCGGAGGGCAGTCGCTGACCGAGGCCGACGTGGAGGCGATGATCCCCGCGGGGCACCGGCAGTTCGTCGAGGAGACCCTCGCCAAGCACGGCGTGCCCGCGCTCGCCGAGGGCGAGGCGTCCGGCTGGCGCATCACCGGCTGGATGGAGCAGGTGGCGCGCGGCCAGCTCGACGTCGCCTTCGACTACCCCATCAAGCTGCTCGCCAACGCCCTCGGCTCACCGCCCGCCGACGTCGTCACCCGCGCCCACGACCAGGGCGTGCTCGTCGCCGCCCTCGCGGGCAGCGCCCGGCACGCCCGCAAGCACGCGGACGCCGGCATCGACATCGTCGTGGCGCAGGGCTACGAGGCGGGCGGCCACACCGGCGAGATCGCCTCCATGGTGCTCACGCCCGAAGCCGTCGACGCCGTCGCGCCGCTGCCGGTCCTCGCGGCGGGCGGCATCGGCAGCGGCGAACAGGTCGCTGCGGCCCTCGCCCTCGGCGCGCAGGGCGTCTGGCTCGGCTCGGTGTGGCTCACGACGACGGAGGCCGACCTGCACTCCGCCGCGCTCACCCGCAAGCTGCTCGCCGCCGGGTCCGGGGACACCGTCCGCTCCCGGGCCCTCACGGGCAAGCCCGCACGCCAGTTGCGCACCGAGTGGACCGACGCGTGGGACGACCCGGCGGGACCGGGCGCGCTGCCGATGCCGCTGCAGGGACTGCTCGTCGCCGAGGCCGTGTCGCGCATCCAGAAGTACGAGGTGGAGCCGCTGCTCGGCACGCCCGTCGGGCAGATCGTCGGCCGGATGAACAGCGAGCGCAGCGTCCAGGCCGTGTTCGACGACCTGACCCGCGGCTTCGAGCGGGCCATCGACCGGTTGAACCGCATCGCGGGTCGGGCCTGAGAGGGCCGCGGCGCGGGATCCCGAGCGGGATCCCGAGCGGTTGCCGCGCCGATCGGGCGCCCCCCCGGCACCCCACACCTGCCGCCAAGCCACACCCACCCGCCCCACATCCCCGAGGAGGGACCGATGAGCACCCCGCCCAACGGATTCTGGGCCCAGGCCGGCGCCGACCCCGGCCGTACCGTCCTCGTCGGCCCCGGCGGCGAGGAGTGGACGGCGGGCCGGCTGCACGCCGACGTCAACCGGCTCGTGCACGGCCTGCGCGCGGCGGGCCTGGAGCGCGGCGACGCGTTCGCCCTCGTGCTGCCCAACGGCGTCGAGTTCCTGACCGCGTACCTCGCCGCGAGCCAGGCCGGGTTCTATCTCGTCCCCGTCAACCACCATCTGGTGGGCCCGGAGATCGCCTGGATCGTCGCCGACTCGGGCGCGAAGGTCCTGATCGCGCACGAGCGGTTCGCCGACGCCGCGACCTCGGCGGCCGACGAGGCGAAGCTCCCGGGCACGCACCGCTACGCCGTCGGCGACATCCCGGGATTCCGCCCGTACGCCCAACTCGTCGAAGGGCAGCCGGAGTCGGTGCCGGACGACCGCACCCTCGGCTGGGTCATGAACTACACGTCCGGCACCACCGGACGGCCCCGCGGTATCCGCCGCCCGCTCCCGGGCAAGCCGCCCGAGGAGTCCTATCTGGGCGGCTTCCTCGGCATCTTCGGCATCAAGCCCTTCGACGACAACGTCCACCTGGTGTGCTCGCCGCTGTACCACACGGCCGTGCTCCAGTTCGCGGGCGCGGCCCTGCACATCGGCCATCCCCTCGTCCTCATGGACAAGTGGGCGCCCGAGGAGATGCTGCGCCTCATCGACGAGCACGCGTGCACGCACACCCACATGGTCCCCACCCAGTTCCACCGCCTGCTCGCCCTGCCCGAGGGGGTCCGCGCGGCGTACGACGTGTCGTCGATGCGGCACGCCATCCACGGGGCGGCGCCCTGCCCCGACCATGTGAAGCGGGCGATGATCGAGTGGTGGGGGGCGTGCGTGGAGGAGTACTACGCGGCCAGCGAGGGAGGCGGTGCCTTCGCCACCGCGGCGGACTGGCTGAAGAAGCCCGGGACCGTCGGAAAGGCCTGGCCCATCAGCGAGTTGGCGGTCTTCGACGACGACGGGAACAGGCTGCCGCCCGGCGAGCTGGGAACCGTCTACATGAAGATGAGCACCGGCGGCTTCTCGTACCACAAGGACGAGTTGAAGACGCGCAAGAACCGCATCGGCGACTTCTTCACCGTCGGCGACCTCGGCTACCTGGACGAGGACGGCTATCTCTTCCTGCGCGACCGCAAGATCGACATGATCATCTCGGGCGGCGTCAACATCTATCCGGCGGAGATCGAGTCCGCGCTGCTCACCCACCCCGCCGTCGCCGACGCCGCCGCGTTCGGCATCCCGCACGACGACTGGGGCGAGGAGGTCAAGGCCGTCGTCGAGCCCGCCGAGGGGCACCCGGCGGACGAGGCGCTCGCCGCCGACATCCTGCGCCACTGCGAGCGTCAACTCGCGGCCTACAAGCGGCCGAAGAGCGTCGACTTCATCGCGTCCATGCCCCGGGACCCCAACGGCAAGCTGTACAAGCGCCGGCTGCGGGAGCCGTACTGGGAAGGGCGGGAGCGGGCGGTCTGAGACCGCCGCGCACCCGCCCCTGCGGGCGTCAGCGCCCGCGGACCTTCACCACTTTCAGGCCGGGCGCGCTGCGGATGTCCTTCTCGCAGAAGCGTGACGTCACCCAGCGCTCCTCGGAGTAGAGCCGCGTCTGGTCCCTGTAGTGCGGCGAGTTGGGGTTCGACGACTGCGAGTACGACAGCAGCGTACGGGCCTTGGGGCAGGATGAGTCGTCCCAGCCGACGGCCTGGATGTGGCTGGATCCGTGCGCCACCTCCGTGTAGCCGCCACCCGGTGCGTTCCACCGCGGCTCGATCTTGTTCCAGACGCCGAGGGACTCGGTGCCGCCGTGGATCGGCAGCCGCTTTCCGTTCCGTACGACGAACTGGTGGTCCCCGAGCCGGGAGTCGAGCGGGATCCTCGCCGCCGTCAGCTCCGCCACCGTGTCGGCGAGCGCTGTCGCGAAGCCGGGCACGCCGGTGTCGAGGGTGTTCGGGGTGCGCACCGGATCGGCGGCGGAGAAGGGCACCTTCCACAGCTGGGCGCCCGGCACCTTCGCTGTCAGGGCGCGCCAGAACCGGTCGAAGAGCAGCGCGCCTCTGCTCGACGTGTCCATGGTGCGGTCCCAGGACTTGATCACCCGGCAGGCCTCGGCCACGTCGACGGCCTTGCCGTCGGTGGTCCGCGCGGCCCCGGGCGGCAGCGCGGCGCAGGCGCGCGCCACGTCGGCGGCGGCCAGGTCGCCGGTCGGCGCGCGGTTCGAGAACTGCTGGCGCTGGAGGTCCCTGACCGTCAGGCCGCCGCGCCCGGCCATCGCCGCGACGTCCTCGACGGCGCCGCGGGTGCGCATCGAGCGCTGGGTGCCGATGGTGCCGAAGACCCGCTCGTACCCGGTCAGCGGCCGGTCGGCGTTGCTCAGCCAGGCGCTGTCGTTGGAGTTCTCGGCGTACGGGGCGTTCACCAGGGTCGGCATCCGCGACGGGCCGAAGGTGCCCGGCTGGATCGCGTCCTTGTCCTTGCCGAGGGCGCACTGCGAGCGGGACCCGTCGAGGACGGCGACGCCCGCCGCCGGGTAGGTGGCCTTGCCGAGGGCGGTGGAGCAGCGCCCGACGAGGTCGTCGGTGAGCCGGGGCAGGACCTGCGACTGCGTGTACAGGGAGTTGCCGTGCCGGTCGGCGGCGACGGTGTTGACCCACGGCAGGCCCTGGGTGGAGCGCAGCGCGCGCTGGATGCCATGGGTCGAACGGGCCTGCCCGAAGCGGAGGTCGGCCTCGCCGACGCGCAGGTTGCGGGAGTTGGGGTCGTTGAGGGCGTACGCCGTCGTCTTCGTCCACGGCAGCGGAAGCTGGCCGCCGAGGGAGGTCACGACCGGGCCGAAGCGGGTCCAGTACTGGGTGCGGGTCACCGGGGGGCCGTCCTTCACCGGCACGGTCACGGTCCGCCGCGTCATCCGCTCGCGCTTGCCGTCCACGAGGTACGCGGTCGGGTCGGCGGGGTCCAGGGTCAGCTCGTGCACGTTGAAGGGGACGCCCGTCGCGACGGTGTGGCTCCACGCCACCTGGCCGTTGAAGCCGATGTTGATCACGGGGGTGCCGATGAGGGAGCCGCCCGACACGTTCAGCTCGCCGGGGATGGTCTGCTGCGACTGCCAGAAGCGCCGGGCGCCGTGCCAGGGGTAGTGCGGGTTGCCGAGGAGCAGGCCGCGGCCGTTGGCCGTGGTGCTGCCGTGGAAGGCGACGGCGTTGGAGCCCATGTCGGCGTTGCCGTCGGGGGAGACGAGGTCACGCGCCGCGGCGGCGGCCCGGCGGGGGTCCGGGGCCCGGCGGGTGGTGTCCGCGGCCGGCGGCGTGGCCCCGATGATGCCGTCGACGCCGCGGCCCTCGCCGCCGAGCACCGCCGCCGCGTAGGTGAGCCGCACTTGGTCGAGGGTGGTCGCCGGGCGCACCCAGTCGGCCTTCGCACACGCCGGGTCCGTGATCCGGTTCTGCTTGAGCCAGGCGTTGTAGCCCGCGGCGAACCCGCGCGCCAGCTCCTTGCTCTCCCGGCTCATGCCGAGCGGCGCGGACTGCTTGAACAGCCGCTCCACGGTGCCCTCTTGGCGTACGCCGCGGAAGTACTGGTCGCTCGCGAGATTCGTGGTGGCCGACGACAGCTCGCCGCCGGGGTCGCCGTCGGCGCCGAAGTAACGGGACCGCTCACCGCGCACGGTGGCGTACCCCTCGGCGAGCGTGCACACCTGGTCCGCGGCCTGGGCCCAGCCGGTGCCGAAGCCGAGGTCGGCGTAGTCGTCGGCGCGGATGTGCGGGATGCCGTACTCGGTGTAGCGGATCGTGGCGGACAGGCCGCCGCCGGACGGGCCGGCGTCGGGGGAGCGGTCGTCGTCGCGCGCGGACGCCATGGGCGAGAGCAGGGCCGAGGCGGTGAGGAGCGCGGCGCCCAGCGCCACGGCGGGTCTCGTGCGGATGCGCATCAAGCCTCCCAACTGGTCTCAGAGCGGTGGACGTTGGAGCGTACCAAGCGGTATGTATCTTGTCCCGAGCGCCTGACGTGGGGCGACGGTGCCTGACGTGAAGTCGACGCGCGGCGCGGGACCCTTGACCACCGGACCGGACCGCCCGCAGGATCACGCCCATGACGGGTGAGAGCGGCAGGGCGACAGCGGGCGACGGCACGGCCACCGCGGCGGCGCGCGGCAGCACGGTCGACGGCGTCCTCAGGCGCAGCGCGCGCCGGACACCGGCCCGCACCGCACTGCGCTACGGCGACCGCGCCTGGACGTACGCCGAACTCGACGACGCCGTCTCCCGCGCGGCCGCCGTCCTGCGCGCCACCGGCCTCGACCGGGGCGACCGCGTCGGCGCCTACGCCCACAACTCGGACGCGTACCTCATCGGCTTCCTGGCCTGCGCCCGAGCGGGCCTCGTCCACGTCCCGGTCAACCAGAACCTCACCGGCGACGACCTCGCGTACATCGTCCGGCAGTCCGGCAGCACCCTCGTCCTCGCGGACCCCGACCTCGCGGGGCGCCTCCCCGACGGCGTGGCCGTCCTGCCGCTCAGGGACGCCGACGACGCGCTCCTCGCCCGCCTCGCGACCACCGCGCCCTACGACGGCCCCGCACCGGACGCCGAGGACCTCGTGCAGCTCCTGTACACCTCGGGCACCACGGCCGCCCCCAAGGGCGCCATGCTCACCCACCGGGCCCTCGTCCACGAGTACATGAGCGCCGTGCACGCCCTGGACCTCAAGGAGTCCGACCGGCCGGTGCACTCCCTGCCGCTGTACCACTCGGCCCAGATGCACGTGTTCCTGCTGCCCTACCTGGCGGTCGGCGCCGAGAACACGATCCTCGACGCGCCCGACGCCGTGCGGATCTTCGACCTGGTGGCGGCGGGCCGCGCCGACAGCCTGTTCGCGCCGCCCACCGTGTGGATCGGCCTCTCGCAGCACGCCGAGTTCGCGACGCGCGACCTGAGCGCCCTGCGCAAGGCCTACTACGGCGCGTCGATCATGCCGGTGCCGGTCCTGGAACGGCTGCGCGCACGCCTGCCCGGCCTCGCCTTCTACAACTGCTTCGGGCAGAGCGAGATCGGCCCGCTCGCCACCGTGCTCGGCCCGGACGAGCACGAGGGCCGCATGGACTCCTGCGGGCGGCCCGTCCTGTTCGTCGAGGCACGGGTCGTCGACGAGGCGGGCAAGGAGGTGCCCGACGGCACCCGGGGCGAAGTGGTCTACCGCTCGCCGCAGTTGTGCGAGGGCTACTGGGACAAGCCGGAGGAGACCGCGGAGGCGTTCCGGGACGGCTGGTTCCACTCCGGCGACCTCGCGGTGCGGGACCCGGAGGGCTACTTCACGGTCGTCGACCGGGTGAAGGACGTCATCAACTCCGGCGGGGTCCTGGTCGCCTCGCGCCAGGTCGAGGACGCGCTCTACACCCACCCGGCCGTCGCCGAGACCGCCGTCGTCGGCCTGCCCGACGAGCGCTGGATCGAGGCCGTCACCGCCGTCGTCGTACGCGGCGGCGAGGTCAGTGAGGCCGAACTGATCGCCCACGCCCGCGAACGCCTCGCGCACTTCAAGGCGCCCAAGCGCGTGGTGTTCGTGGACGCGCTGCCGCGCAACGCCAGCGGGAAGATCCTCAAGAGGGAGCTGCGGGACAGCCTCGGCTCGGAGTGACCGGGGGCCGTCGGGCGGCGGCGAGGAGTGGTGAGGGCCGTCGGGCGGCGGAGCCCGCTGACGGGGCTCCCGTGTCACGCCGTGCCCGCGTCGGGACCGTGGGCGGGCTGTTCGGGCAGCCAGTCCCTGGCGGGGTCGTACTCCAGCCACCGGCTCCGCCCCGCCTCCCCGGCACACGCGGCGGCGAGTCCGTCGAGGCCGGGGTGGGTGTTCCCGGTGCGCCACAGCAGGGACCACGCGTACAGCGGCGTGGGGTCGACCAGCGGGACGGAGCGCAGGCCGGGGACGTCCGGCAGGGGCACGTCGGCGGGCAGCAGGGAGAAGCGGCGCGGGTGAGCCGCCACCTCGGCGAGGAAGTGGGCGAGGCCCAGATTGACGCCGACGGCCCGCTCCCGGACGTCGAAGCGGTCGGCGAACCGGCGCAGGAAGTCCAGCCGGTCCAGGGCGCCGGGGGCCCACAGCACGCTGTCGCGCAGCTGACCGGGGCGCAGTGCCGGCTCGGCGGCGAGCGGATGGTCCGCGCTCAGGACGGCGTCGACGGGTTCGAGGCGGACCAGGCGGTGTGTCAGCTCGGCGGGCAGCGGCGGGTGGACCCGGCCGAAGGCCGCGTCGATGTCGCCGTGCAGGAGTGCGCCGAGCACCGTCGGCAGATCGCGCCCGTGGCCGAGCTCCAGCTCCTCGGTCCGTCCGGCGACGTGGGCCAGCGTCCGCATCGGCGCGTAGAGATGGCCCCAGACGTCGACGCGCAGCGGGCTGTCCTGCCGCGCCATCGCGGCCACCGCGTCGTCGGCGGCGCCGAGGGCCCGCCGCGCCGGTTCGAGGAAGCCGTGCCCCGCCTCGGTGAGCGCCACGCCGTGGCCGAGGCGCGCGAAGAGCTGCGCGCCGAGCAGCGACTCCAGCCGTCCGATCCGTTTGGACAGGGCCTGTTGCGTGATCGCCAGCTTCGCCGCGGCCCGTCCGAAGTGCAGCTCCTGGGCGGCGTGCACGAACGCACGCACCTGCGCCATGTCCAGATCCACGCCCATCACCATAGGTGACAACCGATGGTTGTCGGACTTTCCGGTCCGTTGTTGGATCACCGGGCGGCCGGCGGGATTGCATCGTCGGCATGCGAAGACTGATTCCCACGGGGGAGGCGGCGCGTCCGGTGGAGTTCACCGACGTCCCCCAGCCCGCACCGCAGGCCCATGAGGCACTGATCAAGGTCGAGGCGTTCGCGCCCAACCGGGGCGAGACATTCCTCCTGGAACGCCCCGGCCCCGGACCGCTGCCCGGCAAGGACATCGCGGGGCTCGTCGTCCAGGCCGCCGCGGACGGCTCGGGCCCCGGCGTCGGCACCCGCGTGGCCGGGCATCCACCACAGGGCGGCTGGGCCGAGTACGCCGCCGTCCCCACCCACTCCCTCGCCGTGCTCCCGGACGCGATCGACAGCACCCGGGCGGCGGCCCTGCCCCTGGCGGGCATCACCGCGCTGCGCCTGCTGCGCGCGGCGGGCTCCCTGGCCGGCCGCCGGGTGCTCCTGACCGGCGCCTCGGGCGGTGTCGGCCACTACGTCACCGAGCTGGCCGCCGCGGCCGGGGCGGACCTCACCGTGGTGACGGCCACCCCGGAGCGCGGACGGCGGCTCGCCGACCTTGGCGCGGCCGAGGTGGTGCACGAGGTGGCGGCGGCCCAGGGGCCGTTCGACGTCGTCCTGGAGTCCACGGGCGGCCCGGAGCTGCCGACCGCCCTGTCCAAGGTGCGCCCGGGAGGCCTGCTCATCTGGTTCGGCCAGGCGAGCCGCACCCCGGTCAGCCTCGACTTCTTCGACCTCCTCGGCGGACCGGCGGGCGTCACGATCCAGCACTTCCACTACGCGGGCGCCCCCTACGGCCCCGACCTCGCCGCCCTGGTGCGCCTCGTGGAGCAGGGGCGGCTGCACCCCGAGATCGGCCGGGTCGCCGACTGGGACCAGACCGCCGACGTCCTGGTCGACCTGCGGGAGCGCCGCGTACGAGGCAAGGCCGTCCTCACGACGGGAGCCGCCCGATGAGCGCCGCCGCATGCTCCGCCGCCGCGCCCGACGCCGACTTCGCAGGTGCCAAGGCCGCCGCCGGTGATCTCGCTTCCACCGGGGCTGCCGCCGACTTCGCCGCCACGAGGGCCCCCGCCGACTTCGCCGCCGCGAAGGCTGCCGCCGACTTCGCCGCCGCCCAGTGGAGCCGCGCCACCGGAGCGGGCCTCGACCCGCACGAGTACCAGCGCGTCACCGGCGCCCTGGAGTCCGTGGCCGACTGGGGCCCGGCCTTCGACCGTGCCGGACGCGAGCACCTCCGGCGCGCGGCGGACGAGGGCTCCCCGCTGTCGGCGGGGGAGCGGCTGCTGACGGCGGCGCGGTGGTTCCACGTCGCCACGCTGGCTCCGTTCGCCGGGGCCGAGCGGGCCGCGGCCGCGGCGGACGACGCGCTCGGCCGGGCGCTCGCCCTCCTCGAGCCCGATGCCCGGCGCGTGCGCGGCGCGGAGTTCACCGGCTGGCTGCGCGGCCCCGCGGACCCGGCGGGGACCGTGATCGTCGTCCCCGGCCTGGACTCGGCCAAGGAGGAGTTCCTCGACCTCGTCTCCGCGCTCCTGGCCCGCGGCCTCGCGGTGTTCGCGATGGACGGACCCGGGCAGGGCGCGCTCGCCGCCACGACGACCGTGCGCGCCGACTACCACCGGGTCGTCGGCCGGGCCATCGACGCCCTCGGCGCCCCGCGCGTCGCCGTCGTCGGCCTCAGCCTGGGCGGCTACTACGCGGCCGAGACCGCCGCACGGGAGCCGCGCGTGGCCGCCGCCGCGACCGTCAGCGGCCCCTTCCGCCTCGACTGGGACGAACTTCCGGGCCCCGTACGGGACATCCTGACCCGGCGCGCCGGATCGGCCGAGGCCGCCCGCGCGTTCGCCCGGCAGGTGGACCTCTCCGACCTGGCGCCGCGCATCACGGCCCCGCTCCTGACCGTGGACGGCGGCCAGGACGTCATCCCCGGCGTGACGAACGGGCAACCGCTGGCCGGCCTCGCGCCGCACGGCGTCCACCTGTCCGTCCCGCACGGCGACCACCTCCTGGGCAACGCGCGCCCCGACTGGCTGCCCCACGTCGCGGACTGGATCACGCAAGCACTGACAGGGACACCGGCATGAACGACCTCCCCGGCACGCACGGGAGCCCCGGCATGAACCACCTCCCCATAACGCACAGGAGCCCCGGCATGAACCGCTTCACCGGAAAGACCGCCCTCATCACCGGGGGCACCAGCGGCATGGGGCTCGCGACCGCGCGCCGCCTCGTCGCCGAAGGCGCCCACGTCGTCGTCACCGGCCGCACCCGCGCCCGCGTGGACGCGGCCGTCGCGGAACTCGGCCCGAACGCCTCGGGCGCCGTGGCCGACGTCGCCGAGCTCGGCGCGGTGGAGGCGCTGATGGACACGGTCCGGGACCGGCACGGCCGCCTCGACACCCTCTTCGCGAACGCGGGCACCGGCACCTTCCTGCCCTTCGAGGACATCACCGAGGCGGACTTCGACCACGCCGTCGACGTCAATCTCAAGGGCGTGTTCTTCACGGTCCAGAAGGCGCTGCCGCTGCTCGTGGACGGCGGCTCGGTCGTCGTCAACGCGTCCTGGACCCTGCACCGGGGCAACAGCGTCCTCACCCTGTACTCGGCGACCAAGGCCGCCGCGCACAACCTGGCCAGGACCCTCGCCGCGGGGCTCGCCCCGCGCGGCATCCGCGTCAACTCCGTCAGCCCCGGGTACATCGACACCCCCATGTACCCGGCGGCCTCGCTGAGTGCGACGGAAGCGGCGGCGGTGACCGGTCGGATCGTCGCCGGGCGCTTCGGCCGCCCCGAGGAGGTCGCGGCGGCCGTGGCGTTCCTCGCCTCGTCCGACGCGTCCTACGTCAACGGCCAGGACCTGATCGTCGACGGAGGTCTCGTCGGGGCCGTACCCGCCTGACGGCGCTACCGTGGCCCGGAACGCCGAGACGCGAGGGACCCGTACCACCGAATTACCATGAACCGGTGGAAACAGTTCGAACAGCGCTCCCTCGGCCCCGCCGCCGCTCCCTGCACCTCGGCCTCGCGGTGGTCACCGTCACCCTGGGGCTCATCGCTCTGTTCGTGCTTCCCGGCGCCTACGCGCACTCGACGAGCAGCGGCCGCACGGCCACGACCGTGCTCGCCGGGATCTGGCTGCCGACCGCCTTCTACGCGCTGAACCGTGCGTCGGGGACGACCACGCTCACCCCCGAGGGGATGCGGCTCAGGACGGCGGTGAGCCGACGCCTGATCCCGTGGCACACGGTCACCCGCATCGAGGCGGAACGACGTACGGGCCGCGGCGGCCGCTGCTGGTACGTGATCCGCGCGCACCTGGTCCAGGGCCGCCCCGTCGTCCTGCCCGGAGCCCTGTCCGAGCACCAGCAGGACGAGGCGTTCCGGGCCGCCCTGCACACGATCGACCGGTACCGCGCCCGACACTCGCCCCCGGCGGGAGCCCCCCTCACTTCCCCCGCAGATCCACGATCCGCTTGAACTTCCCCACCGAGCGCTCGATCGTCTCGGGGTCCACGACCTCGACGGACACCGAGACGCCGATGCCGTCCTTGACCGCCGACGAGATCTCCCGCGCCGCCGTGACACGCCGCCCGGGCGGGGTGTCCGCGCGGGCCTCCACGCACACCGTGAGGGCGTCCATGCGGCCCTCCTTCGTCAGCCGCAGCTGGAAGTGCGGGGCGAGCCCGGGGGTGCGCAGGACGATCTCCTCGATCTGCGTCGGGAAGAGGTTCACACCGCGCAGGATCACCATGTCGTCGCTGCGCCCGGTGACCTTCTCCATGCGCCGGAACACCCGGGCCGTGCCGGGGAGCAGCCGTGTCAGGTCCCGGGTGCGGTACCGGATGACGGGCAGCGCCTCCTTGGTGAGCGAGGTGAAGACCAGCTCGCCGTGCTCGCCGTCCGGAAGGACCTCGCCGGTGATCGGGTCGACGACCTCCGGATAGAAGTGGTCCTCCCAGATGTGCAGGCCGTCCTTGGTCTCCACGCACTCCTGGGCGACGCCGGGACCGATCACCTCCGAGAGCCCGTATATGTCGACGGCGTCGATCGCGAACCGCTCCTCGATCTCGCGGCGCATCTCCTCCGTCCAAGGCTCCGCGCCGAAGATGCCGACCTGAAGGGAGGTGCTGCGCGGGTCGACGCCCTGGCGCTCGAACTCCTCCAGGAGCGTGAGCATGTACGACGGCGTCACCATGATGATCTCGGGCCGGAAGTCCAGGATGAGCTGCACCTGGCGCGCGGTCATGCCGCCGGACGCGGGGATCACCGTGCAGCCGAGCCGCTCCGCGCCGTAGTGCGCGCCGAGCCCGCCCGTGAAGAGGCCGTACCCGTACGCCACGTGCACCTTCTGCCCCGGCCGCCCGCCCGCGGCCCGGATGGAGCGGGCCACGACGTCCGCCCACATGCTCAGGTCCTGCTCGGTGTAGCCGACGACGGTGGGGCGCCCGGTGGTGCCGCTCGACGCGTGCAGGCGGCGCAGCTCGGACTGCTCGACCGCGAGCATCCCGAAGGGGTAGTTCGCGCGCAGGTCCGCCTTCGTGGTGAACGGGAACCGGGCGAGGTCGGCGAGCGAGTGGCAGTCGTCGGGGCCGAGCCCCGCCGCGTCGAAGGCCGCCCGGTAGAAGGGCACGTTCTCGTAGGCGTGAAGGAGCGTGTCCTGGAGCCGGTCCAGTTGCAGTGCCTCCAGCTCCGCGCGGCCGAGCCGCTCCCCCGCGTCCAGCAGTGCCGGTGTGCGCGCCATCTGGAGTACCCCCGTCCCACGCCGGGCGACCGGCCCTTGGCCGATCTTGTGTCGGGGTCAGTTATTCAAGGTTTCATGGCTTCTGGCAAGGGTTTCGTCCGAGGTGGCATGGGCGGTGTCGCGGCGGACGGGTGGTTCCCGGGACAGGGGTGGTGTTCCGGTTCCCGGGGCGGCGGATCGTGCGGGTGTGGCCGGGGACCGGCGCCGGTCGGCGGACGTGCCGCGCCGGTCCCCGCGGGCTTCAGAAGTCGTCGGCGGTACGCATCCGCTCGCGTATCCACACCCCGGCCGGCTTCAGCGGTGCGGTGCCGGTCCAGGGGCCGCCCTTGTCGCAGGTGCCGGTCTTGAAGACGGCGCCGGAGCGGTTGTCGTCGGAGAAGTTCCAGTTGACCCAGCTGATCTTCCTGGAGGCCATCAGGTCCAGGTACTTCTGCGACATGCCGAAGTCGTTGGCGTCCTCGCCCGCGTAGTTCTGGGTGCCGAACTCCGTGACGAAGACGGGGAGCTTGGCGGAGGCGCGGGAGAGGGTGTCCAGGTACTCGTCGCGGTGCGAGGCGGCGTAGAAGTGGAAGGTGTACATGATGTTGGCGGCCTTCACCGGGTTGTTGACCACCTCGGATTCGTTCGCGCCCTCCGAGACTCCGAACGACGACCAGGCGCGGGTGCCGACGAGCACCGGGGCGTTGGAGTCGATGTTCCTGATCACGGGGATGATCTGCTCGGCGTAGGACTTGATGCGCGACCAGCTCACCCCGCTGGGCTCGTTGGCGATCTCGTACAGGACGTTGCTCTTGCCCTGGTGCCGCTTGGCGATCTCGGTGAAGAACGTCTTGGCCCGGGACAGGTTGGCGTGCGGGTCGCCGGGGCTGAGCATGTGCCAGTCGACGATCACGTACATGCCGCGCGCGGAGGCCTGCTCGATGAGGGAGTGCGCGAGATCGGTGTACTTCTTGGGGTCGGTCTCGTACCCGCCTTCCTGTACGTACGTGGAGACACGCAGGACGTCGGCACCCCAGTCGCCGGACAGGGCGTCGAGCGAGCCGTTGGTCAGACAGTGCGCGTACCACTGGGTGCCGTGGCTGCTCATGCCGCGCAGCTGGATGGCCTTGCCGTTCTTGTTGCAGAGCTTGGTGCCGCACACGGTGAGCTGGCCGTTCGCGGCGACCGGGGTCGGCGCGGCGGCGCGCGGTGCGGAGGGGTCCGACGCGGTCGCGGCGGCCGGTGGGGCGGCGGAGGCGAGGGCGGCGACGAGTGCTGCGGCGAGAGTGGCGGCCAGACGGGCTGGTCTCATGGGGGACTCCAAGCCATTGAAGGTTAGGAACCTTTCCTAACCAAGGAATAGCAAAGAGCGGGTACGCCTCACAAGGTGCATGACAAGGGATCCTTCAGCGGGCTGCATGGCGGGCCAGCCCGCTGAACCGGAGGGGCGGCTTTACGATAGCCGCGTCATCGCGGGTGCCGCCTCGGCGCGCACTCGCTCAACGGCCGCCGTCAGCAAGGGGACTTCTCGTGCGCGTTGCCTCATCCGTCGGACGTCTGCTCGCTGCCGGGGGTGTCGCCGCGGCGCTGCTCGTGGGCGGCGGCACGGCGGTCGCCGCCCCTGCCGCGCCCGACGCGCGGGCCGTCTCCGTGAGCCCGTACGCGCAACTGCGCCCGCTCGCCGACCTCTCCGCGCGGCGCCTCGCCACCGCCGACCTCGTCGCCGCGGCCAAGTACGGCACGGGCAGCCCCATCGACGACCCCGCGCGTGAGCGGCAGGTCCTGGACGCCGTGGCGCGCCAGGCGGAGCAGATCGGCGCGGACCCCGAGGCGACCGTGCGCATCTTCCGGGACCAGATCGAGGCCAACAAGGTCGTGCAGCGCGCCCTGCACCGGCGCTGGGACGCCGACCCCGCGTCGGCCCCGACCGAGCGGCCCGACCTGGCGAAGGTGCGCGAGGAGATCAACCGCGTCAACGGCGAACTGGTCCACGCCGTCGCCGCGTCGGAGCCCGCCCGCACCGCACCGTACTGCCGCGGCCTGCTCGCCGCGAGCACCGCCGTGGTGGTGCACGAGCGGCGCCTGGACGCGCTGCACGCGGGGGCGCTGGTGCGGGCTTCGCGGTCGGTGTGCGGGTGAGGGGCCGGGCGTACGGGGTGTGCGGGTGACCGGCCGCGGCGGCCGCTACGCCCCGGCCGCCACCGTCCGCGCCCAGCGGTAGTCCGCCTTCCCGCTCGGCGAGCGCTGGATGTGGTCGGTGAAGACCACCGCCCGCGGGATCTTGTACCCGGCGAGGTGCGTGCGGCAGTGGCTCTGGAGCGCGGAGAGGTCCAACTGGTCGGCGCCGTCACGGAGTTGCACGACCGCGGCGACCCGGTTGCCCCAGCGTTCGTCCGGCACTCCCGCGACCAGCGCGTCATAGACGTCGGGGTGGGACTTCAGGGCCTGCTCGACCTCCTCCGGGTAGACCTTCTCGCCGCCGGTGTTGATGCACTGGGAGCCGCGGCCGAGCACGGTCACGATGCCGTCCGCGTCGACCGTCGCCATGTCGCCGAGCAGCACCCAGCGTTCGTCGCCGCGCTGGAAGAAGGTCTCGGCGGTCTTGCGGGCGTCGTTGTAGTAGCCGAGCGGCACGTGGCCGCGCTGGGCGATGCGTCCCGGCTCGCCGGGGGCCACCGGGGTGTACGTCGCCGGATCCACCACCTGCGTACGGGAGTTGACCTGGATCCGGAAGCCCTTCTCGGGTCCCGAGTCGTCCGTGGCGGTGCCGTTGAAGCCGGACTCGGACGAGCCGAAGTTGTTGAGGAGCATCACGTTCGGGGCGAGCGCGGCGAACTGGGCGCGGACCGTCTCCGACATGATCGCGCCGGACGAGGAGACGCTGAAGAGGGCGGACAGGTCGGTGCCGCGCAGTGGTCCGTTCAGGGCGTCGATGAGGGGCCGCAGCATCGCGTCGCCCACCAGGGACACGCTGGTGACCTTCTCCTTCGCGATGGTGCGCAGGACATCCTCGGGGCTGAACTTGCGGTGGATGACCAGGCGTTGGCCGAAGTGGAAGCAGATGAACGCGGTGAGCGTGGACGTGCCGTGCATGAGGGGCGGGGTGGGGAAGAAGGTGATGCCGTCACCCCCGGCCGCCACCCGCTCGGCAACCTCCTGCGGGCTCGTCACCGGCTCGCCGGTGGGGGCGCCGCCGCCGAGCCCGGAGAAGAACAGGTCCTCCTGGCGCCACATGACGCCCTTGGGCATGCCCGTGGTGCCCCCGGTGTAGATGATGAACAGGTCGTCCGCCGAGCGCTCGGGGAACCCGCGCCCGGGCGACCCGGACGCCTCCGCCTCCGTGAAAGGCACCGCGTCCGGGCCCGGCGTGCCGGGCGGCGCCTCGCCGACCCGGATCAGATGCCGCAGCTTCTCCGCGCGCGGCAGCGCGGCGGCCACCCGTTCGCCGAACTCCCCGTCGAAGACCAGCGCGGCCAGATCCGCGTCCCGGTAGAGGTACGCCAACTCCTCCTCCACGTACCGGTAGTTGACGTTCACCGGCACGATCCGTGCCTTCAGGCAGGCCAGGACCGTCTGGAGGTACTCGACGCCGTTGTAGAGGTGCAGGCCCAGGTGCTCGCCCGGTTTGACGCCGTGGTCCATCAGATGGTGCGCGATGCGGTTGGCGGCCGCGTCGAGCTCGGCGTAGCTGAGGGCGCGCTCCGCGCCCGTGCCGGGGTGGTCGATGTAGAGCAGCGCCGCGCGGTCCGGCACCACGTCCACGACCGACTCGAACAGGTCGGCAAGGTTGTACTCCACCGCTCCTCCTGACCCCGGCGCCATCGCGTGTGGCGGTCATGAGAGCAGAGGCGCGCACAAGTGGGAAGGGCCCGCGTAGAAGAAAACTGACTACCTGTCAGAAAACCCTTGAACTGCCACCTCCCCTCCTGCAACCTGTTCCAGGTCTGAAGACGGGAGGACGGCTATGGGTGGTACGGAACATCTCTCGGTGCGGCGCGAAGGCGCCACGCTGATACTCACGCTCAACCGGCCGGAGGCCAGGAACGCGCTCTCGCTGCCGATGCTGGTCGGCCTGTACGACGGGTGGCTGGCCGCCGACGAGGACGACGGCGTGCGCTCGGTCGTGCTCACCGGCGCGGGCGGCGCGTTCTGCGCGGGCATGGACCTGAAGGCGCTCGCGGGCGGGCAGATGGTGGGCGAGGAGTACCGGGACCGGCTCAAGGCCGACCCCGACCTGCACTGGAAGGCCATGCTGCGCCAGCACCGGCCCCGCAAACCCGTGCTCGCCGCCGTCGAGGGCGCCTGTGTGGCCGGCGGCACCGAGATCCTCCAGGGCACCGACATCCGCGTCGCGGGGGAGTCCGCGACCTTCGGGCTCTTCGAGGTCAGGCGGGGCCTCTTCCCCATCGGCGGCTCCACGGTGCGCCTCCAGCGCCAGATCCCGCGCACCCACGCCCTGGAGATGCTGCTCACCGGCCGTCCCTACACGGCCGCGGAGGCGGCGGGCGTCGGCCTGATCGGGCATGTCGTACCCGACGGCACCGCCCTGGAGAAGGCCCTCGCCGTCGCCGAGCGGATCAACGCCTGCGGGCCGCTGGCCGTCGAGGCCGTGAAGGCCTCCGTGTACGAGACCGCCGACATGACGGAGGCCGACGGACTCGCGGCCGAACTGGAGCGCGGCTGGCCGGTGTTCGACACCGCCGACGCGAAGGAGGGCGCCCGCGCCTTCGCCGAGAAGCGCCCGCCCGTCTACCGCCGCGCCTGACCCGAGGAGCCACCCCCGTGACCGAAGTCCTCAGCGCCCCCCTCGTCGTCGAGTTCCCCTTCACCCGCTCCCTCGGCCCTGTCCAGTCGGCCTTCCTCACCGGCCTGCGCGAGCGCACCGTGCTCGGCGTGCGCACCGGCGACGGCAAGGTCCTTGTGCCGCCCGTCGAGTACGACCCGGCGACCGCCGAAGAGCTGCGCGACCTCGTCGAGGTCGCCCCCACCGGCACCGTCACCACCTGGGCGTGGAACCACGAGCCCCGCTGCGGCCAGCCCCTCGACACCCCCTTCGCCTGGGTCCTCGTACGCCTCGACGGCGCCGACACGGCCCTGCTGCACGCCCTCGACGCCCCGGGCCCGGACTCCGTGCGCACCGGCCTGCGCGTCCGCGTCCGCTGGGCCGCCGAACGCACCGGCGCCATCACGGACATCGCCTGCTTCGAGCCGTACGAAGGTGAAGTGACGGAACCTCAAGCCGCGCCGCACGAGGGTGAGTTCGCGGGCGAGGCCGTCACCGGGATCGTCGCGCACGCCCGGCTCGACTACACCTACAGCCCCGGCCGCGCCCAGTCCCAGTACATCCACGCCCTGTCCGGACGCAAGGTCGTGGGTGAGCGCTGCCCGTCCTGCCGCAAGGTGTACGTGCCGCCGCGCGGGGCCTGCCCCACCTGCGGCGTCGCGACCACCGAGCAGGTGGAGGTCGGACCGCGCGGGACCGTCACCACCTTCTGCATCGTCAACATCAAGGCGAAGAACCTCGACATCGAAGTGCCCTACGTCTACGCGCACATCGCCCTCGACGGCGCCGACCTCGCCCTGCACGCCAGGATCGCGGGCATCCCCTACGACCAGGTCCGGATGGGCCTGCGCGTCGAGCCGGTGTGGGACGACTCCTCGAAGGACAGCCGCTACCCCGACCACTACCGGCCCACCGGCGAGCCCGACGCGGACTACGACACGTACAAGGAGCTGATCTAGATGGCGCCCGCCGCGCACGGGGCACGGGACGTCGCGATCGTCGCCTTCGGGCAGAGCGACCACCGGCGCAGCACCGACGAGCTGTCCGAGGTCGAGCTGCTCATGCCCGTCCTGCACGAGGTCCTCGCCGCCACCGGCCTGAAGACCGGCGACATCGGCTTCACCTGCTCCGGCTCGTCCGACTACCTCGCCGGGCGCGCCTTCTCCTTCACCATGGCCCTCGACGGCGTCGGCGCCTGGCCGCCGATCTCCGAGTCGCACGTGGAGATGGACGGTGCCTGGGCGCTGTACGAGGCGTGGGTGAAGCTCCAGACCGGCGAGTGCGACACCGCGCTCGTCTACTCCTACGGCAAGTCGTCGCCGGGGTCGGTGCGCGACGTCCTGACCCGCCAGCTCGACCCGTACTACGTGGCGCCGCTGTGGCCGGACTCCGTCGCGCTCGCCGCCCTCCAGGCGCGGGCGCTGATCGACGCGGGCGACACGGACGAGCCCGCCCTGGCCGGGGTCGCGGCCCGCAGCCGCACCGCCGCGCGCACCAACCCCCATGCCCAGCTGCGGGGTTCGGTGCCGCACGGCGACTACGTCGTGCGCCCCCTGCGCACCGGCGACTGCCCGCCGGTCGGCGACGGGGCCGCCGCCGTCGTGCTCGCCGCGGGGGAGCGGGCCCGGGAGCTGTGCGAGCGGCCCGCGTGGATCCGCGGCATCGACCACCGCATCGAGGCGCACAGCCTCGGCGTGCGCGACCTCACGGACTCGGCCTCCACGCGGCTCGCCGCCGAGCGGGCCGGCGCCTTCGAACGGCCCGTCGACACCGCCGAGTTGCATGCGCCGTTCACCTCGCAGGAGGTCGTCCTGCGCAAGGCGCTGCGCCTGGACGAGCGGGTGACGGTCAACCCGTCGGGCGGCGCCCTCGCCGCCAACCCGGTCATGGCCGCCGGTCTCATCCGGCTCGGCGAGGCCGCGGCCCGCATCCACCGCGGCGCGTCCGAGCGCGCCCTCGCCCACGCCACCTCGGGCCCCTGTCTGCAACAGAACCTGGTCGCCGTCCTGGAAGGAGACCCGCGATGAGCGGCGTGGCAGCGAGCACGAGGGTGGCCAAGGAACCCGTGGCCGTCGTCGGGATCGGGCAGACCAAGCACGTCGCCGCGCGCCGGGACGTATCGATCGCGGGCCTGGTCCGCGAGGCCGCGCAACGCGCCCTCCTCGACGCGGAGTTGACCTGGGCCGACATCGACGCCGTCGTCATCGGCAAGGCGCCCGACTTCTTCGAGGGCGTGATGATGCCCGAGCTGTACCTCGCCGACGCGCTCGGCGCCGTCGGCAAGCCCATGCTGCGCGTCCACACCGCGGGCTCCGTCGGCGGCTCCACCGCGCTCGTCGCCGCGAACCTCGTCGCGGGCCGCGTCCACGGCACCGTCCTCACCCTGGCCTTCGAGAAACAGTCGGAGTCCAACGCGATGTGGGGCCTCTCGCTGCCCGTGCCGTTCCAGCAGCCGCTGCTCGCGGGCGCGGGCGGCTTCTTCGCGCCGCACATCCGCGCGTACATGCGGCGCACCGGCGCCCCTGACACGATCGGCTCGCTCGTCGCGTACAAGGACCGGCGCAACGCCCTCAAGAACCCCTACGCCCACCTGCACGAGCACGACATCACCCTGGAGAAGGTGCAGTCGGCGCCGATGCTCTGGGACCCCGTCCGCTACTCCGAGACCTGCCCCTCCTCCGACGGCGCCTGCGCGATGGTCCTCACCGACCGGGCGGGCGCGGCCCGGGCGCCGCGGCCGCCCGCCTGGATGCACGGCGGCGCGATGCGCAGCGAGCCCACCATGTTCGCCGGCAAGGACTTCGTGTCGCCCCGGGCCGGGAAGGACTGCGCGGCCGACGTCTACCGGCAGGCGGGCGTCACCGACCCGCGCCGGGAGATCGACGCGGTCGAGATGTACGTGCCGTTCTCCTGGTACGAGCCGATGTGGCTGGAGAACCTGGGGTTCGCGGCGGAGGGCGAGGGCTGGAAGCTCACCGAGTCCGGCGTGACGGAACTGGACGGTGACCTTCCGGTGAACATGTCGGGCGGCGTCCTGTCCACCAACCCCATCGGGGCGTCCGGGATGATCCGCTTCGCGGAGGCCGCGCTCCAGGTGCGGGGACAGGCCGGTGCGCACCAAGTGCCCGGTGCGCGCAGGGCACTTGGGCACGCCTATGGAGGGGGATCGCAGTTCTTCGCCATGTGGTTGGTCGGCTCGGAGCCGCCCACGACGTGACACGCGCTCCCGGCGGGCGTGATTCCGCCCGTTTTCATGGCCTGTGCCGCGGCCTGTGCTGCGCCGGAGGTGAAAGCTAGGCTGGCGGGCGGACGACGCATCGGGAGGAGCACGGACGTGGCCGACAGCACCATCACCCAGCAGCATCCGCTCGCGGGTTGGGACAAGCCGGACCTCGACCTCAGCAGCGCCGAATGGCGGTCGAGCAGCGAGGGTCGCGGCGACGTGGAGATCGCCTTCGTCGAGGGGTTCATCGCGATGCGCAACGGCGGCCGGCCGGAGAGCCCGTCCCTGATCTTCACGCCCGCCGAGTGGGGCGCGTTCGTGCACGGCGCCCGTGAGGGACGGTTCGACCTGACGTAGGCCGCGCGTCGGCGCGCGTGCGCCGTGACGGCCGGTGGCCCCGGACTCCCGTACGGCGGGGGCCGGGGCCACCGCGGTTCGCCAGGGGGTCAGGGCGTCCCGGCGGCGGGCGCGGTCAGGTCGTCCTCGCCCTCGACGAAGGTGCCGAGCACCTCGATGTCCCCGATCCGCCCCGGCTCCACCTCCCTCGGGTCCTCGCCGAGCACGACCAGGTCGGCGCGCTTGCCGGGCGTGATGCTGCCCGCGCTGTCCTCCCAGTGGCAGGCGTACGCGGCGTCGATCGTGTACGCGCGCAGCGCCGCGTCCACGTCGACGGCCTCGGCCGGGCCGATGGCCCGCCCCGAGGCGGAGGCCCGCTCGACCATGAACTGGATGGCCCGCAGCGGCGCCCCGTCGGCCACGGGCCGGTCCGAACTGCCCACCAGGCGCACCCCGTGGTCGAGGAAGCCCCGGCCCCGGTACATCCACGGCGCCCGCTCCGCGCCCATGATCGTGGCGTAGTCGTCGCCGAAGTACCGCAGGAAGCTGGGCTGGACGACGGCCGTGACGCCGAGCTCGGCGAACCGGCGCAGCTGGTCCGGGCGCACCAGGCCCGCGTGCTCCACGCGGTGGCGGGCGTCGGGGCGTGGCCGGGAGCGCTGGGCCGCCTCGATGCCGTCGAGGGCCACGTCGACCGCGCGGTCCCCGATCGCGTGCACGGCGAGCTGCCAGCCCGCGCGGTGGCCCGCCACGATGGTGTCCTTGAGCAGGTCGGGGGCCATCTGGAGCTGGCCGTTGAACTCGCTGCCCACATAGGGGTCGGTGAGCGCGGCCGTGCGCGCCATCATGCCGCCGTCGGTGAACACCTTCAGGGCGCCGAGGGAGAGCCCGCCGTCTCCGAAGCCCGTGCGCAGGCCGAGCCCGAAGGCGCGGGTCGTGGTGTCCTCGCGCGCCGCCTCGACCGGGCGCAGCGCGTCCGCGGCCACCATCAGCTGCACCCGCACCGGCAACCGGCCCGACTCGTGGGCGAGTTGGTAGGCCGCGGCCTCGATGGGGCTGTGCGCGAACAGCTCGCTGCCGATGCCCGCCTCCGCGACCGCCGTCACGCCCTCCGAGCGGCACTGGCGGGCCGCGTGCTCGATGGCGTCGGCCAGCTCGCCGAGCGCGTGCGGCGGGCGCAGCCGCAGCACGGCGCCCATGTCCTCCTCCGCGAGGAACCCGTCGGAGCCCGCGACGTGCGCCGGGAGCAGGTCCAGGATCGCCGTGTTGACCAGGCACGCGTGCCCCGAGATGTGCCCCAGGTACACCTTGCGCCCGGCGCTCACCGCGTCGAGTTCCTTGGCGGTCAGGGGCCGGTCCAGCTCGCGCTGGTCGTAGCCGGCCAGGGTGACCCAGCCGTCGCCGGGGGCCGCGGCGACGGCGTCGGCCACCACCTTGAGGACGTCGTCGACCCGGGTGCTCGGCGCCACGCTCGGCGCCTTGGCCTTCAGGCCCGCCCAGACGAGGTGGACGTGGCTGTCGATGAAGCCGGGGAGCACGGTCGCGCCGCCGAGGTCGAGGACGCGGCGGGCCGGGAGGTCCGCCACATCGGAGTCGAGCCCCACGATCCGCCCCCGCCAGATGCCGAGTTGGCGGGCGGTGGGACGGTCCGGGTCCATCGTGACGACGCGGGCGTTGGTGATCCTGGTGCAGAGCACGAACAGATCCCTTCGAGGCAGCGGAGTGTCGGGTCCGGTCTTCGTCCGTACGGGATTCCGACGGGCTATTGTTCTATTGTTAGGTGAGGCTAGCCTAAGTTGCTTTGGTGGTGAGTTGGTGGAAGACGGACGGGCGGAGCGGCGGACAGCCGCGGTCAACCGCCTTGAGGCCTGGGCCGATGGTGTGGTCGCGGGCCTCGACGCGCAAGAAGATATCGATCGTTCCTTATTGCAGGCCCTGCGGGTGGACCCGAGTCTGCGCGAGGAGACCGCGGTGCGCAGGGCCGACGCTCTGCGTGCGGCGGCGCTCGGCCTCGGACCGGCGGGCTGCGCCGCGGCGGCCGGGGTGACGGAGCGGCTGCTGCTCAACTGGCAGGCCAAGGACCCCTCGTTCGCGGAGGCGATGGCGGCGGCGGCCCTGATGGCGGCGGCCGAGCGCGAGCGGGGGCGCCCGGTGGCAACCTCGGCCGGACCGGGCGCCGCGGCCCTGCGGGTCGTCCTGCGGGCCGTGCGCGACGGGGTGGCCCAGCCCTCGGCCGCCGTGCTCGGTGGCTGGTCGGAGCGGTCCTTCCTGCGGCTGCGCCGACGCAGCCCGGAGGTCGCGGCGCTCCTCGCCGCCGCCCGTCGCGCCCGGGCGCGGGCCCGCAGGGCGGAGCGGCGCGGGGGGCCCGTGGGCGGGCGGGGGTACCGCCTGGTGCGGGTCGACGACGGGCCGCTGGCGCATGCGCGGGGTGCGGGGGACTCGTGAGGTGCGCGAGGTGCTGCCGGGCGGGGCGCCCGGGGCTCCTGTGGTGCCTGGGGCTCCTGGTGGCGGCCCGCGTCCTGACGGCGCGGGCCGCCGTGCGTCAGCCGGTCGTGGCCTCCCGCAGGCTCCTGGGGCGCAGGTCGGTCCAGTTGGCCTCGACGTGGTCCAGGCAGGACTGCCGGTCGGCCGGGCCGTGGGTCACGGTCCAGCCGGCCGGCACCTCGGCGAACTCGGGCCACAGGCTGTGCTGGCCCTCGTCGTTGACGAGCACGGAGAACCGGCCGTCGGCGTCGTCGAAGGGGTTGCTCATCTGTGGTCACTCCTGAGGGTCGGTGTCGGTGGGTCCGGAGATCCGACGCCATACTAAGGTAAGGGTTGCCTAATCAGGAGGTCGCCCTGGGGGAGGGGGCAAGCGGAGGGGCGGGGGAGCCCGGCGGGACGGGTCGCGTCAGGTCGGACGGGCCGTCAGGTACCCGCCCATCGTGCGGAAGTAGTCCGTCGCCGCGTACTCCGTCCCGTCCTCCGTCCGCACCCGCCTGATCGCGAGGCCGTGGCGGCGGCCCGTGCGCGCGTCGGCGCCGGCGACGATGACGACGGCGTCGCCCTCGCGGATGAAGATCCGCCCGGGCGTGCCGCCGTACCGGCCTTCGGACACCGTCGCCTCCACGATCCGCAGCGGCTTGCCGCGGTGGTGCGTGAAGGCGTTCGGGTACGGGTCGCACTGGGCGCGCACGAGGCGGTCCAGGTCCTCGGCCGGCCAGGTCCAGTCGATGCGGCTGTCCTCCAGGGCGCGTTTGTGGAAGAAGCTGGCCCGCGACCGGTCCTGTGGCGTCCACACCGCCGCGCCCGAGGCGATCAGGTCGAGCGACTCGCGCACGATCGGCGCGATCAGGGCGACGGTCGCACGGAACAGGTCCGCGGCCGTGTCCCGCGGGCCGACGGCCACCGCGCGCTGGAGCAGGACGTCGCCCATGTCCAGGTCGGCGTCCATGCGGTGGGCGGTGACGCCGACCTCGGGCTCGCCGTTGATGAGGGCCCAGATCAGCGGCGAGAAGCCGGCGTAGGTCGGCAGGAGCGAGTCGTGTACGTTCAGCGTGCCATGCCGGGGAAGGTCGAAGATCTCCGGGGGCAGCCAGGTGCGCCAGTTGTTGGCGACGATGAGGTCCGGTTCGACCGACTTGAGAGTTTCGAGGAGTTCGGGGTCTCCTGGGCGGTTGCGGAGGAGTACGGGCACGTCGTGCTTCGCGGCGAGATCGGCGACCGAGTCGTCCCAGATCTTCTCGTACGCGTGGTCGCTTCTGGGGTGCGTGACGACGAGGGGTACGTCGTGCTCGGAGTCGAGCAGGGCCTGCAGCGTGCGGTGGCCCCACGTCTGATAGCCGAACATGACGACCCGCATGTGAATCCTCCTCAGACATTGCAAGGTAAGGCTAACCTTATCTAACATGTGCCTGCTTAGGGAGGCGATGACGCGGGTGAACACCTTGCACAGCGAACAGGATTCGACGTACGGCGGCACGGAGCCGGCAGGCGGCGGCACGGGGTCGGCACACGGGGGACCGGAAGTGACGTACGACGTCCTGGGGATCGGCTTCGGGCCGTCCAACCTCGCCCTCGCGATCGCGGTCGAGGAGCACAACGCGCAGGCCGCCGAGGGCGACCGGATACGCGCCGGGTTCCTGGAGAAGCAGCCGCGGTTCGGTTGGCACCGGGGCATGCTCATCGACGACGCGACGATGCAGGTGTCCTTCCTCAAGGACCTCGTCACGATGCGCGACCCGAAGAGCAGCTACAGCTTCCTGTGCTACCTGCAGGAGCGCGACCGGCTCGTGGACTTCCTCAACCAGAAGACGCTCTTCCCGCTGCGCATCGAGTTCCACGACTACCTGGAGTGGGCCGCGGGCCGCGTCGCGGGGCTCGTGGAGTACTCCTGCGAGGTCGTCGCGGTGAAGCCGGTGACCGAGAACGGCGAGGTCGTCGCCTTCGACGTGGTCAGCCGCGACCCCGGCGACCCGGGGCAGAAGATCGTGCGCCGGGCCCGCAGCCTCTGCGTCGCCACCGGCATGGAGCCACACCTGCCGCCGAGCGCGACCCGCTCCGAACGGGTCTTCCACAACAGCGAGTTGATCCCGCGGGTCGGCGCGCTCCTGGAGTCGGGCACCCAGGTGCGCCGCGCCGTCGTCCTCGGCGCGGGCCAGAGCGCCGCCGAGAGCGTGGACTACCTGCACCGGCACTTCCCCGACGCCGAGATCTGCTCGGTGTTCGCGAAGTACGGCTACACGCCCGCCGACGACAGCCCGTTCGCCAACCGGATCTTCGACCCGGAGGCGGTGGACATCTTCTACAACGCGCCGCCGGAGGTGAAGCAGTCCCTCTTCGACTACCACCGCGGCACGAACTACTCGGTGGTCGACATGGACCTCATCGAGTCGCTCTCGCGCACCATGTACCAGGAGAAGGTGCAGGGCCGCCAGCGCATGCGGATGCTCAACATCTCCCGCATCCGTGACATCGAGACCCATGACGACGGCCTGCGCGTGGGCATCGAGTTCCTGCCCACCGCCGAACACGACGTCCTGGACGCCGACCTCCTGGTGTGCGCTACGGGCTACCAGCCGCGCGGCATCGACGAGCGCATGGGCGAGCTGGGCAAGCTGTGCCGCCGTGACGACGAGGACGCCCTCGTCGTCGGCCGTGACCACCGCGTCGCCACGCACGCCAACGTCGCCGCCGACATCTACCTCCAGGGCGGCACCGAGCACACCCACGGCCTGACCTCCACGCTCCTGTCCAACACGGCGGTCAGGGCGGGCGAGATCCGCGCCTCGCTGATCGAGCGCCGCCGCGGCAGCATGGTGGGCTAGGGCCTTCGGCTCTACCGCAGCACCACGCACCCCCGCGCGCGCAGGGCCGCCACGGTGTCCTCGCTGCCTCGCACGTCGTTCCAGCGCAGATCGAGCTTCTCCAGGGACGGCAACGCGGCCAGCCAGTGCGGCACTTCGCGCAGCCGGTTGGCCCGCAGGTCGAGGCGGCGCAGGCGCGGCAGCCCGCGCACGGCGTCCGGCACGGTCTCGAACGCGTTCTCGCGCAGCTCCAGTTCGCGCAGTTCGCCGAGGTGGCGTACGTCGTCGGGGAGCGCGGTCAGCTCATTGCCGCGCAGCCACAGCTCGCGCAGTCGGCGCAGTCCGCCGAGCGTCGCGGGGAGCGTGGTGAGCCGGTTGCGCTGGGCGCGCAGCTCGACGAGGGACGCCATGCGGCCGAGCGCGTCGGGCAGTGTCGTGAGCCGGTTCTCGCCCACGTTCAGGTAGGCGAGCCGGTTCAGGCCGCCCAGCTCGTCGGGCAGGGCGGTGAGCCGGTTGTCGTGCAGGTAGAGGAAGTCGGTCAGCGCGGGCAGGGTGCCGAGCTCCGGCGGGACCTCGGTCAGCAGGTTGTGGCCGAGGTCCAGGGTGCGCAGGGCCGTGAGCGCGGCGACGCGGGCGGGCAGGTGCCTGAGCGCGTTGTCGGCGAGGAGCAGGGACTCGACGCGGGGGTGGTGCCAGACCGCATCGGGGACGGTGTCCAGCCCCGCGCGCCAGTAGTCCAGTACGGTCCCGTCCGCCACCGTGAGCCACCCCCTGTTAATGGTTGTCGGGGAACCTACCATTAGTCCCATGCCTGCACCTGCCGAGCCGTCGGCATCCCCGGCGTCACCCGCTCCCGCTCCCGCTCCCGCCCCCGCCGCCACCCTCCTCACCCTCGACCTCACCGCCACCATCCGCCACGACGGACACGGCGGCGTCGCCGACGACCTCGACACGCCGGACGGCCTCACCGCCTGGGTCCGCGCCCACGCCGCCGCGCTGCCCGGCGCCCTCGCCGCCCGGCGCTTCCGGGCCGACGAGAGCGCACTGGAAGCAGTGCGGGGGGTGCGCGCCGCCGTCCGCGCGCTGTTCGCCCGCGCCGTGCGTCCGGGAGAGCCGAGCCCCGCCGACGCCCGGCGGCTGCTGCCGCTCGGCCAGGCCCTGACCAGGCTCAACGAGGCCGCCGCCCGGGTGCCCACCGTGCCCGTCCTGAGCTGGCCGCGCGGCGCCGCTCCCGTCGTCCGCGACGAGCCCGTCGTCCCGGCCGGGGCCGTCGAGCGCACCGACCTCCTGAACGCCGCCCTGGCCCGCGCCGCGCTCACCTTCCTCGCCGGACCCGACCGGGAGCGGCTGCGCGCCTGCCACGCGCCCCGCTGTGTGCGGTACTTCCTGAAGGACCACCCGCGCCAGGAGTGGTGCAAGCCCGCGTGCGGCAACCGCGCCCGGGTGGCCCGCCACCACGACCGCAGCAGGGGGCGCGGCTGAGCCGCGACCGGCCGGGAACCGCATCCCCACCGGCGCTTTCCCGCCGCTGCCCCCGGGCCGGGTCGGGCGCGCCGGACACGTACCATGGCGGCATGTCCTTCCTCCGCCGCCGCAGCTCCGCCACTCCCGCGGGCCCGGACTTCGACGTCCTGGCCATGGACCCGGGTGACTGGCCCGGCAATCTCGGCGCCGGCCTGCTGCCGGCCCCCGACGGCAGCTGCCAGGGTGTCTTCCTGCGCTACGACCTGTTCGGCGGCCGCGGTCCCGCGATGGTGATCGGCAATCTGCCGGAGGGCTCCCCGGCCCGCGAGCTCGCCGACGGCGAGGTGCCCTTCGAGGTGGCCCAGCTGCTGCTCGCGCTGGAGAACGAGGAGGAGGTCACCGTCGTCGCCAGCGAGGACGTGCCGGTGATGCAGGGCGACAACCTCCTGATCGTGCGCCGTCTGCGGCTGTCCGAAAGCCGCGTCTCCTGCGTGCAGTTCGACCGCAGCGACAACGTCCTGGTGACCATCGCGGCCTGGGACCGCCCGATCACCGACGACCTGTACGCGCTCCTCAAGCCGCTGCCCGCGGAGCTGTTCCAGCAGGGCTGACAGCCCCCCGAGGCCCACCCGCACCCCCGAAGTCCAAGTGTCCGCCCACTCCGTCCAAGGAGTGGGTTTGTCATGCGCCTTGTCAGGCGAGTCATCGGACTTTTAGCGTGGCGGCCCATGAGGCCACAGTTCCTGGATTCCATCCGGCAAGGCATCACCAGACGCACCACACTTCAGTCGGCCGTAGGGGCAGGAGCCGTCCTGGCTCTCAGCGGACCGGCATCCGAGGGTGCCGCCGCCACCGGCGATTCCCTCCAGTCATCCGATGACCTGAGGCTCTGGTACCGGGCCCCGGCTGCCGACTGGGAACGCGAGGCGCTGCCCGTCGGCGGCGGGGCGCTGTGCGCCATGGTCTTCGGATCCCTCGCCAGTGAGCGGCTGCAGCTGAACGAGAAGACGCTGTGGACCGGCGGCCCCGGCGCCGACGGCGGCTACGACCACGGCAACTGGCGCGCACCCCGCCCCGACGCCCTCGCCGCCGTCCGGGGGGACCTCGACGACCGCGGCCGCCTCGCCCCGGACGCCGTCGCCGCCGCCCTCGGCCAGCCCCGGCGCGGCTACGGCGCCCACCAGACCCTGGGCGACCTGCGCATCGACATCGCGGGCGCACCGGACGCCCCCGACACCTCCTACCGCCGCGCCCTCGACCTGCGCGAAGCCGTCGCGAGCGTCGCGTACACCCACCAAGGCACCCGCCATACCCGGGAGTTCTTCGCCTCCCACCCCGACGCCGTGCTCGTCGGGCGGCTCGGCGCGGACCGCCCCGGAGCCCTCACCTGCACCCTGCGCACCACCTCGCCGCGCGACGACGTCACCGCCACAGCCGACGGCGACCGCATCACCGTACGGGGTCAACTCGCTGACAACGGCCTGAAGTTCGAGACCCAGGTCCGCGTCGCCCACCGGGGCGGGACGCTCACCGCGGGCGCCGACGGCAGCCTCACGGTCACCGGCGCCGACCAGGTGTGGTTCGTGCTCGCGGCCGCCACCGACTACGCCGACACCTACCCGCGCTACCGCGGCGACGACCCGCACCGGACCGTCACCCGCGCCGTCGACACCGCACTCGCCCGCGGCCACGCGGAGCTGCGCGCCCGCCATGTGCGCGACCACCGGGCCCTGTTCGACCGCGTCGCCCTCGACCTGGGCCAGAGCACGCCACCGGACGTCCCCACCGACCAGCTCCTGAAGGACTACGGCAAGGCACCCGCCGCCGACCGGGCCCTCGAAGCGCTGTTCTTCCAGTACGGGCGCTACCTCCTCATCGCCTCCTCGCGCCCCGGCTCGCTGCCCGCCAACCTCCAGGGCGGCTGGAACCACAGCACCGCCCCGCCGTGGTCGGCCGACTACCACGTCAACATCAACCTCCAGATGAACTACTGGCCCGCCGAGGCCGCCAACCTGGCCGAGACCACCGCCCCCTACGACCGCTTCGTCGAGGCCCTGCGCGAGCCCGGGCGGCGTACCGCGCGGGAGGTGTTCGGGGCGCCCGGCTGGGTGGTGCACAACGAGACCAACCCCTACGGCTTCACCGGCGTCCACGACTGGGCGACCGCGTTCTGGTTCCCCGAGGCCGCCGCCTGGCTGACCGCGCAGCTCTACGAGCACTACCGCTTCGGCGGGTCCACGCGCTATCTGCGGGACACCGCCTACCCGGTGATGAAGGAGGCCGCCGCGTTCTGGCTCGACCAGCTGCGCACCGACCCGCGCGACGGCACCCTCGTCGTCACGCCCAGCTACTCGCCGGAGCACGGCGACTTCACCGTGGGCGCCGCGATGTCCCAGCAGATCGTGCACGACCTGCTCACCAACACCCTGGAGGCCGCCCGCGTCCTCGGCGACGACCCCGCCTTCCGCACCCGCCTCGAACAGAGTCTGGACCGGCTTGACCCAGGCCTGCGCGTCGGCTCCTGGGGGCAGCTCCAGGAGTGGAAGGACGACCTCGACGACCCCGGCGACGACCACCGGCACGTCTCGCACCTCTTCGCCCTGCACCCTGGTCGACAGATCAGACCCGGCAGCAAGTGGGCGAAGGCCGCCGAGGTCTCCCTCAAGGCGCGCGGCGACGGCGGCACCGGCTGGTCCAAGGCCTGGAAGATCAACTTCTGGGCGCGCCTGCGCGACGGCGACCACGCCCACAAGATGCTCGCCGAACAGCTCAAGACCTCCACGCTGCCCAACCTCTGGGACACCCACCCGCCGTTCCAGATCGACGGCAACTTCGGCGCCACGTCCGGGATCGTCGAGATGCTCCTGCAGAGCCAGCACGACGTCATCGACGTGCTGCCCGCCCTGCCCGCGAGCTGGCCGTCCGGCTCGGCGCGCGGCCTGCGGGCACGCGGCGGCGCCAGCGTCGACATCACCTGGGCCGACGGCCGCGCCACCCGCCTCGTCGTGCACGCGTCGCGCACCCGCGAACTGACCGTGCGCTGCCCGCTGGTGCCGGGCGGCGAGCACTCCTTCAAGGCGGTGGCGGGCCGCCGCTACGCCTTCCCCTCGGACAGGACCTAGCCGGTCCGCGTACGACGTCGGGCCCGGAGCCTGCCCCCACGCAGGTCCGGGCCCGACGAGTTCACACGGTCACGCCGTCGTGCCTGACGGCGTCACGATCTGGACGGCACCACCTTCACGTCGGCGGCGCGCACGAACGCCACCCGGTGGCCGAACTGGACCTCGTAGTACATGTCCTTGCCGCGCACCACGCGGTGCGGGGCGAGGTCGAACGTCGGTGAGTAGAAGTACTCGCCGGGCAGCTTGTCGCCGACCGCGTACTTCTGGCCCGCGAGGAGCTTGTACGGCAGCGGCGACACGGCCTGCACCGGCACCCCTGTCGGGTAGGCCTCCTTCTCCGGGTAGGCGCGGCCGTACACCGGGACGTCGCTCACGCCGTCCTTCGGCGTCAGGACCCAGCCGCGCGCGTCGACAGCCGTCGGCTGCTTCTTCGGGTTCTTGAACCAGGCCTTCTGGCCGAGGTACCAGACGGCCGTCCAGTCGCCCTGCCGGTCGGCGACCGCGTACTGCTGGCCCGTGGACAGGCGCGAGCCCATGTCGTTGACGTCGATCGTCGACGGCTCACCGCCCGGGCGCAGCCCGATGTCCTTGATGAGCGGCGCGTCCTCGCGCGGCTCCGTGTACACGCGCACCGCGCTGGAGCCGTGCGGCACGCACTTCTCGCCCGGCTTCGCGCAGCCCGTGAACTCCGGCTGGTTCTTGCTGAACTCGGGCGCGACCGTGACCAGGCCGCCCTGGGGGCCCGCCGTGCGGTGCAGCGGCTTGCCGAGCAGCTTGAAGTAGTGCTGCCAGTCCCAGTACGGGCCGGGGTCGGTGTGCATGCCGCGGATCGTCGCGGCCGTCGTGCCCGGCACCGTGTCGTGGCCGAGGATGTGCTGGCGGTCCAGCGGGATGCCGTACCGCTTGGCGAGGTACTTCACCAGGCGCGCCGACGAGCGGTACATCGCCTCCGTGTACCAGGTGTCGGGGGCGGTCAGGAAGCCCTCGTGCTCCAGGCCGACGGACTTGGCGTTGACGAACCAGTTGCCCGCGTGCCAGGCGACGTCCTTGGTCCGCACGTGCTGGGCGACATGGCCGTCGGAGGAGCGCAGGGTGTAGTGCCAGGACACGTACGTCGGGTCCTGCACCATCTTGAGGACGCCCTCCCAGGTGCCCTCGGTGTCGTGCACGACGATGTACTTGATGCCCTGGCTCTTGGGGCGGTCGGCCTTGTCGTGGTTGCCGTAGTCGCCGTCGCCGAACTCCTCGTACGGCGCCGGGATCCACTCGCACGCGAGCGTCTTCGGGCAGTCCGTCGCTGCCGCCTTCGCCTTGCGCAGCCCCATGCCGCGCAACTGGGCCGCCTCCGGGGCGAGTCCGGGCCGGGCGGCGAGAGCGACCTGCTGGCCCGCGTCGGTCGTGCGCCGCTGCCCGTCGCGGATCACGGCGAACACGTCGTTGGCGTACGTGGCCGCGCTCGCCCGGTCGTCGGCTCCCGAGAAGCGCGCGATGGCGCCGTACCAGTCGGCCGGGTCGGCGCTGAGCGGCTTGCCGAGCTGCTTCTGCGCGGCGGCGAGCAGGGCCGCGCCGCCCCGGACGTTCGCCGCGGAGTCCTCGCGCAGCCGCTCCGCGGACAGCCCGCTGAGCTTCGCCGCCCGCTTCAGGGTCTTGAAGCGCGCCGGAAGCTGGGCCTCCGTCGGAGGCTTCGCCTTGGGCCGCAGCGTGGCCCGCGAGGAGTCACCGCGCGGGTCCTCGGCGCCGTCGGCGTGGTGCGGCGCGGAGGCGAGCGCGGTGCGGGCGTCGGTGAGGTGCATCGGGCCGTAGCCGCCGGTGACGCTCGGGGCGCCGCCGTGCGCGTCCCAGCGGGACTGGAGGTAGGAGACGCCGAGCAGCACGCTCTGCGGTACGTCGTACTCGGCGGCCGCCGCCGCGAAGGCGCTCTGCAGGCTCCCGTGCCCGGCGTCCGGGGCGGGCCGGGACGCGGACGACGACGGCGCCGCGCCGAGCAGGGGCACCAGCAGGGCGGCCGACGCGAGCGCGCCCGCCGCCCTTGCGGCACGTCTGCGCGTGGGCGGGACGGATGCGGTGACGGATCCTCGCAAGGCAGCCTCCTGGGACTTCCGGGCCGAAGCGGCGTGACGGGGCGTGCGGGGCCGGGCGTGCGTCAGTGGTACCGGCTCGCCGACGATCCGTCAATCATGCCCAGGAGAAGGGATTTCCCATGTCAGCGCCGGTCTGGCGTGTTTTCACCAGCGGTTTTCGCCACGGGCGGTGCCATCGCCTGCGGCGCGTCAGTGGAGTGGACCAAAGGTCGCACGGCCCCGCTGGGCTCCCGGCCGGGCGGAACGTGCCCAGCGTTGCCGGTGGTTGACCCGAAAGGGGGGGCAGGCCCCAGCTTCAAGGGTCGGGTGTGCCCCAGTGACCCGGGGCCGTGGGTGCGTGAAAGTGATCGGCATGCCGATGAGAGCCCACTCCGTCAGCGGGCACGAACCGTCCCGCACCCGACCCGCCCACCGCCGTCGCCGCGCCCGGCTGCTCGCGGCGTCGTCGTTCCTGGCCGCGACCGGCCTCGTCGTCGCGCTCGCCCAGCCGGGCCAGGCGCTCGTACGCACGGACGGAGCCCTGCCGGGCCAGGCGCTCATGCGCACGGACGGAGCCCTGCCGCAGCAGCGCGCCCAACTGGAGGAAATGGCTGAGAGGTTGGTGGCCGCCGGGGCGCCCGGCGTGATCGTGCGGGTGGACGACGGGCGCGGCCGGCCGGTCGAGGTCGTCGAGCAGGCGCCCTGGGCCCGGGCCGACCACCGGCTGCGGGGCGGGGACGAGTTCCGGATGGGGTCCAACACCAAGACCGTGATGGCCACCCTCGTCCTGCAACTGGTCGCCGAGGGCAGGCTCGCCCTGACCGACCCCGTGGAGAAGTGGCTGCCCGGCCGGGTGCCCCACGGCGACGAGATCACCCTGCGCATGCTCCTCAACCACACCAGCGGCATCGGCGACTACACAGAAGCCCCCGAGCTCCTGCCGTCGATCCTCGGCAAGGACCGGCGGCCCTGGACGTCGGAGCAACTGCTCGCCGTCGGCGTGAAGCGCGACCGGCCCTTCCCCCCGGGCGCCAGATGGGCGTACAGCAACACCAACTACGTCGCGGTCGGCGCCCTGCTCGAACGAGTCACGGGCAAGAGCCTCGCCGACCTGGTCCGGGAGCGGATCGCCCGGCCGCTCGGCCTCAGGCACACCTACTACGCCACGGACTCCGCCTGGCGGGGCCGGCACGCCCGCGGCTACGAACCCGACGCCGCGCACATGCCGCCGGGCGTGCCGCCCGCGTACCGGGAGTACGCCGGGGCGGCGCGCGAGGGCCACGTGGACGTCTCCGACAACTCACCGTCGTGGGGCGGCGCGGCCGGTGCGATGGTGTCGACCGCCCGCGACTGGGGCCGGTTCTACCGCGCGCTGATGTCGGGCGAGCTGCTGCCCGCCGCCCAGCTGGCCCAGATGCGCACCACCGTGCCGGTCTTCCCGGACCGGCCGGAGGGGCCCGGCGGCGGTCTCGGCATCCAGAGGTTCCCGAGCCCCTGCGGCACGGTGTGGTCCCACGAGGGCGGCATCCCCGGCTACCTCAGCACCAACTTCACCGACCCCACGGGCAGGCGCACGGCGACCGTCCTCGTCTCGACGGAGGCCTTCGCCGAGCACCCGGACGCCTTCCCGGAGATCAACGAGGTGTCCCAGGAGCTCCAGGTCGCCTCGATGTGCGCCATGCTCGACAAGCCGGTGCCGTCCGCGTCGCCCGCGGGCTGAGCGTCGGGGGCGGCCCCGGGGGGGCGAGGTCAGCCTGCCGGGGTCCAGTGCCCAGGCCGCTCCAGCGGGCTCGACACCTTCGTCCGCGCGTCGCCGCGCGCGGCGTTCAGCTGCGGCTGGGTCAGGAACAGGGCGCCCGTCAGGTCGGCCCCGCACAGGTTCGTGTCCCGCATGTCCGCGCCGATGAGGTCGGCGCCCCGCAGGTCTGCGTCCGTCAGGTCGGCGGCGACGAGCAGGGCGCCGCGCAGGCTGGCGCCCCGCAGGTTCGCGCCGCGCAAGCGCTTGCCCATGAGGTTGGCGCCCCGGTGGTCCTTCTTGCGCCCCGGCACGGCCGACCTGGCCAGCTCGCTCGCCCGCAGCAGCAGCGGGTTCACCTCACCGCGGAGCGCGTCCACGTTCACGCCGAGCAGCGTCTCGGGAGTGTCCCGGGTGAGCGCGTCGATCCGGGAGTACGCCCGGCGCAGGTCCCGGTGCACGGGGCGGGCCGCGGCCAGGTCCAGGGCCTGCGCGGTGTACTTCAGGAGCTCCTGGAGGTGCCGCACGACGGGGAAGACCTCGTACATCGTGCGGGCCGTGTCCGGCGCCTCGCGCCAGCCGACGCCCTTGAACGTCACCTGCGAGACCTTCTGGCCGGCGCCGAAGCAGTCGAAGACCGTACAGCCCTGGTAGCCCTTGTCGCGCAGCCGCTCGTGGATCCCGCAGCGGAAGTCGTCCTGGAGGTTGCCGCACGGCGTACCCGCCGCCTTGTCCACCGGGAAGTCCGACGAACGCGAGAACGGCAGCGCCACACAGCACAGCCCGAAGCAGCTGCCGCAGTCGGCCCTCAGCTCGGGCTGGTCGGCGTGCGCGGTGCGCTCGGACAAGCCGGGCGAACCTGACAACCCTGATGAGGCTGACGAGTCGGACAAGGTGGTGGCTCCTGGTGCTCTGGTGCTCTGGGGCTCTGCGTGCCCTGGGGGCTCGGGTGTGCGGTGGGGCTATGGGTCGATTGTCCCCCGGCCGAGCTCCTCCCGGGCACGCGGGGCGCCGTGGGAGGAGCGGCGGGGGCGGCTATCGCCCGGACGCGGATTCCCTGGTGCAGCCGCCGACCGGCTCGGCGGGCCACCGCGGCAGGCACACCAGGCTCCGGTCGCGCCGGTCGTGGGACAGATAGCGGCCGACGCAGTCGTCGGGCGCGGTGCGGCCGACGGACTCGCAGAACCTCAGCGCCCGGGTGCCGTCCGGGTAGGGGCCGGGTTCGTAGACGACCCAGTAGCCGGGGCGCAGCGAGGCGAAGTCGCCGCTGTCGAGCAGTTGGGCGTACGGGACGGACCTCCGTATCTCCGCGAGCGTCCGGCGGGCGCTCTTCTCGCCCTCCTGGTGCGCCACGGAGGCCAGTTGGGCGATCCATCGGGCGTTGAGAGGGTTCGACTGCGACAGGACCCCGTGCGGTGCGGCGGACCCGGCCGGTTCCGGGGCCGCGGCCCGGAGGTCGCGGGCCTGCCAGCCGACGGTGACACAGGCCAGTGCGGCCGCTATCCCGAGGCTCGCCAGCCAGGCGCGGCGTGGGGGCCGGATCCGCGTGTGGGACGGAGCCGGGGCGTGGCCGGTGGGGTGGCCCGTGGCGTGGCCCGTGGGGTGGAGCAGGACCACGGCGTCGGGCGCGGTGTCCGGTTCCGGCGGGTCCGCCGCGCCCGGCTGTGCCGCGTGCAGCGCCCGCAGCTCGCGTGCCAGGTCGCCGGGGTGGTCCTCGTAGTGCTGGACCAGGGCGGTGTGCAGCTCGTCGATCCGGTCGGCTCGACGGTCGCGGTCGTGTGGATTCACTGGGAGCCTCCCTCCACCCGGTGGGGCGGTCCTGGCAGTTCGGTCTCGGCGGCGCGCTGGCGGAGCTTCTTCTTCGCGCGCCGCACGGAGGCGGAGACGGAAGCGGGGGCGATCCCGAGGGCCTCTGCGGTCTCGGTACGGGACAGACCCAGGTATTCGCGCAGGAGCAGGGCCCAGCGCAGCTCTTCGGTGAGGGAGTTGATGTCCCGGAGCACTTCGGCGATCTCCAGGGCCCGGTCCGGGCCCAGGGTCCTGCTCACCGAAGTCCACTCCCCGTTGTCCTCGGGGAGCTCGCCCGCGGGGGACCAGGGGCTGCGCCGGGCGGCGCGGACGGCGTCGATGGCCTTGCCGGAAGCGATCCTGCGGAGCAGCGGCCAGGGCGCGGCGACGGGTCCGTCCTCGCGGAGGATCTGGAGGTAGCGCAGGAACGTGTCGTGGGCGACGGCGTCGACATCGGCTCCCGGTCCGGCCACCGTGTAGATCACGGAGCGCACTCCGGGCCGATACTTCTTGTACGTCTCGGTGAACAGGGCGTTCAGTTCGGGCCGGAGCGGAAGGGCACGGCGTATCACTGGGTGCCCACCCCTCGTCCGGGTCCGCCCGAGCTCGCGGACAGTACCGTTCCGAGCGTCTTGTGCGGCTTCGCTCATGTCTATAGAGCCGACGGCGGCAGCGAAAAGGCGACTGCCCGGCCGCCGGAACTTCCCGTACGTGTACGGAGTCGCACGCGGTCCGACCGATTGACCGTCCGCCCGGTGTGCGCTTGCATCCCCGAGGGGCCCCGGCACCGGGCCGGGGCCCGCGCTCCGTGGGGGGAACACATGGCCGGAACCGGCCCGCTCAAGAGACGTGGCGGATTCGTACGGACGGCGGGCGCGGGCGCGCTCGCCGTCTTACTGTCGGCCGGGGCCCTGCCCACGGCCGCCGCCGCACCCGCCGACGCCCCGGCACCCCGAGGGCCCGCCGTGGCCGCCGGGACCACCCGACTGCTCAGCGCCGCCACCGACGGCGGTCAGGCCGACGGCCCCTCCGGCCGCCCCGTCGTCAGCGCCGACGGCCGTGTGGTCGCGTTCATGTCGCAGGCCACCAACCTCGTCGCCGGGGACACCAACGACCGGTCCGACCTGTTCGTACGGGACCTGCGCGGCGGTGAGCTCCGGCGGGTGGTCGACCCCCACGGCGAGATCTCCTCGCCGACGCTCAGCGCGAACGGCCGGTACGTCGCCTACACGATCCGCGACGACGAGGGCACCGCCGTCTTCGTCCGGGACCTGTGGAAGGGCGGGACCGAACGCGCCGACGTGGACCTCCCGATGCAGCACATCGACGCCCACGCGCCGACCGTCTCCGCCGACGGCCGCACGGTCGCGTTCGCCGTCCTCGGCACCGACTCGACCCGCACCGGCGCCCAGGCCGTCTATGTGCGCGACCTGCGCGCGCAGCGCACCGAACTCGTCAGCTTCCCCGCCGAGCAGGACGAGACCTTCCTGGGCCTGCGCACCCCGACCCTGAGCGCGGACGGACAGCGCGTCGCCTACCAGTACACGCACGGCACCCCGCCGCGCGGCGACTGGTCCGACATCTACGTCCACGACCGTGGCACCGGTGGCGAGACCCAGATCGACACCCCCCACGACGGCAGCCCCGCCGACGGCGCGGCCGTCAACCCGCTGTTCAGCGCCGACGGATCCACCCTCGCCTTCGACTCCAGCGCCTCGAACCTGGTCCCCGGCCGCGACCCGAACAGCAGCCACAACCCCTTCGTGTGCGACCTGCGCACCGGCACCCTCAAGCGGGTCGACGCGGTGCTGCCAGGACCCGAAGGCGTGCTCTCCGTGGACGGGGTGTCCGCTGACGGGTCGAAGCTGCTGCTCGACACCTGGCCGATCCTCACCGTCGAGGACGCCGAGTACGTCCGTGACCTGCGCACCGGCTCCAACGTCCTGGTCTCGCCCGACAAGGACGGACGGCCCGGCAACGCAATCGACGCGCGGACGGACGCCGCCGCGCGGACCGTCGTCTTCTCCGGGTTCGACAGCGCGAACTTCGTGGCCGACGACACCAACGGGGTCGCGGACGTGTTCGTGTTCGTACGCAAGAAGCGGTAAACGGCCGTGGCGGGCGGTGGGGTCGCGGCCGTTCCTGTGGCAGGCCCGTGACGGGACGGCGGTCGGCGTGTGATCTCCCCGGGTGATGCTCTACGGAGCGATCAGCCAGGTGACAGCGCGCGCGGCGGCGGACGGCGGTGCCCGGACGCCGCCGCGGAGGTGAGGGGAGAGGCGAGACCGTGAACATGCCCCAAGGGACTCCGCAGCCGCCGGTGGGCAGCCCGCAGGCGCCCCAGTCGACGTGGCATCTGATCGTCGAGCGGCACGAGACCGCGACCGGCGGCGGCTTCTGGGGCACCGACCTCCTCGGGGAGTGCGTCGGGACCCGGGAGCAGGCGCTCGCCATGCTGGCGGACCGGGCCCGCCACTACGTGCCCGAGCACCCCTGGAACCGGAAGCGGACGCAGCTCTACCGCACCGTCGACGGCTTCATGATGATCACGGAGGGCGTGCGCAGCAGGCGGCGCTGGACGTGCCGGTTCCTGGTGGCGGAACTCCTCTGGGACACCGGCGTGCCGACGCCGTAGGTTCCGGGGGAGCTGACCGACCCGCACGTTCCGGGGACGCCCGAAGGAAGCAGGCCCCGGCGTGCCGTGCGGGTCGCGTGTGCTCAGCCCTGGGTGCGGGCCGCCTCCCGGCGCTGCCTCTTGCCCAGGGGAGCCTGGGAGAGGTCCTCGGCCTGGGACCGCAGATTCTTGTAGCCGTAGCCGCGCTCGGCCAGCCATGCCTTCGCCGTCTCCTCGGCGTGCTCGGTCGCGTCGAGGATGTCCTCCTCCGCCTCGCCGGAGTCGAGGAACCGGAAGGTGAAGGCGGGCCGGGAGGCCAGGTCGTAGCTGAGGTGCCCCTCGGGGGTGAAGGCCGCGCGCAGGATGTCGTGCTCCGCGGCACGGGCCAGGAGTTCGGCCCGCTGGTCGCCGCTCAGCCCGTCGAAGACGCCGCGGACGGTGACGCGGAAGGTGCGAGTGCTCATGGCCCGACCCTAGACACGGGCCCACCGGGACTCCACCGCGTTTTCGACGGCCCCGGGCCCCCGGCCCCCGGCCCCGGGCCCCCAGTCCCCGCCCCAACGCCCTGTGACCAGCTCCTTCGCCAAGTACGCCGAGCCCGCTGGAGTGCGGGGCCCGTCCGGCGTACGGAAGTGCGGAAGGAGCGGTTCTGTACGCGGCGTGTTCCGGCCCCGCCGATCGGGCCGCCCCGCGCCGACGGTGATCGATGCGCCCCGCGGGGCGCCTTGTTGCCCTGGCACAGGCTGAGTTGAGTGGGATGCCTGTCCGTCGGCAGGAGGGAAACATGTCCAGTCAGCCCTTCACCACCGGTACGGCTCCCGGCGCACTGCCCGGCCTCGGGCACGTCTGGCCCCTGATGCGACGGCCCATCGAGTTCCTGACCTCCCTGCCGGCCCACGGCGATCTGGTGGAGATCAGGCTCGGCCCGACGCGGGTGTACGTCCCGTGCCACCCCGAGCTGCTGCGGCAGACCCTGACCGACGACCGCACCTTCGACAAGGGCGGGAAGTACTACGACCGGGCCCGGGCCATGGCCGGGAACGGTGTGGCCACCTGCGCGCACAAGGACCACCGGCGGCAACGACGGCTGCTCCAGCCCGCGTTCCACCCCACGCGCCTCGAGGCCTACGCGACGACCATGGAACAGGAAGTGCGGGCGCTGACCGACTCCTGGGGCGACGCCGAGATCATCGACGCGTATCCCGTGCTCTACGCACTCGCCCTGCGGACCGTGACGCGCACGCTCTTCTCGACCCGGGTCACCGACGCGGTCGTCGCGGACATCCAGCACTCCTTCGACATCGCGTTCAGCGGATTCTTCCGGCAGATGTTCATGCCCCCGGCCCTGCTGCGCCTGCCGCTGCCCGCGAACCTCCGGCACCAGCGTGCCCTGCGGAACCTCAACGGCATCGTGGACCGCGTGCTGCGGGACTCCACGGCGGGGGAGTCAGGGGAGTCAGGGGAGGAGGACGCGCGGAACGTCCTGTCGGTGCTGCTCGCGTCCCGGAGGAGCGCTGCCGACCCGGGCACGGGAGACGCCGACGCGGGTACGGGTGGCACGGGTACGGGCGGCGCGGGCACGGGCGACGGCGCGGCGGGCGCGACCGGCGCCGACGGACGAGCGGCCGACGCCGAGATCCACGACCAGGTCGTCACCGTGCTCGCGGCGGGCAGCGAGACCGTGGCGTCCACCCTCACCTGGGCGATGTATCTGCTGGCCCGGAACCCGGCGGCCCAGCGCCGGCTCCAGGAGGAGGCCGACGCCGTGCTCGGCGGCCGACCGGCCCGCTGGGACGACCTCCCGCGCCTGCCCCACACCCACCGCGTCATCACGGAGACGATCCGCCTGTATCCCCCGGGCTGGCTGTTCACGCGGGTCACGACGGCGGACGTCACCCTGGCCGGGCGGCATCTGCGGGCGGGCACCACGGTCGTCATCAGCCCGGTCCCGGTGCACCGGAACACCGGCATCTTCCGGCGGGCCGCCGACTTCGACCCCGACCGGTGGCTGCCGGAGCGCACCTCGGGGCTGCCGCGCGGGGCGTTCGCCGGATTCGGCACCGGGCCGCGCAAGTGCATCGGGGACACCTTCGGCGTCGCCGAGTGCGTCCTCGCCCTCACCGCGGTCGCGAGCCACTGGTCCATCGGCTGCGCGCCGGGGGCGGACATCCGCCCGGTGCCCCTCGCCGCCTTCTACCGCCCCCGCAGGCTCCGCCTGGAGCTCAACCGGCGTGCCGGCCATGACGTCTGAGGGGAACGAGCGCGCCCTCGTCGTCGGCGGCGGCTACGCCGGCCTCGTCGCCGCCCGCGTCCTCGCCGACCGTTTCGACGAGGTGGTCGTCCTGGAGCAGGACGACCTCACCGCCGCACCGGAGCACCGCCGCGGCACCCCGCAGAGCCGTCACCCGCACGCGCTCCTGGCCCGGGGCGCGGAACTCCTGGAGGACCTCTTCCCGGGGCTGCGCGCCGAACTGCGGGACGCGGGCGCCCCGGTGTCCGACTTCGGGCAGTTCCCGATGCTGTACCCGGCCGGATGGTCGCCGCGCGTCCACACGGACCTCGCCCTGCAGACCTTCAGCCGCCCGTTGCTGGAGGCCGCGCTGCGACGACGCGTCCTCGCGCGCCCCCGGGTTCGCCTGCTCGACCGGACCCGGGTGGCGCGCGTGGTCCTCGACGCGGCGCGGGACCACGTCATCGGCGTACGGACCGACGACGACGCCCTGCACCCCGCCCGCCTGGTCGTCGTCGCCACCGGCCGCACCTCGCGCCTCCCCGCGGGCCTCCTGGCCGGCGGCCTCCCCGCGCCCGACCTGCTCCGCGTCGACGGCAACCTCTCGTACACCTCCCGCGTCTACCGGCGCGACACCGCGTCCCCGCCACCCTGGCAGGCGTCCCTGCAGGCCACCCTCGCGCCGACCGCGAGGCGCGGCGGCACCGTCGTCGCGCTGGAGGACGAGCGGTGGCTGGTGTGCCTGTTCGGCGCGGACGGGCAGTCGGCGCCCACCGACCCCGCGGGGTTCAGCGCGTACGCGGCCTCCCTCGCGAACCCCCACATCAAGGACGTCGTCAGCCACGCCGAGCCCCTGGGCGCCATCTACCGCTACGGCGGGCTCGGCGGTCAGTGGCGCCGCTACGACCGGATCCGCCCCTGGCCCCGCGGCCTCGCGGTGCTCGGCGACGCCCTGTGCGTGCTCAACCCCCTGTACGGACACGGCATGACCGTCGCCGCACAGCAGGCCGTCCTCCTGGCCCGCATGCTCGACGCCCACGGACCGGCCGCCTGCGGGCACTTCCAGCGCCGCTCCGCCCGGACCCTGCTCCTGCCCTGGTACCTGTCGACCAGCCTCGACCTGGGCTGGCGCCCCGAGCGCGCCCCCGTCGCGGCCCTGCTCGCGCGCCGCTACCTGGCACGCCTGCTGCGCCGCGTCCCCGAGGACCCCGAGCTGTACCGGAGGTTCCTCGCCGTACAGCACATGACGGCGTCCCCCCTCACGCTGCTCGCGCCGTCCCCGCGGACCAGAAGGGGCGGCGCGCGGCCATGACGCTCCCGTACGACGACCTGGACGCGCTGCGGATCTTCCCGGGCCCCGACCACCTCCTGTACCGACTGCCGTCCCGCACCGAGCCGGACGGCCACCGCCTGGACGACCTGGTCCGGCACTGGGCGGACGCGTGCGGCCTCCTGGAGGACGCATCCGCCCACAAGCGGCTCGGCGACGCCGCCGTGGGCGACCTCATCACGTCCTGCTACCCGGGACTCCGGCCCGACCGGGCGGCCCCGCTGGCCGGCTGGATCTCCTGGCTCTTCGTCATCGACGACTACTACGACCGCCTCGACGTCCAGGGCGAGGAGTACCCCGACACCCTCACCGAGGAGATCATCGACGCCCTTCCGGTGGAGCCGCGGGGACACATCCGTCACCACGAGGCCCCGCTGGCCCGCGAACTGGCCCGCCTCTGGCGGCACATCGCCCCGCAGCTGAGCCGCTGGTGGCGCATGCGCTTCGCCACCCACGTCGCGCACTTCCTGACGGCGTTCCGCCACGAGCGCATGCACCGGCGCGAAGGCCTCCCGCCCGGGCTCCGCGCGTACGCCGAACTGCGCCGCGCGTCGAGTTCGGTGACCGCGTGCCTGGACCTCCTGGAGTACGCGACGGGGCGGGAGGTCCCGTCGCTGCTGCACGAGACCCGCCAGCTGCGGACGATGTTCGGCAAGGCCACCGACGTCGTGGCGTGGGTCAACGACGTCGTGTCCCTGCGGAAGGAGCTGGGCATCGGCGACACCAACAACGGGATCGTGGTCGTACGACGGGAGCTCGGCCTGGACACGCAGGGCGCCATCGACCACGTCTACCGCGCCGTCGACCGCGACATCGAGGAATTCCTCGACGCCGAAGCCGAGTTGTGGCGCATGTGCGAGCACTGGAGCGGCGTCACCGACGCCGAGCAGTCGGCGCTCGCCCTGCTGTCCGACGGCATGAAGGCCTGGATGCGGGGGAACCTCGACTGGTCGGTGCGCGCCAACCGCTACGCCGCCTGAGAGCGCCCGCCCCCGGTGCCGACACCCGGTCCGGCGGCGAAACCGCCGGGCACCGTCACCGGTGGCTCTGTTACGGTGACCGGCATGAAGCGCGCCGCAGTGACGACGACGCCGGACAGAGTCCCGGCGCGCTGACAGCTGATCCGAAGCGAAGCCCCGGGGCGAGTGCCCCGGGGCTTCGTCGTGCGGCTCCTCACTCGCTCCGCCATCAGTGAGGAGACCCCCGATGACCACCGCCCACGACCACCGCAGGCTCGGCCGCGAGCTCGACCTCTTCGACACCGACCCGCTGATCGGCGCGGGCCTGCCGTACTGGCTGCCCGACGGCGCGGCCGTACGGCACGCCCTTGAGGAGTACATCCGTGCCGCCGAACGCCGGGCGGGATACCGGCACGTGTACTCGCCGGTGCTCGGCAAACGCGAGCTGTACGAGATCTCCGGGCACTGGTCGCACTACAGCGACGACATGTACCCACCGCTGGACATCGGCGGAGAGCAGGTCGTGCTGCGGCCGAGCCTGTGCCCGCACCACGCGGTGATCTACCGCTCGCGCTCGCACAGCTACCGCGAACTGCCGCTGCGCATGGCTGAGTTGGGTGGGATGTACCGCGCGGAGCTGTCGGGTGTCCTCGGCGGTCTGACCCGGGTTCGGGCCATCCAGCTCAACGACGCCCACATCTTCTGCACTCTCGACCAGGTCGAGAAGGAGGCGCAGGGGGCGCTGGAGATGATCCGCGCCGCCCACCGGGCGCTCGGCCTCACCCCCGCCCGCTACCGGCTCTCCCTCCCGGGCCCCGGCGGGAAGTACGTCGCCGCGCCCGAGCTGTGGCGGCGGTCCACCGCCCTGCTGATCGAGGTCCTCGACCGCTCCGGGCTGCCCTACGAGGCGGTCGAGGGCGAGGCCGCGTTCTACGGGCCCAAGATCGACGTCCAGGTCGCCGACAGCGCGGGCCGCGAGTCCACCCTGTCCACCGTCCAGGTCGACTTCCACCAGCCCGAGCGGTTCGACCTGCACTACATCGGCGCGGACGGCGCCAAACACCGCCCGGTGATGGTGCACCGCAGCGTCATCGGCAGCGTCGAGCGGGCCGTGGCCCACCTCATCGAGCAGCACGGCGGCGCCTTCCCTGCCTGGCTCGCGCCCACCCAACTGGTCGTCCTGCCGGTCTCCGAGAGCGAGGTGCCGAACGCCGACGCGCTCGTCGGGCGCTGCGCCGCCCGCGGCCTGCGCGCCGAGGTCGCCGGGCCGGAGCGGGGCAGCCTCGGGGCCCGGATCAGGGCGGCCCGCCTGGTCCCGTACCAGGCCGTCGTCGGCGCCAAGGAGGCCGCCGACGACCATGTCGCCCTGCGTCTGCGGGACGGCCGCCGCCTCGCCCCGCGCCCCGCGGCCGACGTCCTCGCCCGTGTCGGCGCGCTCGTGGAGGCCCACAGCACCGAGTTGTGGGCGGACGAGGACGGTTCTTAGCACGGGCGGCCCGGGCTGGCGGTGGTCCGGGCCGAGGGGTCCGCCGACGCGGGTCGGCGGACCCTCAGCCCGTCAGCTCGGGTGCGAAGTAGTCACGCAGTCGCGCGATCTTCCCGTCGCGGATCCGGAAGATCTGCACGAGGGAGACGGTCACGTCCCGCCCGCCCGAGCCTCCCTCGTCGGCCGCACCTCCTTCCTCATCTCCGTCTCCGTCTCCGTCGAAGACCGTGTCGATCTCGGCGATGAACACGTCGGGGTCGGCGGTGGTGTGCAGCACGAACCCGGACTTCTCCAGATTCGGCGCACGCTGGTCCTTCGCCTGCCGTTCGTAGTACGCCGCCATCGCGTCGCGGATGTCCTCGCGTCCCACCATCCTCCGGGGGAGCGCGGCCCCGGGCGGCATCAGCGGCAGCTCGAAGACGCCGTCCTCGGTGAACTGCTCGGCCAGGGCGGCGGCGTTCCGGGTGAGCGCGCCGGCGTGGACGTAGCTCTCGAAGATCTGCTGCGGTGTCCGGGACACGGTGGCTCCTCGGTCAGCTGGAGGTCAGGACGTCCGTCAGGACCCGCACGTGCCCGTGCGGGAGGTCCTTGGTGGCCGTCAGGAGGGTGAGCCGGCCCGCGCGGGCGAGCGCGCGGAGCCGGTCGAGCTCCGCGGCGCGGGCCGGTTCCGCGAGCTCCTGCCGGTAGCGCGCGGCGAACTCGTCGTAGTGGTCGGGGTCATGGCTGTACCAGCGTCGCAGCTCGTCCGACGGGGCGAGTTCCTTTTCCCAGGCGTCGAGACCGGCCCGCTCCTTCGACACGCCGCGGGGCCACAGCCGGTCGATGAGGACGCGGGAGCCGTCGTCCGGTGCTGGGGAGTCGTAGATCCGCTTGACCTGGATGTCGAGGGAGCGCTTGGTCGTCATGTCCGCATTGTGCGTCAGGGAGTGATCACGGACGCGGAGGTGCCGGACCGCAGGACGTGGTCGATGTGGATCTGGCGGGCGATGAACCGCCCGTTCTCGACGCTGGCCGAGATGGCGACCGGGGCGAGCGAGTTCCCGTCCGGGAGCCCGGCGTAGTACAGGCCGGGAAGCGCGCCGAGAAGACCCTTCTGCTGGAGCGGCGCGCCGTGCTCGTCGAGCACGTGCGCGGGCAGGATGCGGTAGTCCGGCCCGAAACCGGTGCACCAGACGATGCTCGTGACGCGATGCCGTGCCAGGTCCAGTCGCTCGCCGAAACCGGCGATGCGGTCCATGTCGACGACCGGTGCGGGGTGCTCCTCAGGGGCCACGAAACCCCGCTGCCGGATGCGGGTGTCGATGAGGTCCGTCGCCTCCCGGAAGGAGCGTGCGGACTCCTCCGCGACGGCGACGACATTGTCCTCTAGGAGGAGGCTTCCCCCGTCCACCGCCCGCGCGGAGCCGACGAGGACGACTCCCTTCGCCGCCAGGGTGGCGAGGTTGAGGTCGCCGCTCTTGTCCCGCACGGCGGTCACCGGCAGGCCGGGCAGCACGGACGTGCCGCCCGCGCCCACCGTGACGAAGTCCTCGTACAGGGCGAGGGCGAACATCCACTCATGCAGCCCCCGGCCCCGATAGCGGCGCGGCCACGCCCGGTGCCTGCCGACCGAGAGGAAGACCGCGCGCCCGGCGTCCACGAGCTCGTCGGCGATCTGCTGGCCGCTGATGCCCGCGCCCACGACCAGGACGGCTCCGTCCGGCAGGGACCCGGGGTTGCGGTAGTCGCGCGAGTGCAGCTGGCGCACGGCCGGGTCGATCGCGGACGCGAGCCCGGGCACACGGGGCGCCGCGTAACCGCCCACCGCGGCGACGAGGTTGCGGGACTCGACGACGCCGCCCGCGGCCAGATGGGTCCGGAACCGCACGTCGTCGCGGTCGTCGGCGTCCGGCGGGCACTCGACCTGCCGCACGGGCGTGTGCTCCCGGACGCGCAGCTCGCGTTCCTTGGCGTACCGGCGCAAGTGGTCCGCCAGCTCCCGCCCCGACATGAAGCCGTCGATGTCGTCGCCGTCGTAGTCCCAGCCGGGAAAGCGGACCGAGCGGTTTCCGCTGCCCACGAGCAGGCTGTCCCACCGTTCGTGCGCCCAGGCCTGACCGATCTCCGCCCGCTCCAGGACGAGCGCGTCCCGGCCGAGCTCCTGCAGGGCGGCGGCCGTCCCGCACCCCTGTTGCCCGGCGCCGATGACGACGGTTTCCGCGTACTCGATGGCAGTCATGACAGACCCCTTCTGTTGCGAGGACATGGCTACTTAGGCTTGCCTTACCTGAACCTTGCCTCGTGAAGTCGGCTTGATGTCAACGGGAGTTGTGATGCCTGGTGCGGTCTCCATCGGTGAAGCGGCGGCGCTGTACGGCCTCGCGCCGTCCACGGTGCGGTGGTGGGAGCGCCGGGGCGTGCTGAATCCGCCCGCCCGTGACGGCGGCAAGCGGCGCTACGGCGACCCCGACCTGCGCCGCATCGGCGTCGCCTATCTGTGCTGTGTGGTCGGGGCGATGCCGCTGGACCAGGCGGCCGTCGTCACCTCGGGGAAGTCCACGAACAGCGCCTGGCAGGGCACGGTCGGCGCCCAGATCACGCAGCTGGAACAGCGGATCGAGGAGTTGACGGCCGCGCGGGACTACCTCCGCCACCTCCTGAGCTGCACGGACGACGACATGGCCGAGTGCCCCGTCCTGGAGGGCGAGCTGTCCGCGCGCACTCCCCGGGGTCGCGTCGCCGCCACCGACCTCGTCACCGCCGCACGCACGGCCCGCAGTGGCGGAGAGCGGCACGAGGGCGCGTCGGCCCGTGACGTAAATCCGGCGGCGGAGCGCCCTGCGCGTGACAGAAACCCGGGGCTCTGTCCCGGCTGCCGGGGACCGCTGACACGGTCCCCGCGCGGGCGGCCCCGGACGTACTGCTCACGCGCGTGCCGGCAGCGCGCCTACCGGGGCCGTCAGAGCGACCGGACTAGCGCACCTGCCTGACCGCCACCGCGTTGTACGGCGTCGAGGGCGTGGTCTCCTCCGTGAAGCGGGAGTTGGGCAGATAGAGACGGTCGCCGAACGCGGCCACGGTGGTGGGGATGCGGAAGCGGGCGTCGGTGATCCGGGCGAGGGCCGAGCCGCGCAGGCCCGTGGGGTGCATGCGGAACACGTCCACGGCGTTCTGGACCTGCTGGACGACGTAGAGCGTGCGGCCGAGGAGGAGGGCGCCGTCGCCGTCGGGGAGCTTGCTGGAGCCGAGGTCGACCCGGCGGGTGTCGCCGGTCCGCGGGTCGACGCGGTAGAGGCTGCCGCCGTGGGCGTGGACGTTGATGACGAGCAGGCCGCGGCCGTCGGGCGTCCGTTCGAGGCCGTTGGTCGTGAAGCCGTCGGCGGGCGCCGAGACCCACTCGCCCACCAGGGGCAGCGTCACGATCTCCCGCGCCGGGGGCAGCTCGCCGCGGGGTCCGAGCGGCAGGCCGTACAGCTGCTGCTGGGTGGAGTCGGTGAACCAGGCCGCGCGGGGCGTGAGGACGACGTCGTTCACGACGGTCTTCGGCGTGCCGACCTCGTACGCGGCGAGGACGCGGCCGGTGCGGCCCTCGACGACGCGCAGTTCGCGGGTGAAGCCCCCGGCGACGAACAGCCGGCCCCGCCCGTCGCTCTTGAGGCCGAGGCTCATCCCGTCCGCCCCGGTCGGGATCCGCTCGCCGCGCCCGGTGGCGAGGCTCGCGCGGTACAGGTCCCCGCCGATCCGCGAGCCGAACCAGGCGGTCGCGCCGGGCCCGATGGCGATGCCCTCGGGCTGGAAGCCGTTCGGCAGGGGGAAGTCCGTGGGCCAGGCGGCGCCCGCGGTCCCGGCGCGGGCCGTCGACGCGAGCGGCCCGAGGGCGGCCAGCGCCGCCGCGGCCGCACCGGCGCCCAGCATCGTCCGACGGGAGGCACCGGAAACATCATCGGTTGTCATGCCGTACACCCTTCCCCGCCGGGGCCGCGGCGAAGAGAACGGCCCGCCGTCGGTTGCCGAGACGGCCTGCCGCCGGTAGTCGAAACGGCCTGCCGCCGGTTGTCGACCGGACGACAGGCCGAGCTCCCGCGCCCGAGTGCTACGCCCGGTCGATGCGGTAGACGCTGCCACCGATGTCGAGGACGTACAGCTCGCGGTTGCCGCCCTCGATGAACGAGACGACCTCACCGCCGTTGACCCCGAGGTCGCTCACCCCGGTCACCTTGCCGTTCTCCATCTTCAGGGCGCGGACGGTGCCGTCGCAGTAGTCGCTGTACAGGTACTGGCCCTTGAGGTCCGGGATCGCCTTGCCCCGGTACACGTACCCGCCCGTCACCGAGCAGCCGAGGCCGGTGCGGTCGTACTCGTAGACCGGCCGGACGTGGTTCGCGGGCTCCGTGCCGCCCCGGAAGGGGTGGGTGCCCTCCATCCGGGACCAGCCGTAGTTCTCGCCGCCGTCGCTGCTCGCCGGGGACCAGTCGATCTCCTCCCAGGCGCTCTGGCCCACGTCACCGAGCAGCAGGTCGCCGGAGCCCGCGTCGAAGGAGAACTTCCACGGGTTGCGCAGCCCGTACGACCAGATCTCGTCCTTCGCCTTCGGGTCGCCGACGAACGGGTTGTCCTTCGGGATCGCGTACGGCTTGGCGCCCCTGGGGTCGATCCGCAGGAGCTTGCCGAGCAGCGTGTCGAGGTTCTGTCCGTAGCCGTGCGGGTCGCCGCCCGAGCCGCCGTCGCCGAACGCGATGTACAGATAGCCGTCCGGGCCGAACTTGATGTCACCGCCGTTGTGGTTGGAGTAGGGCTGCGTCTGGGTGAGGACGGTGCGCCGGGTCTGCGGCTGGATCTTGCCCTTCCGCACGGCGAACTCGTCGATGGTGCTGGTGCCTTGGAGGTTCGTGAACGAGATGTAGAAGTGCGCGAACTTCTTGTCGAAGGCGATGCCGAGGAGGCCGCGCTCGCCGTCGGTGGTGGTCTCCTTCGTGATGTCGACGACGGGGTTGCTGAGGCCTCCCTCGCTGTCCAGGACCCGGACGGTGCCCGCGCGTTCGGCTATCCAGACGGTGCCGCCGGGGCCCGCGGTCCCGGCGATCGGATTCTTGGCCGTGGTCACCTTCGTGAGCGTGACCTTCGGTGCCTGCTTCGACGCGGCGGGCTCGTCGGCGGACGCCGTGGTGAGGGCGAGGGAGGCGACGAGGCAGAGGGTGCCGACGATCGCCGAGCTTCTGGTGCGAACTTTCACCGTGATCCTCCTGGAGGCGGCGAATGGGGGAAGTCACCCAGCTGCTAGGGGCAGTTGTGAGGGGGTGTCGCCCGTGCCAGCACGCAACCTGGGTGGGGGATGGTGTGCAACTGGCCACGCATGAGAATACTGGGACGGGGATGGTTGGTGTAGACCAGAACTACCGCCATCTGTTCCGGTTCCGGTCACCGCGGCTCACTGAAGCCGGCGGATGTCCCCGCGCACGCGGTAGAAGCCACCGGCGGCCGGGTGCAGGGCGTCCACCACATAGCGCGCCCCGGGCTGCCGTATCGCGCGCGGGAACTGCACGTTCCAGGAGCCGTCGTAGCCCTCGGACACCACGTGCACGCGCAGCCTGCCGCCGTCCTGGACGCACTCGACGACGACCGCCCCCGCCGGGACCCGGGTGACGGTGGCCACCGCGGTCGCCGTCGTGGCCGGTGCGTACGTGGGCAGGGCCGCCGCCAGCTTGACGTCCCGCGGCTGCGGCACCGTGCCCTGCTGCGCCGCGGAGATGGCCGCCTCGCTCGCGTCGACACAGACGAGCGAGCTGTCCGTCGTCACCAAGTACAGCCGCCCGTCGCGGTACTGCATCGAGAGGGCCGAGCCGCCGCCGGTGCCGAGCTTCCACAGGCGCGTGCCGTCCCGGTCGAAGCAGTACACGGACGACGCGGCGTCACCGGCGAAGACGAACCGGCCGCTCGGCGAGGTGGCGCACGAGTACACCGGGCTGTCGCAGGCGTACGTGGCCTCGACCGCGCCCGTCGCCTTCGACAGGCGCTGGACCGCGCGGTGGGCGGTGCCCGCGTACACCGCGTCGTCCTCCTGCCAGCCGAACAGGACGCCGCCGCGGGTGGGCGTGTGCCACAACTCGCCGCCGCCGTCGGGTGCGTAGGCGGTGACGCCCCCCGGTGTGGCCGTGGTAGACCGCCCGGTCGTCGGCGCGGACCATCCAGGCGTGCTCGCCCTGGCTGCGGCGCGCCCACTGGTGCTCGTCCTCGTGGTCGATGACGGTCAGGCGGCCCTCGCGGTCCGAGACGTTCAGGACGCCCTCGTGGATGTCCAGCCAGAAGATGTCGACGTCGGCGGCGATGTCGTACGCCGCGAAGGGCAGCTTCGACGACAGGTCGTAGACGCTGCCGTCGTCGCAGCCCGCGTAGATCCAGAAGTCGTCGGCGACCAGGCACTTCACGCCGTCCGGGAGCTGGAAGCGGGCGAGGACGCCGCCGTTGTGGTCCAGGGTGTACACATCCCCCGCCTGGTTGCCCACCCAGCAGTGGTCGTCGTCGACGTGGATGCCGAACGCCGACGAGCCGGTGCGGAAGCGCCAAAGCACCGGGGCGACGGCCCGCGCGGTGGACGGCGCCGACGCCACCTGACGCCGCGTCACCGCGCGGGGCGCGCGCAGCCCGGGCACGGCCGGGGCATACCCCTTGCGGACCTTCTCCGCGACCTTCTTCGCGGCCGCCGCCCGCGCCTTCGCCGCCGAGGCGAACGAGGTGGTCTGCGTCTGCCCGGCGGCGCCGATGCGTCCGTACCGCACCGTCACCGTCTGGTCGGCGACGGTCACTTCGTAGAACTTGTGCGCGCCCTCGCCCTCTTGCGACAGCTCCAGGTACGTCGTCGACAGCGTGGTCGCGGCAGGCATGGCAGACCCCTCCCCAGGGCGGACCCGCGGCTTCTCCGCCGGGCCCCACTGCTCACACCGTAGGAGGAGCCACTGACAACGACCCGCCCTGGTCCGCGCGGCCGGCCCGTCGCTCAGCCGCCCTCGCCGGGCGGCGTGCCGCAGCTGGGGCCGCCGGGACCGTCGAACTGCACCGAGCTGAAGAAGTCCCGGTAGGTGGGGAAGAAGTTGCCCTTGCCGGTCGGGCCGGAGGACGTCACGGCCGTGCAGCCCGCGTACCGGGCGTCCGACCAGAGGTGGATGGTCGACGCCGTGCGGTTCCAGTCCGACTTGGCGCGGTCGTCCATGCCGAGGGACGCGAGATCCGGGGTGTCTCCCCTGAGCGCGATCATGTCGCCGGTGCCGTCGAGGCCCGAGAACATGCAGTAGTGGCCGTCGGGGCACCGGTCGTACCCGTCGGAGGCGTGCGCCGTCGAGGCGGGCACCGCGGTGGCGGCAGCGGTGAGGGCCGGGCCGACCGCCCGCGCCAGGGCACGCCGACCACCCGCGACGACGCCCCTCAGTACCCGCCCCCCGCCACCACCCGGTCCACCTCCCGCGGCGAGAGGGCGTGCTCCACCGCGAGGATGCCCGCGCCGATCGCCGCCGCGTTCTCGCCGGTGCGGCTCGGCTCGATGCGCAGGACGTGCGTCGCGAGGGGGTGCGAGCGGCGGTACACCGCTTCCCGTACGCCCGCGAGGAGCTGGTCGTGGACCGCGGCGAGCGCGCCGCCGACCACCACCGTGTCGGGGTTGAAGAAGTTCACCAGGCCCGCGAGGACCTCGCCCACCGCCCGCCCCGCCTCCCGGACCATGCGGACCGCGTCCCGGTGGCCGGATTTCACTAGGCGTACGACATCGCTGCCCGACGCCGCCGCGAGGCCCAGGTCCGACAGACGGCGGGCCAGGGCGGCGCCGCCCGCGACCGCCTCCAGGCAGCCGGAGTTGCCGCAGCGGCACGGTTCGTCCAGCTCACCGACGCGGATGTGGCCGATGTCGCCCGCGCTGCCCTGGGCGCCCCGGTGCAGCCTGCCGTCGGCGACGATCCCGCAGCCGATGCCCGTGCCGACCTTGATGTAGAGCAGATAGCGGGTGTCCGGAAACGCTCGGCGCTGCTCGGCGAGCGCCATCACGTTCACGTCGTTGTCGACGAGCGCGCGCACCTGGAACCGGTCCGCGAAGAACTCCGGGATCGGGTACTGGTGCCACCCGGGCATGATCGGCGGGTCCACGGGGCGGCCGGTGGAGAACTCGACGGGCCCGGGCACGCCCACGCCGATGGACTGGAGCGTCGAAGGATCGCGCCCGGCCTCCTTCAGGAGCGCGTGCAGGGTGCGCTCCACATGGCCGAGCACCGACTGCGGTCCGTCCGCGATCGACAGCGGATCCTCACGCAGGGCGAGCGTCTGGCCGCCGACGTCCATCAGCAGGACCCGGCAGTGCGAGGCGCCCAGATCGACGCCCGCGACGGCGTGTTCACGGGTCCGCAGGCGCAGCTTCCGGGGCGGGCGGCCGCCCGTGGAGCTGCCGTCGGCCTCCTCCGTCACGAAGCCGTGCGCGATGAGCGCGTCCACCCGCTGCGAGACCGTCGAACGCGCGAGGCCCGTCAGGCGGGCGAGGTCCGCCCGGGTGGCGGCCGCGCCCGCGCGCAGCAGGGCGAGGACGTCCCCGGGCGAGGAGGCCACCGGCGCGGGTGAGCCGTCGGGGGACGGGGCGGACGGGGGAAGATCCGACGCTCCAGGCATGCCAGTCACCCTAGGGACGACTTTCGCTGCTCACAAGGCCGATGATGTTTGATCGTCGACCTAAGTCGCCGTCAAATCCCGCGTAAACAAACGTGCTTGGGCCCTTGACAGGTCAAAGGGTCCTCATCACATTGCTCTGCAGGCCGCTGCCGAAGGAGCTGAGGGTGCAGGCGATGCATGCGAAGCAGGCGACGCACACGATGTTGGCGATGCACGGCGTGTCCAAGAGCTTCCTCGGCGTGCGCGTGCTGCACGGCGTCTCGCTCGACCTCGCCGCGGGCGAGGTGCACGCCCTGGTCGGGGAGAACGGCGCGGGCAAGTCCACGCTCATGAAGGTCCTCGCGGGCGAACACGTACCGGACGAAGGCGTCATCACGCTCGACGGACGCCGCCACCGCTTCAGCCACCCCGCCCAGGCCCAGGCCGCCGGGATCGGCATCATCCACCAGGAGTTCGCGCTCCTGGAGCACCGCACGGTCGCCGAGAACGTCTTCCTCGGCCGCGAGCCCACCCGCTACGGCCTCGTCGACCGCCGCGCGATGGAGGACCGCACCGCCCGGCTCCTGGCCGACCTCGGCGAGGACGGCATCGGGCCGCGGACGTACGTGCGCGACCTGTCCGTCGCCCGGCAGCAGACCGTCGAGATCGTCAAGGCGCTCGCCTCCGACGTCCGCGTCCTCGTCATGGACGAGCCGACCGCGCCGCTCGCCGACCACGAGGCGGGGCTGCTGCACGCCCTGGTGCGCCGCCTCGCCGCGCGCGGACTCGGCATCCTGTACATCTCGCACCGGCTGCGCGAGGTCTTCGAGCTCTCCCAGCGCGTGACCGTCCTCAAGGACGGCCGCCATGTGACGACCGTACGCACCGAGGACACGGACACCGACCGGATCGTACGGGCCATGGTGGGCCGGGAGCTGAGCGCCTACTACCCGCCGCGCGCCCGCCCCGAGGAGGTCGGCGAGACCCGCCTCGCCGTGCGCGGCGGCGGCAACGCGCGCCTGACCGGCATCGACCTGACGCTGCGCGCGGGCGAGATCACCGGCGTCGCGGGCCTCCAGGGCGCGGGCCGCACCTCCCTCGCCCGGGCCCTGTTCGGCGCCGCGCCCTTCACCACGGGCACCATGACCGTCGACGGGGCGGCGCTCAGGCCATCCGCGCCGCGGCAGGCCATCCGCGCCGGTGTCGCCCTCGTCACGGAGGACCGCAAGGCGGAGGGGCTCGCCCTGCGCCAGTCCGTGCGGGACAACGCCCTGCTGGTCACCCGCGCCGTCCCCGACCGCGAACGGCCACCGGCAGCGAGGGAGTTGACCGCTCTCCTGGAGAAGGTCCGCCTCCAGGCGCGCGGCGAGCACCAGGAGACCCGCTTCCTGTCCGGCGGCAACCAGCAGAAGGTCGTCATCGCCAAGTGGCTCGCCGCCCGCCCCCGCGTGCTCCTCTTCGACGAGCCGACCCGGGGTGTCGACGTGGGCGCCAAGGCGGCCATCCACACGCTGGTGCGCGACCTCGCCCGCGAAGGTCTCGCCGTCCTCATCGTCTCCTCCGAACTGCCCGAACTGATCGGCATGAGCGACCGGATCCTCGTCATGGCGGAGGGACGCGTCGCCGGTGAACTGCCCGCCGGGGCGACGGAGGAGGAGGTCATGCGCCTCGCGACGGCCGGCTCTCAGGGCGCCGCGACGACCGGCCCGGGTGGTGCCGCCCCTGACGGCCCCACCTCCGATGGCGCCACCCCGCCCCCGCCTTCCCCGGACCCCACCCCGCCCCCCTCCACCCCGACACCGCAGGAAGGAGCGGCATGACCGGCACCGCCCTCGCCCCGCGGCCCGCCGCGGCCCCGGCGAAGAGCCGCACCCCGCTCGGCCGTCATCGGCTCGCCGACCCCGCCGTCGGGGTCTGGCTCGCCGCCGCGGCCGTCACCGCGCTCGGCTGGATCGTCGTGGACGCCCGCGGCGGCGACTTCCTCACCCTCACCAACGTCGTCGGCATCCTGCAGAACAGCGTGGCCCTCGGCCTCGTCGCCGTCGGCCAGACCGCCGTCATCCTCACCGGCTCCCTCGACCTGTCGGTGGCGTACCTCATCAGCCTCGGCACCCTCGTCGCCGCCACCACGATGGAGGACGGCTCCGTGGTCACCGGGGTCCTCGCGGTCCTCGCGCTCTCCGCGGCCGTCGGGCTCGCCAACGGGCTCATCGTCACCGGCCTGAAGGTCAACGCCTTCATCGCGACCCTCGGCACCGCCTTCATCCTGCGCGGCTGGATCGAGGACAACTACACCGGCCCCGCGGGCAAGGTCCCCGCCTCCTTCCAGCACCTCGGATACGACCGCATGGGCCCGGTCCCCGTCTCCCTCTTCCTGCTCCTCGCCGTCACCGTGGCACTGTGGGTGATCACCCGGCGGACCCGCTTCGGCCATCACCTGTACGCGACCGGCGGCGACGAGCACGCGGCCCGCCTGTCCGGCGTCCGCACCCGGCGCACCGTGATCGCCGCCCATGTCCTGTGCTCGCTGTGCGTGGGCGCCGCCGCTCTGTTCCTCGCCTCGCGCCTCGGCGCCGGAGCACCGTGGGCGGGCACCGAGGCCCGCTACGACCTGGAGTCCATCGCGGCCGTCGTCCTCGGCGGCACCGTGCTCGCGGGCGGGCGCGGGGGAGTGGTCGGCACGCTCGGCGGCGTCCTCGTGCTCGCCGTCCTCGACTCCGTCTTCAACCAGCTCGGCGTCGACCCCTTCTTCAAGAACGTCGTGCGCGGCGTCGTCATCATCGCCGCTGTCGCCCTCTACGCCCGGCGCGGCGCCAGGAGGTCCGCATGAGCACTGGCACGGCCACGGACGCGCCGCAGAAGCGGGCCCCGGCGCCCGCCACCGCCACGTACCGGACCATCGCCCGCGTCCTCGGCACCGGCGCCCCCGTCTACGCCCTCCTGATCGTGCTCCTCGTGGCGCTCGCCGCGACCGACCCCGGCTTCTACGAACCCGACCGCTTCCTCGCCTTCGTCAAGCGCGCGGCGCCGCTGGTGATCCTCGCGGCCGGGCAGTACCTGGTCATCGTGTGCGGCGAGTTCGACCTGTCCGTCGGCGCGATCGTCACCGCCGGGGTGGTCGCGGCCGCCGAGGTCTACGGCACGTACCCGGACGCGCCCTGGGCGCTGATGACCGCCGGACTGCTGCTCGCGGGCGCCGCGGCGGGGCTCCTGAACGGGCTGATCACCACCGTGCTCCGGGTGCCGTCGTTCATCACCACGCTCGGCATGATGCTGATCCTCGAAGGCGCCGTCTTCTACTGGACCGGCGGTTCCCCGCAGGGCCGCCTCCCCGAGGACTTCCGCCGACTCGGCCGGGACACGGCGCTCGGCTGGCTGCCGTGGGCCGTGCTCGCCTGCGTCGTCGCGGGCGTCCTCGTGGTGCTCCTGATGCGCTCCGACTTCGGCCGCACGCTCGTCGCCACCGGGGACAGCGAACGCGCCGCCCGCCTCGCGGGGGTGCGGGTGCGCCGGGTCCGCGTCCTCGCGTTCGTGCTGTCCGGTGTCGCCGCCGCCCTCGCCGCCGTGCTCGTCGGGGGCTTCTCCGGGGTGTCCGCGCAGGCGGGCCGCGGCTACGAGTTCGAGGCGATCACCGCCGTCGTGCTCGGCGGGGTCGCACTCGGCGGCGGGCGCGGCAGCGTCGTCGCCGCGATGGCGGGTGCCTTCTCGCTGCAGGCGCTGTTCACGTTCCTCAACCTCCAGGGCGTGTCCGGGGCGCTGGAGTCCACCGTCCAGGGCGTCATCGTCATCGCCGCCGTGGGGCTCGGCGCCGCCGACTTCTCCCGGCTGCGCCGCCGCGCCCACCCGCCGGGCCCGCCCACGGCCGCACCACCCGCACCGGCCACCCCATCGCGCACCCACCGGGAGGGACACCCCCATGACCCGCAACCGTAGCCCGCGACCCCGCCGCCGCCCCACCGCACCCACGGCCGCCGCCGTCCTCGCCACCGCCCTGCTCGCCGCGCTCACCGCCTGCTCGAGCGACGCCCCCGCCGAGGCGCCCGCCGCGTCCGGGCAGAACGCCGAGCAGAAGGACGACAGCGGGGACAAGCCGTCCAAGTTCTTCGACCGGGCCGAGTACGACCGGCAGTTGACGCTCAGCGGGCAGACCCCGAAGGGCCCGGCAGCCAGGCCCTGGGAGCAGATGCTCGCACCGAAGATGACCGACACCGCCCGGTACCGGAAGAAGGGCGAGGCCGACGACGTCGACCTGTGCTTCTCCAACGCCGGAGTGTTCAACCCCTGGCGGCAGGTCGGCCTCAAGAACATGAAGGCCGAGGTCGAACTGCACGACGAGATCGACGACTTCACCGTCCTCGACGCCCAGGGCAAGGACGACAAGCAGATCTCCGACATCCAGGAGCTCGCCGGCAACAAGGACTGCGACGCGCTCATCGTCTCGCCCAACACCACCGCCACCCTCACCCCCGCGGTGAAGGAGGCCTGCGGCAAGCTGCCCGTCATCGTCTTCGACCGGGGCGTGGAGACCGACTGCGCGGTCACGTTCATCAACCCCATCGGCGGCTACGGCTACGGCGCCGTCGCCGCCGACTTCCTCGTGGACGAGGTCAAGCCCAAGGGCAAGATCCTCGCGCTGCGCATCTCGCCCGGCGTCGACGTCCTCGAGACCCGCTGGTCGGCGGCGAAGCTCGCCTTCGAAAAGAGCGAACTCGACGTCGTGGACGTGAAGTTCACCGACGGTGACCCCGCGAAGACCAAGTCCGTCGTGTCCGACGCGATCGCCCGGCACGGTGCGATCGACGGCGTGTGGATGGACTCCGGCGCCACCGCGGTGGCCGCGGTGGAGGCCTTCGAGGACTCGGGCGCCGACGTGCCGCCCCTCACGGGCGAGGACCAGCAGGACTTCCTGGAGACCTGGAAGGACAAGAAGCTCACCGCGATCGCCCCCACCTATCCCACGTTCCAGTGGCGCACCCCGGTGATCGCCGCCCTGCGGATCCTCAAGGGCGAGCAGGTGCCCAAGGAGTGGAAGCTCCCGCAGCCCACCGTCACCGAGGACAACCTCGACGACTACCTCCAGGACGGCATGCCGCCGCTGCACTACGCCATGTGCGGCTGCCAGAAGCTGCCCGGGTTCCCCGGGGCCTGGGGAGGCAAGAAGTGACGCGGCCCGCGCAGGGGGTCCCGGACGGAGGCTGGCCGCTGGGCGCCAACCCGTGGATCTGGCACTCGCCCGTCACCGCCGACGCCCTGGCCGACGTGCTGCCACGGCTTGCCGGATGGGGCTTCGACTGCGTCGAACTGCCGTTGGAGCAGCCCGGCGACTGGGAGCCCACGGCTGTCGCCAAGCTCCTCGACACCACCGGCCCGGCACCCGCCGCCGTCATCGCCGTCATGCCGCCAGGACGCGACCTCGTGCGCGCCGGCTCGGCGGCGGTGCGGGCCGCCCAGGACTACCTGCGCCACTGTGTCGACGCCGCCCACGAGATCGCCGCGCCGGTGGTCGCGGGTCCGGTGTACGCGGCCGTGGGCCGCACCTGGCGGATGGACGCCGTCGAACGGGCGGCCGCGTACGAGGAGTGGCGCGAGCACATCGCGCCGGTCGTCGAGCACGCCGCGCAGGCCGCCGTCCGCCTGGCCGTCGAACCCCTCAACCGTTACGAGACGAGCCTCCTGAACACCGTCGCGCAGACCCTTGACGCCCTCGAAGGCCTGCCTGCGGACGGCATCGGCATCGCCCTGGACGCATATCACCAGAACATCGAGGAGCGCTCCCTGCCCGCGGCCGTGGCGGCGGCCGGGCACCGGATCGTCCACGTCCAGGTGTGTGCCAACGACCGCGGCACTCCCGGCGCCGACCACCTCGACTGGGCGGGCTTTCTCGGCGCGCTGCGCGCGGTCGGCTACCGGGGCGCGCTGTGCGTCGAGTCGTTCACCGCGCACAACGACGCCATCGCGGTCGCCGCCTCCGTGTGGCGCTCTCTCGCCCCGAGCCAGGACGCCCTCGCGACCGACGGCCTGAGCTTCCTGCGCCGCACCGTCGCGGCCCTGTGAACCGGGCCCCCGGGCCCCCGCACTTCCGGCATCCGGCACCCGCACCCTCCGACCCCACAGAGAGGACCACCTCATGGGATGTCATGCTCGTGACATCAGAGGCGTACGAAGAGCGGTCATCGCCGTCCTGACGGCGCTGCTGCTGTCCGTGGGCTTCCTGCCCGCCACCGGAGCCACCGCCGCCGACAAGGCCCCGGCCTTCCGCGCGCTGCTGTTCACGGAGGCCGTCGGCTACGTCCACGACTCCATCCCCGCCGGCATCCAGATGGTCAAGGAACAGGCCGCGGCCAACGACTTCGAGGTCGTCCAGACCGACGACTCGACGGTCTTCGACGACGCCAAGCTCAAGGACTTCGACGTCATCGTCATGCTGCAGAACTCCGGCATGGTCTGGGACACCGACGCCCAGCGCGAGGCCGTGCAGAAGTACGTGCGCAGCGGCAAGGGCATCGTGGCCCTCCACAACACCCTCGACATGGGCATCGAGGACTCCTTCCCGTGGTGGGACGACACCGTCAACGGCGGCGCCCACATGCCCGCCCACTCCCCGGGCGTCCTCAAGGGCACCGCGAAGGTCGCCGACCACGTGCACCCCTCCACCAAGGGCCTCCCGCAGCGCTGGGAGCGCCCCGAGGAGTGGTACAACTTCGACAAGAACCCGCGCGGCGACGTCCACGTCCTGGTCTCCGCCGACGAGACGACGTACAACCCCGGCGGGTCCGCGATGGGCGCCGACCACCCCATCTCCTGGTGCCGCAACGCCGAGGGCGGCAAGGTCTGGGCCACCGCCATGGGCCACGACAAGGCCTCGTACAGCGAACCCGCCTTCCGCGACCACGTGCTCGGCGGCATCCAGTGGGCGGCGGGCAACAAGCCCGGTGACTGCGGCGGCACCGTCTGGTCCGGCTACGAGAAGATCGCCCTCGACGAGAACACCGCCGACCCGATGGAGCTGGACGTAGCCAAGGACGGCAAGGTCTTCTACGTCCAGCGCAGCGGCGAGGTGAAGATCTTCGACCCCAAGACACACGCCACCACCACCGCGGGCAAGGTCGACACCTACACCGGCGGCGAGGACGGCCTCGTCGGCATGGAGCTGGACCCGGCCTTCGCCAAGAACCGCTGGATCTACCTCTATTACGCGCCCAAGACGGCCAAGGACGACGTGAACCGCCTGTCGCGCTTCACCGTCAAGAAGGACAACACCCTCGACCTGGCCTCCGAGAAGAAGATCCTCGACGTCCCCGCCTACCGCGACCGCACCTTCCCCGAGCCCGGCCACACCGGCGGCGCCGTCGAGTTCGGCCCCGACCGCACCCTGTACCTGGGCGTCGGCGACGACGTCCCGCCGAACCTCGACCCGAACTGGCAGGGCTACGCGCCCCTCGACTGGCGCCCCGGCAAGCAGATGCTCGACGCCGCCCGCACGGCGGGCAACACCAACGACCTGCGCGGCAAGATCCTGCGCGTCAAGCCCAAGGACAAGGGCGGCTACGCCATCCCCAAGGGCAACCTCTTCAAGCCCGGCACGAAGAAGACCCGCCCCGAGATCTACGCCATGGGCTTCCGCAACCCCTTCCGCTTCACCGTCGACCCGAAGACGGGGGACGTGCACGTCTCCGACTACGGCCCCGACCGCGGCGCCCCCACCACCGACCGGGGTCCTGAGGGCCTGGTCGAGTACAACGTCATCAAGAAGCCCGGCAACTTCGGCTGGCCGTTCTGCCACGGCAACAACCAGGCGTACGCGCCCTACGACCCCGACACCCAGAAGCCGGGGCCGAAGTTCGACTGCGCGAAGCCGGTCAACCCCTCACCCAACAACACCGGCCTGAAGGACCTGCCGCCGCTGACGCTCCCCGAGGTCTGGTACGGCTACGGCGCCTCCAAGGAGTTCCCCGAGATGGGCACCGGCGGCTCCGCGCCGATGAGCGGACCCGTCTACCGCTACGACCCCAAGAACCCGTCCAAGACCAAGTTCCCGCAGTACTTCGACGGCGCGAACTTCTTCTACGAGTGGGCGCGCGACTCCGTGAAGGAGATGCGCTTCGACGACTCCGGCAAGCTCCTGAAGATCAATGACTTCCTGAAGTCGGCGAAGTTCGCCAAGCCCATGGACATGACCTTCGGACCCGACGGTTCGCTGTACGTCCTGGAGTGGGGCAGCGAGTTCGGCGGCGGCAACAACGACTCGGGTCTCTACCGGATCGACTACGCCCAGGGCCAGCGCATCCCCATCGCCAAGGCCAAGGCGTCCGCCACCAACGGACCCGTGCCCCTCAAGGCCGACTTCTCCAGCGAGGGCAGCAAGGACCCGGACGGCGACCCGCTCACCTTCGCCTGGGACTTCGACGGCGACGGCACCTACGACTCCACCGAGGCCAACCCCTCGCACACCTACACCACCAAGGGCGACTTCAACGCGCAGCTGAAGGTCACCGACTCCACGGGGAAGTCCGGCTACGCCAACATCCCCGTCACGGCGGGCAACACGGCGCCGAAGGTGACCGTCGAGACCCCCGTCGACGGCAAGCTCATCACCTTCGGCGACAAGATCCCGTACAAGGTGAAGGTCACCGACCCCGAGGACGGCGAGATCGACTGCTCCAAGGTCTTCGTGAACCCGGCCCTCGGCCACGACGACCACGAGCACCCGACCACCGACATCCCCGGCTGCGAGGGCACCGTCGACACCGGTGACCTGGGCGGCCACCCCGAGGGCGCCGACCTCACGTACGTCCTCAACGCCAAGTACACCGACAAGGGCGGGTCCGGGACGAGCGCCCTGACCGGCTACGGCCGCTCGGTCATGCATCCCAAGCACAAGCAGGCCGAGTACTACGACGACCAGTCGGGCACCCGGATCGTCTCGCAGGCGGGCGCCGAGAACGGCAAGCGCATCGGTGACGTCAGCAACGGCGACTGGATCGCGTTCGCGCCGATGAGCGTCGAGGGCGTCAGCAAGGTCGCCTACCGCATGTCGTCCCCGTACGGAGTGGGCTCCATCGAGCTCCGCGTGGACGCTCCCGACGGCAAGCTCCTCGCCACGACACCGGTGCTCAACACCGGAGGCTGGGACACGTACCAGAACACCCCGGCCGTCGACATCGAGGCCTTGACCGGCACCCACAAGCTGTACGTGGTTTTCAAGTCGCCGCAGGACAATTCCTTCGACGTGGACGCCGTCGCGTTCTCGGCCCCCGCGGGCTGACGACCGCGACACCCGTCTGCCCCGGTCGGCCGACCGGGGCAGACGCGTCCGACGCGGGGCCCGCGCACTGGTCACACGGGGGCCCGCGGCGCGCTCCCTGTCCAACAGCGCGCCGCGGGCCCCCGTCTCCCCGTCAGCGAGTGCCGACCGCCGCGCGCACGGCCCGGCGGGCCATCTGGCAGTCGTCGTGCAGCCGCCGCAGCAGCAGCCGCTGTTCCTCGCCGGACGGCGCGGCACCGGGGTGGGCCTGGCCCGATGCCGTCGGGGTCGGCTCGTGCAGCGTGCGCTGCACGGCTGTCTCGCACATCCTGATCTCCCTGGTGAGGACCAGCATCAGGTTGACCAGGAACGCGTCCCGCGCCGCCGGACCCGCCGCCTGGGCGAGCTGGCTGATGTCGCGGCGCGCCATGGGCGAGTCGCCGAGCACCGACCACAGCGTCGCCAGGTCATAGCCCGGCAGATACCAGCCCGCCTGCTCCCAGTCCACGAGGACCGGGCCCGCCGGGGACAGCAGCACGTTCGAGAGCAACGCGTCGCCGTGACAGAACTGCCAGGTCAGCTGCGGACCCGACGGGTGGGCGTGCGCTATCCCGTGCAGCAGCTTCTGCAGGTCGCCCATGTCGCGGTCCGTGAGGAGCCCCAGCTCGTGGCAGCGGGAGATCCGACGGCCGTAGTCCAGTGGCCTGCCGAACATCTCCTGCGGTGGCCGCCACTGGTTGAGGCGGCACACGGCTCCCATCGCCGCCCGGACGTCCGCGCGCGGCGGGGCGTCCGCGGGGTGGCGCTGCAGGGCCGCCACCCGGCCCGGTACCCGCTCGATCACCAGGGTGCAGTCGTCCGGGTCGGCCGCGATGAGACGCGGCACGCGCACCGGCGGACGATGCCTGACGAACGAGCGGTAAGCAGCTATTTCGTGCCGGATCCGCTCGGCCCACAGGGGCGAGTGGTCGAGCAGGCACTTGGCGACGACGGTGGCGCGCCCCGCCGTGCCGACCAGGAGCACGGTGCGCCCGCTGCGGCGCAGTACCTGCACCGGCTGGAACTCCGGACAGATGCGGTGCACCGAGGCGATCGCGGTGCGCAGTTGAGATCCCTGGGGCCCGGACAGGTCGAGTCTCCCGCTGAGCGGTCCGGCGCCGGGTGCCGGCACGCGCCGGGACCGGCCGGTGCCGAGCGGCGCGGCCGCCGGGCGCGCCGGGGCCAGATAGGGGCCGCCGCCGGTCAGCGGGACCTCCGCCGCGCGGGCCGGGCCGCGGGAGGAGGGGAGCGGGCGCAGCGGCCGAGGCGGGGCGGACACGGAGGACGATGCTGCGTACATGGGCGATACAGATCCCTTCGTGTGCCAGCGAGTTGCGGCGCCCTCCCGCCCCGGCCGCTGTGGGTGCACCCTGGGGAGTGCCTTGAGGCGGCCGGGTCGGGGTGGCGCACTCCTACCTGACACCCGTGAGCCCGTGGCACACCATGTGGCGCACCCTGGCGAACCCTGGCGAATAGTCGCTCAGCAACTGACAGACGGTTACTGTCAATTCAGCCGAGAACCTGGGGGCTTGACGTGAACGGACAACCCAACACCCGCCTGTCGGATCTCTTCGGCCTGGCGGGTTGGTCCAAGGGTGAACTCGCCAGAATGGTGAACCGGCAGGCAGCAGCGATGGGTCATCCGCAGCTGGCCACCGACACCTCGCGGGTGCGGCGCTGGATCGACATGGGAGAGATCCCGCGCGATCCGGTACCCAGGGTCCTGGCTGTTCTGTTCACCGAGCGTCTCGGCCGTGTCGTGACCATCGAGGACCTCGGTCTGGTCCGGCACGGGCGCGTAGGCAGACAGCGCGGCGACGGGAGCGTGGAATCCCCGGACGGCGTGCCGTGGGCGCCCGAGCGAACCGCCGCGGTCCTCACCGAATTCACGGGAATGGACCTCATGCTCAACCGACGCGGCTTGGTGGGCGCGGGTGCCGCGCTCGCCGCCGGCTCCGCACTCAGCAGCGCCATGCACGACTGGCTGCACACCGATCCGACCCTGAAGGCCGACGCCCCCCGCACCGACGACCCCCTGCACGCCGACCCCGCCGGATTCGACCGCTACGAGGCCGCCCCCATCGGGTCACAGGAGATCGAGGCCCTCGAGCGCTCGGTCGAGGTGTTCCGCGCCTGGGACGCGTCCCGGGGCGGCGGCCTGCAGCGCAAGGCCGTGGTGGGGCAGCTGAACGAGGTGGGCGGCATGCTCGCCTACCGTCACCCCGACCATCTCCAGCGGCGCCTGTGGGGCGTCGCCGCCAACCTCGCCGTCCTCGCGGGCTGGATGTCCCACGACGTCGGCCTCGAACCCACCGCCCAGAAGTACTTCGTGATCGCCGCGCACGCGGCCCGCGAGGGCGGCGACCGGCCACGCGCGGGCGAAGCCCTGTCCCGGGCCGCACGCCAGATGGTGCACCTGGGCAAGCCCGACGAGGCCCTGGACCTGATGAAGCTCGCCAAGTCCGGCTCGGGCGAGCAGACCCTGCCGCGCACCCAGGCGATGCTGCACACCATCGAGGCCTGGGCCCAGGCCTCGATGGGCAAGGGGCAGGCGATGCGGCGCACGCTCGGCCGGGCGGAGGACCTGTTCGTCTCCGACAAGGGCGACGTGCCACCGCCCAGCTGGATGCAGATGTTCGACGAGGCGGACCTGCACGGGATGCAGGCCCTGGCGTACCGCACCCTCGCCGAGCACGAGCCGGCCGCGGCGCAGCTCGCCCAGCGTCACGCCAAGGAGGCCATCGAGCTGCGCACCAAGGGCCGCGACCGCTCGACGATCTTCGACTACATCTCGCTGGCCTCGGCGTGCTTCATCGCCGACGACCCCGAGCAGGCCGACCGGTACGCGCGCCTGGCGCTGGTGTCGATGGGCGCCAACTCCTCGCACCGCACCTGGGACCGGCTGCGCGAGATGTACCGGCTCACCGGTCAGTACGCGGGCTATCCGAAGATCGAGGACCTGCGTGCGGAGATCAAGCAGGCGCTGCCCAGGGCGGCGGGTCGGCCGGGGGGAGGCAAGTGGGTCCGGGCCTAGCGCCCGGCCGGCGCGGGGCCGGTGGGTACGGCGGTGACGAAGTCGTGGCTAGGTCTTCGTCTTCGGCCGCACGGCCGGCCCGGTCCCCGGACCCGGCCACGAGCAGGCGAGCCCGGGCACGGACCGTCGGCCACCGGCCTCGGCCCAGACCACAAGCAGCGCTTGGCAACAGCGCCTAGGCCTCGACCTTGGCCACCAGCAGACAGGCGTCGTCCTCGCGCGGGGCCACGCCGAACTCCTCCACGGCGACCCGCACGCAGTCCTGTGCCACCTTCGCCTCGGCGAAGCGCGGTGCCAGGGCGAGCAGCCGGTGGGTCGCGGCCTCTCGGGAACGCCGCGGCACCAGGCCGTCGGTGTGCAGCAACAGCAGGTCGCCGGGGCGCAGTCGCTCCTGGGCCTGTTCGTAGGCGGCACCGGACGTCGCGCCGAGGAGCACGCCGTCCGGTGGTGTGAGCGCGCGCCCCGTCCCGCCGCGGAACAGCAGCGGGGCGGGGTGTCCCGCCTGCGCCCAGGTGAGGGTGTGCTCGTCGGCGTCGTACAGACAGCAGACGGCGCTGCCGAGTGCGGGCTGCACGGACGCGTCGAGTAACTGGTTCAGCCAGCCCATCAGACGGCCCGGGTCGGCGCCGGCGACGGCCATGCCGCGCAGGGCGCCGAGGAGCATCGCCATGCCGGAGGTGACCGTGACGCCGTGGCCGGTGAGGTCGCCGACGCTCAGCAGGGTGCGGCCGTCGGCCAGTTCGAGGGCGTCGTACCAGTCGCCGCCGATGAGGGCGGTCGAGGACGACGGGAGGTAGTGGGCGGCGAGGTCCAGGTTCGCGGAGCCGCCGTGCGGGAAGCGCAGGGAGCCGCGCCACGGCGGAAGGACGGCCTCCTGGAGTTCGACCGCGAGGCGGTGCTCGGTCTGCGCGATGTGGCGCTGGCGCTGCAGTGAGTCCCGGGTCTCGCGCACCACGCGCTGGCTGCGGCGCAGTTCGCTGACGTCTCTGAGGACCGCCCACATGGAGGCGGTGGAGCCGTCGGGGGCGAGCACGGGCTCGCCCATCATGTGCACCTGGCGCACGACGCCGTCGGGGCGGACGACGCGGAACTCGCCGTCGATCGGCTTGCCGTCGACCAGGCAGTCCGTGACCATCGCCGTCAGCATCGGCTGGTCGTCGGGGTGGACCAGGGAGGGCAGCTCGTCGAGGGAGAGGGGCGGCGCGGACGGGTCCCGGCCGAGGATCTGGAACAGCTCGCCGGACCAGGTGGCCTCGTCGGTGAGGAGGTTCCACTCGGCGCTGCCGACCCGGCTGAGCAGGGAGCCGTGCTGCGGCTCCGGCCGCGCGGGCCCGGTGTCCGGGGTGTGGGTGCGCGGCGGGCCGTCCCGCAGCTGGGCCAAGTGTCCGTGCAGGTCGTTGAGTTGATGCACCGCCAGCTCGCACAGGGCGCGCTGCCAGCGGCCCGTGGGGTCGCTGTGGTCGGCCACGGCTTCGCGGCGCACGGCGTCGACCTCGCCCCGCAGTCGGCGCGTCTGCGAGATGAGCGCGTCGACCGCGCCGTGCTCCTGCGGCCGGTCGGGGCGGTCCGCGAACACATGGGACGGCATGGGGTGCTCCGTTGACGATGCGGTGCGACCGGGGTTGCTGTGGGGATCGCCGGTCATGGCTCCTCGACCGGTAGCGGTGTGGCGTTCGTACTGGCCTTCGTGCGTCGGGTACGTGACGTACGCGCGTGACGGGGGTGACGTGCGTGCCGGGTTCCGTACTGACTTCAGTGACAACTCTTCGACCGGTAACGACTCTGGCACAGCGCGCCCACGCTCGTAAGGGATTTGGCAACACCCGATGCGGTGGTGCTTCTGGCATATGTCGCTGTCCTTGCGATGGCAGCACCTGACATGCGGGCCTGGTCGTCGCCTGTCGGGACGCCCGCCGGGTCCTGTTGACCTCAAGTCCACTTGAGGTTGTTGAGTTGCTTCTGGCGGCGAGAACGTCGCCCCGGAGGGATCCGGTGACGAGCATCCGGTCGGTCGGACCGGGTGAGGAGAGGGCGCGGTCATGACGAACGAGATCCTTGTGGTGGGGGCCATTCCGGCGCGGACCCAGGCGGCGGTGACGGCAGTGGTGAAGGATCTGGAGCAGGCCTTCAACGCCCATGACCCCGTCGCCCTGAGCGAGCAGTTCGCCCGGGAGACGTCCTGGACCAACGCGGTGGGCACGCGCCTCGACGGCCGCGCGGCCATCGCCGAGTTCAGCGGTCCCGCGATGAAGGGCTTCCTGCGCGACTCCTACGCCCGCTACGACGTCGTCAAGCTCCTGGAGATCACGCCCGAGGTGATCGGCGTGAACGTGCGGCAGACCCCCACGGACAGCTCCGGGAACCCGGTCGCGGGCCCTCACGGAGTGACGACCTACGTGATCGCGCGGCAGCAGGAGGGCTGGAAGATCGTCGTCGGCCAGAACCTCCCGGTGGACGCCCCGCCCGCCGCCTGAGCCGGACGTCCGCGGGCCGGGACACCGACGGGGGTGGTGTCCCGGCCGTCCGCGGGGCCCGGCGCCCGGCCCCGTCAGCCGTGCAGGTAGCGCAGCACCGCGAGGACCCGCCGGTTGGCGTCGTGCGACGCGGGCAGGCCCAACTTGTCGAAGACCGCGGCCACGTGCTTCTCGACCGTGCCCGCCGAGACCACGAGGGTCTGGGCGATGGCGGCGTTCGAGCGGCCCTCGGCCATCAGCGAGAGGACCTGCCGCTCGCGGGGGGTGAGCGGCGCGAGCTCCGCCGCGTGCCGGCTCGCGCCCGCGAGCTGGGTGACGACCTCCGGGTCGAGCGCGGTGCCGCCGCCGGCCACCCGGGCCAGCGCGTCGGTGAACTCGGCGATGTTGGCTACCCGGTCCTTGAGCAGATAGCCGACGCCCGCCGACCCGGCCGCGAGCAGCCGCGTGGCGTACTTCGTCTCGACGTACTGGGAGAACAGGAGCACGCCGGTGCCCGGGTGGTCGCGCCGGATGTCGATGGCGGCGCGCAGGCCCTCGTCGGTGTGCGACGGCGGCATCCGGATGTCGACGACCGTGACGTCCGGGCGGTGTTCGGCGACGGCGGCCCGCAGCGCGTCGGCGTCGCCGACGGCCGCGCACACCTCATGGCCGCGCTCCACCAGCATCTGAGCCAGCAGTTCCCGCAGGACGGCGGCATCCTCGGCGATCACGACACGCATGTCGAAATGATCTCACGCGTGCGGCGGCAGCTCGACGACGACCGTCGTCGGCCCGCCTTCGGGGCTGTCCACGCGCAGGCTCCCGTCGACCGTGCGCACCCGCTGCGTCAGCCCCGTCAGGCCGCTGCCCGCGCCGACGGCGGCGCCCCCGCGCCCGTCGTCGGTCACGCTCAGCCGCAGCACGCCGCCGGCGCTCGCGCCGTCGTCGGCCGCGCTCTGCGTGACGGTGATCACGACCTGCGACGCGCCGCTGTGCTTGATGACGTTCGTGAGGAGTTCGGCCGCGCAGAAGTACGCGATGGTCTCGATGGCGGGGGTCGGGCGCCGGGGGACGTCCGTGGTCAGGTCGACGGGCACGGTGCTGCGGGCGGCGAGGGTGGCGAGGGCGTCGGGCAGGCCGTCGTCGAGGACCGGGGGGTGGATGCCCCGGGCAAGGTCGCGCAGTTCGGTGAGGGCTTCGGTGGCGTTGCGGTGCGCGCCGTCGACGAGTTGGCGTACGCGGTCGAGGTCGACGGGCTCGTCACGGCTCCCGCCGTCCGGCGCGCCGAGGCGTTCCTTGATCATGTCCAGGCCCATGGCCACCGCCACGAGCCGTACCTGCGCGCCGTCGTGCAGATCGCGCTCGACCCGGCGGAGGAGCGCCACCGAGTCGTCCACCGCGAGCGCCCGGGTCTCCTCCAGGTCCCGTACGCGCGCCGCCAGGCGGTTCGGCCCGAGCAGGGTGCGCAGCAGCCGCCGGTCGGCCTCCACGACGAGCCGCGTCGTCCACGGCGCGAGCAGCAGCAGCGCGAGGCCGAGCGGAACCGCCACGAACGTACCGGCGAGGCTGTGCACCTCGAAGCCGCCGATCGGGACGGGCGTGAGGACGGGCATGCCGCCCCCTTCGGCGGGCGCCTCCTGCTGCCCGAACACGCCCCACCGCAGCGGCGCCGTGAGATTGATCAGGCCCGTGACCCAGAAGAGCACCGCGTACATGCCGAGGGCGCCCACCGGCAGTTTCACCAGGACGTACCAGACGGCCCGCCAGCCCGCGACGTCCCGCAGCCGCGCGTCGAGGCGGCCGAACACCCCGGAGCCGGGGCGCGGCGGCACCGGAGCCGGCACCCGCTCTCCCAACAGCCCCGACGCGAGCCCCCGGTTCAGCCCGCCGAGCCCGCGCGCCAGCCACAGGCACCCCACCAGGACCAGCACGCCGATCACCGCGCCCACCAGAGACACCGTCAGACCCGCGCCCAGCGCGAGGAGCACGAGCAGCACGACACCGCCCGCCAGACTCAGCGGGAACGCCAGCAGGCAGTACGCCGCCTCGGCCCAGGCGCGACGGGTGAGCGGGGCGCGCAGGACCGTGGCGACGCGCGCCCCGAGCGCGCCGGGTGCGGGGTGCGGGGTGGTGGGCCGGGCGGTACGTGAGGAGTCGTGCATGGTGATCATTTTCCAGTCAGGCGTCGCGGTGGGCCAACAGCCGGGCGCCCGCGCCGAGGGTGACGGCCACGTACAGGCACAGCACGGCGAAGCCGGTCCAGGGCGTGAGCATGTCGGCGACGGGCTTGGCGACGGCCAGGGAGTTCCCGGCGATCATCGTCGGGAAGAACTTCGCGACGGTCGGGCCCGAGAGGCCGCCGATGACCGCGGGCAGCACGAAGGTGACGCCGACGAGCGCGGCGATGGCGCTCGCGGTGTGCCGGGTCAGGGCGCCGATGCCGATGCCGAGCAGCCCGACGAGGCTCAGGTAGGCGCCGGCGAGCAGCACCGCCCGCAGCACGCCCGGGTCGCCGATGCCGGGGCGCGGCACGCCGTCGGCGAGGGCCGCGCGGCCCGCGAAGAACGTCACGAGGGCGACCGCCTCGCCCACGACCAGCGTGACGGTGCCGTACACGGCCGCCTTGGCCGCGAGCATCGTGCGCCGGTCGGGGACGGCGGCGAGCGTGGAGCGGATGGAGCCGCAGGAGTACTCCCCGGTGACGACGAGGACACCGAGCACGCCGACGACCAACTGGCCGAGCGCGACGCCCGCGAGCACGTTGTTCGTCGGGTCGAACACGGCGGCCTTGGCGGGCGACGGCGCCTTGGTGTGCGCCATCGTGACGACTCCGACGGCGACCATGCCCGCGACGGTGAGCAGCAGCGCCCACGCCGTGGAACGCAGACTGCGGAGCTTGATCCACTCCATGCGGGCCGCGCGCGCGAAGGGGGTCGAGTGCACGGTGGGGACGAGGGCGGTCATTGGGGGTTCCTCCCGGGCTCGATGTGGGACGCGTTCTCGTGGCGGGCGGTGGGGTGGGCCGTGCCCTGGTACGCGGACGCGGATTCCGTCAGGGCGAAGAACGCCTCCTCCAGCGACCGCCCGCGCCCGGTCAGCTCCCGCACGGACGTGTCCGCGAGCAGCCGCCCCTGCCCGATCACCACCAAGTGGTCCGCGGTGAGCGCCATCTCGCTGATGAGGTGGCTGGAGAGCAGCACCGTGCGGCCCTCCGCGGCGAGCGACCGCATCAGGTCCCGGATCCAGCGCACGCCCTCCGGGTCGAGCCCGTTCACCGGCTCGTCGAACAGCAGCACCCCGGGGTCGCCGAGCAGCGCGGCCGCGATCCCGAGCCGCTGCGCCATGCCGAGCGAGTACGTTCCGGCGCGGCGCCCGGCGACGTCGCTCAGGCCAACGGTGGCGAGGACCTCGTCGACGCGCGCGGCCGGGAGGTCAGCCGCCGCGGCCAGGGCGGCCAGGTGCGCCCGCGCGCTGCGCCCCGGGTGGAACGTGCGCGCTTCGAGGAGCGCGCCCACCTCGCACAGGGGCCGCCGCAGTCCGGCGTAGGGGCGGCCCGCGATCAGCGCGTGTCCGGCGTCGGGGCGGTCGAGCCCCATGATCATGCGCATGGTGGTCGACTTGCCCGAACCGTTCGGGCCGAGGAAGCCCGTCACGGCGCCGGGTGTCACGTCGAAACGCAAGCCGTCGACGGCGGTGTTCGGCCCGTACCGCTTGGTCAGGCCCTTGACCTCGATCATCACTGCTCCTGCCGGGAACCTGGCGTTGTCATGTCGCTCACGCTAGGTCTGGGGCAGGCACCGCCGTAACGCGGCTTTCCTCCGACTGAGCTGGGGGTTTTCCCCCAGGGGCGGGGCGTCGGCGTTGCCTCAGCCGGGGCTGTGGACGCGCATGCGGTCGGACCAGCGCACGACGAGCGGTACGAACTGGCCGACGACCAGGAGGAGGGCTCCCACGACGAGCCAGCCCGGCTCGCCCCAGCCGAGGCAGAGCACGCCGAGCAGGGGCGGCCCGACCGCGTTGGACAGGCCCTGGCCGATGGCGAACAGACCCGAGTACTGGCCCTGCGCGTGCTCCGGGGCGAGGCCGAAGGACAGCTCGAACGAGGCGGCGGCGTGCCACAGTTCGCCCATGGTGTGGACGACCACGCCGAGCACGATGACGACCACGGCGACCCAGCCGGGCGCGCCGCCCGCCGCCGCGATGAGGGCGGTGGCGAGCAGGAACGCCACCCCGGCGCGGCGCGCCACCCGCCCGGCCGACGCGTTGCTGACCACGCCACGGCTGACCCGTACCTGCAGGCAGACCACGAGGGCGGTGTTGACCGCGACGCTCGCGCCGACGAACCAGCGCGGCGCGTCGGTGTGCCCGATGATCCACAGCGGCAGGGCGAAGATCAGCACCTGGTTCTGGATGGTCATGATGCCGTCCAGGGCGGTGAGCGTCACGTACGGCTTGTCCTTGAGGGCAGGCCAGCGGCTGCCTTCCGGCGGGACGGGTTTGGGTGCCACGGACGGAATGCGGGAGGCGACGGCCGCGGAGAGCAGGAACATGACGGCGGTGCCGAGGATGAGACTCACGTACGCGGTCCTGGTGTCCACCTGGACGGCGACGCCGGCCGCGAGGGCTCCGCAGCCGACGGCGATGTTGTTGAGGGCGCGCAGGTAGGAGCGGTAGCGGGTGGGGTTCGGGGCGCCGAGGGTGCGGGTCAGCGGGCCGCGGGCGGCCGTACCGGCCGAGGTGGCGAGTTCGACCACGCACACGCACGCGACCAGGGAGATGAAGGACTGCACGAACACCAGTCCCGCCACGGCGAGGGCCTGCACGACGACCGCGAGCCGGAAGACCTCGCGCGGGCCGCGCCGGTCGGCCAGGCGGCCCACGGGGATGCCGGCGGCGAGCCCGATCAGCGCGGCGGCGCCGAGGGCCAGTCCGACCTGGGAGACCGGGAGGCCCACGGAGCGGGTGAAGAACAGTGCGGCCCCGGCGATGAAGAGGCCCTTGCCTATCTGGTTGACGAAGGTCGCGGCGGCGAAGACGCGTTTGGGGCTCGTCTCGGGGATGAGGCCGCGGGCCACCAGCCAGGCCGCCGGCCCTCCTCCCCTGTCCTCCGCGGCCGCCGTCTCGGCCCCTTCGCTGTGCTCGGGTTGCCTGCTGGTGTCCAACTGGCTGTCCTTCCGGATCAAGGGCATCGGCGTTCCGGGCGTGCGAGACGGCTTTCCCTCTCGCGGGATCGCGCACTACGGTATGGATTTGATACCGGTATCTTCAACGAAACTGGGAGCAGCAATGGGCAAGGCGTACAACGTGATGGCGGCGACCTGCCCGAGCCGCACGGTGCTGCATCGCATCGGCGCCCGCTGGACCGTGTTCGTCGTCAACGCTCTTGACGAAGGGCCGCGCCGCTTCGGTGAATTGAAGGGGCACATCCGGGGCATCACCCCGAAGGTCCTGACCGAAACGCTGCGTTCTCTGGAAGCCGACGGTTTGATCAGCCGTCATGAGTTCGACGAGAATCCGCCTCGCGTCGAGTACGCCTTGACACCGTTGGGCCGCTCCCTGCTTGTCCCGCTCCGCGCCGTTCGGCTCTGGGCCGAAGAGCATGTGCGGGACATCGAGGCGGCGCGGGCCCGCCAGCCGATTCTCTGACGCCTGGGGCCGGGCGCCAACCGATCTGATGAGGGCCGGTCAGGAGGCGAGTCCGGCGTATTGGGCGTAGAGGGCGGCTTGCGTGCGGTGGGTGGCGCCGATCTTCAGGTAGATGCTGCTGAGGTGGTTCTTCACGGTCTTCTCGGATATGCCGAGTTCGCGGGCGATGAGTCGGTTGCTCAACCCCAGGGCGAGGAGGCGGAGTACGCCCTGCTCGCGTGCGGTGAGGGTGGGGCAGGCGGGTTGTGCGTGCTTCTCGGGGGTGGGAGTGGTCTCCGGGGCGTACGGAGCTGCTTCCCCGGGGCCGATCAGGCCGATCTGCCGGGCGTAGAGGGCGGCTTGCGTGCGGTGGGTGGCGCCGATCTTCAGGTAGATGCTGCTGAGGTGGTTCTTCGCGGTCCTCTCGGATATGTCGAGTTTCCGGGCGATGAGTCGGTTGCTTAATCCCAGGGCGAGGAGGCGGAGTACGTCTGCCTCCCGGCAGGTGAGTTTTACGGCCGACGTCAAGGAAATCTCCCCCGTGTGAGCGCGTCAGATCGCTCGTAGACGAAAACGGGAACGCTGCAAAGAATCGGAGGCGCGACTGGAAAGCGGCGCGCATCGTGCCGACGGGGCGTCCCACTTGACGCTCGAGTCCTAGACCGAATCTGCTCAAGCGTGGCTCGAAAGCTACACGCTTCAGCGGGCAGTTGGTAGTGCTTCTCGGTTGAATCATGGATTGTTTGTGAAAGGAGACATCGGCGAAGGTCGTGAATTGGCCATGATCATGCCTGGTGCGACGGGGGAGTGGTGACGGAATTCGGGGGTCCGTCAAAAAGGTGTTGGCGGAATTCCAGGGTCCGTCCAGCGTCGTCGACGGAATTCCAGGGTCCGTCCAGCGTCGTCGACAGAATTCCGGAATCCGGCCGCCTCACACCCGCCAGTCGCCCACGATCCGCAGCAGACGGTCGTTCTCCTCGGGAGTGCCGATGGTGATCCGCACCCCCTCGTCACCGAAGGGCCGCACCATGACTCCCGCCGCCGCGCACGCGTCGGCGAACGCCGGTGTCTGCGAACCGAGGCGCAGCCAGACGAAGTTGGCCTGGCTGTCGGGGATGTCCAGGGCCGCGGCCCGCAGGGCGCGGGTGACCCGGGCGCGCTCGGCCACCAGGGTGCGTACCCGCTCAAGGAGCTCGGATCCCGCGTTCAGCGAGGCCCGCGCGGCGGCCTGGGCGAGTCCGCTGACGCCGAACGGCACGGCGCAGGCCCGCAGCGCGGCCGCGACCGGCGGATGTGCGACCGCGTACCCGACGCGCAGTCGCGCAAGGCCGTACGCCTTGGAGAAGGTGCGCAGCACGGCGACGTTGGGGCGGTCGCGGTGGAGCACGATGCCGTCGGGCACGTCCCTGTCGTCGACGAACTCGCGGTACGCCTCGTCGAGCACCACGAGGACGTGACCCGGCACCCGGTCGAGGAAACACCTGAGCTCAGCGCGGCGCACGGCCGTGCCGGTCGGATTGTTGGGGTTGCACACGAGGATCAGACGGGTCCGGTCGGTCACCGCGTCGGCCATGGCCTCCAGGTCGTGCCGCTCGTCACGCAGCGGAACCCGCACCGAAGTCGCCCCCGTGCCCCAGACGAGCAGCGGGTACGCCTCGAACGACCGCCAGGCGAAGAGGACTTCGTCCCCGTCGCCGGCCGCGGCGCGCAACAGGTCCCTGGTGACCCCGAGAGATCCGGTGCCGGGCACGAGGTGCTCCCGGGGCACCGCGAGAGCGGACGACAGCTCCGCGACCAGCTCGCCGCTCGCCGGATCGGGATAGCGGTTGACGCGCTCCAGCTCCGCGCGCACGGCGGCGACGACCGACGGCAGCGGAGGGTAGGGGTTCTCGTTCGACGACAGCTTGTCCACCAGGTCGCTGGGGGCGGCGCGGCCGGGGACGTAGCGCGGCAGCCCGGAGACGTCGGCGCGCAACCGGACGGGGCGCGCGGGCGGGAGATCCGGCCCGCGCGCCGACACCTCTGCCACGGTCAGCCGACGGTCTCGGCGGGTGCGTTCTCCTCCTCCACGGCAGCCGTCCGCACTCCCGCCCTGGCGAACTCCTCCAGGAACGTGGGGAAGGACAGCCGGACGTCCTCGAAGCCGGAGAACCGGTTGGCGGACCGCATCCGCAGGCCCGCCACGAACAGCGACATGAAGATGCGGTGGTCGCCCCAGCTGGACAGCGTCACTCCGCCGGGGTACGTCCGCGCGCCGCGGACCTCGAAGCCGTCGCAGATCCCGTCGTCGTACAGGACCTCGATGTCCACGCCCGCGCGCGTCAGTTCGGCGGCCATGGCTTCGATGCGGGACGCCTTGTGGAAGCGGGTGAGACGGCCGCCGGTCACCCGCAGGCTGCCCCGCACGTACGCCCCGAGGGCGGCGAGCGTGGGCACGATGTTCGGGCAGTCCCGCGCGTCCACCTCGAAGTCGCCGCACAGGCTGCCCGGCGGGTTGTCGACGGTCAGCGACGAGGTGGCCCGGTCGAAGGTGACGCTCACTCCGAGGCGCTCCAGGATCGGGACGATCGCGAACTCGCCCTGCATGCTGTCGCCGTACACGTTCGTCAGGACGGTCCGGCCCGGGAAGAGCGCGGCGGCGGCCAGCAGGTACGAGGCCGAGGTGTAGTCCTCGCGCGTGGTGACGTCCTGGGCCTGGTAGGAGGAGGGCTCCACCTGGAAGTGCCGCAGGTCCTCTGACGCGGAGACCTTGATGCCCGCGTCGGTCAGGCTCGCCAGCGTCTGCCGGATGTACGACGGGGAGTAGACCTCGCCCGTCACCTCGATCTCCACCGGTCCTTCGGCGAGCGGCGCGGCGAACAGGATGGCGGTGATGAACTGCGAGCTGATGTCGCCCGGCAGCCGGCACGTGCCGCCCTTCAGGCCGCGTCCCCAGTTGACGACCGGGGCCTTGTTCTCGCTGACGATCGACTCGATGTCCGCGCCGAGCTCGCGCAGCGCCTGCAGCAGGGGCTCCATCACGCGGTTGCGCAGGGTCGCGTCGCCCGTCACCACGACCGGAGACGGCTGTACGGAGGCCAGCGCCGTCACGATGCGGAACACCAGACCCGAGCCGTGGGCCCGGATGACGCGCTGGACGTGCGGGAACGACTGCCCGATGCCCTGGATCTCCAGGAATCCCTCGTGCTCGACTATCTTGGCGCCGAAGGCGCGGCAGGCGTTCTTCATGGTCTCCGTCTCGTCGCAGCGGAGATCGTTGAAAACCCGTGACGTGCCATCGGCCAGTGTGCCGGTAAGAATTGCCCGTTGCGTCTCCGGTTTCGAAGAAGGGACGCGGAACGTTCCGGAAAAGGAATCGACCGGATCAACCTGCAGCAGCATCCTCGTATCTCCCGTTTCCCATCATTCGCCCGACGGTGGGGGCGCGGTATGAATTCTGTGTCCCGCGCACTGCGCGGGCAATAGGCCCAATTGCCCATGGTGTGTTTCCCTCAGGCCAGGAACCGGAAGGACCTCTCGTAATAGACCATGGGGGTCCCCGCGCCCTCACTCAGGCGCGCGCCCGATACCCGCCCGATCAGGATCGTGTGGTCACCGGCCGGGTGCCGGGCGTACATGTCGCAGTCCAGCTCGACCAGCGCGCCCGCCACCGCCGGTAGTCCGCCGGGCGTACGGGACAGGCCGTCCGCTGCGAACTTGTCGGCGCCCTTGGTCGCGAACCGCTCGGCCAGCGGCCGGTGTTCGGGACCGAGCACACTCACCGCGAAGCGCCCGCAGGAGGCGAACGTCGCGAAGGAGTCGGCCGACTTCGCCAGACAGACCAGGACCAGCGGCGGACGCAGCGAAACCGAACAGAAGGAACTCGCCGTGAAGCCGCGCGGCGAGCCGCCGTCGCCCAGAGTCGTCACCACCACGACCCCGGCCGCGAACCGGGCCATCGCGTCCCGGAAGTCCTCCGAACTCGCCCGCCGTACCGTCTCTGTCCTCTGCTGCGTCACGGCAGCACCACCACCTGTCCCGCGGAATTTCCGTCCGGTTTCGAAGCCCAGTCGCAGGGCCGTGTCCCCGTTGCGCGCGGCAGTGGCGATATCCGCGGAGCGAGAACATGTCATCCCACCGCTTGCCGCTTCGCTGTCGGGCGGCAGTTCGGGAATAGTCGCCTCCGGCGGTGGGGGCGCGACAAGAATTTTGTGTCCCGGGCGCTGCGCGGGCAATAGGTCCATCTGCCCATGGCGTTTCCCGCACGGCGTTCCGGACCCTGTCGCGCTCTCGGCCGGCAGCGGGTCTTCGCGGGCCCGAAGCACCTGCTGCCGGGGGCGTTGGGACTTAGGTCCTATTCTGGCCGAGCCGGACCCATGCCAGGCTGAGGCAGCGCGAAGAACGCGTGGGGGACCGTTCCCGGTATTCAGGTCCGGGTTCATTCTTCGGTTCCGAAAGGCCCGCCGTCGCTGCCGCCGTCAACCGGCCGCCCGGCCGGTCACGTCCCTGCATCCTGTGAACCGTGAGGACACATCCATGTCCGGCGCCATCCTGTACTTGAACCGCTGGCCCTTGTACGAGGACGAGCGGCGCTGGGAGAACCGCCTCGCCGCTCCCGAGATCGTCTTCGACCCGGAGACCGACCGCGTCACGTACGTGTGCGACGAGGGCGGCCGCGCCGGAGTGCCCGCCGACGCCGAACGGGTCCACGTCGTACGGGACTTCGGCGACCTGGATGCCGTCCTCGCGCTCGTCGACGCCGTCGTTCGCGACGAAGGCCCGTTCGACCACGTCATCGGCTTCTCCGAGATGCTTCTCGACCTCGCGGCGACCCTGCGCGAGCGGTACCGCGTCCCGGGCGCGACCCCTGAGGAGACCTCCCGCTTCCGCGACAAGACCGTCATGAAGGAGACGGTGTCGCGGGCCGGCCTCCGCGTGCCGCGCTGGGCACCCTGCCGCACCGAGGCCCAGATGCTCGCGGCTGCCGAGGAGTTCGGCTACCCCGTGATCGTCAAGCCGGTGCGCGGGGCGTCGAGCCAGGGCGTGCGCGAGATCGCCTCGGCCGGGGAACTGCGGGCCCTGTGCGCCGAACGGAGCCTGCACGACCTCGAGGTCGAGGAGTTCGTACGGGGCGAGATCCTGCACGTCGACGGCGTCCTGGACGCCGGGGGCAAACCGCTGTTCCTGTGCACCTCGCGCTACGTCTCCACCTGCCTGGACTTCGAGCTCCAGGGCGAACCGCTCGGCTCGGTCCTCCAGACGGACCCCGCGGTGCGCGGCCGCTGCGAGGACTTCGCCCTCAAGTGCCTGACCGCGCTCGGTCTGCGCGGCTCCGCCTTCCACCTCGAACTCTTCGACACCGGCGACGAGCTGGTGTTCCTGGAGGTCGGGGCGCGGGTGCCGGGCGCCGAGGTGCCGTACGTCATCCACGACGTCCATGGCGTGAACCTCTTCCGGCTGTGGGTCGACGTGCTGCTCGGCCGCCCGGTGGAGCCGCCGGTCACCGACCCGGATCTCGGCGGCGGCTGGCTGATCGTCCCGGGGCCGAGGCCGCTGCCCCAGCGGGTCACCGCGGCCACCTCGCTGCTGGGTGACGTGCCGTATGTGTACCGCGAGTTGGTGCCGAGGGCGGGTGAGGTCCTGGTCTCCCGGCCCGGTTCGTACGCCACGCTCCAAGGCGGCCGCTTCCTGTTCCGGGGCGGCACCCAGGAGCAGATCGAGCGGGCTGTGCGCCAGGCGCGGGCGCGGTACCGCCTGACGACCGAGCCCGTCGCGTAGGGCGCCCGAACCATCTCGTGCCACTCGTGCCAACGGCAATCCGACCGTCGAGTCCATGGAGGAAGACGTGGATCAGTTGAACCACGCGGAGCTGGTCGACAAGAACTTCGTACTGTTCGCCGAAGGGTGCTTCGGACTCTTCACGAGCAAGATCGCCGCCTCGCTGATCCGCTACCGCGGCGACCGCTGCGTCGCCGTGATCGACAGCCGCAAGGCCGGCCACACCGTCCAGGACGTCCTCGGCTACGGCGGCGCGATCCCGATCGTCGGCCGCGTCGAGCACGTGCTGCCCCTGCGCCCCGAGGTCATGGTCATCGGCAAGGGACTGCACTCCGCCGAACTGCCCTCGGGATGGAAGCCGCACCTCCTCGCGGCCGTCCGCAACGGACTCCACCTGATCAACTCGATCCACTACCGCCTCACCGACGACCCGGACATCGCCCGCGCCGTCCGCGCGCAGGGCGTCACCGTGTGGGAGACCAAGGACTCCCCGACGGTGCCGCTCAACCGGGCCCGCGTCCTGGACCTGGACACCTGGGTCATCCACACGTGCGGCAGCGACTCCAACATCGGCAAGAAGACCGCCGCCCTGCAGATCTGGCACGAGGCCAACCGCACCGGCACCCCCACCGGCTTCGCCGCCACCGGCCAGACCGGCATGCTGATCTCCGGACACGGCATCGCGGTCGACGGCGTACCCGGCGACTTCATGGCCGGCGCGGTCGAGCACGTCGTCATGGAGGCCGCCGCCGGCAACGAGTGGGTCGTCGTCGAGGGCCAGGGCTCCCTCAACCACATCGGGTTCAGCGGCGTCGCCCTCGCCATCCTCCACGGTGCCCTGCCGCACGCCCTGGTCTTCTGCCATCGCCTCGGCGCCGAGCGGACCAAGGTCTGGGAGACGCCCATCATCCCCATCCCCGAGCTCATCCGCATGAACGAGGAGCTCACCGTCTTCGAACGGCCCGCCGAGGTCGCCGCCGTCAGCGTGAACAGCGTCGGCTTCAGCGAGGAGGACTACCGCCGGGAGGCCGAGAAGCTGGAGGCCGACACCGGACTGCCCGTCGTCGACCCGGTCCGCGAGGGCGGCGCCGCCCGGCTCGTGGACATCCTGCGCGCCCACCGGCAGCGGACCGCGGACCGGCAGCTGGTCCGCCAGCGATGACGGCAGACCCGGGACTTGGAGGAGATGCACCCATGAAGAAAGCGATCCTGCTCCTCATGCACCAGGGCAAGTCGTACACCGAGGAGGTCGCCGCGGCCACCACCGGGCTCGGCCTGACCCTGGTCGCCCTCAGCTCCCGGCCGGAGCTGCCGGAGGCCCTGGAGGCGAGCCGCCGCCACCTGGCGGACTGCGTGGTCACCGAGGAACCCGAACTGCACTCCGGCGACGTCGAGAAGGCCGTGCGCGAACTCGCCGACCGTGGCTACCGCGTCGAGGCCGCCCTCGCCACCTTCGAGGGCTACCGGCTCCTGATGGCCGAACTCAACGACCGGCTCGGCGCGCGCGACTGCGCCGAACCCGCGCTGCGCCTCTGCCTCGACAAGTACGCACTGCGCCGCCACCTCTTCGCCGAGAAACTGAGCGACGTCCGCGTCCACCGGATCACCCCGGGCTCGCCCCCCGAACTCGACGCCTCCGCACGCTGGTTCGTGAAGCCGGTGCGCGGTGCCTCGTCCTTCGCGACCTTCGTCCTGGACGACGTCGAGGACCTGGCCGACCTGCCCGCGATCCAGGAACAGATGCGCGCCGACCGGCGCATGAAGGCGATCTTCATGGACCGGTACGACTTCCTGGTCGAGGAGTACGTCGAGGGACCCGAGTTCAGCTTCGAGACGTTCCTCCTCGACGGCCGGGTCCACCACCTGTGCGTCCACGAGAAGGCCCGGGTGGAACGCTTGGAGCGGACCGTCCTGGAGGGGATGTCGGTCAGCCCGCCCGTGAGCCTCGGCCGTGACCTCGTCCTGGAGGGATCCGACCACGTCACCCGCTGCCTCGCCGCCCTCGCGGGGCACGGTCTGACCGACGGCGCCTTCCATGTCGAGGTCAAGTACTGGGAGTCGAGGAAGCGCTGGGAGATCATCGAGATCAACCCCCGCATGGGCGGCAGCCTCATCAACGCCAGCGTCCAGACCGTCACCGGGCACTCCCTCCTCGACCTGTGGACCGAGTCCCTGCTGCTCCCCGACGACGCGCGGGACGCCTTCCACGACCGGCTCGCCCACGCCTCCCAGCTGGAGGCCCTGCGCACCGGCGCGCCCACCCGGGCGACCGTGTTCCTCAGCAAGTACGGCGAGAAGGGGCGGACCGTCGACGCGATCCGCTTCGAGCCGCCCACCCGCCCGCCCCGGATCCTGCGGGTCCATGTGGCGGAGGGAACCGAACTCGAGGCGTCCGACCGGGGGATCTGCCTGATGGACGCCCTCTGGGACGCCGACTCCGACCGCCTGGACGCCGAGACCGACTTCCTCGACCGACACGCGACGGACCACTTCCACGTCCGCTACCGCTGACCCAGAAGGAGAACCACCATGAACCGTGTGCGGAGCACCGGGATCACCCACCCGAAGCCGTTCTACGACGAGGAGCAGAGCCGTCTGAAGAAGGCCGAGCTCGACCGCTACCTGGACAAGAAGATGGCGGAGTGGAAGGCCACCGTTCCCTTCGCCTCCCACCTGACCGAGCCCGAACTCCACCAGGCGTACTACCGCCGCACCCTCATCGAACACGTGTGGCGGATCCGCCTCTCCCGGGTCAGCCAGTCCAAGGCCATCTACAAGATCGCCCAGGTCGCGCCCAGGGCCGCCCGCGACTACGCGCAGTACCAGGCCGACGAGATGCTCCACGACAAGCTGTACATCAGCGACGCCGCGGCCGCCGGCGTCACCGAGGAGGAGATCCTCGCCACCGAGCCCTACCTCTCCACCCGCCTCTTCGAGGGCTTCTTCTACTACGCCCTGGAACACGAGTCGGCCCTCGCCCCGGTCGTCTCCAACTACCTGGTGGAGTACACCCAGATCAAGCTCCAGCCGGCCATCGTCGACAACCTCCAGAAGCGCCTCGGCAAGGAGAACGTCAAGGGGCAGGCCGCCCACCTCCACGTCGACAGCACCGAGGACCACTCGCAGGAGATGTGGGACATCCTCCGCCAGCTGATCTTCAGCGAGGAGGACTTCCAGCAGGTGTTCAAGTACATCGACGACGTCCAGGACATCCTCGCGATGTTCTTCCGGGAGATCTACGAGGACACCGTCGCCCGGCACGCCGCATCGGCCGTGTGACCCGCACCTTCCGGCCCGCACCGCTCAGCAGAGAGGAACCCCGCGCATGTCCGCACGCGACATGGACGCGCTCGTCAAGGAGTACCGCGAGAACGGCTTCGCGGTCGTCGAGCGCCTCTTCGACCCGAGTGAAGTAGCCGAGCTCAACACCGCCGTCACGGAGATCCTGGACGTCCCCGACCTCGGCTCCGTCGCCGAGGTCGAGCCGGGCGACAACGGCATCGCCCGCCGGATCTGGTCGCCCACCAAACAGCACTCCGCGTTCGAGCGCGCCGCCGCCCACCCCCGGCTGCTCGACCACATCGAGGCGCTCATCGGCCCCGACATCCTCTTCCACTACAGCAAGCTCCACCTCAAGGCCCCGCACGTGGGCAGTGTCGTGGACTGGCACCAGGACTTCTCCTACTACCCCCACACCAACACCGACCTGGTGACGGCCCTCGTCTACCTGGACGACACCACCACCGAGAACTCCGCACTCCAGGCCGTCCCCGGCTCCCACCGGCGCGGCCTCGCCGACCACTACGTCGACGGCTACTTCCGCGGCAAGGTCGCGGGCGCCGACGCCCCCGACCCGGCGCTCGCCGTGTCCATCGAGGCGCCCGCCGGCAGCGTGATCTTCATCCACTGCCTGCTCCTGCACTACTCGTCGCCGAACCGCTCCGACCGGTACCGCCGCGCCTACCTGCCGGCCTACCGGGCGGCTGACGCCTTCCCGATCCACTTCGGTGCGCACGCGGGCCACAACGAGCCCGGAGTGAAACTCCTGCGCGGCAGCGTGTCGGACACGGCACGGGTCGAAGCCGGGGCGTGGCGCCTCCCGCTCGCGGAGCGCCCCTTCGGCTCGCTCTTCCAGCTCCAGGAGGGTGCCCACGACACGTCGACCGCGGCGGCCACGGGGTACGCGACGCCGGAGGATGCGACGTGACAGAGCTGCGAGTGCACTGGAACTCGCCGCTCAGCGGGCAGCAGAAGGCGTCGGGCAAGTACCGGGTCGGCGAGCTGGACTTCGACGGGATCGTCGACTTCGCACAGGAGGCGGACCGCCTGGGCGTCGACTCGCTCCTCATGGGGATCGGCTTCCACATGCCCGATCCGCTCCCGATGCTCGGCGCCCTGGTCCGGGAGACCGAACGCGTCAAGTTCCTCCTCGCCTACCGCCCCGGACTGCTCCCGCCGACGCTCTTCGCCCAGGTGGTCAACACGGTCTCGTGGATGTCGGACGGACGGATATCCCTCAACCTGGTCGCCGGCACCTCCCCGGCCGAGCAGGCGTACTACGGAGACTTCCTCGCCCACGACGAGCGCTACGCGCGCTCCAACGAGTTCCTGGACATCCTCCACCGGTTCTGGCGCGGTGAGACCCCGCTGTCCTACGAGGGCGACCACTACCGCATCAAGGACGCGCAGGTCGGCCTGGGGTACAAGGGCGGAGGCCGGCCCGAGATCTACATCAGCGGGGCGTCCGCGGTGGCGCAGCAGACCGCCGTGGAACACGGCGACTGCTGGCTGCGGTACGGCGACACCCCCGAGGGTCTCGCCGCGGCGGCGAAGCCCGTCCTCGCGCGGGGCGGCTGGGTGGGAACGCGCATGCACGTGCTGGCGCGGGAGACCCGGGCGCAGGCGCTCGCGGATCTCGCCGACATGATGCGCGATCCCGACGAGGAGCACCGGAAACGGATCGCGGCTGCCGTGGCCGCGTCCGATTCCGTGGCCGTGAACACCTCGTTCCAGCTCGCTGAATCAACGGAATCCGACTGGCTGTCCCCCATGCTGTTCTCCGGCGCCGTGGCCTACCGCGGCGGTCCCGCCCTGTGCGTGGTGGGCAGTTACGAGGAAGTCGCGGCGTATCTCTACGCGTACAAGGAGGCCGGGATCAGCGAGTTCATCTTCTCCGGCTGGCCCACCCGGGACGAGATGCGGATCTTCTTCACCCGTGTGCTGCCGCTGCTGCGTCAGCACGAACGCGCCGTCAGTGGGCGATCGAGTCGATCAGCTCGCGCGCACCCTGCCGCAGCAGGGTGACCGCCACGGACGTGCCGAGGGTCGCCGGGTCCAGCGGCCCGGCCCATTCGTGGGCGTTCAGGACCGTCTTGCCGTCGGGCGTGAACACCCGGGCGCGCAGGGACAGGTCACCGCTCGGCTCGCTGCGGGCGTAGCCGGCGATCGGCGAGTTGCAGTGGCCCTGGAGCACGTGCAGGAACATGCGCTCGGCGGTGGCCTCGCGCCAGGCGTCACGGTCGCCGAGGCCGCTCACCGCGTCGATGGTCGTCGTGTCGTCCTCGCGGCACTGCAGGGCGAGGATCCCGGCGCCGATGGGCGGGCACATCGTCTCGACGGACAGGACCTCGGAGATGTGCTCCGTCGCGCCGATGCGTTCGAGTCCCGCCACCGCGAGCAGCAGCGCGTCCGCGTCCCCGGCGGCGAGCTTCGCCAGGCGGCGGCCCGCGTTGCCGCGCATCGGTACGCAGTCCAGGTGCGGGTGGGACGCGGAGAGCTGCGCGATGCGGCGCACCGACGACGTGCCGATGCGGGTGCCCAAGGGCAGCTCGTCGAGGGTCAGGCCCTTGGGGTGGATGAGCGCGTCCCGGATGTCGTCGCGCCGCAGGAACGCCGCGAACGTCGTGCCCGCGGGCAGCGGCCGGTCCGCCGGTACGTCCTTGACGCAGTGCACCGCGAGGTCCGCCTCACCGGCGAGCAGCGCCGCGTCGACCTCCTTGGTGAACGCGCCCTTCCCGCCGAGCTTGGCCAGGTCGCCCATCCAGCGGTCGCCGGAGGTGGTCACGGGCAGGACCTCGGTACGGATGCCGGGGTGGCGGGCGGCGAGTTCGGCGCGCACCCGCTCGACCTGGGCGAGGGCCATGGGGGACGAGCGGGAGACGATGCGGATCAGCTCGGGAGCGGACATGGCGTACACCATAGGCCCTGAGCGGCGGCCGACCCGCATCGGACCCTGCGCCAACTGGGTTACGCGGCCGAGCTGTTGATGTGCGCGGTGGGCAGCTGGGACAATCCGTCGGACGCGCCCCGGACCGGCCGCCGACCTGCGTGTCCGCCGTCGTCAGGACCGCCCGCACTCGCCCGGTTCCAGCGGGGGCGACGTCACCGACATGTTGGCCGTGCAGTGCGGGGTGTTGCCCTCGTCCTCGTGCCAGTCCGCGGGGCGCGGCCGGATGAACGCGAAGCCCGCGGCGGCCGCGAGGACGAAGAGACCGGCGCAGCCCCAGGCCGCCTTCCCGAACGCGGAGTCGAGGGCGTCAGGATCGGTGTACGCCGTGCCGGTCAGGCCGACCGCGAGCGGCAGCGCGGCGACCACGAGGAGCTGGGCGATGCGGGCCGCCGTGTTGTTCACGCCGCTGGCGAGTCCGGCGCGGCCCGCGTCGACCGACGCGAGCACCGTCGCCGTGAGCGGGGCCACGAACACGCTCATGCCGAGGCCGAGCACGACCACGGCGGGCAGCACATCGGCGGCGTAGGAGGATCCGGGGCCGATCCGCAGCATCAGCAGGACGCCCGCGGCGGCGATCAGCGGGCCCGCGCACAGCGGCAGGCGCGGGCCGAGCCGCCGGGCCAGGTCGCCCGCGGGGGCCGAGAGGAGCAGCATCAGGACGGTGATGGGCAGCGTCGCCGTACCGGCCTGGAGGGCGTCGTAGCCCAGCGTCGTCTGCAACTGCACGGGCAGCATGAACAGGATGCCGCCGATGGCCGCGTACAGGCACAGCGTCATGACGTTGGCCGCGGAGAACAGGCCGGAGCGGAACAGTTCCAGGGGCAGCATCGGGTCCCGGCGCCGGTGCTCGACCAGCAGGAACACCGCGCCCGCCGCCAGCCCGACGAGCCCTGGAAGGACCCCGGCGAGGAACGAGGAGTCGCCGGACGCGCCGATCAGCGCGAAGCTCACCCCCGCCAGGAACAGCGCCGCGAGCACCGCGCCCGGCACGTCGAAGCGCTGCCCCGCGGCACTCTCGTCGCGGCTCTCCGGCACGTGCCGCACCGCGAAGAGCACCAGTGCGGCCAGCGGCACGTTGATGAGGAAGATCCACCGCCAGCCGGGGCCGTCGATCAGCCAGCCGCCGAGGAAGGGACCGACCGCCCCCGCGACCCCACCGAGCCCGGACCACGCGCCCACCGCCTTGGCCTGGTCGCGCGGCCGGAACGAGGAGCGCACCAACGCCAGCGAGCCCGGGGTGAGCAGCGCGCCGCCCACACCTTGGAGGGCGCGCGCGGCGATGAGGGTGCCCGCGTCCTGCGCGAGGCCGCACAGCGCGGACGCGAGGGCGAACCACACCACGCCGATGACGAGCGTGCGCCGCCGCCCGATCCGGTCGCCGAGGGCCCCGCCGAGCAGGAGCAGCGCGGACAGCGTGAGCATGTAGGCGTTGACGACCCACTGGAGCGCGGAGATCGACGCGTCGAGGTCACGGCCGAGGGTGGGAAGCGCGACGTTCACGACGGTGCCGTCCAGCATCGCCATCCCGGAGGCGAGCACCGCGCTGGTCAGGACCCACCGTCCGCGCGTCGACGCGAGGGCGACCCCGCCGTCGCCGCCCGGAGCGTGTTCGCCGCCGGGGGACGCCGTCATGGACCCACCGCCCTCCTGTCCTTCGTACGAGGGTTCCGTGCCGGGACGCGCGGCCTACATGTGCACGGCGCCCTCGCCGAGGTGACTGTCGGCGGGCCGCCCCTTGCGGTACAGCACGAACGTAACGAGGAAGCCGACGGCGAAGAAGAGGGCCGACCACCAGTACGCCGTCTCGTAGCTCTGCACCTGGGCCTGGGCCTGCACCTCGGGCGTCGGGCGCTTGCCGACGAGGTAGTTGGCGGCGGCGCTGGTGGCGAGGGTGTTCAGGAGCGCCGTGCCGATGGAACCGCCCACCTGCTGGGTGGTGTTGACCATCGCGGACGCCACGCCCGCGTCGTGCGCGGCGACGCCCGAGGTGGCCATGCTCATCGCAGGGGCGAAGATGAGGCCGAGCCCGAACCCGAAGACGAGCAGCGGCGGAAGGACGTGCAGGGCGTAACCACTGCTGGTGTCGAGCGTCGTCAGCCACACCATGCCGCACGCCGAGAGCAGCATGCCGAGCGGCACGACGGGTTTCGGCCCGAAGCGCGGCACGAGGACGTTGGTGGTCAGGACGGAGATCACGACCATCACCACGACCATCGGGATGAAGGCGAGCCCGGTCTTGACGGGCGTGTAGCCGAGGATCTGCTGCATGTAGTACGTCAGGAAGAGGAACACGCCGAACATGCCCGCGCCGGAGATGAACATCGCGAGGAACGACGCGCCCCGGTCCCGGTCGAGCACCACCCTGAGGGGAAGCAGCGGATGCGAGGCCCGTGTCTGCCACCAGGCGAAGGCCGCCACGAGTACGACGCCGATGATGAGGAACCCCCACGTCAGCGGGTCGCCCCAGTCGTGCGTCTCGGCGTTGGCGAAGCCGTAGACGATGCAGAACAGACCGGCCGACACCAACAGCGTGCCCGGCACGTCGAGTTTGGGCCGGTCCGCGGGCGCCCCCGGGTGCAGCAGGCGCCAGCCGCCGATCATCGCGGCCAGGGCGAAGGCGAGGTTCACGTACAGGCACCAGCGCCAGTCCAGGTACTCCGTGAGCACGCCGCCGAGGAGCAGCCCGACCGCGGCGCCGGAGCCCGCGACGGCGCCGTAGATGCCGAACGCCTTCGCGCGCTCGCGCGGGTCCGTGAACGTGGTGCTGAGCAGGGAGAGCGCGGCGGGCGCGAGGAGCGCGCCGAACAGGCCCTGCAGCGCCCGGGCGATCACCAGCATGCCGAAGCTGGTGGCGGCGCCGCCGAGCGCGGAGGCCAGCGCGAACCCGGCGAGGCCCGCGAGGAAGACCGCCTTGCGGCCCACCAGGTCCGCGATGCGCCCGCCGAGCAGCAGCAGGCTGCCGAACGCGAGCGCGTACGCGGTGACGACCCACTGCCGGTTGCCGTCGGTGAAGCCCAGGTCCTGCTGCGCGGACGGCAGCGCGATGTTCACGATCGTCGCGTCCAGGACCACCATGAGCTGTGCGGTGGCGATGACCGCGAGGATCAGCCAGCGGTGCTCGTGCTTGCCGCCGGTGTGGTGGGCGGCCGGAGGCGGGGGAGGGGTGTCGGCGGCGGGCGCCGGCTGCGACAGCGGCTGCGGAATGCCTTCCGGTATGCCCTCGGGGCCGGAGCCGGGCGAGCGGTCCATCGTGACCTCCAGACCCCCCGCGTCAAGAGACACCCCCGTCACACGCTAAGCGCCCCGCCCATGCCCCGCGACCTGGGCGATCACGGCCCCGCACGCGCGGGGCCGTGATCGGCGGTCAGGCGCGGCGCGCCCCGCTGCCGCCGGGTTCCTCCACGGGCACGGACCCCACGGCTTCGGGGTCCTCGGGGCCCGGTGCGGTGGGCTCCGTCTCCGTCGGCGCGGCGGGGACGGTCTCCAGGGGCGCCGGCGTCCCGGACGCGCCCGTATCCTGGCGACGGGACAGCCGTCCGGCGAGCGCGGCGACGGGTTCCGCGTAGCGGGCGGTGAGGGGGCCCACCACGACGAGGATCAGTACGTACGCCGTGGCGAGCGGGCCCAGGCGGGGCTCGATGCCCGCCGTGACCGCGAGGCCCGCGATGACGATGGAGAACTCGCCGCGGGCCACGAGCGCGCCGCCCGCCCGCCAGCGGCCCTTGACGGAGATGCCCGCGCGCCGCGCCGCCCAGTACCCGGTGGCGACCTTCGTGCACGCGGTGACCGCGGCGAGCGCGAGGGCGGGCAGGAGCACCGGCGGGATGCTCGCCGGGTCGGTGTGCAGGCCGAAGAAGACGAAGAACATGGCCGCGAACAGGTCACGCAGCGGCGCGAGCAGACTGTGCGCGCCCTCCGCGGCCTCGCCCGACAGCGCGATGCCGACGAGGAACGCGCCGACGGCGGCCGACACTTGGAGCTGCTGGGCGATGCCCGCGACCAGGATCGTCAGGCCGAGGACCACGAGGAGCAGCTTCTCCGGGTCGTCGCTCGACACGAACCGCGAGATGATCCGGCCGTAGCGCACCGCGACGAACAGGACCGCGCCCGCCGCGCCGAGCGCGATCGCCAGGGTGAGGCCGCCCGCGGCCCAGCCGACGCCCGCGAGGAGCGCGGTGATGATGGGCAGATACACGGCCATCGCGAGGTCCTCGAGGACGAGGATGCTCAGGATGACGGGGGTCTCGCGGTTGCCGAGCCGTCCGAGGTCGCCGAGGACCTTGGCGATGACGCCGGACGAGGAGATCCAGGTGACGCCGGCGAGGACGACGGCCGCCACCGGGCCCCAGCCCATCAGGAGCGCGGCGGCCGCGCCCGGAAGGGCGTTGAGGGCGCAGTCCACGATCCCGGCCGGGTACTGCGTCTTGAGGTTGGTGACGAGATCGCTGGCCGTGTATTCGAGGCCGAGCATCAGGAGCAGCAGGATGACGCCGATCTCGGCGCCGATGGCGACGAACTCCTCGCTGGTGCCGAGCGGCAGCAGCCCGCCCGTCCCGAAGGCCAGTCCGGCGAGCAGGTACAGCGGGATCGGGGAGAACTTCAGGCGCCCGGCGAGGCGGCCGAGCAGTCCGAGCGCGAGGATGATCGCGCCGAACTCTATGAGCAGGACGGCAGAGTGCACGCGATCACTCCCGGCCGAGTATCGCCGCGGCGCTCTCGACGCCTTCCCGGGTGCCGATCACGATGAGGGTGTCGCCGCCCGCGAGCCGGAAGTCCGGCGTGGGGGAGGGGATGGCGTCGGCCCGCCGAAGCACCGCCACGACGGAGGTGCCGGTCTCGGTGCGCAGCCGGGTGTCGCCGAGGACGCGGCCGTTCCAGTGCGAGGTCGCCGCGATCTCGATGCGCTCGGCGAGCAGGCCGAGGTCGGTGGTGTGCAGCAGGTTGGGGCTCTGGTGCGTCGGAAGGAGCGCGTCCACGAGCGCCGCCGCCTCGCCCGCGCTGAGCCGGAGCGAGAGCGCGCACGCGTCCGGGTCGTCGGAGCGGTAGGCGCTGAGCGTCCGGCCCCCGTCCCGGTGCGCCACGACGGACAAGCGCCGCTGTTCGCGGGTGGTGAGGTCGTAGCGCGTACCGATGCCTGGCAGTGGCGTTCGGCTCATACGTGGAGCGGACACAGCTCTCCCCTGATGCTCATGGGTTACTTCGTGCTCATGCCACCTTATCGGTCCAGATTTTACTGATACTTGGTGGTGCGGGACTGGGGGTGGCGCTAGACGGGCGCGGAGGGGTGGACGGCGATGCACATGGCGTGGCGGACGGTTGTCGAGGGGGTGATCGGCTCGATGGCCTACGTCGTCGACGGGCGCTGGAACCTGGTGGCGTGCAACGCCGAGTTTCGAGGCGCTCCCCGGCCGCCCCGACTGTGGCGCATCCCGGACACGGACGTCACGCCACCGCCACGACCACCGGTCACGCTGGGCGCATGACCCACTCGACCACGCAGACTCCGGCCCCGGTGGTGAGCCGGGGCGTCAAGCTGTTCTGGCTCGCGGCGCTGCTGATCGTCGGCGGTTCGATCGTCGTCACGCTGTTCGGGTACAGCGGGCACTCGCGGGTGACCAGGCTGTACCAGCACGGGGTGACGGTCGAGGGCAGGGCCGTCGACGTCAGGACCGACGGGGACGGCCGGACCAGTGGCGTCACCGTGCGCTTCCGGCCGACGGGGAAGGCTCCCGTCACCGTCGACCTGCCCACCACGCCGTCGCTCCCGCACGCGGAGGAAGGGCGCCCCATCGAGGTGATCTACCACGCGGACGACACCTCCGACGTGCTGAGCACCGCCCAACTGCGCGCCCTGGAGCCGGACTGGAACCCACTGTCGGTCGCGGGCTTCGCCGTGATGGCCGCCGGGGTGTGCGTGCTGTTCCCCGCCGGGCGCAAGCCCAGGCCCACCGGCGCGGCGTCCCCGGCACCGGCCGACGGCGCACCCCGGACCGGCTGACGGCACCCCCGGGGCGGGCGGAAGTCCCCAGACTGCCGCGCCCTACCCCTCGTACCGCCCCAGCACCGTCTCCACGGTGTCCGCGTCCCCCGCCGACTTGTCCTCGCGGTACCGCACCACCCGCGCGAACCGCAGCGTCACCCCCGCCGGATAGCGCGTGGAGCGCTGCAGCCCATCGTAGGCGATCTCCACGACCAGCTCCGGGCGGACCCGGACCGTGAACCCGTCGTCCTCGACGGCGAGTTCGCTCAGGCGCTCGGTCTGCCAGGCCAGCATCACGTCGGTCATGCCCTTGAAGGTCTTGCCGAGCATCGCGTACGTGCCGTCGTCACGGCGTGCGCCCAGGTGCAGGTTGGACAGCTTCCCGGTGCGCCTGCCGTGGCCCCACTCGGCGGCGAGGACCACGAGGTCCAGGGTGTGCACGGGCTTCACCTTGAGCCAGGCGGAACCTCGGCGGCCCGCGCTGTACGGGGTGTCCAGGCCCTTGAGGACGACGCCCTCGTGGCCGCGCCCCAGCGTGTCGGCGAAGAACGTGTCGGCGGCCCGGCGCGCCTCCTGGTCGGCGGGGTCCGCCACGACCGCGCGCCGCACCCGCATCGGCTCGGGCACAAGACGCGCGAGCCAGGCGTGCCGCTCCCGCAGCGGCAGGTCGAGCAGGTCGTCGCCGTCGACGGACAGGACGTCGAAGAAGACGGCGGACAGGGGCAGCTCGGTGGCCGCGCCGGCCACGTCGAGGCGTGACCCGACGCGGCCCGCGATGTCCTGGAAGGACCGCGGCCGACCGTCGTCGCCGAGCGCGATCATCTCGCCGTCGAGGATGAAGCGCTCTCCCGCCAACTCACCGACAGCGGCGGTCAGTTCGGGCAGGCGGTCGGTGATGTCGTCGAGTGTGCGGGTGTACGCCCGGACGCGGGCGCCGTCGCGGTGCACCTGGATCCGGATGCCGTCCAGCTTCTCCTCGACCGCGCACGGGCCGAGCTTGTCGATGCCCTCGCCCACGGACGCCGCGCCGTGCGCCAGCATCGGCTGCACCGGTCGGCCCACGGTGAGTCGGAACTCCGCCAGTGCGTCCGGCCCGAGCGCCAGCAGTCGCCGCGCCACGGGCGCGGTCTCCCCGGCGAGCATCACCGCCCGCCGCACCGCCGCGGCGGGCGCGCCCGTCGCCCGGGCGAGGCCCTCCACGGCCAGGGCGTCCAGCGCCCCCTGTCGCACCTCGCCGGTCAGCAGGCCGAAGAGGAAGCGTTGCTCGTCCGCGGTGGCCGCACCCATCAACTCCTCCACCAGCCGCCGCCGTTCGGACTGCGCGCCCGCGCCTGACACCCCTGCGAGGGCGGTGAGGGCGGCGTCCACGTCCCGGACCGCGAGCGTCGGCTCGGCCGCCGGGGTGACGGGTTCCTTGAGTGCGCTCCAGCCCACTCCGATCCGTCCCTGCGGGAGCCGTCCGGCCAGGTACGGGATGACGAGCGGTACGTCGTCAGGATCGGCAGACCGGAAGAGCTCGGCCAGAAGCTCGACCTTCCGTGACCGCGCCGATGTCGCGGCCACACCCTTGGACACGTCGGCGACGCGGACGAACAGCATGCGGCCATCCTGCAATGCGGCGCGTGATCCCGCATGGCGTGGGACGTGGTGGGTGTTGCGCCTGCCCTGCGCCCGCGCCGTCCCGGGCCGGACCGTCTTGTTTTCAGTGGGTTAGGTCCGCTTTTCAATGGGTTAGGTCCGCGTCCGCGCCGTTTGCGGCTCCGCTCGTCCTACGTCGGCACGATGCCCCGTACGACGCCCAGGTCCACCAGGTCATGGGGGCGTAGTCGCAGCTCGCCCGCCAGCGCGGGGACCTCCTCCGGTGGGCGCTTGAGGATGGACGCCGCGGCCTCTGGGGCGATCACCGAGAAGTAGCTGTCAGGCGTGGCCCAGGTGTTGGCCGGTGCGGCGAGGGCGAGTGCGCCGCCCGAGCCGCCCTCGCCCACGACGAGGGACGTGAGCGGGACGCGGGCGGCGGCGACGGCCGCGAAGACGTCGGCGATGGCCGCGCCCGCGCCCGCCCGCTCCGCCGCCGCGTCATGTGCGGCGCCGGGCGTGTCGATGAGGGTGAGGACGGGGAGGGAGAGGCGGTCGGCCAGCCGGATGAGGCGGGCCGCGGTGCGGTATCCGGCGGGGCGGGTGGGGGTGCCGGTCTGCGCCGCGTACGCGATGGCCCGCCCGGCGCGCAGCCCGACGCCGCACAGCATCCCGTCGTCCGTGCCGCCGCAGCGGTCCCCGCTGATCGGCTCGCGGGAGTCGAAGTAGGCGTCCAAGTAGGCCTCGGCGCGCGGTCGTTCGGGGGAGCGGGCGCGGTGTACCGCGTCCCAGCCGGTCGCCGGTGGCACCGCGTCCCCGAGGGCGCGCGGCGGCTCGGGCGCCCCGGCGGCGGGCGTGGTGAGCAGCCGCAGCCAGTGCCCGAGGCGTGCGGAAAGCCGCTCCGGCGCCACGACGGCGTCGACCGCGCCCGCCGCGAACTGGCCCTCCGCCGTGTACGCGGCCGGGTCCGCGTCCGGCGGCCTGACCCGGGAGCCCGCGAAGCCGACCTGTGCTCCCGGCAGCGCGAGCACGACGTCGGCACCCGCGCCGAGCGTCGCCCAGCCGCCACCCGTCGTCGGGTCGCGCACCACCGCGAGCTGCGGCAGCCCGGCCGCCCGGTTCAGCGCCGACTGGGCGGCCACGCGCTGGAGTTGGCGCAGTGCGACCATGCCTTCCTGCATGCGGCTGCCGCCGGTCGCGACGAGGGAGACGAGGGGGATGCGGTGCTCGCGGGCGGCCGCGTAGGCCGCCTCCAGACGGTCCCCGGTCCGCTCGCCGAGCGAACCGCCCAGGTAGCGGAACTCGAAGGAGACGAGCACGGCCGGACGGCCCGCGACCGTCGCCGTCCCGCAGATCACGGACTCCGACTCGCCGGTACGTTCCGTGGCGGCGGCCCGCGCGCCGTCGTACCCCGCCCACGCCAGCGGGCCGTCCGGCCCGGTGGCCCTGTGCGGGTACGGGAGCTCGGTGAAGTCCGACGTCACGAGGGCGATGGCCTCGCGTGCGGACATGCGGGTGGGGGTGCGGGGCCGGGATGCTGGGGAGTCCGCGCCGTGCGGGGACTCCGGTACGTCGGGGGACTCCGGGGTGTTCGAGGAGGTGTCAGGCACGCCTCGACTCCTACCTGTTCGCCCCGGCTTCGTCGAGGACCCACTGGCCCCGGTAGCAGATGAGGATCGGCCCGACCCAGTGGCAGACGGGGTCCGTGGTGGGCGGCGGATCCGTGGGCGTGGGGGTGGGAACGGGCGTGGGTGTGGGGGTGGGTGTTGGTGTGGGAGTGGGTGGGGGAGTCGGCGTCGGCGTGGGAGTAGGCGTGGGGTCGACGGGGGTAGGGGTGGGGTCGACCGGAGTGGGGGTTGGTGTCGGTGTGGGCGTGGGAGTCGGTGTCGGAGTCGGCGTGGGCGTGGGCGTGGGGGTCGGACTCGGTGTCGGAGTCGGTGTCGGAGTCGGCGTGGCGGTAGGCGTAGGCGTCGGTTCCGGCTCGGCCGGTTCCGTCGGCTGGGTGGGCTCCGGTGCCGGGGCGACGGGCCCCGGAACGACGGGCGCGGGATCCGGCGCGGGCGCCTCGGCCTCGCCCGGCGGCGCGGGTATCACCGGCACGGGTGGCACGGGCTGCTCCGGCGCGGGCGGCGCCACCGCCGGGGGCTGCGGACCCACCGTATCGGGAGCCGCCGCATCGGGAGCCGCCGCGTCCGGAGCCGGCGCCACCGGCGCCCCCTCGCTCCTGGGCTGCGGCACCGCCCCACCCCCGCCCCCGGGTGCCTCCGCCTTCCCCGGCGCGGTCGACGGCCGGGGCACGTGGGCGCTCCCGCTCTCCGCCGCCGTGGCCCGCGCGGGGGCCGAGCCGGTGCCGACGCCGCTGAGGACGAGGCCCGCGGCGACGGCGGCCGCGGTCGCCGTCGTGCCGATCGCTCCGGCCACGGCGACGGGCAGCTTCCCGCCCCCGGTGAGGACATGACGTACGCCGTGCAACAGCCCCGCCTGCCCGGACGAGCCGGACCCGGCGGCGGACGCCGCGGCACCCGCACCGGCCCCGGCCGCGAGCGGCACCAGGAACTTGCCCGCGCCGCCGAGCGCGAAGATCAGCAGGGCCGGTCCCACCAGGGCGGGGAGCCGGTTGTTGGCGCGGGTGAGGACGGCGAGCCGGGTCCGGCAGTCGGCGCAGCCGCCGAGGTGGCCGACGAGGGTCTCGGACTGGCGCGGGGACGCCTCGCCGCGGATGTGCGCGGGCATCCGGTCCCAGTGGGACTCGCACGCCGGGTCCTCGGGCGTACCGGGGTGGGCGCGCAGGAACGCCTGCCGCATGCCCTCGCGCGCCCGGTGCAGGAGCACGGCCGTGGCCCCGCTCCCGGCGCCGATGCCGCGCCCGACCGCCTCCAGCGGCTGGCCCTCGGCCTCCGCGAGCCACAGCGCCTTCACCCACCGCTCGGGCAGCTGGCCGAGCACGCGCGTGAGCAGGTCGACGGCGGAGACGCGGGCCGCCGGGTCGCCGCCGCCGTCGGGGACGGTGGTGACGTCGAGGGTCTCGGCCGCGCCCGCGTCCTGCGGGTCGCGCGGGGTCTCGCGCGCGGCGGCGCGCCCCGCGGACGACGCGAGGTGCCGGACGGTCGTCATGAGATACGCCGGTACGTTCTCGATCTCGTGCCCGGCGGCGAGGCGCCGCCAGACGCGGAAGTGCGCCTCGGCGACCAGGTCGTCGGCGATCCAGGCGCTGCCGGTCAGGGAGCGGGCGTACGCCACGAGCCGCGGGTGCTCGGCCTCGTAGACGCGCGCGTACGCGGCGGTCGCGGCGCCGGACGCCTGGGCGGGGACACCGGGCGCGGAGTCCGCGGGAACGTCGGACGGAACGTCCGCTGGGACGTCTGACATGGCAGGACACACTCCTGTCCCACTGCGGGGATGGGGACGAGTTCGGAAGCCTAGGCCAGAAATGTCCGACTTATCAGAGGGGAGTGGCGCAGGTCACAGAGATCTCTCTGTGCACTCCCGTAATGCGGGCACCCGCAGCGGGGTCGAAAGGGCAAGGAAGCAGCAGAAGTGGAGATCGACCATGGCCGTCACGCTCGAACAGTCCGCCCGCGCCCGTCTGATCACCCCCGAGGGCCGCGAGCGGCCGATTCCCGTGACGCTGCGCTACGCCGCGTCCGACCCGCTCGCGGTGCAGGTCACCTTCCCGCCCGAGGTGTCCCTCGACGGCGCCGAGGTCACCTGGATCTTCGCCCGCGGCCTGCTCGAGGAGGGGCTCGGGGCCCCGGCCGGTACGGGAGACGTGCACATCTGGCCGTGCGGCAGGGAGCGGACCGTCCTGGAGTTCCACGCGCCGCACGGACTGGCCCTGGTGCAGTTCGACCGGGCCGCGCTGCGGCGCTTCCTGATGCGCTCGTACGCCGTCGTCGGCTCGGGCCGCGAGGAGGCGGCGGGGGACCTGGACCAGGGGCTCACCAAGCTGCTCGGCGGGGTGTGAACGGCGCGAACGCGGTGGGTCGACCCGGCGCGGGATAGGTTAGGCTGCCCTAACTCGATCAAGTCTGATCGGGTGTTCTCCAGGGAGGGGACCAGGGTGGGCCACGGTTGGGAAGGCGTCGTCCTCAAGCTGCTGCGCGGCAAGGACTTCCGATTCACGGTGACCGGCGCCGACGAGGTGACCGAGCACTATCGCCGCCTTCACCTCACCGACGGCGGCATGCTCGCGGCGACCGGCGTGCACCCGACGATGTGGGTGCGGCTGTGGTTCGACAACGCGGGCAAGCCGCACCAGCGCGCCTACACGCTGGTCGACCCCGACGGGGAGGCCGGCACGTTCAGCCTGGAGTTCGCGCTGCACGACGGCCCTGCCAGCGAGTGGGCGCGCAAGGCGGAACCGGGCGACACCATCGACGCGACCGTCCAGGGCACCGGCTTCGAGGTGCCGACCCCGACGCCGTCCCGGCTGCTCGTGGTCGGCGACGCGGCGGCGCTGCCCGCGATCAACTCGCTCATCGGCGCGATGCCGGACACCCCCGCGACGATCTGGTTCGAGACCCAGCACGCCGACGACCGCGACCTGGACCTGCGCGTCGACCCCGCACGCCACGACGTCCACTGGGTCGAGCGCGGCACCGGCGTCGACCGGGAGGCCAGGGCCGGGCTCGCGGCCGCCGTCGAGGAGGAGCCGGACGCGTACGTGTGGATCACCTGCGACACGACGACGACCAGGTCCCTGTCCGCGTACGCCCGCAAGGAGCTCGCCGTGCCGCGCCACCGCGTGCACGCGCTCGGCTACTGGCGGCCAGGACCGGCCTGACGCGGCCTCAGCGGTAGAGCGCGGGGCGCTCCGCGAGGTCGACCGCGACCCGCGCGCCGTCGGAGAGCGCCCGCACCCCGGCCTCGGTGACGGCCGCTGCCGCGTACCCGTCCCACGCGCTCGGACCCGCGACGCGGCCCTCGCGGACACCGGCGACCCACTCCCGCACCTCGCGGTCGTAGGCGTCGGCGAACCGCACCACGTAGTCCTGCGCGATGTCCTGAAGGGCGCGGCCCGCCGTCCGCACCACCATGGCGGGCTCGTCGCCGATGCGGGCGCTGCCCCGCTCGCCGACGGCCTCGCACGTGACCTCGTAGCCGAACCCGCAGTTGACGAAGATCTCCACGTCCACGAGGGCGCCGCCCGCGGTCTCGAAGAGAACCAGCTGCGGGTCCTGGAGCCCGGCAGGGGCGGCCGCCGACGGCCGCGGCCGGAGCACGGTCACCGCGGTGACCTCGTCGCCGAGCAGCCAGCGCGCCGCATCGATCTCGTGCGACACCGAGCTGCTGATCAGCATCGCGGAGGTGAAGTGCGGGGGCGAGGACACATTGCGGTGGCGGCAGTGCAGCATCAGCGGCCGCCCGATGCTCCCGCTGTCGAGCAGCGCCTTCAGCCCGCGGTACTCGGTGTCGTACCGGCGCATGAACCCCACCTGGATCAGCCGCCGCCCGCCGCGTGCCTCCGCCTCGACCACGCGGAGCGCGGCACGGGCGTCGGCGGCGAGCGGCTTCTCGCACAGCACGGGCAGGCCGCGCGCGAGGGCCGCGAGCAGCGCCTCCTCGTGCGCGTGGTCGGGCGAGGCCACCAGGACCGCCCCCACCCCGTGCTCGGCGAGGGCCGCGAGCGCGTCGGCGTGCACGCGCACGCCCTCGATCCCGGCGGCCGCCGCCTCGCCCCGCGCCCGGTCCGGGTCCGCCACGGCCACCACGCGGGCCCCGGCGACGGACCGCGCGAGGCGCCGCACATGGTCGGCACCCATGTGACCGGCGCCGAGCACGGCCACCCCCAACGGTTCGCTCACGGCAAGAACTCCCCTCCCAGCGCTCTGCGTCGGGCCACCGTAGCCGCCCGCCGCCGCACGATCACCACGCACCCGGCGATCAGCGCGGTCGAGCCGACACCGACCAGGGCGAGGGCGGGCAAGGCGGAACCGTCGTCGGTCGCGGCGGGCGGCACGATCGCGGCCGCCGCGGTCCGGCGCACCCGGTCCGGGGCCTTGCGGGGCTTGGCGGGGAGCAGCGAGCCCACCGGACGCGCCCGCCCTGCCGCGGCGAAGCCCCAGTCGAGCAGCGACCTGGCCTCCTCGTACACGGAGTGGCCGCCCCGCTGCGGGTTCATCACCGTCACCAGGACCGTGCGCGCGCCCCGGTGCGCGGCGGCGATCAGGGTGTTCCCCGCGCCGCTGGTGTAGCCGTTCTTGACGCCGATCAGGCCGGGGTAGCGGGCCACGCCGTCGGCGCCGGTGAGGAGACGGTTGGTGTTCTGGATGGGGTAGGACCAGTTGCCGCCCGGGAAGCGCGCGACGGCCGTCGAGCAGTAGCGGGCGAACTGCGGATCGGCGAGCCCGGCCCGGCCGAACACCGCCAGGTCGTACGCGGACGACACCTGCCCCGGCGCGTCGTAGCCGTCGGGCGAGACCACGTGCGTGTCGCGGGCACCGAGCGAGCGGGCCTTGGCCTGCATCTGCCGCACGGTGCGGTCCCAGCCGCCGTTCATCCCGGCGAGCACATGGACGGCGTCGTTGCCGGAGCTGAGGAACACCCCGCGCCACAGGTCGGAGACCCGGTAGCTGCGGCCCGCGGCGACCCCCACCAGGCTGCTGCCGCCGCCGACGCGGGACAGCTCGCGGCCGGTGACGGTGTGCCGCGTCTCGGGGTGCAGCCGGGGCAGCGCCGTCAGTGCGAACAGGGACTTGAGGGTGGAGGCGGGCGGCAGTCGGCGGTGCGCGTTGTGCGCGGCGAGCACTTCGCCCGTCCGGGCGTCGGACACCACCCAGGACAGGGCGGTGAGTCCGCGGGGCAGGTCCGGTGTGCGGGGTCCCGGACGCACCTGCGTTCCGGGCCGGTCGAGCAGGGACGAGGAGTACGCGGGCGGCGGCTTCGGGGGCGCGGGTTCGGCGCCGACGGCCGGTTCCGCGAGGCAGACCAGGGCCCCGGTGGCGAGGGCTGTGGCGCGCAGTGCGGTGGCGCGCCGGACCGGGCGTGAAAGGTACCTGATGACCATTCAGCCACCGTAGGAGCGGGCTCCCAACTGCGCAGATCGGCTTGGCCCGGGTGGATGTACGCCCCCGTCGGACTGCTCCGCCCGGGCGGAGCCGGGGCCCGCACGGGCCCCGGCTCCGTGGGACGGCTACGACCGGGCGAAGTCCGCGGCCACGGCGCGGAACCGTGCCGTCGTCGCGTCCGAGGTCAGGCGCCGCAGTCCGGCCTTCTCCAGGACGCGGACGGAGGCTGGGTTGGACAGTTCCACGTTCGCGTACACGGCGTCCACACCGGGTGCGGTCAGGGCGAACCGGGCCAGGGCGCGGGTGGCTTCGGAGGCGTAGCCCCGGCCCCGGCGCGAGGCGACGATGCCGTACCCGACCTCGATCGCACCGTCGCTCGGCGGCCAGAACAGCCCGATCGAGCCGACCACCAGACCGCTGTCGCGCTCGGCCACGAGCCGGTGGCCGTAGGGCGTGAGGCCCTCCGGGTGCTCGGTGAGGAAACCGGCGATGACGCGGTCGCCCTCGGCGGGGAAGTCCGGCGCCCAGTCGGCGCGGCGGGATCCGCCGACGACGGCGGCCAGTTCGTCCGGCGACCACGGGCGCAGCACGAGCCGGTCCGTGAGCAGGTCCCCGGCGGGCCCGGAGGAGCAAGGGGAAGAGGAAGAGGCAGGGGAAGGGGAGGGGAAGGGGGAGGGAGAAGAGGTGGGAGAAGACATGCGGAGATCCTGGTCGATTCAGACGACCGGGCCGCGACTCACCGTCCGTGCGCGACCCGGACAAGGGCATGCTGACGAAGGGCCTGGCAGGCCATATTCATCAACCTCCCTCGTCGGAGCGGCAGTCGTTGGCGCGCGCGGAAGGCGCACGCGTGGCCGGATCGTAGCAAGGGAGTTCGATCGCGGGTGTGTCGGCTCCCTTCTTCTGGCCGGGCGCCGCCTCCGCCTCGGCGGACGTCGCCTCGCCCCCCGGCGTTGCCTCGCCCTCGGCGGACGTCGTCTCGTCCCCGGCGGGTGCCCCCTCGGCCGCGGCTGCCGCCGCCTCCGGCATCGACGGCTCGCGCAGCGGGCGCAGCAGCAGCCAGCCGACCGCGGGCAGGGCGATCAGTGGGGCGAGCGCGACCTGGAGGGACGTGGCGTCGGCGAGGGCGCCGACGAGAGGGCTCGCGAGGCCGCCGACGCTGACGGTCAGGCCGAGCGTGACGCCGCTCGCGGTGCCCATGTGCCGGGGCAGATAGTCCTGGCCGAGGGTGATGTGCAGGGAGAAGGGCACGTACAGGCACGCCGACGTGAGCGCGACGAAGAGATACAGCGCCGGGCCCGGGACGAGGACGACTCCGGCGACCGCGAGGACACTCAGCGCGTACGACCACCGCACGACCGGCACCCGGCTGTAGCGGGTGGCGAGCCGCCCCCCGGCCACCGTGCCCACCGCCCCGCCGACGTAGAGCACGAAGAGGGCGGCCGTCCCCGCGAACTCCGAGCCGAAGGCGCGCTCGCGCACGTACAGGGCGATGAACGCGCTCAGCCCGACGAACACGATCGAGCGGCACACCACGGCACCGGACAGGCGGAGGAACGACGGCCAGTCGTCGCTGCCGTCGGCGTGCCCGCCCCGCGTCGAAGCCGTTGCGGTGCCGGGCGCCCGCAGGGCCCGCAGCGCCGCCACGCACAGCGCCGCGCCCGCGACGGCGGGGACGACGAGCAGCGGGGACGCGCCCAGGCCGCCGGTGGCGACGACGGCCGCCACCAGCAACGGGGCCGTGGCGAAGCCGATGTTGCCGCCGAGGGAGAACCACCCCATCGCCGTGTGGCTGCCCCGGCTCGCGAGGCGCGCCACCCGGGCGGCCTCGGGGTGGTACGCGGCGACGCCGATCCCGGAGACCGCGACGACCGCCAGAGTGAGGGCGTACGAGCCGCCGACGCCGCTGAGCGCGACACCGGCGCCGCCCACCAGCGTGCTCACCGGAAGCAGCCACGGCATCGCCCACTTGTCGGTGAGCGCCCCGAACAGAGGCTGCACCACGGACGACAGGAGCGAGGCGGCGAGGACGATGCCGGAGGCGGCGGCGTACGAATAGGCCCGCTCGGCCACGAAGTACGGCACGAGTGCGGCGACCGAGCCCTGGTACACGTCCACGCAGGCGTGGCCGAGGGCCATGAGGGTGAGGGGTCTGTTGCGGGCGGGGCGGCGTTCCGGCGCGGAGCGGGGGCGAGGGCGGGGTGGGACCGTGGTCCTGTCTGTGGGCACGTGTCGATCGTCGCGAGGGCACCCGCTGTCGGGCTTCCGATAAAATGCCAGCTTGTATCGATGATCCGCCAAGGGGAGGTGCGCTGCCCGTGCCGGAAGCCGTCCGCCACACCCCCAAGGCCCCCACCCACGTCCGGACCCTGGCCGCCGGGCAGCGCATCGACGCCCACCGGCACGACGACCACCAGATCGTGCTGCCGGGCAACGGGGTCGTCGCCGTCACCACCGAGGCCGGTACGTGGTTCGCGCCCGCGACCCGCGCCATCTGGGTGCCCGCAGGCACCGTCCACGCCCATCGCGCCCACGGCCGGCTGAACGCGTACTTCGTGGGCTTCCCCGCGGACGAGAACCCGCTGGGCCTGGACGCGCCCACCGTCCTCTCCGTGAGCCCGCTGCTGCGCGAGCTGATCATCGAGTACACCCGGGACCCCGCCGACACCGGCCCCGAACGCCACCGTCTGCGGGCCGTCCTGCTCGACCAGTTGTGCGCGTCCCCGCAGGCGCCGATGCAACTCCCCACCCCGTCCGACCCCCGCCTCGCCGCGGTGTGCGCCCTCGTCCACGACCACCCGGAGGACCCCCGCACGCTGGCCGCTCTCGGCGCCGCGACCGGCGTCGGCGAGCGCACCCTCAGCCGCCTCTTCCGCGCCGAACTGGGCATGACCTTCCCGCAGTGGCGCACCCAGTCGCGCCTCTACCACGCCCTGCGGATGCTCGCGGACGACACGCCCGTCACCACGGTGGCGCGGCGCTGCGGCTGGTCGTCGCCGAGCGCGTTCATCGACGTCTTCCGCAGGTCCTTCGGCTACACGCCCGGCACCCACAACCGCCGCCCCTGACACGGCCACCGTCCGGGGCGCCGCGGCGGGTGCTTAGGATGCCGTCATGGCTGCTCCGGACCCCTCGACCCGTCCCTCCGCGCGGGATCCGGAGCTGGGCTTCCCGCCGCCCGGCGAGGTGCTGCACCGGCTGCGCACCCAGCGGGGCATGTCACTGCGTCAGGTCGCCGCCGAGTGCGGCCTCTCCGTCTCCTTCCTGGCGTCCCTGGAGCGCGGCGAGACCGACATCGCCCTGGAGCGGCTCGGCCGGCTCGCGAAGGTCTTCGGCCACGACGTCGGCTCGTTCCTCGGCTTCTCCCGCGGCCGGGCCGCTCCCTCGGTCTTCCCCAGGGAGGAACAGGAGACGCTGGACCGGGCGCCCGGCGTCGTCTACCGCGTGCTGCGCTCACCGGAGCTCGGATACCAGGTCGTCACCGGCGACTTCGCCCCCGGTAGCGGCCTCACCGAGGACCTCCAGCACGAGGGCACCGACCTCGTCATGGTCACCCGCGGCACCCTCGTGGCCCGCTACAACGGCGTGGACCATGCGCTGCGCGCCGGGGACTGCATCCAGTGGTCGGCGGGGCATCCGCACACCTTCCGCAACGACGGCGACGAACCGGCGCAGATGGTGGTCGTGCTGTTCTCCAGCCTCTACTGAGGCCGTGCCTGTCGCTGCCCAACTGCCCAACTGCCCAACTGCCCCACGGACGCTCGTCCGTGGGGCTTTCCGCTGTGCGTGCCGGGGTGCGGCAGCGTGCCGCCACCCTCTCGTCCTGAACAGTATTCTGGACTACAGTCCAATTTATCGCACAAGGCGAGACGGGCGTGCGCCCGTTCCGGGAGGGACTCATGGTCGCGGAACTGGTCAGGACCTGGGTGGCGGGCTGGGCCGTGTCACGACGGACACCCCGGCCGACGGAGCTGCCCTGGGGGTGGTACGTGGAGGTGGACGACCCGAAGGAGGTGGGCCGTCTCGTGCTGCCCGAGCCGAGCCCGGCCACGGTGCGCGCGGCGGCCGCCTCCGTCGAGGCGCCGTACACCTGGCTGAAGTTTCCCGGGGAGCCGTGCGACGCGCAGCCGTGGCTCCCCGAGGGCTGGGTCGTCGACGAGGAGGAGTCGGGCCACTTGATGACGGCCGGGCTCCGGCGCACGGAGCCGGTGGCGCCCGACGGCTACGCCGCGTCGGTCGAGCAGGACGGCGGCGTGACCTTCGTGCGCGTGCACGACTCCGCCGGTGAACTCGCGGCCCGGGGCCAGATGGCCGTCATCGGGCGGGCGGGCGTCGTGGACCGCGTCGTGACCCAGGAGGCCCACCGCCGCCGCGGCCTCGGTGGCTTCGTCATGCGTACGCTCGCCGACGAGGCGCTGGCGCGCGGGGCGGGGGTGGGCGTCCTGGGCGCGACCGACGACGGGCGCGCGCTGTACGAATCGCTGGGCTGGCGGCTCAGCACGCCGCTGACGGAGTGCGTGTACCGGCCCTGAGGAGGCGCGGGCGCGTCAGGCGGGGAGGTTCGCCTCGATCGCGGAGACGACCTCCGGGGCGTCCGGCTCCGTCTGCGGGGAGAAGCGGGCGACGACCTTGCCCGAGCCGTCGACGAGGAACTTCTCGAAGTTCCAGCGCACGTCCCCGGTGTGGCCCTCGGCGTCCGCCGTCGGCACCAGACGCTGGTACAGCGCGTGCCGTCCGTCGCCGTTGACGTCGACCTTCTCCGTCAGGGGGAAGGTCACGCCGTACGTCGCCGAGCAGAACTCGGCGATCTCCTCGGACGTGCCGGGCTCCTGGCCCATGAACTGGTTGCAGGGCACGCCGAGGACGGTGAAGCCGCGCGCGGCGTACGTCTCGTGGAGGCGCTCCAGGCCCGCGTACTGCGGGGTCAGCCCGCACTTGGAGGCGACGTTGACGATGAGGACGGCCTTGCCCAGGTACTGGGACAGGTCCGCCGGGCCGCCCTGGAGGGTGTCGATCTCTACTGCGTCGTAAACAGACATGAGGCGGAGCCTACGCGTCGGCGGTGCGGCCGGACGCGGCGGCACCGGGCGTCCCGGAGGCGTCCTGGGGCGGGTCCCGGTGCAGCTTCCCGTACGCGACCAGCTCGACGGTCAGGGCCACGGCCAGCGCCTGCACGGCCATCAGGGCGATCAGGACGAAGAGCTGCACGGCGCCCGCCTGCACCGGCGACGCGCCGCCGAGGAGCATGCCGACGAACGCGCCGGGCAGCGTGACGAGGCCGACGGTGCGGGTCTGGTCGAGGCCCGGCAGGAGCGCGTCGGACGCGGCCGGGCGGATCACTTCGAGGCGGGCGTCGCGCGCGAGCAGGCCGATGGCGAGGCCCGCCTCGAACTCGCCGGTGCGGGTGCGCAGTTCGTCCAGGGCGCGGCGGCCCCCGAGGACCGTCGCGGTGAGCGCGCCGCCGATGAGGATGCCGGTCACGGGGATCATCGCGATGCCGCGGACGGGGACGAGGCCCGCGAGGGTGAGGGCGGCGACGACCGGCACGACCGGCGCCGCGATGGGCACGGCCGCCCACCACCAGGTGCCGTTCGGGGTGATGCGCCGCCCGGCCGTGCGGGTGGCGACGGCGAACATCAGGAGCAGGAAGCCGAACAGCGCCGCCGTGTGGTGGACCACCCAGCCGATGACGAGCGACACCGCGGCGAGTTGCGCCGTCGCCCGCACCCCCGCCACCGCCATCTCCCGGGCCCGCCCCCGCGACCCGTCCGGCGAGAGCCGGAACACGGCGGCCACCGTCGCCGCGGCGAGCAGCAGCACGACCAGGACGACCGCGAGCGTCACGTTCACGGGCAGCAGGGTCTGAGCAGCGATTTCACGCACGTCCTCACCCTAGTGCTGCGTTCCTCTTTGGCCGGGTATATGGCCTGGTAGCGGGGCCGTTGCGGAGACACGGGACGGGTCATGGCAGTGCTGGTGAAGGCACGGC
>NZ_JNXT01000016.1 GCF_000716675.1 Streptomyces alboflavus
GGGGCCGGGGCGGTGAGGGTGGGGGTGGGGGTGGGACGGGGGGTCGGCGGTGTGGGCGGCGTGAGCGGTGTCGGGTCGTCCAGGGCCGCACGGAGCGCCTGTTCCGCGGCCGTCACGGTGAGGCGTCGCTCCGGGTCGCGCTCCAGCAGGCCCCGGACCACCGGCAGGAGGGGGCCGAGGGTGTCGGGCAGGGCGATCTCGTCCAGGACCACCGCGTGCAGCACCCCGGCCACCGAGTCCCGGTGGAACGGCGATTCGCCCGCCACGGCCGCGCACAGCAGCACCCCGAGCGACCACAGGTCGGACGCGGGCCCCGACCGCTGACCCGACATCCGCTCCGGCGCGGTGTACTCGGGCGAGCCCACGAACGCCCCGGTCTGCGTGAGCCGTGTCTGCCCCGCGACCTGCGCGATGCCGAAGTCGGACAGGACGACGCGGCCGGACTCCGCCTCCAGGAGCACGTTCGCGGGCTTCAGGTCGCGGTGCAGCACCCCGGCCGTGTGCGCGGCCCGCAGCGCGCCGAGGAGCGCGAGAGCGATCCGGCCCGCCTCGGCGGGCGGCAACGGCCCCTCGGCCGCCATCCGGTCGGCGAGCGACCAGCCGTCGATCAGCTCCATCACCAGCCAGGGCCGCTCCTCGTACCGCACGACGTCGTGCAGGACGAGGATGCCCGGGTGCTTCACCTGCGCCACCGACCGGGCCTCGTGCAGCGTCCGCTCCTGCTGGCGCTGCGCGTCCTCGGGGGTCAGCGCGTCGTCGACGTGCAGTTCCTTGACCGCGACGGCCCGCCCGAGGAGTTCGTCCCGCGCGCGCCACACGGTGCCCATGCCGCCGCGGCCGAGCCGCGTCTCGATGCGGTAGCGTCCGGCGATCAGTTCCCCCGTGCTTGCCATGGGCGCATCATACGAACTCCCTGCCCCCGCCCCGTGATTGGGCCGTGCGCGGCGCACGTCCGGCCGGGTGCCACCTCCGCACGCTTGTCACTTTGCGTGTCTGATCCGCTACGTTTGGTCGCTCAAGAGGGTCGCGTCGGGAGCGGTCCACGTGGTGAAGGGGTATGCGCATGACGCGACGGATGAACAAGGCGGCCAGGGCGCTCGGGGTGCTCGGCGCGGCAGCGGCACTGGCGCTCTCCGTGCCGGGGTCGGCGTACGCGGCGGAGGGGGTTCTCGTCATCAACGGCCAGGCCTACGAGGATCCGAGCGGCTGCTACCCCGTCGACTGGTTCCCGACCTCGGTGGCCAACAACACCGACGCCATCGCCGAGGTCCACTCGGGCCCGGACTGCACCGGCCAGGTCGAGTGGCTCGTGTACCCGGGCGAGACGTACCACACGGAGACCGCGCAGAGCGTCTTCATCCTCTGAGGCGGCCGGCGGCCGGTTGTTAGCCTGCGGGGGCTCTGATCGCGCACGAAGAAGGAGTCCCCGTGACCGGCCCCCGCATCGCGCTCGTCACCCGCCGCCCGCAGCCCGAGCACGACCGCGACCTGCCGGTCCTCGCGCGCGCCCTCGACGAGGCGGGCGCCGAGGTCCGGATCGTCGGCTGGGACGACCCCGGCGTCGACTGGGCCGGATTCGACCTCGCGCTGATCCGCTCCACCTGGGACTACAGCTGGCGCGCCGAGGAGTACGTGGCGTGGGCCGAGCGGTGCGCCAAGCTCACCCGCCTCGCCAACCCCGCGGACGTCGTGCGCTGGAACACCGACAAGCGGTACCTGGGCGAGCTGGCCGCCGCCGGTGTGCCCACCGTCCCCACGGCCTACCGCGCGCCCGGTGACGACGGCGAACTCCCGCCCGCCGACCGGGAGTTCGTCGTCAAGCCCACCTCGGGGGCCGGTGCGCGGTACGCCGCCAGGTACGGCGCGGACGAGCGGGACGCCGCCCACGCGCACGTCGCCCGCCTGCACGAGGAGGGCTTCACCGCCATGGTGCAGCCCTACATGCGGCGCATCGACGTCACCGGCGAGCGCGCCCTCGTCTTCGTCGGCGGCCAGTTCCTGCACGCCATACGCAAGGGCGCGGTGCTCGCGCCCGGCACCGCGTTCGACGCCGACAAGGTGTCCCACCCCGACCCGCGGCCCTGGCGCCCCACCGAAGCCGAACTCGCCGTCGCCGAGCGGGCGTTGGCGGCGATTCCCGGCTCACCCGAGCTGCTGTACGCACGCGTGGACCTGGTGGACGGGGACGATCCCGACGACGGTCCGCGCGTCATGGAGCTCGAACTCGTCGAGCCCAACCTCTTCCTCGGCCTCCACCCGGACTCGCTGCCCCGGGTCGCGGAACTGATCCTCAAGGCCGCCGCCCAGTAGACCGGGAGCCCGGCAGCTCCCGTCGACCCGGCGGCCCGGACCCCGCCTCACCCCTCCGGGAACGAAAGCCGCTGCAGCAGCCCCCACGTGAACTCGGCTACACAGCGCCGCCGTTCACCCGACTCCGCGTCCGGCGCGGTGAAGGCGAGCCGCCACCGCGTCGGCGCCGTCCCCTCCATCGGGCGGGCGGGCGCGAACGCGCGGGCGGCCTCGTCCACGGTGCACGACCAGGGCGTGAGGTCGGCCAGGGTGCGCAGCGCGGGACCCGGCGCGCCGGGGGCGCGGATCAGCCACTCGTTCCACACCGCCGCGTTCGGCCCGAGCAGCACCTCGAAGCTCAGGTCGGGCCAGAGCGGCACCGGCCAGAGCAGCGCCTCGCACTCCAGGTCGCCGATCTTCCGGGGGACGCTCGCCTCGGGCGGTCCGAGCACCGAGCGATACCTGGAGACCGCCGCGCGCCCTCCGCGCGCGTGCAGCATCGCCTGCCAGCGGCGGTTGGCCTCGCGCATGTCGGTGATGGAGGTGCCCAGCGCGTGCCGGGCGTCCTCGACGAGGTCCGGGTTGTGGTCGGCCATGCGGCGCAGCAGGACCAGCTGGAAGTCGAGGGGCGTGAACGGGCCCGGCGGACGCGAGGCACGCGACGAACCCGGTCCGGAACCGGCGGCGGAGCTAGCGGACATACGCCCCATGGTCCCGCACGGCCCGCCCGGCCGGACGCCGCCCGTCCGGCAGGAAGAGCACCGAGTTCACATACCGCGGCCGCCGCGGCGTCAGCGCGCGCCGCACCAGGCCCTGCGTCACGACGTACGAGGTGGCGCGCTGGTGCGCCTCCAGGTCGAAGGAGTCCAGGGGCAGCCAGGTGTCGTCCGGCAGCACCCAGCCGCGGTAGCCGTGCGCGTCCGCGAGGTGGTCGACGACCGGGGCGATGGGCTGGATGCGGGCCTCCAGCTCGACGAAGAGCGCCGGGCGGTCCCGGTCCAGGAGTGTGCGGGCGCCGCGCAGGACGGGCAGTTCATGGCCGTCCACGTCGATCTTGATGAAGTGCACGTCGTGCAGGCCGAGGCCGTCGAGCGTCAGGCACGGCACGTCGAGCGCGGTGCCGTGCACGCCGTCCCTGCGCACCAGCGAGGACACCCCGCGGTCGCCCCGGTCGTCCTCGGGCAGCCAGAGCCGGGCCGTGCCGGGCTCCTCGCCCGCCGCCGCCTGGATCACCCGGACGTTGCCGGGCGTGGCCGCCGCGAGCAGCCGCGCCAGATGCGGCACCGGCTCCACGGTCACCACGCGCCGGGCCCGCCGGGCGAGCCGGCGCGACCAGGGCCCGTACCAGCCGCCGACGTCGACGGCGGTGCCGCAGTCGGGCGGGCACAGCTCGCCGAGGCGGGCCAGCTCGGGCTCGAAGCGCGGATAGACGAGCCGGGCCAGGGCGGCCACCGCGCGGGTGGGGAGCCGGGGCGCGACGCGGGCGGCGAGGGTCTTGCGCGCGGCGGGCGTCACGACGAGATCAGCTTGAGCAGGCGCTCGTGCTCGTCCTCCGAGACCTGTTCACCGGAGGACGGCAGGAGCTGTGGGATGCCGTCCACGATCGGGTAGCGGCGGTGCAGCCGGGGGTTGTAGAGGGCCTGTTCGGGCAGCGGCACCGGTTCCGGTGAGGGGTCGGCGGGGAGGGTGGCCTCCGGCGCGAGGAGGACCAGCGGACCCTTGTCGAGGGGGCAGGCGAGGATCTTCAGCAGCGGGTCGTCGGGGTTCATCAGGGCATCAGCTCCTTGGGTGGCAGATTCGGTTCGGCGGGCACGGCGGGTGCGGGGTCGTGCTTGGGCATCACCAGGAGCACCGCCACCGCGAGCACCGTCCCCGCGACCCGCAGCGTGAGCCGCACCGGGTCGTGGGGCAGCGCCTCACCGAACGCGAGCGTCCCGAGCACGGCGGTGAACAGCGACGTCACCGTCGTGCACACCGGGACGATCAGTGAGGCCCTGCACTTCTGGAGCGCCGCCTGCGACATGATCAGGCCGAACGCTCCGGTGAAGAGCAGCAGATAGGGGTACGGGGAGCGCAGCAGGTCGAGCAGGGCGCCGCCCAGGCCGCCGTCCAGGGACAGATGGCTGGACACGCCCTTGATGGCCAGCGAGCTGACGCCGTAGAGCAGGCCCACCGCGACGCCGTACTCCACGCCCGTCGTCGGCTGGCGGTGCTTGCTGCGGGTGCGGCGCTCGGCGGACGCGTACAGCCACAGACCGGCCGCGAGCGAGGGCAGGCAGACCGTGAGGACGAGCGGGGCGGGCGCGTCGCGGCCCACCGTGTCCGTGCCCTCCTTCAGGGACAGCACGACCATCAGGAGCGCGGCGAGGATCGCGGCGACCGCGTACCGCTCGCGCCCCGACGTGCGCTCGCCGAGCAGCTTCGCCGACAGGAGCAGGAGCAGCACGAGCCCGGAGACGAAGATGCCCTGGGCCGCCGCGATCGGCAGCGTCCGGTAGACGATCAGCTGCGCCCCGAAGCCCGCGGCGAGCGCCAGCGAGCCGCCGATCCACAGCGGGCTGGAGATCACCTGGCGAAGGAGCCGGGCCGGGTTGCGGACGCTGACCGACGGCATCGCGGTGAGCGCCCGCTTCTCCAGGACGAAGCCGGTGCTGTAGAGCAGGTTCGCGAGCAGCGCCGCGGCCACACCCCACCACATGGCTACGCTTTCCGCGCGTGCAGCAGCAGGATGGAGGCGGCGCCCGGCACGGAGCAGGCGAGTCGGTCCAGGGCGCGCAGCGGCCGCGGCACGCCGTGGAAGGGCGCGCCCGCGAGGCGTACGACGTCGAAGCCGGACGCGGCCACGAACTCCCTGAGCGCGCGGGCGGTGTAGAGCCGCAGATGGCCCACCACCTCACGCCCGGGGCGGCCGTGGATGCCGCGCAGGCTCACCTCGGAGAACACCGGCTGCACGCCCGCGAGCAGCAGCCCGCGGTTGTACCAGGCGGCGAGGTTGGGCGTGGACAGCATCAGGTGGCCGCCGGGCCGAAGGACGCGGCGCAGCTCGTCGAGGGCGCTGTCGGGGTCCACGAGGTGCTCGATGACCTCGCTGAACAGGACGGCGTCCGCCGATCCGTCCGCGAACGGCAGCCCGCCGTCCGTGAGTTCGCCGCGCACGACGTGCGGCAGGTGCGCCCCGGCGCGGCGCAGCGCGTCCTGGGACCAGTCGACGCCGACGACGCGGTGCCCGGCGAGCAGCGGCGCGGCGACACGCGCGGCGCTGCCGTCGCCGCAGCCGATGTCGAGGACGACCCCGGCGCCCGCGCTCGCGGGGCCGAGGGCGGCGGCGAGCATCCGGGCCTGGCGCAGGCTGCGGGCGTCGCCGGAGGCCACCGGCACGTTCGGGTTCTCGTAGAAGTCCCGCAGCCCGTGCGGGCGTTCGCCCTCGTCGGTACGAGGGGTGGCGCTGGTCGTCGTCATGAGCCGCTGCCCTCCGGGGTCGGGTGGAGGTTCTGCGTGGCGTGCAGATAGTGCTCGAAGAGGTCCCGCAGATGGGAGCCGTCGCCGTGGCTGAGCAGCGTCCGGGACCAGCGCAGGGCCAGGTGCAGGCGGCCCGCGGTGGACGCGGTGGTCACGGTCAGGCCGCGCGGCATCCGGGCGGGCGCGGAGAACCACACGGCGGTCGCCGCCCCCGCGTCCCCGAAGTCGAGGGCGTACGGCACCCGCCCGATGTTGCTGAGCAGCGTCGTCGACGTCCACGGCCCGGCGGCCCTGCGCAGGCCGCGGGTGACGGCGGCGCGCACAGTCACCGGAAGGACGGGCGCGGTGAGGAGCGTGGCGCCGTGGCCGAGCTGCGGGCGCGACAGGGCCTTGAGGGCGCGGGTGCGGTCGGAGGTGCGGCGCAGCAGGGCGTGGATCTCGTCGGGGGTCAGGTCTCCCGGGCCCGACCGGCCGGTTCCGGCGTCCGGCTCCAACTCAGCGGCACCGAAAGGCACTTCGACGAGCCGGGTGCCGTTGCCGATGGGCATCGTCATGTCGCGCGGCCGGTCGTCGACGGGCATGGTGATGCGCAACGGGCGCGGCCTGGAGCCGTGTTCACGGTTCCAGTGCGCGATCATCAGCGCCGTGGCGACCATCAGCTGGTCGTTGACGGTGTACGGCGCGCCCTTGGGGCGGCGCGGCACCGGCAGCTCGGCGACGAGCATGCCGTTGCCGGGGGACGGGTCGGGGGTGCCGTGGGCGACGCGGGCCGGGGCTGCCCACGGCGACGGCAGGCCGGACGGCGCCTCGTCGGTGCCGCCCGCACCGTCCGCCGACACGGGCGTACGGGTCGGCGGCGCCGCGGGCGCGTTGTCCCGGCCGCCGTACAGTTCGGCGGCGGTGGCGAGCACCCGCAGACAGGCCGGGCCGTCGAGCGCGGTGTGGTTGATGGTCAGGAACAGCACGCTGGAGGTGCCGCCCGCTTCGGCGTCGGCGACGACCTCCAGGCGGATCGGCGGGGACGCGGTGAGCGGCGGCGCATCGCACAGGGCGCGCTCCCTGGCCCGCTTCAGGGCGTCCGGCACCGGCGCCGGGAACGTGACCACCTCCACGTCGGGGCCCTCGGTCAGCTCCCACTCGTACCGCCGCCGGTACCAGGCGCCGCGCGCCTCCCGCACCAGGATGCGCGGGTGGCGTCGCAGCGCCTCGCCGAACGCCGCCTTCAGCCGCTCGGCGTCCGGCGTGCCCGGCAGATGCACCTCGATGTGGACGGTCTCCGGCTCCTCCTCCTGCAGGCAGTGCCGGGCGACCTCGTCGACGACGGGGAACGGCACCCGGCGCGGCGGACGGCCGGGGCCGTCCGCACGCCGGGCCGGGTGTTCCAGGGCGGTCATGGTGCGTTGTCCTCTCCCGGGCGCGGATCCTCACCCGAGCGCGTACCCCGGCCGGGGGTCCCCTCATCCGTCGGGGCGCCGTCGGCCGGTTCAGGCGTGTCCTTGCGCAGCGGGTCCGGGCCGCGGGCCGACAGGGTCGGGCTCGCGCTGTACGGGGGGACGGCCGGGGGCGCGTCGGGTGCGGGCGCGCCGGGTGTGGCTGCCTCGGTCCCGCCGGTCTCCCCGTCGAGCTCGTCCCCGCGCCTGCGGTGCGGCAGCGGTGGCGCGGTCGGCCCGCCCAGGTCACGGTCGGGCCCGAGCGGCATCGTCACGGCGTCGGGGGAGCCCTGCGGGCGGGGCGGCGCGGGCGTGGCTCCGCCCGCACTCCCGGGCCCGGCAGGACCGGCGGGGCCGCCGAAGACACCGGGGCCACCGAAGCCCCCGGGCCCCGCCGCCGGAACCCCCGGCCCCACGGGACTGCCCACACCCACGGCACCGCCAGGACCACCGGCACCGGGACCACCGCCACCCGCGACCGCCGCGCCCTGCGCGTCGGCCCCCTCCCGCACGCTCACCAGCGCCGCGAACAGCGCGATGAACGCGAGGAGTTGAGCGGTGTGCCCGAAGGCCCCCTGGTCGGCGGCGACGGCCTCGCCCGCGCCGGTCGCGGCGGCGATGCCTGCCCCGGCCATGGCCAGGAACGCCAGCGGCACGAGCAGCGTGTGCTTGCGCCAGGCGAGCACCGCGAGGACGGGCACGAGCACGGCGAACCAGCCCGCGACGACCACGGCCACCAGCGTCAGCACCACCGTGCCGAGCACCGGACCCGGTCCCGGCGGGGTCACGCCGGGCCCGTCCGGGTTCGGGTCGCGGCGCCGCACGAACACCAGCGCCACCAGGGCGAGGACGCCCACGCCACCGCCGATGAGTCCGGCCTCGTACGCCGTGGACGGCTCGTAGGTGAGCTTGACCGTGCCGCCCTCGCCCGCCGGGACGAGCCAGCCCTGCTGCCAGCCGTCGAGCCGCACCGAGCGCAGCTCCTTGCCGTTCAGGGTGGCCTTCCAGCCGTCGTTGACGTTCTCGTAGGTCGTCAGGTACTGGGCGGCGCCGTCCCCGACGGCCACCTCGCGGCGGTCGCCGAGCCAGTCCTTGATCTTCAGCTCGCGGGCCTTGGTGACGAGGCTGCCCGGGGTGCCGCGGGTGAGGGACACGTCGGTGACGGCGAGCGGGCCCTCGTCACCGGCCTCCACGCGGTGCTGACCGGCGGCGAGGTCCACCGAGGTCTGCTTCTTGTTGTCGTCGCACAGCGTCAGGTCGACCGGCCTGCGGTCCACCAGGTCCCGGACGGTGCCCTCGGCGCTCGTCGCGTACAGCTTGCCGTCGACCGACACCGCCGGGCCCTCGCCGCAGGCGAGTTCGAAGGTGCGGTCGGGGTCGGGCTGCTTGGTGCGGAACTTGTCGAGCGCCGGGACGTAGGCCTCGGTGAGGCCGACGGGCAGCTGCAGCTTCTCGTCCGCCACCGGGTTGTGCAGGGTGAGCGGCGCGGTCTTGGTGATGGTGATGTCGAGGCGGTCGGTGGTGATCGGCGCGAAGCGGGCGTTGCCGTTCTCGTCGACCCCCGCGACGGCCGCGCCGTCCGGAGAGCTGATCTCGATCTTCTCGGGACGGGTGGAGAGTCCGCCCGCGGGCGGCAGTACGATCTGGTCGACCGCGACCTTGCCGGGCCACCGCAGATGGATGACCGGCTTGTCGCCCGCGATCCACGCGGTCGTCAGATCGCCGTCGGTGAGGTTGCGGGGCGAGAGTCCGCCGCCGAGCTCGGACGTCGAGTCGGCGCTGGCGATGATCTGCTCGCGCTGGTCGGGCGCCACCTTGTAGAGGAGCTCGTCGAGCTTCTGGCCGGGGACGGCGACCGCGCTCGCCTTGACCTTGTAGCTGCCGTCGCCCGTGGTGGTGAAGCGGCGGTGCAGGCCGGCCTCGGCGGTCACCGGCGACAGACCGGACTGGTCGGCCGAGCGGTGCATGGAGTACGTCGTGGCGTCGGCGTCCGCGCCGTCGGTGCCCTCGGTGTCGGCGGGCATCCGCAGCAGCTTGGTGACCTGCACCTTGGGGATGCTGATCTCCGAGAACCCGGCGCCGGTCAGGCCGTCGTGGGCGACCTGCGCGTCGAGGATGGTCAGCTTCAGCCACGAGGAGTCGCCCGGCTTGACCTTGACGCGCTGCGTCTGGCCGTCGGGCCGCAGGTACGAGACCGCCTCGCCCTGCTCGGTCTCCACGCGCACCTTCGTCGGCGCGGACCGCACACCCTGCTGCGGCAGCGGCGTCACCTTGATCGACGAGGGGATGGCGGTCTTCTTCGTGAACTCCGCCTTGATCCACTCGTTGTCGGGGTTGCCCGGGTTGCCTTCCGTCCAGGCCGTGTTCGGGTTGCCGTCGAAGGCGTTCACCGGGTCGAACTGCGGCAGGTGGAACAGCCAGTTGCCGTAGCTGGACGCCGTCACGGACTTGGCGCCGCGCAGCTCCGCGACGGTCTGGTGCTTGATGCCCTTGGTCGGCAGGATCTGCCGGGGCTTCTCGCCGCCGTCCTGGAGGGCGTCCGGCGCGTTCTTCTCGTCCTTGGTGTAGGGGTACGAGGTGTTGGTGTTGACCAGGCCGAAGCGGGTGTCGGCGCGGCGCAGGCCGTCACCGACCGCCTGCAGGGCGGGCGGCGAGCCGAGGCCCGGGTGGTTGTCGCCGGTCAGGACGGCCGGACGGTCCTTCATGTCCGGGTCGGCCGACAGCGGGAGCAGCGCCTCGGGGCCGCCGCTGACGACGGCCGTGTTGGCCACCGGCTTCAGGCCGGCCTGGCCGGGGCGCTGGGCGCCGTCGCCGGGCGCGTAGATCTCGACCGCGCGCTGGCGCGGGTACAGGCCCTCGACCTGCACGGGCGTGTCGTCGGCGATCCGTCCGCCGGTCTCGGTCGGCCCGAATCCGGTGACGCGCTTGAACCCGGACTCCTCCAGGGTGCGCTTGACGGTCGCGGTCGGGACGTAGCCGATCTGGTCGGGGTCGAGGTCGTTGCGTACGACGACGTAGTAGAGCCCGGCGCGGGTCAAGTAGTCGCGCAGGCCCGGGACTTGGCCGCCGGTCATGAGGGCCTGCTCGACGGCGTCCATGGCGCGCCGGTTGCCCTTGGTGCCGAACGGCACGTAGTCGCGCTGGGCCCAGCGGGAGTCGGCGAGCACGTCGAGCGGCTGGTCGATGGGGGAGCCCCAGGTGTAGATGCCGTGCGCGGTCGCGGGCACGACCAGGGCGCGCGAGTCCGGGGAGTACTTGTCCAGCCAGTCGGCCGTCGTGTCCCAGTAGTCCGGCAGCTTCTGGAACGAACCCGGCTGCAGGATCGAGCCGTTGAGGTACGGCCAGGCGAGTCCCGGGATCACGAGGACGGCGGCCACCAGCGGCGCGTACCGCCGCCCGCGCACCGGCCGTGCCCCGCGCGCCCGCGCCGCCACACCCACCAGGTGGGCCAGGCCGAAGGCCAGGGCGAGCGCGAGCCCGGTCTGGAACTTGTAGATGTTGCGGAACGGGACGAGCCCGCCGTTCAGCCAGTCCTGCACGGTGCCGTGGAAGGGCGCGCCGAACACGCCGCCGTACCCGGCGAGGGTGACGAGCGCGACGGACAGGACCGTGAGCACCAGCCAGCGCCGCTCCGGCAGATCGCGCCGGGCGAGCCCGGCGAGGCCGAGGGCCGCGGCGAACGCCGAGCAGACGATGGCGATGACGGAGGTCGCGACGGTCCACCCGGCGGGCAGCCAGGAGTCACCGAAGTGCAGGTACGCCACCCAGTTCCCGGCGCCGCGCAGCGTCTCGGTGGCCGACATGGTGCCGGTCGTGGTCGCCGAGTTCTCCACGTACGGCAGGAAGTTCTCGCCGTAGATGCCGAGCAGGAGCAGGGGCACCACCCACCAGGCGGTGGCGAGGATGACGCCGGGCACCCACCAGGTGATCAGCTTGCGCTTGCGCGGTCCGTTCGGGCGCGACAGGAGATAGAGGCCCACGGGCAGCAGGGACGCCAGCGTCGACGCGGCGTTCACCCCGCCCATGAACGGGATGAGGAGCGCCGAGCGGAACGCCGCGATCCGTGCGGTCACGCGGTCGTTGGTGAGCGGGATAAGCACCCACGGCAGGAACGCGCCGGGCAGCGCCGCCGCCGACGTCGAGCCGACCACGACGGTGAACGTCGGCCACAGCGCGTACACGACCGCGCCGAGCAGCCGCGAGCCGTTGCTGCCGATGTTCAGCCGCTCGGCGAGCCGCAGCGCGCCCCAGAAGGCGACCGCGACGATCAGCGACATCCAGAGCCGCTCGGCCAGCCAGACGGGGATCTGCAGCAGGTCGGTCAGGGCGTAGTACGGCAGCATCGGGAAGGCGTAGCCGATGTACTGGTCCTGGATGCCGCCGAAGCCGCCCCGGTCGTGCCAGAGCTGGCCGAGGTCGGAGAGGAACTGCCAGGGGTCGACGGCGACGCCGAGCTTGGTGTCGAACGTCATCCGCCCCGGTTTGACGGCGAGGAAGCACACGAACACCACGGCCCAGAACCCGGCGAGCCAGCGCCGTGAGCGAGGCCCGCGCCCGGGTTCGGGCGCGGGCGCCGTCGGCTTCAGGGCCGCCGGGGGTGGGGACTGGACCGTGGTGGTCATGGACACCGCCTGAGGATGAGGAGGAGGTTCCAGGTGGCGACTTCGCGCAGACCTGGGACCTTCGCGACCGTTTCGGCCCAGAACGGCCAGTAGCGGGAGCGGGCCGAGACGACCTGGACGTCGTCGCGGGCCCGCACCTGTCTGAGCGTGGGTCCGACGTGGTGGGCGAAGAGGTTCTCGCCGAGCTTGTGCTTGGCGGGTTTTCCGGTGCGGCGTTCGTAGCGGGCGCGGGCCCGCTCGGCGCCGAAGTAGTGCAGGGGCGCCCACTCGTGGCCGCCCCAGGGGGAGTACCAGTTGGTGAACGCCACGTAGATGAGCCCGCCGGGGCGGGTGACGCGCACCATCTCGCTGAGGAAGGTGCCGGGGTCGTCGACGTGCTCCAGGACGTTCGAGGAGAACGTGACGTCGGCGACGCCGTCGGCGAGCGGAAGCAGATAGCCGTCGGCGACCACGGAGCCCTCGGGGGGCTTCGCGCCGAGTTCGTGCGGGTCGGGCTCGAAGAGGTAGGCCTGCGCGCCGCGCCGCTGGAACTCCTCGGTGAAGTAGCCACCGCCGCCGCCCACGTCGACGACCACCCGGTCCTTGACGGGCAGGTGCCGCTCGACCTGGTCGGCGGCGTCACGGGCGAGCAGCGCGTAACACTTCTCCGGCTCCTGCTGCTCGCGCAGGAAGGCCCGGAACAGGGTCACGGAGCGGCGCAGCGACGGGTCCCTCACGCAGATCCCTTCACTTTCGCCGGCGGCTCGTGCGCGGCGACGGCCTCGGCGGCCACCGCGCGGAACTGGCGCACCGTGTTCGCCCAGCGGAAGTGCGCGGCGCGCTCCGCCGCGGCCTTGCCGAAGGCGCGGCGCCGCTCGGCGCTGAGGGCGAGCGTGCACCAGTGGGCGGCGAACGCGCTCTCGCCGTGCGCGAGCAGCCCGGTCACCCCGTCTTCTATGGAGTCGCGTACTCCGGGTACGTCGAAGCCGATGGCGGGCGTCGCGCGCGCCGCGGCCTCGGTGACGACCAGGCCCCAGCCCTCGACGGCCGAGGGGTGCAGGAGCAGCCATGACTCGCAGAGCAGCCGGTGCTTCTCGGCCTCCGAGACATGGCCGGTGAACTGCACGCCGGGCCCGGCCATCCGCTCCAGGCGCGCCCGCTCGGGGCCCTCGCCGACGATCACGAGGCGGCCCCCGGTGACCGGGCGGACCCGCTCCCACAGGCGCAGCAGCAGATCGACACGCTTGTACTCCACGAGCCGGCCCATGGCCAGGAACATCGGTTCGTCGGAGCGCTCGTGCAGGGGCCCGGGCTCCTCCACGCCGTTGTGCACGACGCGGATGCGGTCGGGCTCGACGCCCAGGTCCTGCAGGGCCGTCGCGGTGGACGGCGACACGGCGACCAGGAGGTTGCCGCGCTGGGCGCCCGAGAGGGCCCAGTGCTCCAGGCGCCGTCCGAGGCGCGCGGCCGGGGCGAGCGGTCCCTGGAAGCGCATCGACCATAGCTCGGTGTGGACGTGGTTGACCAGGCACAGGGTGGGGCCGCGGTGCCACAGCGGGGCGAGGTACGGCATGCCGTTGCACACCTCGACCAGCAGGTCGGTGTCGCCGATCTGGCGGGTGAACGCCGACCGGGCACGCAGGTAGTGGCCGAGGTCGCCGCCCGCCGACACCACGCGGTAGTCGCGGTAGGCGGCGGGGCCGCCGCACAGCAGCGTGACCTGGTGGCCCTCGGCGGTCAGTCCGTCGGCCAGCTTGTCGACCAGGAGTTCGGAGCCGCCTGCGGCCGGGTTTCCCAGGTCGCGGCGGGCGAGGAAGGCGATCCGGCGCGGCTGTGGGGGGAGCGCCGGAAGGGGCCACGCGGGCCGTGATGCGACCGGGCGCAGCGACGACGGCACGTGCTGGGGCATAGGTGCTCCAACTCGTCTCGGGGTGCGGAACTGTGGGGGAGTTCGGGTGGATCCGGGGTGGGGCCCGGCTGTACGGGTGGCGCGAATGGATCCGGTGGTGCGGGGTGGTGCGACGTGCTACGGGGTGGTGCGGGTGGTGCTGCCGGGACCGGGGGCCGGTCCCGCGGTGCGGGGCGGGACTCCGGTGCTCCGGGGACGGAAAACACCGGGTGGTTTGCGCAGTCGTTGTGCTGGGACTGTGCGGGGACTGTGTCTGGGTGGAGTGGACAGTTTTCGCCGCACCGAACGGTGCGGCTACTCACCGGGGTGACAATTTCGGCCCTTCTTGACGCTGACGTCTCATCACATCGTGGTGGGTTGCAGGGAATTTGGGGACGTATCGGAATGTGGACCCATCGAATCCGGTCCTTCACCGTCCCTCCCCGAGCCGTTCGAGTCCTTCTCCCTGCCGCGCGCCACGAGCACCCCGCCGAGGATCGCGAGCGCCCCGCCGAGGACCACGGTGACCAGCGGCAACGTCTCGCCGACCAGCTTCAGACGCGAGCTGTCGTCGTCCGCCAGGTCCACCTGGGACTGCTGGGTCTTCTTGGTGAACGCGATCCGCTCGCTGTCGAGCAGGACGGTCGCGTCCTTCTTGCCGCCGGGGGCGCGCAGGGTCTTGCGGGGGCCGATGGCGGCGAAGATGATCCGGCCGGTGCGCTGGTCGGCGACCAGCTCGATGCCGTGGTTGGCGTACCACTCCTCGGCCATGACCTGGCTGCGCTCCGGCTGCTTCACGAGGCGCCCGGGGACCTGGCGGGTGCCGGTCTTGGTGGCCTTCACGGTGCCGGTGAAGCGCAGGCCCTCGTAGCCCTGGATCTTCTTCTTGCCCTGGTAGGACAGCGGCACCGTGGCGCCGAGCGTGCTGTCCCACCACAGGTAGGTGCGCTTCTCGACGTCGAAGGGGAACTTCAGGTACGCCTCCCCCTCGAAGTACGGCTTCTCGCCGCAGCAATGCACCGGTTTGTTCGTCTTCCGGTCGGTCACCCAGCGCTCCAGGCTCCACTGGAGCGAGTCGTGCGGATCGGCCGCGGGCAGCGACTTGTCCGGGTCGACCGAGGTCGATACGTCCCAGATCGCCCGTCCCGACTTGTCGCTGTCGGCGACGTCGCCGCGCACCTGCCGGGTGATGGTCAGGTTCTGACCGGTGACCGTCTTGATCTTCTCGGTGTCGAAGTAGCTGCCGGTCCCCTTGAAGACCGTTATCTGATCGACATCAATGGGCGTGCGTTTCGCACGCGGCTCGACGTACCAGGCCAGCATCGGGGCCAGGACGAGCAGAAAAGCGCCCAGGCCGAGCAGGACCAGGGACAAGGGCGAAGCTGTACGGCGCATCCGGCGCTCCTGCCGTGAGGGCGAACAGGGGTCGGTCGGTCAACTGTGCTGGATTACCGACGAGTTATGAGATTGCTGCGGTGCTGCGGCCGCCGGATTGCCCGAAATGATGCGGCGCTGTTTCGACGGAGTTACTGACCCGTATGGGCCGCGAACGTAGGCGGACCCTTGACGCAGTGTCAATGCGTTGTCGACACTGTCCTCCTGCGGAGCGGGGTGGGGACGACCTCCAGCAGAGAGGCTGACCCTGTATGCACCGACTGCTCGCCGCCACGCTGACCGTCGCGGCCGCCGCGGCTCTCGCCGTGGGCGCCGCCCTTGGCATCGTGGCGCTCCTGAACGCCACGCCCGACCAGCCGAACCGGCCGCTCGTGCACTACGAGTCGCCCGAGCGGGACCGGTGACGGACGTGGCCGCCATCTCCGAAAGCGTTTCCGAGAGCGCCCCCGAGGACATCGCGGACGGCGCTCCCGGAAGCCCGGGCTCCGCGTACAAGGGCTCCGCCTGGCGCGATGTCCCGCCCCTCCAGGTGCGCCGGTTCGCCGCGCTCGCCTTGGAGGAAGTGCCCATCCTCGCTCAGGACATCCTGCGCGAAATCCGGGCAGAGTACCCCGGCCTGCCGGTCGTTCTCGACGACTCCGGCGAGCCGATGGCGCTCATCGGGATCCGCCGCGCCCTGGAGGGCTTCGTGCAGCAGCTCGCCACCCGGGAGGGCCGGCCGCGCTACCACCCGGAGGTCTTCCAGGAATTCGGCCGCGGCGAGGGACTGCACGGCCGCAGCCTCGACTCGCTCCAGGCCATCTACCGCCTCGGCGTCCGGCTCGCCTGGCGCCGCCTGGCCGAGATCGGCCAGCAGACCGAGATCCCACCCCCGGCGATGTACGAGCTGGCCGAATCCGGCTTCGAGTACCTCGACGGCCTGGTCGACCAGTCGGTACGCGGCTACGCGGAAGCGGCGGCCCGGCAGGCCGGTGAGCGGCTGCGACTGCAACGCAAGCTCATGGAGCTGCTGCTTTCCGAGCGCCGCCCCGACACCTCCGCCGCCTCCGCGCTCGGTGCCGAGAACGGCCTGGACGAGCGGGCCGCCCGGGTCGGCTGGCAGCTGCCCGAGCGGGTCGCCGTCGGCGTGCTCCTGCGCCCCGCCCGGGAGGCCGTGGCCCCGGCCGTCGGCGAGGGCGTGCTGCTCGACATGGAGGCCGAGCAGCCCCGCATGGTCGTGCCCGACCCGGACGCCGCGGGCCGCCCCGAACTGCTCCGCCGCGCCATGACCGGCTGGTCGGGCGCCATCGGCCCGCCCGTGCCGCTCGCCGACGCCGCCAAGTCGCTGCGCTGGGCGGAGGCCGCGGTCGCCCTGATGGGGCGCGGACTGCTGCCCTCCGGTGAGGTCCTGTACTGCACCGAGCACACCGAGGCCCTGGTCCTGCTCCAGCCCGAGGAACTCATCGAGGACCTGTCACGGCGCTGCCTGGCGCCCCTGGACCACTGCGGCCCGGCGCACGGCCGCCGCCTCGCCGAGACCCTGCTCGCCTGGCTGGAAACGCGCGGCGGCGCCCCCGAGGTGGCCGCCCGACTCGGTGTGCACCCGCAAACCGTGCGCTACCGGCTGCGCCAGATCAGGGAGCTGTGGGGCGACGAGGTCGACGACCCCGACCGCCGCTTCGAGCTGGAGCTTGTGCTGCGGGCACGGAGGCTGCGGGGGGAGTTGGGGAGGGCGTGAGGTGCGGCCGGGCCGACGGGTGAGGTGAGGTCCGCCCCGAAGTGGGGCCAGGCCCGCCCCGAAGTGGGGCCAGGTCTGCCCCGAAGTGAGGTGAGGTCCGCCCTGACGCCTGCCTCCCTGGGTCCGCGCATGACCCTGCCCCGAGGAGGGCTTTCGCCCCGGACGGACCCGGGCCGCCCCCGCCGCCACGTGCGGCAATTCGGACGAAGCCTGCCCTGCCGTACGGTGCCGGGCGCGCCCTGACGCGAGGGCACGCCGGAAGGTTCGACTCCGCACACAACCTTCACAGCATCGGCTTCCTCCGTACCGGCCCGGGACCTAGCCTCCATGCCTCATGGACTACTGCCACGCGTGCCACCGGCACCTCAACGGCGCCCTCGCCTGCCCGGGGTGCGGCACCCCGGCCGAAGCCTGCCGTGAGTACGCGGAGGCGCTCGCCGCCCAGGACGAGCCCGACGACCTCGACGAGACGGACGAGGAGCCCTCGCCCCGCGGCCGGGTCCGGGGCCGCGGCCGCCGCAGGGAGCGGAGCCGCCGGGCCGCCCAGCACCGCCGCAGGCGCCGCAAGGTCATCCTGATCGCCGCGGGCGTCGCGCTCGCCGCGGGCGGCCTGAGCCTGGCCGAGCTGGGCACCGAGTCCGCGTCGGACGACTCCAAGGCGACGTCCGCGCGGGACCGCGACGAGTCGGCGGGAGCCGGGGACACGGGCGGCGGGCAGGGCTCGAACCCGTCCGTGGAGCCGGTGGGGGAGCCGACGGACGGTTCGCCGTCGGCATCGGAGTCGGCCCGGAAGGGCAAGGCCGACGACGACGCCGCCGACGACAAGGACAAGAAGGCGGACAAGAAGGCGGACAAGGGCGGCAAGGGCACCCGGGACGCCGATGACGGCGAAGGCGCCGACGGGGACGCCCAGGGCCCCGGCGGCGACGAGACCACCGGCGGCACCGGTACGGCGACCGGCGGCACCGGCACCTCCGGCGGCCCGGACCCGGACCCGACGTCGGGCAACCCCACCACGAGCCCGCAGGACCCGGACCCGAAGCCGTCCGCCACGAAGCCCCCGAGCGACCCGGACCCGGACCCGAGCCCGTCGGAGACGTGCGACCGGTTCCTGTGGTGGTGCACGTAGGGCGAGCCCCCGTACCGACGCGTCCAGGACACGCTCCCGCACCGGCGCCCGGAGTGCTCAGGCGCCCAGCATCCGCCGCAGCAGCTCCCGCAGCGACTCCCGCTCCGCGCGGGAGAGCTCGGCCAGCGGCTCCCGGGCGAAGTCGAGGGACTCCCGCAGGCTGCGCGCGGTCGTGAGCCCGTCGGCCGTCGGCGCGGCCAGCTTCACGCGCCGGTCGGCGGGGTCGGGCCGCCGCTCGACCAGGCCGCGCGCCTCCAGGCGGTCCACGATGCCGGTCACGTTCGACGGCTCGCACTTCAGCTTCTGCGCGATGCGCCGCATCGGCATGGGCTCCAACGAGAGCAGCCCGAGCACCCGCGCCTGCGCGCCGGTCAGCGCGTGCTTGCCCGCGGCGACCTCGTACTCCTCGTAGTAGCGCGCCACGACGGCACCGATCAGCTCGACGACCTCAAGGGTCAGCGGGTCGACGCGCGGGGCGGGGGTGTCCGGTTCCTGGGTGGCCATGGCTCCAGGTTACCCATTTACTTGACAACATGAAATATCGAAGCGCATGCTTATTTCAGAACATGAAGCATTAGCGGGCGGGGCCAACCGCTCCGCCACCCCGCCGCCCCCCAGCCTGAGGAGGACACCCTCATGTCCGCAGCCCCCGAGCAGCTCCCGGCCACCGGCCGCGCCTGGCACCTCGTGCGTCGCCCGCACGGCTGGCCGGTCCCGGAGGACTTCGCGCTCCGCGAGGTCCCGGTCGAGGCCCCCGCGGAGGGCCGCGTCCTGGTCCGGAACCTGCACTTCTCGGTCGACCCGTACATGCGCGGCCGCATGAACGACGTGAAGTCCTACATCCCGCCGTTCCAGCTGGACCAGCCCATGGACGGCGGCGCGGTGGGCGTCGTCGTGGCGTCGAACGCGGACGGCTTCGCGGTGGGCGACCACGTGCTGCACTTCGCGGGCTGGCGGGAGTGCGCGTCGGTGCCGGTGTCGTACGCGACGAAGGTGGACCCGGAGGCGGCGCCGCTGTCGGCGTACCTCGGCGTGCTCGGCATGACGGGCCTGACGGCGTACGCGGGACTGCTGGAGGTGGCGTCCTTCAAGGAGGGCGACACGGTCTTCGTCTCCGGCGCCGCGGGTGCCGTCGGCAGTGAGGTCGGCCAGATCGCGCGGCTCAAGGGTGCCGCGCGCGTCATCGGCTCGGCGGGCTCGGACGAGAAGGTCAAGCTCCTCACCGAGGAGTACGGCTTCGACGCGGCGTTCAACTACCGCGACGAGCGCCCGGTCGTCGAGCAGCTGAAGGAGGCCGCCCCCGACGGCGTCGACGTCTACTTCGACAACGTCGGCGGCGAGCACCTGGAAGCCGCCATCAGCCGCATGAACGTGCACGGCCGGATCACCATTTGCGGCATGATCGCCGGCTACAACGAGACCGAGCCGACGCCGGGCCCGCGCAACATGGCCATGATCATCGGCAAGCGGCTCCGGCTCCAGGGCATGCTCGTCCAGGACCACCAGGACCTTCAGGGTCAGTTCGTACGCGAGGTCGGCGGCTGGGTGCGCTCCGGCGAGCTCAAGTACAACGAGACGTTCGCGCACGGGATCGAGAGCGGCGCGGAGGCGTTCCTCGGCATGCTGCGCGGCGAGAACACGGGCAAGATGATCGTCTCCCTGGACGCCTGACCCTCACCCCTCGCTCTTCCGTAATCCGATAACCTAATTCCACAATCGCCGGGTCGGCGGGCGCGCGACCCGGCACACCCCAGGAGGGATCGGCCGTTATGTCCATCCAGAACATCGACGTCAAGTACACCGCCGTGGCCACCGCGGAGAACGGCCGCGACGGCCGGGTCGCCAGCGACGACGGCAAGCTCGACGTCGTCGTGAACCCGCCGAAGGAGATGGGCGGCAGCGGCGCGGGCACCAACCCCGAGCAGCTCTTCGCCGCCGGCTACAGCGCCTGCTTCCAGGGCGCGCTCGGCGTGGTCGCCCGCCGCGAGAAGGCCGACATCTCCGGCTCCACCGTCACCGCGAAGGTCGGCATCGGCGCGAACGGCGCCGGCGGCTTCGGCCTCGAGGTCGAACTCACCGCCTCCATCCCGAACGTGGACGCCGCCACGGCGCAGTCCCTCGTGGAGAAGGCCCACGAGGTCTGCCCCTACTCCAACGCCACCCGCGGCAACATCAAGGTGGACCTGAAGGTCGCCTGACGCGCGGAACGCGAGCAGGGGCGGGACCGGGGCGCCCTGGGTCCCGCCCCTGCACGCCTCTTAGGTGACGGGCTCCACCTCCGGGCAGAAGCCGTTGGCGCCTATGCCGACCTTCGGTGGTCAAGGGCACTTCTTCGTCACGGATGCCCGGAAAGGTGTGCCTTCCGGCCGGTGAGTCGCGCTTGCCGAGCGTGGTCGTGCTGCCCGTGGTGCTCCGGATGTTCGCGCCCGCGCACCTGAGCACGAACTGATCATTCACCCGACTCCACCGTCGAGCGTCCCGTCCTTGACCGCCGACACGAATGCCCCCCAACTGGCCGCCGCGAAGACGGTCGCGGGGCCGTGGGAGTTCTTGGAGTCACGGACGGGGACGCCGGTGGGGTGGCCGTCCTGGACTTCGAGGCAGTCGTCGGCGTTGGGGCCGCTGTACGACGACTTGCGCCAGCCACTCAGCAGAGCTGCGTCCGGTATGAGGTGCTCAGCCATGATGTCCGTAGTCCTTCGCTGTTGCTCTCAGCAGAGCCAGTGACGCCTTCAGCGGCAGTGCGTCGCTCAAGGCGAGATCGTAACTAGTCTGCAACTCCCGGACTACTGACGGGGAGTCATGAACCATCCCTACGTAGACGCCCTCGCAGTAGGCCAGAGGTGGTTGGTCCTCGAACCACATCAGCTTGAGCATGCTCTGCGCCAGCGGATGCGGGCCCACCGCGAACGGCAGCAGATGCACGCGGATGCGACCGGTCTCAGCGAGGCGGACGAGGTGCATGATCTGCTCCGCCATCACGTCTTCGCCGCCCACGGGGCGCCGTAGCACCGCCTCGTCCAGCAGCGCCCAGAGGATGGGCGTCACCGGATCGTCGAGGATCTTCCTGCGTTCAAGGCGGGTGGCGAGACGCTTGGCTTGCGTTTCCTCGCTCACCGGAGGGAACGCCTGGCTCAGGACGGCGTGCGCGTACCTGTCCGTCTGGAGCAGGCCCGGGACGTACGACAGGCCGAACTCCCGGATCATCACCGCCTGCTGCTCGAAGATCCTGACCGCCTCGAAGTAGTCGGCGACCTCCACCTCCTTCTTCGGGAGGAAGTTGGTCAGCGCGTCCTTCGTGCCCAGGGTCATGTCGAGCCGCCTCGCGTCCTCCGGGGACGGCACGCGGCGGCCCGCCTCGATGTGCGCGATGTGCGTGCGCGTCATGATCGCTGCTTCGGCCAGCTGCTCCTGCGTCATCCCGGCCGCCTCGCGCTGCGCCTTGAGCCAGTCTCCGTAGGTCCTTCCCATGGTCAACTCCCGTGCGGCAGAGGACGGATCGCTTGTTCCTCTGGCGAGAGTAGCCGGGGGCGGTCTCCCTCTGTGAGCGATTCGTTACAGAGCGCGGCGCTGGCGCCGAGGCGCCGCGCGTTCCGGTGACCTTGTGAGCGCGGCGGCAGCGGGGCGCCCGCGCACAGGCGCCCCGCGAGGGCTACCTCGTCCCCAGCAGCGCCCGCCCGACCTGAGCGAACACCCCCTTGGGATGCCCCCGGAACAACGGTTCCGTGCCGAACAGGACGACCCGCGTGGCCCCACGCGCACCGCTGACCACGGACGCCTCACCGGCGGCGTCGCCGGGCCCACCCGCGCCGGACGCATCCGCACGCCAGTGCCCCGACACCAACGGCTTGCCGTTCGCGTAGGCCTGCTCCACGCGAACCCCGTCCCCGAGCCCGGTGAACCACATCGGCGCGTAGACGAAGCCGTACCCGGAGCCGGAACCGGCCACGGGGCCACCGGCGTTGCGGACCCGGACCACACCGTTGGCGTCACCGTTGCCCTGGACGGCCGTGACGGGCAGGAGCCCGGCGGCCTCGTTGAGGGCGGCACCCCCGGCACCTCGCCCGACAAGCCCGCCGCCCCCGGCGAGGAACGCGTCGAGCCGCTTGCGCGCCGCGGGCTTGAGCTTGGCGCGATCGAGCCCGGAGGACACGAACAGGACGTCGGCCCTGCGCCAGTCGAAGCCGTCGTTGAGGACGGCGGTCGACACCGGCACCACGTCGAAGTTCATCTCCCGGAGCGCGAAGAGCTCCCCGGGCGTGACGGCCGCCGCAACCCGCGTGCGCCGCACCACGTCCTTGCCCCGCGCCTTGGTCGCGGTGAACGCCACGTCGTACTTCTCGGCCGCGTCCCGTGCGGCCCGCCGCGCCGAACCCGGCACGATGACGCTGCCGCCGTCGGCGGCCCGGCGCACCGAAACACCGTCAGCGGTGAGGGAGTTGAGCGCGGCCACCTCGCGGGGGTCGTCCAGGCGAAGGCGCAGGTCACCGCGCGGGGCGACGTAGCCGACGCGTGCGGCGGACTGGACGGAACGCGACGGCACCGCGGCGGGGTCGCCCTTGCGGGCGGACACCACGGACGCGCCCCACAGCCGGCCGAGGCTCCAGCCCGAGATGTCGTACATCGCCGACACCTTGTCGCTGATGTCCCGCCCGTCCGCGAGGATCACGTTCGCGATGCCCCGCTTGGGCTGGCGCATGTCGACGACGTACGAGCCCTTCTCGTACGAGGCGTTGCCGAGCCGGAAGTCCCGGGTGGCGCGCCGGACGCGGACGTCGTTGGCGAGGAGGTGGTCCACCAGGCGGGCCGTGGCGGCGGCGGAGCGCTGGCGCTTGCCCGCCGGGATGACGTACGCGCGCGGGAACTTCGTGGTGTAGACGTCCTCCGGGCCGATGCCCGGCACGCCCGGCACCGTCTCCTCGGAGATCTCCACCGACTTCGCGCCCGCGGCCCCGCGCCGGAACACCTCGATCTGGTCGGCGATCAGCGACGCGCGGTGGCCGCGCGCGTAGTCGAGCGTCGCCTTCATGGCCGCGCCCGCGATGTCCACGTTGATGGCGGAGCGGCGGCGCAGCTCGGCGGCCGGCTGGGAGTCGTACTCCTCGTTGTTCACCTGCATGGGGAACTCGATGGTGTGCGCCGCGACCGCGCCGTGGAACGGCATGTACTGCGGAGTGAAGATCGGCGGCCAGTCGTCCCAGCCCTCCTCCTGGTCGCGGAAGGGGATGACCGCGGGCAGCACGCCGTCCTTCTGCTCGGTGTAGCCGAGGCCGTTGACGGCCTTCTCCATGCCGAGGGCGTTGGCGTAGCTGTTCTTCAGGAACAGGTCGTACTCGTAGTTCTCGCCGTGCGGCGGGGTGGTCGGCTCGATGAGCGTGCCGTTCACGTACCCGTGCAGGTCGATCATCATCGTGGGCTGCTTGTCGATGGCGATCCGCCGCACCGCGCGCGTCTCGGACTGGGTGCCGGTGATGAAGTCCCGGTTCAGGTCGAAGCCGTTGGCGTTCTCGCGGGTGCCCGCGATCCGCCCGTCGGGGTTCATCGTGACGTTGAAGTAGAGGCGGTGCCGGGCGAGCAGCTCGCGGGTCTTCGTGTCCTTGGCCTTCGCCAGCTTCTCGATGAGCTTCAGGGCCGCGTCGGTGCCCTCCCACTCGTTGCCGTGGATGTTGTTGTTGATGAACACCGGCGCCTTGTACGCGGACTTGAGTGCCTTGTCCTTGGCGGCGGCCGCGGGCGCGTTCTCGATGCGGTCGCGCATCTTCTCCTGCCGGGCGGCCTCGCGCGCCGACTCGGGCGCGGTGACCGTCACCAGATACAGGTCGTGCCCTCCGGCCGACCGCCCGGCAATCTCCACGCTGACGCGGTCGCCGATGCCCTGGATCTTGTTCAGCCTGGGCGCGATGGCGTGGTACGGGGTCAGGCCCAGCTTGATCGACTTGTCGGCCGGGTTCTTCGGCACCGCGGCCAGCTTCCGCTCGCGCGGATAGCCGCGCCCCGCGCCGGTGCGGGCCGCGCCCGCGCTGTCGTCGAGCGCGCGGTCCGCCGCGCTCTCGGGGGCCCGCGCGGCCCGGTCGGGCGAGTCGAGGGGGGCCTCGTCGCGGATCACGGGGCGGGGCGCGGGGTCGGCGCTCGCGCCGCTCGGGGTCAGCACGGTGAACAGGAGCGTGCCCGCGGCGGCGGATGCGGTCAGGAGCACGGGTCTTGACGGGCGGGATATCCCCATACGTACCTCCGAAGCGTGGGCCGTTCGCCGACCCGAGAGATCAGTCGAGAGATCAGTAGGGGAGGTCTACAGGGTGAAATCGCGCGCAACAAGGGGGTATTCACGAAACAGCCACCCCACCCGTACCGGCCCGGGGCCCCGGCGGCGGGCCGGATAAGGTGTGCCGCATGCGTGAACTGGGTCGTGGATTCGGCTATCTGGTGAAGGGGCAGCGCTGGGTCGCCCAGCACGGCAAGCAGTTCGGATGGGGGCTGCTGCCAGGACTGATCACCCTCGTCCTGTACGCGGGCGCGCTCGTCGCCCTCGCCCTGTGGGGCACGGACCTCGTCTCCTGGGCGACGCCGTTCGCCGACGACTGGTCGGGCCCGTGGCCGGGCCTGTTCCGCGGCTTCCTCACCGTCCTGCTCTTCGCCCTGGCGCTGCTGCTCTCCGTGGTGACCTTCACCGCGGTGACGCTGTTGATCGGCGAGCCGTTCTACGAGTCGCTCTCCGAGCAGGTCGACATCTCCGTGGCGGGCTTCGCGCCCGAGTCGGGCCTGCCGCTCTGGCGCGAGCTGCTCATCTCCATCGGCGACAGCCTCCGCATCGTCGTACGGGCCTTGATCTGGGGCGTGCTGCTCTTCGGCCTGGGCTTCCTGCCGGTCGTCGGCCAGACCGTGGTCCCGGTGATGGGCTTCTTCGTCACCGGCTTCTTCCTGGTGGAGGAGCTGACGGCGGTCGCGCTGCAGCGCCGCGGTGTGCGGCTGCGCGACCGCCTGGCCCTGCTCCGGGCCCGCAAGTCCCTGGCGTGGGGCTTCGGCGCCCCGCTCGCGGTCGTCTTCCTGGTGCCGTTCGTCGCCGTGTTCCTGATGCCGGGCGCGGTCGCCGGGGCGACGCTGATGGCACGGGACCTCATGGGCGAGGACGCGGGCGCCGACGACGACTCCGACGACTCCGACGACACTGACGGCTCCGGCGACGCGAGCGGGACCCCCCGGCCGGACGGCCGGGGCGCGCCTACCGCCCGTTAGCCTCCACGGCCGTCACGACGATCTGGCGCACCTGCCCGATGATGTCGACCCGGTTGCGGACGAACTCCGCATCCGTGATCTTGCCGGTCGCCGGGTCGGTGTTCCCGGCGCCGAACTGCAGGACGGGCGTGTGCACATGGCCGCCGGGCAGCCGGTCGCGCAGCCCGAGCCGGTCGCGCAGCAGCGTCGCCCGGTAGGCGATCTCGTTGGACAGGTAGTCCCCGCCGCCGCCCTGCCGTGCCGTCGACCCCGGCGTCGGCCCGTCAGGCCGCTGCACCGGCGTGCTGCCGCCCGCCGGGATCTCGGTCACGGCTGTGTTGTCGTACACGGGGAAGCGCCCGGTGTCGGCCGCCACGATGTCCTTGTACGGGAGCGTGGTCGTCGTCCACTGCGGCTGCGAGGCCGGGTCGGTGACCGGCACGGTGCCGGTGCTCGACAGGTTCTCGTTGTCCCCGAACCCGCCCCGCCAGGCCCCGTTGGTCCGCTCGATGTCGAACTTGCCGACCCGGCCCTGGCTCACCGTCGTGAACAGGTCGACGCGCGGCAGCTGCCGCCGCAGGACCCGCTCCACCTCGCCCTCGGCGAAGTCCGTCCAGCGCACCGGGAACACGGCCGTCTCGATGCGCACCGGGCCCGCGGCGGTGCGCACGACGGTGCCGTCGAGGGCGAGCGCGGAGGCCCCGGAAGGGTTGCTGATGCGGGTGTCGCGGTCGAGCGTGAACGGGTCGAAGCCGGTCACGAGCACCCGCTTCATCCGGTGACCCTTGGGGTAGCTGATCGTGTCCTGGCCCCGGGACGTCGTCTCCAGCTTCCCGAGCAGCCGCTCCCGCCGCTCGTCACCAAGATCGAACCCGCGCGGCTCCCAGCCTCGCAGCGCCCGCGTCATCCCGAGCCGCGCCCAGTACAGCGGCCGGTCGTCGTCCCGGCTCAAGTCCCCGCCCTTGGGCCCGCGCCCCTGCGCCCGGTCCACGGCCCGCCGCCACAGCTCCGCCCCCTCGCGTGCGACCAGCCGCTCCGCCTGCGCGTAGGAGCGCACCCGGCCGAGGTCCCGCGCGAAGCCGGGCGCGATCCGGTCGAACCCGGCGCGCCGCAGGATCTCCTGGGGCGCCGCGCGGTCGAGGCGCTGCTCCTCGACGGTGGGCGCGCCGGCCCGGGCGGTGTCGGCGGCCGACGCGGACGGCACGGCGGCCCCGGCGAGGAGCAGGGCGCCCAACACGCCGTACACGCCGAGCCGTCGGCCTGATATCCCGGGGGTGGGGGACGTAGCCACGAGAGTCCTTCCGTTGCAGGTGAGGTGGCCGAAGTATCGCGGGGCGGGGGTGGTCCGCGCCATGCCCCGCGGAAAGCTTTCCCCACCGCCGTCGCCACGCTGAGTCCCCGCCGCTCTCGCTACGCCGAGTTCCCACCGCCGTCGCTACGCCGAGCCCCCACCGCCCCGCTACGCCGAGCCCCCGCACGCCTCCCGCAGCGCCGCCAGGAACGGGCCCACCGCGGGCGGCGGCGTCCGGCCCCGCGCCGTCGCCGCGTACACCACCCGCGCCGGGACCCCCTCGTCGCGCACCGGCACCAGGGCGATGTCGGGCCGCGCCCCCTGTGCCGCGAGCGCCGGGACCAGGGTCACGCCGAGGCCCGCGGCGACGTACCCCTGCTTGGCCGTCCACTCGCCGACCACGTGCGCGATCCGGGGCCTGAAGCCGTGCCGCAGCGCCGCGTCGAGGAGGGTGCCCGCCGGTTCGGGGCTGCCGGAGATCCAGTCCTCGGCGGCGAGCCGGTCCAGGCCGACGCACGGCTCGGCCGCCAGCGGGTGGCCCGCGGGCACGGCCACGTACAGCGCCTCGTCGAGCAGGTGGTGCAGTTCGTAGGCGTCGTCGGCGAGCGGGCCGCCCGTCGTCGACACGACGGCCAGGTCCAACTCGCCCTCCACGAGCCGCCCGAGCAGCGGCCCGGTGAAGCCCTCCTCGCGCGCGAGGGCCACGCCGGGGTGGCGGGCCCGGAACAGCGCGATGGCCCGCGGCACCAGCGCCGCGTCCGCCGTGGCGAACGCCCCGAACCGGAGCAGCCCGCCCGACACGTCGTCCAGATCCGCCAACTCCCGCCCCAGCAGCCCCAGTTGGCGCAGCATCGTCTCCGCGTGCGGCAGCGCGGCCCGCCCGTGCGCCGTCGGCCGCACCCCGCGCGGCAGCCGGTCGAACAGCGGCGCGCCGCCGAGCGCGCCCTCCAGGGAGGCGATCTGGCGGGACACGGCGGACTGCGTCCAGCCGAGGCGCCGCGCGGCCACGGTGAAGGAGCCGTCCCGGGCCACCGTCACGAACGCGCGCAGCCAGACGGTCGACACATCGGCCGCGGCGGCGCCGGACGCGTCACTCACGGTGCTCTTTGAGGCATGCGGATCATGCATGGCTCCCATGCTAGGCATTCGCTTGTGGCATCGCGTGCCCGGGCCTAGCGTCGTACGCATGGAACGGAACACCGAACAGAGCACGGAACCAAGCACGGAGCAGCCCGCCCCCACCCCGCGGCAGCGCGTCGCCTTCCTCGGGCTCGGGCACATGGGTGCCCCCATGGCCGGTCGCGTCCTGGCCGCCGGGCATCCACTGACCGTGTGGAACCGCACCGCCGCGAAGGCGGAACCGCTCGTCGCGGCGGGCGCGCGCGCCGCCTCGACGCCCGCGGAAGCAGTCCGCGACGCCGACGTCGTCCTCACGATGCTCGCCGGACCGGACGCGCTGCGGCACGTCGCCGACGAGATCCTGCCGGTGCTGCGGGAGCGCGTCGGCGTCCACTGGGTGGAGATGTCGACCGTCGGGCCCGACGCCGTACGGGCGCTGGGGGAGCGGATGGCGGACGGCGTCACCCTGGTCGACGCGCCCGTGGCGGGCAGCACGGACAAGGCCGCGGCGGGGCGGCTCGGCATCCTCGCGGGCGGCGACGCCACCGCCGTCGAGCCCCTGCTCGCCCACCTCGGCACCGTGACCCGCACCGGCCCGCTCGGCTCGGGCGCCGCGCTCAAGGTCGTCGTGAACACCGCGGTGCTCGGCGGAGTCGCCCTGGTCGCGGAGTCGATGGCCCTCGCCGACGCGCTCGGCCTGGATGCCGAGGTGGCGCGGGGCGTCCTGGCCCAGGGGCCGCTCGGCGGCGCCGTCGCCCGCGCCTTCGCCACCGACGTGCACTTCGGCAACGGCCTCGCCGCGAAGGACGTGGCCCTCGCCACGACCACGACGTGGCTGCCCGCGATGGAGGCGGTCCTCGGCCACTACGAGGCCGCGGCGGCGGACCCGGACGTGGCCGACGAGGACATCGCCGCGGCGGTCACCCGCATCCGCCGCACCCGCGAGCCCCGCACCTGACGCCGAGCGAGCCCGCACCTGAGCCCCACCGGCCCCGCGCCCGCCGCCCGCCGGTCACGCCGCCCTGCCCGAACCCGCCTCAAGGAGACCGACCCCATGCACGTCACCCTCGACAACCCCACCGCCGCACCCCGGCCCCTCGGCCCCTACTCCCAGGTCGCCCGCGTCCAACTCGCCGACGGCAGCGCCCTGTTGTACCTCTCCGGACAGATCGCCGAAGGCGCGGACATCGCGGAGCAGACCCACGGCGTCTTCGCGACCCTCACCGCCCTCCTCCAGGCGCACGGCGCGACGCTCGCCGACATCATCAACATCCGTACGTTCCTGACGGACATGGACGACCTGCCCGGCTACGCCGCCGTGCGCCGCACCTACCTCACCGGGACGCCGCCCACCAGCACCACGGTGTCGGTCCCCCGGCTGTTCAGGCCGGAGGCCCTGATCGAGGTGGAGGTGGTGGCTAGCTGCGCGGCCGGGCGGCCGTGACCCCCTTGTGGGCCATCTCGGCGAGGCGCGACTGCCCGTCCTTGCTGGGGTGGAACCAGTCCCAGTGGCTCAACTGGTCCCCGTCGAAGCGGAAGTCGAAGACGGCCCCGCCGTCGTACCGGCAGCGCTGATCCCGCGCGCAGACGTCCTTGAGCACCTTGTTGTACGCCACCACGCGGTCCTGCACCGACTGGCGCCGGTCGGTGGCGGCCCGGTCCATGTTGTCCGCGTCGGCCAGCATCGACTTGCAGATGCCGAGCTTCCACACCTGCTTGCCGAGCTGGTTGGTGCGGCCCGTGGACCAGAGCCGCTTCAGGTCCGGCACGCTCGCCACGTACACCTGCGTCTTCGGCTGGGTGCGGCGCAGCGCGCGCAGGGCGTCCTGGAAGTCGGCGCGGAACTCCGCGACGGACGTCATCTCGTCGGCCGAGGACCGGCAGGCGTCGTTGGCGCCCGCCATCACCGTCACCAGCTCCGGATCGCGCGCCGCCGCCCGCTGCATCTGCCCCGGCAGATCGGCCATCCGCGCGCCGGTCTTGGCGTAGTTCCAACTGTGCGTCTCCGCGCGCTGCTTGCCGAGCAGCCGCCGCGCGAGGCTGCGCACGTCGTCGTCGCTGCCGGTCGCCCAGGACGCCTCCGGGCAGTCGGAGAGCACCGAGCAGGCGTCGAAGCCGCGCGTGATGGAGTCGCCGACGGCGGCGAGGGAACGAGGGCTGGTGTCCCAGGCGGGGGCCCGCTTCGGAGCCGCTCTGTCCTGCGCAGACGACCCGCCCGGAGCCGCGGAGTCGCCGCCCGACGCGTCACACGCGGTGAGCGTGGCGAAACCGGTGAGAGCCGCCGTCGCGAGGGCGACGGCGGCCCGTACGCGGTGCCTTGAATTCCGCATCCTCGTCCCCTCTGTCGTCCAACGTGACGTCGCGCGGGCCGTTCGGGTTGCGTCCCGCCGAGTGCTGATATGTCCCGTGCGCGGCCCCGGGACACCCAACCGGGGGTTTCCGGGCCTCCCAGCGAGTGAAACCCAGGGGATTCCCGGCATGCGGACCGACGGTACGTCACACTCCTTGCCTCGCCGCACGGTAGCCTCGCCACCCAGTGGCACCCGATTTTCTCGGTTCCGCTAAATTACATCACGTCACATCTGTCCCCTTTTTTGACTTTCCTCGCTTTTGGGGAATATCGCTCGGCACGGGCGCGAGGCCGCTGGGGAAGGCGTACCTCGTCCCACACTGGAGGTCCCGGTGACGACACGTGGAGTTCTGTACGTGCACTCCGCACCGCGCGCGCTGTGCCCGCACGTCGAGTGGGCCGTCGCGGGCGTGCTCGGCGCACGCGTCAGCCTCGACTGGATCCGACAGCCCGCGGCGCCCGGCACCTGGAGATCCGAGTTCTCCTGGCAGGGCTCGGCGGGCACCGCCTCCAAGCTCGCCTCCGCGCTGCGCGGCTGGGACCTGCTGCGCTTCGAGGTCACGGCCGAGCCCAGCGCGTCGGCCGAGGGCGAGCGCTACAGCGCGACGCCCCAACTCGGCATCTTCCACGCCGTCACCGGCATCCACGGCGACATCCTGATCCCCGAGGACCGGCTGCGCGCCGCCCTCGCCCGCTCCCAGAGCGGCGAGAGCGACCTGGCCGCCGAGCTGGCCAAGCTCCTCGGCAAGCCCTGGGACGACGAACTGGAGCCGTTCCGGTACGCGGGCGAGGGCGCGCCGGTGCGCTGGCTGCACCAGGTCGTCTGAGGGCGCTCGCACAAGCGGACACGTCGAAGGCCCACCCGGTTGAACCGGGTGGGCCTTCGACGTGACTGCTGCCGACGGTGGTTACACCGTGCGGAAGGCGAGGACCACGTTGTGGCCGCCGAAGCCGAACGAGTCGTTCAGCGCCGCGATCGTGCCCTCGGGCAGCGGGCGGGGTTCGCCGCGGATGATGTCCGCCTCGACCTCGGGGTCGAGGTTGTCGATGTTGATCGTCGGCGGGGCCACCCGGTGGTACAGCGCGAGGACCGTCGCGACGGTCTCCACACCACCGGCGCCGCCCAGGAGGTGACCGGTCATCGACTTCGTCGAGGAGATCGCCATGTGGTCGACGTCGTCGCCGAAGGCCTGGCGCAGCGCCTTGATCTCACCGACGTCGCCCTGCGGGGTCGAGGTGGCGTGCGCGTTGATGTGCGCGATCTCGGCGGGCTTCAGGCCGGTGTTGTCGACCAGGTTCTGCATCGCCGCGGCGATGCCGTTGCCGGACGGCTCGGGCTGCGTGATGTGGTGCGCGTCGGCCGAGATGCCCTGGCCGACGGCCTCCGCGTAGATCCGCGCGCCGCGGGCCTTGGCGTGCTCCTCGGACTCCAGGACGATCACGCCCGCGCCCTCGCCGAGCACGAAGCCGTTGCGGTCGCGGTCGTAGGGGCGGGAGGCGCCCTGCGGGTCGTCGTTGTTCTTCGACATCGCCATCATGTTGCCGAACGCGGCGATCGGCAGCGGGTGGATGGCCGCCTCCGTGCCACCGGCGACGACGACGTCGGCACGGCCGGTGCGGATCATCTCGATCGCGTAGCCGATGGCCTCCGCGCCGGACGCGCAGGCCGAGACCGGGGTGTGCACCCCGGCGCGGGCGTTCAGGGTGATGCCGACGTTCGCCGCGGGCGAGTTGGGCATCAGCATGGGGACCGTGTGCGGGGAGACGCGGCGTACGCCCTTCTCCTTCAGCACGTCGTACTGGTCGAGGAGGGTCGTCACACCGCCGATGCCGGAGGCGATGACCGCGCCGAGCCGGTCGGGGTCGACGGCCGTGTCCTCGCCCGCCTTCGCGGTGAAGCCCGCGTCCTTCCAGGCCTCGTCGGCCGCGACCAGCGCGAACTGCGCCGAGCGGTCGAGCTTGCGGGCCTGCGGGCGCGGGATGGTCTCCGTCGGCTCGACGGCGATGCGGCCGGCGATGCGGACGGGCAGCTCGGCCGCCCAGTCCTCCTCGATGAGGCTGATCCCGGAACGGCCCGCGAGCAGACCCTCCCAGGTCGATGCCGCGTCGCCACCCAGCGGTGTGGTTGCGCCGATACCGGTGACGACCACGGTGCGATTGGTCGAGTTCACTGGATTTCTCTCTCCACGATTTGGTTCAGATGCGGATTGCGGCGGCGCCACCGCCGGGTGGCGGCTGGCAAGAGCCCCGGTCGGGTACGAGCCCGCGGTCGTCAGGCTCGGACCTGGTGTCAGGCCTGGTGCTCGAGGATGTACTTCGTCGCGTCGCCGACGGTCTTCAGGTTCTTGACGTCGTCGTCCGGGATCTTGACGTCGAAGCGCTCTTCGGCGGCGACGACGACCTCGACCATGGACAGCGAGTCGACGTCCAGGTCGTCGGTGAAGGACTTGTCCAGCTGGACGTCCTCGACCGGGATGCCGGCGATCTCGTTGACGATCTCGGCGAGACCGTCGACGATCTCCTTCTCAGTGGCGGCCATGTTGGCGCTCCTTCGTATGTATCCAGAGGGTGTGGCGGCAACCGCGTGGATCCGAAGATCCGCAGTGGGTGCCTAGGGGAGGGTAACGACCGTGGCGGCGTACACGAGACCCGCCCCGAAGCCGATGACGAGCGCGGTGTCGCCGCTCTTCGCCTCACCGGTCGCCAGAAGCCGCTCCATGGCGAGCGGGATCGAGGCGGCCGAGGTGTTGCCGGTGGTGCGCACGTCACGGGCGACCGTGACGTGCTCCGGCAGTTTCAGAGTCTTCACCATCGAGTCGATGATCCGCTCGTTGGCCTGATGCGGAATGAAGACGTCCAGGTCGTCCGCGGTGATTCCGGCCGCGTCCAGCGCCTGCTGGGCGACCTTCGCCATCTCGAACACGGCCCAGCGGAACACCGCCTGGCCCTCCTGCGTGATGGCAGGGAACTTGTCGGGGGCGCCGTCGCGGTACGCCTCCCACGACTCGGTCTGCTTGATCGTGTCGGACTTGTCGCCCTCCGAGCCCCAGACCGTCGGACCGATCCGCGGCTCCTTGGCCGGGCCCACGATCACCGCGCCGGCGCCGTCGCCGAACAGGAAAGCCGTGGCCCGGTCGTGCAGGTCGGTGAGGTCGCTGAGCCGCTCCACGCCGATGACGAGGACGTACTCGGCGGAGCCCTCGACGACCATGCCCTTGGCGAGGGTGAGGCCGTACCCGAAGCCCGCGCAGCCCGCGGAGATGTCGAACGCGGCGGGCTTGCCCGTGCCGAGCTTGTCCGCGATCTCGGTGGCGATGGCCGGGGTCTGCTTGAAGTGCGAGACGGTGGAGACGATCACGGCGCCGATCTGCTCGGGCGTGATGCCCGCGTCCGCGATGGCCTTGCCCGACGCCTCGATGGACATCGCGGCGACGGTCTCCTCGTCGGAGGCCCAGTGCCGGGTCTGGATCCCGGAGCGGGAGCGGATCCACTCGTCGGACGAGTCGATCGTCTCGAGGATGACCTCGTTCGGCACGACCCGCGTGGGGCGGTAGCCGCCGACGCCCATGATCCGTGCGTACGGGGCGCCCTGGCTGGGCTTGATCTTCGACATGCGCTACGGCTCCTTGTCTCGCTCAGGAATGCTCGGCGACGAGCGTGCGGGCCGCGTCGAGGTCATCGGGGGTCTTCACCGCGAGTGTCTTGACACCCTTGAGCGCGCGCTTGGCGAGACCGGTCAGGGTGCCGCCCGGGCACACCTCGATCAGCGCCGTCACACCGAGCTCCTTGAAGGTCTCCATGCACAGGTCCCAGCGGACCGGGTTGGCGACCTGGCCGACCAGCCGGGAGATCACGTCGGCACCGGCGGAGACCGCCTTGCCGTCGCGGTTGGAGAGGTACGTGAGCCGCGGGTCGGCGACGGTGAGACCGGCTGCGGCCTCCTCCAGCTTCGCCACCGCGGGCGCCATGTGCTCCGTGTGGAACGCGCCGGCGACCTTGAGGGCCACCACCTTGCGCACGCCCTCGGGCTTGTCCTCCGCGAGGGCGGCGAGCTGCTCCAGGGTGCCCGCGGCCACGATCTGGCCCGCGCCGTTCACGTTCGCCGGGGTCAGGCCGAGCTTCTCCAGGTGCGGCAGGGTGACCTCGGGGTCGCCCCCGAGCAGCGCCGCCATGCCGGTCTTCGTCACGGCGGCGGCGTCGGCCATGGCGAGGCCCCGCTTGCGCACGAAGCGCAGGGCGTCGTCCTCGGTCAGCACACCGGCGTACGCGGCGGCCGTGATCTCGCCGACGCTGTGCCCGGCGACGGCGCCGGGCGCGATGTCACCCAGTGCCGCGGCGGAGAGCAGACCGGCGGCCACCAGCAGCGGCTGCGCCACCGCGGTGTCACGGATCGCGTCCTCGTCCCCTTGCGTTCCGTAGTGGGCGAGGTCGAGCCCGATGGCGTCCGACCAGGCGGCGAGCCGGTCGGCGGCACCGGGGAGGTCGAGCCAGGGAGTCAGGAAGCCGGGCGTCTGAGCGCCTTGGCCGGGAGCGACGAGTACGAGCACTCTCACACTCTCTCTTGTGGACAGTACGAACCGCCCGTGGGGACAGGGACGAAGAACGGCTGAGGGAATTGTAGAGCCCCGACAAAGACTTAAGGCTGGGGATCACCGTCGGCGAGACGTCCCAGGATCAGTGCGATGCGCAGAGTGAACGCCGAGCGCACATCCGAAGGGGACCAGCCGGTGACGTCAGTCACACGTCGAAGCCGGTAGCGCACGGTGTTGGGATGCACAAAGAGCATCCGTGCGGCGCCCTCCAGGCTACTCGCCTGTTCCAGGTAGACGCTGAGGGTTTCCAGGAGCGCCGAACCGGCTTCCTCCAGCGGTCTGTAGATCTCCTCCACCAGCTGTTCGCGCGCCGCCGGATCGCCCGCGATCGCCCGCTCCGGCAGCAGATCGTCCGCGAGGACGGGGCGCGGCGCGTCCTGCCAGGCACCGCACGCCTTCAGGCCCGCGGCGGCCGCCTGCGCGGAGCGGGTGGCGGCGAGCAGGTCGGGCACGATGGGCCCGGCCACCACGGGCCCGGCCGCGTACGGCCCGATCAGTGCCTTGGCCACGGCCAGCGGGTTGTCGTTGCCGCCCGCGATGACGACGAGACGGGTGCCGAGCACGCCGGTGAGGACCTGGAGCTTGGCGTGCCGGGCGGCCCGCCGGATGGCCTCCACGGTGAGCTCGCTGTCCCCGTCAGGGGCGGTACCGAGCACCACGCACACGTGGTCCGGCGAGTTCCAGCCAAGGGCGGCGGCACGGGAGACGGCACCCTCATCGGCCTCCCCGGAGAGCACGGCGTTCACGACGAGCGACTCCAGGCGTGCGTCCCAGGCACCGCGTGCCTCGGCGGCCTGTGCGTACACCTGCGCGGTGGCGAAGGCGATCTCGCGGGCGTAGACGAGCAGCGCCTCGCGCAGCACCGACTCGTCGCCGGGCGCGGCGACCTCGTCGATCGCCGACTCCATGACCTCGATGGTGGTCCGCACCATCTCCACGGTCTGGCGCAGCGTGATCGCCCGGGTCAGCTCGCGGGGCGCGGTGCCGAAGACGTCCGTCGAGATCGCCTGGGGGGCGTCGGGGTGCCGGAACCACTCGGTGAACGCGGCGATGCCCGCCTGCGCGACCAGGCCGATCCAGGAGCGGTTCTCCGGTGGCATGGCCCGGTACCAGGACAGCGTCTCGTCCATGCGCGCGATCGCCTGCGCCGCGAGGCTGCCGGACGACTTCTCCAGGCGCTTCAGGGTCGCGGCGTGCGCGTGGGCGCGGCCGCCGCGCCGGGCGTCGGCTCCGGCGTCCTGGTGGGCTGAGTTCGCTTCAGGTACGGGCACGGGGACAAGACTGCCTTATCGGGACGGCGGTGTGCGGGGCCGGGGCTACGGTGGGGGGCGTGATTGAAGTACGGCGCTCCGGTGAGCGGTATCCCGGGGGCGACCCCATGGCGGGGATCGACTCCTTCCACGCCTTCTCCTTCGGGCCCTACTACGAGCCCGACAACCTCCGCTTCGGCGCGCTGCTCGCCTGCAACGAGGAGCACCTCGCGCCCGGCGCCGGGTTCGACGAGCATCCGCACAGCCACACCGAGATCGTCACCTGGGTCGTCGCGGGCGAGCTGACCCACCGCGACTCCACGGGGCACGAGTCCGTCGTCCGTCGCGGCGACGTCCAGCACCTCAGCGCGGGCGCGGGGGTCCGGCACGTCGAGCGCAACGCGGGCCCCGAGCCGCTCACCTTCCTCCAGATGTGGCTGACCCCCAAGGACCCCGGCGGCCCCCCGGCCTACGACATCGTCCGCGGCATCGCCGACTCCACGCCCTACGCCGTCCCCGCCGCCTCCGCCCTCCTCCACGTCCGCCGCCTGGCCCCCGGCGAACGCACGGCCCTGCCCGACGCCCCGGCGGTCTACGTCCATGTGGTCGCCGGTGAAGTCGCCCTGTCCGACGAGGAGTTGGGTGCGGGGGACTCGGCGCGGGTGACGGGGGAGCGGGGGTTGGACGTGGTGTCGTACGGAGGGAGGGCGGAGCTGTTGGTGTGGGAGATGGGGTAGGGCTTCGCCGTGCCTAGAGTTCGGCCAGCACCGCGTCCGTGAACGTCGGCCAGACCTCCACGGCCCACGGCCCGAAAGCCCGGTCCGTCAGGGCCACGCACGCGGCGCCCGCGTCCGGATCCACCCAGAGGAACGTTCCCGCCTGCCCGAAGTGCCCAAAGGCCCGCGGCGACGACGAACTCCCCGTCCAGTGCGGTGACTTCCCGTCCCGGATCTCGAACCCGAGCCCCCAGTCGTTGGGATTCTGGTGCCCGTACCCGGGAAGCACGCCCTTGAGCCCGGGCCAGGCCACGGACATGGCCTCGGCGACGGTCCGCGGGTCGAGCAGCCGCGGCCGCTGCACCTCGGCGGCGAACCGCACGAGGTCGTCCACGGTCGACACCCCGTCCTTCGCGGGCGAGGCCCCGCCGTCCAGGAACGTCGAGGACATCCCGAGCGGCTCCAGGACGGCCTGGCGCAGATAGTCCGCGAAGGGGATCTCGGTGGCCTTGGCGATGTGCTCGCCGAGCACCTCGAACCCGGCGTTGGAGTACAGCCGCCGCGTCCCCGGCGCCGCCGCCACCTGGTGCTCGTCGAAGGCGAGCCCGCTGGTGTGCGCGAGCAGATGCCGCACGGTGGCACCGTCCGGCCCGGCGGGCTCGTCCAGCTCGATCGCCCCCTCCTCGTACGCGACGAGCGCCGCGTACGCCGCGAGGGGCTTGGTGACGGAGGCGAGGGCGAACTGCCGCCCGGTGGGCCCGCGCGTCCCCGCGACGGTGCCGTCCGCGCGGACGACGGCGGCGGCAGCGGTCGGGACCGGCCAGTTCTCGATCAACGCCAGGCTCTGCATGCCCCGAGCCTAAGCGCCCGTGAGTTTCAGCTGCATGTAGGGGTCGGGCTTGCGGACGAACCCGAGCGAGGCGTACAGCGGCTCGGCCTCGGGCGACGCGGTCAGGTCGACCTGCCCGGCGCCCCGCTCCCGGAACCAGTCGAGCAGCGCCTCCACGCAGGCGCGCGAGAAGCCCCGGCGGCGCATGCCGGGGTCGGTGGCGACGCTGAAGACGTAACCGGCGACACCGTGCGGATTGCCCGCGCGCCCGATGCGGTACTCCAGGGTGCCCACGGCCAGCGCGGCGAGGGCACCGGACCGCTCGGGGTGGTCGACGACGAACGCGGCGAAGTTCCCGTCGGGGTCGGCGAGGCGCTCGCGCACGGTGGGGATGGACTCGGCGTGCCAGTCGGTGACGGAGGCGGCGGGCAGGGTGCCGTCCAGGGTGAGCACGGAGTCGATCATGACCTGGCGCAGGCGTATGACTTCTTCGGCGTCCGCCGCCGCGGCGCGTCGTACAGCATTCATGGGCCGCACGGTAGCCACCGCACCCCGGCGCCGTCCCGTGGATTACGGCCGGGTCCGGCGATCTTTCGGATTGCCCTTGCTTGGAGTGCGCTCCAAGGTTCTAGCGTGGGGGCCATGACGGTGATGGAGACCACCCCCGCACCTACACCCGCCCCCACCCGCGACCCGGCCGCGCCCGAGATCTGCCCGCCCCCGCCCGCCCATCCGCGCCCGGACGGGCAGGACCACTACACGATCAGCGAGGTCGTCGCGGTGACCGGTCTGACCGCGCACACCCTGCGCTGGTACGAGCGGATCGGCCTGATGCCGCACATCGACCGCTCCCACACGGGCCAGCGCCGCTACCGCAACCGTGACCTGGACTGGCTGACCCTCGTCGGCAAGCTGCGCCTGACCGGGATGCCGGTCGCCGACATGGTGCGCTACGCGGAGCTGGTGCGCGAGGGCGAGCAGACCTTCGCGCAGCGCCGGGAGCTCCTGGAGCGCACCCGCAGGGACGTCCGGGCCCGGATCGCGGAGCTCCAGGGCACGCTCGCCGTCCTGGACCACAAGATCGACATCTACTCCTGAGCCCCGGCCGCCCCACCACCCCCACCACCCTGAATCCCAGCGGAGGCACGACCAAGTGAAGATCAACACCGCCCGGCTCGGCACGGCAGGCCCCGAGGTCGGCGTCCAGGGCCTCGGCTGCATGGGCATGAGCTTCGCGTACGGCCCGACGGACGCCGACGAGGCAAGGGCCACCCTGGAGCGGGCGCTCGACCTGGGCGTCACGCTCTACGACACCGCCGACGCGTACGCTGCCGGCGAGAACGAGAAGTTCCTCGCCCCCTTCTTCGCGGCGCACCGCGACGAGGTCGTCATCGCCACGAAGTTCGCCCTGTCCATCGACCCGGCCGACCCGACGAAGCGGACCATCAACAACGCGCCGGAGTACATACGCGCCTGCGTCGACGCCAGCCTGAGCCGCCTCGGCGTGGACGCCATCGACCTCTACTACATGCACCGCCGCGACCCGCGCGTGCCGATCGAGGAGACGGTCGGCGTGATGGCCGAGCTTGTCGCCGCGGGCAAGGTCAAGCACCTCGGGCTCAGCGAGGTCACCGGCGACGAGCTGCGCGCCGCGCACGCCGTGCACCCGATCGCGGCCCTGCAGTCGGAGTGGTCGCTGTTCAGCCGCGACATCGAGCGCGCCGTCGTCCCGGCCGCCGCCGAGCTCGGCGTGACCCTGGTCCCGTACTCCCCGCTCGGCCGCGGCTTCCTGACCGGCTCCTTCGTGAGCGCCGACAAGGAGCTGACCGAGGACGACGTCCGCCGCATGCAGCCCCGCTTCACCGGCGCCAACGCCGAGGCGAACGCGGCCCTCCTCGCCCCGATCCGCGAGGTCGCCGCCGCGCACGGGGCGACCCCGGCCCAGGTGGCCCTGGCCTGGGTGCAACAGCGGGCCGAGGCTCACGACCTCCCCGTGGTCCCCATCCCCGGCACCCGCAAGCGCACCCGCCTGGAGGAGAACACGGCGTCCACACGCATCACCCTGACGCCCGCCGAACTGGCCCTCCTGGACCCGATCGCGGGCAAGGTGGCGGGGGACCGCTACGCGGACATGACGTTCTCGTCGGCGGGCCGCGAGTAGGAACGGCGCAGAGGGGCCCTGTAAGGGGCGCGGGGAACTGCGCGAGCAACCCCCGCGCTCCCGCGGACGGCAAGGACCAACCCGCCCCACCCCGAACCCCGAAGCCCAGCGGCAGGCTAAAGCTCAGCGAGCAACTCGGCCTTCTTCGCAGTGAATTCGTCATCCGTGAGCAACCCGGCCTGGTGCAACTCCCCAAGATGCCGAATCCGCTCGGCGATGTCCGCGGGATCACGCCGGACGGCGGGCGCGGCAGCGGGGATCACGGCGGGCGCGGGCCCCGAGGCCCGCACGGCGGCGAGCACGGACGCCGCGAAGGGCAACGACTCGTGCACGGGGCCGTAGCCGAGGCCGAACACGACGGCCGCCGGATCCTGGTCCGCCTGCGCGGGCTGCGCGGGCTGTGCCTCGCGGCGCAGCAGCCGCAGATGGCCCTCGAAGACCTCCGGCGAGCGCCACTCGACCCCGCTCAGGTCGGTGACCAGGAAACTCTGGTCACCGGCCTTCCACTTCGCCGACGAGGCCCCCGTCCAGAACCAGCGGAACGCCACCGTCTTGCCGTCGAAGGACGCCTTCCCGTCGTACGCCTTGAACTGCAGCGGCGCCTCGGGCGCGGCCACCAGATGGCGCTCCGCCGGGCCCGGGTCGTCCGAGGGGAGGGCGGCGCGCAGCTCGTCCGCGTAGTACTCGGCGAGCGTCTCGCGCTCCGCCGGGAGCACCAGGCGGTAGGGATCGGAGCCGTCCTTGAGCTGTCCCGCCGCCGCCTCCATGAGCGGATCGGCGCCCGGTCTCGGGACGGCGTGCAGGACGGTCGTCCCGCGTTTGCCCGGTGTGAGCGTGACCCCCGCGATCGCCTCATGAGGGATGCGGCGCTCACCGAGAGCCTGGAACAGCTTCGGCGTACGGATCCCCCGTTCGAAGCGGATGAGCACGGAGTCGGACTCGAACTCCCAGGCGGCGTGAAATCCGGCCAGTACATCACCCATGCGGCTCATCGTATGCGGCACGCGCTTCTCCGTCTCTCCTGCGGCGGGCCGCTGTTTCGTCGATTTCTACGCGCGTCAGGCCGCTGTCGTACCGGACATACCTTCCCGGCAGGCCACGGACTGAACGGCGCAGCGCACCTTGTCGTACGCGCCGACGCCGATCTGGGCGAAGTTGCGCAGGCTGTCCGTGCCCGGCTCGAAGTAGCCCGTGTGGCCCCGGGCGCGGTCGGCGGACACCACGCGCGCGCCGAAGCCCGCGGAGACGGGGTCGGCGCCGTGGCCGAGCCCGCCGACTTCCATGTGCGGCACATCCTGGATCCAGTCGTCGCTGTCCCGTGCGGCCCAGATCCGCGCGCGGCTGCCGAGGCCCGTGGCGCTGTCGGCGCGCATGCCGGGGCTGCCCGCGACCGCGATGTCGGTGACCCGCGACGGCAGCCGGTGGGCCGCGACTCCGCACACCACGGAGCCGTAGCTGTGGCAGTACAGCGCCACCGCGGCCCGGCCGGGCAGCGCGCTCACCAGTGAGTCGAGGCGGACGGCCCCGTCGTCGGCGCGCATCGAGGTGGCCGCGTCCACGCCGAGGCCGACGGGCGCGGTGTAGTCGGCCCAGGCGATCACGGCGGTCCGCGCGCGGGGGTCGACCGCGCGCTCCGCGCGGTACAGCGACTGCGCCATGCCGACGGGCGCCGCGTACTTGCGCTGGGTGCGCTCGAAGGTGAGGACGTTCGTGTCGACTCCGGGCACCACGACCGACACCCGTGCGGCCCGGTCGAGGTCTCCGTAGACCTCGGCCATGCGCCCCGACCCCATCGGGTCGAAGGCGAGGACCTGGCGGTCCGGGCGCATCATCACGCCGAACCGCTTCATCCTGCGCTCCGCCTCCTGCTTGCCCACGGGCGAGAGGCGGTCGTCGTGGACGCGCTTCTTCTCGATCGCGCGCGCCTGTTGCAGGGCGACGCGGTTCGCGTGGTACCGCAGTTGTACGGGGGCGCCGTTCATGTTGCCGACGGCGAGGGGGTACCGGGCGGCGAGGCGCGTGCGCTGCTGAGCGGTGAGCGAGGCGAAGAACCGGGCGATCCTGACCGCGGGTGCGCCGGAGTCGGGCAGGTCACGCCCGTCGATGCGCCCGCGGTCCCAGGCGGCCAGGGTGGCTTCGAGCGGCGATCCTGCGCCGTTGTGCTGGCGCACCGCGGTCCAGCCGGTGGTCGCGAGCATGACGAACACCACGGTGAGCGCGAGCAGTGCGCGCCAGACGCCGAGTTGGGGGGATGAGTCGAAGGAAGTCACTGCGGGACACCCTAGGAGAAGCGCGAAGCCTCCCGTGCACGGGGTGAGGCAGATCACGTTTCTAGAGGGGTAATTGTGGTGAAGCGGACACTTCCCTTGCGTTTTCGTCACGCTCTGTGCGTAGGGTGCGTACGAGGCGCATGTGCGGCGCGTGGTCACGCGGAGTGCGCCGTGGTCACTCAACGTGGGCGCGCCGGTGGGAAAGTCGGCCCGGTCAGCCCGCGTGCCAGTCCGCGGAGAGCACCGGGCCCAGGTGGTCCCGACACACCCAGGGGAAGTCCCGCAGCCGGGAGAAGCCGTCTCAGGGAAAGTCCTCCGGGTCCGCTCGGGGGGCTTTCGCCTATCAGGGTGAGCGGTACGAGAACCCCTTTCCGGCCCCGTGTCCCACGGTCGAGAGTGGCGACAAGTGAGCGATACGACACGGGGGTTGAAGCACATGCGTACGACCACGCGATCCACCTTGCCCGCCGCCACGGCCGGAGCCACGGCCGTCCTCGCACTGACCACGGCCGCCCTGGCCGCCGTGGTCCTGACGCCCGCACACGCCGGGGCCGCGGGACCACCACGGCTCGGCGGCTGCGGCCCCGGGGAGCTCTGCCTCTGGGAGAAGGCCGGTTTCAAGGGCCAACGCCACACGTACGAGCTGGCCGGTACGGACATCGAGAGCTGTGTCGCGCTGCCGGAGGGGGGCAGCGCGCAGGCCATCGCCAACCGCACCGGCCGGCCCGTCACGACGTACCAGTCGGCGGAGTGCGCCGAGACGGGGGAGTTCAACACCTATCCGGGCACCGGCACCTGGGCCCCGGAGTCGCCCTACAAGGTGCGGGCGTTCAAGATCTGGGAGAGCTGATCGGCGGTCCCGCCTCGCCGACGGAGTCCTCGGCCGCGGCCTGGCGGGGCACGGTGGTCTTCACGGGCCCCCCGGACAGGGCACTGACCTGCGCGCGCAGGGCGATGACCTCCGCGGTCAGGGACTCGATCGCGGCGGTCTGGCGGCGCTCCTCGGCGTCGTCCTTCTCGAAGCGGGCGATGAACCACGCCGCGATGTTGGCGGTGACGACACCGAGCAGCGCGATGCCCGACAGCATCAGGCCGACCGCGAGCACCCGGCCGAGCCCGGTCGTCGGCGCGTGATCGCCGTAGCCCACGGTGGTCATCGTGGTGAAGGACCACCACACGGCGTCGCCCAGCGTCTTGATGTTGCCGTCCGGCGACTCCCGCTCCACCGAGAGCACGGCCAGCGAGCCGAACATCAGCAGACCGACCACGGTGCCCACGACGTAGGTCGTCATTCGGATCTGCGACGCCATCCGGGCCCGCCGGCCGACCAGGAGGAGGGTGGAGACGAGCCGCAGCAGCCGCAGCGGCTGGATCATCGGCAGGACCACGGCGCACAGGTCGAGCCAGTGCGTGCGCACGAACCGGGCACGGTGCTCGGCGAGCGTGAGCCGCACCAGATAGTCGACGGCGAACGAACCCCAGACGACCCACTCCACCGCGGTGCAGGCGCTCGTCACGGACTCACTCGCCTCGGGTCTGACGATCGGCACGGCGTAGGCGACCGCGAAGGCCACGGCGAGCGCGAGCAGCGGACGCTGCGTCCGGCGCTCCCAACGGACCTGTGCCGACTGTTCCTTCATACCCGCATCGTAGAAAGCCCGACGGGCGGTGGCCCCACGGCCCGCCGCCCGTCGCACTGATGAGGTGTTTATGTGCCGGTCGTGCCGGTTGTTCCGGCCGTCAGGCGTCGCCCCCTGCGGCGCCCGGGTCGGCCGCCGCGACGTCCAGGAGCTGATAGCGGTCGATCGCCTGCTTCAGGACGGAGCGGTCGATCTTGCCCTCGCGGGCCAGCTCGGTGAGCACGCCGACCACGATCGACTGGGCGTCGATGTGGAAGAAGCGGCGGGCGGCACCCCGCGTGTCCGCGAAGCCGAAGCCGTCCGCGCCGAGCGACTGATAGGTCCCCGGCACCCAGCGGGAGATCTGGTCGGGCACGGACCGCATCCAGTCGGAGACGGCCACGAACGGCCCCTCGGCGCTGCTGAGCTTCCGCGTCACATAGGGGACGCGCTGCTCCTCCTCGGGGTGCAGCAGATTGTGCCGCTCCACCTCGACGGCCTCGCGGCGCAGCTCGTTCCAGGAGGTCGCCGACCAGACGTCCGCCTTGACGTTCCACTCGGCGGCGAGGATCCGCTGGGCCTCGACGGCCCACGGCACCGCGACACCGGAGGCGAGGATCTGCGCCGGGATCGCGCCCTGCTCGCCCGCCTTGAAGCGGTGGATGCCCTTGAGGATGCCCTCGACGTCCACGTTCTCGGGCTCGGCCGGATGCTGGATCGGCTCGTTGTAGACCGTCAGGTAGTAGAAGACGTCCTCGCCGTGCGGGTGGTCCGCCGACGAGCCGTACATCCGGCGCAGGCCGTCCTGGACGATGTGCGCGATCTCGAAGCCGAAGGCCGGGTCGTAGGCGACACAGCCCGGGTTGGTCGAGGCGAGCAGCTGCGAGTGCCCGTCGGCGTGCTGCAGACCCTCACCGGTCAGGGTCGTGCGTCCTGCGGTCGCGCCCAGGACGAATCCGCGCGCGAGCTGGTCGGCCATCTGCCAGAACTGGTCGCCGGTGCGCTGGAAGCCGAACATCGAGTAGAAGACGTACACGGGGATCAGCGGTTCGCCGTGGGTGGCGTAGGCCGAGCCCGCGGCGATCAGGGACGCCGTGCAGCCCGCCTCGGAGATCCCGTCGTGCAGCATCTGCCCGGTCGGGGACTCCTTGTAGGCGAGCAGCAGATCCCGGTCCACGGCCTCGTACTGCTGGCCGAGCGGGTTGTAGATCTTCGCACTCGGGAAGAACGAGTCCATGCCGAAGGTGCGGTACTCATCGGGCGCGATCAGCACAAAACGCTTTCCGATCTCCTTGTCCCGCATGAGGTCCTTCAGAAGTCGCACAAACGCCATGGTGGTGGCGATGGACTGCTGCCCGGAGCCCTTCTTCACGGCCGCGTACGTCTTGTCCTCGGGCAGGCGCAGTGGCTCGGAGCGCACCACACGGGTCGGGACATAGCCGCCGAGGCCCTTGCGGCGGTCGTGCATGTACTGGATCTCTTCCGAGTTCCGGCCCGGGTGGTAGTACGGCGGGGCGCCGTCCTCCAGCTGCTTGTCCGTGATCGGCAGGTGCAGCCGGTCGCGGAAGCCCTTGAGGTCGTCGACCGTCAGCTTCTTCATCTGGTGGGTCGCGTTGCGGCCCTCGAAGTTCGGGCCGAGCGTCCAGCCCTTGACGGTCTGGGCCAGGATCACCGTCGGCTGGCCCTTGTGGGCCTTGGCCGCGGAGAACGCCGCGAAGATCTTCTTGTGGTCGTGACCGCCGCGGCCGAGGTGCAGGATCTGGTCGTCGGTCATGCCCTCGACCATGGCGCGCAGCCGCTGGTCGTCACCGAAGAAGTGGTCGCGGATGTAGGCGCCGGTCTCGGTGGCGTACGTCTGGAACTGGCCGTCGGGCGTGGTGTTCAGCTTGTTGACCAGGATGCCGTCCCGGTCCTGCGCGAGCAGCGGGTCCCAACTGCGGTCCCACACCAGCTTGATGACGTTCCATCCGGCGCCGCGGAACTGCGACTCCAGCTCCTGGATGATCTTGCCGTTGCCGCGCACCGGGCCGTCCAGGCGCTGCAGATTGCAGTTGACGACGAAGGTGAGGTTGTCGAGCCCCTCGCGCGCGGCGATGGACAACTGCCCGAGCGACTCCGGCTCGTCCATCTCACCGTCGCCGAGGAACGCCCAGACGTGCGACTTGGAGGTGTCGGCGATGTCGCGCGCCGCCATGTAGCGGTTCATCCGCGCCTGGAAGATCGCGCCGAGCGGGCCGAGGCCCATGGAGACCGTCGGGAACTCCCAGAAGTCCGGCATGCTGCGCGGGTGGGGATACGACGACAGGGCGTGCGGGGCCTTGGACTTCTCCTGCCGGAATCCGTCGAGCTGCTGCTCGGAGAGCCGGTCGAGGAGGAAGGCGCGGGCGTAGATGCCGGGGGAGGCGTGCCCCTGGAAGAAGATCTGGTCGCCGCCGTCGCCCTCGTCCTTGCCGCGGAAGAAGTGGTTGAACCCCACGTCGTACAGCGACGCCGAGGAGGCGAAGGTGGCGATGTGGCCGCCCACCCCGATGCCGGGGCGCTGCGCGCGGGACACCATCACGGCCGCGTTCCAGCGGGTCGCGTTCAGGACCTTGCGCTCGATCTCCTCGTTGCCGGGGAAGAACGGCTCGTCCTTGGTGGCGATCGTGTTGACGTAGTCCGTGCTGCGCATCTCGGGCACGGCGACGCGCTTCTCGCGGGCGCGCTCGATCAGGCGGAGCATCAGATAGCGGGCCCGCTCGCGGCCGCGCTCGTCGACGGCGGCGTCGAGGGAGTCGAGCCATTCCTGGGTCTCTTCTGGATCGAAATCCGGGACCTGGCTGGGAAGGCCGCCAATGATGATCGGGTTGCGATCGGATCCGGAAGCCACGCTGTTCCTTCGCTGTGTGGTCGCGCGTGCGCGCGATGCGGTTCGTGCTCGGGCTTGATCTCTGCTCCGGCCCTCGCGGGGCGCTGCTCCGTCCCCGGCCGGGGCTCTGCTCTGGACTCTCTGGGCTCGTGCGTACGACGCTCACCATCGTCTACCCCGGTGCGGTCTACGTCATCTCTACCTCCAGGTAACCGGGACGACGGCCGCCGTCCCTGGGGTAGGCTCGGCCAAATCGCAACGATACGCCCATCCCGCCCAACGGCTCCGCGGAGCCGTCCGGCCCCTTCCGGATGCGGCCACAGTTGCGGTGACACGGTCGGGAACGTCACCGTTTCGGCGGTCTTGACGGCTGGGTACTTGCGCGATCCGTCCCGCCCGTGTGGACTACGGCCAATGCCCCTCGCACGCGCGGGGCCGAAGGCATTCCCAAGAACAAGATCAGGAGGCAATCCGTGAGCGCGACCGCGGACCACGCGGAGACGAACCTTGCCGTAAGGCTGGGGTTCCAGCCCGACATGGTGGTCCAGGAGATCGGCTACGACGACGACGCCGATCAGGAGCTCCGCGAGGCCATCGAGCAGGCCACCGGCACAGAACTCGTCGACGAGGAATACGACGACGTGGCTGATGCCGTGGTGCTCTGGTTCCGAGAGGACGACGGGGACCTGACCGATGCGCTGGTCGATGCCATCGCGTACATGGAGGAAGGCGGTTCGATCCTCCTCCTCACACCGAAGACAGGGCGCGACGGGTACGTCGAGCCCAGCGAGATCGGTGAGGCCGCAACCACCGCGGGGCTGTCCCAGACCAAGAGCATCAACGCGGGCAAGGACTGGAACGGGTCTCGGCTGAGTACGCCCAAGGGAGCGGCCAAGAAGCGCTAGCTGGCCGCAGGCCCTCCGCAGACCCCCGTGAGGCCCCCGACGGTTCGTCCGTCGGGGGCCTCACGTGTGTCCGGGGCGGGCCCCTGCTTCGCGCCGCCGCGCTCGTCCTCACACGCCGGACGGGCTCTCTCCCACCCACCCGCCCTTCCTGGGGCTCCGCCCCAGACCCCGCTCCTCAAACGCCGGAGGGGCTGAAAATTACCCGCCGCAGGGCCTGAAAATTACCCGCCGGAGGGGCTGCAAATTCCCTGCCCTGCGGCCTGAGGCGCACCCGCCCCGCGGCCTGAGACGCACCCCGCCGCAGGGCCTGAGGCGCACCCGCCGCAAGGCTTGAGCCTCACCCGCCGGGGTGTCCTGAACCTCACCCGCCCGGGTGGCCTGAACCTCACCCGCACACTCCCAGCCCGCCCCGGCGGCATCTCAGCCCGTCCGGCGATTGAGGACGAGGCGCGGAGCGCCGATTCGGCGGGGGTCTGTCCCACCCGAGGGGACACCCACCCCCGGGGTCCAGGGGCGGAGCCCCGGTTTCGGAGAAGGGGCGGGCCTGGGGCGCCCCGCGAGGGGACGAGGCCCACCCGTACGCTGGGGGGCACCCCAATGGCCCAGGCGAAGGGAAGTGGCTCCTCGTGGCGATCGAGGTCGGCGTCAAGGCTCCGGAATTCGAGCTCAAGGACAACCACGGGCGCACGGTGCGACTCGCGGACTTCCGCGGACAGAAGAACGTGGTGCTGCTCTTCTACCCGTTCGCGTTCACCGGGGTGTGCACGGGCGAGCTCTGCGCCCTGCGCGACGAACTGCCGAAGTTCGTGAACGACGACACCCAGCTCCTCGCCGTCTCCAACGACTCCATCCACACCCTGCGCGTCTTCGCCGAGCAGGAGGGCCTGGAGTACCCGCTCCTGTCGGACTTCTGGCCGCACGGCGAGACCTCGCGGGCGTACGGCGTCTTCGACGAGGACAAGGGCTGTGCGGTGCGCGGCACCTTCATCATCGACAAGGACGGCGTCGTGCGCTGGACCGTGGTGAACGGCCTGCCCGACGCCCGGGACCTGAACGAGTACGTGAAGGCGCTTCAGAACCTCTGAGAACACCCGTGTGGAAGCCTGTGGCCACCGGGAACCGGTCACTAGGATCCACACGTTGATCCGATGGCAAGCACGACTGGGGCTCCCCGCCCCTGGACACTATTTGGGAGGACTCGTGGGAGTCAGCCTCAGCAAGGGCGGCAACGTATCTCTGAGCAAGGAGGCGCCCGGCCTGACCGCCGTCACGGTCGGCCTCGGCTGGGATGTCCGCACCACCACCGGTCAGGACTTCGACCTGGACGCCAGCGCCATCCTGACGAACGCGGAGGGCAAGGTCAGCAGTGACGCCAACTTCGTGTTCTTCAACAACCTGAAGAGCCCCGACGGCTCCGTGGAGCACACCGGCGACAACATCACCGGTGAGGGCGAGGGCGACGACGAGCAGATCAAGGTCAACCTCGCGGCCGTCCCGGCGGACATCGAGAAGATCGTCTTCCCGGTCTCGATCTACGACGCCGAGAACCGCCAGCAGTCCTTCGGCCAGGTCCGCAACGCCTTCATCCGCGTGGTGAACCAGGCCGGCGAGGCGGAGCTCGCCCGCTACGACCTCTCCGAGGACGCCTCCACGGAGACGGCCATGGTCTTCGGCGAGCTGTACCGCCACGGCGCGGAGTGGAAGTTCCGCGCCGTCGGTCAGGGGTATGCCTCGGGTCTGCGCGGCATCGCGCAGGACTTCGGCGTCAACGTCTGAGCCGAGCAGCATCCAGCAGGGCCGTCCGGCGCCGCACACGACAGGTGCGGCGCCGGACGCGCTCGGCATCGCACGGCCACCGTGCCCCGGCCCTGGTGCCGGGGCACGCGGCAGTCCAACGCAACACCTCGGGGAGGACCAGCATCATGGGCGTCACGCTCGCCAAGGGAGGCAATGTCTCCCTGTCCAAGGCCGCACCCGATCTCACGAAGGTGATGGTCGGCCTCGGCTGGGACGCTCGCTCCACCACCGGGGCCCCGTTCGACCTGGACGCCAGCGCGCTGCTGTGCCAGTCGGGCCGGGTCCTCGGCGACGAGTGGTTCGTGTTCTACAACAACCTGACGAGCCCCGACGGCTCCGTCGAGCACACCGGCGACAACCTCACCGGTGAGGGCGACGGCGACGACGAGTCGCTGATCCTCGACCTGACCAAGGTCCCCGCGCACTGCGACAAGATCGTCTTCCCGGTCTCCATCCACGACGCGGACAACCGGGGGCAGACGTTCGGTCAGGTCAGCAACGCCTTCATCCGCGTGGTGAACCAGGCCGACGGCCAGGAGCTCGCCCGCTACGACCTCAGTGAGGACGCCTCCACGGAGACCGCGATGATCTTCGGCGAGGTCTATCGGTACGGGGGCGAGTGGAAGTTCCGCGCCGTCGGGCAGGGGTACGCGTCCGGCCTGCGGGGCATCGCTCTAGACTTCGGAGTCAATGTTTCCTAAAGGACTCTCCCCGGGATCCCCAAACGGCTGACGGCTCTGCCCGCCGGCCGCCTGAGGAGCCCGGGGGCACCCCCTGGCGAAGGCTTCGCGAAGCCGGAGCCGGGGACGGCGCGGGGGAGACCCGTACACACACGATTGGGTAGCCAGTGGTTCTGAAAACCTTCGGCTGGTCGTTCGCAGTTACTGCGCTCGGCCTGGTCGCAGCGGTGCTCTTTGGGGGGTGGACGGCGTTCGGGATCGTGGCGATCCTGTCCATCCTCGAGATCTCGCTGTCCTTCGACAACGCGGTGGTCAACGCCGGAATCCTGAAGAAGATGAATGCCTTCTGGCAGAAGATCTTCCTCACCATCGGCATCCTCATCGCCGTCTTCGGCATGCGCCTCGTCTTCCCGGTCGTGATCGTCGCCGTCAGCGCGAGCATGGGGCCGATCGAAGCGGTCAAGCTCGCGCTCAACGACAAGGACCAGTACCAGCAGCTGGTCACCGACGCGCACCCGTCGATCGCGGCGTTCGGCGGCATGTTCCTGCTGATGATCTTCCTCGACTTCGTCTTCGAGGACCGGGACATCAAGTGGCTCGGCTGGCTGGAGCGCCCGCTCGCCAAGCTCGGCAAGATCGACATGCTGTCGGTGTGCATCGCGCTCATCGTCCTGCTCGTCTCCTCGATGACCTTCGCCAAGCACGCGCACCAGCACGGCGGCACCCACGCCGACAAGGCGGAGACGGTCCTGATCTCCGGCGTCGGCGGCCTCATCACGTACCTCATCGTGGGCGGACTCTCCAGCTACTTCGAGAACAAGCTGGAGGAAGAGGAGGAGCGCGAGCACGAGGCCGAGGAGGAGGCCAGGGCCAAGGGCAAGCAGGTCTCCCTGATCCAGCTCTCCGGCAAGGCCGCGTTCTTCATGTTCCTCTACCTGGAGGTCCTGGACGCGTCGTTCTCCTTCGACGGCGTCATCGGTGCCTTCGCGGTCACCAACGACATCGTCCTGATGGCGCTCGGCCTCGGCATCGGCGCGATGTACGTCCGGTCGCTCACCGTCTACCTGGTCCGCCAGGGCACCCTCGACGACTATGTCTACCTGGAGCACGGCGCGCACTACGCCATCGGCGCCCTCGCCGCGGTCCTGCTCATCACGATCCAGTACGAGATCCACGAGCTGATCACCGGCTCCATCGGTGTGCTCCTGATCGGCGCCTCGTTCTGGTCGTCCGTCCGCCGCAACAAGGCCCTGGCGGCCGCGGAGGGCGACGGCGCGGGCTCGGGCGACAAGACCGAGGTCTCGTCCGGCGTCTAGGCGCCCTTCGGCCACCCGGCCGGAACAGAAACACCGCGACGGCGGCGTCCCCGACCCGGGGGCGCCGCCGTCGGCGTACCCGGGGTGGCATACGGTGGGCCGACTTCCTGATCCGGACGTGTGGGGCCCGCTCCGGCGAGGAACGCTTCTGTGCGGGGCGGTAGTTGGGGCGTGACCCGGGGCCGCCCCGAGACGTGACGACAACCGACGCGGGGCATTTCTTCTGGGGGTGGCATGTCCTTCTGGGACGGTCTGCGGCCGGGGCGTTCGATGGACTTCGCATCGGGCAGCGCCGCGACCAACTCCATCGAGCTGACCAAACGGCATCCGACGGTCTCGCTGACCAAACAGGGCGCCGCCACGGGCAATCTGCGCGTCACGCTGACGTGGCAGATGCGCACGTCCGACCTCATCGGCAAGAAGCGCGGGGGCGGCAGCCTGCTGCGGCACCCGCTGAAGATGTTCCAGCCCGAGCCGGTGCAGGCGCACACCCAGAGCATGGTCAACGTGGACCTCGACCTGGGCTGCATGTACGAGCTGACCGACGGCAGCAAGGGCGTCGTACAGCCCCTCGGCAACTTCTTCGGGAGCCTCAACTCCCCGCCGTACGTGAAGGGCAGCGGCGACGACCGGTTCGGCTCCGGCTCCGGCGAGACGCTCTACGTCAACCTCGACCACCGCGAGTCGATCAAGCGCCTGCTCGTGTTCGTCTACATCTACGACCAGACGCCCGCCTTCGACCGCACCCACGCCAAGGTGACGCTCTACCCCAGCAACGGTCCGCGCGTCGAGATCGACCTGGAGGAGCGCGCCCCGCAGGCCCGCTCCTGCGCGGTCCTCACGGTCGAGAACATCAAGGACGAGCTGATCGTGCGCCGCGAGGTCCGCTATGTGTACGGCTTCCAGGCCGAGCTCGACCGGCTGTACGGCTGGGGGCTGCAGTGGGGCCGCGGCTACAAGACCAAGGTGGGCGGCACCTGAGCGGCCCCGCGGGGCGGGCGCCGGGGGCGGCTCAGCGGGGCAGGAACTGCGGCCCCTGCGGCGGCAGCCGGAAGTTCGGGTCCGGCACCGGCGCGGGTGCCACCGGATGCGGGTAGCCGTACGCCGGCACGGGGGGCTGGGTCGGCGCGGGCTGCGGGTAGCCGTAGGAGGGCTGGGGCGCGGGGTAGCGCGGCGGCTGGGGCGGGTAGCCGTACGCGGGCTGGGGCGCCGGCGGCGCGGTGGCCGGGTACGGCACCGACGGCTGCGCGGGCTGCGCGGGCTGCGCGGGCGGCAGGGTGTGCGCCGGGGGCACCGGGGCGGGGCCCGTCGTGCCCAGGCGCTGCGTCTGCAGCACGGACGCGTCGGGCGTCGGCTCGGGCACGGCCTCCGACTCGTCCACGGAGATGCCGAAGTCGGTGGCGAGGCCCACCAGGCCGTTGGAGTAGCCCTCGCCGAGGGCACGGAACTTCCAGCCCTCGCCGCGGCGGTACAGCTCCCCGCAGATCAGCGCGGTCTCGGCGCCCGTCTCCGGGGTGATGTCGAAGTACGCGAGGGGCTCCGCGTCGGCCGCGGCTGGGGAGGCGTCGTACAGCAGGATCCGCAGCGCGCGGACGTGCTCGAAGGGCACGTCGTCGGCGGACGCGACGAGCAGCACCCGGCCGACCGCCGGGTCGAGGCCCGCCAGATCGGTCTGGACCGTGTCCGTCAGGCCCTCGGCGACCCGCTTCTTGCCCAGGCGCCAGACCTTGCCGGAGGGGTGGCGCGGCTGGTTGTAGAAGACGAAGTCCTCGTCCGAGCGCACCCGGCCGTCGGTGCCGAGCAGCAGCGCCGACGCGTCGACGTCGGGGGCGCCCTGGCGCGGCGTCCAGCGCAGGACGGCGCGGACGGCGGCGGCTTCGAGCGGGACGTTCGACCCCTTCAACATCGCGTGCGTCATGCGGTCATCCTGCCTTCCTCGTCCGGCGCCGGACAACGCGGGTCCCGGGCTCAGGACCGCCGTGTTCCCGCCCGGCTGCCGGGCCCCGCTTCCGGGCGCACGCTTTCGGACACCCGCCGGTCCCGGCGCCGTCCTGCCCGTGTCCTGCCCGTCTTGTGGCCTATGACACCTGCCTGTGCCGGTGTGGGGCACTCGTGTGCGACATGGCCGGGTTACCTGAATTTCATGCCCGGAGGGAACCTCCGACACCCGCCCCTACGTACTATTACCGGCCACATCACTTCGGATCGCGTCGACGATACGTCGGGTCGCGTCGGCGATACGGGCGATATCAGGAGAATTCCAGGGGAACCCCATGCGTCATTTCGGGCACATAGCCCCAGAGGTGCGAGCGCGCCTCTTCCATCGGGAGCCGTGTGCCTTCACCGCGGACTCCCCGCCGCAACTGCTCGCGGTGGCCCTCGGCGCCACGCTGTACAGCCCGGCCACCCGGCCGCGGCTCGCGGACGACATCCTCAAGCAAGCCAGCCGTGGCGTGATCTCGATGGTCATCTGCCTGGAGGACTCCATCGGCGACGCGGACGTCGTGGCCGCCGAGGAGAATCTGATCCGGCATTTCGTGGACCTCGCCGGACGGCCGGACGTCGAGCCGCCGCTGCTCTTCATCCGGGTCCGCACCCCAGGGCAGATCCCTGACCTGGCCCGCAGGCTCGGCCCCGCGATCCGCCTGCTGTCCGGATTCGTCCTGCCCAAATTCACCGAGGAGCGCGGCGTCCCGTTCCTGGAGTCCCTCGCGGCCGCCGAGGTCGCCACCGGGCGGCGGCTTTTCGCGATGCCGGTCCTCGAATCGCCCCAGCTCCTCTATCTGGAGAGCCGCGCCGAGGTCCTCGCGGGCATCGCCCGCACCGTCGACAAGTACCGCGAGCGGGTCCTCGCGCTGCGCCTCGGCGTCACCGACTTCTGTTCCGCGTACGCCCTGCGCCGACCCCCGCACATGACGGCGTACGACGTCCAGATCGTCGCGTCCGTGATCGCGGACGTGGTCAACCACCTCGGCCGCGCCGACGGCACCGGCTTCACCGTCACCGGGCCCGTCTGGGAGTACTTCCGCGTCCAGGAGCGGATGTTCAAGCCGCAGCTGCGCCAGAGCCCCTTCCTCCAGGTCCGCGCCGAGGAGCTGCGCCAGGCCCTGATCGAGCACGACCTGGACGGCCTCCTTCGCGAGATCGAGCTGGACCGGGCCAACGGCCTGCTCGGCAAGACCTGCATCCACCCCTCGCACGTCCTGCCCGTGCACGCCCTGTCGGTCGTCAGCCACGAGGAGTTCAGCGACGCCCAGGACATCCTGCGCCCGGAGCGGGACGGCGGCGGCGTCATGCGGTCCGCGTACACGAACAAGATGAACGAGGTGAAGCCGCACCGCGCCTGGGCCGAGCGGACCCTGCGCCGCGCCGAGGTCTTCGGCGTCGCGCGCGAGGACGTCGGCTTCGTGGAGCTGCTCAGTGCGGGGTTGCCCCAGTGAGCGGTGTCGGCGACGGTGCCGAGGGGATCCCCATCAGCGAGGCAAGGAATTCAGTGGACGTGGTGTGGTCGGGTACGTGGGTCGCCGAGCGGCTCGGGGTCGAGCTGGTCGAGAGCGGCGGGGCCGATGTCTCCGGCGGCTCCGCCGGGGCGGGGCCGCTGCGGGAGCTGCTCGGGCTCGCCCTGCGCCGCAACCCCAAGCGGGCGCATCTGCTCGTGTCGAACGTCCTCGGCAAGCACGTGCCGCAGCACCCGTCGGTGATCTGGCGCTCCGGGTACGACCTCGGCGTGCGCGTCCGCGAGCTGCTCGGCCCGGACGAGGCCGCCCGCGCCCTCGTCCTCGGCTACGCGGAGACCGCGACCGGACTCGGCCACAGCGTCGCCGACGGCCTCGCCCTCGCCCCCTACCTGCACTCCACCCGCCGCCCCGTGCCCGGCGTCGAGCGCGCGGGCGGCTTCGAGGAGTCCCACTCGCACGCCACCTCCCACCTGCTGCTCCCGGAGGACCCCCGGCTGCTCGCGGGCGACGGCGCCCTCGTCCTCGTCGACGACGAGTTCTCCACCGGCAACACCGTCCTCAACACCATCCGCGGCCTGCACGAGACCTTCCCGCGCGAGCGGTACGTCATCGTCGCCCTGGTCGACATGCGCGCGCCCGAGGACCGTGCCCGCCTCGACGCCTTCGCCCGCGAGATCGGCGCCCGCGTCGACCTCATCGCCCTCGCCTCCGGCACGGTGCGGCTGCCCGCCGACGTCCTGGACAAGGGGCAGGAGCTGGTCGCCCGGTACGAGACGGCTGCGGCCCCGGTGTCCGCGCCCGGCGCGGGGCGGGCGCCCGTCACCCGCGTCGACCTGGGCTGGCCGGCCGGGGTGCCCGACGGCGGCAGGCACGGCTTCACCGCCGCGCACCGGGCCCGCCTGGACGCGGCCCTGCCGGAGATGGCGGAGCGGGTCGCGGCCGCGCTGCCGGAGGAGGCCCGCCGGGTGCTCGTGCTCGGCTTCGAGGAGCTGATGTACGCGCCGCTGGCGCTGGGCGTGGCTCTGGAGCGGAGGCTGGGCGGGGGTGAGGCGGAGGCCGGTGGCGTCGGCGAGGGCGCCGCGGGCGTCGAGGTCCGCTACTCCACGACCACCCGCTCACCCGTCCTCGCCGTCGACGACCCCGGCTACGCCATCCGCACCCGCCTCGTCTTCCCGGCGCACGACGACCCGGCCGACGGCCCGGGCCCGCGCTACGCGTACAACGTGGCGGGCGGCGGCTTCGACGCGGTCGTCGCGGTCGTGGACTCGGTCGCGGACACGGAGGCGCTGCACGCGCCCGACGGCCTCCTGGCCGAGCTGTCCGCGCACACCGGACACGTCCTGCTCGCCGTGGTCCCCTCGTACGTCCCGTCCCCGACCGCCGCCCCGCACCCTTCCCCGCACGCCCCCCAGGATCAGGAACCCCGCATGCTGCCCGACCCCCTCCGCGGCCCCGCCTTCTCCTCCTACGCGCCCGAGGACGTCGGCTGGCTGCTCCAGGACCTGTCGGACGTCACGCTTGAGGCGCCCACCGAGGAGCGCGAGGAGGCCATCCAAAGCGGCGGCGCGCACTACGCCGAGTCGCTGCCGGTGGAGTACCAGCCGAGCCCGCGCTACCAGGAGCTGTTCCGGGCCGCGCTCGACACCTCCGCGGCCCGCATCGCACAGGCCGTCGGCACGGTCACCGAGACCGTCCTCGCCGAGCGCGCGGGCGGCACCGGCCGCCCCGTCCTCGTGTCCCTGGCCCGCGCGGGCACCCCCGTCGGCGTCCTGATGCGCCGCTGGGCCGAGGCCCGGCGCGGCCTCGACCTGCCGCACTACGCCGTGTCCATCGTGCGCGGCCGCGGCATCGACGCGAACGCGCTGCGCTGGCTCGCCGCGCACCACGACCCGGCCGACGTCGTCTTCGTCGACGGCTGGACCGGCAAGGGCGCCATCACCCGTGAACTCGCCGCCGCGATCGAGGAGTTCGAGGCGGCGGGCGGCGCCCACGGCTTCGACCCGGCGGTGGCGGTGCTCGCCGACCCCGGCTCCTGCGTGCGCACATACGGTACCCGCGAGGACTTCCTCATCCCGTCCGCGTGCCTCAACTCCACGGTGTCCGGCCTGATATCGCGTACGGTGCTCCGCGCGGACCTGGTCGGACCCGACGACTTCCACGGCGCGAAGTTCTACCGCGACCTCGCTGACACCGACGTCTCCGGTGACTTCGTCGACGCGATAGCGGCCCGCTTCGACGAGGTGGCGGGCGCCGTGGACGTCCAGGTCAAGGAGCTCCTGGCCGCGGACAGGGAGCCCACCTGGGAGGGCTGGGCCGCCGTCGAGCGCATCAGCGAGGAGTACGGCATCCACGACGTGAACCTCGTCAAGCCCGGCGTCGGCGAGACCACCCGGGTGCTGCTGCGCCGGGTCCCGTGGAAGATCCTCGCCCGCGAGGGCGCGGGTGCCGACCTCGACCACGTCCGGCTGCTCGCCGAGCAGCGCGGCGTACCCGTCGAGGAGGTGGCCGAACTCCCCTACACCTGCGTCGGGTTGATCCACCCCAAGTACACGCGTGGCGCGACCGGCGCCGACGGCAAGGCGGTGGCGAGCGCATGAGCACTCCGCGTACGTCTCCCGCCCCCGGCTCCGCCGCCCCCCGCCCGCTCGTCGCGAGCGACCTCGACCGCACCCTCATCTACTCCGCCGCCGCGCTCGGCCTGCGCATGCCCGACGCCGACGCGCCGCGGCTGCTCTGCGTCGAGGTGTACGAGGGCAAGCCCCTGTCGTACGTCACGGAGGCCGCCGCCGCGCTTCTCGTGGAGCTGGCCGAGCGCACCGTCTTCGTGCCCACGACGACCCGGACCCGCGAGCAGTACCACCGCATCCATCTCCCCGGCCCCGTACCGCAGTTCGCGATCTGCGCCAACGGCGGGCACCTGCTGGTCGACGGCGAGTCCGACCCGGCGTGGCGGGCCGCCGTCGAGCGCCGCCTCGCCGTCGAGTGCGCGCCCCTCGCCGAGGTCCGCGCCCACCTCCTGCGCACCGCCGACCCGTCCTGGCTCCTGAAGGAACGCGTCGCCGAGGACCTGTTCGCCTACCTCGTCGTGGACCGCGCGCAGCTGCCGTCCGGCTGGGTCAAGGAGCTGGGGGAGTGGGCCGCCGGGCGCGGCTGGACCGTCTCCCTCCAGGGCCGCAAGATCTACGCCGTGCCGCGGCCGCTCACCAAGAGCGCGGCCATGCGCGAGGTCGCCCGCCGCACGGACGCCCCCGAGGTCCTCGCCGCCGGCGACTCCCTCCTCGACGCCGACCTCCTCGAAGCCGCCACCCGCTCCTGGCGCCCCTCCCACGGCGAACTCGCCGACACGGGCTGGACGACGAAGGGCCTGACGGTGCTCCCGGAGCGGGGGATCGCAGCAGGCGAACAGATCCTGCGAGAGTTCTTGGCAGGCCCCACATCTGCGTAGCCCTTCGGGCCCACCCCGCCCTGTGGGCAGCTGGTCCGCCCAGAGGGCGGGCTGGGCACAGGGCGGGCCCCGCGGCACCGGGCAGCCGTTCCCACGCCCACCGCACCGCGCCCCGGGGCCGCCCCCACCCCCGTACCCTGTCCCCATGCCCCGATACGAGTACCGCTGCCGCCCCTGCGGCACCACCTTCGAGCTGTCCCGCCCCATGGCGGAGTCCGCCGCCCCGGCCACCTGCCCCTCCGGCCACGAGGACACGGTGAAGCTCCTGTCGACCGTGGCGGTGGCGGGCACGGCCTCGGCACAGGCGTCGGCCCCGGCGGCCGCAGGCGGCGGTGGCGGCTGTTGCGGTGGCGGCTGCTGCGGCTGACGTCCCGGCGCGGGACGGGCGGGGCTAGCGGAGCACGGCCCCGTCCCCGTCCCCCAGCATCCCCAACTCCCCCCGAGTGGGCGCCCCTTCCCAGTCCCCCCGGGAGGCCACGGCGAACGCCCCCGTGGTGACCGCCCGCTCCAGGCGCCCGGCCACGTCCGCCCCGTCGAGCAGCGCGGACAGATACCCGGCGACGAAGGCGTCCCCGGCCCCGACGGCGTCCACGGCCCGCACGGCCCGTGCGGGCCGGTGGAGTTCCCCGCCCCGCGTGTACGCGGTGGCCCCGCGGGAGCCGAGCTTGACGACGACCTCGCGCACGCCGAGCCCGAGCAACAGCCCGGCCTGGTCGGCGGGTTCACCGGGAGCGCCGTCGGCGGGCAGGCACAGCGGCAGCTCGTCGTCGGAGGCGACGAGGACGTGGACGTACGGGATCCAGTCCCGGATCACCGCCGCGGCCTCCTCCTGACTCCACAGCCGAGACCGGAAGTTGACGTCGAGGCAGACCCGCACGGAGTGCTCCCGGGCGAGCCGCAGCGCCCGCTCACAGGCGGCCCGCGGCCCGGGCCCCAGGGCCGGGGTGATGCCCGTCAGATGCAGCACCCGGGGCGGCGGCCCGGCGGCGAAGGCCCGCTCCACGGCGTCGGGGCCGAGCCGTGAACCGGCGGACCCGGCACGGTAGTAGTGCACCCGCGTCACCTCGGGCAGCCGCGGCTCGAAGAGCAGCAGCCCCGTCGGCGCGCCCGCGTCCCGGCCCGCGCCGCGGACGTCCACACCCTCGGCCCGCAGCGTGCGCAGCACCAGCTCCCCGGCCTCGTCGTCGCCGACGGCCCCCGTCCAGCGGACGCCGTGGCCGAGCCGGGACAGTCCGATGGCGACGTTCGACTCGGCCCCGGCGACGGACACGGCCATCGACCCGCCGAGCTTCAGCGGCCCGTCGCCGCGCAGGGCGACCATGCTCTCGCCGAAGGTGAGGACGTCCGCGCTGCCACCGAGCGCATGCGCGTCCGTGCTCTCGCCGGAGGTGGGTGCGTCCGCGCTCTCACGGGAGGCGGGCACGTCCGCCCCGCGGGCGCTCACCCGCACACCGCCACGAACCGCGCGGCCCGCGCCCGCAGCGCGCCCACGTCCCCGCCGTCCGCCGCGTCACCGACCAGCGGCGAGCCCACGCCGACGGCGACCGCGCCAAGGTCCAGGTACTCCGCGGCGGCGGCCGCGTCCACGCCGCCGACCGGCACGAACGGCAGGCCGGGGAACGGCCCGCGCAACGCCTTCAGATACGCGGGCCCGCCCACCGCCGACGCCGGGAAGATCTTCAGGGCGCTCGCGCCCGCCGCCCCGGCCGCGATCACGTCGGTCGGCGTCAGGACCCCCGCGAGGACGGGCAGGCCCCGGCCGACAGCGGCGTCGACGCCCGGGCCGAGTCCCGGCGTCACCACCAGGTTCGCGCCCGCGTCGGCCGCGCGCGCCGCGTCGTCCGCCGTGAGGACCGTGCCCGCGCCGAGCCACGCGTCGGGACCCAGTTCGGCGCGCGCCCGGCGCAGCACGCCCAGCGCGTCGTGGCCGCTGAGCGACACCTCGACCAGCGGCACACCGCTCTCGATCAGCGCCATGACCGTACGGAACGACGCCTCCGCGTCCGTGCCGCGCACGATGGCGACGAGCCGCCGGGTCCGCAGCTCCTGCATGAAGTCGACCATGCCCCCAGGCTCGCACAGGGCCCCGGGCGCGGACCGGCGCCCCCGGAGCACCGCCCTGGTCAGACCTGGTCCGGGTGGCGCGCCTTCCAGTACGGGTTGTCGTGCGGCAGCGTCGCGCTGACGCGCCCGTACATCCCGAAGAACATCAGCAGCACGCCCACCACAAAGCTGAACAGCACGTTCTGGATGCGGAACGCGAGGAAGTTGAAGCTGCTCTCCAGCAGGGCGAGATTGACGAAGCCGCTGAGGATGAACGCGATGCCGAGGACCATGTTCAGCGTCGACGCGAAGTTGCCGCCGATCACCATCCCGGCGAACAGGAGCAGCCCGACGCAGATCGACAGGACGCTCAGCGCCCCGTTGGTGTTCAGGCCCGCCACGGTGTCGCCACGGGTGTCGAAGAACCCGATCTTGTCGATCAGGCCGAGGATGCCGAACGCGAGCAGGACCAGGCCCATCAGACCGGCGCCGAAGCGGTAGATCCGGCTCAGCCGGTGGTCGACGGGCAGATGCTCGTCGAGGGTGACGTGCCGCCTGCGGTCCTTGGACCGGGGCCCGGGATGAAGTACGTGCGTGGCCATGTCCGCCTCCCTGAATCCTTCAAGGCGCATCCTTCGATGCGCGCGAAAGGCCCGGCCTTCGTCCTTCCAGGATCCGCCCGGCGGCCGCCGACCGCCAACAAGAGGCCCACCGACCAGCACATTCGTGGTTTCGCCGGGGGCCTACGTGCGGCCTCAGGCGCCCTGCCCCCGCTCCTCCCGAATCTGGGCGACGACCCGGGCGACGGTCGTGCGCACGCCCTCCGTCTCGGTCAGGAAGTGCCAGTAGTCGGGGTGGCGGCCCTCCAGGGCGGCGACGGCCCGGTCCAGGCGGGCCACCGAGTCGTCGAGGGGGCGGGCGTGGCGCGGGTCGGGCGTGCTGCGGCCCGCCATGGCCAGGCGCTGGGCGTCCCGGACGGCGAAGCGGGTGCGCTCGATCTCGGCCTGCGGGTCCTTCGACACGGCGTTCAGGCGGCGCAGCCGGTCACCGGCGGCGGACACGGCCTCGTCGGTGGAGTTCAGCAGTGCTCGTACGGTGGACAGCAGGGCCGTGGCGTCCGGCCAGCGCTGGTCCTCGCGGGCCCGCTGCGCCTCCTTCAGCTTGGTCTCGGCCTGCCGCACGTTCTCCTCGGCCTGCTGCGGCACCCGCTGGAGGTCCTGCCAGCAGGCGGCGGTGAACCGGCGCCGCAGCTCGCTGAGGATCGGCTGCACCTGGTCGCTGCGCGTGGTCAGCGCCTGCGCGCGAGTCCGCAGCGACACCAGCCGCCGGTCGATCTCACGGGCCCGCTCCGGCAGCCGCTCGGCCTCGGCGCGGACCGCTTCGCCGTCCCGTAGGACACGGTCGGCGCGCTGCAGCGTGTCGGCGACGCCGTGCTGTCCCGCGCCCTGGTTCAGCTTGGTCAGCTCGGGGGCGAGCGCGGCGAGGCGGCCCGCCAGATCGTCGGCCTTCAGCCCCGCGGCCCGGACCGCGTCCAGGGCGTTGCTCGCGGCGAGCAGTGTCTGCCGGGCGCGCTCCACGGCCGGGGCCAGGCGCGCCAGTTGGGTCTCGGCCTTGTCGAGCAGCGGGGACAGGCCCTGCGTGAACCGGTCCAGGTCCTTCTTGGCGCTGCCGAGCGCGTCCTTGGCCTCGGTCAGCTCGGCACGGGCCCGCGCGGCGGCCGACGTCTCCAGGTCGTCGCGGTCGAGGTCGTGCGCGTCGACCGCGGTGATGTACTGATGGCTCACCTCGTCGATGCGCCGCCCGAACGCCTCGAAGTCGGCGGCGGCCTTGCGGGCGGCCGGGGAGGAGTCCACGGCCGCGATGGTCTCGATGGAGATCCGCAGGTCGCGCTGCGCGGTGTCCAGCTCGTAGAACGCGGCCGCGGCGGCGTCCTTCGCGGCCTGCGCCTCGGCCCGCACGCTCTCCCCGCGTCCGCCGAACCAGCGTCGCGTACCGCCGCCGGCGAAGGAGGCGGGCAGGGCGGCGGCGAGCAGGGGCAGGGGGAGCAGGACCAGGGCGAGGGTGTCGCGGGCGGCGGCCCGCAGGGGTGGGCGCCCGGCGGGCAGGGGTGGGCGCGCGACGGGCAGGAGTGGGCGCCCGGTCGGCAGGGGTGGGCGCGGCTTCCGCCGCCGCGACCCGCCGCTCACGGCGGCGCCGCAGCGCGAGACGACGGCATCTGCGGCGGACACCGCCGACGACGCCCATCTGTTCCCTGTGTACGGCCGCGGAGGTGTCGCCGTCACTGTCCCTCTCCCGTGCTGTTCGCCCTGCCCGGTTCATTCTCCCACCGGTTAGGGACGAACACACGGGCCGGTCAGTTCGCGCTGCGCACTGTGACGTTGCCGTCGGCGCTCCGCACGGACACGTGGTGGGGGCTGCGGTCGTCGCGGGGGACGGTGACGTCGGTGCCGCCGTCGACGGTCTCGGTGTCGACGCGGTACGAGGCGGCCCCACCTTCGCCACTCCCCTTGCTCCCCTTGCTCCCCGTCACCGGCAGCGCGATGTCCACGGACCCGTCCTGGCTGCGGGCCTGGAGCCGGTCGGGGGCGGCGGCGAGGTCGAGCCGCACGGAGCCGTCCTTGGAGGTGGCGCTGACACGCTTCGACGTGACGCCGACGGCGCGCACGGACCCGTCGACGCTGCGCAGGTCGAGCGGCCCGCTGACGTCGCGCAGCCGCACGGACCCGTCGGCCGTACGCACCTTCAGCGGCTCCCGGAACCCGGTGGCCGTCACCGACCCGTCCCTGTTCACGACATCCACGGCGGTGCCGCGCGGCACGACGACCCGATGCTTGGCCGAACAGTTGCTGATGACCCCGCTGCACTTCACGCGCAGGGTCAGCCGGTCCCCGTCCATGTCCCACGTCACCTTGGGGCTCTTCCCGAGCACGGTCCGCCCGTCGAACCACCGCGTCACCCGCACGTCCCTGGCCCCCTTGTCGCCCGCGACCACCAACTCCACCGCCGAGTCGTCCGAGTCCACGGTGAGGGTCCGCCCCGACAGCGCGAACGACCGCCGCTCCGGATCGGAGTCGTCCGAGGCATCGGCCCCGCACGCCGCGACGAGCCCGACGACGGCACTCGTCGTCCCCACGGCGACCAGCACCCGCATCCCACGCGGACTCCGCCCCTGCCCCGGACGACGACTGCGCACGGCCATGACACGCTCCCCTTGCTCACCTGCCCACAGCCCCTGCCGCAAGCACAGGACGACCGTACGAACCCGCGCCCACCAAGGGGATCCGGCTGCCCACCGAATCCGAGGTGGGGCTGACCCCCGCACCCCCGGCGACCTCCGCCCCCACCCCCACCAGGGGTTTGCGGGGCCGCCCCACCGGCAGGGTAGGCTGTCGGAACATTCCGGGCGCGTAGCTCAGGGGTAGAGCGCTGCCCTTACAAGGCAGATGTCGGCGGTTCGAAACCGTCCGCGCCCACCAGTGCGAAGACCTCCGGCCGATCCTGGCCGGGGGTCCTCGGCGTACGTGACACTCGCCCTCATCCCTGCGTCCTCACGTCGGCCGCGAGCCGCGCGGCGCGCACGGCCTGGCGCAGGCGGGTGCCCTCAGGGCACGCGTCGTCCCTGCCGCACGCCGGGCAGTCGCGCAGGTGGTGGAGGTGGGCGCGGTACAGCTGGTCCGCGTGCCAGGTGGCGCCCTCGGTCACGTCTCGGCCGCCGTCGGGCTGTCGGCCGTCGCGAGCAGAGTGCGCAGGCGCGCCGGGTCGCAGAGGTGGCCCGGGTGCCGGGGTGGGACCACCCAGGCCGCGAGTGGCGTGACGCCGTCCGGGCGGGGGACGCCTAGGTAGGCGTCGGCGCCCAGGTGTTGCTCCGTGTCGGGCCATGGGGTGCCCGGGGGTACGAGTGCGTAGTACGGGGCTTCGCTGTAGCGGGTGTCGCGGAGGACCGGACCGTGCAGCCACTCCGCCAGGACCTTGGCCACGGTGTCCGGCTCGGCGCTGCCGACCACGCCGCGCATGCGCCCGGCCGGAATCCGGATCGCGTCGAAACGACGGCCGAGAGGGAGCAGGGCGAGGCCGTGATGGGCCCATTCGGCGTGGGCCTGTTCGGGCAACGGGTGGGTGCGGGCGAGCCAGTTGCAGACCGCCCTGCGGTGCGCGGAGCACGTCGATGAGTCCATGGTCAGGACCGTAGGGACAGCTTTCGTGCGCCTGTGCGCTGATTGCGCGGGATTGCGTGGTCCGTTACGGACGGTGCGAGGAGGAGCACGGATCAGCCGAGCGCAACGCGAGCGCGGCCCAGAAGACGCCGAGCAGCGGCGTCGTGCAACGCGGACTCGTTGAGCCGGTCCCACACGCGGCCGTACAAGGTGACGTCGTCGGCCGACTCCAAGTGCAGCTCCGTATTGATGGTCTCGACGACGACCCGCTCTTCGTCGAAGATCCAGAAGCCGTGCTTGGGCGTGATCCTGAGCGGCGCACCGAGCGGCACGATGCCGAAGGACACCGACGTCATCCCCATCAGGCCCATCAGCCGGTCGAGTTGACCGGCCATGACCTCGGGCGGGCACACGAGAGCGTGCAGCGCCCCCTCCCACAGGAGGATGCGGAAGGTCTTGTCCATCTCGTACAGGACTTCCTGCCGCTTCATGCGAGCTCGCACCGCGGCCTCGGTGTCGCGCGGCGTGCCCATGAGATCGGCGTTTGCGATCAGCAGATGGCGCGCATACTCCGGAGTCTGGAAGAGACCCGGCACAACGGTGGCTTCATAGCCGCGTAGCGCCGAAGTGCGCCGATACTCCGCGACGTACTTCTCCTGTACGCCGCGATGGCCGGAGGCGAGTTGCCGACGCCAAGCACGCTGCTGCGACCGTACGCCACGCAGTCGGCTCTTCAGGTCGGCCGCGGTTTCGGGCGCGCCCACAGCAGCGGCCCACTGATCAAGGTCACTGGGTGTCGGCGTCTGTTTTCCCGTCTCCAGCCTGCTGACCCGTGACCGCTGCCACCGCAACCGAGCAGCCACGTCCTTCCCGGTGAGACCCGCGTCGGTGCGCAGTTCACGAAGCCGCGCACCGAGGGCTACCCGGTCGGCGTCGGGGTGGGTGGTCACAGCTCAGACGGTACCTGCGCCTGGAACTCCCTGGTAGGCACCGCATGATGCCAAGCCAGATCTCGGACCTGGCACGCGTGAACGACGCTCGGGGGGTCCTCCAGGACGTGCACCCCGAGTGTCACGTTGTCGGCGTCGATGACGAACCTCACGACTGTGCGGGAGTCGAACAGCCAGAAGTCGTGGTCCGGCAGGCCAAGCCGAACGGCGTCCGCGCGCCACATGTTGCGGATGTCCTCGCCCGCGGCGACGTTTCCCAGGCCGGAGGCGAGAAGGAACCGCTGCCCCTCGGTAGGAGGGTTGTCGACCAGGCGGACGCGCTCATACCGCTTGCCTTGCGCCACCTGCTTGCTGACGCCGATTCGCCAGGAGTCGGATGGCTCGCAGGCGATGTCCTCCCCGTTCTTCCACCGTCCCCACTTGGGGCTCTGACGGTCCGAGGCGTACCCGCGCCGGGTCTCCAGGCGCCATGCGGTGTGCTCGAAGTCGGTGAAGAGATGGGTGATCTCGTCGAAGGGGATCAGGTCCGGCACTTCGACTACTCCTTGTCCTGCGGTTCGTCGGACGCTTCGGCGTCGCGCGGAGCGAAGCGGGTGAGCAGCTCGCGCGGGATGCGCACGAAAGTCTCCGACGGTTTCACGTCCCGCAGGTGGGCGAGGTGTTCGGGGTCCGTCTCCCGCTCGCCCTGCACCAGGATTTCGCCCGTCTCGACGACCTCGTACAAGGTCGGACAGTTCCCGTGATCGGAGGTCGTGCCGATGAACCGGAGCGTCATGTCGCTCTCCATTCAGGCTGGTTGGGTTACAGGATGCGGCGTGCCGGAGCAGTGGCGCTGGCGGATTGCGGGCGATTGCTCGAAATCGATCGGAAGATCTTCCGTACGGGCAACCAGCGGGCTGGACGGCCTTGCTGCTACGGGCCGGCGGCCGTCTCGGCGTCCGCGACGAGCGCCGCGTAGTCGCCCTTCCTGACCCCGTCGCACGTCTCCGGTCGGCCCTTGCCGCCCTCCGCGTACTGCTGCTCCAGTGCCTGGGCGCAGTCCTCGACGCGGTCCTCGTACGAGGAGTGGTTCAGCCAGAGGACGAGGCCGGTGATGCCGGCGGCGATGGTGAGGGTGGAGGTGGGGATGAAGATGGTCGAGCGGCGCATGGGTCCCCCCCGGGGGCGGGTGTTGAGGGCCCGGAGCGTAGCGGCGCGGTCGGTGTGATCGGGTGGGAACCGAGGGGGAACCCATCGAAGTGGGTGTCGGGGTGCCGTCGTCGGTGAACTCGGGTGCGGGGGCTGCTACTTCGGCTCGTCCGGCGGGGCGAACAGGGACACCAGTGTGCGGAACGCCGTGCGGTACGCCGTGGGGGTGGTGCCGTTGAGGCGCTGGAAGTGGTGGCGGAGGTTCGCGGGGGTGCCGAGGCCCGTGCGGGCCGGGATGTTCTCCACGGGAGTGTCCGTGTGTTCCAGGAGCCACTGGGCATGGCGTACGCGGGCGCGCAGGAGGTACTGGAGCGGGGTGAGGCCCGTGTGGACGCGGAAGCTTCGGTTCAGGCTGCGGACGCTGGTTCGGGCGTGGGCCGCGATGTCCGTGAGCGTCAGGGGGCGGTGGAGGTTCGACTCCAGCCAGGTGGTGGTGGGGGTGAGGGGAGTGGGTTCGGAGGGTGGTGGTGAGTTGGGCGGGGGTGGTGGGTTCTTCGTTGGTGGTTCGGTGGTGGGTTCGTGGGGGCTGTGGGGGCCGTGGGGTGTGCGTGGTGCCGCCCGCAGCGCGTCCGACGGGTTCGGGAGCATCAGGAAGAGTTGGCGGTCCGCCTCCAGGGCGGCCTCCTTGCCGTGGTCCTCCTCGATCATCCGTACGCAGACGTCCTTGCCGCCGAGCACGCCCGCCGACGTGAGGAACGGGCCGTCGGCGACCGGCCAGTCGGTGAGTTCCACCTCGATGCGGGGGTGACGGCGGGCCAGTTCGGGCGCGTGCGACCAGGCCGTCGTGGCGCGGCGGCCGTCCAGGAGGCCCGTCGCCGCGAGGGCGAAGGTGCCGGTGCCGATCGACGCGATGCGGGCGCCCCGGTCGGCGGCCGCCCGCAGTGCGGCGAGTACGTCGGCGGGAGGCGGGTCGGGGCACGCGCCGTACCCCGTCACCAGGACCGTCCCCGCGTCCGCCAAGCCGTCCGGGCCCCGCTCCGGCGTGACCTGGAGCGGGCAGGGCGGGGCCGTCGTGATCGTCTCCCGCGCGGCGCACACCCGCAGCTCGTACGGCGGGCGGCGGTAGAACGTCCGCGAAGCCGCGCCGAACAACAGCGCCGGAGTGCTGAGCTGGGGCGCGGGCACCCCGTCGAGCGCGAGCAGCGCGATCACGGGCATGGCCAGAATTTAGCCCACGGTGGCAGCGGGACGCTTTTTCCTGGCCCCTGGGCCCACGGAACATGGAGGAACACGAGGCGGGGCCGGGTGGTGTGCATGCCACCGCCGTCCGCCCGTTCACCTCAGCTGTTCACCCATTTCATTCAGCCGCGTTCAGCACACGCAGCTGCGTTCAGCACACGCATCAGGCGAAGGGCACCTCCATGTCTGCTCCGGTCACTTCAGCCACTCCCGCACAGTCGGCTCCCGCCTCCCGCCCGTCCCGTACCGCCCGGCGCGTCCTCGGTGGTCTCGGCGCGCTCGGCGCCGCCACCGCCCTGTGCGCCACCGGCCTCACCGGCAGCGCCCAGGCCGTCGTCGGCGGCAAGGACGCCACCAAGGCGTACCCGTTCATGGTGTCCGTCCCGATGACCGTGGAGCAGGAGGACGGCAGCAAGCTGAAGGGCGTGTGCGGCGGGACCCTGATCGACCCCGAGTGGGTCGTCACCGCCGCCCACTGCGCCCAGGACGACTTCGTGGCCCGTCCGACCGGGAAGGTCCGCGTCGGCAGCGACCGGCTGAGCTCCGGCGGCACGGTGCGCACCATCGTCGAGAAGGTCGTCCACCCCGACTACGACGTCAGCGGCGGCGAGCGCTCCCACGACGACATCGCCCTGCTCCGCCTCGACCGGCCCGTCACCCGGTACGCCCCGATCCCCGTCGCCGACCGCGCCCCGAAGGTCGGCGCGCACACCCGGATCCTCGGCTTCGGCACGACCGTCGACAGCACCGACCTGGAGGAGTGGAAGTTCTCCGAGCGCCTCCAGGAGCTCGACACCCGTCGGGCCGCGGCCGGCAAGTGCCTGGACATCAAGGGCAAGACCGAGCTGTGCACGCAGAGCCTGGTCCGCGACGCCATGGCCTGCAACGGCGACTCCGGCGGGCCGCAGGTCCAGCGGGTCGGCGGGCGCTGGCAGCTCGTCGGCGCGACCTCCGGCGACGGTGACGCGGCCGTCGACCGGCGCTGCGCGGGCGGCCCGGGGATCTACACCTCCGTACCCGCGTACAAGAAGTGGATCGACAAGACGATCGCCTCGCGGCGCTGAGCGGCCGGAGCAAGAGGTGACTCCCGGCGGATGCAGGTGACTCCCGGCGGATGCAGATGACTTCCGGCGGATGCGGATAATGCCGGGTATGTCAGCTGTACCGGTCATCGCGCTGCTCGTCCTCGACGGCGTCCCCGCCCACCAGCTCACCACCCCCGGCCTGGTCCTGGACGCCGTCGCCCGCAGCGCCCCCGGGGCCGCGTACGAGCTGCGGGTCTGCGCGGTCCCGCGCACCGTCACCACCGCACGTCCCGCCCCGCTGACCGTCACCGCGGACCGGGGGCTCGACGGGTTGGCCGGGGCCGGGGCCGTGCTGGTGGCCGGGCACGACGGGTTCCGGGCGGAGCCGCCGCCGGGGGTGGCCGATGCCCTGCGCGCGGCGGTCGGCCGGGGGAGCCGGGTGCTCGCCGTGGGCACGGGCGCGTTCACACTCGCCGCCGCCGGGGTGCTCGACGGCCGCCGGGCCACGACCGAGTGGAGCCACGTCCCCGAACTGGCCGCGCGCCACCCGCGGGTGGCCGTCGACCCGGCGGGGACCCTCGTCGTGGACGGGCCGTTCCGCACGTCGGCCGGGTTCCTCGGCGGGCTCGACCTGTGGCTGCGGCTCGTCGCGGAGGACCACGGCGACGAGGTGGCCGCCGCGACCGCCCGGCAGCTCGTCCTGCCCGTGTACGACGACGCCGGGGCCGCGCGCGCCGAACTGGCCCGCGCCCTCGCCGAGTCCGGCGGTCTGGAGCCGACCGTCCGGTGGCTGGAGGCGTCCGCGGACCGGCCCCTCACCCTCGCCGACATCGCCGCGCACGCCCGCCTCAGCCCCCGCACGCTCGACCGCAGGTTCCGCGCGCACACCGGGCTCAGCCCGCTCAAGTACCTGCTGCGCGTGCGCCTCGACCGGGCCCGGCACCTCCTGGAGCACGACGACGCGACGATCGAACAGATCGCCGCGCGCGTCGGGTTCGGCTCGTCGGCGGGCTTCCGCAGGCACTTCCGCGACGCGACCGGCCGCACACCCCGGGACTACCGGGCGGCGGCCCGGCGCGACTCCGACTGAAGGTGGGCCTTCGCGTTGATCAGCGCCCGGGCGCGCAGGCGGCGCCACTCGGCGAGGTCGCCGCGGTGGCGGTCGCGGATCTCGGTGAGCGGCTGCTTGCGGAAGGCGGCTTCCGGCTTGAGGTTGTTGACGACCGTGGACACGCGGAACCAGCGTCGCTGGTCGCCGTAGAGGGTGCGCTGGGCCGAGGCGAGACAGCCGTCGGTGTGGGCGCGCACCGCGTGGCCGGTGGGCAGGGTCAGGGACAGCTCCGTGCGGCCGGTGCCGAACAGGGCCCGCGCCACCCGCTGTTGCTCGGCGGCGGACGGGGGGCGGTCGCCGGGGCGCGGCGGGGTCAGGCCCTTGCGGGTCAGACAGGTGTCGGTGAGCTGCTGCTGCGCCGCCTTGATCGTGTCGGCGGGGGGCAGTCCGGGCTTCCGCTCGGCACTCGGCGCGCAGCCGACGGTCAGGACGGTGAGCAGCAGCAGGAGGGGCAGGGGCGCGAGCGTGTGCGGGCGCCGTGCGGGCCGACCTGCTGCGTACCGGCCCGGTGTGGGCAGGTGTGCCCCGGCCTCTCGGTCGTCTCGAGGGGTGGCGTCTCGGCGCATGCGGAGGGCTCCTGGGGGCTGGTCGGTGCGCGGTGCATGCGCACCCTCCCCACGGACCGCCGCGCTAAGCGCCTTGTCACCCGTACTGGTGAGCGTCCGGGCCGGACGCTACCGGCGGCGCTGCTGCGACGCCGGATGCGTGCGCCGGTACCTGCGGTCCCAGCGCTCCTGGCGGGCCCGCCGGATGCGGTAGTCGCGGTACGAGGAGGGGGTGAAGCCGCCCCCTCCGGAACGCCCGCCGCCCGCACCACCCGCACTGCCCGTGCCTCCGGCACCACCCGCACCGGCCCCGCCAGTCGACGGTCCCGGCCGGGCGGCGGCCCTGTCGTGATGGCGGACGAGGAAGTAGACGAGCACCGCGGCGGCCACCCACAGCAGGGGCTGCTGGAAGCCCAGGGCGATCAGGACGGCTAGTACGGCGACGATCAACATGTTCATGGCTGAACCTCCGCACGCTGGACGCGGGCAGCCCGGGTCGCATGGCGTCAGCTGTGATCGATGACAGATGTGATCGGTGACAGGGGACGCGCGGGCGCGGAGCGGGGGCGGCTCCGGCGCGCGGGCCCGCTGTCACGGGGTCGTACGAGGGCTCGTTCGGCCCTCGTACCGGGAGTCAACGCCCGCCGCCACCGCCTGTCAATGCTCCTCGGCGGACGTGCTGGGCGCGGCTTCCCCGGCGTGTTCGTGCGCGTGCTTGAGCAGCATCCGGGTATCCACCGCGTCCGGGCCCGAAACCTGCTCCCAGAAGCGGTGGCAGCTCACGAACACCGCGAGCTCACGCTCCCGTGCGCGCAGCTTCTCGACCTCGGCCTGTTCGTCCGGCGTCCAGCCGGGGGAGGCGGGGCGCTCGACCTTCCGCCAGCCGCCGTCGTCGCTGAAGCCGTCCAAGGGCTCCACCGACCAGGGCAGCCGCCGCAGCAGGGCGTGCAACTCCGACCTGACCTGGTGCAGCTCCTCCTGTCCTGCGAGGAGGTCGCTCGGGAACTCGTACGAGGGGGTTGCGGGCACGCCGTAATGGTACTCCTGTTCGAATTCGGGAGGCGAGTGGTGCGGGGGGTGTGTCGGCCGGGCGGCCGCCGGTGGGTGCCAGACTGGCGCGCATGCTCGTACAGTTCCTCGCCGCCGCCGGTGTGCTCGCCGTACTGACCGTCGTGCCCGGACCCGACATGGCCGTGACGACGAAGCGTGCCATCGCCTCCGGCCGGCAGGACGGCCTGCGGACGGTCGGCGGCATCACGGCGGGGCTGCTGGTGTGGGGCGTGCTCACGGTGGCGGGCCTTGCCGCCGTCCTCGCCGCGTCCGCCGTCGCCTACACCGTCGTCAAGCTGGCCGGCGCGGCCTACCTGGTCTTTCTCGGGGTCCAGGCGCTGTGGCAGAGCCGCCGGGGCGGCTCCGGGGCCCTGCCGGTGGCCGGGCCGGCCGCGACGGGCAGCCCCTGGCGCACGGGCCTGGTCAGCAACGTGCTCAACCCGAAGATCGCGGTCTTCTACACCGGGCTGCTGCCCACCCTCGCCCCGGCCGGCCTCGCCCCGCAGGCCGGGATGGCGCTCCTCGTCCTGGTGCACGCGGTGCTGACCTTCGTCTGGCTCGGCGGCTATGTGCTGCTGGCCACGGCCCGCGCGTTCTTCGAGCGGCCCGCCGTGCGCAGGGCGCTCGACCGGGTCACGGGGGTCGTCCTGGTCGGGTTCGGGGTGAAGGTCGCGACGGCGCAGCCGTGACCGCGGGCCGGGCAGGGCAGGGCCGGATCCGGCCCGACTTCGGCGGCGCTTTGCGTGATCGGTTCCCGTCCGGGCCGCGTACGCGCGAAGCTGGAGGCATGTGCCGCAGCATCAAGACCCTCCGCCCGCCCGCCCTCCCCGAGAAGGCCACCGACGACGAGATCCGGGCCGCCGCGCTCCAGTACGTGCGCAAGGTCTCCGGGTTCCGCGCCCCGGCCGCCCACAACCGCGAGGTGTTCGACCGCGCCGTCGACGCCGTCGCCGAGGCGACGGCAGACCTGCTCGCCCACCTGGAGGTGCGCGGAGCGCGCGCGGCGTCCTAGTCGCGCGGCCCCGGGAGCGGGGCCCCGGGAGCGGGGCCCCGTGCACCTACGCCGTCGGCCAGGCCCTAGCCCGCCGTCGACTCCCGCGGCCGCCGCACCAGGAACGCCGCCCCCGCCCCGGCAAGGGCGAGCGCGAGGACCGAGACGCCGGTGGCGAGCCAGGTCGCGCCCAGCCACTGACCGCCGAAGTAGCCGAGGCCCACGCTGTAGCCCGCCCAGGCCACGCCCGCGAGCACCGACCAGGGCAGGAAGTCGCGCACCCGGCGGTGGGCCGCGCCCGCGCCGAGCGAGACGATCGAGCGGCCCGCGGGCGCGAAGCGGGCGATGACGACAAGGACGCCGCCGCCGCGCGCGAGCGCCGTGCCGAGCCGCTCCTGGGCGCTGGTCAGGCGCCGGGAGCGGGCGATGGCGCGGTCGAGGCGCTCACCGCCGCGCCAGGCGATGCGGTACGCGACGAGGTCGCCGAGCACGGATGCCGTCGCGGCGCAGAGCATGAGCAGCAGGATGTCCGGCACGTCGTGCGGGACCCGCCCGGTGCCGGAACCGGCGGCGGCCGCCGCCGTGGCCGCGGTGATGACGAGCACGCCGCTCGGCAGCAGCGGCAGAAAGACGTCGAACAACACGGAGAGGGCCACGACCGCGTAGATCCATGGGCTGCCGGTCAGCGCCCCCACACTCTCCAACACCGAAACTCCCCCGTTGTTACTCCCCGGTCGGCAACTCGTCGCCGCGATGTCGCGGGGAGCGGCGGGTGGCGGCCTGACAACAGCTGTACAGCGTACGCCGGACCACCGGCCGGAGATCCACTGGGGGCTCAGATGTTCGCTACATCACGTTCACCCGGCTGCCCTCTCCGACGCGGCGCACACCCCTGAAGTCCCGTACGAACGGAGCAGAAGCGCACACAACGGGCGCTGAATCACTGACAAGTCGACAAGTAGGAGAAAGGGAGAACTCGACAATGGTGGCAGGGATACTCACCGCGGCCGTGACGGCCGCCGTGCTCGCCGCGAGCGGCGGCGTACCGGGCGACACCGGTGACTGCGTGCGCGCGAAGGGCCGGTTCGCGCCGTCCAAGGCGCTCTCGCCCGCGCTGACTTACGACCGCCAACTGGTGCCTCCGGGCGCCCGGATCGAGGTGACGCAGCGCCACGAACGGTCCGGCACCCGGGTCGCCCTGCGGGTGCGGGGCCTCAAGCCCGGCTACGCGTACGGCGTGCACGTGCACCAGAAGCCGTGCGGCCCGGACCCGGCCGCGGCGGGCGGCCACTACCAGCACCGCCGTGACCCCGTGCAGCCCTCGAAGGACCCGGCCTACGTCAATCCGGCCAACGAAGTGTGGCTGGACTTCACCGCGCGGCGGGACGGCTCGGGGGCGGCGGCCGCGGTCCACTCCTGGGGGTTCAGGCCCGGGCAGGCGTCGTCGGTGGTGCTCCACCGGGAGCAGGGCGGCGCCGGGGACCGGGTGGCCTGCTTCACGGTGCCGTTCGCGCCGCGCGCGTGAGACGGAACGTGCGCGCGGACGGGCGGCGCGCTTGAACGGAGCGCACACGAAGGCGCCCCCTCCTCCGTACCGGGAACCACGTACGGAGAAGGGGGCGCCGCTCGGGCGGCCCGGTGGGTCAGGCCGCGATGGGCGTGCGCTCCGCGTCCGCCGTCGCCTTCGTCTCCCGCTCGCCGCGGGCCGCCGCGATCACGCGGTCGAGGCTGAACGCGCCGGAGCCCGTGAAGACGAGCAGCAGGAAGACCCAGCAGAACATCGCGGAGGCCTCGCCGCCGTTCTGTATCGGCCACAGGGCCTCGGGCTGGTGGACCTTGAAGTAAGCGTAGGCCATCGAGCCGGACGAGACGAGCGCGGCGCCGCGGGTGCCGAGGCCCAGCAGGACCAGGCTGCCGCCGACGAGCTGGATGACGGCCGCGTACCAGCCGGGCCAGGTGCCCGCGTCGACGGTGCCGCCGCCGCCGTCCGTGCCGCCGAGGACGCCGAAGAGCGAGGCGGCGCCGTGGCAGGCGAAGAGCAGGCCGACGACGATGCGGAACAGGCCGAGGGCGTAGGGCTGGGCGCTGTTGAGACGTCCAGTCATGGTGGGGGACTCCTTCGGTCTTGACTCGGTTTGGGGACGGGAACCGATCGAAGACCCAAGATTAGGTCCGCCTAATTAGTACTTGCAACTTCAACATCTGAGTGTTTCGTGAGAATCGGCTGTATCCAGCCGTCGCAGGTGTCCCGGGTGCCCGGCGCCCCGTCCTGAACCGGCGTCGCCGCCCGGACCGGAACGGCCGCCGCCCGCAGCGCCGCCCGCGCCACCGCGTCCGCGTCGGACAGCGTCACCGAGTCCACGCCCGGCCTGGCCCCGGCCGCCGTCACCCAGTGCACCCCCTCCGTCGGCACCCCGAACGCGAACCGCCGCGCGTGCGCCCGGCCGCCGCGGTCGAGCAGGCGGTAGGGGCGTGGCGTGACGTCGAGGCCGCCCGTCTCGTGGCCGTCGACGGTGTGCGGACGGCACCGTCCCGACCGCAGCAGCCCCGCCAGCAGCGCGTCCCCGGTGCGCCGCAGATCGGGCTCGGGGAGGCGCGCCTCGATCAGGGTGGTCACCCGCACCCCGGACCCGGGCACGTCCGGCGAGTACGCGTAGAACGCTCCGTCCGCCGTGTCGGCCCCGTCCGCCGGGCCGCCCCCGGCGCTCCCGCCCCCGCACCGCACGTCGAGCCGCGGCCCAAGGACCTCCACCACCCCCGCCTCGACCAGCGCCGTCAGCTCCTCGATGCGCCGCCGGGGCGGGCCGATGGACAGGAACGCGTTGAACGGCGTGTACCAGCCGTCCAGATGGGCCCGGCGCGAGGCGCCCGCGAGGCCGCCGTGGTCGACGACGAGCCGCAGTTCGTTGCGCAGGTCGCGGAGCACGTCGAGGGCGGCCTTCAGGGGGCCATGGACATTGCCGAGTGCGGCCTGCGCGGCGTCCTCGCGCAGGTGCCCGAGCAGCCAGGCGCGGAAGTCCCCGGGGGAGCGGAAGACCTGCCCCGCGTACGGGTGCGCGAGGCGCTCCCAGGACCACCGGTCGGCGGCGGCGAACCCGAACGCGTCCAGGACCAGGGACTCCTCGGGGCTGCCGTGCGCGGTGTCGAGGAATCGGTCGCGGAAGGCGGCGGCCCGCTGCGCCGCGCCGGCCGCCGCGAGCCGCGCCTCGTAGTGGACGGTCTCGACCTCCTTGGCGACCAGGGGCCAGACCTCGGTCAGGAAGTCCGGCGCGTCCCCGCTGTCGGCGCGCTTGCGGAAGCGGGCGACGGCCTCCGGGGTGAGCACGGCGGGCCGGTGCCGCCCGTAGGGGCCCTTGGCGTTGTCGCCGCGCGCCTGGTACGGCACACCCCGGCGCGAACCGGCGTACAGGCGCGGCTCGTCGCCGGAGGCGAGATAGCGCAGCCCGCCCCGCTCGCCGGGCACGAAGCGGCCGCCGCGCCCCGACGTCAGGAGCGCCATGTGGTCGAAGAAGTTCAGGCCGAGCCCGCGAAGCAGGACCGGCTCGCCCGGGGCGATGGCGGTGAGGTCGACGTCGGCGGGGTTGGCGGGCGGGATGTGGCGCAGTCCGTGCCGGTCGGCGTACGCGGACAGCTCCGCCCGGTCGCGGTCGGCGGTGTCGGGCAGATGGCCCTGCGCGAGGACGACGGCGGCGAGCCCGGATATCTCCCGGGAGTCGTCGAGGACGAGGGTCTGCGCGCCCCCGTCGGTGCGGTCGGTGCCCTTGGTGCCCTCGGTGTCGTCAGTGTCGTCGGTGTTGTCGAGGCGGACCGCGCGGGCCGCGTGCGTGCGGACGCGGACGGAACCCGGGGCGGCGCGCACCGTCTCGGCGAAGAACCACTCCAGATAGCGGCCGTAGTCGGCACGCGTCGGGTAGTCGTCAGGACCGAGCCCCGGTATGTGCCCGCGCGCCGCCCACTCGTACAGGCTCGGGCCCGGCCGGATCGGCCCCGCGCAGTCGACGCTCGCGTCGGTGAACAGCGTCACCTGGGAGGCGACGGTGTTCATCAGGAGCTCCCGCGACTGGCCGGTGCGCCAGACGAGGCCGGGCCCCGGCGGCGCCGGATCGACCATGTGCACCGTCAGCCGCGCCCCCGGCGGCAGCAGCTCGGCGGCCGAGGCGCACAGGCGCTCCAGGACGCTGGTGCCGCGCGGCCCCGCGCCGACGACGGCTATGGAGTGGTCGACGGTCGCAGCAGCAGACAAGAGCGTGACTCCCGGTACGGACGGGGCGAGGACCGGCTCATCATGCCGCCGGAGACACCGTTGCCGAAGCCCGCTTCGGAGGATCTCCATCCGGTTGTGTCCTGAGTCACGGCCAAGGCGGACATCGCCGCTACCTGTGGGAGGTTCGCCCCGTCACACCCGTACCCGCAGCAACCGTGCACACGGGACGCACGGGACGCACGAGACCCGGTGCCGTCCGCAGGCCGCACTCACGGCGTGAGCGTCGTCCGCTCCACCGTCTCCAGGCGCTCCCCGCCGCCCTTCTCCGCCCGCGCCCGGTCCAGGCGCAGCTCCGCCGAGCGCCCGCGCAGCGTCAGCGTCATCAGGTGGTTGCCGAACCAGGGGCCGCCCGTCCTGCGCCAGTTCACGGCGGCGCGCGGGAGCCGCCCGTGCCGGGCGAAGCGGCGGCCGAGGGCGCGGCCGACGCGGCTCCAGCCGAACCGGAAGCCGACCCTTATCGAGGCGGGGATGGAGTTGTGCACCGGCGAGCAGGTGAGCTGCAGGACGCGGGCGTCGGGCCCGCCGCCCCCGGGCCAGGTGGGCTCGGCGACGTACGCGTGGTGGACGTCGCCGGACAGGACGCATACCGTCGCGGGCGCGTCCGCGACGGAGCCCGCGTCGGCGATCAGGGCGGCCAGGGCGTCGAAGGACGTGGGGAAGGCGGCCCAGTGTTCGAGGTCGGCGCGTCTGCGCAGGTCCTCGCCGAAGCGGGCCCAGCGGGCGCCGCGTTCGCCCCGGCACAGGGCGGCGTTCCAGCCCTCGGCGTCGTGGATGAGGTGGGGGAGCAGCCACGGCAGGGACGTCCCGATGAGGAGGTGGTCGCAGCCGCCCTCCAGGGCCTGCTCGCGCAGCCAGGCCGCCTCGCCGGGGTCGAGCATGGCGCGCTTGTCCTCGTCGAGGACGCGGGCGGCGCGGGTGTCGACCATCAACAGACGGACGCGACCGAAGTCTCTGCGGTAGCTCCAGCGGGCGGTCGTGGGGTCGGCGTCGGCGGTGGCGGCGTGGGCGCGCAGGGCGTCGGTGCCGTCGGGCGTGGCGCGCACGGCCGCGTACACCTCGTCCCGCGCCAGCTCCTCGGGCGGCAGATTGCCCAGGTGCTGATAGACCCAGTACGACATCAGGCCGCTGAGGATGCGCTCGCGCCACCAGGGCGTGGCGCGCATCTCGGCGAGCCAGGAGGCGCTGGTGTTCCAGTCGTCGATGACGTCGTGGTCGTCGAAGATCATGCAGCTGGGGACGGTGGAGAGCAGCCAGCGCACCTCGGGGTCGAGCCAGGACTCGTAGTAGAGGTGGGTGTACTCCTCATAGTCCGCGACCTGGTCGCCCGGTGGCTCGGAGAGGTCGCGGCGGGCGGCGAGCCAGCGGCGGGTGGCCTGCGACACCTCGTCCGCGTACACCTGGTCGCCGAGCAGGAGCAGCACGTCGGGGCGCGGGGCGGCGGGGTCGGCGGCGATGCGGGCCGCCAGGGTGTCGAGGGCGTCGGGGCCGACGGGGTCGTGCTCCTTGCCGGTGTCCCTGCCGGCGCCCTTGTCGCCCCGGTGGCCCAGGTCGTGCAGGTGGGAGGTCTTGGCGGGCGGCGCGGCCCACCGGCAGGAGCCGAAAGTGACACGCAGGGCGGCGGCGTCCCCGCCGTCGGTGCCGTCCCCGCCCGGCGTGCGGATCGTGCTCGCCGGGAAGGGCGAGTCGGGCAGCGGCCACACCGGGGTGTCGTCGAGCGTGACCTCGTACGCCGTGTCGGTCCCCGGGCGCAGGCCCTCGACCGGCACCAGGGCGTAGTGGTGCCCGGCGACCTGGAAGGTCCTGGCCGTCCCGCGCGTGCCGTCGGCGCAGCGCACCTCGGCCGTGCAGGGCCGGTCGGCCTCGACCCAGACGGTCGCCCGCGCGCCGTCGACGTACCTCAGCAGTGGACCCAGACGCAGCCGCGCCACAGTGATCACCTTCCTCCGTCGCCCCGTACGGTACGGAACGACGGAGGCGGGCGGGCCGGTTCCGCACAAGCGGGACCGGCCCCGGTGCGATCAGTGGCTGCCGGGGCGGGTCAGCAGCCGTTCAGGATGGAGCTGAGCGCGCTCTTCTCGGCGGAGTCGACGGTGAGGCCGTAGTGCTGCTTCACGTCCACCCACATGCGGGCGTAGAAGCAGTGGTACGAGGTGGTGGGCGGCAGCCACTTCGCCGGGTCCTTGTCGCCCTTGGCCTGGTTGACGTTGTCGGTCACGGCGATGAGCTGGGGCTGGCCCAGGTCGTTGGCGAAGCTCTCGCGACGGGCGGTGGTCCAGCCGCTGGCGCCGGACTTCCAGGCCTCGGAGAGCGGGATCACGTGGTCGATGTCGACGTCGGAGGCGGCGGTCCAGACACCGCCGTCGTAGGGGGACCGCCAGGTGCCGGAGGTCGCGGCGCAGCTGCCGTCCTGCTGGACGTTCTCGCCGTCGCGCTTGAGGACGACCTCGCGGGTGTTGCAGGCGCCGGACTGGGTGGACCAGTGCGGGAACTTGTCGCGGCTGTAGCCGTCGGAGGAGCCCTCGGGGGCCACGGTGAGCTGGCCGAGGTAGGTGCGGGCGGTGGCGGCGCTGACCGGGGTGGGCGGGGCGGCCTGGGCGGGGGAGCCGGAGAGCAGGGTCGCGGCGGAGGCGAGGGCGGCGACGGCGCCGACGGCGGCGAGGCGGTGACGCGCGTAGATCGTGGGCATGCGAACTCCCTTGACGTGGGGGGACATTGACCGGTGGGGCGGCCATGCTGGTGCGCTCGGGTTGCCCCGAGGTGTGCATCGGGTGACAGGGTCGCGTCAATCACCTGTAAACATCAAGGGTTCTGGCGTGTCGTCATGGAGGCGTGCCGGGGCGGAAGTTGGCGATTCGGGGGAATTGCCCCGCGCGGGATGCTCCGGTTCGCGGGGGATCGCCGGGGCGGGCGCCGGGGCGGATGTGGCCCCGGTCACGGTGGGCCCGGGCCGAAAGTCCCTGGCCGGGGCCGCGCGCGGGTCGCGTACGATGGCCGGAGCAGAAGGGGAGTAGCTCTTCGCCGGACCGTCGACATACTGCTCAGCTCGTCTGAGCCGGCGCCCGGAGGCAGCCCACCGTGAGTGGGCGGCCAGCGAGACCTTCGGCCAGCAGTGCCCGACGCACACCTCCGTGTGCGTCACCGAGCGCTGCCGTGCCGAGGTGTCGTACGCGAAGGCTGCGGAACTCTCGGCGGGGCGGCCCGACCGATTGAGGAACCTTGATCAGCATCAGCGTGACGGCGCTTGTCTTCGGCGTCGTCTTCCTTGCCGAACTGCCCGACAAGACAGCGCTGGCCGGGCTCGTCCTCGGCACCCGTTACCGCGCCTCGTACGTCTTCGTGGGCGTCGCCGCCGCGTTCGCCGTGCACGTGGTGCTCGCCGTGGCGGCGGGCAGCGTGCTCACCCTGCTGCCGCAGCAACTGGTGCACGCCCTCACCGGCGTCCTCTTCCTCGGCGGCGCGGCGATGCTGCTGATGAAGAAGGACGATGACGACGAGCAGGTCAAGGCCCCCAAGGACCAGAGCTTCTGGCGGGTCTCGGGGGCGGGCTTCATGCTCATCCTGGTCGCGGAGTTCGGCGACCTCACTCAGATCATGACGGCCAACATGGCGGCGCGGTACGACGACCCGCTGTCCGTGGGCCTCGGTGCGGTGCTCGCGCTGTGGGTGGTCGCGGGCCTCGGGATCGTGGGCGGCAAGGCGCTGATGAAGCGGGTGCCGCTGGTCCTCATCACGAAGATCGCGGCGATGCTGATGCTGGCGCTCGGTGTGTGGAGCCTGTACGAGGCGATCGCGTAAGGGTGTGCCCAGAAGTGCGTCCAGGGATGTGCCCAGAGGTGCGCCTTGGTCTGCTGACCTGCGGTATTGGCGCTCGGAGGGCTTGTTTTGTACCGTGGAGGAACAAAGTGGCTTCGCCCGTTTCCCTGACCGGCGGGCGGAGCCGCCTTGTCTTCCACTTCCGTGTGCGGGCCCTTCCCTTGGAGTACGCCGATGACGGCTGCGAACGTACTGACCGCCCGAGCCCTCCTCCTGGACATGGACGGCACCCTCGTCAACTCCGACGCCGTCGTCGAACGCTGCTGGCGGCAGTGGTCCGCCAAGCACGGGCTCGACGCCGACGAGGTGATGAAGGTCGTGCACGGGCGGCAGGGGTACGCCTCCATGGCGCTGCTGCTGCCCGAGCGGCCCATGGCCGAGAACCACGCCGAGAACCGCGAGATGCTGGCGCGCGAGACCGCCGACATGGACGGCGTCGTGCCCATACCGGGAGCGCCGGAGTTCATGGCCTCCCTCGCCGGGCTGCCGCACGCCCTCGTCACGTCCGCCGACGTGGGGCTCTCCACCGGGCGGATGGCCGCGGCCGGGCTCACGCTGCCCGAGGTGCGGGTGACCGCCGAGAGCGTCGGGGCCAGCAAGCCCGACCCCGAGGGGTTCCTCAAGGGTGCCGCCGAGCTCGGGTTCGACCCGGCCGACTGTGTGGTCTTCGAGGACTCGGGGGCCGGGATCGAGGCGGGGCGGGCCGCGGGGATGCGGGTCGTCGGGGTCGGGCCGCGGGCCGGGGAGTACGGGCCCACGGTGTGGGTGGACGACCTCACGCAGGTGCGGGTTTCCGCTGACGCGGGGGTCTTGAGGCTTACGTTCGGGTGAGCCGGGTGGCCCTTGCCGGGCCGGGGGGGCGGGGTGGCCGCTAGGGGGAGTCGGTCTCGGATTCCAGGGATCTTCTTGTCGCCGGGCCGTAGGTGCCCTGGGGGTCCGTTCTGATGCCTCGGGCCCATTGGTAGCGGGATACTGCGCCGGTCACCGGGGGTGTGTAGCGGCCGTCCGCGGGGCCGATGTAGAGGTGCAACTGACGTAATCGCAGCTGGAGTTCGGCCACCTCGGCGCCCCGGTCGCCGCTGTGCAGGGCGGGCGCGCGGGATGGGGTGCGGGACGGGGGCGGGCCCACCGAACCCGTGGCGCGGGCCGTCGTGCGCGAGGGTGCGGGCGTCGGGGACTTGCGGACCGGTACCGACCGCGGGGCCGTGGCCGACGGGGTGCGGGTCGGGGTGCTGCGGGGGGCGATGGAGGCCGAGGGGGCCGGTGCGGCCCTCGGGGCGTTGCGCGGGGCGGGCTCCTTGGCGGTCCTGTGCGGGGTGTCGTCCGCCAGGTCCGGAAGCGCGCGGTCCGTGCCGCCGCCCCCGTCGCCGCCCGCCCCGTCCCCGGCGTTTCCGGACATCACCCCGCCCGTGAACACCGCTGCCGCCGCGACCACGAGGCCCGCCCCGGCGAACAGCGCTCCCCGCCCCCGCCGCGCGGACCGCTCCTGCCGGGTGGTGGCCTCGGCAGGCGTGGCCGTGGCGGCCGGGGGCAGCTGCGGGGGCAACGGTGCCGACGACAGCGCGGGCAAGGGAGCCGACGGCTCCGGCAGCGTCACGTACGGACGTATGCGTATCGGATCGAAGTCCTCCGCCGCGGCCGCCTCCGCGGACCGGGTTTCCAGGGCGGCGTCCGCGGCCTCGCGCGCGCAGCCGCAGGACGGGGCGGCCCTCGGGGGGCGGGGGGTGCCGCAGCCGGGACAGACCGGCCCGGCCGCGCCAGCCGGGCCTGCTGCCGTGTCCGCTGTGCCTGCCCCGCCCGCTGGGCCTGCTGCCGTGTCCGCTGTGCTTGCCGTGCCTGCCGCACCCGCTGCGTCCGCCGTGCCTGCCGCGTGCACCGCGTCCAGGGGGCCCTCGGGCTCCCGGGCACCCCCGGGCTCCCCGTGTCGTCCGGCCCGTCCGTTCGCCTCGCTCATCGCGTGCTCCCCTCCCTCGCCGGCCCCGCAGAGCTCTGAAGGAGTATGCAGCCACTCGGCTCGACAGGCCATAACGGATGACTCGGACCACGATGGAAGGTGGACAGCACCGCAGGAGGTGTCCATGACGCAGGACGTGAGCACCCGCCCGGCCGGGCCGCGGCCCGGCGGAGGACCTCCGGAACACGTGGGCGGCGGCGTACTGGTCTCCATCGGGGCGCTGCTCCTCGGCATGCTCCTCGCCGCCCTCGACCAGACCATCGTGTCCACCGCCCTGCCGACCATCGTCAGCGACCTCGGCGGCCTGGACCACCTGTCGTGGGTCGTCACCGCGTACATGCTGGCCGCGACCGCCGCCACCCCGCTGTGGGGCAAGCTCGGCGACCAGTACGGCCGCAAGAAGCTCTTCCAGACCGCCATCGTGATCTTCCTGATCGGCTCGGCGCTGTGCGGCGTCGCCCAGAACATGCCGCAGCTCATCGGGTTCCGGGCGCTGCAGGGCCTCGGCGGCGGCGGCCTCATGGTGCTCTCCATGGCGATCGTCGGGGACCTCGTCCCGCCCCGCGAACGCGGCAAGTACCAGGGCCTGTTCGGCGCCGTCTTCGGCGCGACCAGCGTCCTCGGGCCGCTCCTCGGCGGCCTCTTCACCGAGCACCTGAGCTGGCGCTGGGTCTTCTACATCAACCTGCCCATCGGCGTCGTCGCACTCGTCGTCATCGCCGCCGCCCTGCACATCCCGGCCAGCCGGGCCCGGCACGTCATCGACTACCTGGGCACCTTCCTGATCGCCTCCGTCGCCACCTGCCTCGTCCTCGTCGCCTCCCTCGGCGGTACGACCTGGGGCTGGGACTCGCCGCAGATCATCGGGCTCGCCGTGCTCGGCGCGGTGCTCGCCGTGTGCTTCGTGGCGGTCGAGCGGAAGGCCGCGGAGCCCGTCATCCCGCTGAAGCTGTTCCGGATCCGCACCTTCACCCTGACCGCCGTCATCAGCTTCGTCGTCGGCTTCGCGATGTTCGGCGCCATGACCTACCTGCCGACGTTCCTCCAGGTCGTCCAGGGCGTCTCGCCGACCATGTCCGGCGTCCACATGCTGCCCATGGTCGCCGGGCTGCTGATCGCGTCGACCGCCTCCGGGCAGATCGTCAGCCGTACCGGGCGCTGGAAGGTGTTCCCCGTCGCGGGCACCGCCGTCACCACCCTCGGCCTGCTGCTCCTGCACCAGCTCGACGAGAACAGCCCCACCGGCGAGATGAGCGCCTACTTCTTCGTCTTCGGCCTCGGCCTCGGGCTCGTCATGCAGGTCCTCGTCCTCATCGTGCAGAACGCCGTCGGCTACGAGGACCTCGGCGTCGCCACCTCCGGCGCCACGTTCTTCCGGTCCATCGGCGCCTCGTTCGGCGTCGCCATCTTCGGGACCGTGTTCACCAGCAGGCTCGGGGACAAGCTCACCGACGCCCTGCGCGGACAGGACCTGCCGGGCGGCGTCACCACCGACTCCCTCAAGGCCGACCCGCGCGGCATCGCCGAACTGCCCGCCGCGCTGCGGCCCGGAGTGCTGCACGCCTACTCCTCCGCCATCACCGACGTCTTCCTGTACGCGGCGCCGGTCGCCCTCGTCGCCTTCGTCCTCGCCTGGTTCCTGCGCGAGGACCGGCTGCGCGGGGCGGTGACGGCGCCCGACCCGACGCAGACGCTCGCCAGCAACCCGGTCGAGCGGTCCTCCTACGAGGAGGTGGCGCGCGCCTTGTCGCTGCTCGGGACGCGGGAGGGGCGGCGGGAGGTGTACGTCCGGATCACCGCGCGGGCCGGGTACGACCTGCTGCCCGCCGCCAGCTGGATGCTTCTGCGGATCGCCCGGCACGGGCACGTCGAGCCGGCCACGCTGGCCGAGCGCAGCATGATTCCCCTGACCGTCGTCACCCAGGCCTCCCGGCAGTTGGAGGAGCGGCGGCTCGCCCTCCGCGAAGGGCTCGGGCTTCGGCTCTCCGACTCCGGGCGGGTGGCCGCCACCGAGCTGGCCAAGGCCCGGGAGGCCGAGCTGGCCGAGCTCCTCGGGGACTGGTGGGGGCCCGGGCGGCCCACCGATCTCATGCAGTTGGTGGAGGAGTTGGGGGCGGAGATGTGCGGCTCCGACGCGGAGCGGCCTCGCGGCCTGCCCCGGGTGTAGGTGGCCGTCGGGCCCACGGTCGCCCTGTCCGGCGTGGTCGCCTCCCCCTGGCGCGGTCGCCTCACCGGCGCGGGGGTGGCCCCTCTTCGCCGCCCACCCGTTTGCTGTTGGGCGTGGAGTGGGCCCCATGGTGGCGCCCTCGTCGTCTCACCCGGCGCCTGGGCGGCCCTTCTGCGCCGCTCCTACTGGGGTGGGTGGGGTGGTCACGCCGCTCGGGGGCTCAGGTCCTTGCGGAACCAATGTTCCGCGTACGGCTCGGAGTTGTGCTGCGGCCCCTCCGCGTACCCGTGCCGCGCGTACAGCGCCCGTGCCTCGACCAGGTCGTTGCGGGTGTCGAGGCGGACGCGGACCGCGCCGAGGCCGCGGGCGGCCTCCTCCGCGGCGTCCAAGAGGACGGAGCCGCCGCCCTTCCCGCGCAGGCCCGCCGCGACGAAGACGCGCTTCAGCTCGGCGGTGGTGTCGTCCACGAGGCGCACCCCGGCCGTGCCCGCGGGCTCACCGTCCCAGCGGGCGACCAGCAGCACGCCACGCGGTGCCGCGAGCCCCGCCTCCACCGCGCCCGCCGCGATCTCACGCTCCAACTCGGCGGGATCGGTGGCGTGCCCCTCGTGCAACTCGTACCAGCGGTCGCTGACCTCGGTGTAGTACGCGCGCCACAGCGCGAGAGCAGCGACCGAGTCGACCGGTTCGGGGCCCACGATCCAGGACATGCGGGGTCAGACCTCCTTGTGGGGCGCATGGGATGCGTCAGAGCATCTTACGAAGCACGAGTGTTGACGATTCGGCGCCAGGAGAGACCAGAGGAGAGACGAGAGGGGGATCGTGCGTGGACAGGGGCGAAGGACCCCGCACGCTCGTCGAATCCGGCCTTGAACGCGTCAGCGGCGGGCTCACGGAATGCTCTGGATATCGACCCACGGGCTCGCGGCCCTCCGCCCGGGGCGGGCGGCCCATGGCCGCGCTATGCGGGTACCAGCACGGTTATGGAATCCACCTGCAACTCTGGAGCAGTCGTTTCTCCGCCGATCGTGTTCTCGTAGGTGATGGTCCCGCTCACTTCGACCTTCGCCGTGAAGGTGTCATCCGCGACTATCTCCGCGAACGCTGACGCCTCTCCGGTCAGGACGGTGTTGGTCGGATACTCGTAGGCGTAGGTGTGCCGAACGCCGTCGACACTGGCGCGGAGCATCTCGGTGCCCGTCGCCGTGTCGGACTGCGTTACCACCCCGTACACGACATAGCGCTCGCCGATGTGCGCGTCCGGGTTCTTCGCGATCAGTGCCCATTCGCGTGCGGTCAGCACGTCGTAATCAGCCGTGGGCTTCGGCAGTGGGGCCTGAACCGACGTGGTCGGCAGAGCGAGGGCTGCCCCAGACGTGGCCAGGACCAGCCCCAGCGTCGCCAGTATCCCCCCGAGCACCGCCAGCACCCCTGTGGTGATCACTCGGTTCTTCATCGGAACTCCTGGGGTCAGCTCCCCCTTCGATGGTAGATCCGGATTCGGGCGGCCGTCGCTTTCGTTGCCCCTTCGACGAGCGGGCCGGACGACGCGCGCAGCGGTGCTTGCCTCGGTGGCGGCCACCGGCGACATCTGTGGCATGTGACGGGCCCCGCACTCAGACATCGGCGCGGAGGCCCGTCAGGTGCCGGCGGTGTCAGGCCGCGGCAGGCGTCCGTGGCTCGTCGGCCCGGGGTGGTGTCACGAGGGCCGCTACTCGCTCTTGGGCGCCGCCTGCTGGACCACCTCGAAGGTCCAGACGGCGGCGCTGGACGACGCGGGCTTCGGCCGCTCCCCGGCGCCCTCCGCGCCGGCGGCACCCGCGGCACCCCCGCCCTGGTGCGCCGCCTTCATCGGGCCCTCCATCCACGCCTGGAAGGCCGCCTCGTCACGCCAGCGCGTGTACACCAGGTACTGGTCGGTGCCCTCGACGGGGCGGAGCAGTTCGAACCACTCGAAGCCGTCCGAGCTCTCGACGGCTCCCGCGCGGGAGGCGAACCTGCGCTCCAGGACCTCGCGCTGCTCCGCGGGCACGGTCAGGACGTTGATCTTCACGATGCTCATGGGCACCATCGTCGCGCACGCCCGCGCGGGCCCGACGGCCGCCCCGGCGACGCCGCGCGGGACTCATGCCCCGTGCCGCTCCCGCCAGTCCCGGGCGACCTCGTCGACGTCGAAGGGGCGCAGGCCGAGCGGCGGTCCGGGAGGCGGGGTGCGCAGGGCCTCGCGGATCTTGTCGTTGAGGTCGGTGACCAGGCGGCGGGCCATGGTTTCCGAGGGGGCCTCGGCGGCGGCGGCAAGGACGTCCTCGGCCTCCTTGCGGAGGGCCAGGGTCGGGGAGAGCACGCCCATGCCCTCACGGGCCAGCTTCCGCTTGACCCACCACATCTCGTCGTACGCCGCGCCGGGATCCTCCGGCAGGGGCTTGCCGCGTCCGGGCAGGGCGGCGAAGTCGCCCCGCTCCTCCGCCTCACGGATCTGCTTGTCGACCCAGGACTCGAAGTTGACTCCCGGTGGCTTCCGTTCAGTCATACGACCATGGTGGCAGAGGGCCCCCGGCGGCGCGGGGCCACGGGCCCGCAACACCGCGGGGCTAGGATGCGGCCGGTTGTCCGGACTTCGGGTCAGGGGGTACCCAGGTGCTTGAACTCACCATGGCGATGGTGTCGGGGGTGTCGGACGCGGACGCGGGAGCGACCGCCGGAATGCTCCTCGCGGAGGAGCCGAGCGAGCCCGGCGCGGTGCTCCGCGTGGGGCGCGACCGCGCCGTCTGCCGGCTCGCGCCGCCGCAGGACTGGCTGTTCGTCTCCCGTACCCACCTGGAGTTCCGCTGTCGCGTCGACGGCGCGTGGACGGTCACCTGGGTCCGCGGCTCCCAGCCCGACCCGGCGTCCGAGGTGCGGATCCTGGCCGGGGGGACGGCGGTGCCCCTCGCGTACGGAGGGACGACGCCGTTGCCCCGGGGCGGCTCCGGTGAGGTCGTCGTGCAGGACCGGTCGGGGCCGCGCAGCGTCAACGTGGGCTTCTACCACGAGGATTGAGCGGGTGGCGGGGCCGGGCTCAGTCCCGTACGCGCCCTTCAGTCCAGTACGCGGGCCAGCGCGAAGCCGTCGTAGCCCTTCGTGCCGACCGTCTGCACCGCCGTGCCGTCCAGCTTCGGGTGGGTCGCGATCAGGTCCAGGGCGGCGCGGGTGCCGCGGACGCTCGGGTCGTCGCTGGTGGCGTCGGTGACGGCGCCGCCGCGTACGACGTTGTCGATGATGATGAGGCTGCCCGGGCGGGTCAGCCGGAGGGACCACTCCAGGTAGTTCGCGTTGTTGGCCTTGTCCGCGTCGATGAAGACCAGGTCGAAGGGGGCCGGGTCCTCGTCGTGGAGGGCGGCCAGCGAGGTCAGGGCCGGGCCCGTGCGGACCTCGGTGATCTTGTCGAGGTCGGCGCGGGCGAGGTTGGCGCGGGCCACCTCGGCGTGTTCCGGCTTGTACTCCAGGGTGATCAGGTGGCCGTCGGCGGGGAGGGCGCGGGCCAGCCAGATCGTGCTGTAGCCGCCCAGGGTGCCGATCTCCAGGATGCGGTGGGCGCCCTGGAGTTGGGCCAGGAGGTGGAGGAGTTTGCCCTGGTTGGGGGCTACGGCGATGGCCGGCAGGCCGGCCGCTTCGCTGTCCTGGAGGGCGGTGGTGAGGGCCGCGTCCGCGGGGGTGAGGAGGTCGGTGAAGTAGTGGTCGACGGTGTTCCAGAGGGTGGGCTCGGTGCTCATGCGGGCGTGCTCCTTGGGGTTGGGCGGCGCTGCGGGTCGGGCGGCGCTGCGCTGAGCATTCCCCAACCCCGCCCCTTCCCGAAACCGGGGCTTCGCCCCTGGACCCCGGGGGTGGGGGTCCCGTTGCCGTGGGACGGGGGCACCGTCGAATCGGCGCTCCGCGCCTCGTCCTCAAACTCCCCCAAGCTCTTAAGGAGCAGGGGGTACCCCCACGACGGGCTGAAAACTTCCCCGAGGCGGGCTGAAAACTTCCCCGAGGTGGGCGGAAAGTCTTACCGAGGCGGGTGGAAAACCTTACCGAGGCGGGCGGAAACTCCTCGCTGGGGCGGGCTGAGTGACACCGGGCAGGCAGTGCGTCCCACTCCGGCCGAAGCAATAGCTGGGGCGGGCGGGTGGGGAAAAGCCCGTCCGGCGTTTGAGGACGAGCGCGGAGCGCGATCCGGGGGTGACCCCGTCCGTGCCGGGGTCAAGGCCGGTCGGGTCGGGGCTCCAACGACGGTGGGGAGCCCGGGAGGGGGCGGCCCGCCGACTCCTGGAGGTACCAGACGGCCACGCCACCGATCACCGCCGCCGCCATCATGTAGTACGCGGGCATCATCACGTCCCCCGTGGCCCCGATCAGAGCCGTGACGACCAGCGGCGTCGTGCCGCCGAAGATCGAGACGGACACGTTGAAGCCGATGGAGAGGGACCCGTAGCGGACGGGGGTGGGGAAGAGGGCGGGGAGGGTCGCCGGCATGGACGCGGTGAAGCAGACCAGGAGCAGGCCGAGGGCCGCCATGCCGAGGCCGATGGCCCACAGGGAGCCGTTGCGGATCAGGAGCAGGGCGGGGATGGACAGGAGCAGGAAGCCCGCGCAGCCCGCGGCGATGACCGGGCGGCGGCCGACCCGGTCCGTGAGGGCGCCCACGAACGGCTGGGCGCACATCATCAGGGCCATGACGACGAGCACGACGAGCAGCCCGTGCGTCTCGTCGTACTCCAGCTCACCGGTGAGATAGCTCGGCATGTACGACAGGAGCATGTAGTCGGTGACGTTGAAGACCAGGACGAGCCCGACGCACAGGAGCAGGGCCCGCCACTGCCCGGTCACGAGGTCCCGGATCCGCACCTTGGGCCGGGCTCGCTCGTCCTCGTGGGCCTTGGCCAGCTGCGCGGCGAACGCCGGGGTCTCCTCCAGGCGTGTGCGCAGATAGAGGCCGATGAGCCCCATGGGCCCGGCGATGAGGAACGGGATGCGCCAGCCCCAGGACTGCAGGTCGTCGCTGGAGAGCAGCGCCGTCATCAGGGTCACGAGGCCCGCACCGCCGATGTATCCGGCGAGGGTGCCGAATTCCAGCCAGCTCCCGAGGAAGCCGCGCTTCTTGTCGGGCGCGTACTCGGCGATGAACGTGGCGGCGCCCGCGTACTCGCCGCCGGTGGAGAAGCCCTGCACCAGGCGGGCGGCCAGGAGCAGGACCGGCGCCCAGACGCCGATGGTGGCGTACGACGGGATCAGGCCGATCGCGAACGTGCCCGCCGCCATCATGATCATGGTGAGGGCGAGGACCTTCTGGCGGCCCACGCGGTCGCCGAGCGGGCCGAAGACCATGCCACCGAGCGGACGGATCAGGAAGGCCGCGGCGAAGGCGCCGAACGTCGAGAGCAGCTGGGCCGTGGGGTTGCCGGAGGGGAAGAAGACCTTGCCGAGGGTGACCGCGATGTAGCTGTAGACCCCGAAGTCGAACCACTCCATGGCGTTGCCGAGCGCGGCGGCCTTCACGGCGCGCTTGACCAGCGCGGGGTCCGTGACGGTGGCGGCGCCGTCCGCCGGCGTCGCTGCGGGCGCGGGGTCCGTCCCGGTGGGGGAGGGGGCCGCGGGGGTGCGGGGTCCGACGTGTTGCGCGGTCGGCAAGGGCTCGCTCGCCTGCCTTTCGTGGACGACAAGGACCCGGTGACCTTAGGTGCAGTAACCATCATTACGGGGGGTGCGGGAGTGATCGCGCAGTGTGCGCAATCGCCCTGTATTCAGGCCAAACGGGGGTACTTCCGGCGAGCGCGGCATGAGTCCCATGTGATCTATGTCGCGTCCGGGCGGGGGAACCGGGCAGGGGGGTTCCCGCCGTCCTTGCTCGAATGAGTCCGTGGAACCGGGGGAACCGGGCCTCCCGCCTGCGCGGAAAGCGGCCACCGGGCGGCGCGGCCGCAGCGGGGCGGTTGGGCACCGGCGCCCAAAAGCCGGTAGAAAGCGGGTGTGGCTGCCAGGCGAACTGGGGGTTGCGCGCGTCTCACTCAGGGGCATGCGAGCCTCTTTGGGCGAGATCAGGAATCTCCTGGCACTTTGATCAAGGATGACGGATGGGGCGGGAGGGCCGACAGGGCGTGGCGAATGTTGAGCACAGGGGACCGGGGAATGCCTTGGGCGCGGGGGCATCCGGGACACCCGAGGGGCGAATCGGAGCGGTCCGTGTCGCCCTCTGGCTGATCGCCGCCGTCCTCGCCGTCCGCCAGGCCGCCGTCGTCCTGCGCACCCCCAAGGGCGAGCGCCTGATCGACTGGGAGACCTGGGTCGGGCCGAACGGCGTGCTGCACGTGAACGGCTCGCTGTACGACGCGGACAAGTTCACCGGCACCCCCTTCGCCGGACTCGTCCTCAAGCCGTTCGCCCGGGTCGCCGAGGACGCCCTCGGCTGGGCCTGGACCTTCGGCACCCTCGGCCTCGTCGTGGTCCTCGGCCTGGTCGCCGCCCGCGCGCTGCCGCAGCCGGTCTCGCGCCGCACCTCGCTGCTCGCGGCCCCCCTCGCGATCTCCCTGCTGATGCTGTCCCTGCCGGTGCGCAACACCCTGCACCTGGGCCAGACCAGCATCATCCCCGTCCTGCTCGTCCTCCTCGGCTGCTTCGCCGTGCGCGGGGAGCGGGCCAGCGGCATCCTGATCGGCCTCGCCGCGGCCCTGCAGCCCACCGTGCTCCTGTTCGCGCCGCTCCTGTGGTTCACCGGACGCAAGAAGGCCGCCGTGTCCACGGGCGCCACCTTCGCCGCCGCCACCGCCATTGCCTGGGCGGCCATGCCGCACGACTCGTGGACGTACTGGATCCACCACCTGGCGGGCGCCGGACTCGGCGCCAACCCGGACGCCAACGCCAACCAGTCGCTGCACGGAGCCCTGCTCCGCCTCGGCCTTCAGGGACCGCTCGAAATAGGGCTCTTCCTCGGCCTGGGCGCCGGCGTCGCCTTCCTCGGCCTGCGCCGGGCCGTGCGCTACGCCCGCGACGGGCAGCTGCTCCTCGCCGTCGCGCTCACCGGCTGCGTCGCCATCGCCGTGTCCCCGACCAGCTGGCAGCACCAGCTCCTGTGGCTGCTGCTCGCCGTCGTCGGCCGGGTCGGCAAGCGGGCATCGGACCGGTACGTGTGGCCGATCGCGGTCGTCCTCGTGATGACGCTGCCGTCGAAGATGATGCTGCCGAACATGTCGGTCCTCGAGCCGCTGCGCGACAACGTCGTCCTGCTCGCCGCGCTCGCCTCCGCGCTGATCGTGCCGTTCCTGTCCCGCACGGCTCCCGAGTACCAGCGGCCGATCCCCACCTCGTACGCCGATCCCGTCCCGGCGCGCTGGAAGTGGGTGCCGCTGTTCCCGTTCTGGCGGCGCGTCCTGACCCGCCCGAACCTGCTCCTGGAACTGCTCCTCATCCGCGTCGGCTACTCCGCGTATCAGCAGACCCGCCTCGCCGCGACCGGCGGCACCATCTCCGGCGGCCGGGAGCGGGCCGAGACGCACGGCGAACAGATCCACTCCATCGAGCAGTTCCTGCACATCGACATCGAGCACTGGTTCAACCAGCTGACGGCGCGCACGCCCTGGATGGAGAGCTTCTTCAACTTCTACTACACGTCGTTCCACTTCGTGGTGCCGCTGAGCGTCCTCGCGATCCTGTATCTGCGCCGCCCCGCCCAGTACCGCTGGGCGCGCTCCGCGCTGGGCTTCGCGACGCTGCTCGCGCTCATCGGCTTCTGGGGCTACCCGCTCGCGCCGCCGCGGCTGATGGAGGACCTCAACTTCATCGACACCATCCACGGCGTGCAGGACTTCTCGCAGCCGGACTACGGCACGCTGACGAAGCTCACCAACCAGTACGCGGCGATGCCCTCGCTGCACTTCGGCTGGTCCCTGTGGTGCGGTCTGACCATCGCGATCCTCGCGCCCAAGTGGTGGATGAAGGCCCTCGGCCTGCTGCACCCGTTCTTCACGGTCTGCGCGATCGTGGGCACCGGCAACCACTGGATCCTCGACGCGGTGGGCGGCGCGGCCGTCGTCGGCGCCGGATTCGGGCTGACGTACCTGCTCCAGGGGCCGCGGGTGAAGCACGTGCTCAAGGTCGGGACGGGGCTGAAGCCGGCGATGGCGGGCCTCCCGGCGGAGCCGCCCGGCGCCCCGGACGCCCCGTCGGACAAGCCGAAGGACATCCTGAGCACCCCTGAGGACGGGCTCAGCACGCCGAAGGACGCGAAGGGCGACCGTACCCCGAGCTGATCCGGTAGGTGCCGGGCGTCTGGACCGTCAGCTCCGTGAACTCGCCGTTCGGCTTCAGGCACGCACCCGCGGCCCGGAGCCACGGCGAGTACACGATCCGCACGGTCACCGAGCCCCGCTCCGGCACCCGCACCACCACGTCGGTGCTGGTGGACCGGACGACGGAGGCGGGCGCCGACGCCATCGGCACCGCGTTCCGCACCCGGAAGATCCGCCAGTGCTTGTCCTTCCACACCGGCTCCAGCCACTTCGGGCCGCTCCTGACCAGCGCGGCCTCGTCGAGCGCGGGCCCGTCGGGCCGACCGGACGGCAGCACGACGAAGCCGACCGCCCACTTGTCGAGCCAGGCGCGGTAGGTCGTGGCGGAGAACGAGCCGTCGTAGAAGAGGCGGCCGCGCTCGATGTCGAGCTGACGGTTCCAGCCGCGCGCCATGTTCACGTACGGCGCGAGCGCGGTGGCCTCGCGGTGGTTGCGGGCCGGTACCACCTCGACCCGGCCCCGGTCGGCGCCGAGCCGCTTCAGTTCCCGGACGACGGCCTGGGTGTCCGTCGCCCAGGCCGGGACGACGGTGGACACCTCCAGGTCGTCGGCCGTCTTCTGCGCGACCCACGCCGTCGACAGGACCAGAGCCGTCACCAGGGCCATCCGCCGCATCACCGGAAGCGCCGGGGTCAGCAGGGCCGCGAGCAGCAGGGCGGGCGCGACGAGTTCGGCGAGGCGCTCGACGTTCGTGCCGATCGGTGACGGGATGAGGTACGTCAGGACGGTCCCCACTGCGTACACCCCCGCCCCCCACCGCAGCACCCGCCACTCCCGTGGCCCCGCCACCACCAGGACGAGGCTGAAGAACACCGGCGGGAAGATCCGGTCCGCCCACATCAGGTGCTCGCCCTTGAAGGGGAAGAGCAGGGTCGTCACGCCGACCACCACGACCGGCGGCGCGAGCAGCGCGGCGGCGCGCCCCCACTCCCGTACGAAGAAGTAGCCCGACCCCACGACGAGCAGGAACAGGCCCGCCACCGGGGAGGCCATGGTGGCGAGCGCCGAGCACACCACCGCGACCGTCAGGCGCTTCGCGCACAGGAGCGCGAGGACCGCGCCGAGCCCGAAGGCGAGGCCGAGGGCGAACGTGGTGCGACCGGACGCGACGTTGCACCACACGGCGAGGGAGGCGAGGACCGCGGGCCACAGCGGGCGGCGCACGCCCGCGCGCTCGATGAGCACGGCGACCAGCCAGGCCCCCGCGACGCCGGAGAGGACCGTGACGGTCTTCACGCCGATCGCGGCCATCAAGTACGGCGATATCAGGCTGTAGTTGGCGGTGTGCATGCCGCCGTACCAGAACAGGCTGTACGCGGCGGAGCCGTGGTCGGAGGCGAATCTGGCCCAGGCCTGCTGTGCGGCGAGGTCGCCGCCGCCGGTGGCGAGGAAGGCCGCCCACAGCGCGTACAGGGGAAGGGTGGGGGCGGTGGCGAGTACCGGGACGCGGTGGCGGCGGTAGAAGGAACGGGCGGCCCGGCGGAAGGGATTCTTCCGTTCGGTGGGTGCGCTGCCGGTCGGGAGGATCGAGAGGTCGGCAGAGACCACGGTCACCGTTTCCGTTCGACGTCTGGGACGGGTGGAGGGCTCAGGTACACCTCCCAAGACGCTGTGTTCGACGAAAACGTTGGCGATGATTGCCGATCAAGTGAACTTTTGGCGGATTTCTTGGGTCCGTTTCCCTCGGTGGGAACCGGAGAGGCAGGGGCGGGGCGTAGGGGTGTGCCCCTGCCTCCCGTCCTCGGGGTCAGCGGGTGCTGACCTGGAGTTCCTTGACTCCGTTGAGCCAGGCCGAGCGCAGTCGGCGGGGGTCGCCGACCAGGCGGAGGGTGGGCATGGCCTCGGCGATCGCGTGGAAGATCAGGTTGATCTCCAGGACCGCGAGGGACTTGCCGAGGCAGAAGTGCGGGCCGCCGCCCCCGAAGCCGAGATGGGGGTTCGGGTCCCGGCTGATGTCGAACACGTCGGGGCGCTCGAAGACCTCGGGATCGTGATTGGCGGAGGAGTAGAAGATCCCGACCCGGTCGCCCTTCTTGATCCGGGCCCCGCCCACCTCGGTGTCCTGGGTGGCGGTGCGCTGGAACGACACCACGGGCGTGCCCCACCGCACGATCTCCTCGGCGGTCGTCGCCGGGCGCTCGCGCTTGAACAGCTCCCACTGGTCGGGATGGGTGAGGAAGGCGTGCATGCCGTGCGTGATGGCGTTGCGGGTGGTCTCGTTGCCCGCGACGGCGAGCAGGATCACGAAGAACCCGAACTCGTCCGAGGACAGGTTCCCCTCGTCCTCCGCCGCGACCAGCTGGCTGACGATGTCCTTGGCCGGGCACTCCTTGCGGGCGGCGGCCAGGTTCATCGCGTACGACACGATCTCCATGGCGGCCTCGGCGCCGACCTCCTCGGTGATCGCGTACTCCGGATCGTCGTACGCCGCCATCTTGTTGGACCAGTCGAAGATCTTCGAGCGGTCCTCCTGCGGTACGCCGATCAGCTCCGCGATGGCCTGCAGCGGCAGCTCGACCGCGACCTGGGTGACGAAGTCGAACGAGCCGTCGTCGGCGGCGTTCTCCAGGGCGGCTTCGACGATCCGGTGCGCGCGGCTGCGCAGGGCGTCCTCCAGGGAGCGGATGGCGCGCGGGGTGAAGCCGCGCTGCACGATCTGGCGCACCCGGGTGTGCTCGGGCGGGTCCATGTTGAGCATGATCAGCTTCTGGACCTCGATCTGGTCGCGGCTGATCGACTCGTTGAAGCGGATGACGGCGGTGTTGAGGTTCGAGGAGAACAACTCCGGGTGCGTGGACACGTACTTGACGTCGGCGTGCCGGGTCACGGCCCAGTACCCCGCGTCGCCGAAACCGGCGACGCCCGGCCGCTGGGCGATCCAGCGCACCGGCTCCGACTGCCGAAGCCGCGCGAACTCCGGGAAGGGCACGCGGTCTTGCAGCACATCGGGATCGGTGAAGTCGAACCCGTCGGGCAGCGCGGGACAGACCATCAGCAACTCCAGACGTTCATCTGACGGGGCATCAGGAGATGCGTCGCAACGTAGTAACGGGTTCTACAAGTGGCAAGGCCCTTGACGCGTCGCTTTGGGCGCCGGTTGTGCGGGCGGTGCGTGCACGACCCTTGCGGCGGCGGGGTCGGGCTCAGCAGACTGGGGAGATAACTAGAACGCGTACTAGTTATCGCGTGCGGGCTGCCGGGACGCCCCGTGGGCTGTGGAGGAGAGGACGAGTCTATGGCCGCTGAACCTGTCATCGTCGAAGCCGTACGCACGCCGATCGGCAAGCGCGGGGGTGCGCTCGCCAACCTCCATCCCGCCTATCTTCTGGGCGAGACCTACCGCGAACTCCTCGGTCGCACCGGCATCCACGCCGACTGCGTCGAGCAGATCGTCGGCGGCGCGGTCACCCAGGCCGGCGAGCAGTCCGCGAACCCCGCGCGCACCGCGTGGCTCACCATGGGCCTGCCGTACGAGACCGGGGCGACGACGGTCAACTGCCAGTGCGGCTCGTCCCAGCAGGCCGCGCACCTGGTCGCCAACATGGTCGCGGGCGGCGTCATCGACGTCGGCATCAGCTGCGGCGTCGAGTCCATGTCGCGGGTGCCGCTCGGGTCCGCCTCCAAGCACGGGCCCGGCAAGCCGTTCCCCGACGAGTGGAACATCGACCTGCCCAACCAGTTCGAGGCGGCCGAGCGGATCGCCCGCAAGCGGGGGCTCAGCCGCGAGAACGTCGACTCCCTCGGGCTCATCTCGCAGGAGCGGGCCGCCGTCGCCTGGGGCGAGGAGCGGTTCAAGCGCGAGACGTTCGCCGTGCAGGTGCCCACCGACGAGGCCGAGCAGGCCGCGGGGCAGGGGATGTGGCGGCTCGTGGACCGCGACGAGGGGCTCCGCGACACCTCCATGGACGCCCTCGGGCGGCTCAAGCCCGTCATGCCCACCGCCGTGCACACCGCCGGGAACTCCTCCCAGATCTCCGACGGGGCGGCGGCACTGCTCTGGACCTCCAAGCGGATGGCTCGGGCGCTGCGGTTACGGCCGCGGGCGCGGATCGTCGCGCAGGCGCTGGTGGGGGCCGATCCGCACTTCCACCTCGACGGGCCGATCGACGCCACTCGGGCCGTGCTCGGCAAGGCGGGGATGTCCTTGGCGGACATCGATCTGGTCGAGATCAACGAGGCGTTCGCCTCCGTCGTGCTGAGCTGGGCGCAGGTCTTCGGGCAGGACCTGGAGAAGGTGAACGTCAACGGCGGTGCGATCGCCCTTGGACACCCGGTCGGGGCGACCGGGGCGCGGCTGCTGACCACCGCCCTTCACGAACTGGAGCGGGCGGACAAGGAGTTCGCGCTGGTGTGCATGTGTGCGGGGGGTGCGGTGGCGACGGCGACGATCCTGCAGCGGCTGTAGCCCGCGTGGGACGCCCCAGTCCCGCCCCTTCCCGAAACCGGGGCTGCGCCCCTGGACCCCGGGGGTGGGTGTCCCGTTGCCCTGGGCCGGGGGCACCCTCGAATCGGCGCTCCGCGCCTCGTCCTCAAACGCCGGACGGGCTGAAAATACTTCGCCGTGGCGGGCTGAGGGCTTCCGCCGGGCGAATGGGGCGAGCTGATGGTGCCGACTGCCTCTGTCGGTTCAAAGGTGGGGCGGGTGGGTGGGAGAAAGCCCGTCCGGCGCTTGAGGACGAGCGCGGAGCGCGAAAGAGGGCGGCACCCCGCACGGGGTGCCGCCCTCTTTCGCGGCTCAAGTGGGAACTGGTCAAGGCCCAGGGGCCAGGCTCAGTACCAGCCGTTAGCCTGCCAGTGGCTCCACGCGCCGCACGGGCTGCCGTAGCGGTCCTTCATGTACGCGTGGCCCCACTTGATCTGGGTCTCGGGGTTGGTCTGCCAGTCGGCGCCCGCCGAGGCCATCTTCGAGCCGGGCAGGGCCTGGACCAGGCCGTACGCGCCGGAGGAGGCGTTCTTGGCGTTGACGTCCCAGCCGCTCTCGTGGGAGACGATGCGGTCGAAGCACTGGAACTGCGCGTCGTCCGCGATCATCCGCTGCGCCACGGCCTTGGCCGAGTCGGAGGTCGCAGCCGCCGGGGCGGCCTGGGCGGGGGCCGCAGCGAAGACCATGCCTGTGGCGGCGGCCGTGACGGCGCCGGCGGCGAGGGCCTTCTTCGGGGAGGCGATGCGGCGGAGGATGGAGACGGACACAGAGGAACCTTCCGTGGGGAACAGGGGCGGTCGCGGCACGCCGTGGTCACGCGGACCGTGGGGGGAATGCCTCGGCGCCGAGGCCCGGGTGGGCTCGTCGGCGCCGTGCGACTCATCCAGAGAAGCAGGGCTGTTACGCCGCCGCAATGACCCCTCTTACTAGTGGCACTCGCACCCGTGCCGGACGACCCTCGTGTGAGCTGGGTCTCAATCCGCAGGTCAGCGCGGAGATTGGCGCGTACGCGACAAAGGGAAGCGGCTACTGGCCCCGGTAGTAGAGGACCAAAGTCCTGTGGGCCGCCTCACCCGCCACCCACCCGTTTCATCACAGAACGCGCAAGGCCGTTCACCGCTGCGAGGGCTCGAATGTGACCGGCGTCTCGAACGCGGCCCGCCTGGTCGCCCGGCGCAGCGCCTTCAGGACGGCCGGGCCGAGCGTGACGCTGAGGACGACCGTGACGACGGCCCGGGGCAGGTCCCAGCCGAGGGAGGTGGCCAGGCAGTACGCGACGAAGCGGGCGAGGTTCTCGCCGACCGGGTCGCCGGGGACGAAGGAGACGCCGGTGGCGAGGCCGCCGATATAGGGCCAGCCCTGGAGGTTCATCACGGTGCCGTACAGGACGGAGGAGACCGCTCCGTACGCCCCGAGCACGTACAGCTCACCCCGTCCGCGCAGAGTGTCGGGGCCCGGCAGCAGCCCCGCCCCCATGCACACCCACCCCATCGCCAGCATCTGGAACGGCATCCACGGCCCCACGCCACCCGTGAGCAGCGCCGACGCGAACATCGACACCGCCCCGAGCACGAAGCCGAACCCCGGCCCGAGGACCCGCCCGCTCAGCACCATCAGGAAGAACATCGGCTCGATCCCGGCCGTCCCCGCGCCCAGCGGCCGCAGCGCCGCCCCCGCCGCGGCGAGCACCCCGAGCATCGCGATGGCCTTCGCGTCCAGGCCGACGTCGGCGATCGTCGCCACGACCACGCCGAGGAGAAGGGGAAGGAGCGCCGCGAACAGCCACGGGGCGTCCTTCGCGTGTGCGCTGAGGCCCGAGTCCGACCCGGCGAGCAGTGGCCATCCGAAGGCGACGACGCCGACGGCGCTCACCAGTGCCAGCGCGGCGATGGACCGGCGCCCCAGGCGGACGGGGCGCACCTGTCCGCTACTCATCGGTCGCCTCCAGAGCCTCCAGAGCCGCCAGGGCCTCCCGTACCTGCGTCACCGTCAGCCACGGCTGCGGCGCGAGCACCTTCGTCACCTGGGGGGCGAACGACGGTGACGACACCACGACGTCCGCCGTCGGGCCGTCGGCCACCACCTCGCCGTCGGCGAGGATCACCACCCGGTGGGCCAGCTCGGCGGCCAGTTCCACGTCGTGGGTGGCCAGGACGATCGCGTGGCCGCGGCCCGCGAGGTCCCGCAGGATCGTGACCAGGCGGGCCTTGGCCGCGTAGTCCAGGCCGCGGGTCGGCTCGTCGAGCAGGAGCAGGGGCGGGCGCGCGGTCAGGACGATCGCGAGGGCGAGGGCGAGGCGCTGGCCCTCGGACAGGTCGCGGGGGTGCGTCTCGTCCGCGATGCCGGGGACGAGCTCGGCCACCAGGGCCCGGCAGGTGCCCGGCGCCGCGTCCGCGTCGCGGTCGGCGGCGGCGCACTCGGCCGTGACCGTGTCCGCGTACAGGAGGTCGCGCGGCTCCTGCGGTACGAGGCCGACGTGCCGGATCAGTTCGCGCGGCGGCATCCGGTGCGGAGCGGCGCCGCCGACCCGCACGGTCCCGGAGGTCGGCGGCAGCAGGCCGACCAGGGTGGACAGGAGGGTGGACTTGCCCGCGCCGTTGCGGCCCATCAGGGCGACGGTCTCGCCGGGGGAGACGGTGAGGTCGACCCGGCGCAGGGCCTCGACGCGGCCCCGGAGCACGGCGAGCCCGCCGACCCGGGCGGCGGGCTCCGCCTGTGCGGACGTCACCCCGTCGGGCCCCGCCCCCGAGTGCGCCGCCGCGGTCACCACCTCCGCCAGTCGCTCCCGCAGCGCCCCCGTCCGCCGCCGCGCGTCCCGCACCGTCAGCGGCAGCGGCGTCGCGCCCGCGAGGCGGCCCAGGCCCACCACCGGCGGGTACACCGGCGAGACGGCCATCACCTCGGCCGGGTCGCCGAGGAGCGGGGGCTCGCCGGGGGCGGCGAGGAGGAGGACCTGGTCGGCGTACTGCACGACGCGTTCCAGGCGGTGCTCGGCCATCAGGACGGTGGTGCCGAGGTCGTGGACGAGGCGTTGGAGGACGGCGAGGACCTCCTCGGCGGCGGCGGGGTCGAGGGCCGACGTCGGTTCGTCGAGGACGAGGACGCGGGGGTGCGGCGTGAGGACGGAGCCGATCGCGACGCGCTGCTGCTGGCCGCCGGAGAGGGTGGTGATGGGGCGGTCGCGCAGCTCGGCGAGGCCGAGGAGGTCCAGGGTCTCCTCGACGCGGCGGCGCATCACGTCCGGGGCGATGCCGAGGGACTCCATGCCGTACGCCAGCTCGTCCTCGACGGTGTCGGTGACGAAGTGGGCGAGCGGGTCCTGGCCCACCGTGCCGACCACGTCGGCCAGTTCGCGGGGCTTGTGGGTGCGGGTGTCGCGGCCCGCGACGGTCACGCGGCCGCGCAGGGTGCCGCCGGTGAAGTGCGGGACGAGGCCGCTGACCGTGCCCAGGAGAGTCGACTTGCCGACACCGGAGGGGCCGACGAGCAGCACCAGCTCGCCCTCGGGCACGTCCAGGTCGACGCCCTGGACGGTGGGCCCGGCGGCGCCCTCGTACCGTACGGAGACGTCCTCGAACCGGATCATGGTCATGAGGTCTTCTCCTCGGCGTCGCGGCGGGCGCGGGTGGGCACGGGTGCCTCGGCGGGCGGTGGCACGGGGGCCACGAACGCCGGGAGCAGGCCGATCAGGACGGCCGCAGCGGGCAGCAGCGGCAGGGTGGGGGCGACCAGCGGGACCACCCCGGGGTGCAGCGCGGCCGCGGCGGACGAGCTCGCGGCGATCATCAGGGCGGCGACCGCGGCACCGGAACCGGCGACCAGCCAGGCCCGCGCCCCCCACCGGTCCGGCCGGTAGCGCGTGCGCACCGAACGCCGCCCGCCGAGCCAGAGCCCGCCGAGCGCGGCGCCGAGCCCGACGGCGAGCACCGGCAGGCCGTACGTCGAGCCGTCCGCCGTGAGTAGCCCGTACGTACCCGCGCAGACCCCCATGAGGCCGCCGAGCGTGAGGACCGCCGTCGTCCTGCGCACCCGCGCGGGCACGGCGGCGGTGCGGCCGAAGCCCCGCGCGTCCATCGCCGCGGCAAGGGCGACGGAACGCTCCAGGGCGCCCTCCAGGACGGGCAGGCCGACCTGGAGCAGCCCCCGTACGCCCTTGTCCGGGCGGCCGCGCAGGCGTCGGGCGGCGCGCAGCCGCTGGACGTCGCCGATCAGGTTCGGCGCGAACGTCATCGCGACGACGACGGCCACCCCGACCTCGTAGAGCGCCCCGGGCAGGGACTTGAGGAGGCGGGCCGGGCTGGCGAGGGCGTTGGCGGCGCCCACGCAGATCAGCAGGCCCGCGAGGCGCACCCCGTCGTACAGCGCGAACAGGACGCCCTCCGCGGTGACCCGGCCGCCGATGCGCACGCCCTGCGCCCAGTCCGGCAGCGGCACCTCGGGCAGCGTCACGATGAGGTGGGTGCCGGGGATCGGCGAGCCGAGGACGATCGCGAAGACCAGGCGGATGCCGATGACGACGAGGGCGATCTTCACGAACGCGCCGTAGGAGCGGGCCCACGGCGCGGACGTGCGCCGGGCCGCGACGACGTACCCGGCGACGCCGATGAGCAGCCCGATCAGGAGCGGGTTGGTGGTGCGGGACGCGGCCGTCGCGAGGCCGAGCGCCCACAGCCACCAGGCGCCCGGGTGCAGCGCGTTGGAGCGGTGCGCCTGGGGCGCGAGGCGCCGCCGCGGGACGAGCCGGTCGGCGGCCGCGTCAGCCACGGCGGCGGCGGGCCTGCCAGACGGCGGCGGCACCGAGCGCGACGATCGCCGCGACCCCGGCGAGCAGGCCCACGGAGGGACCGCCGTCCCCGTCGCCGTCCTTGGCCGACGCGGTTCCGTCAGCCTTGTCGCCCTTGCCGCCCGACTCCTTGCCGGAGACCTGCTCGCCGCAGCCCTGCTCCGGATAGCCGGAGATGGCGCACAGCAGCGCCGAGCTGTTGTAGCGCAGCGGCTTGGCGACGGCGGCGAGCGCGTCGGCGGTGGTCCCGTCGGAGTCGACCCGCGCGCACGCCGTACGACGCTTTGGCGGCTGCTCGCCGCCGGGGGCGTCGTCCGGCGTGCCGAAGTCGACGACGAGCGCGACGCGCTTCTGGCCGTCCTTCGCGGGGGTGTCGGCGCAGATCGCGTCGAAGTCGGCGGCGCCGCGCGGCTTCTCGGCGCTGCCGGAGTTCGCGGACACGGCGAACCGGAAGCCCTCGACGTCGCCGTCGTCGGGCCGGGCGATGGAGGGGCCCTGCGTCGCGTACACCCACGCGCCGCTCTTGCCCTGCTGCCAGAACGACCAGTAGCGGTAGTCGGCGGCGTGGGCGGGGCCCTGGGCGAGGAGCGCGGCGGGCAGGGTCAGCAGGGCGGTGAGCAGCGCGGCCACCGTGAGGCGGCCGCGCCCCGGGTGGCGCCGGCTCACAGCTGGTTCTTCTTCTTGCGGCCGCTGAGCAGGAAGCCGATGCCCGCGCCCGCGACCAGGCCGACGCCGACGATCCACCAGACGCTGACGCCGGAGCCGTCGTCGTCCTTCTTCTCGTCCTTCTCCTCGGCCCCGACGGTGACCTCGCTGACCGCCTTCGGGGTCGGGCCCTGCGCGTTGAGCTGCTTGACGAGGTCGGCGCCGCCGAAGTCGCGGGCGTCCATGCCCGCGGCGAGGGACGCGAAGACCAGCTGGGCGTAGGCGGCGGGGCCGCTCTCCTTGGCCCAGGCGGCGGAGTTCTCCGACAGCCACTCGCCGGACTTCTCGGCCTGCTCCTGCTGGCCCGCCGCGGCGAGCGCGACCACGGCGTCGGCGGTGTTGCCGACGTCGGGCTGGTCCTTGGCGCCGGGCATGGCGGAGGTGAGGTGGCCGGTCTTGGCGAGGGACTTCAACAGATAGCCGGTGCCGTTGGCGGCGGCCTGCCCCGCGGTGTCGGGCTTCGCGCACTTCGGCGCGGCGTCGGCCTTCTTGCCCTTCACGGGCACCAGGCCCTGGCCGAGGCCGCCGAGCACCCCGGCCGCGGTCGCGTCGGCGTTCGGGGCGAGCTTGCCGGACTTGGCGTCGGCGAGGCCGAACGCGCCGCCGTCCTTGCCGCAGTCCATGGCGAGCTTCGTGAGCGCGTCGAGCGGCGACTTGCCCTTCTGGGACTTCACCGACGCGGGCTTCTCACCGACGGCGGCGAGGGCGCCGACGACGATGCCGGTGGAGTTGGCGTCGCTGGGCAGGCCCGGGTTGTAGCCCCAGCCGCCGTCCTGGTTCTGCACGGACTTCAGCCAGTCGAGGCTCTTCTTCACCGCGCTCGACTCGTTGCCGACGGCGTGCAGCGCCTGGATCGCGGCGGCCGTGGAGTTCGAGTCGACCTGCGTCTTGGAGTTGCAGGGCTCACTCGCGTCCGCGCGGTACGCCGCGAAGCCGCCGCTCGCGCACTGCTGGCCGGTGAGCCAGTCCACGGCCTTCGCGGCCGGGGTGACGCCCACGGTCTTCTGCGCGAGCAGGGCGTACGACTGCCGGAACACGCCGTCGAACTGCGGGTCCTTCTTGCCGTACAGACCCGAGGGGAGCGGGCCCTTGGGCGACGGCGAGGCGTCGTCGGCGAAGGCGGCCGGGGCGGCGGCGGTGCCGAGGGCGACGACGGCCACGGCCAGGGCAGCTGCGCTGCGGCGAACGTTCATGATGCGGCGGGTGCCTCTCCCTGCGGGGGGCCGGGCAGCACGGCACGGAGGGGCACCGGGCGGCTCCGGCTCCGTATACCTCGACGGTGCCGGCCATCGGCACGATCCGATGACGCGAGCCGGTCATGCGGCGTGCGAGGCATTCCGGCTTGCCGCGCGGGTTGTGCGCGGCTGTACGGCTGCGGGTCAGCGCCGGACTTCCACCGGCTTCCCCTCGTACGCGCATGAGACGACCCGCCCACTGTACCGGCCCGTAGCCCGCGCCCCGGGGCCCGGCACGGGGTCCCGCCGCCCTCGCTCCGGCGCGCGCCGGAGCCAGGACCGTGCTCCCGGCGCGGTCTGGCAGGGGCCGCTGGGGCGGCGTTACGTTGGCTCGGGCCTCTGGACACGGGAGTTGGGCTCGGGCCTCTGGATACGGGCTCGGGCCTCTGGATACGGGAGTGGAGAGGGAGCACGCATGGCGGTCACCGCGACGGAGCGTGAGATGAGGCCGGGCGGGCGGGACGGCGCCCGGGTCTGCCTCGTGACCGGCGCCGCGTCCGGCATCGGCCGGGCCGTCGCGCGCCGCCTCACCGGCCGGGGCCACCGGGTCATCGGCGCCGACGTCAAGGACACCGACGGCGTCGACATCCAGGCCGACCTGGGGACCGCCGACGGGCGTGCGCTGCTCGCCGATGCCGCCGCCGAGCTGGGCGGCGGGCGGCTCGACGCGGTGGTGGCGTGCGCGGGGGTCGGCGTGTTCGACCCCGTCACGGTGCGGGTCAACGCCTTCGGCGCCATCGCCACGCTCGCGGGCCTGCGGCCGCTGCTCGCCGTGGGCCGCGACCCGCGCGCGCTCGCCGTGTCGTCGGTCGCCGCCGTGCACGAGACCGACCCGGCGATCGTCGCCGCCGTCCTCGCGGACGACGAGGAGGCCGCCGTGGCCGCCGCGCGGGCCGCCGTCGACCGCGGCGAGGGCCCCCTCGTGTACGCCTCCTCCAAGCGCGCCCTGGTCCGCTGGGTGCGCAGGGCCGCGGTCACCGACGCCTGGGCGGGCGCCGGGATCCCCCTCAACGTCATCGCCCCCGGCATCGTCCGCACCCCCCTCAGCCGCCCCATGCTGGAGAACCCCGAGACCCGCGCCGTCGCCGACGCGGGCGTACCCATGCCCCTGCACGGCTACGCCGACCCCGAGCAGGTCGCCCCGCTCGTGGACCATCTGACGGCGCCGGAGAACACGCACGTCACGGGTCAGGTGGTGTTCATCGACGGGGGTGCGGACGCGGTGCTGCGGGGGGACGAGGGCTGGTGAGCGTCGGCGTTCCGGCCGGGTGGGTGGGCTGCCGGGGCGTCGGGACGCCGGGGTGAGCGCCGTCTATGCCCCACCCTCCCCGCACGCCACGTACGTCACCGGATCACTCCCCGCCACTGCCTCCGCGCGCCCCAGCTTCACAAGCCGCCGCAGGTGGGCCTCCGCCTCCGACACCGCGATGTTCCGGGAGCCGTAGGGGATGTCGGCCCAGGGCCTGTTCCACTCCATGCGCTCGGCGAGCTGCCAGGGGGTGCGGGGCTCGGTGAGCAGGGTGAGGAGCTGGGTGAGGCGCTCCTCGTGGTGGTCCAGCAACTCCCGTACGCGGGGCCGGGCTTCGGTGAAGGCGTGCTGATGGGCGGGCAGCACCTCGGCGACGCCGAGCCGCCCGACGCGCTCCAGGGAGTCCAGATAGTCGCCAAGGGGGTCCCCCCTGCTCGAGCGAAGCCGAGAGCTTGGGGGCGGATCGGTGACGGCCGTGGGGTCGTCCGGGTCCTCGTAAAGACCGATGTGCGGGGTGATGCCGGGCAGCAGGTGATCGCCGGAGAAGAGCCGCCCGCGACCGGCGAGCCCCGCCGGATGGTCCTCCTCCAGATGCAGGCAGACGTGGCCGGGGGTGTGCCCCGGGGTCCAGATCGCCCGCAGGGCGCGCCCCGCGAGGGGGAGGAGCTCACCGGGGGCGATGGACCGGTCGGGCAGGGCGGGGGCGAGACCCGGGAGCCTCGGGGTGCGGCCCGCGTCCCGGGCGGCGAGCAGCGGGGCCACGTGCTCGGCGGGAGCGCCGGCGGCGGCGAGCTTGTCCGCCATGTACCCGTACCAGCGGGCGGGCGCGTGCTCGCGGGTGCGCCGCACCACGTCGGCGTCGGCGTCGTGCATGGCGATCCACGCCCCCGACGCCTCCCGCACCTTCGCGGAGAGCCCGTGGTGATCGGGGTGATGGTGCGTGATCAGCACCCCGTGCACGTCCCCGACGTCGGCCCCGCACGCGGCGATCCCCGCGACGAGGGTGTCCCACGACCCCGGGTCGTCCCACCCGGTGTCGATCAGGACGGGCCCACGACCGGTGTCCATGAGGTGCACGAGGGTGTACCCGAGCGGGTTGTCGGGGATGGGCACCCGCATGCTCCACACCCCACCACCGTGCGCGACGATCCCCGCGCCGCTGCCCTGAGCCATCCGTTGCCCCCGCTCGCCGCCGAGGGTGCCCACTATAACTAGAACTTGTTTCGATAGTCGCTCAAGTCGACTGGGGGGACGGGGGATTGGGGCTTCCCGCCCGAAGCCGGACGGCCTGTCGGGCTACTCTCCGAGCGCCTCGGCGAGCGACAGGAAGACTCCCGCGCCGAAGAGCGCCACGACCCCGAGCCCGAGGACCACCAGCGAACAACAGGAGGCGAAGGCCACCGTGCCCCACGCCCGCCCCACGGCCCGGTGATACCCGCTGTCGTCGTCCCAGTCCTGATCGGTCATGGTGCTCCCCCGTCTCCCCTGTTGGCGATCACCGTACAGAGCGGGGTCCGCCTCACCTGAACGCGGCCGACGGCAGCTCCGCCTCCGTCTCCTCCCAGGGGACGCGGAGCCCGAACTCGTTCTCCAGGAACCGCAGGAACGCGACATCGCCCGCCTCGTCGCCGTCGTGGACGAAACCGAGTGCCACCTCGGCGGAGGTGCCGTTCGTCAGGTGCGGCAGGCCCGGCTCGAAGGTGGTCACCGGCTCGCCGCGCAGTGCGTAGTCGACGTGGCTGGAGCCCTTGGCGCTGCTGTGCACGCACAGCGCCCGTCCCCGCCGGGACAGCGCCGTGACGTGTGCTTCCGTGTGGCAGCTGTACTCCTCCAGGGCGTACGCCCAGCCCGCCACCGACCCCGCTCTGACGATGGCGTCCGGCGGGGCGGGCAGGAAGCCCGCGTTCGTCAGGCGGGTGACCGCCTCCTCGTCCTCCCAGTCCAGGAAGTCGAGGTCGCTGATGTGGTCCTCCTCGCCCCGGAGCAGCAGCTCGGACGCGGCGGAGCGGGACAGCGGGAGGATGTGGTGCTCCTCGGCGCCGACGTCGCGCAGCAGTTCGTGCGGCGAGAGGCCCTCGGCGAGGGTGAGGGTGAAGCCGACGCTGTAGTCGTCGGGTATCCAGGACAGCCCCTTGGCCGCGGGTCCTTGGTTCATCGAACTGTTCCTTCCGTGCCGTGTTCCACCGCGATCGCGGCCTCGCGCGCCGAACGCTAGCGGTCGCCACTGACATCGCACCGGCGACGTCTGCGCTGGTGAGAGCCCGATTCGCGCTAACCCTGGCCTCCTTTAACTAGAACTGGTATCAGTTCTGAAACGGCGTCAGGAACGCGCGGCGCCGGGATTCAGGAACAGGCGGCGTCGGGGATCCGGTGCCGGAACGGCACGCGTCCCGCAGGAGGCAGTCAGTCATGACCGAGCTCGTGGAACACGGACAGCTGTTCATCGGCGGGGAGTTGGTCGACCCGCTCGGCAAGGACGTCATCGAGGTGGTCTCGCCGCACACGGGGGAGGTGTTCGCGCGGGTGCCGCACGCCGCGCCCGCGGATGTCGACCTGGCCGTCGCGGTGGCGCGGAAGGCCTTCGACGAGGGGCCCTGGCCGCGCATGACGTTGGACGAGCGGATCGCGGTCGTCGAGCGGATCAAGGACGGGGTCGGGGCGCGGCACGACGAGATCGCGCGGGTCATCAGCTCCGAGAACGGCACCCCGTACACCGCCTCGGTGATGGTGCAGGCGCTGTCGTCGATGATGGTGTGGGACGCGGCGATCACCACCGCGCGCGGCTTCACGTACGAGGAGGCGCGGGACGGGGCGCTGGGGAGGATCCTGGTGCGGCGCGAGCCCGTCGGGGTCGTCGCGGCCGTGGTCCCCTGGAACGTCCCGCAGTTCACCGCCGCCGCCAAGCTCGCGCCCGCGCTGCTCGCCGGGTGCCCGGTGATCCTGAAGACCTCGCCGGAGGCACCCCTCGACGCGTACGTCCTCGCCGAGATCGCCAAGGAGGCGGGCCTGCCCGAGGGCGTGCTCTCGATTCTCTCGGCCGACCGGGAGGTGAGCGAGTACCTGGTCGCGCACCCGGGCGTCGACAAGGTGTCCTTCACCGGCTCCGTCGCCGCGGGCAAGCGGGTGATGGAGGTCTGCGCGCGGAACCTCACCCGCGTCACCCTGGAACTCGGCGGCAAGTCGGCCGCCGTGATCCTGCCCGACGCCGACCTCGCGGGCGCCGTCGCCGGCATCGTGCCCTTCGCCTGGATGATCAACGGCCAGGCATGCGTGGCCCAGACCCGCATCCTGCTCCCGCGCTCCCGCTACGACGAGTTCGCCGACGCCTTCGCCGCCGCCGCGTCCGCCCTGAAGGTCGGCGACCCGATGGACCCCGAGACCGAGCTGGGCCCGCTGGTCGCCGAGCGCCAGCAGCGCCGCTCCCTCGACTACATCCGGATCGGGCAGGAGGAGGGCGCCAAGATCCTCGCCGGGGGCGGCCGTCCCGCCGGGCTCGACCAGGGCTGGTACGTGGAGCCGACGCTCTTCGGCGGCGTCGACAACTCCATGCGCATCGCCCGCGAGGAGATCTTCGGCCCCGTCATCTGCCTGCTCCCGTACGGCGACGAGGACGAGGCCGTACGCATCGCCGACGACTCCGACTACGGCCTGAGCGGCAGCGTCTGGACCGCCGACGTCGAGCGCGGCATCGACGTGGCGCGCCGGGTGCGCACCGGCACGTACTCCGTGAACGCCTTCAGCCTCGACATGCTCGGCCCCTTCGGCGGCTACAAGAACTCCGGCCTCGGGCGGGAGTTCGGCCCCGAGGGCTACGGCGAGTACTTCGAGCACAAGATGATCCACCTGCCGCCGGGGTACGAGCCCGCCACCGACGGGGGCGGTGCCTGATGGGTGACCGCTGGCACGTCGAGGTCGACCGGTCGGTGTGCATCGGCTCCGGCATGTGCGTGGGCACCGCCCCGGACGGCTTCACCCTCGACACCGCCCGCCAGTCGCACCCCACGCGCCCCGAGACGGACGCCGCCGAGAAGATCCTGGAGGCGGCCGAGAGCTGCCCCGTCGAGGCCATCACCCTGACCCTGCTCGGCAGCGGGGAGGTGGTGTTCCCGCCGGAGGACTAGGGAGCGTCCGGCGGGCCCCCGGGTCCCCGCCGCGCCGTCCCGACGGATGGCGCTCCGAGCGCGCCGGGGACCGTCAGGCCGGGTCCGGCACCGTCAGGTCGATCAGACGGCACACCATCTCGATGTCGATCTTGACCTGGGCGATCGAGGCGCGGCCCGACAGCCAGGTGATCAGCGCCGAGTGCCAGGTGTGCTCGATGACCCGCACCGCGGAGAGCTGCGCCGCCGTCGGCTGTCCCTCCAGGCCCATGGCGTCCAGGACGATCGCCGTGGTGAGCCGCGAGACCGTGTCGACCTCGGGGCTCACCGACCGGTCGGCGAAGGTGAGGGCGCGCACCATGGCGTCGGCGAGGTGCGGCTCGCGCTGGAGGGCGCGGAAGGCCCGCATCAGGGTCTCCGCGACCCGCTCCGCCGGGGTCTCCCCGGCCGGGGGGTGTTTGCGCAGGGTGGTGTGCATGTGCTGCAGCTGGTCCTGCATCGTCGCGACGAGCAGGTGCACCTTCGAGGGGAAGTAGCGGTAGAGCGTGCCGAGGGCGACGCTCGACGACTCCGCCACCTCCCGCATCTGGACCGCGTCGAAGCCGCCCCGGCTCGCCAGCTGGGCGCTCGCGTGCAGGATGCGGCGGCGGCGCGCCTCCTGGCGTTCGGTGAGGGGCGGCGACGCCGGATGTGCCGCGCCCGCTCCAGCCGTCTTCGCGTCAGCCGTCATAGTCCCGTCGCCCCGTCAGTCCCGTCAGCGGTGTCCATCGCTTCCGCCCAGTCCCCGTGCCGTTCCCGTCCTGTTCCCGTCCATCGGGACCGCACAGCATGGCAGGGCGGCCGCCGTGGCGCGAATCACCTGATCCGGACCTTCCGGCCCGGCTACCTGCCGGTAGATTCGAGCGGGTCCGGCGATCAAGGGCGATCATGACAGGAACAAGTCTGAAACTTGTTCTACATTACCGTCCCGGCGTAATCTCGCGGACAACTGAAGGCAGAAGGGGGCCAGAGTGACCGCTGAGGCCATGGAGGCGGGTCCCCTGCCGGGGCCGGTGCCGGGCACGACACCGGGCACGACACCGGACGTGCCGCCGGGCGCGGCCGCCGACGGCGACCGCCCGCTGCGCATCGCGCTCCTCACGTACAAGGGGAACCCGTTCTGCGGCGGCCAGGGCGTCTACGTACGCCACCTCTCCCGCGAGCTGGTCCGCCTCGGCCACCGCGTCGAGGTCATCGGCGCGCAGCCCTACCCCGTGCTCGACGAGGGCGAGGACCTGCGCGGCCTCGGCCTCACCGAGCTGCCGAGCCTGGACCTCTACCGCTCGCCGGACCCCTTCCGCACCCCGAAGCGCGACGAGTACCGCGACTGGATCGACGCCCTCGAAGTGGCGACGATGTGGACCGGCGGCTTCCCCGAACCGGTCACCTTCAGCCTGCGCGCCCGCCGCCACCTGCGCGCCCGGCGCGGCGACTTCGACGTCGTGCACGACAACCAGACCCTCGGCTACGGCCTCCTCGGCGACCTCGGCGCCCCCCTGGTGACCACCGTCCACCACCCCATCACCGTCGACCGCCGCCTGGAGCTCGACGCCGCGCCCGACTGGAAGCGCCGCGCCTCGGTCCGCCGCTGGTACGCGTTCACGCGGATGCAGAAGCGCGTCGCGCGCCGCCTGCCGTCGATCCTCACGGTGTCCGGCACCTCGCGCCAGGAGATCGTCGACCACCTCGGCGTCCGCCCCGACCGCGTCGACGTCGTCCACATCGGCGCCGACACGAACCTCTTCTCACCCGACCCGGCGGTGCCCGAGGTGCCGGGCCGGATCGTGACGACGTCCAGCGCGGACGTACCGCTGAAGGGCCTGATCCACCTCGTCGAGGCCCTCGCCAAGGTCCGCACCGAGAACCCCGCCGCGCACCTCGTCGTCGTCGGCAAGCGCGCCGAGGACGGCCCGGTGGCGCAGGCCATCGAGAAGTACGGCCTCGAGGGCGCCGTGGAGTTCGTCAAGGGCATCACCGACGAGGAGCTCGTCGACCTGGTCCGCTCGGCCCAGATCGCCTGCGTGCCCTCCCTGTACGAGGGCTTCTCGCTGCCCGCAGCCGAGGCCATGGCCACGGGCACGCCGCTGCTCGCCACCACGGGCGGCGCGATCCCGGAGGTCGCGGGCCGCGACGGCGACACCTGCCTCGCGGTGCCCCCGGGCGACGCGGGCGCGCTGGCCGCGGGCCTGACCCGGCTCCTGGACGACCCGGAGCTGCGGGCGCGGCTCGGCGCCGCGGGCCGGGCCCGGGTCCTCGCCAAGTTCACCTGGGCCCGCGCGGCCCAGGGCACCGCGGAGCTGTACCGCGCGGCGATCGACCGCTCCGCGGGCCGGGGCGCCGCCCGCGCGACGGCCCGCGGCCACGCGCTGCCGACGGCCGGGGCCGCGGCCCGCGGCGAAGTTGCAGGACCTCAACCCGAAAGCAGGGCCACGTGCTGACCGTCGACTTCACCCGCTTCCCGCTCGCCGCGGGGGACCGCGTGCTGGATCTGGGCTGCGGGGCGGGCCGTCACGCCTTCGAGTGCTACCGGCGCGGCGCCCGGGTGGTCGCCCTCGACCAGAACGCGGAGGAGATCCGCGAGGTCGCCAAGTGGTTCGCGGCGATGAAGGAGGCGGGCGAGGCCCCGGCGGGCGCGACCGCCACCGCCATGGAGGGCGACGCCCTCAACCTGCCCTTCCCCGACGAGTCGTTCGACGTCGTCATCATCTCCGAGGTCATGGAGCACATCCCCGACGACAAGGGTGTGCTCGCCGAGATGGTCCGGGTCCTCAAGCCCGGCGGCCGGATAGCCGTGACCGTGCCGCGCTACGGCCCCGAGAAGATCTGCTGGGCGCTCAGCGACGCCTACCACGAGGTCGAGGGCGGCCACATCCGCATCTACAAGGCCGACGAACTCCTCGCGAAAATGCGGGAGTCGGGCCTCAAGCCGTACGGCACGCACCACGCGCACGGCCTGCACTCGCCCTACTGGTGGCTGAAGTGCGCGTTCGGCGTCGACAACGACAAGGCGCTGCCGGTGCGGGCGTACCACAAGCTCCTGGTCTGGGACATCATGAAGAAGCCGCTGGCGACGAAGGTCGCCGAGCAGGCGCTCAACCCGCTGATCGGCAAGAGCTTCGTGGCGTACGCGACGAAGCCGCACCTGCCCGCCGCCACCGCCACCGCCACCGACCCGGCCGTCGACACGAAGGCCGGGGCGTGACGATTCCCGAGCGCACCGAACGCCTGGTCCTGCCGGGTGTGCTGACGGCCGATCAGGCGACGGCGACGGTCCGCGGCATCCTCGCCGTCCAGCGCGAGGACGGCGCCATACCCTGGTTCCGCGGCCACCACCTCGACCCCTGGGACCACACCGAGGCCGCCATGGCCCTGGACGCCGCCGGCGAGCACGCGGCCGCCGCCCGCGCCTACGAGTGGCTGGCCCGGCACCAGAACCCGGACGGCTCCTGGTACGCGGCGTACGCCGACGGCGACCCGGACGACGTCACCGACCGCGGCCGCGAGACCAACTTCTGCGCGTACGTGGCCGTCGGCGTCTGGCACCACTATCTGAGCACCGGCGACGAGGCGTTCCTCGACCGCATGTGGCCGGTCGTCGTCGCGGCCGTCGAGTTCGTCCTCGAACTCCAGCAGCCCGGCGGCCAGATCGGCTGGAAGCGCGACCCGGACGGCACCCCCGTCCCGGACGCCCTCCTCACCGGCTGCTCCTCGGTCTACCAGGCGCTGCGCTGCGCCCTCGCCCTCGCCGACCTGCGCGACGACCCGCAGCCGGACTGGGAGCTGGCGACCGGCGCCCTCGGCCACGCCATCCGCCACCACCCCGAGCGCTTCCTCGACAAGGACCGCTACTCCATGGACTGGTACTACCCGGTCCTCGGCGGCGCCGTCACCGGCACGCAGGCCAAGTCCCGGATAGAGGACGGCTGGGACCGCTTCGTCGTCCCCGGCCTCGGCGTGCGCTGCGTGCACCCCAACCCGTGGGTGACCGGCGGCGAGAGCGCCGAACTCGCCCTCGCCCTCTGGGTCCTCGGCGAGTCCGACCGCGCCCTGGACGTCCTCAAGTCCATCCAGCACCTGCGCGACCCCGAGTCCGGCCTGTACTGGACGGGCTACGTCTTCGAGGACGCCGCGATCTGGCCCGTCGAGCTGACCACCTGGACGGCGGGCTCCCTGCTCCTCGCCGTCGCGGCACTCGGCGGCGACGAGGCGACGTGCGGGGTGTTCTCGGGGACGGCGCTGCCGGTGGGCCTGGACCCGGACTGCTGCGGCTGAGCCCCCTTCGGGCCCGTCCGAGAGGTCGGCGCGGCGCTCAGTGCCGCCGCAGCCGCCCCGCGAGGAAGTGCCCCGCGACGAGGTACACGACCGCCGCGAGGCCGTACCCCGCGACCACGCGGGCCCAGCGCTCGTCGAACGTGAACAGATCGTGCGACCAGCCCGCGAGCCAGCGGGCCACGTCGTGCACGACCTGCACGAGGTCGTTCGCACGATTGGCGTCCAACAGGTCCATCAGAACCCACAGGACGAGGATGAAGGCCATCACGTTCGCGATGACGGCGACGGCCCTGGCGGCTTCGTTGGTACGTCGGGTTTTCACGGGGGACATGAGGGGCGGGTACCGGGGGAGGGGTGGCCGAAACCTGGAGGTGTGCTGGTGCGGGTGACCGCGGGGCGGCCACCCCGCCGGCCGCGCCCCGGTGGCGGGCCCGGCCGCGCCGGGTGAGGCTGGCGGCGGCCGCCCCCACCCCGCCCGGAGGTCACCGTGCCCCGCTCCCTGCTCCGCGCCCTCGTCCCGCTGCTCCTCTGCGCCCTCCTCGCGGGCACGACGGCGGCATGCGGCGGCGACGACAAGGACTCCGGGGCCACGCCCACGAGCACGGCCGAACGCCAGAAGCTGGCGAAGACCCGCTTTGTCGCGAACGCGGGGCTGGCCGCCGGGGCGACGTACCAGTGGATCGTGAAGCCCTACCGCGCGGGCAAGTTCACCGCGGGCGCCGACGGCCGCCGCTTCGCCCTCGTCAAGGCGGGCCTGGCCGGAGCCTTCACCTACAACCGCCTCAAGGCCGCCCTCCGCAACGCCAAGGCCGACCCGACCCTCGCCAAGGCCGTCGCCCCCCTCACCGCCGGGATCGACGCCCTCAAGGACCTCCCGTCCAAACTCCGCAAGGGCGACTCCACGGAGTCGGTGGTGAAGTCCTTCGACGGTGCGATCAACGAGGTCAAGGACGCGGGGAAGGGCGCGGGCGCCGAGGTGAGGGACAGGGTGCCGTCGGCGGGGGAGCTGGCGAAGGGCTGAGGTCGGGGGCCTTGCCGGGGGCTCCCCAGTCCCACCCCTTCCCGAACCGGGGGCTGCGCCCCCGGACCCCCGCTTATCGGCGCTTCGCGCCTCGTCCTCAAACGCCGGACGGGCTAAAACCTTGCCGCACCGGCGAAATTTATAGCCCCTCCGGCGTTTGAGGAGCGGGGTCTGGGGCGGAGCCCCAGTTTCGGGAAGGGGTGGGATTGGGGAGCCCCCAGCCGGGCCCACCCCTCACTCGCTGACACACCGTCATTCGCCCCCGATTCACGCGGAGTTGGCCCCTCCGAGGGGCATTCGTCGCCCCCATCCCCGAGGATCCTGCCCCCGCCACCCGCAGGAGCCCACGGTGCGAGACGCAAGCGGACCCGACCGAACACCCAGCGAAGAGCCCCGTCTGACCACACGCCGCCCGACGCGCCGCCGCCACCGTCACCCCCGCCACGTCCTGGCCGCGCTCCCCCTCGCTGTCGCGGGTCTGCTCGCGCTCACGATCTCCGGCAATGCCCTGCGCCCCTTCGAGCGGATCACGACGATCGACGGGAAGATGGCGTCGAAGTCGGACTTCTTCAAGGATCCCGAGGTCCAGCGGCTGCTCCTGAAGCACGGGATACGGGTGGAGATACACCGGCTCGGCTCGCGCGGCATCGCGACGCAGTCGCTGCGCGGGATGGACGTGGTGTTCCCCTCGGGCCAGCCCGCGGCGAAGCTGATCCTGCAGCGGCAGCAGCGCTCGGTGCGCACGGCGCGGCCGTTCGTCACGCCGCTGGTGCTCGGTACGTTCAGGGACTACGCGAAGACGCTGGTGGCGCGGGGCGTGGCGCGCCCGCAGAAGGCGGCGGGCGGCGGGGACACCCTCTACTACGACCTGGACATGCACGCGTTCCTGAAGCTGATCGAGGAGGAGCGGACCTGGAACGACGTCGGGTTCAGGGACCATTCGCGGCGCAGCAACGGGGGCCGCGTCCTCGTCCGTACCTCCAGCGTCTGCGAATCCAACGCCGCGGGCACGTACTTGAGCATTCTCGCGTTCGTGAAGAACGGCAATCAGGCGCCGGGTACGGAGCGCGCGAAGGGAGCGGAGCGCCCCGCGTCCGGCGACCCGGTCCTCGGTGTCGCCGCGCGGGTCAAGCCGTTGATCAACCTCCAGGGCATGGCGGCCGACGAGCAGGCCGACAGCTACTTCTCCGACGAGGGCGAGTCGATAGCGCCGGTCTCCCTGGTCTATGAGCACCAGTTCCTGAAGCACCAGGTGGACCACCAGAAGAAGCGCGGCGAGCAGGACGACCGGCGCGTCCTGCTCTACCCCTCGCCGCACGCCCTCACCGAGCCCGAGATGATCTCCCTCGGCGAGCAGGGGGACCGGCTCACCGATCTGATGGAGTCCGACGCCGCCCTGCGCAGGCGCGCCATCGAGCTGGGCTTCCGGGTCCGGTTCTCCGGCGAGGACGGGACGAGCGAGCAGCTCAACGCGTATCTGCGCGAGCACGAGGTGCAGGTGCCGACGCCGAACCCGGACCAGACGAAGGTGGACGCACCCGACTTGGACGCCCTGGAGCGGATCATCAACCACGTGGGCAGCTGCCGGCCCCCGGGACAGGACGACGACGAATGAGCCGGACCGGCCGCCGCCGCCCCGAGCCCCTGCTCGCCCTCGGCCTCCTCCTCGCCGCCGCCACCCTCACCGGCTGCACCAAAGACAAGCCGCACCACACCCTGCGCGTCCTCGCCAGCCCCGAACTCGCCGACGTGGAGCCGTTGTTGGAGGACCTGGAGGAGGACACGGGGGTCGAGCTGAAGCTGGACTACAAGGCCACCGCCGATCTCTCCGGGCCGCTCGGCCCCTACGACCTCGCCTGGCCCGCCTCCGACCGCTCGTACCTCCTGCGGCTCCAGGACTCCGGTACGCCCGCTGCCCGGCCCGAGTCCACGGCCATCATGCGCTCGCCCGTGGTCGTGGGCCTGGCCCCGGCCGTCGCGGACCGGCTGCGCCGGGGCGTTCCGGGAGGCCGCCTGTCCTGGGCGGACATCGCCGACGCCGCCGCCGACGGATCCCTGCGCTTCGGCATGCCCGACCCGCGGCGCAGCGACACCGGGCGCGCCGCGCTCGTGGGCGTGGCCACGGCGGCGGCGGGCACCGGCCGGGCGCTGCGTGAACGGGACGTGTCCTGCGACCGGCTGCGCGGCTTCCGCTCCGGCCAGACCCTCACGGGCGCCAACTCCCGCGACCTGATCGACACTTACGTACGCCGCCAGGGCGCCGCCGACGCGCTCATCGCGCACGAGTCGGAGCTGCTCACCCTGAACGCGGCCGGGAAGCTGAAGCGGCCCCTTGAGATCGTGCACCCCGAGGACGGCATGGTCCTCTCCGACTTCCCGCTGATGCTGCTCGACGCGGGTGAGCACAAGGCGTACCGCAAGGTCGTCGACTGGCTGCGCCGGGACGAGACGCAGAAGAAGCTGATGGAGCGCACCTGGCGGCGGCCCGTCAGCCAGGACGTGCCGCGGCCCGCCCGGCTCCGCGAGGAGATCGGGAACGCCCTGTCGTACCCCGACAGGATCGCCGTCGTCCGGCGCCTGATGGACGACTACGGCGCCCCGGGCAACCGGGCGGCTGACCACGTCGTGTTCCTGCTCGACTTCTCGACGTCCATGCGGGGGCGCCGGATGGCGGACCTGCGGGCGGCCTTCGCCGACCTCAGCGGCGCCGATCCGACGGCGACGGGGAAGTTCGCCCGCTTCTACCGGGGCGAGCGGCTCACGGTGGTGCGCTTCGCGGGCCGGGTCCTTGAGGAGCGCACCGTGACCGTGCGCGGGGACGGCGACCTGCGGGCGCTCAACTCCTTCGTGGGCAAGGGCGGGTTCGCCGCCGACACGGCCGTGTGGTCGGCACTCGGCCGTGGCTATGAGGTGGCCGCCAAGTCCGTGGCCGACCATCCCGAACAGCCGGTGTCCATCGTCCTGATGACGGACGGGGAGAACAACGAGGGCCGTACGTACGGGGAGTTCACCCGCGACCGCGCCCGCCTCGACTCCGCCGCCCGCGCGGTGCCGACCTTCCCCGTCCACTTCGGCGAGGCCGACGCGAAGGCGCTGCGCCGGGCCGCCGCCGCCACCGGCGGGCGCATGGTGGACGCCAACTCCTCTTCTCTCTCCCAGGCTTTCAAGGAGATCCGTGGGTGTCGTTGACGGCAAGTGGTGGGACCTGTGGTGGCCGTGGGTCACGGTCTGGCTGGCGACAGCGGTGTGCGTGGGCGTCCTCGTCCGGTACGCCGTGGCGCGGTGGGCGCTCGGGCGGCCGGGCCGCGGGTCGCGGCGCCGCCGCACCTTCCACGGCATGTGCTTCTACCTGCACGAGCAGCGCGTCATGGACCTCTACCAGACGGGCGGCTTCTCGGCGGCCCTGGAGCAGGAGGTGGCCGACCGCACGAATGTGACGTCCGGCTTCGGCCTCTGGGCGAAGGTCACCGGCGCGGCGGGCGCGAAGGCCCGGCGGGACGTGACGAAGGAGCGCTTCACCACCTACGTCCAGCAGAACACCCCGATCACCGTCATCGGCCTGCTCATGGACACCATGCGCCGCGAGGACGCCGTCGTCCACGCCGACCTCACCACCGGCCTGCTCGTCCCCAACCGCTCCCTGGCCGACGCCCTGCGCGACAGCGACGACGAGCGGGTGCCGCTGAGCGCCGTCATGTCGGAGTTCGTCTCCGTCACCGGCCGCTTCACCGCCCGCCGCGTCGGCGGCGACGAGGTCGTCCTGCGCGCCCGCTACGGCAACGGCGTCCCACCCGCCCACGTCCGCATCACCTGCGCCGCCGACGGCATCCGCCAGGAGTTCCTCAACGAGGACGACTACTTCAGCGGCGAGTTCCAGGCCCGCTGCCTGGGCAAGGTCCGCACCTGGAACCGGGACGCGGGCGAGCTGACGCTGGACGCGGTGGCGATCTTCCGCTGAGGGTGCGTGGGAGCGGTCACGCGTTGAGGTCGGCCAGGGTGCGCAGGGTGTGCGGGTCGGTGGTGAGTACGAGGAGGTCCGTCACCGGGCCCTTGCGCCACGCCTGGAGCCGTTCGGCGATCCGCCCGCGCGGCCCCACCAGCGAGATCTCGTCGGCGAACGCGTCCGGCACGGCGAGCACCGCCTCCTCGCGCCGCCCGGCCAGGAACAGCTCCTGCACCCGCCGCGCCTCCTCCTCGTACCCCATCCGCCCCATCAGATCGGCGTGGAAGTTACGGGCCGCGTGCCCCATGCCGCCGATGTAGAAGCCGAGCATGGCCTTGACCGGCAGCAGTCCCTCGCCCACGTCGTCGCACACCGTGGCCCGCACCAGCGGCGCCACCATGAACCCCTCCCGGAGGCCTTCGCCGAGCGACGCCTCGTACACGTCCGTGCGCGTCGGCGACCAGTACAGGGGCAGCCAGCCGTCCGCGATCCGCGCGGTCTGCGCGATGTTCTTGGGGCCTTCGGCGCCGAGCAGCACGGGCAGGTCGGCGCGCAGGGGATGGGTGATCGACTTCAGCGGCTTGCCGAGTCCGGTGCCGTCCTCGCCGGGATACGGGAGAGGGTGGAACCGCCCGTCAAGGGCCACGGGGGACTCCCGCCGCAGCACCTGCCGTACGACATCGACGTACTCCCGCGTCGCGGTGAGCGGCGACTTCGGGAACGGCCGCCCGTACCAGCCCTCCACGACCTGCGGCCCGGAGAGCCCGAGCCCGAGCAGCATCCGGCCCCCGGAGAGGTGGTCCAGGGTGAGGGCGTGCATGGCGGTCGTGGTGGGGGAGCGGGCTGCCATCTGTGCCACGGCCGTCCCGAGCCGGATGCGCGAGGTGTGCGCGGCGATCCACGTCAGCGGCGTGAACGCGTCCGACCCCCAGGCCTCCGCCGTCCACACCGAGTCGTAGCCGAGCCGCTCGGCCTCCTGAGCGAGCGCCAGCCGATCGGGGTCGGGCCCGCGCCCCCAGTAGCCGAGTGCAAGACCGAGCCGCATGCGCCCTCCTCGGTACGTACGGAACTGACGTTCAGTCAGATGCGCGTTGCCGCCGGACTGTACGGCAACGGCCCCCCGCCCGGAAGGGCGAGGGGCCGCTGAGGTGCTGCGGGTGCGCGCGAGCGCGTGGGCTCAGCCGCGCTGGATGCCCGTGGTGTCCTGCAGGACGCCACGACGGCCGTCCTGCGTCTGCGCCACCAGGCTCTGGCCGCGCTGCTCCACGGCCAAGTACCAGGTACCGGGGGCCAGTTCCGCGATCGGGGTCGGCGAACCGTCCTCGGCGTACAGCGGACGCGGCACCGGCACGGCGAACCAGAACGGCGAGAAGTCCCCGGCCGGGGCGCCGGCCTGCTGCGCCTGGGCGGGCGGCGGCGTCTGGCCGCCACCCTGCGGCTGACCGCCGTAGGGCTGCGCCGGGGCGGCGGGCTGGGCGCCGTAGGGCTGACCGGGCTGGCCCGGCTGAGCGCCCTGCGCGCCCGGGTAGCCGTAGCCACCCTGCGGCTGGCCGCCGTAGGGCTGCGGGGGCTTGGGGCCGCCGCCACCCGCGAGGGGGGCCTTGAGGGCGGGGACGATGTTCGTGGCGACCGCGGCGGCGGCCAGGATGAGCGCGGCGATCAGGCCGAGGATCAGGCCCATGCCCGCGTCCGGGCCTTCGCCGCCACCGCCGCCGAAGGCGCTGCTCTCGAAGAGGAAGCCGAAGGACTGGTCCACGTCGAAGATCGAGCCGAGCGAGCTCCAGGCGGCGGCGATGGTGAAGACGATGCCGACCTGTCCCAGCTCGAGGCCGATGACCTTGCGCTGTCCCATGCCGCGGCCCACGATGATGAGCGCGGCGCCGATGACGCCGAGCAGGTACACGCTCATCAGCAGGTTGCCGTTGTCCCAGGCGATCGGCAGCTTGTCGCTGTCGCCGCCGTCGGAGTCAAAGGTGTCGAGGAACGAGGCGATGAAGAGCAACACCGCTGCTCCGATCACCACGCCGTCGCCTCGAGTGAGGGAGCGGAAATTCACTTCAGGTCCTTCGTCAGTCGTCTCGTCGGTAGAGGCGTCGCTGTCGCTGTGATCGCGGTCGTGTCGCGGTGGGCGAAGCGCGGGGGTGGCCCCTCATCGTAGGGAGGACACTATCCTCCGGTCAGCCGGGGTGTCTGCTTGGGATAAAGATCGTCACTCAGTGAAGATCTGCCGGTTGCCGTCCCGTGACGAGACGGCGTCGAACACATCACGACATGGGGCGATAGCCCGGAATCAGCCCCCTCAGGCACCGGAATCGCGCCCGGCACCCGCCTGTGTCTACCCGCGCAGGAAGCTCTCGATGCCGTCGGAGAGACCCTGGGCCGCCTTCTGCCGCCAGACGCCGCTCGTCAGCAGGGCCTCGTCCTTCGGGTCGCGCATGTTGCCGCACTCGATGAACACCTTCGGCACCTTCGACAGGTTGAGGCCGCCGAGGTCACCGCGGACGTCGAGGCCGGTGCCGTCGCCGACGTAGTTGGAGGGGGCGCTCTTGGTGGCGTTCAGGAACTTGCCCGCGATGCGCTCGCCCAGGTCGCGGGACGGTCCGACGATCGCGGTGGTGTCCGCGGCGCCGCCGCGCACCTTCGCGGGCAGGATGACGTGGAAGCCGCGGTTGCCGACGGCCGAGCCGTCCGCGTGCAGGGACACCACGGCGTCCGCGCGGGCCTCGTTGCCGATCCGGGCGCGCTCGTCCACGCAGGGCCCGAAGGCGCGGTCGGCGTCGTGCGTGAAGCGGACCGTGGCACCCTGCCGGTGCAGCAGGTCGCGCAGGCGGTGGGCGAGGTCCAGGGTGAACCGGGCTTCCGTGTAACCGCGGTTGGTGGACGTGCCCGTGGTGTCGCACTCCTTGGAGTTCGTGCCGATGTTCACCTGCCGGTTGATCTCGGCGGTGTGCTTGAAGTTCCCCGGGTTGTGCCCGGGGTCCACCACGACGACCTTGCCCTTGAGGGGGCCGGACGCGGCGGGACGGCCTCCGGCGGGGCGGCCGGACGGCTCGGGGTCGGCGCCGGGCTTGGAGGACTTCGAGGGCTTCGAGGGCTTCGACGGCTTGTCGGGCTTCGGGGACTTCGTCGTGTCCCCGCTCGGCTTCGAGGGCGAGCCCTGCTCCGAGCGGCTCGCGGACGGCAGCGTTCTGGCCGGTTTGCCGTCGTCGGAGTCGCTCGCGGTGTCCATGAGGAGATACCCGGCGAGGGCGCCGGGCACGAGCACGGCGAGGGCGACCGCGAGCGGGCGGCCACCGCGGAAGCGGCGGGGCGGGCGCGGTGGATGACTGTCCGGACCTACGTACGACACGGGAGCGAGCCTAGTCCCGCCGCAGGGAGCCCGCGCCGGTTCGGCGCAGGACGCGGAGCGAGTCCGTGGCCGATACTTCCGTGAATGCCCCGGATTCCAGGGCCCGGAGGTAGATCCGGTACGGGGCCTGTCCGGTCCACTCGTCCACCGGGTCGGGGAACACGTCGTGGATGACGAGAAGACCGCCCTCCGCGACGTGCGGCGCCCACCCCTCGTAGTCCGCGTTGGCGTGCTCGTCGGTGTGGCCGCCGTCGATGAAGACGAGCCCGACCGGCGTCCGCCACACCGCCGCGACCTGCGGGGAACGGCCCACCACGGCGATGACGTGGTCTTCGAGACCGGCCCGGTGCAGGGTCCTGCGGAACGTCGGCAGCGTGTCCATGCGGCCGAGCTCCGGGTCGACCGTCGCCGGGTCGTGGTAGTCCCAGCCGGGCTGCTGCTCCTCGCTGCCCCGGTGGTGGTCGACGGTGATCACGCTCACACCGGCGGCGCGGGCCGCGTCCGCGAGCAGGATCGTGGAGCGGCCGCAGTACGTGCCGACCTCGAGGAGGGGAAGGCCGAGCGCCGTGGCCTCGGCGGCCGCCGCGTACAGGGCGAGGCCTTCCTTCACGGGCATGAAGCCCTTCGCGGCCTCGAAGGCGTCGAGAACGTCGGGACCGGGCTCGACGGCCATGGGTTCCTCCTCGGGGCGGGCGTGTGGAGGCCCGCGGGGTGCGCGTGGTGAACGGGCCCCGCGCGTGCGGACGCGCGGGGCGCCCGCGTACGGACATGTGGGGCGCCCCATCGTGCACCACACCCCCGTCATGGGGGTTGACGGGGGTGTGGTGGTCCGTGCGGCGGCGGTCGGCCGCCGGTGGGGAGCCCCGGACGGAGGCCCACGGAGACCTACGGAGGCCTCAGGCCAGGACCTCGCTCTCGCCCGGCAGAGCCAGGTCGACCTCCACCGGACGCTCCCCGCCGGGGTGGGCGGCGGACGCGGCGTGCGGCGCGTGCCCCGCGGCCGTCGCGGCGAGGACGTAGGGCCCGTCGCCCGGGACCCGCAGGGCGTAGCGCCCCTCGCCGTCCGTCAGCGCCGCGCCCGCCTGCTTGCCCCGCTGGTCGATCAGCGTGACCTTCGCCCGCGGCACCGGCGCGCCGGAGGCGGCGAGTACCCGGCCCTGGAAGCCGCCGAGGGCCCGCACGGCCCGCTCGGCGTTCTCGATGGCCGCGTCCTCCTCGCTGCTGGCCCGCAGTTGCGGCTTGGCCTCGGCGGGCGCGCGCCCGCGGCCGGGCAGGAACAGGGCGAGCAGCAGGCCGATGGCGACGGCGCCGGTGGCGATGAGGAAGGAGGTGCGGAAGCCCTCCATGGTGGGTACGTCGACGCCTCCCGCGTGGGTCGCGGTGTTGGCGAGCACCATGCCGATGACGGCGCTCGACACCGAGGTGCCGATGGACCGCATCAGGGTGTTGAGGCCGTTGGCCGCGCCCGTCTCGGAGGGGTCGACGGCGCCGATGATCAGGGCGGGCAGCGAGGAGTAGGCGAGGCCGATGCCCGCGCCGACGATCACTGAGATGACGATGGTCTGCCAGGCGGCGCTCATCAGGCCGAGGCCCGCGCCGTAGCCGATCGCGATGATCAGCAGGCCGAGGATCAGCGTGATCTTCGGGCCGTACTTCGCCGAGAGGCGCGCGTACACGGGCGCGGTGAACATCATCGTCAGGCCGAGCGGCGCCACGCACAGACCCGCGACGACCATGGACTGGCCGAGGCCGTACCCGGTGGACGTGGGCAGTTGGAGGAGCTGGGGCAGGACGAGCGAGATGGCGTAGAAGGCGACACCGACCATGATCGAGGCGAGGTTGGTGAGCAGCACCTCGCGCCGGGCGGTGGTGCGCAGGTCCACCAGCGGTGCCTTCAGGCGCAGTTCCATCACGCCCCACAGGAGCAGGACGGCGGCCGAGGCCCCGAAGAGCCCGAGGGTCAGGCCCGAACTCCAGCCCCAGTCACTGCCCTTGGTGATCGGCAGCAGGAAGAGCACGAGGCCCGCGGACAGACCGAGGGCGCCGGCCACGTCGAAGGTGCCCTCGGCCCGCAGCGGGCTCTCCGGCACCAGGAAGAAGATGAGGAGCATCGCGAGGACGCCGAGGCCCGCGGCCCCGAAGAACAGCGCGTGCCAGTCGGTGTGCTGGGCGACGAGGGCGGCCGCGGGCAGGGCGAGGCCGCCGCCGACGCCGATGGACGAGCTCATCAGGGCCATCGCGGAGCCGAGCTTCTCGCGCGGCAGCTCGTCGCGCATCAGGCCGATGCCCAGCGGTATCGCGCCCATCGCGAAGCCCTGCAGGGCACGGCCGACGATCATCACGAGCAGGTCGTCGGTGAACGCGCAGACCAGGGAGCCGACGACCATCACGGCGAGGCTGGTGAGCAGCATCCGGCGCTTGCCGAAGAGGTCGCCGAGGCGGCCCATGATCGGCGTGGAGACGGCGCCCGCGAGCAGGGTCGAGGTCATGACCCAGGTGGCGTTGGAGGGTTCGGTGCCGAGCAGCGTCGGCAGGTCCTTGATGACGGGGACGAGCAGCGTCTGCATGACGGCGACGACGATGCCCGCGAAGGCGAGGACGGGGACGACGCCGCCGGTGCCGCGCGTTGCGCGGTCACCGCGGGGGTGGGTCGTCGCGTGGGACATGGGCGTGCGGCCTCCGGCAGGAAGAGTGGGGGCGGGCGGGGGGAGGGGTGGGACACCCGCAGGTATATGCAGGATGAACCTGTATCCCTGGGCGACTATTCCGGCGGACGTCGAAGCAAGGGAAGTCTTGACCCGCCATTGACCGGTTCTGTACGCGGCCGACGCCGCCGCCCTTCCAGTGAAGTGAAACGTGTTCTAGTCTTGCCGCCCGCTCTCGGAAGGAGCCCCAGCGGTGAAGAGCTACCTCGTCGGTGTCGGCATGACGAAGTTCGAGAAGCCCGAGACCCGCGACTGGCAGTACTGGGACATGGCGAAGGAGGCGGGCACCGCCGCGCTCGCCGACGCCCGGATCGCCTACGGACAGGTGGAGCAGGTCGTCGCCGGATACTGCTATCAGGCATCGACGGCGGGCCAGCGGGCGGCGTACGGACTCGGCCTGACCGGAGTGCCCGTCTACAACGTCAACAACAACTGCGCCACGGGCTCCACGGCCCTGATGATGGCCCGGCAGTTCGTGGTGGGCGGACAGAGCGAATGCGTGCTGGCGCTCGGCTTCGAGAAGATGAGGCGCGGCTCGCTGGGCGGCGGCAGCGACGGCGAATTCGCGACATCCCCGGTGGCCCGGCACTACAAGATCATGGCGGACCGGCACGGCTTCGAGGCGACACCGCCCACCGCACAGCTCTTCGCCAACGCGGCCCGCGAGCACATGGAGCGCTACGGCACGACCCCCGCGCAGCTCGCGGCGGTCGCGGCGAAGAACCACCAGCACTCCACGGACAACCCCAACGCCCAGTTCCAGGACCCGTACACACCCGAGGAGATCCTCGCCGCCCGGACCGTGCACGCGCCCCTCACCAAGCTCCAGTGCTCCCCGACGTCGGACGGCGCGGCCGCCGTGGTCGTGGCCTCCGAGGCGTTCGTGGACCGGCACGGCCTCGGGGACCGGGCCGTCGAGATCACGGCCCAGGCCATGACGACCGACACCGAAGAGTCCTTCGCCTCCGGCAGCTGCCTCGACGTCGTCGGCACCCCCATGTCCCGCGCGGCCGCCCGCCAGGTCTACGAGACCTCCGGGCTCGGCCCCGACGACCTCGACGTCATCGAGCTGCACGACTGCTTCTCCGTCAACGAACTCCTCACCTACGAGGCCCTCGGCCTGTGCGAGGAGGGCGAGTCCGGCAAACTCGTGGAGTCCGGCGCGACGACGTACGGCGGCCGCTGGGTGGTGAACCCCTCCGGCGGCCTCATCTCCAAGGGCCACCCCCTCGGCGCCACCGGCCTCGCCCAGGCCACCGAACTCAGCTGGCAGTTGCGCGGCGAGGCGGGACCGCGCCAGGTCGACGGGGCGCGGGTGGCGCTCGCGCACAACGTCGGCCTCGGCGGGGCGGCGGTGGTGACGCTCCTGACGCGACCGCGGCCGTAACGCCCGGGGTGAGACTGCTCACGCGGTGGTGGCCGCGACCGCTGCGGCCGCCCCGCGTCCGCCGCCCCGCGCAAGGACCTAGGACTCCCGGCCCAGGCCCCCTGCCCCCTATTTCCGATGTACGGGCCACACGCCCTCCTGTCAGCATGGGGGCCATGCTCCAGACCCCCGCCGACACCCCGACCTCCCGCATATCGGGTCGCCCCACTCCGCCCACCTGGCTCGTCGTGGCCGCCGCGTGCGCCGGACAGTTCCTCGTCGTCCTCGACGTGTCCGTCGTGAACGTGGCGCTGCCGTCGATGCGGACCGATCTCGGCCTGAGCGCAACGGGGTTGCAGTGGGTCGTGAACGCGTACTCCATCGCGTTCGCCGGGTTCATGCTGCTCGGCGGGCGGGCCGGGGACCTCTTCGGGCGCAAGCGGATGTTCCTGGTGGGCCTCGGGCTCTTCACGCTGGCCTCGCTCGCGGGCGGGCTCGCCCAGGAGGGCTGGCAACTGCTGCTCGCGCGGGCCGTGCAGGGGCTCGGCGCCGCCGTGCTCGCCCCCTCGACGCTGACGATCCTCACCTCCGCCGTGCCGGAGGGGCCCGCCCGGGTGCGGGCCATCGCCACCTGGTCCGCGGTCGGCGCGGGCGGCGGCGCCGCGGGCGGACTCGTCGGCGGCGTCCTCACCGACGGCCTGTCCTGGCGGTGGACGCTGCTCGTCAACGTGCCCGTCGGCGTCCTCGTCCTCGCGGCCGCGGTGCGCTGGATCAGCGAGAGCCGGGCCAGTGGCGCGCGCCGCCTCGACCTGCCGGGCGCCGTCCTGGTGACCGGCGGCATCGCCACCCTCGCGTACGGCATCGTGCAGACCGAGGTGGAGGGCTGGACCGCCGCCGCCACCCTGGTGCCGCTGGCCGTCGGGCTCGCCCTGATCGGGGCCTTCCTCGCCGTCGAGGCGCGCGCCAAGGCGCCGCTGATGCCGCTCGGTCTTTTCCGTGTGCGGTCCGTGTCGGCCGCCAACGCCACGATGTTCGTCTGCGGCATGGGCATGTTCGCGATGTGGTTCTTCATGACCCTGTACGCCCAGAACGTGCTCGGCTACACCCCGCTGGAGGCAGGGCTCGCCCTCATCCCCAGCTCCGTCAGCATCGTCGTCGGCTCCAAGGTCGCCCCCCGCCTGATGCGCGTCATGGGCGCCCGCGGCGTCACCGTCATCGGCGTCCTCGTCGCCGCCGTGGGCTTCCTCTGGCAGTGGCGGGCCCTCGACGCCGACGGGGCCTACGTCACCTCGATCATGCTGCCCGGCATCCTCATGATGCTCGGCGCCGGACTCGCCGGAACCCCCCTCGCCTCCCTCGCCACGAGCGGCGCCGACCCCGGCGACGCGGGCCTGGTCGCCGGACTCATCAACACCTCCCGCACCATGGGCGGCTCCCTGGGCCTCGCGGTCCTCTCCACGATCGCCGCGTCCCGCACCGGCGACCGCCCCGGCACCCACGCCCTGGCCGAGGGCTACGCCCAGGCGTTCCTGTGGGGAGCGGTGATCCTGACGGCGGCGGTGGTGCTGGTGCTGGTGTGGATGCCGAAGCAGCGGAAAGCGCAGGCAATCTAAGCCCGTCCGGCGATTGAGGACGAGGCGCGGAGCGCCGATCAGCGGGGGTCCGGGGGCGCAGCCCCTGGGAGGGCAACCCCGCCCCACGGCGAGCCGACACCCACAGCGCCCTACAACCACCCTTCCCGCCGGGCGACCCGAACCGCCTCCATCCGATTCCGGGTCCCCGTCTTACCGATCGCCGCAGACAGATAGTTCCGCACCGTCGACTCCGACAAGTGCAGCGCCGCGGAGATGTCGGCGACCGTGGCCCCGTCGACGGAGGCGCCGAGCACCTCGACCTCCCGCGCCGTCAACGGATTGGGCCCGGCCCCGAGCGCGGCAGCGGCCAGCGCCGGATCGACCACGACCTCCCCGCGCAGCACGGCGCGAATCGCCTCGGCCAGCTCCTCCACGGGCCCGTCCTTGACGAGGAACCCCGCGGCGCCCGCGTCCATCGCCCGCCGCAGATACCCGGGCCTGCCGAAGGTCGTGAGAATGAGGACCCGGCAGTCGGGGCACTCCTCGCGCAGGTCCGCCGCCGCGTCGAGCCCGCTGCGGCCGGGCAGCTCGATGTCGAGCAGGGCCACGTCGGGCCGCGAGGTGAGCGCGGTGTGCACGATGTCGTCGCCCGCGGCGACCTGCGCCACGACCTCGATGTCCTCCTCCATCCCGAGCAGCAGGGCCAGTGCGCCGCGCATCATGCCCTGGTCCTCGGCGAGCAGGACTCTGATCATCGAACGCGCTCCTCGTGGGCGTCCGCCCGCGCGGGCGCCGCATCGGTGACGTGGGTGGGGGCGCCGGTGTCGCGGTCCTCGGCGAGCGGCAGCACCGCCGTGACCCGGAAGCCGCCGCGCGGCTCGGGCCCCGACTCCAGTGCGCCGCCCGCCGCCGTGATCCGCTCGGCCAGGCCCTTCAGCCCGCTGCCGGGCGTGGTCGAGCCTACGCCGCGGCCGTCGTCCGTGATCGTCAGACGGGTCTGTTCGGAGGTCGCGGCGACCTCGATCTCGCACCGGCCCGCCCGCGCGTGCCGTACGACGTTGGTGGCCGCCTCCCGCACCACCCAGCCGAGCAGCGCCTCCGACCGGGGGCCGAGCGGCGGCCCCGACTGCCGTACGACCGCCTCGACACCGGCCGCGTCGAGCAGCTCGCGGGCCCGGTCCAGCTCGGCGGCGAGCGCCGCGTCCCGGTACCCGGTGACGGCCTCGCGGATCTCGGTGAGGGCCTGGCGGCCGACGGACTCGATGTCGGTGATCTGCGCCAGGGCCGCGTCCATGCTGCGCGGGGCGAGGCGGCGCGCGGCCTCCGACTTCACGACGATCAGCGAGAGGGTGTGGCCGAGCAGGTCGTGCAGGTCGCGCGAGAAGCGCAGCCGCTCCTCGGCCACGGCCCGCCGCGCCAGTTCCTCACGGGCGGCGCGCAGGTCGCGTACCGCCTCGGAGAGGGACAGGATCGCGGCCGTGACCATCGTGGACAGGAACGTGCCGTACGCGATGTTGATGCCGTCCCAGCCCTCCCGGAGCCCGGCGACGGTGCCCGCGAGCGCGCTCAGGGCGAGGGCCACGGGGCCGAGGTGGCGGCCCCGCACGACGGCGCCCACGGCCAGGCCGAACAGCGGGAAGTACATCAGCCAGTTGCCGCCGTACCCGGCCGCGAGGCCCACGGTGAGCGCGCCCATCACCAGCAGCGCGACCAGGGTGGCGCGCGACTCCCTGGCCCGCTTGTCGAAGGCGCGGAAGGCCACGCCGATGTAGAGGGAGTTGAAGACGAACAGGCCGATGCCGCCGATCCACGGGTTCGGCGTCTTGCCCTGGAGCAGGTGCGAGAACGCGCCGAGGCCCATCAGGAGCCACGGAAGCAGCGCGAAGCCGTTGGGCGGCCCCGACTGCACGAGGGCGTCCTCCTCGCCGGCCCGCTTGCGTTCCCGCCAGTCGGCCTTCTGCTTCCGCCAGTCGGCCCGCCGCGCCCGCAGGCCGTGCATCCGGCAGGTCACCCTGTGCTTCCAGGACATGTCTCGCTCCCCGTTCGGCAGGGGCCGCGTCCCCCGCGGTCCCTGCCCTCGACAGTACGGAGCGGGGGCGCCGCGGCGGCAGTGAGGTCCGTACCGAGTCGGCCGGGACAAATGTCACCGATGGCGGCCCCGGACGTGCCGCGCCCCGCGAATCTGACGTGACGTCAGGACCCTTCCCAACCGTGGGGCGCTGGGCTATACATGGGGCCATCGGCCTAGAACGCGTTCTAGAACGACCGGTGGGCCAGTGGACCGGCGACCGGGACGCCCTGGCCGCCGCAGACGACCTCGGTGCGGCCGACGGTGCGGACGGACGCACCGAGGTCTTCCACCGGCACCCCCTACCCCGCACCGCAGGACCGCCGTCCGCAAGCCGCGAGGAGCCGCCACCCCATGCCCATCGATGCCGCAGAGGCCCTGGCCGCCAAGCCCCGCAGCGCCGAGATCACCTGGGACCACAAGGACATCCAGCTCTACCACCTGGGCCTCGGCGCGGGCGCCAACCCGGACCTCGCCGACCCCGCGACCGACGCCGGTGAACTCCGCTACACCCTGGAGTCCCGCCTGCACGTCCTGCCCAGCTTCGCCACCGTCGCGGGCGCGGGCATGGGCATGATGGGCGGCCTCGCCGCACCCGGCATCGACGTGGACCTCACCGCGGTGCTGCACGGGGGCCAGAGCGTCGAACTGCACCGCCCGATCCCCGTCAAGGGCCGGGCGACCACGAGCTCCAAGGTCGCCGCCGTCTACGACAAGGGCAAGGCGGCCGTCCTCGTGCTGCGCTCCGAGGCCGCCGACGACGAGGGCCCGCTGTGGACCAGCGACGCGCAGATCTTCGTGCGCGGCGAGGGCGGGTTCGGCGGCGAACGCGGCCCGTCCGGGAGCCCCGAGGTGCCGGAGGGCCCCTGCGACCACACCGCCCTGCGCCCTGTCCGCCCCGACCAGGCCCTGCTCTACCGCCTGTCCGGCGACTGGAACCCGCTGCACGCCGACCCGGAGTTCGCGGGGCTCGCCGGTTTCGAACGGCCGATCCTGCACGGTCTGTGCACGTACGGCATGACGCTCAAGGCCGTCGTCGACACCGTCCTCGGCGGCGACGTCACCCGGGTGCGGGCCTACCGCACGCGCTTCGCCGGGATCGTCCTGCCCGGCGAGACGCTGCGCGTCGGCATGTGGGAGTCGAAGGACCGGGTGCGGGTCGCCGTCACGGCCGTGGAGCGCCAGGACGCGCCGGTCCTCACGGACACGGTGGTGGAGCTGAACTGACGGGTGGAGCAGGGCCATCGACGTACGGAGCTGAACTGACGGGGCCGAACTGACGTCACGTACCGCCGGTCATGTACCGCCGGGATGAGAGGAGCCGCACAGCCATGCGCGCAGCCGTACTGCACGAGACAGGCCAGGACAAGCTCGATGTGCTCGACGACGTCGAGGCGGTGGGCTTCGGCCCGGGCAAGGCCAGGATCCGGGTGCGGGCCACCGGCCTGTGCCACTCCGACGTGTCCGCGATGAACGGCGTGCTGCCGCAGCCCGCGCCGTTCGTCCCCGGCCACGAGGGCGCCGGCGAGATCCTGGAGGTCGGCGACGGCGTCGCCAACGTCAAGCCGGGCGACCGGGTCCTGGTGTGCTGGCTCCCGGCGTGCGGGCAGTGCCCGGCGTGCCGCCGCGGCCAGACCCAGCTGTGCCTGGCCGGCTTCATGAACGCGGGCACCCCCAACTTCCGTCGCTCCGGCGACAGTTCGGACCTCTTCGGGTTCGCGGGCACGGGCACCTTCGCCGAGGAGATCGTCGTCGACGCGTCCTGCGCCGTGCCGATACCCGACGACGTGCCCTTCGACATCGCCGCGCTCATCGGCTGCGGCGTGACGACGGGGCTCGGCGCCGCCATCAACACCGCCGAGGTGGCGCCCGGTTCGTCCGTCGCCGTCATCGGCTGCGGCGGCGTCGGCGTCTCCGCGATCCAGGGCGCCAGGATCAAGGGCGCCGCGGAGATCGTCGCCGTCGACCCGGTGGCGTCCCGGCGCGAGGCCGCGCTCCGCTTCGGCGCGACGCAGGCCGTCGCCCCCGACGAGCTGTCCGACGCCCGCCAGCGCGTGACCGAGGGCGAGGGCTTCGACTACGTCTTCGAGGTCGTCGGCAAGTCCGCGACGACCCGCACCGCGTACGAGATGACGCGGCGCGGCGGCACGCTCTGCGTCGTCGGCGCGGGCGCCATGGACGACCAGGTGCAGTTCAACATGTTCGAGCTGTTCTTCGACGAGAAGCGGATCCTGCCTTCGCTGTACGGCGGCGGGGACGTGCTCCGTTCGTACGAGCGGGCCATCGCCCTGTGGCGCGCGGGGCGGGTCGACCTGGAGGGAATGATCACCCACCGGGTGCGCCTGACCGAGATCAACGAGGCGCTGGAGCAGATGCGGTCCGGTGTCGCGCTCCGCACCTGCATCGAGATCTGAGACGAGGGCCGTGCGCGGCCGGAGCCAGGTGAGAGGAGTACGTACCCGTATGTCACTGCCACTTGAAGGTCTCGCCGCCGTCGTCACCGGGGCGGGCCGCGGGCTCGGCCGGGCCGAGGCGCTGGAGCTCGCCCGGCTCGGCGCGAGCGTCGTCGTCAACGACTTCGGGCAGCCGGGCCGTGACGGCTCCGGCGAGGCGTCGGCCGCGCCCGCGGAGGAGGTCGCGGCCGAGATCAGGGAGGCCGGCGGGAAGGCCGTGGCCCACACCGGGGACGTCGCCGACCTCCAGCAGGCCCGCGCCCTCGTCGAGGCGGCCGTCGACACCTACGGCAAGCTCGACGTCCTGGTCAACAACGCGGGCATCCTGCGGGACCGGATGATCTTCTCCATGACGGAGGACGAGTGGGACTCGGTGATCCGCGTCCACCTCAAGGGTCACTTCAACACCATTCGGTTCGCCTCCGCGCACTGGCGCGAGCGCTCCAAGGAGGCGGGCGGGCCCGTGTACGGGCGCATCGTCAACACCTCCTCCGAGGCGTTCCTCGCCGGGTCCGCCGGGCAGCCCAACTACGCGGCCGCCAAGGGCGGGATCGTGGGGCTCACCACCTCCACGGCCCTGGCCCTCGCCAAGTACGGCGTCACCGCCAACGCCATCTGTCCGCGGGCGCGGACCCGGATGACGTCCGACGTCTTCGCCGGGTTCGCCGAGCCCGGTGCGGGGGAGCTGGATCCGTTGGCGCCGGAGCATGTCGCTCCGCTGGTCGGGTATCTGGCTTCGCCCGCTTCGCGGCGGGTCAATGGGCAGGTGCTCGTCGTCCACGGCGGGATGGTCGCCGTCGTCGAACGGCCGCGGGTCGCCGCGCAGTTCGACTCCGCGGACGGCGTGTTCACCTTCGCCGAGCTGGACGAGCTGGTCTCGCCGTACTTCGCCTCCCGGCCGGAGGGGGAGACGTTCGGGGCGGCGGAGGTGTTGGGGTTGCGGAGGGGGTAGGGGGGCCTCGCGGTGCGCCCCAGTCCCGCCCCTTTCCCGAAACCGGGGCTGCGCCCCTGGACCCCGCTGATCGGCGCTTCGCGCCTCGTCCTCAATCGCCGGACGGGCTAAAACCTTGCCGCAGCGGCGAAAGTTATAGCCCCTCCGGCGATTGAGGAGCGGGGTCTGGGGCGGAGCCCCAGTTTCGGGAAGGGGTGGGATTGGGGGGCCCCGGCAGGGAACCGGCCTCAGCCCTCCCGCCGATGCCGCCCCCGAGGCGCCGCCTCCTCGTCATGCTCGGACACCGGCCCCCGATGCCGCCCGGCACCGACGACCTCCGCGCCTCCGGAGAGCGAAACCCCCTCCCGAGGATCCACCACACCCTGCTGCCGCGGCTCGACAGCCACATTCTCGGTCTTCAACAAACTCACCCCGTAGCAAAGATCGTTCGTACAGCCGGGCGAGTCTAACCGCCCACCCCCCGCCCCCCGAGAGGCGCCTGCTGCAACGGCACGGGCCGAGCCACCCGCGCACCCCCGACCACCCCGGTGACCTGCCCGGACGCCTCACTCCCCGGCCCGGGACCGGGCGCCGGTGAGGGCACCTCGACCCGGGCCATCCCGCAGGGCACGGTCCCCGTGACGTAGGGCAACTCCAGGACGCCGTCCCGGGTGCACCGCCCGGCGCCGGACAACCATCCTTCGGGAGCGGCGAGTTGGTGAACCCGTCGCTCGGAGGGCCGCCAACCGCAGAGCCGGGGCGAGGAGTTGCCGGACCCGTCGTCCACCCGGAGGGCCACGGTGCAGCTCTCCGGCATGAGCACCTGCCCGGGCTGGATCGCGAACGGCGTCACGGCCCGCCCGGGCATCCGCAGGCATTCGGGGAAGCGCACGGGCCGCGTGCTGCCCAACACGCCCCAGCCGAGGCGGGTTTCACCGGGCGCGTCGGAGCGGATGAGGAGCAGCCCGCTGTCGGCGTCGGCGAGGAGCAGCCGGTCGTCGCTGTCGGCGGCGATCTGGAGCAGCGGGGTGACCTCGCCGCCCCGCTCCAGGTCGACGGCCACGGTCTTGGTGGGGCCGTCGAGATCGCGGTCGAGGGCCAGCATGCGGTTGGTGCGGTCGAGCCAGACGCCGCCGGTGCAGCGGCCGGGGATCTCGGCGAGGTGCTCGGGCCCGAAGGAGCCGCCCGCGACCATCCAGACGGCGGTGGAGCGGGCGCCGACGGCGAGGGCGTAGGCGTAGGCGCCGCGCGGGGCGGGCGGCAGCAGGGTCAGGTCGGCGCCTTCGCACTCGACGCCGCCGAGCGGAACTTCGCCGGTGCTCGGCCCGGTGGGGTACAGCAGGGAGAAGAGGTGCCGCCCGGCCGCGCGCCGGTGGACGAGCACCCGCCCGTCGGCCATCGGCAGCACCCGCGTACCGGGCTCCTCGGGCTGATGCGCGGGCAGCGGCACCGCGTACGGCTCGGCGGTGTCCAGCGTCCACCGCTCCGGAAACCAGCACCCACCGCGGTGCGCGAGCCGCGCCGCGTAGGCGCCGTCGGCGGTGATGGCGGGGGGCGGGGGGCTGAGGG
>NZ_JNXT01000017.1 GCF_000716675.1 Streptomyces alboflavus
CACCCCCACCCCACGACCTCCCAGAACGGACCCCCGCCCATGCCACGCCCGCCATACTCCCCGCGCGCACGCCGACCCCGGCATCTCGCCCCGCTCCTGCTCCTCCCCCTGGCCCTGACGCTGAGCGCCTGCGCCGGTGCTTCCTCCGCCCACACCTCCAGCGGGGGCCTCGGCGGCGGCAACACCGATGGAAAGGGGTCGCTCACCCTCAACGTCGGTGACCAGAAGGGCGGTTCGGAGGCCGTGCTGCGTGCCGCCGGGGAGCTGGACGACCTCCCGTACAAGATCAAGTGGTCGACCTTCACGTCCGGTCCGCCGCTCCTCGAAGCCGTGAACGCCAAGGCCGTCGACGTCGGCGCGGTCGGCAACACCCCGCCGGTGTTCGCCGCGGGCGCGGGCTCGAAGATCTCCGTGATCGCGGCGACGCACGGCACCGCGCACGGCGAGGTGATCGCCGTGCCCAAGGACTCCGAGCTGCGCGAGACCGCCGACCTCAAGGGCAGGTCGGTGGCCGTGGCGCAGGGTTCGTCGGCGCACTATCAGCTGCTCGCCTCCCTCAAGAAGGCGGGGCTCACGCTCAAGGACGTCTCCGTCAAGTATCTGCAGCCCGCCGACGCGCTCGCGGCGTTCAGCGCCGGCAAGGTGGACGCGTGGGCGGTGTGGGACCCGTACACCTCGCAGGTGCTGCGCGGCGGCAAGGCCCGGGTGCTCACCGACGGCGAGGGCGTCGTCAACGGGCTCGGCTTCCAGGTGGCCGCGCCCGGCGCGCTCCACGACAAGAAGAAGTCCGCGGCCGTCGCCGACTATCTGAAGCGGCTGCGCAAGGCCCAGGACTGGGTCTTCAAGCACCCCGAGGCGTGGGCGAAGGTCTGGGCGAAGGACACAGGGCTTCCGTACGAGGTGGCGCTCGACGCCGTCAAACGCACCAACGGCACTCGGGTGTTCGTCGCCGTCGACAAGAACGTCGTGGACTCCCAACAGCAGATCGTCGACGCCTTCGCCGCGCTCAAGCTGATCCCGCGCCGCATCGACTTCGGCGACTTCACGGACACCCGGTTCAACGGCTCCCTGCCGCCCTCCACCACCGCGCCCCGTACGTACAAGGAGTCCTGAGCATGACCGTGCACCTCCACTGGTTCCTGCCGACGGGTGGCGACGGCCGCACCCTCGTCGACCGGCACGCCTACACCGACGGCGGCATCACCCGCTCCCGCGTCACCCCGGTCAGCGGCGTGCGCGCCCCCGACATCGAGTATCTGGCCCAGATCGCCAAGGCCGCGGAACAGTTGGGCTTCGAGGCGGTGCTCACGCCGACCGGCACCTGGTGCGAGGACGCCTGGCTCACCACCGTGGCGCTCGCCCAGCACACCGAGCGCCTCAAGTTCCTGGTGGCGTTCCGGCCCGGGGTGATCTCACCGGTCCTCGCGGCGCAGATGGCGGCGACGTACCAGCGCATCACCCGCGGCAGGCTGCTCCTGAACGTCGTGACAGGAGGGGACTCCACTGAACAGCGGCGCTTCGGCGACCACTTGGACCACGACCGCCGCTACTCACGCACCGACGAGTTCCTCTCGGTGGTGCGCGGGGTGTGGAGCGGCCGCCCGTACGACTTCGAGGGCGAGCACTACCGGATCGACGGCGGGCTCACCGCGCTGCCGCCGGACCCGCTGCCGGAGATCTTCTTCGGCGGTTCGTCGGCGGCCGCGGGCCCCGTCGCCGCCCGGCACAGCGATGTGTACCTCACCTGGGGCGAGCCGCCCGAGCAGGTGAAGAAGAAGATCGACTGGATCCGGGGGCTCGCCGAGGCCGAGGGGCGCACCGTGCGCTTCGGGATCCGGCTGCACACCATCTCGCGGGACTCCTCCGCCGAGGCCTGGGCCACCGCGGCGCGGCTCCTCGACGACCTCGACCCGGACACCGTCGCCGCCGCCCAGGAGGCGCTCGGCCGCAGCGAGTCGGTCGGCCAGCAGCGCATGCTCGCGCTGCACGGCGGCTCCCGCGACGACCTGGAGATCTCCCCCAACCTGTGGGCGGGCGTCGGTCTGGTGCGCGGCGGCGCGGGCACCGCCCTCGTGGGCAGCCACGCCGAGGTGGCCGACCGGATCGAGGAGTACCACGCGCTCGGCATCGAGCACTTCGTGCTCTCCGACTATCCGCATCTGGAGGAGGCGTACTGGTTCGGCGAGGGCGTGCTCCCCGACCTCGCCGCGCGCGGGCTGCTGCCCCGCATCCCGGCCTCGCCGCTGACCGGCGTCCTGGCGGCGAACGGGCGGCCCGCGTCCGCTCCGGGCGGCGCGCCGCTCCTGGTGGCCGGGGGTCGCTGAGCACGTCTCGTGGCCAGGAGTCGCTGAGCACGCCTTCGCGCGCGGGGAAGATCTCGGCTCCTGCCGTAGTTAGTAGAAGCGTGAACGACATCGGGGTACGAGACGCGGGCGTCACCGAGGTGGACGTCGTGGTGATAGGCGCTGGTCAGGCTGGTCTGTCCAGCGCCTACCACCTGCGGCGCAGAGGGTTCGAGCCGGAGCGGGACTTCGTCGTCCTCGACCACGCGCCCCGGCCGGGCGGCGCGTGGCAGTTCCGGTGGCCGTCGCTGACGTACGGCAAGGTGCACGGCATGCACGCGCTGCCGGGCATGGAGCTGACGGGCGCGGACCCCGACCGGCCCTCCTCGGAGGTGATCGGGGAGTACTTCGACCGCTACGAGCTGCGGTTCGACCTGCGCGTACGGCGTCCCGTCGACGTCCACCGCGTCAGCGAGGGCACGGACGGGCGCCTCCTCGTCGAGACCTCGGCGGGCGTCTGGTCGGCCAGGGCCCTGATCAACGCGACCGGAACCTGGGACCGGCCCTTCTGGCCGCGCTATCCCGGGCAGGACACCTTCCGGGGCCGGCAGCTGCACACGGCGATCTACCCGGGCCCGGAGGCCTTCCGCGGTCAGCGGGTGATCGTCGTGGGCGGCGGCGCGTCCGGCACCCAGCACCTGATGGAGATCGCGCCGTACGCGGCCGACACCTGGTGGGTGACGCGGCGGCCGCCCGTCTTCGCCGAGGGACCCTTCGACGAGGACCGGGGCCGGTCCGCCGTCGCGATGGTCGAGGAGCGGGTGCGGCAGGGCCTGCCGCCGCTGAGCGTGGTGTCGGTCACCGGGCTTCCCGTGAACGACGCGGTGCGCAAGGCACGCGAGGACGGCGTCCTCGACCGCCTTCCGATGTTCGACCGGATCACCCCGACCGGCGTCGAGTGGGACGACGGGCGGCACGTCGAGGCCGACGTCATCCTGTGGGCGACCGGCTTCCGCGCGGCGATCGAGCACCTGGCGCCGCTGCGGCTGCGCGAGCCGGGCGGCGGCATCCGCATGGACGGCACGCGCGCGGCGGCCGACCCGCGGGTGCACCTGGTCGGGTACGGCCCTTCGGCCAGCACGATCGGCGCCAACCGGGCGGGGCGGGCGGCGGTGCGGGAGATCGTGCGGCTGCTGGAGGGGGCGCCCGCGGTCGTGTGAAGGGGTACACGTCGTCGAGCGGAGGGCCCTGCGACCGGACTCCCGACGGCCTCTGGAATCCCGGGTTCAGTGTCCGCCGCTCGCCCGCAGCCCTCGCGGCACCAGCCACACGACGAGCAGCGCGACGACGGTCACGATCCCGGCACTGACGTACGCCGTCGTCGTCAGCGCGGATTCGAACGCCGCCCGCGCCGCGGCCATCAGCCGTTCCCCCGCCGCGCCGCCCAGGCGGTCCGCGGCCTCCACGGCCCCGCCGACGGACTCCCGCGCCTGCGCCGTCCGGCCCTCCATGTGGGCGGCGTACACGGAGCCGTGGATCGAGCCGAGCAGGGCGACACCGAGGCCGATGCCGAGTTCGTACGACGTCTCCGACACGGCACCGGCCTGCCCGGCCCGCGCGGCGGGCACCGTCGACACCAGGACGGACGCGGCCGCCGCGATGGCGAGCCCGTCGCCGAGGCCGAGCGCGACGAAGACGACCGCGACGACGCCGTACGGGGTGGGCTCCGCCGACAGGGCCAGCAGCAGGAACCCGGCGATCAGCCCGCCGAGCCCCAGGGCCATCACGGCGCGCACCCCGAACCGCTCCATCAGCAGGGGCGAGAGCAGCGACCCCGCGAGCATCGCGCCGGCGGCGGGCAGTGTCCGCAGGCCCGCGCCGAACGGCGAGTATCCGTGGACGTACTGGAGCCAGAGCGACATCAGGAAGAGCGCCGCGCCGATGGCGAGCATCGCGAGGAACGTGGCGAGGGCGGCCGCGGTGAACGCCCGGTTGGTGAAGAGCCGGACGTCGAGCAGCGGATCGTCGAGCGTGAGCTGTCTGCGGGCGAACACCACGAGGAGCACGATGCCGAGCGCCAGGATCGCGAGGTCGCCGACGGCGAGGCTGCCCTTGGCGACGTGCTTGATGCCCCACGCGAGCGCGATCACGCCGACGACGGAGAGCGCGGCGCCCGGCCAGTCCAGCGGGCCCTTCACGCCGCTGCGGAACTCGGGCAGCAGCCGCACCCCGGCGACCACGGTCACCACGACCACCGGGACGTTCACCCAGAACGCCGCCGACCAGCCGGAACTCTCCACGAGCAGGCCGCCGACCAGTGGGCCCACGGCGGCCCCCGCGCCCGCGACGGCCGCCCAGATGCCGATGGCGAGGGCGCGCTCGCGCGGGTCGGTGAAGACGTTGCGGATCAGCGACAGCGTCGACGGCATGACCATCGCGCCGCCGATGCCGAGCAGGACGCGTCCGGCGATGAGCTGCCACGGGTCCGCGGCGGTCGCGGCCACGACCGAGGCGAGGCCGAAGAGCACGAAGCCGGTGAGAAACAGGCGCTTGCGGCCGAGCCGGTCGCTGACCGCGCCGGAGGTGACGAGAAGGCCGCCGAGGACCAGGCCGTAGATGTCGATGATCCACAGCTGCTCGACGGCGGTCGGCCGCATGTCGTCGATCAGCGACGGCAGCGCCACATTGAGGATGGTGGCGTCCATCGCCACGAGCAGCAGGCTGGCGCACAGCACGGCGAGCGCGGCCCAGCGGCCGCGGCCCGGCGTCGGACGGCTGTCCGCGGCGGCGCCCGGGGGGTCCAGGTCACGGGCCACGGGACCTCTCATCCCTTCGCGGCCTTCCGGCCCCGCGCGCTCTCCGCGCACCGGGCCAGAGGCCCTCCGAGTACCTACCTGTCAGGGAGTTTCCGTCCAAGTATCACTCATATGATCGATATGCGCCTTTTGTCAGCCCGAGTCACCCGCTCTCCGCGTGCGTCCGCTGTCGTACGGCGAGCGGGCGGCGCCTCGCCGTCGCGCGGGGGACGCCGGTGGGACCCGTCGTCAGGACGCTGATGTGATCGGTGAAGTCGGCGTCGGGCAGCGGCAGTTCGATGTCCGGGTCGACATAGCTGACAGCGGTCGCCACATAGTCCATGACCGCGCCCACCACCGCGGGCCTGGCCCCGGGCCCCGCGTGTTCGGAGACCTTCAGCCTGCTCAGGACCCGCAGCGTCGTCGGCACGCTCGGGTCTGTCCGTACGGGCGGATGATTGAGCGGAAAGCCCGGTTCCGGGCCGCCTCCCGGTTCGTCCGCGGCCCGCGCCGGAAGGGCGGCACTCGGCGTCTGCTGCTGCCACCACGCCGCCTCACCTCGCTCCCCGAGCGAGAGGTGATGCAGATAGAGGCAGTACGAGGCAGCGCTGTCGCCCGCGCCCGCCGCGTACTGCCACCAGAAGCGGGCCGAGTCCTCCTCTCCGCTCAGCTGCAGGATGCAGCCGAGAACCCGGGCGCCCGGCGGCTTGGGCATCTTCTGGGTGAGGAAGTCGCTCAGCGACGTCACCGCCGCGGTGGTCACGGCGGCCTCGCACAGGCTCTGCAGATCCCGCGCCGCGGCCCGGGCCACACCGTCCTTCCTGCCGCGGCCCGCGAGCGGCGTGACGGCGTGCACCGACCCCGGCGGGAGACCGGCGGCGGCGCACAGGCCGGTGCCGGTGGCCGCGAGCCGCCCGTGAGCGGGGGTGGCGCCAGGGCGGACGGCGCGCACGTGGTCGTAGGGGGTGTCGGTGTCGTCGAGGAGCCGGGCGCGGGCGAGCAGTTCGTCAATCGCTACGGTCACCGGAGTGTCCCTCCTGGGTGGCGGCGCGCAGGCGGCCGTCGAGGTGGCGCCGGGCGTGCCGGGCGGTGGAGCGCACAGCCGCAAGCGGCACGCCGAGGACGGCGGCGACAGCGGTCTCGTCCAGACCGCGCAGATGCAGCAGCACCATCACGTCGAGCTGCCCGGCCGGCAGCCTGCGCAGCCCGTCGAAGAGGAACATGGACTCCTCGATCTGCGCGACGGGGTCGGCGGCCGTACGCAGGGCGAGGGTGTCGAAGGCCGCTTCCACGAGCGCGGGGCTGTTGTCGGGATGCGGGGTGCGCTCCATGACGGTCTGGCGCAGGATCTGCCAGGCGAACCGCTCCGGGTTGTCGCTGGCGAGCGCCTCGTCCCAGAGGAAGAGCAACAGGATGAAGACGTCGCCCACCGCCCGGCGCGCCTCGGCGCGGCGGCGCAGGAACGTGTGCGCGTAGCCGGTGTAGGCGTCGCGGTAGAGGTCCTGGAACGCGGAGAAGTGCACGGGAAGGCGGTCGTCGGCGGACAGGCCGTCCCCCTGCAGGCAGCTGTTGATCCAGATGGTTCGCTTGTTGGCCTCGCGGGCGGCCAGGGCCCAGAGCGCGCGCATGTCCGCCATCGAAGGGGCGGGCCAGTGCAGCGCGGTGAGCAGGCTGCGCGTGAACTCCCAGCGCGGGTAGCGGCCCGCGGCGCGCAGCAGCTCGGATATCTTCGAGCGGGACCAGCCCGTCTCGCGTTCCAACTGGCCGATGGTCAGGCCGCTGGCCTGGTAGGACCCGCGCAGCGGCTCCAGCCAGGCGCGGTGCGCGCGCCCCGTCCCGGCCGTGATCGGCCCGAGCTTGCGGCCCCGCTTGCTGCGCGGAGCGTCCTCGGGCGACATGGCCTTGCCGGTCACCCGGCGCCCTCCTCACCCCGGTCGGCCGGTGGTGGGCCCAGCTCGTCGTGCCCGCCGACTGGGTCTTTCCTGTCTCGCCTGTACATCAGGCTCCTCATATGCGTTCGAGATGTGTCCGAGTCCGGAGCCGACCCCTCGGACGCCCTCGGACGCCCTCGTGCCAGGAACCGGGAGCCCAGCATGGAACCTTCGCGCGGCTTCGGCGACTGAAACTGGCGATCGGGGAACAATCAGTGACGCATGCTGACTCAAATCGATTCAGGGCCAGGTCAGTTACTGACCAGATGTCAGCAACGCGAGCCCTCTGACCGGCCCTCGGAAACCGCTCGCCGGGGCCTGCCGAGCGCGGCGGCGCCGAGGAGCGCCGCCGCACCCGCCGGGACGCGAGGCCGGGACAACAAGGGTTCGGTCAGGGCAGGTAGAGCGTGTAGAGGAGCTTGTCGGGCACGACCGGCGTCGGGCCCTGGAGCACTCCGGTGGTGGCGTTGTCGACCAGGCCCTGCTTCACCTGCGCCGCGGTGTCACCGGGCCGGAACCCCAGGTGCAGCGCGGCGGCCCCGGTGGCGTGCGCCGTCGCCATCGACGTACCGCTGAGGGTGGCCGTGGCGGCGTCGCTGTCCTTCCAGGCCGAGGGGATCTGCGCGCCGGGGGCGAACAGGGACACGCACTTGCCGGTGTTGGAGGAGGACATCACACGGTCGGAGCGGTCGCTGCCTGCGACGGTGATCGCCTCGGGGACCCGCGCGGGCGAGGTGGAGCAGGCGCCGCCCGGCTGTCCGGCGCTGCCCGCCGAGACGGCGTAGGTCACGCCGGAGCGGATGGAGTTGCGCACCGCGCGGTCCAGGACGTCGCTCGTCCCGCCGCCCAGGCTCATGTTCGCCACGGCGGGCCTCGCCGCCTTGGCCGTCACCCACTCGACGCCCGCGACGACTCCCGAAGTCGTCCCGGAGCCCTGGCAGTTGAGGACGCGCACCGCCACGAGCTTGGCCTGTTTGGCCACCCCGTAGGTGGCGCCTGCGGCGACGCCGCCGACGTGTGTGCCGTGGCCATGGCAGTCGTTGCCGTTCTGCCCGTCGTTCACGGTGTCGATCCCGACCGAGGCCCGGCCGCCGAACTCCGTGTGCGTGGTGCGCAGTCCGGTGTCGATCACGTACACGCTGACGTCCGGCGCGGTGGTCCGGTACGTGTACGTCGTGGAGAGCGGCAGCCGCCGCTGGTCGATGCGGTCGAGGCCCCAGGGGGCGTTGGGCTGCGTGTGGTCGGTGGCCACGCGGTGCGCCGGTGCCTTGTGCGCCGGTGCCTTGCGTGTCGGTGCCTTGTGCGCCGGTGCCTTGCGTATCGGTGCCGCGGCGATCCGCACGCGGGTGTCCTGACGGACGTACGCGACGCGGGGGTCGGTGGCCGTGCGGGCCGCCTGCGCGTGGCTCATCCGCGCGGAGAAGCCGTGCAGCGCGGCCCGGTACACATGCCCGACGCGCGCCCCCTCGGCGCGTCCGACGAGGTCGCGGGCCACGGCGGGCACATCGGCGGAGGCGGGCCCTGCGCCCGCGGGCTGTCTCAGGACGACGATCCAGCTGTCCGGAACGGCGGTCTCACCGGCGCCGGCCAGCCGTAACTTCCCTTCGGGGGCCGTGCGGTCGGCGCTCCCCGCCTCGGTGGCGGGCGTGGCCCGGGCGTCGGACTCGGCCTGCGCGGCGGGACCGGCGCCGAGCTGTAGACCTGCGGCGAGCAGCACGCCGGGCAGCACAAGCGCTGCCGGGCGACGGCGTAAGGACCCTCGGCGCAAGGACCCTCTCGGACGACGTATGGACGTTCTCATCTGCGGTGCACCTGAACCTTTCATGGACCATGGATGGGTCGGATCATGTGCGGTGCATTGCGTGTCGCGCGCCGGGCGTACGGTGCCTGTGGTTCGGCGGGGCGCAGGGGGTGCCTGCGGTACGGCGCGGAGCGCACGCCAGCGTCTCGCGCCGCCTTGCGGCGGCACAAGCTCCGGACGGCACAAGCCCGTTGCTCAGGCGGCCGGCTGTCTGTTCCGGTTGAACTCCGCCACGTTCCGCTGCTGCTCCTCGTAGTTCGCGGTGAACCGCGTGTCCCCGGGCTTCACCGTCACGAAGTACAGCCAGTCCCCCTGCGTCGGGCTGGTCGCGGCACGCATGGCGGCCTCGCCGGGGTTGGCGATGGGGGTGGGCGGCAGGCCCATGCGTGCGTAGGTGTTGTAGGGGCTGCCGATCTTCGTGTCGCGGCTGGTGGTCCTGAGGGTGGAGCGGTTCAGGGCGTAGTTGATGGTGGAGTCCATCTGGAGCGGCATGCCCCGGTCGAGGCGGTTGTAGATGACGCGGGCGACCTTGCCCATGTCCGCCGGGTTGTCCGCCTCGGCCTCGACCATGCTCGCGATGGTGACGGTCTGGTAGACGTTCACCGCGTTCCGGTCGGCCCCGGCGGTGACATGGCCGCCGCTGAACTTCTTGTTCGCGGTGTTGACCATGTACGACAGGACGGAGGCGGGCGTCGACTGGGAGCTGAGGGGATACGTCGCGGGGAAGAGGTAGCCCTCGGGGTTGCCGCCCGCGTCGCCCGGGAGCTTGAGGTCGGTCTTCGACACGGCCTGCTTCGTCGTGCCGGCCGGCACGTCAAGGGCCTTGTCGACGGCCTCGTACACCTGGACGGAGCGCCAGCCCTCGGGGATGGTGAGCGTCTTGGGCCGGGGTTCTTCCTCGGGCAGCAGGAGCGGCACCGCCACGGCGGTGGCCGCCGCCGCGGTACCGATGGCGATCAGTGCGATCCGGCCCCGGCGTGTCAGCCGGATCGCGCCCCGCTTCAGGCCCCGTCGGGGGGTCGTGTTGTGCATGCGGGCACGCTAACCCGACATTCCTCATATTTGCTGCATTTTTGAGCCCAGCTCGCCCCACTGCCTCATGTCACCGGCTCCAGTCGGGCGTCCCGGCGCACCAGCGCGGCATAGCGGCCGCCCCGGTCGAGCAGCTCGCCGTGGGTGCCGCGCTCGGCCATGCGGCCGGAGTCGAGGACCACGATCTGGTCGGCGTCGCGGACGGTCGACAGGCGGTGGGCGATCGTCAGCGTCGTCCGGTTGGCGGACAGGGCGTCGATGGCCTGCTGCACGGCGTGCTCAGTGCGGGTGTCGAGCGCGCTGGTCGCCTCATCGAGGATGAGGACGGGCGGGTCGCGCAGGATCGTGCGGGCGATGGCGAGGCGCTGCTTCTCGCCGCCGGAGAAGCGGTGGCCGCGCTCCCCGACGACGGTGTCGTACCCGTCGGGCAGGGAGGCGATGTGGTCGTGGATCTGGGCGGCCCGCGCGGCGTCGTGCAGCTCCTCGTCGGTGGCGTCCGGCTTGGCGAAGCGCAGGTTCTCCGCGACCGAGGCGTGGAAGAGATACGCCTCCTGGGAGACGACGCCGACCGCGCGGGCGAGCGTGTCGAAGTCCAGGTCGCGCACGTCGACGCCGTCGAGCGTGACGCGGCCGCCGGTCACGTCGTACAGACGGGGCACCAGGTGGCTCAGGGTGGACTTGCCCGATCCCGTCGGCCCCACGACCGCGAGGCTGCCGCCCGCGGGGATCGTGAGGTCGATGCCGTCGAGGAGCGCGGCGCCCTGGCCGTCGTAGCGGAACGAGACGTTCTCGAACCGGACCTCGCCCTTGACCGTCTCCAGGCGGATCGCGTCGTCGCGCTCGGTGATGTCGATGGGCAGGTCCAGGTACTCGAAGATGCGCTGGAACAGGGCCAGGGACGTCTGGATCTGCACGCCGGTCGACAGCAGGCTCACGGCCGGCCGGAACAGGCCCTGCTGGAGCGAGACGAAAGCGACGAGGGTGCCGATCGAGACGGTGGGGCCGCCGAACTGGAAGGCGAGGCCCGCGCTCCAGTAGATGACGGCGGGCATGGCGGCCATCACGATCGTGATCACGGCCATCCGCCAGCGTCCGGCCATGTTCGAGCGGACCTCGAGGTCGACGAGCTGCCGGGACTCCTCCTCGAAGGAGCGGGTCAGCGAGTCGGCGCGGCCCATCGTGCGGCCGAGCAGGATGCCGCTGACGGACAGCGACTCGGTGACCGTGGCGGCCATGACGGCCATCTGCTTCTGCCGTTCGGTCGCTATCTTCTTGCGCTCGCGGCCGACCCGGCGGCTGATCCAGACGAACACCGGGAGCAGCAGGAGGGAGACGACCGTCAGGCGCCAGTCCAGGGCGAGCATGGCGACGACGGTCGCGATGACACTCGTCAGGTTCGACACCAGGGACGTCGCCGTGGACGTGACCGTCGCCTGCATGCCGCCGATGTCGTTGGCGATGCGGGACTGGACCTCGCCCGTGCGGGTGCGGGTGAAGAAGGCGAGCGACATGCGCTGGAGGCGGCCGTACACGGCGGTGCGCAGGTCGTGCATGACCTGCTGGCCGACGGTCGTGGAGATCAGAGTCTGCAGGACCCCGAACACGCTGGTGACGACCGCGCTGAGGATCATGCCGAGCGCCAGCAGGCTCAGCAGGCCCGTGCGGCCCTCGGGGATCGCGGTGTCGAGGATCTCCTTCAGGAGGAAGGGGGTGGCGACGGACACCAGCGAAGCGGCGGCGACCAGCAGGCCGACGACCGCGAGGCGGGCGCGGTAGGGACGGAAGAGACGCAGGATCCGGCGCAGCTGGCGCGGTTCTTCCGCGGCGCCGGAATCATCGGTCGGGGGTTTCCACAGGGGATCGTCGTGACGCATGGGCTCCTACGGGAGGGCGCTTGAGGGCGGCGCGCGGGGGCGGCGGCGCATCCGCGCCGACGTCGACAGCGCACCGACGATGACCATGAGAGCGTAGCTCATTGTTACCTATACTCACAATGAAACAGGTCCTGATAATATTCCTGGCATGAGCACCCCGGACTTCCGCCCATGAGCACCCCGGACCCCGACGGACTGCTGGCCGAGCAGCTGCTGCGGCTCACCCGTCGGCTGCACCGCATCCAGAAGCGCCATCTGGAGCCCATCGGCGTCACACCGGCGCAGTCCCGCCTCCTGCGCACCCTCGCGCACTACGAACAGCCGCCCCGCATGGCCGACCTCGCGGAGCGCCTGGAAGTGGTGCCGCGCGCCGTGACCAGCCTGGTCGACGGCCTGGAGGCGTCCGACATGGTGCGCCGCGTCCCCGACCCCACGAACCGCCGAGTCATCCGCATCGAGCTGACCGACGGCGGGCTCAAGGCCCTGGGACGGCTGCGCGGCGCGCGCCGGGCCGCCGCGGAGGACATCCTGGCTCCGTTGGACGCCGCTCAGCGCGAGCAGCTGGGCGGCCTGCTCGACGCCCTGTTCGACGTGCCGGAGCGGCACCGCTGCTGACCCCGCCGGGGTCCGCGGCGAGGCCGCGAGGAACCGCAGCCGATCTGCCGAGGAGAGGCCATGCCCCTGCTGGAGCCCGACCCCGACGCACTGCGCCCCGCCCCGGACGGCCGCGCGCCGTCCCCCGACCGGGTCCCGGAGAGCCGGGCGGGCGGCACCCCCGAACCGCTGCGCGCCGACCTCACCGCGATCCTCGGCGCCGACAAGGTCCTGACGAAGGTGTCGGACCTGGTCCGGTACGCGTCCGACGCGAGCCCCTACCGCTTCGTGCCGCAGGTCGTGGTCGTCGCCGAGGACATCGACGACGTCTCGGCCGTCCTGTCCTATGCGCACGGCCGGAGCCGCGAGGTCGTCTTCCGCGCCGCCGGGACCTCCCTCAACGGCCAGGCGCAGGGCGAGGACATCCTCGTCGACGTACGCAGGCACTGGGTGGGCGTCGAGGTCATCGGGGACGGTTCACGCGCGCGGATCGGCCCCGGCACGACCATCGCGCGCGCCAACGCCACCCTCGCCCGGCACGGGCGGGTGCTCGGCCCGGACCCGGCCAGCGCCATCGCCTGCACCGTCGGCGGCGTCGTCGCGAACAACGCCTCCGGGATGACGGCGGGCACCACCCGCAACGCGTACCGCACCGTGGCCTCCCTGACGTTCGTGCTGCCCTCGGGCACGGTCGTCGACACCGCCGAGCCGGACGCCGACGACCGGCTCGCGCACGCCGAGCCCGCCCTGTGCGCGGGCCTCCTGGAGCTCAAGCGCGAGATCGAGGCGGACCCGGAGCTCACGGCCCGCATCCGCGCGAAGTACGAGATCAAGAACACGAACGGCTACCGCCTGGACGCGTTCCTCGACGGCAGCACGCCCGTGGAGATCCTGCGCGGCCTGATGGTCGGCTCCGAGGGCACCTTCGGCTTCATCTCCGAAGTCGTCTTCGACACGCTGCCCCTGGACCAGCGCGTGTCGACCGCGCTGCTCTTCTTCCCGTCCCTGCCCGCCGCCGCTGCCGCCGTGCCGCGCTTCAACGAGGCGGGCGCCCTGGCCGTGGAGCTGATGGACGGCAACACCCTGCGCGCGTCGGTCAGCGTCCAGGGAGTCCCGGCCGACTGGGCACGCCTTCCGAAGGACACCGCCGCGCTCCTGGTGGAGTTCCGCGCACCGGACGAGGCCCGGCAGGAGGCGTACGAGGCGGCGGCCGCGCGGGTCCTCGACGACCTCACCCTCGTGGCGCCGGTGGCGTCCGTGACGAACGGCTTCACCCGTGACGCCAAGACGATCGCGGGCTACTGGAAGGCCCGCAAGGCGTTCGTGACGGCCGTCGGCGGCTCCCGGCCCGCGGGCACGACGCTGATCACGGAGGACTTCGCCGTCCCTCCTTCGCGCCTCGCGGACGCCTGCCAGAGCCTGCTCGAACTCCAGACCCGGCACGGCTTCGACGCGGCCGTCGCCGGCCACGCCGCGCACGGCAACCTGCACTTCCTGCTCGCCTTCGACGCGGCCAGGCCCGCCGACGTGGAGCGCTACGCCGCGTTCATGGACGCGTTCTGCCACCTCACCGTCGAGCGGTTCGACGGCTCGCTGAAGGCCGAGCACGCCACGGGCCGCAACATCGCGCCGTTCCTTGAGCTCGAATGGGGTCCGAAGGCGACGGAGCTGATGTGGCGCACGAAGCGCGTCATCGACCCGGACGGCGTGCTCGCGCCCCGTGTCGTCCTCGACCGCGACCCGCGGGCCCACCTCCGGGGTCTCAAGACGATCCCGGCGATCGAGCTGCTCGCCGACCCGTGCATCGAGTGCGGCTTCTGCGAACCGACCTGCCCCAGCGAGGACCTGACGACCACGCCCCGCCAACGCATCGTGCTGCGCCGCGAGATGCTGCGCCAGGAGCCGGGCTCACCGGTCGAGGACGGCCTGGTGGAGGCGTACGGCTACGACGCCGTGGACACCTGCGCGGGCGACTCCACGTGCAAGCTGGCCTGCCCGGTCGGCATCGACACGGGCGCCCTGATGAAGGACTTCCGCCGCGCCCGGCACTCCCCGCGCGAGGAGAGGGCGGCCGCGCTGGCCGCACGGAACTTCCGTCTGGTCGAGGCGTCCGCCCGGCTCGCGGTGGCCGCCGCCGACCGGATCGGCGCCCGGCTCGGGGGCGGCCGTGGCGACCGGCTCCTGGGCGCCGTCACCCGGTCCGCCCGCAGAGCCGTCCGACCCGACCTCGTCCCCGAATGGCTGCCGGAGATCCCCGGGGCCGCCCCCGCCCGGCTCCCGCGCACCGCGCGCGTGGGCGCTGCCGCCGTCTACTACCCGGCGTGCGTGAACCGCATCTTCGCCAGCCCCGGCGAGATCCCCCTCGCCCAGGCCGTCGTCGCGGTCTCGGCCCGCGCGGGCAAGCCGGTGTGGATCCCGGACGACGTCACCGGGACGTGCTGCGCGACGATCTGGCACTCCAAGGGGTACGAGACGGGGAACGCCGTGATGGCCAACCGCGTCGTCGAGGCGGCCTGGGGCTGGACAGCGGGCGGCGCGCTGCCCCTGGTCGTGGACGCCTCGTCGTGCACGCTCGGCCTCGCGCACGAGGTCGTTCCGTACCTCACGCCCGACAACCGCCGGCTGCACAAGGAGCTGACGGTCGTCGACTCCGTGGTGTGGGCCGCCGACGACCTCCTCCCCCGTCTCACCATCCACCGCACCACGGCCTCCGCAGTCCTCCACCCCACCTGCTCCATGCGCCACTTGGGCGACGAGCCCCAGCTGACCGCCGTCGCCGAGGCCTGCGCCGACGAGGTCGTGGTCCCGGACGACGCGGGCTGCTGCGCGTTCGCGGGCGACCGGGGCATGCTCCACAAGGAACTCACCGAATCGGCCACGCACCGCGAGGCCGCCGAGGTGACCTCGCGTCACTTCGACGCCCATCTCTCGGCGAACCGTCTCTGCGAGGTGGGCATGCAGCACGCGACGGGCCGGGAGTACGGCTCGGTGCTGCAGGAGCTGGAGCGGGCGACGCGGCCGACGGACCCGGACTGACACCGCTCGCGCCGCTGCCTCTGGTGGGTGGCTTCCGGTCGTAGCTCCCGTGAGCGCTTCCGGTCATAGCTGTGACGACCGCTCCCGGTCCTAGCTCCGGTGAGCGCTTCCGCCGTCGTCCCGGCGACGGCGCCGTGCGGCGCACGTCAAGTGGCAGTGGGCTCACCAGGGGCGCGGGACGATCCGGCGCACCTCAGCTCCCCCTGCCCTGCTCCCGCGAGGCGTCGACGCGTGGGCACCGGTCGGGTAGGCATGAAGGGCGTCGCACCGTCCGGAGCGATCGCCGCACGCAGTGAGCGACCAGTGGGGGGACCACATGGCCATCATCGTCACCATCGACATCCCGGGCGTCGGGCAGGAGCTCTACGACGCCGTCATCAGCCGCCTCACCGACGGCGGCGAGTTCACGTCGCTCGGCGACATCCCCGCACCCGGTCTGATCTCCCACGTGGCCGGTCCGGTCGAGGGCGGGTGGCGGGTCGTCGACGTGTGGGAGTCCGAGGAGGCGCTGGAGAGCTTCTCGAAGATCCTCCAGCCGATCCTCGCCGACCTGGGCCACGCCGACGGCGAGCCGCAGATCATCCCGGCGCACAACGTCGTCACCCGCTGACCGGACGGACTCGTCGAAAAGTCCAACCCCCTGGCCACTTCGGTCTCTTGCGCCTCGACCGCCCCGCCACCAGGGTGTCTTCCGCCCATAGGTAGGCACCGCGACGACGGAGGTCCGATGCACGACGAGAACGCGACACCGGCACCCGAAGAGTCCACCGACGAGTCCACTGGCGGTCACTCCAGGCGCACGGTCCTCCGCACGGCGGGCATCGCCGGAGCAGGCCTGGGCCTTGGTGCCTTCGCGTCCGGCACCGCCCACGCGGACGCCCCCGCCGAAGCCCCCGCGGGCGCCGCCGCGGGGGCGGCCCAGAGCCCCGCCGACGCCCCCGCCCGCAAGGGCAAGACGATGATCGGCGTGCCGTTCGAGCCCCGCTCCACGGTCCGCGTCGGCATCATCGGCCTCGGCAACCGCGGCGGCAGCATGATCGACCTGTTCCTGGCCCTGCCCGGAGTCCGTGTCGTCGCCCTGTGCGACCCGGTCAAGGACAAGACGGCCGCGGCGGCGAAGAAGGTGGTGGCCGCGGGCCAGCCCGCCCCGGCGACGTACACCAACGGGGACCACGCCTACGAGAAGCTCTGCGAGCGCGGGGACCTCGACTTCGTGTACGTGGCGACGCCCTGGGACACGCACTTCGCGATGGCCAGGTCGGCGATGCTGAACGGCAAGCACGTCGGCGTGGAGTGTCCGGTCGCGATGCGCCTCGACGAACTGTGGGCGCTGGTCGACCTGTCCGAGCGCACCCGCCGGCACTGTATGCAGCTGGAGAACTGCTGCTACGGCAAGAACGAGATGCGGGTCCTGCGGATGGCGCACGCGGGCAAGTTCGGCGACCTGCTGCACGGCGCGGGCGCCTACAACCACGACCTGCGCGGCCTGATGTTCGACCCGAAGTACTACGAGGGCCCGTGGCGCCGCCTGTGGCACACGCGGCTGCGCGGCGACCTCTACCCGAACCACGGCTTCGGCCCCGTCGCCAACTACATGGACGTCAACCGCGGCGACCGCGTCACGCACATATCCAGCTTCGGCACGCCCTCGCTCGGCCTCGCCGAGTACCGCAAGGAGCACATGCCGCCCGGCGACCCGAGCTGGAAGGAGACGTACATCGAGAGCGATCGCACGATCAGCCTCGTGCAGACCGCCAAGGGCCGCGTGATCCGCCTGGAGCACGACGTCTCCACGCCCCACCCCTACAGCCGCATCAACAGCCTCGGCGGCACCAGGGGCGTCTTCGAGGACTACCCGGAGCGCATCTACATCGAGCCCGACCACACGAACGACGAGTGGGGCGACTTCGGCAAGTACGCCGCCGAGTTCGACCACTGGCTGTGGAAGGAACACGCCAATCCGCCCGGCGGCCACGGCGGCATGGACTACATCATGATCTTCCGTCTGATGCAGTGCATGCGGCTCGGTCTGCTGCCCGACTTCGACGTGTACGACGCGGCGACGTGGACGGCTCCGGTGCCGCTGAGCCACGCCTCGATCAAGGCGAAGGGCGCTCCGCAGGCGATCCCGGACTTCACCCGGGGCCTGTGGAAGAAGGCCCGCCCGGGGATGGACTCGGAGAAGCCGAAGGAGTCCTGAGCGTGCGGGGTGGGCCCGGGTGCTCCGGGCCCACCCTTCGTCCCAGCTCCGCCCACCCCTCGTATCAACCCCGCAGGGACGCCTTGTCCCCCATCACGACGACCGGACGCAGCTTCGGGTCCAGGGTGCGCAGCAGATACCGCATGCCGGACTTCGACAGGCTCACACACCCGGACGTGCCGCTGCCGTGGTCCATGTGCAGCCAGATGCTGCCGCCCTTGCGCTGTCCCTGGGGGCGCGTGGGGTCGTTGGGCGGGGTGCCCTTGACGCGGTTGTAGTCGATGGCGATGACGTGGTCGAAGTCGTGCCAGTGGGTCTTGGGCCAGTAGTGCGGGGCCTGGAAGGCTGCCGACTCGGTGTACGGGAGCCGGGAGCCGGGGTCGGCGAGGACGCCGCCCGCGTCATGAAGCGTGAACACGCCGACGGGGCTGCGCTTGTCGTTCTCCCGATGGTCGGGAGTCCAGCCCTTCTTGCCGTTGTGGGCGGGCCAGCTGCGGGTCTTCTTCCAGGTGGGACCGGAGGCGTCGGCCCCGGACTTCCCCGTGCCCGGCTTCTGCGCGTCCGCCGTGGCGTCCGTCCTCGTGTAGAGAACGACCGTCGCGTCCGCCGAGTTCCTGCCCTCCCCGTACACCGCCACGACCTGACGGGAGTTCTTCGGGATCCGCGCCTGGAGCCGGTCGCCCACGTCCGGAATGCGCCGCGAGGTCTCGCCCGCGCGGGCGTCCGTACGCCCCTCCTTGCGGGCCGCGCCCTCGTCCCCGCGGTCCCCGTCGTCTCCCGAACCACCGCAGGACGTCAACAGGACGGAGCACGCCGCCGCCGCGGCCGCCGTTCGCACCAGAGCAGCTATTCGCATGTCCCCCATCGTCGCACCGGGCGCTCACGCCCCCGCCCGCGGGCGCGCGCCGCCACGGGAGGATGGCCGACTCTTTGCCCGGTCACGGAAAATCGTTTGCTTCGCACCACCGTACGAGGCGAACCTTTCACGGTTTGTTACCTCCGCGCGCTGGGACATCATGCACATTCGCGATCTTCCGTATGCAGATCCGGGCGAACCCGATACCCGCTCCGGTCCTCGCTTCCTGCTCTGGCTCGGCCGCAACCAACTCGGCGGCCAGTTCAAGTCGCTCGGCTGGGGCCTGCTGCACTTCCTCGGCATCGCCGCCCTGCCCTACACCGTGGGACTCGCGGTGCAGGCCGTCGTCGACCGCTCCGGCACCCGGCTCGCCGTCGCGGGCGCCGTGATCCTGCTCGCCGGGATCGCCGTCGCGGCCGGCGACACCATGCTGCACCGCACCGCCGTCACCAACTGGATCACGGCGGCCGCCCGCACCCAGCAGTTGCTCGCGCGCCGCACCGCGGTGCTCGGTGCCGCGCTCCCCCGGCGCGTCGCCGCGGGCGAGGTCGTGGCCGTGTCCACCGGCGACGTCGAGAAGATCGGCTGGTTCGTGGAGGCGCTGTCGCGGTTCGCGGCGGCGGCGCTCACCGTGGTCGCGGTCTGCGTGGGCCTGCTCGTCTACCAGCCGTCGCTCGGCGTCGTCGTCGCCGTCGGCATCCCGGTCCTCGCGCTCGCCGTCCTGCCCCTGCTGCCCCGCGCGACGCGGCGCGCGGACGTCCAGCGGGAGAAGGCCGGGCACGCCACCGAGCTGGCGTCGGACACGGTCGCGGGCCTGCGGGTGCTGCGCGGCATCGGCGGCGAGGAGCTGTTCCTTGAGCGCTATCGCCGTGCCTCGCAGGAGGTGCGGACGGCGGCGGTGCGCAGCGCGCGCATGTGGGCGGTGATCTCGGCGATCCAGGTCCTGCTGCCCGGGCTGCTCCTCGTCGTGCTGCTCTGGCACGGCATCCATCTCGCCCGCGAGGGCCGTATCACGGTGGGCGAACTGGTCACCGTGTACAGCGCGGTGATGCTGCTCAACTATCCGCTGCGGCACTTCGAGGAGATCGCGATGGCGTACTCCTTCTCGCGTCCTTCGGCGAAGCGGGCGGCGCGGGTGCTCGCGCTGGAGCGGACGACGGAGGCGAAGGGCGCGCCGGCTGACGGTTCGCGCTCCGCGCCCTTCGAGCAGGTCACCGCCGACAACACCGTGTCCTACGACGACTCCGTGCCCTCCGGCGACCTGCACGACCCCGCCACCGGCCTCCTCGCCCCGGCCGGCCGCCTCACCGCCGTGGTCTGCGGCGACCCGGACGCGGCCGGGCGGCTCGCGGAACGGCTCGGCGGGCACCCGGCGTTCGAGGAAGCGGCGGACCTGCCGTCCGTGCGGCTCGGCGACGTGCCGCTGGACGACCTGTCCCTGGACACCGCGCGCACCGCCGTCCTCGTCCAGGACAAGGACCCCGTCCTGCTGTCCGGAACGCTCCGCGCGCTCCTCGACGTACCGTCGTCGGGAGCCGTGAGCCCCAAGCGGGCCCTCGCCGCCGCGCAGTGCGACGACGTGCTCGACGCCCTCGTCCAGGGCTCGGTCGCCGACGACCCGATGGACGCCCGCCTCACCGAGCGCGGACGTTCCCTGTCCGGCGGCCAGCGCCAGCGCCTCGCGCTCGCCCGGTCGCTGGTCACCGACCCGGAGGCGCTGGTCCTCGACGAGCCGACGTCCGCCGTCGACTCGCACACCGAGGCCCGGATCGCGGACGGCCTGCGCGACCTGCGCGCCGGCCGCACGACCGTCGTCCTCACCTCGTCGCCGCTGCTCCTGGACCGGGCCGACCGCGTCGTGTTCCTGCACGACGGCGAGGTCGCCGCGGTCGGCGAGCACCGCGAGCTGATCGTCGGCGAGCCCCGCTACCGGGCGGTGGTGACCCGCGAGACGGACGACGAGGCGGCCGAGGGCGACCGCGTCGCCGCCACCACCAGAACCGGCATCGACCTCCCCATCGGCATCGACATCGAGGAGCCCGCATGATCGGCCTGGCGCCGCCGGAGTACGACCCGGCCGCCCCGACCACCGCGGAGACGCTGCCCGTCGGGGCGCCGGCCACCGTACGGGCCTACGTACGCGAACTGTTCCGGCGCCACCGGCGCGCCTTCCTGACGCTCATAGCCGTGAACACGATCGGCGTGACGGCCTCCATGGTGGGCCCGTACCTCCTCGGCGACCTCGTCGAGAGCGTCTCCGACAACGCCCGCGAGCTCCATCTGGAGCGCACCATCGGCCTGTTCGCCGTCGCACTCCTGGTGCAGGCGTTCTTCGTGCACCAGGTGCGGCTGCGCGGGGCGATGCTCGGCGAGCGCATGCTGGCGGACCTGCGTGAGGACTTCCTGGTCCGGTCCGTCGGGCTGCCGCCGGGCGTCCTGGAGCGCGCGGGCACCGGCGACCTGCTGTCCCGGATCACCACGGACATCGACCGGCTCGCCAACGCCATGCGTGAGGCCGTGCCGCAGCTCGCCATCGGCGTGGTCTGGGCGGGCCTCCTCGTCGGCGGCCTCGCCGTGACCGCGCCGCCGCTGGCGCCCGCGCTGCTCCTGGCCGTGCCGCTGCTGGTCATCGGCTGCCGCTGGTACTTCAACCGGGCGCCGTCCGCGTACCGTTCGGAGGCCGCCGGGTACGCGGCCGTCGCCGCCGCGCTCGCCGAGACCGTCGACGCGGGCCGGACCGTGGAGGCGCACCGGCTCGGGGCGCGCCGCGTCGAGCAGTCGGAGCAGCGCATCAAGGAGTGGACCGCCTGGGAGCGCTACACCCTCTATCTGCGGTCGGTCCTCTTCCCCGTCATCAGCGCCACGCACGTCATCGTGCTCTGCTCGGTCCTCATGATCGGCGGCGTCTTCGTGCTCCAGGGCTGGATCGGCGTGGGTCAGCTCACGACGGGCGCGCTGATCGCGCAGATGCTCGTCGACCCGCTGAACCTCATTCTGCGCTGGTACGACGAGATGCAGGTCGCGCACGTGTCGCTTGCCCGGCTCGTGGGCGTGCGCGACATCGAGCCGGACGCGGGGGACCCCTCCGTGCGGCCGGAGGGGCGCGCGGTCCACGCGGACGACGTGCACTTCGGCTACCGCGCGGGCGTGGACGTGCTCCGTGAGGTGTCCCTCGCGGTCGAGCCCGGTTCGCGGGTGGCGCTCGTCGGTCCTTCCGGCGCGGGCAAGTCGACGCTCGGGCGGCTGCTCGCCGGGATCTACGGTCCGCGGACCGGCCGGGTCACGCTCGGCGGCGCCGAGCTGACGCGGATGCCCGCCGAGGACGTCCGCGCACACGTGGCGCTCGTCAACCAGGAGCACCACGTCTTCGTGGGCTCGCTGCGGGACAACCTGCTGCTGGCGAGGACCGGTGCGACGGACGCCGAGCTGTGGGCGGCCCTTGCCGCCGTCGACGCGGGCGACTGGGCGCGGGGCCTGGACGACGGGCTCGACACGGAGGTCGGCTCGGGCGGCTCCGGGCTCACCCCCGCACAGGCGCAGCAGATCGCGCTGGCCCGCCTGGTGCTCGCCGATCCGCACACGCTGGTCCTGGACGAGGCGACCTCGCTCCTCGACCCGCGGGCGGCCCGTCACCTGGAGCGCTCCCTGGCCCGCGTCCTCGACGGCCGCACGGTCGTGGCCATCGCCCACCGCCTGCACACCGCGCACGACGCGGACGTCATCGCGGTGGTCGAGAACGGCCGCATCAGCGAACTCGGCAGCCATGACGACCTGGTGCGGGCGGACGGCGCGTACGCGGCGCTGTGGAGGTCGTGGCACGGGTGAGCCGGGGCGCCGGGGCGCGCCGGAGGCAGGGCGTGCCCCGGGCAGGATGGCGGTCATGGACATCCGGCAGCTGGAGTACTTCCTCGCGATCGTCGATCACGGAGGGTTCAACCGGGCGGCGAACGCCCTGTACCTCTCCCAGCCCGCGCTCTCGCAAGCCGTGCGGGCGCTGGAACGGGACCTCGGCGGCAGCCTGTTCCACCGGATCGGCCGCCGCGCGGTCCTCACCGAGGCGGGGACGGCGCTGATCGAACCGGCCCGCGCGGCCGTGCGCGGCCTGGAGACGGCCCGCGCCAGCGTCGCGGCCGTGCACGAGCTGCGCGAGGGCCGCCTCGACATCGCCGCCATGCCCTCGCAGGCGGTCGAGCCTCTGACCACGATGGTCCGCGCGTTCAGCGGCCCCTACCCGGGGGTGTCGGTGAACGTCCGGGCCGCCTTCACCGCCCGCGACGTCGTGGACATGGTGCGCACCGGCGCTGCCGAGCTGGGCCTCCTCGCCACGTCGGAGCCGCTTCCGGACAAGGAAGTGGTGTCCCACGCGGCCGGGGAGCAGCGCTTCGTCCTGGTCACCCCGCCCGACGGGCCGTTTCCCGCCGGTCGGCCGATCGCCTGCGAGGAGCTTGCCGGGCAGCGGCTCATCGTCGGGCAGCGGGGCACGGGAATGCGCGCGTACGTCGACGGCCTGCGCGAGCGCGGCATCGACATCACCGTCGCGGCGGAGACCGAGCACCGGGTGGCGATCCTCCCGCTGGTCCTCGCCGGAGTCGGGCTCGCCGTGGTCACCGAGTCCTGGCGCGCCCTGGCCGAGCGGGCCGGGGCGCTGGTCATGGACATCGAGCCGAGGACGACGCTGCGGATCGCCCTGGTCAGCCGCCGCACGGGGCTGTCCCCGGCGGCCAGGACCTTTGTGTCGTACGCGCTGGAAGCCGTCGGGAAGCAGCGAAACCCGCAGGTGAGCAGTTGATAAGCCAGCCTTATACGCCAGATCGGCAGAGCGACTTGGACCGTTCGCCGGCCTGATTGCTGCAATCGGCGCATGACCCGCCATCACATCGCACTCATCCCCGGCGACGGCATCGGCGCCGAAGTCCTGCCGCCCGCCCAGCAGGTCCTGGACGCCGTCGGCGCCCGCCACGGCATCGACTTCACATACGCCACGTACGACTGGTCCTGCGAGCGCTACCTCCGCGAGGGCGCGATGATGCCCGCCGACGGCCTCGATCAGCTCCGCGACAAGGACGCGATCCTGCTCGGCGCCGTGGGCTACCCGGGCGTACCCGACCATGTCTCCCTGTGGGGGCTCCTCATCCCGATCCGGCGCGGCTTTCGCCAGTACGTCAATCTGCGGCCGATCCGCGTCTTCGAGGGGGTCGACAGCCCGTTGCGCGCTGCCGCCCCCGGGGGCGTGGACGGGGGCGTGGAGTTCGTCGTCGTACGCGAGAACGTGGAGGGCGAGTACAGCGAGATCGGCGGCCGTCTGAACCGGGGGACGCCCGAGGAGCTGGCCGTCCAGGAAGCGGTCTTCACGCGTGCCGGGGTGACCCGGGTCCTCGATTTCGCCTTCGGCCTGGCCGCGCGGCGCGGCGGCACGCTCACCTCGGCCACCAAGTCCAACGGCATCGTGCACACCCTGCCGTTCTGGGACGAGCTGGTCGCCGAGCGGGCCGCCGTCCACCCGGGGGTCGCCTGGGACCAGGAGCACATCGACGCGCTGGCCGCGAAGTTCGTCCTCGACCCGGCCCGCTTCGACGTGGTCGTCGCCTCGAACCTGTTCGGTGACATCCTCAGTGATCTCGCCGCCGCCGTCGCCGGATCCATCGGCATCGCCCCGGCCGCCAACCTCAACCCCGAGCGCGACTTCCCCTCGATGTTCGAGCCGGTCCACGGCTCGGCACCCGACATCGCGGGCCAGGGCATCGCCAACCCGCTCGGCGCGATCTGGTCGGCCGCCATGATGCTCGACCACCTCGGGCATCCCGAGGCGGCCAAGGACGTCACCGACGCGATCGCCGCGGTGCTGGCCAAGACGGATGTCCGCACGCCCGACCTCGGTGGCGGCGCGACGACCTCCGAGTTCACCGGCAAACTCCTCGACCTGCTCTGACGGTCCGACCGCGCCCACGTTCCGTGTTCCACGTTCCTCGACGAGGAGAGACGAGGAGAACCACCATGGCAGCGCCCCCGTCCCCCGGCCCCACCCCCGCCACCGTGCCCGCCCCTGACCGCCCGCCGCCCAAACCCTGGTACCGGCAGCTCTACTTCTGGGTCCTTACCGCGATCGTCTGCGGCATTCTGACCGGCTGGCTCTGGCCGCGGGTCGGGGTGGGCCTGGAGCCGGTGGGCACCACGTTCGTGTCGGCCATCAAGATGCTCATCGCGCCGATCGTCTTCCTCACCATCGTCGGCGGGATCGGCGGTGTCGACAGCCTGCGCCGTGTCGGCAGGGTCGGGCTCAAGTCCCTGGCCTGCTTCCAGGCGGGCACGCTGGTGGCGCTGGCTCTCGGCCTGCTCGCCGTGAACGTGTTCCGGCCCGGCGCGGGCGTCCACGCCGATCCCGGCGAACTGCGCCTCGCCGGGGACGCCGCCCAGTACGTCAAGGACGGCGAGGGCCAGAGCTGGTGGCACTTCCTGACCGACGTGGTGCCCTCCAGCGCCGTGGGCGCCTTCGCCGAGGGCAACATCCTCCAGGTCATCTTCTTCTCGGTGCTCTTCGGCGTCGCGCTGAAGGCCGTGGGGCCGACCGGAGCCCCGATCGTCGAGGGGATCAACCGGCTGAGCACCGTCGTGTTCAAGATCCTGCACTACGTCATGCTGGCGGCGCCCGTCGGCGCCTTCGGGGCGATGGCGTTCACCATCGGCAAGTACGGCATCTCGACCCTGACCAGCCTCGGCCGCCTCATCGGCCTGTTCTACGGCACCTCGCTCTTCTTCGTCGTCGTGGTCCTCGGCGGCGCCCTGGCCCTCCTCCGGATCAGCATCTTCCGGCTGCTGCGCCACCTGCGCGAGGAGTTCCTCATCGTCCTCGGCACGTCGTCCTCGGAAAGCGTGCTGCCCCGCCTGATGACCAAGCTCACGGGCCTCGGCGTACGCCGTGACATCGTCGGCCTGACGGTGCCGACGGGCTACTCCTTCAACCTCGACGGCAGCTCCATCTACCTCTCCCTGGCGGCCGTCTACATCGCCCAGGCCACGGACACTCCGCTGTCGCTCGGGCAGCAACTCGGCCTGCTGGCCGTCATGATCCTCACGTCCAAGGGCTCGGGCGGTGTCACCGGCGCCGGGTTCATCGCCCTGGCCGCCACGCTCTCCAGCGTCGGCACCGTGCCCGCGGCCGGCATCATGCTGATCTTCGGCATCGACAAGTTCATGTCCGAGTGCCGCGCCCTGACCAACCTCGCGGGCAACAGCGTCGCCACTCTTCTCGTGGCCCGCTGGGAAGGCGCCCTCGACACCGCGCGCGTCAACCGGGTCCTGCGCACGGGAACCCCCGAACCACCCGCGGAGCCGGGACCGGAGGCAACCCCGCCGCCGGAGCACGACGCAGGTTCCACCCCCGCACTGGCCAAGACCTGACGTCAACATCGCACCAGTGACGGCGTGTACGACCGTTGTTAGCCTGCGTTCATGATCAAGGGGAGATGGTCCGGCCGTATGGCCGGGATCGCGGGGAGCAACAGGTCGGAGCGGGTGCTGATCCTGGCCAGCTTCGTGAACCGCGTCGGCAATGGGCTCTTCAACGCGGTGTCGGCGCTGTACTTCACGCTGATCGTGGGTCTGCCGGCGGTGCAGGTGGGTGCCGCCCTCACCGTCGCGGGCCTGATCGGCCTCCTCGCGGGCGTACCGGGAGGTCATCTGGCCGATCGACGCGGGCCTCGTACGATCATGATGCTCGCCCTGATGGTGCAGGCAGTGGCCATGTCCGCCCTCGTGCTCGTCGAGAGCTGGGCCGGGCTCGCGGTCATCGCCACCGTCGACCAGCTCGCCGCAGCCGTCGGCGGCGCGGCGTGGGGAGCCCTGGTCGTCCGGGTCGGCACGGACCGCCCGGCGCTTTTCCGGGCGAAGCTCCGCACGTACGTCAATCTGGGCGTCGTCATGGGGACCGTGGGTGCCGGATTCGCGGTGACGGTCAATACGCGGGCCGCCTACTTCGTGCTGATTCTCGGCAACGCGGCCAGCTTCGCCCTGTGTGCCCTCCTTCTTTTCCTTCTCCCCCGCTACAAAGCATTGGCGGCACCGCCGATGGAGCGCCGCTGGATCGCTCTCACCGACCGCCCTTTCGTGACCTTCACAGCGCTCTATGGGGCGATGGGACTCCAGTACACGGTGGTGTCCCTGATCCTGCCGATCTGGATCTCCGAGCACACCGACGCACCCCGCTGGACGGTGGCGGCGGTATCCGCGTTCAATTCCGCGGTCTGTGTCCTCCTGCAGACCAGGATCGGATCCCGCATCGAAACCCCCCGCGACGGCGGCAGGGCGTTCCGTACGGCAGGACTGCTCTTCCTGCTCAGCTGTCCGTTGATGGCCCTGACCGCGTACGCCCCCGTGTGGGCGGCCGTCGCCCTCGCGGTCACTGCGATCTTCGTGCACAGCCTCGGGGAGATCTGGGAGTCCTCCGCCGGTTTCGCCCTTGGTTTCGGCCTGGCGCCGGACCATGCCCAGGGTCAGTACCAAGGGCTTCTCGGGCTCGGATTCAGCGCGGGCCAGGCGCTCGCCCCTGCCATTCTCACCACCGTCGTGCTCGGCCTCGGCACGGCCGGCTGGCTGCTCCTCGGAGCGTTCTTCGCCATCGCGGGCGCCTTCGGCCCCGCACTGGAACGCTGGGGCACCCGAACCCGAACTCAACAGAAAGCCGCAGCCACGGTGCCCAGCAGCGAACCCGATGAGGTGCGTGCGTAACCCATGCTGATACGCCCCCATGATCGCGGCAGTCGCGAGACGTCGCTGGAATTCGTGCGCGGCCACGGATTCGGACAGCTCATCGCCACCGGACGCAACCGCGATTTCCCCGTCGCGGTTCCCACGCAGTACCTCCTCGCCGACAGTGAGACGGTGCTGCTGCATCTCGCGTCCGGAAATCCCGTATTCCGGGCTCTTCGCGAGAATCCCGCCGTCCTGTTGAGCGTCGTCGGCGACTGGACGTACATTCCCGGCGCCTGGAAGGCGCTCGACAGCGAGGATCCCGCGCTGGGAATCCCCACGGTGTACTACGCGGCTGTGCAACTGCGATGCACGGCCGAGGTGCTGGAGACCCCGGAGGAGAAGCTCGCCGTGCTGCGGAAGCAGCTCCAGGAGCTGGAGCCGGAGAGCGGGATCGCGGATCCGACAGTCCACGAGCACCGCCTCCGGGAGATCCGTGCCCTGCGGCTGACCATCGGCGAGGTCACCGGCAAGTTCAAGTTCGGGGGCAACGTGGACGAGCCGCACCGCTCCGAGGTCGCCCGGCGCCTGCTGGCACGCGACGGGCCACGGGACTCCGCAGCACGGGAGCACCTGTTGCGCTCCCGCCGCGGTGCGTAACCGACCGGATCCCCGTCGGCACCTCAGATGAAGTTCAGCGCGACCGCGCCGCCCACTCCCCCGAGCAGCATGAACACCGGCATCAGCACCTTCAGCTCGATCCAGCTCCCGGCGCGGAACCGCATCATCCGCGGCGGCCCGATCGGGTACCAGCGCCTGCGGCCGATCGGGATGGGCCACAGGATCGGGCAGCCGGAGACGGTCAGTGCGTCCCCGATGTCGTGCACCAGCGCACCGAGCACGACCGGCAGGCCCAGCCACAGATACTCCTGGCCCGGCGCCGTGAACAGCCAGTCCGAACCGTTGCCGGGCTTGTCCAGGACCCCCGCCATGATCCAGGCGCTGGCCGCGGCGAGGAGCCACACCAGGACATCGCTGCTCGACCCGCGCGCGGCCCGCCACAGCAGGCCTTCGATGGCGAGCACCATGTGCACGAAGAGGAGCGCCAGCACCGCCCAGCGGCCGCCCGTCACCGCGAGCACCGATGAGCCCGCGCCGATCAGCACCGCCCAGACCCAGGTGTGCGTGAGCGTCCGGTGGCCGCCGGAGCGGCGCGGGTCGCCCGGCTTGCGGGTCGCCCGGTAGACGGCGTAGGAGAGCTTGTCGACGATCTCGCACAGGCCGCGCGAGACCGGCCCGAAGGCGCGCGAGATGGTCGCCGACTTGTGGTCGAGGTCGGGCGCGAGCGCGGCCCCGGCGCAGATCAGAGCTCCCACGACGAGCACCGGCCAGGGCATCGAGTGCCCCGCAGCCGCCGCGGCGGCGCCGACGCCCAGCCAGGCCGCCGCCCCCGACAGTGAGTGTGCCGGACCCATCATCGCTGTTCCCCGCCCCATTCCTGTTGTTCTGACGGCCTGTTGGCGACACAGCGTAGCGTTTGTGATCTTCGTGCGACCGTCCGGTTCCCTGATCGGGCGGGAAGGGAGGCAAGATGGGGGTGTGACCCTTATCGATCAGCTGCCGCCGGATGCCGACCCCGATGCCCTCTTCGAAGCCTTCTCGTCGTGGGCCGAGGACCAGGGGATCACTCTCTATCCGGCCCAGGAGGAGGCGCTGATCGAGGTGGTCTCCGGGGCGAATGTGATCTTGTCGACACCCACAGGATCCGGCAAGAGCCTGGTCGCGGCCGGTGCGCACTTCACCGCGCTCGCCCAGGACAAGGTCACGTTCTACACCGCTCCGATCAAGGCGCTGGTGTCGGAGAAGTTCTTCGACCTGTGCAAGCTGTTCGGCACCGAGAACGTCGGCATGCTGACCGGCGACGCCTCCGTGAACGCCGACGCCCCGGTGATCTGCTGCACCGCCGAGGTCCTCGCCTCCATCGCGCTGCGCGACGGCAAGAACGCCGACATCGGCCAGGTCGTGATGGACGAGTTCCACTTCTACGCGGAACCGGATCGCGGCTGGGCCTGGCAGATTCCGCTGCTCGAACTGCCGCAGGCACAGTTCATCCTCATGTCGGCGACGCTCGGCGACGTCTCGATGTTCGAGAAGGACCTCACCCGTCGCACCGGCCGCCCCACGTCGGTGGTCCGCTCCGCGACCCGCCCCGTCCCCCTCTCGTACGAGTACCGCCTCACCCCCATCACCGAGACGCTGACCGAGCTCCTGGAGACCAAGCAGGCACCGGTCTACATCGTGCACTTCACGCAGGCCCAGGCCGTGGAGCGGGCGCAGTCGCTCATGAGCATCAACATGTGCACGCGGGCCGAGAAGGACCAGATCGCCGAGCTGATCGGCAACTTCCGCTTCACCACGAAGTTCGGCCGCAACCTCTCGCGCTATGTCCGGCACGGGATCGGCGTGCACCACGCGGGCATGCTGCCGAAGTACCGCCGCCTCGTCGAGAAGCTCGCCCAGGCGGGCCTCCTCAAGGTCATCTGCGGCACGGACACCCTCGGTGTCGGCGTGAACGTGCCCATCCGCACGGTGCTGTTCACCGCGCTCACCAAGTACGACGGCAATCGCGTGCGCACCCTGCGCGCGCGGGAGTTCCACCAGATCGCCGGCCGCGCCGGGCGGGCGGGTTTCGACACGGCGGGCTTCGTCGTCGCGCAGGCCCCCGAGCACGTCATCGAGAACGAGAAGGCGCTCGCCAAGGCCGGCGACGACGCGAAGAAGCGCCGCAAGGTGGTGCGCAAGAAGGCTCCCGAGGGTTTCGTGGGCTGGACCGAGAACACCTTCGAGAAGCTCATCGCCTCCGAGCCCGAGCCCCTCACGTCGCGCTTCCGCGTCACCCACACCATGCTGCTCTCGGTGATCGCGCGGCCCGGCAACGCCTTCGAGGCGATGCGGCACCTCCTGGAGGACAACCACGAGCCGCGCAAGCAGCAGCTGCGCCACATCCGCCGCGCCATCGCCATCTACCGTTCCCTGCTGGACGGCGGCGTCGTCGAGAAGCTCGACGAGCCGGACTCCACCGGCCGCATCGTGCGCCTGACGGTCGACCTCCAGCAGGACTTCGCGCTCAACCAGCCGCTGTCGACGTTCGCCCTCGCCGCGTTCGAACTCCTCGACCCCGAGTCGCCCTCGTACGCCCTCGACATGGTCTCCGTCGTGGAGTCCACCCTCGACGACCCGCGCCAGATCCTCGCCGCCCAGCAGAACAAGGCGCGCGGTGAGGCGGTCGCACTGATGAAGGCCGACGGCGTCGAGTACGAGGACCGGATGGAGCGCCTTCAGGACATCACGTACCCGAAGCCGCTGGAGGAGCTCCTCTTCCACGCCTACAACACGTACCGCACCAGTCACCCGTGGGTCGGCGACCACCCGCTGTCCCCGAAGTCCGTGATCCGGGACATGTACGAGCGGGCGCTGTCCTTCACCGAGTTCACCTCGTTCTACGAACTCGCCCGTACCGAGGGCATCGTCCTGCGCTATCTCGCGAGCGCGTACAAGGCCCTGGAGCACACCATCCCGGACGACCTGAAGTCCGAGGACCTGGAGGATCTGATCGCCTGGCTCGGCGAGATGGTCCGCCAGGTCGACTCCAGCCTCCTGGACGAGTGGGAGCAGCTCGCCAACCCCGAGGTGATGACGGCCGAGGAGGCCCAGGAGAAGGCCGACCAGGTCAAGCCGGTCACGGCCAACGCCCGCGCCTTCCGAGTCCTGGTCCGCAACGCGCTGTTCCGCCGCGTCGAACTCGCCGCCCTCGACCACGTGGAGGAGCTGGGCGAGCTGGACGCCGAGTCCGGCTGGGACGCGGACGCCTGGGGCGCCGCCATGGACAAGTACTGGGACGAGTACGAGGACCTCGGCACCGGCCCCGACGCGCGCGGCCCCAAGCTGCTGCGCATCGAGGAGGATCCGGAGCACGGTCTGTGGCGCGTCCGCCAGACGTTCGCCGACCCCAACGGCGACCATGACTGGGGCATCAGCGCGGAGGTCGACCTCGCGGCCTCCGACGAAGAGGGCCGCGCCGTCGTCCGCGTCACGGACGTCGGGCAGCTCTGAGCGCCCCGAGCCCCCGGACAGGAGTCGAAGAGCCGTCATGAACAATCCCGCCGACCGCCTGGTCGATCTGCTCGACCTGGAACAGATCGAGGTCAACATCTTCCGCGGCCGCAGCCCGCAGGAGTCCCTCCAGCGCGTCTTCGGCGGGCAGGTCGCCGGACAGGCCCTGGTCGCGGCCGGCCGCACGACCGAGGGCGACCGGCCGGTGCACTCGCTGCACGCGTACTTCCTGCGTCCAGGACGCCCGGGCGTGCCCATCGTGTACCAGGTGGAGCGGGTGCGCGACGGCCGCTCCTTCACCACGCGCCGCGTCACCGCGATCCAGCAGGGTCGTACGATCTTCAATCTCACCGCCTCCTTCCATCAGCCCGAACAGGGCGCTTTCGAACACCAACTGCCGCCCCGCATCGAGGCGCCCGCTCCGGAGTCCCTTCCGACGGTCGTCGAAGAGATCAAGGAGCATCTGGGCGCGCTCCCGGAGCAGTTGGAGCGGATGGCCCGGCGGCAGCCCTTCGACATCCGCTACGTGGACCGGCTGCGCTGGACCGCCGAGGAGATCAAGGGCGCCGAGCCGCGCAGCGCCGTGTGGATGCGCGCCGTCGGCCCGCTCGGCGACGACCCGCTGGTGCACACCTGCGCGCTCACGTACGCCAGCGACATGACCCTCCTCGACGCCGTCCGTATCCCGGTGGAGCCGCTGTGGGGCCCGCGCGGCTTCGACATGGCCTCGCTCGACCACGCCATGTGGTTCCACCGGCCCTTCCGCGCCGACGAGTGGTTCCTGTACGACCAGGAGTCCCCGATCGCCACCGGCGGCCGCGGCCTCGCCCGGGGCCGTATCTACGACATCGAGGGCCGGCTCCTCGTCTCGGTCGTCCAGGAGGGACTCTTCCGTCCGCACACGCCCCGCCCCATGGACACGCCCACTCCGGACGCCTGAGTCACAGCACCCAGCACCCAGCACCCAGCACCCAGCACCCAGCACCCAGCACCCAGCACGGCCAACCGGCACACGAGCCGGCCGACACGACCGACCGTCACATTCCGGACGAGAGCGAGACGATGAGCACCCGCAAGAGCACGAACGCCGGTCCGGAAGCCGACGCCGGCCGCAACGAGGTACTCGCCGAGGCCGTACGGCTCCGTGAGTCCGGCCACCGCGAGGAAGCGCGCGCTCTCCTGGTCCCCCTCAGCGAGCGCTTCCCGGCCGACCCCGAAGTGGCCTACCAGACCGCGTGGGTGCACGACACCCTCGGCCTCGAAGCCGAGGCCCTGCCGCACTACCTGCGCGCCATCCAGCGGCCCGGGCTCTCGGAGAGCGACCGCCGCGGCGCGCTCCTGGGCCTCGGCAGCACCTACCGGGTCCTCGGTCGGTACGAGGAGGCCGTCGCCGCGCTCAGCCACGCGTCCGAGGAGTTCCCCGACGACGGAGCCCTCAAGACCTTCCTGGCCATGGCGCTGTACAACACGGGCAAGGCCCATGACGCTATGGGGATCCTGCTGCAGCTGCTCGCGTCGACGAGCCGGGACCAGGACATCGCCGTGTACGGCCCCGCCATCGAGCACTACGCCAAGGATCTCGACGCTACGGTCTAGCCGGGTCCGGCCGCGTCGGCTAGGTCCGCCTGCGGCGCAGCCACTTGAAGAGTCCTCTCGGCTCCTCGCACCGCCTGTCCCCGTCCGGCTCCGGCATCCGGCCGTCCGGCGGCCGTGTCTCGTGCGCCCGCTGCCCGGGAGCAGCCGCGGTGTCGTGCGCGGTCGGCCACGGCACCGGGTCGAGCGCCGGGTGGGGACGAGGTGAGGCGGAGATGGGTGGGCGGCCCGGCCGGGGCGCGGGGCGCAGCCGCCTCGCCTCTTCGATGGTCAGGATCACGTTGGCCCGCAGCCAGCTGATCTCGTTCGGGTCGTCGGCGGTCACGATGCGCTCGACGATGCGTGTCGTGGGTGAGTCGGGTGCCGCTTGCGTCAGTGGCTCGGGCTTGAGCCGGTTGAGGTAGGCGCGTTCGTAGGGGTCCCTCACCACCTCCGCGAGCTGCACCGGGTCCAGCAGCGAGGCACCGGCTGCGGCACGCTCCCACGGGTCCTCCGACTGGCGCAGCAGAAACCCCGCGTGCCTGCTCCGCCAGGTGCGCGCCCGCAGGTCGGCGCCTCCTTCCAACCGGGTGCGCAGCCCTTCCGGTGTCCGCCCGGTGAGCAGGTCCTTGTTGGCCTTGGAGGCGGCGAACTGGCGTAGCTCTTCCTCGAGGTAGAGCCACACGACCGCTCGGTAGCGGTTGATGTAGAACTTCACCGGCGTCAGCACACCCGCGCGGGCGAGGCGTGTGAACCTCGCCGGTGTGATCTCCATGAGGGCGGCGCCGTCCGCCGTTCCCACGGTTTTGACGCGATCCCGCAGGGACTCCGGGAATCCCGGCGCCGCGCGGACGCGGTCGATCTCCTCCCGCCGCACGCGGCGGCGTCCTCCGGCCGGATCCGCGACGGTGCGGATCCGGCCCAGCATCACCGCCAGGTCGAACTCGCCGCGTTTCAGCCCCAGTTCTCGTGCGGCGCTGCTGCGTGCGAGCGTCGGCGGCGCCCCGGCCCGTGAGGTCGGCGGGTGACTCGAAGGTGAGCCGCCTTGCCTGAATGCTGCCCCCGGCCCGAAAGCGAATCCGGCCTGGGGCGCGGCCCTGGATCCCGACATGGACCTCGAACCCGGCACAGGCCTGGGTCCCGACGCGGACCTGGGTCCGAACGCGGACCCAGGGCGGGACGTGGCCCCCGGTCCAACTGCGGCTACAAGCTGGTCAATGGATTGCGTGTCGCCCGTCATGGCGGTTCTCCCCCGTGCGTGGTCATTGCTCGTGGAAAAACCGTAGCCCGGCGGCCCCATTTCCCGCTCGGCCTGTGGATAACTCTGCCTGCGTGACCGTTTCCGCAGGTCAGAGGTCTACGACGGGAGTCCTGTCCGGATGCCGGGCGCCCACGCCGAGGTGTTCGCCGACGCGGTTCACCAGCAGTGTCATCTCGTACGCCACTTGGCCGATGTCGGCCTGCGCGGAGCTGAGCACGCACAGACAACTGCCGTCGCCCGCCGCCGTCACGAACAGGACGGCGTCGTCGAACTCGATCATTGTCTGACGTACGTTGCCCGCGTGGAAATGGCGGCCGGATCCCTTCGCCAAGCTGTGCAGACCGGACGACACCGCCGCCAGATGCTCGGCGTCCTCCCGCTCGAGATCCGAGCTCGCCCCGGTCACCAGGCCGTCGTTGGACAGCACCAGTGCGTGTCGTACGTGCTCCACGCGTTTGGTCAAGTCGTCGAGCAGCCAGCCGAGCCCCGTGTTCTGCGCCATGATCCCTTCTCCCCCTGCGTCGCTCCCCCTGGCTGGAGGATCTGACCTGTCAGCCTTCCCCACCTCCGGCGTCCCGGCAAGCATGATGGGGACATGGCACAGAAGATGACCGATGAACAATGGCGGGCCTTCGTCTCGCACGGCACCCGCACCGCCAAGCTGTCCACCGTTCGTGCGAACGGCAGCCCGCACATCGCGCCGATCTGGTTCCTCCTCGACGGGGACGACCTGGTGTTCAACACCGGCAAGGACACCGTCAAGGGGCGCAATCTGGCGCGCGACGGGCGCGTGGCGCTGTGCGTGGACGACGACCGTCCACCGTTCGGCTTCGTCGTCCTGCAGGGCCACGCCGAGCTGATCGAGGACATCGAGCAGGTACGGCACTGGGCGACCCGTCTCGGCGGCCGGTACATGGGCGAGGACCGGGCCGAGGAGTTCGGCAGGCGCAACGGAGTTCCCGGCGAACTGCTGGTCCGGGTCAGGATCGACAAGGTGCTGGCGCAGGACGCGGTCGCCGACTGACCGGGCTCCGCCGACATCTCACCCGATGGAGTCGAGCAGCCGGGCGGTATGCCTCCGCCCGGCGTACTCGACCAGTCGAATCAACACCTCCTTTCCTGAATCGCGGTCACGTGCGTCGCACAGCACCACTGGAGTCCCACGGTCGAGGTCCAGGGCTCGTGAGACGTCGTGTGCGCCGTACGTCCGGGCGTCCGAGAAGCAGTTGACCGCCACGACGAACGGAATCTGGCGGTGCTCGAAGTAGTCCACGGCGGGGAAGCAGTCCTCGAGGCGGCGGGTGTCCGCGAGGACGACGGCCCCGAGGGCTCCCTGTGACAGCTCGTCCCACAGGAACCAGAAACGGTCCTGCCCCGGTGTCCCGAAGAGGTACAGCGAAAGGCCGGCTCTGATGGTGATGCGGCCGAAGTCCATCGCGACGGTCGTCGTGACCTTGCGGTCCACCCCCTCGGTGTCGTCGACCGACTGGCCCGCCTCGCTGAGGAGTTCCTCGGTGCGCAGGGGCCGGATCTCGCTGACGGCGCCGACCAAGGTGGTCTTGCCGACGCCGAAGCCTCCGGCGACCAGGATCTTCAACGCCATGGCGGTGCTCTCGGCGGTTCCTTCGGGACCGGCGGTCTCACCGGTCACCGTGGTGTCGCCGCTCATGGCGTCAGAGCGCTCGGAGCCCATCGATCACCTCTCGCAGGATCTTCTCGTCAGGTAGCTGGGCGGGCGGCACGGGCCGGTGCACGACGGCGTGGCCGCCCTCCACGAGGTCGCCGAGCAGGACCCTGACCACGCCCACGGGCAGGTCGGCACCGGCGGCGAGCTCCGCGACGGACTGGGTCTCGGCGCGGCACAGTCCGATGAGCGCACGGTGCTCCGGGCCCAGTGCCGCGTCGCCGCCCGGCCCGGTCGCGGTGGTTCCGGATTCGGTGAGGGTGACGAGGGCGATCAGGTCGAAGCGCACACCGCTGGGACCCGGCCGGGTGCGTCCCCCGGTCATGGCATACGGACGGACCAGGGGCCCGGCCTCGACATCGAACCACTGGCTCCCGTGCCGGTGCTCGGCACCGCTCCTGTCGTCGGTCATGGCTGCCGCCCGCCTCGGTCACCCGGAGCCCGGCTCGCGGCCGGAAAGGCGCGCCGGGGTGTCCAGGTGCTCCCCGACGCGCTTGACCATGCGGGCCATCTCGTACGCGACCAGGCCGATGTCCGCCGTGACCGTGCTGAGCACGGCGAGGCACGACCCGTCCCCAGCGGCGGCCACGAACAGGAACGCGTCATCCATCTCGACCATCGTCTGGCGCACGCCCCCGGCTCCGAAGTGCCGGCCCGCGCCCTTGGCGAGACTGTGGAACCCGGAAGCGACGGCGGCCAGATGCTCGGCGTCCTCACGCGTGAGCGCCGTGGAGGCGCCGACCGCGAGCCCGTCGTTGGACAGGACCACTGCGTGTCGCACGTCGCCGACGCGCAGCACCAGGTCGTCGAGGAGCCAGTCCAATTCACCGGACCGTCCGGCGGTGAGGCTCGAATCCCGGATCATGTGGGCTCTCCTTCGCTGCGGTCAGTGCTTCCGTGGGCCACGTCCAGGTCCGGCACGGCTCCGATGACGCCGGGCAGCCGTCCCCCGCCGCGGGCCCAGCCGTCCCGGTAGGCGGCGATGCGGTCCCGTACGCGCTCGGGACTGCGCGGGTTGTCGGGCCAGGCGTCGGCGGCCCGGGGCGCGACGGTGGGAGGTCCGTGGCGCAGTTGCGGGGCGAGGCTCGCCTGGCGCACCCGGCGCGGGAGTTCGTCCGAGGCGTCCGCGGCAGCGGTGTTCGGCGTCCCCGACGACGCGCCTTCCGGTTGCTTGCGCAGGTGGAGTGCGGTGACGCCAGGGGGCGGCGGCGTGGGCCGACCGGGTTCCGACGGCGGGCCGAGTGCGGGACGTCCGGCCGCGGCGGCCAGATGGGCGCTGCGGGACGCCGCGCCGCCCACGCGCGCGTACTCGGCAGCCTCGGCCTCACGCGGCTCTTCACGCTCGCGACGGTCCGTCGTACGCCCTGCGGGGGGCTCAGCGGTGCCGCCGTGCAGGAGTGCGGTGGGCAGCAGGACCACGGCTGTGGTGCCGCCGTACGGCGAGGTCCGCAGGTGCACCTTGATGCCGTGCCGCACGGCGAGCCTGCTCACTACGAAGAGGCCCAGTTGGTCGCTGTCGAACAGGTCCAACGCCTCGGACTGCGTGACGCGGCGGTTGGCTTCGGCCAGGACCTCCGTGCCCATGCCCAGTCCCCGGTCCTCGATCTCCAGGGCGTATCCATTGCCCACGGGTTCGCCGCTGACCCTCACCTTGGTGTGGGGCGGTGAGAACTGGGCCGCGTTCTCGACGAGTTCGGCGAGGAGGTGGGTGAGGTCGGCGACGGCAGCGCCCACGACGTCGGCGGCGGGCAGCTGGCGTACCTCCACGCGCGCGTAGTCCTCGACTTCGGAGAGCGCGGCGCGGACGACGTTCGTGAGCGGGACCGGCATGCGCCAGGCCCGGCCGGGCGCGGCTCCGGAGAGGATGATCAGGCTCTCCGCGTGCCGTCGCATGCGCGTCGTCAGGTGGTCGAGGCGGAACAGGTCACTGAGTTCGTTCGGGTCCTCCGCCCGGCGTTCCATGGTGTCGAGCAGGCTGAGCTGCCGGTGGACGAGGACCTGGCTGCGGCGGGCGAGGTTGACGAAGACTCCGGAGATGCCACTCGCGAGTTCGGCCCGCTCGACGGCGGCGCGCAGGGCGGCACGGTGCACCGTGCCGAGCGCTTCGACGACTTGGCCCGTCTCGTCCTCGGCCGGGGGTCCCTGCGGCGCCTCCACGTGGATGTCAATGTCGTCGCCCGCCCTGAGCTTGCGTATGGCGTGCGGCAGTTGGCGGCGAGCGATCTCCAGGGCGCGGTTGCGGAGCCCGACGAGTTCGACGACGAGGCCGCGCCCGATGCGTACGGAGATGACCAGGGAGGCCACGACGGCGACGAGTCCGAGGAACACCGCGGCCCCGGCCGCGGTGAACACGCCCCGGGTCAGGGGGTCGGCGCGGTCGGCGGCGTCCCGTGCCGCACGGTCGGCGATGGCGCGCTGCTCGTCCAGCACGGTCGCGTGGGCGGAGTCCCAGGTGCCGCCCGGGGCCGCCGCGAGGGCCTGCTCGCCGGGCTCGGCGAGGAGCACCTTGTCCTCGACGGCTGTCACGTCGGCGTACGCGGCTCCTGCCAAGAGACGCTGCCACGCGGCGCGTTCGGAGCCGCGCAGATCACTCGCTGCCGTCTCGACGAGTGTCTGCCGGGTGTCGGCGGCGCCGGTGAACCTGCGCAGTCGCTCGCCGTCGAAGGTGCCCGCGAGCCGGGCGCTCGCCAGCAGAACGTCCTCACGGGCCAGCATCTCGCCCGCCCGTGAGAATTCGAGCAGTACGCGCGCGTGGGAGCCCGATTCACCACTATGGACGGCGGAGAGCGCGCCGTTGACTTTGAAGGCAGCGGTGATGGCCTTGGTGTACTGCCCGTAAGCGTCGTCCCATCCGGTGCGACGGTCGAGTACGGACGTGCGCACTGTACGCAGCTCCTCGGCCCCCGTGACGAACGCCGCGAGCCGGTCCGGCACCGGCGCGGGAAGGCCCGCTCCGTCGGCCACGGTGTTGCCCTTGCCCAGGCGCAACGCCGCCACGGCCCGGTCGGTGCGCGCGGCTTGCCGCTTGAGGGCGGCGGCGCGGTCGGCGGCGGGCTTGGTCGCGTACCTCACGGCGTCGGCGCGTTCGGCTTGGAGCGCGGCGACGGCCGCGATGACGGGCGCTCGTACGCCGGAGTCCACCTGCTGTGTCCGCCGCAGGCCCGCGACGTCCTGGGCGGTGCTGACCGTCGCGAAGGCCCACAGGGCGAGGAGGGAGACGACCGGCACCATGAGGAGGCAGACGACCTTGGCCCGGACGGTGCGCGGGCGCAGTCGCCACCGTGCCGCAGGCGGCGAGGTGATCGGCGCCCCGTCCGGACGGGGTTCCGCCGGGGCACGGTTCTCGTCGGCGGGCGGGCCCGCGTGGGCACGGCGGCCTCGGGCCTGTGCCGCGCTCGGGGGCGGCGAGCCGGTTTCGGGGGTGGTCCGGGGTGTCTCCATGGCCTCCTCGCTCGGCAGGGTGCGACGTGTGCCTCCCGGCCGTGGCCGGTCCGCGTGCGCTACGGAGTGGCGCTCTCGACGGGTCGCTGGGCCGACACGGTGGCCGCCCGCTCCCCGGCGCTCGGGGACAGTGCGACGAACGCCGAGGTCAGGAACAGGTAGGAGCCGAGGCCGACGGCGAGCGGAAAGATGAACTGCATCGTCGTCGCCCCGGGCAGCTCCGCGCCCGAGGGCGTGACCCGGACACTGACGGCCAGCATTCCGGTGTAGTGCATGCTGCTCACCGCCCCGCCCATGACGAGCGACGCTCCGGCCACCGCGAGGGGTGACGTGATGTTGACGGCGGCCCACAGCGCGGCCGTCGCCGCGACCACGGCGATCACGACGGACAGCGTGACCAGCATCGGGTCGTACCGCACGTCACCGTGCAGCCGCAGCGCGGCCATGCCCAGGTAGTGCATGCTCGCGACCCCGAGGCCGGTGGTGAGCCCTCCCAGCGCGAGGGCACGTCCGCGCTCACGGCCGTAGCCGACGGCGAAGACTCCCGCGCCGACGACGACCATCGCGACGAACAGGCTCAGCAGCGTGAGCGGCACGTCGTAGCGGATCTCTGTGCCGCTGACGCCGAATCCGAGCATCGCGACGAAGTGCATCGTCCAGATGCCGGTGCCGATCGCGGAGGCGGCGGTGATGAGCCAGTTGCGGCGCGAACGCCCCGTGGTGCCCAGGGCTCGCACGGTGCACTGCAGTCCGAGCGCAGCGCCGACGCAGGCCATCGCGTACGACAGCACGGGGGTAAGCCAGCCGAACGTGGCGTGGTCCAGGTGTCCCATGGCCCATGGACGCTAGACCCGTCAGGGGCGCACGACGGGGGCGCAGTTCGAAAGCTGCCCCCGAAGTTTCGAATGCTGCCGTCAAGCGACACCTGCTGTCCCTGAACGATCGCGCCACCCACGAACACCTGCGCGTGCGGGATCATGAGCCACATGACCGACGACCACACGCACGTCCAGGAGTTCTTCACCGCACGCGCCGCCGACTGGGACAGCCGCTTCCCGGACGACGGCCCTGCGTACCGCGCGGCGGTGGCCGAGCTCGGGCTCCGGCCGGGCGACCGCGTCCTGGACGCGGGCTGCGGCACCGGGCGCGCCCTGCCCGCCCTCAGGGACGCCGTGGGGCCCGCGGGCGCCGTCCTCGGGGCGGATCTCACGCCGGCGATGCTCGAAGCCGCCGTGCGGGCGGGCAGGGACGCCCACGGGCTGCTGCTGCTCGCCGACGTGGCGCGGCTGCCGGTGTGCACGCATTCCCTGGACGCCGTGTTCGGCGCGGGCCTGATCTCTCATCTGCCCGAGCCGGCCGTGAACCTCCGGGAGCTGGCTCGTGTGGTACGCCCCGGCGGGCTGCTCGCCCTGTTCCACCCCATCGGCCGGGCCGTGCTCGCCGCCCGACAGGGACGGCAGATCACTCCGGACGACCTCCGCGCGGAGCCCAACCTCCGGCCGCTCCTGTCCGGTTCGGGCTGGCGCATGAACTCGTACGTCGACGAGGACACCCGGTTCCTCGCCCTGGCCGTGCGGGAGAGCTGACGACGCCGGTGACGTCCGGCACAGCGTCAGGCGTCACCCGAACCCGCAGCGTCAGCGAGTCAAACCCGGCCGGCGACCGCCGCGGCGAAAGCCGTCGCGTTGTCCAGCATGACGTTGTGCCCGGCGCCCGGAACCGTGACGACCCGCACCCCGGACGCCACCAGTTCGTCATGGCCCACGAGTTCACCGCTCAGCGCGCCTTGCAGAAACACGCGTTCTACGGAGAGGCCCATCAGCATCACGCGCATGGTGGGGTCGGTGCCCCGGACGAGCCCGGTCGCGCTGCGGTGCAGTGCCCGCGGGTCGGCGAGCCGCATGGTCGCAGCCCACACGGGCCCCGCCTGCTCGAGTACGCGGGCGTGCCCCTCCTTCACGAACTGCTCCTCTTCGTAGACAGCGATTCGGCTGCTGCCCGCTGTCTCCGCAGGAGCCGGATCGAGGTTCGCCTCCGTGAGGACCAGGCGTGACACGAGGTCCGGCCGCCGATGTGCGAGCACGATGGCGACGGAGCCGCCCATGCTGTGCGCGATGAGCTCCGCCCCGTGCGCCCTGGCCCCCTCCAGTGCGGCCGCCACCGCATCCGCGTGGTCCTCCAGGGTGTAGCCGAAGTCGGCGGGGCGGTCGCTGAGGCCGTGGCCCGGCAGGTCCAGGAACAGCGATCTGCGCCCGGCCAGCTCCGGGCGTGCGGCGATGTGCGCGTGGTAGGCGGCCGAGGCGGCGCCGAGGCCGTGGACGTACACACGCGCCGGTCCGACGCCTTCGGACTCCGTCCACCGGATCCGACTTCCCCGCACATCGAACCGCGCGTCACGCATGGTCACGTCCATCCCCCCGCCTCGTGGCTTGACATCCCGTTGCCTCGCCTCTCCGGAGACTATACATCGGTATCGATGTATTACGGAGTCGATGTACACCGTGAATGCGGCAGAATACGGGCATGCTGGAGCTCGCCATCCTCGGATTCCTCTACGACCGCTCGCTGCACGGCTACGAGTTGCGCAAGCGCATCACGGCCCTCACCGGGCACGTGCGTCCGGTCGCGGAGAGCACGCTCTACCCGGCCATCAAGCGCTTGGAGAAGGCAGGCCTGCTGGCCCGTGAGACCCAGCCCGGCGCCGTCGCCGCGCCGCGTCACGTCCTGAGCCTCACCGATGCCGGCAGGCGCGCGCTGCGCCGCCGCTTGACGGAGCCCGCACGGGCGGACATCACTGACGAGAACCGCTGGTTCACGCTGCTGGCGTTCTTGCGCCACCTCGACGACGCCGACGCCCAGGCCGGAGTGCTGCGGCGCCGTCTGGACTTCCTGCAGGAGCCGGCGAGCTTCTTCTACGAAGGCGACCGTCCGCTGCGCGCCGAAGAGCTCGACGATCCGTTCCGGCAGGGCATCCTCACCATCGCCAGGGCCACGAGCCGCGCGGAACTCGCCTGGCTCCGCAAGACCTTGGTGTCACTCGACTGAGACCGGCGGGCGGGAAGCGAGGCCGCGGTCACTCAGGACGCGGCGGCGCCGACGGATCCGCGTGGCGCACCGGGCAGCCGCGCACCCCGGGCACGGGACGCGTACCGAGCTCGTCCACCCGGTAGCCGTACGGGTATCCCTTGATCTCGCGGTTCTGCCGGGCGTAGTGCGGGGCCGTGCGCGGCGGGAGCAGGCGTACCGCGCGACCACGCAGCCGGACCGCGCCACGGACGAGCGTCCTGGTGACGGGATGGGGCTGGTCGTAGCGGAAGGCATTCACCAGGGTGTCGTCGAGCAGGGCGACGGTGGCCGCGCGCAGGAGCGGAGCGAGGGGGCGGGGGTACCAGGAGGCCATCAGGTCGATGGTCGCGTCGGAGACCGTTCGCGCGTCCTCGTCCCAGGCGAAATGGGCCTCTTCGTAGGCGTCGAGGCACGCGGCGAACTCCTCGTAAGAGCCGGGGACGTCCTGGATGCCCAGATGCCGCCCGAGCGTGCGGTAGTACACGGCGGACGCGGCGGCCTCGTGCTGGGAGAACCTGCGCCATCCGTAGGTGTCGATCCACCTCTTGGGCGTCACCACAAAGGTGCAGAGCACATACCGCATGTCGTCGTTGGCGATGTCGTAGCTGCCGTGCATCTGGTTGATGCGCCGCATGGCCGTGCGGCCGACGTCGCTGTCGAAGCCGTGCTCTACGACCGCGTCGAGCAGCAGCGCCGTGTCGTCGTACCGCTTCTGCGTACGGTCCGTCAGCTCCGCGGTCCGTGCGAGGAGGCGGCCGATGCTCGGGACGGCGTAGGTGCGGTAGAGCGCGAGCTCGAGGGCGCGGGTGAAGTCCCAGGGGAACTCGTACGTCGCGGAGAGCCGGTAGATCGTCAGGAAGTCCTTCTCCGGGGCCAGGCGCCGGATGTGCCGGAGCCGTTCGTAGCGCTTCACCGCACGGTCCCCCTATCTACAGCCGGGACTCCAACTCTACGTTGGGGATCTGCAGTTCACGTGCTCCACGGTGTGATCCACATGGGGGAAGGCGGTCGGAATGTTCGACAAGATCCGCAAGCGCTGGCATCGGGGCGTGGCGTCGGAACCGGCTGCGCCCGCCGCGGTCGCCGAGAAGCAGCGCCCGCACAACCTCTTCGAGGCGGCCGCTGTCTATGTGGCGGCGTGCGCCGAGGACGACCAGGAGGGCGTTGACGAGGCCGCGGGGTGGGTTTCTCCGGAGGCCCTGTCCTTCGGGGTGAACGAACTCGCCTGCCGAGCCGTCATCGCTCTCGCGCGGGAGCGCGACGAGTCGCCGCGCGACGTGGCGCGTACGCTCCTCGGCCTGCCTGCCGCCTGACGTCGGAGTGCGTCGGGTCCGGGCACACGAGGGCCGCACTGATGGGCACCCCTGCGTCTGCGGCGTGCAGCAGACGTTCGCGGACTTCGCGGGGCGTACGCGGCCGGTAGCCAGGTCCACAGCCGCAGCAGTCCGGCCGGAAGCGCACACCGGCGGCCAGGAGGACCGCGAGGGCGCGCCACGCGGCGGTGTCCCTGCGCCTGGGCACCGCGAGGGCAGTGCCCGCGTCGAGCAGGTGGCGACCGCACTGCGGGCAGACGTCGTGGCGCACCCGTGCGAAGTCCGACGGTTTCTTGAAGGACGCGCGGCACGGCAGACAGACGAAGTGCGATCTGGCGCTGGGCATGACGGGCAGCCTAGGTGGCCGCTCCGTCGCCGTACGAGCGAATTTCCTGGTCATCGCCCCTCGACGACGTGTTGAGCCAATGGTTAAGGTGCGCCGACGGAGCAAGCAGAGGCTAGTGATGGGGAGGCAGCATGGCCGCCACGGACGACGCTGTCGCCGCCGATGACGACGCGCTGTACGTACTGACGGCGGTCTTGCTGATGCCCGCGAAGTTCCCGAGCGTGCTCGGTGACGACTATCCCGAAGCCTGTGCCGCGCTCGGGCTGCCGCCGTTGGCTGCCGGGTACGGCCTGGTGCTCGGACAGGACAGCGCCGGTGCGCGCTGGACCGTCGTCACCGACGACGTGTCGCTCGTCGCCGTCGCGATCGCTTCCTGGGACTGCGGCATGGAGTACGACCTGTCGCCCGGCGAACGCACCGTGGTCGCGGCGCTGCCAGGCTGGCCGCTCGCGGTGGCCGTCGCGGCCCCCGGCGTGCCCGCGCCGCACGACCCCGAGCCGGACCCCGAACAGCCCGAGCAGCTCCCGCTCGCCCCGCCGCAGTCGGACGCCTGGGGGCCGGCCCAGCGCCGTCTGGGCGCCGACGAGATAGCCCTCCAGTGGGCCGCGTGGCGCGAGCAGATCGACGACGCGAACTTCGACACGGACGGCATCGCTGAGGGCGACGGCGCTGGGGACGACGCCGGGGCGGGCCCAAGCGGCGCGAAGGCCGAGCCCACCGTGGAGGGAAACCCGGGCGGGAACGCGGACGGGGCGCGCCCTGCCGGAGGGAGCAGCCCCGAGGGCTCGGCCTCATCAGCGCCCTTGACCGGTGTGCGACGGGTCCTCGCCGAGGCGCGTGCGTACGTGGAGACGCCGCCGCCGCTGGGGCGGGTGCGGTCATCCTTCGCCTCCGGTGAGGCACGCACGCTGCGCGCCGACGGTCCCGGCTGGTCCATGGTCGCGAGGACCGACGACATCGCTTTCGTACTGCTCGACGAGGAGCCGGGCGAGGTGCTGCCGGTCGGACGCGGGCCGGAGCTTCCGGGGCTGCTCGAAGCGCTCGACAAGATGGCGGTGCGCCCCTCCTGACTCAGGCGTTCGGCACCGCCTCATGCCGTGGACGGCTGCGCGGGACGCGCTGCCGCGCCATGGCGGCTCAGCGGCCGAGCTCCTTGCGGGTGACGCGGCGCAGCCTGCGCCGCTGTCCGGAATCCAGGGTCAGATAGGCCGCGGCCGGGACGCCGACCACGATCAGGAACGCGAGCCACCAGGGCAGCCAGATGAGCAGGATCAGCCCGGCCGCCACGCCTCCTGCGGCGATCTTCGCCTTTTTCGACATGTCCGTCGCCTCCTTCGCGGCAGGTGCCGCTCTCTGTCTTGAGAAACGGGATCGGACCGCACCCAGTTCCAGGTCGCGACCCTGACCGATCCCTGACGTGCGTCCCCTACTCGACCCTGAGTGTCCTCAGCGGTTCGCCCACCTCGTGCATGTGGCGAAGCACCTGCCGGTAGGAGTCGACGAGCCCGGTCTCCGCGTAAGACATACCCACAGCATGACAGTGCGCACGGACCAGGGGCTGGGCGAGGCGCAGATGCGGCCGCGGCATGCTCGGGAAGAGGTGGTGCTCGATCTGGTAGTTCAGCCCGCCGAGGAACCAGTCGGTGAGCGCGCCGCCGCGGATGTTCCGTGAGGTGAGGACCTGGCGCTTGAGGTGGCCCCACCGCTCGCCGTCCGGGTCGGGCATTTCCATGCCCTTGTGGTTCGGGGCGAAGGCCATCCCCAGGTGCAGGCCGAAAAGGGCCTGGTGGAGGGCGGCGAAGGCGAGCGCGTGCCCCAGGGGCATGGCCGCCAGCAGGAGCGTCACGTATCCCACGAGATGGACGACCAGAAGGGGGCCTTCGACGGCTCGCTCACGGCGGCTCTGGCGGCGCAGGTCACGGAATCCGTAGACCTTCATGGCGATGCCCTGGAGCAGCGTCAGAGGGAAGAACAGCCAGGCCTGATGGCGCGTGAGCCACCGCCGGAATCCGGCCCGGGGCCTGGCCTGCCATGCCGTGAACACCAGGATGTCGGCGGCGACGTCCGGGTCCTTCTCGGTGTGGTTGGGGTTAGCGTGGTGGCGGTTGTGCTTGTCGTTCCACCAGCTCACGCTCATCCCGAGGAGCAGGTTGCCGTGGACGAGGCCGATCAGGCGCGCCACCGCGCGGTTGTCGGTGATCTGGGAGTGCCCGGCGTCGTGCCCGATGAAGGCGGTGCGCGCGCACAGGACGGAGAGCACCGGGGCGAGGAGCAGCACCCACCAGGTGTGGCCGATGGCGAACAGTCCCGCGCCGACAGCCGCCAAGGCCGCTGCGTTCACGGCTATGCCGCGCGCGTACCAGCCGGTGCGCCGGTCGAGGAGCCCCTGCGTTTTGACGGCCCTCAGGAGTGGGGCGAAGTCGCTCCCGGAACGTTGCCGTGCGCTGATCCCACCGGGGCGTTCCGCGACGGCTGCGGCAGCCTGGGCCATGACGAGGTCTCCGGTCTCCGTGAGGATGCTCTGACCTCAGGAAACGTACGGATCTGTGACCTTCGGCGACCATGGCGCCACCCCCCGTGTTCCGCCGGGGGCAAGCGCCCGCGCAGAGGGGTGCTGGATACACCCCCCAGAAGAAGTGGCACGCATCACAGCGTACGAAGCGCCCCGGGATGCGGTTTGCGAGGTATCCTCGGCCGCTCCCGTCACATTAGTCAAGTTTGAGGAATGCGCCATAGCTGTGCACAAGCACTCCGCTGTCCCCCTCTCCGAGATCGCAGAACTGTCCCGCTGCTCTGTCGTGTTCGTTCCCGCTGACCCCGGGCGCACCGGTCAGGTCGCGTTCTGGCACGCCGACGGCCGCACCCCGCCCGCCCCGACGGTTGGCGAAGTCGGCGAGCTGACGGTCGCCGTACCCGGCGACGACGGCATCCACCTCGTCGTCGTACCCGCGGCACTGCTGCCGGTCGACGCCGCCCTGCCGGTCCTCACCCGCGCGCGGGCCGCGTCCGGCACGCATCCCACCGCCGCCTTCTGGGGTACGGCGACCGTCCTCGCCCTGCAACTGGCCGCCCGCGGCCTACTGTTGCCCGGGCTCACCGACAGCGATCACGACGCCTGGCGTGCGGGTCCGCTCAACGCGGACGACCTGCGGCGGCTGCGTGACCTCGCGGCGTCGATGCCACCGGCCGCCCACGCCGTCCCCCTCGACGCCGCCGTGCCACCGCGCCTGCCCGCACCGGAGCGGCTGCTGCGCCAGTTCCTGGACGCCGTGGCCGATACGCTGCCGCGCTCCCCCGCGGCTGCCGCGGCGGCCGGCCGGCCCGCGTTCGCCGCACCGGAACCCCAGCATCTGCCCGCACAGCGCGCCTGGGCCCTGGACGTCGCGGCAGGCCACGACGCCGGTGTGCGGATCTCGCTGCGCGTCGAGGTGCCCGGTCTGCTGTCCGACACCTCCGCCGAGACCCGGCTGCCGTTCCGGGCCGTCCTGCAGGTCCACAGCGTCTGCGACCCCTCGCTCGTCGCGGACGCCGCCGAGGTGTGGGCCGGTTCCGGCGCCACGGCGGGCTCGTTCGGGCCGCGCGCCCGGATGGACGCCCTGCTGGCCCTGCGTCGCGCCACGCGCGCGTGGGCACCGCTCGGACCGCTGCTGTCAGCACCCGTGCCGGACGCGGTCGAGCTCGCGGACGAGGACGTGACCGAGCTCCTCGGCCCGGGAGCCCGCATGCTCGCGGCGGCCGGAGTGGACGTGCACTGGCCCAGGGAACTGGCGCGCAGCCTCACCGCCCGCGCGTACATCGGCCCCGACGACGCCGAGCACGAGGGCGGGAAGAGGCCCGACAAGCTCGGGTCGGACACTCCGTCGTACCTCTCGGCCGATGCCCTCCTCGCCTTCAACTGGCGTTTCGCGCTGGGCGACCAGGAGCTGAGCCGCGCGGAGCTCGACCGGCTCGCGGAGGCCAACCGCCCGGTGGTGCGGCTGCGGGACCAGTGGGTGCTCATCGACCCCCACGAGGCTCAGCGCGCCCGCGCGCAGCAGGACCGCAAGGTCACCCCCATCGACGCCCTGAGCGCCGCCCTGACCGGCACCACCGAGGTGGACGGCCGCCGTGTCGACGTCGAACCCACGGGCTGGCTCGCAACCCTGCGAGAGCGGCTCTCGGACCCGGAGGGCATGGAGCCCGTCGGACAGCCCGCGGCGCTCGCCGCGGACCTGCGCGACTATCAGCTCCGGGGGCTCAACTGGCTGGCCAGGATGACGTCCTTGGGGCTCGGCGGGTGCCTCGCCGACGACATGGGCCTCGGCAAGACCATCACCTTGATCTCACTGCATCTGCACCGGCAGACCGACGAGGCGACCGCGGGACCCACGCTGGTCGTGTGCCCCACTTCCCTCATGGGCAACTGGCAGCGGGAGATCGAGAAGTTCGCGCCCGGCACGGCCGTGCGCCGCTTCCACGGAGCGCAGCGTGGACTCGACGACCTGGCGGACGGCGAGTTCGTCCTGACCACCTACGGAACGATGCGGCTCGACGCGAACCGCCTCGACGCGGTCGGCTGGGGCATGGTAGTCGCCGACGAGGCGCAGCACGTCAAGAACCCGTACTCGGCGACAGCCAAGCAGCTGCGCGCCATCAGCGCCCGCGCGCGCGTGGCGCTCACCGGCACGCCTGTGGAGAACAACCTCTCCGAGCTGTGGGCGATCCTCGACTGGACGACTCCGGGGCTGCTCGGCAAGCTCGGCGCCTTCCGCACCCGCTACGCGCAGGCCGTCGAGAGCGGTTCCGACCCGGCCGCGGCCGAACGGCTCTCCCAATTGGTGCGTCCCTTCCTGCTGCGGCGCCGCAAGTCGGATCCGGGCATCGCCCCCGAGCTGCCCCCGAAGACGGAGACCGACCGCGCCGTCTCCCTGAGCGCCGAACAGACGGGCCTCTACGAAGCAGTGGTCCGCGAGACGCTGGCCGAGATCTCCGGAGCCGACGGCTTGGCCCGGCGCGGCCTCATCGTCAAGCTCCTGACCGGGCTGAAGCAGATCTGCAACCACCCCGCGCAGTACCTCAAGGAGAGCAAGCCACGCATCACCGGACGCTCCGGAAAGCTGGAGCTCCTCGACGAACTGCTCGACACCATCCTCTCCGAGGACGCGAGCGTGCTCGTCTTCACGCAGTACGTGCAGATGGCGCGCCTCATCGAGCAGCACCTGTCGTCCCGCGGCATTCCCTCGCAGTTCCTGCACGGCGGCACCCCGGTGGCCGAGCGCGAGGCGATGGTCCGGCGCTTCCAGGACGGTGAAGTCCCGGTCTTCCTGCTCTCCTTGAAGGCGGCGGGTACGGGCCTGAACCTCACGCGGGCCGAGCACGTCGTGCATTACGACCGGTGGTGGAACCCCGCGGTCGAGGCCCAGGCGACCGACCGCGCGTACCGCATCGGGCAGACGCAGCCTGTACAGGTGCACCGGCTGATCGCGGAGGGCACCATCGAGGACCGCATCGCCGAGATGCTGCTGCGCAAGCGCGAACTCGCCGACGCCGTCCTCGGCTCCGGAGAGGCGGCGCTGACCGAGCTGAGCGACGCCGAGCTGGCCGACCTGGTCGCGCTGCGAGGGGGGACGACGCGATGAGTGACGCGTACGACGAGACGTATGACGAGGCACACGAGGACAGCAGGATCGACGACGGGGGCGACGCATTGACCGGACACGGCGCATCGGCCGGGCAGGACAACGAGCGGACCTTCGCGGCGCTGCCTCCGGCCCATGGGCGGGGTTTCGCGGAGACCTGGTGGGGTCAGGCGTGGTTGAAGGCGTTGGAGGACACGGCGCTGGACCTCCAGCAGCTCAAGGCGGGGCGCCGGCTCGCGCGCGCCGGTCATGTGGGCGCGGTCTCCGTGCGCCCTGGCCGCATCACCGCGGTCGTGCACGACAAGGACCGCACGCCGCACCGCTCCGACGTGCTGCTCCAGGAGTTGAGCGACGACGAGTGGGACCGCTTCCTCGGCATGGCCGTCGAGCGGGCCGGGCACATCGCCGCGCTCCTGGACCGGGAGATGCCGCCGCACCTGGTCGAGGACGCCGCGGCCGCCGGCGTCGAACTGCTCCCCGGCATCGGCGATCTGGAGCCGGAGTGCGACTGCGACGCGTGGGACCACTGCGGGCACACGGCAGCGCTGTGCTACCAGGTGGCCCGCCTGCTCGACCAGGATCCGTTCGTGCTGCTCTTGATGCGGGGGCGCGGGGAACGGGAGCTCCTCGACGAGCTGCAGGTCCGCAGCGTCGCGCAGCAGTCCGCGCCGGACTCCTCGCAGGGGGAGGCGCCGGAGGCCGCTCAGGAGGGCGTGGACGCCGCTGAGGCGTACGCGGACGGCGCGGTGCTGCCTCCGCTGCCCGAACCGCCCGTGCTGCCCGCAGAACCCGGCCTGCCGCCTTCGTTGGACACGGAGGTGGAGCCCGCGCCCGGCGTGGACGTGCCCGCGCTGGAGTTCCTGGCGGCCCGGGCGGCGGTCGAGGCGCACCGGCTGCTGGCCGAAGCGCTCGTCCCTGGGCACGACGAGCAGCCCGCCGAGCCGGGTCTGACGCTCGAAGAGGACGCCGTCCGGCTCGCCGCCGCCTCTCCCGAGCCCGCGGTCGTGGACCGGCTCGCCGCGGCCTCGGGCCGCGACCGGGACGGTCTGGCCCGAGCGGTACGGGCCTGGGAGTACGGCGGGCGTGCCGCGCTGGTCGTCCTTGAGGACGAGTGGGTGTTGGAGGCGGACGCGTTGGCACGCGCGCGTGCCTCTCTGGACGCGGCCTGGGACGAGGGCGAGCGTCCCACGCTGCGCGCGGCCCGCAACCGCTGGACGGTGACCGGTGCCGACGCGCAACTGCGCCACGGGCGCGACGGACGCTGGTGGCCCTACCGCAAGGAGCGCGGCCGTTGGGTGCCCGCAGGTCCGGCGGCGCACGACCCGGCTACCGCGCTGGCCGCCGTCACCGCGGGTGAGTGACCGGCGCGGCGACTGTGGCTGAAACACAGTCAGCGGCCACCGGCGTGACGGCGGTGGTGACACGTGCGCCGGGAACACCGGCGCACGCACTCACCCTGGTCAGCGATTGAGTGCGGTCATGACATCCAGGACCGTGGATCACGCCGGTTCAGTCGTGCGGGCCAAGCCGAAGGGGAGATGACAGGGCGTTGTGCCCCCGCCACTGCTGATCGCCCCGGTGATGACGGCGCCTCCTGCCCCTCGCGGGAGGCGCCGTCGGCGCGTCGCCATGCGCCGTTCACCCGTGTGCCCCCTGACGTTCGTGACGGCGGCGAAGGGTGGCGCCGTCACCGAAATCGTGCCCCAGGAGGCCTGATGCCCTCGCGCGCCGCCGACCAGCGTCGTGTCCACCGCTCCGTAGTCTTCGGCGTGCCGCTCGCCTTGCTCACCGCCGTGGTGGTCACCGGAACCGCGGTGGGCGCGCCGACGGGCTCGACGGACGACGGTCGAAGCAAGGTCAGGGGAGCACGCGTCACCGCCACGGCGACACTCGGCGACATCCCTCTGGGCCCCTTCAGCAACCGTCTGCTCCCCGGCACCGTGCGAGACGACCGGGGTGTGGACCTCGGCGGCATCGGAAGCGACATCTTCCCGGCGGGCCGCAAGGGCGAGTTCTGGACAGTCACCGACCGTGGCCCCAACGGCCAGATCAAGGTCGACGGCAAGAAGCGCCGCACGTTCCCCGTGCCCGGTTTCAACCCGGCGATCGTGAAGGTCCGGGTGTCCGGGCGCTCGGTGAAGGTGATCGACGCGCTGCCGATCACCACCCGCTCCGGGAAGCCCGTCACCGGTCTGCCCAACCAGGAGAGCCGCGACGAGGCCCCCTACACGTACAACGCCCAGAAGCCGCTCTCGTACGACCCGAACGGGCTGGACACCGAGGGAATGGTCCGGGCCGAGGACGGTTCCTTCTGGCTGGTCGACGAGTACGGTCCGTCGCTGGTCCACGTCTCCGCGCGCGGGAAGGTCATCAAGCGGTACGTCCCCAAGGGGCTGAAGCTGCGCGGCGCGGGCTATCCGGTGTCGGAGTCACTGCCCGCCGTGCTGCTGCACCGGAAGATCAACCGCGGCTTCGAAGGGCTCGCTCTCCTGCCGAACGGCGAGCTGGTGCTCGCGGTGCAGAGCCCGTTGTCCCTTCCGGACGGGGAAGCGGGTGACGGCTCGCGGACGGCACGGCTGCTGCGGTTCTCACCACGGAAGCAGGCGGTCACCGCCGAGTACGCGTACCGGTTCGACCCGGTCGGTGTCGTGGACCCGGGCGAGGACGAAACCTCCGAGCTCAAGATCTCCTCCGTGGTCGCCGTCGGCCGTGACCGGCTGCTCGTCGAGGAGCGCACCGACAAGGCGGCCCGGCTGCAGGTCGTACGCCTAGACCGGCGCGCCGACATTCTCGGCGGACGCTGGGACGACGCGGCGACGCGCCCGTCCTTGGAGCAGTTGGAGGACCCGGCCGCCTCGGGTGTGCCGGTCCTGCGCAAGCGCCTGGTGGTCGACCTGGGAACCGTCGACGGCGTACCCGGGAAGATCGAGGGCGTGGCCCGTGTGGACAACCGCACGCTGGCACTGATCAACGACAACGACTTCGGGATGACCGACGGGCCGGAGGCGTTCGACAAGCACGGCCGACTGGTGGACAGCGGCATCGAGACCAGCGTGACGTACGTGCGGCTCCCCAGGGGCCTGTGACCCACAAAGGGCACAGAGAGGCCTGTGACCCGCACAGGGCGCAGGCCGCCTCAGCCCGTCGGGATCAGCGATTCGAGGTCGCTCGGCAGCCCCGTGGGCAGCGTGGGGAGGTCGCTGGGCAGTCGGGTCCTGATGTCGCTGGGCAGTTCGCTCGGGAGTTCTGAGGGGATCTCCGAGGGGATGCTCAGCGACGGCGTGGGCCTGGGCACGCGGCTCTTGGTCTCCTCGGAAGGGCTCTTCTTGTCCGAGGAGTCGTCGCCTCCGGTGGCCAGGAGCACCACCACGACGACGACTGCCACGGCGACGATCACGGCGAGCAGGACGACCAGCCCGTTGCGCCGCCCGGGCGGCCTGCCCGGCGGTGGCTGTGACGGCAGACCGTCGTATCCGGGAGGCGGACCGTATCCGCCCGGTGGAGGACCGTACCCTCCGGGAGGTGGCCCGAAGTCGCCACTCCCCGGAGGGGGTACGTCACCCGGCGGCGGAGGCTGCGGCGGTACCGGCGGCATGCTCATACCACCAAGAGTCGTCCCGAAGCGGTCAAGAAGCGACCCCCGCGCGGAGGTTGCTACACGCCCGCCCCACGGACCGGACGATTCCGGCACAGATCCCGCTGCGCGTCGGGCGGCACCGCCCCGGCCGAACCGGAATCAGCCCCACACGCCCAGCAGCCGGAATCAGCCCCGCACCCCCAGCAGGTGGTCCATGGCCAACTGGTCGAGCCGTTCGAAGGCCATGCCGCGCGCAGCGGCCGCCTCCACGTCGAAGGCCTCGTACGCACCGCGGTCGGCGAGCAGGCCCGCGAGCCCGTCCTCGGCGGTGGGGCGTGCCAGTTCGGGCAGGCGTGCCTGACGAAGCGCCTCGGCCACCTCGGGGTCGGCCCGGAAGGCCGCCGTACGGTCGCGCAGGATCAGGTAGTTCCGCATGCACCCGGCGGCGGATGACCACACCCCGGCGGCGTCCTCCGTACGCGGCGGCTTGAAGTCGAAGTGGCGCGGCCCCTCATAACCGCCCCGCTCCAAGAGGTCGACCAGCCAGAAGGCGCTCCGCAGGTCCCCTGCTCCGAACCGCAGGTCCTGGTCGTACTTGATGCCGTTCTGGCCGTTCAGGTCGATGTGGAAGAGCTTGCCCGCCCAAAGGGCCTGGGCGACGCCGTGCGGGAAGTTCAGGCCCGCCATCTGCTCGTGGCCCACTTCGGGGTTCACGCCGTACAGTTCGGGCCGCTCCAGGCGCTCGATGAAGGCGAGGGCGTGTCCGACGGTGGGGAGCAGTATGTCGCCGCGCGGCTCGTTCGGCTTGGGTTCGATGGCGAAGCGCAGGTCGTATCCCTGCTCGGTCACATAGGCGCCCAGCAGGTCGAAGGCTTCCTTCATGCGGTCGAGGGCGTCGCGCACGTCCTTGGCGGCGCCGGACTCCGCGCCTTCCCTGCCTCCCCAGGCGACGTAGATGCGGGCGCCGAGCTCGGCCGCCAGATCGATGTTGCGGATCGTCTTGCGCAGCGCGTAGCGGCGGACGTCGCGGTCGTTGGCGGTGAACGCGCCGTCCTTGAACACCGGGTGCGTGAACAGGTTGGTGGTCGCCATCGGCACGACCAGGCCGGTCGCGTCCAAAGCCTCCCGGAAGCGCTTGACGTGCCCGGCGCGCTCGGCGTCCGTCGACCCGAACGGGATGAGGTCGTCGTCGTGGAAGGTGACTCCGTAGGCGCCCAGTTCGGCCAGATGCCGTACGGAGTCGGCGGGATCGAGCGGCGCCCGGGTGGCGTCCCCGAACGGGTCACGGCCCTGCCAGCCGACGGTCCACAGGCCGAAGCTGAACTTGTCCTCAGGGGTGGGCTGATAGTTCATGTGCGACTCCTCGCGGGCTCCTCGACCATTTCGTCATGGCGATTTACAAATTAGTATCCTCACGCACCGCTGGGAAGGTCGAAGGAAGCACGTTCCCGTGCGCACGCCCGGGAGAGCCGCCAGAACGGAGTCGCCGATGTCATCAGCGCCATCAGGCCCCCTCGTCGTCGGTGTGGACAGCTCCACGCAGTCCACGAAGGCCCTCGTCGTCGACGCGGGGACCGGGGAGGTCGTGGCGAGCGGCCAGGCCCCCCACACGGTCAGTTCCGGGGCTCTTCGGGAGAGCGATCCCGAGCAGTGGTGGGACGCCCTCTGCGAGGCCCTGCGCCAGTGCGGCGCCGCCGCGCGTGAGGCCGCCGCGGTGTCGGTCGGCGGACAGCAGCACGGGCTCGTCACACTCGACGCCCGGGGCGGGTCCGTGCGGCCCGCGCTGCTGTGGAACGACGTGCGGTCCGCGCCGCAGGCCCGAGCGCTGGTGGAGCGGCTCGGCGGCGCCAAGGCGTGGGCGGACCGCGTCGGAAGCGTCCCCGGGCCCTCGTTCACGGTGACCAAGTGGGCCTGGCTCGCCGAGCACGAGCCCGCTTCGGTCCGCGCCACGGCCGCGGTGCGCCTCCCCCACGACTACCTGACGCAGCGCCTGACGGGCTCCGGGACGACCGACCGCGGCGATGTCTCCGGTACCGGATGGTGGGCGTCGGCGACCGAGTCGTACGACGAGGAGATCCTGCGCCTCGTGGGCCTCGATCCGGCGCTCCTGCCGCGTGTCGTGCACTCCGGAGAGGTCGCCGGAACGGTGCGCGGCAGCAATGAACTGCCCTTCTCCAAGGGCACGCTGGTCGCTCCCGGCACCGGCGACAACGCGGCCGCCGCGCTCGGCCTGGGGCTGCGGCCGGGCACACCGGTCCTGAGCCTCGGTACGTCCGGCACGGTGTACGCCGTCTCTGAGCGCCGCCCGACGGATCCGACCGGAACGGTCGCCGGTTTCGCCGACGCGCGCGGTGCGTGGCTGCCGCTGGCCTGCACGCTCAACTGCACCCAGGCCATCGACCGGGTGGCCGCGCTCCTCAGCCTCGACCGGGAAGCCGTGCAGCCCGGCGGAGCCGTGACCGTCCTCCCCTACCTGGACGGCGAGCGCACGCCCGACCTGCCGCACGCCTCGGGGACACTGCACGGCCTGCGCCACGACACGACGCCGGGACAGGTGCTCCAGGCGGCGTACGACGGCGCGGTCCACGCTCTCCTGGGAGCACTGGACGCCGTACTGGACGCGGAGGCCGACCGCTCCGAGCCGCTGTTGCTGATCGGCGGCGGCGCGCGCGGCACGGCCTGGCAGGAGACCGTGCGACGCCTCTCCGGAAGGCCCGTTCAGATCCCCGAAGCCCGCGAACTCGTCGCCCTGGGCGCCGCCGCACAGGCCGCCGGACTCCTCTCCGGGGAAGACCCTGCCGCGGTCGCACGGCGCTGGGGCACCGCCCGGGGGCCTGTCCTGGAGGCAGTCGAACGGGACGAGCCGACGCTCGTCAGGATCTCGTCCCTCCTCTCCGATGCGGCACCCTTGCTGGATGGGGATCATGGGGCGTGACGGTACGGAGCGGGTGGAGGACGGCCGAGGCGGGGCAGAGGCCGCTGCGACGCGGGAGCGGACACTCACCCCACGGCAGGAACGGCCCGCTCGCGGCACCCGTGAGCGCCTCGCCGACACCCAGCAGGGCATGCGCCGCCGCAACCTCTCCCGGGTGATGCACGCGGTCGCCGCACAGGGCACGCTGTCGCGCGCCGCTGTGGCGTCCCGGATCGGCCTGACCCGCGCCGCCGTGTCCACGTTGGTGGACGAGTTGATCCGTGCGGGACTCCTGGACGAGCTGGGCCCCGAGCGTCCGGGCCGGGTGGGCCGCCCCGGCTCCGCGCTCGCGGTCAGCGCTCGGGGACCTGCCGGCATCGGGGCGGAGATCGGTGTCGACCACCTTGCGGTGTGCGCGGTCGACCTGCGCGGTGAGGTACGCGCGCGTGCCGTGCGGCGCGTCGGCAACCGGGGCCGCACACCCCGGCCCGTGCTCGCCGACCTCGCCGCCCTCATCCGGGACGTGGCCGGTGAGGCCGAACTGGAAGGACTGCGTCCGGCAGGCCTCGCGGTCGCCGTCCCCGGTCTGGTCGTGCGCGACACGCACACCGTCGTACGCGCCCCCAACCTCGACTGGCACGACGCCGACCTCGGCGCCCTGCTCCCCTCGGAACTGCCCCTGACCGTGGACAACGAGGCGAACTTCGGCGCCCTGGCGGAGCTGTGGCTCGGCGGTGCGGCGCCGGCGGACTTTCTGCATGTGTCGGCCGAGATCGGCATCGGCGCGGCGCTGGTGGTCGACGGGCAGTTGCTGCGGGGAAGCCGAGGCTTCGCGGGCGAGCTGGGGCATGTTCCCGTCTGGCCGGAGGGGCCGCCGTGCGCGTGCGGTGGCCGTGGCTGCCTGGAGCAGTACGCGGGCGAAGAGGCGGTGCTGCGGGCGGCGGGGCTGGCGCCGGGGGCCGACCGGGTGGGGCTGCTGGCCGAGCGGGCCCTCGCGGGGGACGCGAAAACCAGGGCGGCGCTGCGGGGTGCCGGGACCGCGCTGGGGGTCGCACTCACCGGTGCGGTGAATCTCCTCGATCCACGCGCTGTGGTGCTCGGCGGCGCGCTCTCCCGGCTCTCGCCCTGGCTACTCCCGTCCTTGGAGGGCGAGTTGGGGCGCCGCATCGCAGGTCCCGGCTGCGAGGTCGTGGTCTCCGGCATCGGGTCGGACGGGCCGCTGCTGGGGGCGGCTCATGCGGTGGTGCGGGCTGTGCTCGACGATCCGGCGGGGGTGGCTTAGGGCGGCTCGCCCGGCTGCTCGGAGCACGTGGGAGTCCCACCCGACCTCACTGGACATGCGCACGGCTCACCCCGCTTGCTTCTGGAACGGCCGAGACGTCCCTTGCCAGGAATTCCCTTTTGAGTTTGCGGGAATGCCACCGGTTTAGCCCAATGACGGGACCGCGTCAGCGACTTCAGCCTGCCTGATCGATGGCCGTCCGGCCCACTGCGGACATGGCGAATGAATCGGCGATTCCGCTCCTGCGCCCCAAGGTTTCCGCCCCTGCCCCCCACACGAGTGGTCGAGTTATCCACACTGGCCGCCCCGTGCACAGATGCGGCTCAGGCCCTTCCACCTCGACAGACCTGGCCCGTAACGTATTTCGCGTGAGGTCACCACCGCGCCGGCAACGGGACGGGAGCGTGGCCGCACGGGCGCAGACAAACCCGCCAGTGCACAAAGGATTTCAGCAAGACGGCTCGCGCAAACGAGCGCAGACAGCACACGTGAACGCCTCGCGGACGCCTCACATGAACGGCTAAGGAAAGGATGCGGAGGAACGGCTCAGGACCTACACGAAACTCACCGCGGGGAGCCGAGACGAGTGCGAGAATCGCGCCTACCGCTCCTGGACTCCCACGAATTCGCCACCCACACTGTGCAGGCGGCGGCACCGCCCTCTACCCGCCCTGCACCGCCCCTCGCCATGACGGCCCCGAGCCGTCCCCTCACCGAGGAACCGTGCCGTCCAGCTGCTCCCCCCACCGAGAGGCAGAACAGCCATGGATCGAGCAGAACACCGAGCGAAGGACACACCACAGGCCGAGACAACCGCGCCCATACCGCGCCCCGGCAGGCGCCGGATCCTCCAAGGAGCCGCTCTCGCCGCCCTCCCCTCAGCGCTCCTGACGGCACGTCCGGCCGACGCTCAGGCGCGGGCCGTCGACTACCCCCTGGCCGAGTCGGTGCCGGCCAGCACCTCCAACTACACCGCCGCCAACCGTCCCACCACCTATCCGGTCGAGTACGTGGTCATTCACGTCACCCAGGAGACCTACGCCGACACACTCGCCATCTTCAAGAACCCGGCGAAGAAGGTCTCCGCGCACTACGTCGTCCGCTCGTCGGACGGCCACATCGCCCAGTGCGTCCGCGAGCGCAACGTCGGCTGGCACGCGGGCAACTGGAGCTACAACACACGCAGCATCGGCATCGAGCACGAAGGGTGGGTGGACAAGCCGCAGTACTTCACCGACGAGATGTACGAGCAGTCCGCGGCCCTGACCGCGGCGATCTGCAAGAAGTACGGCATCCCCAAGGACCGAGAGCACATCATCGGCCACGTCGAGGTGCCGGGGGCGGATCACACCGACCCCGGCCGGCACTGGGACTGGTCGCGCTACATCCGCATGGTGAACTTCGCCTGACCGCGGGATCGGCAGCCCCCGACGGCGAAGCAGTCACCGGCAGCCCGGGCCGACCCAGGGCCGACCTGGAGCCGCCCCAGCTCCGCCCGAGGATCAGTCTAGGGCTGACCTCAGAAGGTCGAGGACCAGCCGACGTGAGTGCGCGGACGCTTGTCGGCTCGAGTTCCCGGGGTGACGATGGCAACACCGCATCGCCGCCCCGGGAGGACCGAGTTGACCGATCCATGGGTAGCTCTGGAGTTCGGCACCGACCCCGCCGAGCGGGTACGGACGATGCGGAGCGCGCATGAGCGGTTCACGGCGGCGGGCACCGTCACCCGACCCGTGCGTTCCGTGGTGGCCGAGTCGTGGCGCCGCTCGGTGCGGGCGCGGGTCAGCCCGGAGGACACCGGGGCGTCGGTCGAGCTGACGGCCGGGGACCTGGGGGCGTACCGGGCGGAGCATCCGCTGTCGCGGGTGATGCCGGTGTTCCGCGAGTTGATGGGCGGCTTCGCCAAGGACGGGGAGCATCTGCTGGCGGTGTGCGACGCGCACGGCAGACTGCTGTGGGTCGAGGGGCACCCCGCCACCCGGACGCGGGCGGGGCGGATGAACTTCGTCCCGGGTGCGCGGTGGGCGGAGTCGGCGATGGGCACGAACGCGCCGGGAACGGCGGTCGCCGTGGACAGGCCGGTGCAGGTGTTCGCGACGGAGCACTTCGTGCGCAGGGTGCAGCCCTGGACGTGTGCGGCCGCCCCCGTGCACGACCCTCGTTCCGGCCGGCTGCTCGGGGCCGTCGACATCACCGGAGGCGACGGGCTCGCGCATCCGCACAGCCTGGCCTTCGTGCAGGCGGTGGCGCGAGCGGCGGAGTCCCAACTGGCCCTCCTGTCGCCGCCGGTGGAGGCGGATGGCGCGTGGGAGTTGACGGCGCTCGGGCGCGACGAGGCGCTGCTCGTCGCGAACGGTCGCAAGGTGCGGCTGAGTCGGCGGCACAGCGAGATCGTGGTGCTGCTCGCCCGGCATCCGGAGGGGCTGACGGGTGATGAGTTGCTGTGCGCGTTGTACGAGGACGAGTCGGTGACGCCGGTGACGTTGAGGGCGGAGTTGGCGCGGCTGCGGCAGGTACTCGGGCCCGAGATGCTGCGGTCGCGGCCGTACCGCCTGGCGGTGCGGGTCACCTCGGATGTGGATGTCGTGGAGCGGCGCCTCGGGTGTGGGGCGGTGACGGCGGCGGTGTCGGGGTACGCGGGGCCGTTGCTTCCGGGGTCGCAGGCGCCGGCTGTGGCGCGGTTGCGGCGGCGGCTGGCCGACCAGGTGCGGGCGGCGCTGATCGCGCGGGGTGACCCGGACCTGCTGTCGGACTGGGTGCACGCGCCGTGGGGCGAGGACGACGCGGAGGTGTGGCGGGCCTTGGCGGCGGTGCGGCCGACGGCGCCGGTGGTGGCGAGGCTGCGGTCCCTCGAGGGTGAGTTGACGGCCGATCGAGGGTGAGGTGAGGGCCGACGCAGTGGACAGCACCGGCCGTCGCCCGTAGGAGAGCCGTCGCGCCGGGCTCACGGGCAACGGCGTCTCTCTCGGGCACCACCTAGGCGAGGCATCGGCCCCGGCCCGGCCCCATCGTGGCCGTAGCCGTGGCCCTGCCCATGGCCGTCGCCATGGCCGTCGCCGTGGCCGTCGCCGTGGCCGTGGCGCGCAACGTACTTGCAACCTCCGTCTCCCTAACCTCCAGCGGAGAGCTGCCCAATGGCGGGCGGCGTGTCCGGGGAGGCAGTCAAGATGGCCCGTTACGCAGCGCCCGGTACGGAGGGCGCAGTCGTCGCCTATGAGGCCCGGTACGACCACTTCATCGGCGGGGAGTATGTGGCGCCGGCGCGGGGGCAGTACTTCGAGAACCCGAGCCCGGTGAACGGCCGGCCGTTCACCGAGATCGCGCGGGGCACGGCCGAGGACGTGGAGCGCGCCCTGGACGCGGCGCACGCGGCGGCACCGGCGTGGGGGCATACGTCCGTGGGTGAGCGGGCGGCCGTCCTCAGGCAGATCGCCGACCGCATGGAGGCCGGGCTCGAAACACTCGCGGTCGCGGAGAGCTGGGAGAACGGCAAGCCGGTGCGGGAGACGCTGGCCGCCGACATTCCCCTGGCCATCGACCACTTCCGCTACTTCGCGGGGGTGATCCGCGCGCAGGAGGGTTCACTCAGCGAGCTCGACGACGACACCATCGCGTACCACTTCCACGAGCCGCTGGGTGTGGTCGCTCAGATCATCCCGTGGAACTTCCCGATCCTGATGGCGACGTGGAAGCTGGCGCCCGCGCTCGCCGCCGGGAACACGGTCGTCCTGAAGCCCGCCGAGCAGACACCGGCGTCGATCCATGTCTGGCTGAGCCTGGTCAGCGACCTGCTGCCGCCCGGAGTGGTCAACGTCGTCAACGGCTTCGGCGTGGAGGCGGGCAAGCCGCTCGCGTCGAGTCCGCGCGTCGCGAAGGTCGCGTTCACCGGGGAGACGACGACGGGGCGGCTGATCATGCAGTACGCCTCGGAGAACATCAAGCCGGTGACGCTGGAGCTCGGCGGCAAGAGCCCGAACATCTTCTTCGACGACGTGTGGGCCGCCGACGACGACTTCCGCGACAAGGCGCTCGAAGGCTTCACCATGTTCGCGCTCAACCAGGGCGAGGTCTGTACGTGTCCGTCGCGGGCGCTGATCCAGCGCGGCCACTACAGCGAATTCCTGGAAGCGGCGATCGCCCGGACCGAGGCGATCAAGCCGGGCCACCCGCTGGACACGGACACGATGATCGGCGCACAGGCCTCCAACGACCAGTTGGAGAAGATCCTCTCGTATCTGGACATCGGCCAGCAGGAGGGTGCGAAGGTCCTGACGGGAGGGCAGCGCATCGAGTACGACGGCGAGTTGGCGGGTGGCTGGTACGTACAGCCCACGATCTTCGAGGGCGACAACCGGATGCGGATCTTCCAGGAGGAGATCTTCGGCCCCGTCGTGTCGGTCGCGTCGTTCAACGACTTCGACGACGCCATCAAGATCGCCAACGACACGCTGTACGGCCTGGGTGCCGGGGTGTGGACGCGGGACATGAACACCGCGTACCGCGCCGGCCGTTCGATCCAGGCAGGCCGCGTCTGGACGAACTGCTACCACGCGTACCCGGCGCACGCGGCGTTCGGCGGCTACAAGCAGTCCGGGATCGGCCGTGAGACGCACAAGATGATGCTGGAGCACTACCAGCAGACGAAGAACCTTCTCGTGTCGTACTCGGCACAGAAGCTCGGCTTCTTCTAGGGGCACGAGAAAAGGCGCCTGACCTGGGCTTTTGCCGGTCAGGCGCCTTCCGCTCGGCCCGCTCAGAGCAGGGCTCGATTTACGTCGTAACTCCCAGTTTCTCCCACCGCTATCCCGCTTCTGACCAGCTCTTCCGGACCAGTCACGGACCAAAACCCCGACTCACCCCTCAGGCGCCGCGCCCTGGCTGACGCGGTCCCACTCCTGCATGGACTGCTCAATCAGCCGGTTGGCCTGCTCCCTGACGCCATCCAGGAACTTGGCGTAGTGGCGGAAGAGGACTTCGATGCTCTGGCCCGCGCGGCGAGCGCATTCGGCCGGGTCCACACCGGAGTACAACCAGAACGAGATCCCGGCGTGCCGGAGATCGTAGGGCCGCTTGGCCAGCCCGGAGGCGAGTTCCGTGCGGGTCAGCACGTACTTCCGTGCCCGCCCCCACGTAATGCCATACGCAGACGCGTCCACGTAGTTGCCGGCCTCATTCCGGAACAGTCGACCGTCCGGCGCCACGCCGAACCGTTCGATGTGTGCCCGCAGGATCCGCACGAACTTCGGCGGGATGGGCACAGGCCGGGTCGCGGTAGCCGCGCGGCGTTTGAGCGAGTGCACCTCGTGTACCGCGCCGTCGTCCGTCCACTCCTTGCCCGCGGTGATGACGCCGCCCGAAAGGTTGAGCATCCCCCATCCGGTCTCGGGCAGATGGCACTGTTCGAGCCGGAGGTGGATGACCTCCGCGGGCCGCATGGCCGCGTAGTACATGCAGCCGAAGAACGCCTCCAGGTGAGGGCCTCGCCCGCGCAGCTGAGCAACCGCCGCGAGCAGCCGGTCGACTTGGGCCGGATTGGGGACGGCAGCCGGGTCCACCTCCTCGTTGACCGCCGGAGCGTTCCACCTGAGCCCGTTTAGGGGGCTCTCCGCGAAGTAACCTTTCTCCACGGCGGTGTTGAGCACTTCGTTGAACGCAGCCCGCTTGCGCCGCGCTGTCTTAGCCGCAGCCGCTTTGCCGTCCAGCTTGCGACACAGGGCGTCCAGCGCCCGTCGCAGCACATCGGCTTCCGCGAGAGCACCGACGGGCAAGGAGTTTCGCTTCAGCCAGTCCAGGGCTTTCCGCCACTCCTCGGTCGGCTCTTGGGCCCATGCGTTCTTGTTGAACGCCCACGAGTACAAGGCGCGCCGCAGCACCCGCGGCTCCGGATAGGTTGCGCCAGGGTGCACCAGGGCAGGCGTGATGGTGGCGAATGCGTCGGCCAGGGTACGGCGGGTGTTTCCCGGTGTACGGTCCCACCGTTGATCGATGTATTCGTGGGCAAGGTCGTACCACGTCGTCCGCTGCTTGATGGCTCGCAGCTCGGACGCCGGCAGACCCGTGTGCTCATCGAAAGGCTCGCCCTCACGCGCCGCCGTCATCAGCTTCGCGTGCCTGCTCTCGGCGAGCCCGATAGTCATGAATGACTCTGATTTTTCACGTCCGTTGACCGTCCACCGGACCATAAACGCCTTGCGCCGGTCAGGGCGCTCGCGTATGTCCCAGAAACGGACGTTGTAACTCATCGCCAAGTGTCAAAATCTCTCTCGCAAGCGTCCCACCAGGCATCCAGATCTGTGCGACGGCACCGGAGTTCGCCATTGGGCAGCTTGATCATGCGGGGGGCTTGCCCGCGGGCGCGCATGCGGTAGAACGCCGACGGACTCATGCGGATCTCCGCAAGAACCTCGGTCAGCTTCAGCGCAGGAGGACGAGCCATGCAATTTCACCTTCGTATTGAGAAAGGCTTCATGCCGGAAATCCAGGCGTGCATCGATACGCGGCACAGACCAGCCGCCCTACTGGGCCATCCATTGCGGAGTGACCGATAGAACGCAGCGGGGCATCGCGAATCGACCCAGCATGGGATTTTCCTCACGGCGCACAGGCGAGTGGCCAGGGAGGAGACCTGGCGTAGCAATCAGGCAGCCAAAGCCGTGGGCATGAAGACGCGGTCATTGATAGGGCAGCAGGCGGCAGCAGCGCCCTCTACCTCCTCGCGAATGCGTGCGGCACTGCCAACTGCGTCCGCCACGACTCCACCGCCAAGCACAGCCGCGTGCGAACACCATCAATGCTCTGCACGATCCCCGGTTTCGCTAACCGGGGATCGTCTGCTATGTATCGCGCAGCACGAAAAGGGGGTCGCCCATCAGCACCCCTGTCGTCTCCATGAGGACGACAGCCGGTAGGACCGGAGAGCGGGGGTCGCTCCGTCCGTGCCGAGCGTCAGAAGCCCGTCTTCGGTGAGTCGGCTGAGGCTACGGGCCACGACACACTCGGGGGCACCAACGGCGCAGGCGACTTGTCGGAGTGCGGCTCCGGGGTGCATCGCGACGTGCGCGACAACCGCTCGATCACGACGGTAGCCCCGTTGCACCAGGTCCTCCCCGAACAGCCCGGCCGCGCAGACGCAGAGACAGAGCGCCGTGGAAAGCGCGCCATAGTCTCCCGTCTCCTGCGCGGTCCACGCGTTCAGGGCGCCGAGCGCCAAGAGGATGGGGGCAGTGAAGCGGGTGGATCGGAGAGCGGGATTCGACAGATGGGCCTCCTTGAGACGAGCCTCAGCCACGAGGCCGAGCAGGACGGGGGTACGGGCTCCCAAGGCGTCCGGCCTGCATGCCGGTCTGCCCGAAGCCCGCGTCCCTTCGCTGACCTGGTGTTTTCCGGGACGCTGTACGTTGACATGGTCTCGGAGGAGGTTCCAGTCCTTTGGGGCTCTTTCCCGTCTGCCGTGGGCGAATCCTGTCCTTTGACAGCGAACCCAGTCGCTTTGTCATCCAATCGAGGCGTTTGACAGCGAACCCAGTCGTTTCGGCTTCTTTGACAGCGAATCTAGTCGTGAGGGGCGAGCGGGCTGGGGGTGTCGTATGTCGGTATCGGCTGGGTCGGAAGGGGCGGCGCCGTACGTCGAGGTGTCGAGTGTGGTGGGCAAGCGTGAGCGTCGTCGGCGTCCGCTGTTGGACTGTGTGTCGGTCAGGTTCGAGGACGTTCGTCCGGTGCGGCCGTTTCGGTGGCCGCCGGGTGGGCGCTATTTCCCGGGCTGGTACTGGGCGGCGACGACTCGGCAGCATGTCGGTTTCGAGTCGTGGCTGGAGCGGGACCGTCTCGTGCTCATGGATTTCGATCCGGCTGTGGTGGGGGTCGCCTCCCAGCCGTTCTGGCTGCACTGGCACGACGGGACGCGTGAGCGTCGGCATGCCCCGGATTTCTTCGTGCGCCGCGCGGATGGCTCGGCCGTGGTTGTCGATGTCCGCGCCGACGACTGCATCGCACCGCGCGATGCGGAAGCGTTCGAGGTGACGCGCCGGGCCTGCGCCGACGCCGGGTGGGGCTTTGAGCGGGTGGGGAGGCCGGAGGCGGTGCTGCTGGCGAACGTGCGGTGGCTCTCGCGTTACCGTCACCCGCGCTGTCGACAGCATCCGGTGGCGGCCCGGCTGATGGAAGTCTTCTCGCAACCGGTGCCGCTGATGGCCGGGGCCGACAGCGCCGGCGACCGGCTCGCGACGCTGCCTGTGTTGTTCCACCTTCTGTGGCGGCAGGAGTTGTCCGCCGAGGGGATGTCGGTCGAGCTGCTGGGGCCGCGCACGGTCGTGCGCCTCGCCGGTGGGGGTGCCGGATGACGGAGCAGGGACGGCGGGTTCCACCGACAGCCCGGATCGCGGAGTACCCCAAGAACGCGGCTGACCAGGCCCGTTGGTGGGAGGGGCACATCCTGGAGGTGTTGCACGGTTTGCCGCCGGATGCTCCCCAGGGGGCGGTGCCGCGGCCGGAGTTCGACCCCAGGCTGCACTCGCTGGCCGAACGCGAGCGGGCCAAGGCTGCCGAGCTGACGGCGGCGGGTCATCGGATGACGGCCAGTGGCGTCAAGCAGCGGCGCCAGCGTTATCGCCGCGACGGGCTGGTTGGGCGAGGATGTCAACTGGGTTGTGTGCGTTCGGTGTTGTGCTCCGTGGGTTCTGATTCCTGCCGTGGTTACTGTCTGTTGATGTTGGTCAGAGTGGGAGTCGGTCGCCGAAGCGGATCTTGAACTGGTTCATGGCGCGGTTCCAGCCGAGGGTTCCGGTGCCGCGGACGCGGCCGGCGGGGACCTTCGTTCCGTTGCCGTCGATGTGGCGGCCTTCGATGTTGCGGATGCCGAGGTAGAGCATCTTCAGTGCGGCGTCGTCGGACGGGAAGTGCCCGGAGGTTTTGACGAGTTTGCGCAGATTGCGGTTCATCGACTCGATCGCGTTTGTTGTGTATATGACGCGGCGTATGTCCTGGTCGAAGTCGAGGAACGGGATGAACTGGGCCCAGGCGTTCTCGAACACGCTGATCGTGCCGGGACACTTCCGGCCCCACTCCTCCCGGACGGTCTCGAGGGCCTCCAGGGCGCCTGTCTCGTCCACGGCGGTGTAGACGGGCTTGAGTGCGGCGGCGACCTTCTTGCGGTCGGTGGAGTTCACGTATTTCAGCGCCGACCTGATCAAGTGAACGACGCAGAGCTGCGTGACGGCCGCGGGCCAGACGGCCTCGATCGCCTCGGGCAGGCCCTTGAGGCCGTCGCAGCACACCACGAGCGCGTCCCGCACGCCTCGGTGCTTGAGCTGGGTCAGAACGTGGAGCCAGAACTTGGCGCCTTCGTTGTCCTGCAGCCAGATGCCCAGGACGTTCTTGATCCCGTCCACGTCGACGCCGATGACCAGGTGGGCGGCCTTGTTGACGACGTGCCCGTTGTCCCTGACCTTGATCCGGATCGCATCGATGTACAAGATCGGATAGCACTCGTCCAAAGGACGGTCCTGCCAGCTCTTGACCTCGTCCGCGATCACGTCCGTGACCTTCGACACCAGCGCCGGGGACACCTCGGCACCGTAGACCTCGTACAGGTGGGCGGTGATGTCGCGGGTGGTCATGCCGCGCGCGTACAGCGACAGGATCATCTCGTCGACCTGGCCCAGCCGGCGCGTCCCCTTGGGCACGATCTTCGGCTCGTACTCGCCCCGACGGTCCCGCGGCACGTCGATGTCGACCGGGCCGGTCGTGGTCGTCACCGTCTTCGGATACGAGCCGTTGCGGTTGTTGCCGCTGCCCCGCCCCGCCGGATCCCCGGCCTCATAGCCGAGATGATCGCTCAGCTCGGCCTGCAGAGCCCGCTCGATGACCTGCTTCATCATCTGCTGCAACAGCCCGCCTTGGCCATCCAGGCCGATCCCGGACTCCTTCGCGTCCGCGATCAACGCGTCGATCGCCTCCGGCGACAGCACCCTCTTCACCCGCTCCACGGCCTCAGCACGGCCCTGCTCAATGTCCTGCCCAGATATCACGGTGTGTCACTTTCCGTTCAGGGCAGGAACCAGAACCAAACAGGAGCAATCATCCCCTACTCACACACTCTGGTGTACACCCTCGGTTGGGCTGGCCGACGGCCGGACGGCCAAGCAGCTGCCTCCCTTCGGCCAGATCGCCCCGGCGGTGGTCGACGCGATGCGGCAGGCGATCGCCGAGACGACCGATGCCTCCTCAAGGACAGTCCGATTCACCATCTGGCGGACCAAGCAGATCCTGGCAGCCGGCGAGGATGGCGACGGCATTGAAATGCCCCACGAGCGCACGCTCTACCGGCTGTTCGACAAACTGGCCGCCGGGACGCATGCGACCGGCTCGGCAACCACGCGCCGCTCGCTGCATGCGCGTCCGGCCGGCCCGTTCGGGGAAGTCCCGGCCATTGCACCTGGCGAGTTGATGCAGATCGACTCCAGCCCGCTGGATGTCCTGGTCAGGCTGGACGACGGCATCGCGGAGAAGGTTGAGCTGACCGCGCTGGTCGATATCGCGTCCAGGTCGATCACTGCGGCGGTGCTGCGGCCGACGACGAAGGCGGCCGATGCCTCCGCCCTGGTGGCCCGCAGCATCACGCCGGACATGATGCGTCCGGGCTGGTCGGAGTCGCTGCGCATGTCCCGGTCGGCACTGCCGCACCGCCGGCTGCTGGAATTGGACGAGCGGCTGGAGCATGCGGCGGCGCGGCCGGTGATCGTTCCGGAGACGGTCGTCTGCGACCACGGAAAGCTGTTCATCTCGAACAACTTCCGGGCCTCTTGCCGCTTTCTGGGCATCACGCTGCAGCCGACGCACAAGGCATCGCCCTTCGAGAAGGGAGTGATCGAAAAGACCCTGGGGTCCGTGGCGACGCTGTTTGCGCAGTTCGTCGCGGGTTACACCGGCCGGTCGGTGGACCGCCGCGGCCGGCACTTGGAGGACGGACCGCTGTGGTCGCTGCCCGAGCTGCAGGAACTGCTCGACGAGTGGATCGTCGCTGTCTGGCAGAACCGGCCGCACGACTCCCTGCGTGACCCCGACGCGCCGAAGCGGGCCTTCTCGCCGAACGAGAAGTACGCGATGCTGCTGGAGTCGAGCGGCTACGTCCCGGCCGCGCTGAGCGGTGAGGACTACGTCGAGTTGCTGCCGGAACGGTGGCAGGCGATCAACGCCTACGGCATCAAGATCAACCACCGCACCTACGACAGCCCGGAGTTGAACCCGCTGCGCCGTCAGCGCTCCGGCGTCGCCGAGAAGAACGGCTTGTGGGAGATCCACCACGACCCCTACGACGTGTCCCGGATCTGGGTACGCGACCGCCGCGGCGACAGGGACCGGTGGATCACGGTGTTTTGGCGGCACCTGCACCGCGTCGGCGTCCCGTTCGGCGAAATGGCCTGGGACCACGCCCGCCAACGGGTCCAGGGCGGCAACGAGGCACAGATCGCGGATGCGGCTGCCGCCCTGCTCCAGCGCGCCCACGATGGCCCCCAGGATGAGCAGGGCCCTGCGGCCAAACGGTCTCAGAAAGATCGCCGGATTGCCGCCCGCACCCGGGCGACCGCCCCAGGCCGGGAGATCCCCGATCCGCCGGCCGACCGCGAACCAACGGATGAGGACACCGACACCTCGCCGGCCAAGGTCATCCCGCTAGGTCTGTTCGACCCGCTCGCCAACCCCTGGAGGCGCCCGTGACTCTCTCCAAGCCGACAGCCCGGCAAGCCGTGTTGCGGGAGGCCGACGCCGAGGCCGGCCGACAGCTGAACACCCTGACTGGATGGAACAGGTTCATCGACGGGCCGCCCGCGCCCCCGGCCCTGGCCTCCCGGAGCGCTTGGCAGCAGATGCCAGTATCCGAGCGGGACCTCTACGACGAAGACCGCCTGGACCATCACGCCCGCATGCTCACGATCGCCACCTCGTTCGTCGAGAAGACGGCGATCTGCGGACGCCGGCTGGTCCTGCTCAACCGCCACGCGATCAGCGCCCGCCGAGGGCTGATCGTTTCCGGCCCCGCGGGCACCGGAAAGACCATCGCTATCACCCAGCTGGGACGCTCCCACGAACTCCTTGACCGGGCCCGGCACCCACACGTCACCGACCGCATCCCGGTCGTCTATGTCACCGTCCCGCCGGCCGCGACGGCCCGCATGATCGCCACCGAGTTCGCCCGCTTCCTGGGACTGCCGGTGCGGGCCCGCTCGAACATGACCGACATCATCGAGGCCGTGGTCGGTGTCTGCACCGACACGCGCACCGGTCTGGTGCTGGTCGACGAGCTCCACAACATCTCACTCACCAGCCGCCACGGCGCCGAAGTCGCCGACACCCTCAAGTACTTCTCCGAGCGCCTGCCCGCCACCTTCATCTATGCCGGCATCGACATCGCCGAATCCAGCCTGCTGTCCGGGACACGCGGCGCCCAGATCGCCGGCCGCTTCACCGTGATCCCCTCCCGCCCCTTCCCCTACAACAGCGAATGGAAGGGCCTGGTCGCCACCATGGAAGACACCCTCCGGCTCCACGACCACCGCCCCGGCACGCTCACCAGCCTGGACCGCTTCCTCCACGACCACACCGGCGGCATGATCGGATCCCTCTCACACGCCATCCGCGGAGCCGCGCTCGATGCCATCCTCACAGGCACCGAGAAGATCACCAAGAAGAGTCTGCAGGCCATTCCGCTCGACCACACCGCCCGCACCACCGCCTCGATGGCCACGAAGACCGCAGCATGCCGATGAACAGCGAACTGCCGCCCCGGTATGCACCCCTACCGGTCCGCCTCCGCCCCTGCCTAGGAGAATCCTCCGACTCCTACATCCGGCGCCTGGCCCGCGCCAACCATCTCAAGCCCAGCTTCCTGCACTGCTATCTCTCCGGCCCACCGCAGTGGTTCGCCAGGCCGCTCCTCGAACACCTCGCCACGGTCGCAGGCCACTCGCCCGAGGCACTCGAGCGCGCCCTGGCTGACGCCAGCGCCCTGGGCGGCGCCAACAGGCCACGCCGCCGCCTGCCCAGGAAGAATCCCTTCGCCCGGCGCCAGGACCTGGCGCACCAAATCACCCAAGAGGCCCTGAAAGGCACACGGATCCACACGCTCGCCAAGCGCTACAACCTCCGCTGCTGGGATATCCGCTTCGCCCTGGAGATCCCACGCCTGACCACCACAGAGACGGGACAGCTGGCCGACCCCATCACCGGCGAACTCGCCGACCTGATCGAGAACATGATCAGCAGAGGGCTGAACAAGAGGCAGATCTGGATCGAGCTCATGGACGACCACGACTACCTGGTCAAATACCACAGCATCCGCCACTACATCGACTACACGCGATCCGGCAGACAGCGCAAGAAGCGGTCAGCCTCCCCCTTGACATCCAACCTAGTCGCCCCAGGTCAGCGCACTGCGCCCGACTAACTTCGATGTCAAAGGACAAATCCGCGCCGAGCACACCGTAGGCGCGACTCTGCTGCCCTGCTCGGCCCCGCCTCTCGGCATCATGGTCGAGTCACCACCCGCACCGTGTGGATGACGGATTGCCCAGCGCTCTCCGCCAGCTACTCTGCATCGCGGCGGAGGCTTCGCTGTTGAGGCCCAACGGCGAGTGCCGGATTGATACCGGATTCGTCGCGGCAGCGTCGACAGAACAGACGGCGGGGCAGTCACCGCCGCGTCACATGCAAAGCTCGATGCGCCAGAGGTGCTCGGCAGCTTGGTCATCGACCAGTGCTGGAAGACGGCAGCGTTGGCTCGGTGTTCCTCGCATTCGCGCCCGGCACCCCGGGATGGCGGGAGGGTGTCGTCTGTCGACGGGGCAGACTGCGTCCGCGCGCCGTGCCGCGCGATCCGGTGAATCGAGGGGTATCAGCCCTCGCGCACACGGACGGGCACTCCTTGTTCGTCGCGCCTGTACTCACGCCGCGCGTTCTTCTCGATCTTCTGGGCGACCTCGTGACCGAGGTCGATGTCGTTCATCTCGGCCAAGGCCGCCAAGTACAAGAACACGTCGGCCAGTTCCTCGCCGAAGTCCGGCAGGCGCTTGCGCCATGCTGTGAACGCCTCGCCGACTTCGGCGTTCAGAAGACCGAACTCAAGTGGCACGTCAGTGGTGTTGAACCCCTTCGCGGTCTTGTTCTCCCAGGCGAGCTTCTGGGCGGTCCGGATTTCCAAGGCTCCTCCGGGGCAGTACAGCAGTTGCTGCCGCAGCCTACCGAGGGCCAAGTGGCTCCCGCTGACGGATGCGCGGGGTCTCACCCCGTGGAAGGAAGATCGAGTCTCGTCGTGTCGATGGTTTCCACGGGGCAATACGACGCGAGCGTCTCGAAGGTCCGCTGGTAGATCGTCACGAGGTCCGAGATCTCGTCCAGGCCGGCGGCTGCCCCGTCACGCTGCAGCAGTCGCTGCTGTATCACGACCGGAGGTGCGATCAGGTGAAGGAAGACACCGTTCCGGCTGACGACAGTCTCAGCAAGATCAATCGCCTGGGTCCAGGTGAGCCGCGAACGCCCGCGCAACAGTGGACCGTAGACGAGTTCACTCAGGAAACACCGGTCGAGGAGCAGCCGTCCGGGTTTGTCCAGGAGCTCGCGGTACCGGCTCACCAGGTCCAGATGATCCGGGGTACGGGGCGAGTGGGTGATGGTGAAGCCGTGTTGGCAGGCCAAGCGGGTCGCGAGCGTGCTCTTGCCGACGCCGTCGCATCCCTCCAGGACCAGGGTCTCGTGTTTCACCGCCACCGTCTCGACGTTCATGACCGCAGCCACTCGTCGAGCGCCGCCGGATCGGACAGGTGGGCGGAGGAGGCGTACTGGATCATCAGGTTGCGCCAGTTCGGCTCGCGGCCGTGGGCGTGGGTGAAGGTGAGGCGGGGCTGGTACGCGGCGATCCGGGTGCCACACGCCGACGCCGCCCCGATGAGCAGGGCCGCTCCCGGCGGTGTCTCCGGACCTGACACGTCGGCGATCAGCACGTCCGCAGTCAGCGCATCGTTCAGATCCTGGTGTGCCGCCACCACAGGGTCGGGTGCCTCGAACCGGCCGGGAGCACACAGCACATAGCCCGCAGCCGAAGCCAGTGCTGTCAACACGCCTTGCCAGGCGAGATACGGGGACGGCTCCACGAAGGCCACCTTCCCGGCTCCGTCGCGCGGTGACGCGGTGGCCGGTCTGCGAGCGGGGAGATCGAGCAGATTCTCGACTGCCGCCTCCAGAGCCCAGTCGAGCTGGCCCTCATTACGGTCGACGAATGCCTCCAAGCGCGTCTTGGCCGCGTCCGCAGACTGCTGGTCGGCCAGCCGGGCCACCCGGACCACGCTGGTGGCAGCTGCTTGCACGATTGGATCGGGAAACTCGAGCCGGGGCCCACCCGCCGACATCGAGTAGGTCTGGAAGTCGGTCGTCACGACGACTACGGGGACGCCAAGGGCGCAGGCGTAGCCGATCTCCATGCACACGCCGTCGTCCAGACTCGGTCCGTGCAGGATGGCGATCATGGCGGTCAACTTCCCCAGCCGTTCACGGTCCAGCTCGAACAGGCGCTGCCCTTTCACATCGGCGATCAGGTCCTCCTCGTTGGTGTCGCAGAAGGGGAGGAAGACGTTCTCTGGTCCCGTCTTTTCGGCGACCCGTTGTGCGAGTCGGGCGGCGAGGGCACGGTCATGAGCGGCGAACAGTCGGTGGGCAACGTAGTACACAGGGAGGCTCCCATCGAGGGCTCAAGGTCGGCGCGGAGCCGGAAGGGGTAAGGGAGGGGCTGAGATGTGAGCAGCAGCGGCGGCCGCAGCTGCTGGAAGGGCAATCTCCGGAGTGGCGCCTTGTGCGCGATAGGCGAGGTAGGTGCCGGCCAGGGTGTCGCCGGCGCCGGTCACTTCGCCGTACACCGGGTCGGGCGGGTAAACCTCCGCGGCAGGCCGTCCCCAACGGTAGACGCGCACAGGGCGCGGGCCGTCGGTGACCACTACCTCAGCCAGGTCGGCGATGGCAGCGACTTGAGCGAGCAGTCGATGCTCAGCGGCGTTGACGAACACGGTCGTGGCCTTCGTCAGCCAGGGAGCTGCTTCACGCATCATCTGCTCCGCGCTCGTCAAGAAGAAGTCGAGACTGAACTGGGCCGAACAGGAGTCGAGGGCGTGCAGCAGCGCGGCCACGTCGAGAGGTCGACGACAGCAGAGGTGGTAGACGTGGCCTGGGTGGTTCGCGATGCGGTCGAGTGCATGGGACGTCCCAGCGCGCGGCGCTCCATACTGCGCATCCACGGCCAGAAGTTGACCGTGAGCGTCATAGTCCAGAGTGAATGCCGTCGACGAATCCTCGCTGACGTGCAGAGCGGACCAGTCGAGACCGTCTACGATCACCGCGCCAGGCAGATCCTGCAGGTCTCGTCCAACGACTGCGACGGGCGCCGCCGCGGTTCCCGCTCGGGCTGCCGCAAGCGACACCAACAGCGCGGCTCCGCCTAGCTGTTCGCCGCCTCGGTCGTCCGGGTACCGGGTGCGGTCGCGCGAGATGTTGCCGATGACCGACAGGCTGTTCATCGCCGATTCCCCCGGACCGGTTCAGCAGTGGACGTGGGCACAATCGACTACCCGCGTGCAGACCGGTCGACGGGTGCACAGGCGGGGCGAAGGGCCGTTCAGATAGAGCCGCTTGAAGTAGATCAATACGAGGTGCACCCACCAGGTCGGTTCGACGCCAGCGGGGATGGACACCCGGTAGTCGAGAGCGTCGACCAGCCGCCGGAAATCGACGGACCGGGCTCGAACCCCTTCTTCAAGCAGACATCGGAACCGCTCGTGTGCCGCGGCGCCCGAGCCCACAGAAGCCCCCAGGGCGGGTGCCAGCTTGGTGACCATGCCAGAGTCGACCGGGATGATTCCGCAGTGATAGCCGCGGGCGTACAGCACGGCGCACTGGGCGACCTTGTACGACGCTCCTCGGACCTCGCGTGCGAAGTCGTGGATCAGCAAATCGCAGTCAGTATCCGCGGCAAGCGGGTCGACGGAAGCCTTCTCCCAGCTCTGTAGCAGCTCCGTGAGGGACCGAAGGTACGAAATGCGGGTCTGGCCGAGCCCGAGCGGCTGAACAAGCTGGGCAAGCTCAGCGTCGGTGCTGGCGGTGAGCCGGTCGAATCCGAGGGCGTCGGCGTCGACCACGACTCGCGCATAGATGTCGATCATTCGGTAGGAGACGCGGGTCGACCAGCCCGCGACCGCCATCCGCAGGCGCGGATCGGTCACTGCGGTGGGCCACCACCGGTTCTCGTCATGGTTGGCCTCGACCTCGGCCTTGACGTCCGGAAGGCTCGCCGCGCGCTCGACGAGGTGATGGATGCGGGCGATGTCGCTCCGGCTCGGTTCCGTACGGAAAGACCGTTTCATGTGCTCACTCCGGCGGAGAGTCTGGCCGCGTGCAGGGCAATGGCAAGGTTGGACGAGACCACCGGTCTGCCCAGCTCTTCTTCCAGGGCCTGGACGCAGGACAGCGTGTGCCAACCGGTGCACGAGAGCACCACCGCGTCGGCGGCACGCAACGTGTCCGGTGGCAGTCGGTACAGCAGCGTACGGACATCGGCGGGCCGGACGTCGGCGAAACCGTCATCGAGCCCGAGGCTCGTGTGCGCCCGGACAGCGACGCCCCCGGCCCGCAACGCGTCGACCTCCGAGCGAGTGACGGCATCGGGGTACGGCGTGGCGAGCACCACCCGTGTGGCGTTGAACGAAGCCAGAGCCCCGAGCAGAGCATCGAAGGCGGTGATGGTCTCCCATGGAAGCGGCGGTCCTCCGGTAAACCCTGCGGAGGTACAGGCCAACACCACGGCGTCCAGGGGCACGTGCCTCAACGAGTCCATGGCGGTGGTGGACGCCTCGCGCAGGCCGTACCAGAACGACGCATCCACTGCGGTCGTCCGAGACGCGGGGACAAGACGCGCGTAATGGAACACGGTGTGCACCAGGCCCAGACGCGGGAGTTCCTCCTCGACGGCCACGTTCGCCCACGGCAGCAACACCCCTACGCGAACGGTCCGCTCGGCCCGCGAGTCCAATTCGGCGAGCAGGCCGAGCGTGCTCTCATGCGGCGGGGGCAAGGCGTTCCCCGTAGATGAGGCGAGGGGCGTGGCCGGTCACTCGGAGAGCCGCATCCGTGGCCACGGGGACAGCGGCTCCCCTCTCCACTATCTGGATCGAGTAGGAGCCCAGCCGTCGGAACCAGGTACCGCGGTCACTCACGAAGTAGGAGTGCAGTCCGGGTACCTCCAGTCCATGTGGGTAGACGCGTTCCTTCATCGGTTGATCCCAGCCGTGGTCGATGTCCGCCTTCCACGATGCGAAGTGCTCCACCGAAGGCAGCGGTCCGGGTAGCCCTTCTTCCGCGAGGGGCGTGCCCGGGAACGCGCGAACCTGCCTGACGTTGGTGCGATGACAGAGCAGCCCCGCCTCCAGGATGTTCGTGAGGTGCGTCAGGTTCGCGATGTGGGTCGCATGGGTCTCGCCGGGCAATCCGTAGATCAGATTCAGTCCTGGGAGCAGCTTGGGAAGACCGCCCGGCCCGCGCTCGGCACCGGCATCGTTGATGTGCTCCACCGCGCGCCGCAGGATCTCGGGCGTGCAGGTGAGGGTGTTCCGCTCGATGACGACCTGATCGAAGCTCTCGATTCCCATCGGTGCGCAGTTGCCCTCGGTGCAGAACTCTGCCACCAGCTTGGCGATCCGAAGGCCGACGGGTGCCGCGACAGCGAGCGGGTCGGCATTGTCGATGTGCAGCACCTCAAGATCGGGGCAGCGGTCCCGAATGCCCGCGAGGAGCGTGTGGATCGCGTCCTCGCTGCGATGTTGATAGGAGAAGAAGCACGTCTGTTGGCCCAGACGGAAGTTACGGACGCCGGCGTCGTAGAGCTGACCGGCCTCTTCGATCACGTCGCTGACATCACGGAAGACTACGAGAGGCGACTTGCTCGGCTCGCTGCAGAAGTTGCAGAACCTGCGGCGGGTGCACCCGCGATACAACTCCAGCTCGGCGATGGGCCGCCAGAGCATCTGGGCCACCAGCCCGCCGAAGTCCCTGCGTTCCTTGCGGAGCATCCCGTACGCCGCCGGCGTACGGCTTCCTCCTGCAAGCCCATCAGCGGTGAGCGTGTGCGTGTGGACCGCATCGAACAGCCCCGCGTACTCGGCGGGAGATTCCAGTGCGTATGTCGACAGAGGACCGAGCAGGATGCGCTGTCCACGCACGCAGGCCATCGCGCGAGCGATCTCCTCAAGACTGCCGTTGACCGCGTGCAGGTGGACGCTCGGAACCTTGTCGCCAGCGATGACGACAACGCGGTCCGCCCGATGGAGAAGATCGACGGCCTGCGTCCGGTTCGTCGTCGCGGAGTAGGTCAGGGGGTCGCTGAGGGGTGGGTCCACCGCGGGCTTCCCCCCGGCGAGGCACCAGCGCACGTCGTCGATGGTCAGGTATCGCACGTCCGCCTCGGGCTGTGCCGTGGTCAGAGCAGACCAGGCAGCGCGTACGTACGTGGACAGGTAGGGAGGAACACCTAGTCCGCTCGGTTCCACGGTGAAGGCGTCCAGGATCACAACGATGGGCTTAGGCATGAGTCCCCTTCTGGTCGCCGCCGAACTCTCCGGCGGCTCAGTGCGGAGATGGCAAGGGGCATGGGCTCGCCGCCTCCGGCGCGTCCCCAGTCTCGGCAGAAGAGGTCCGCGATAGCAGGGGGCGTCGGGGTTGTCCGGTTGCACGGAGGTTGTACTCGCACGGCAGGCTGTCCGAAGGCCGGGACAGAGAGTGACCGCTTGGGCATCATCGACGTATGAGCGGTGAGACAGCGTCGAGCGAGCCCAACAAGACCCTCTTCGTCGTGCTGAAGGAAGCGGGTTGTTCGCACGCCGCGCTGGCTCGGCGAGTCGTCGAACTGGGCCGTCGCCAAGGTGTGGTGATGCGCTACGACAAAGCGTCGGTCACCCGATGGCTCCAGGGAATGCAACCCAGGGGACGAGCAACGGAGTTCATCGCTGCCGCACTCTCCGAAATGCTCAATCGACCAGTGGCACCAGCGGACTTAGGCTTCTCAGCTGCCCCTCTGAAGCCGGTGATTACGCGAGCCCTGTCTTACTCTGAAGACGTGGGTGAAACGCTGCACACGCTCGCCGAACTCGGTTCTACCGCCATCTCCCGACGCAGCCTGCTCGGCACCGTGCCCTTTGTGGCATCTGCGTTGCTGGAGCCACAGAGGCAGTGGCTGCTCTGGCTCCTGGAAGAGGAACAGCAGCCGACCCTGGCTGTCGTCGAGGGTGGCGGTCAGGTCGAGCAAGTCCAAGCCATGATCAAGATGTTCGACCAGATGGACAACACCTACGGTGGCGGCGGAGTCCACTCCAGCATCGTGAACTACCTGACCGTCGAAGTCGTGCCGATGCTCCAGCAGCGCGGCATCCCTCATCACCAGCGGAAGCAGCTCTTCACCGCCGGCGCGAAGCTGGCTGCAATGGCGGGTTGGTGTTCATACGACTCGGCGGAGTACGGCCTGGCCCTGTGCAACATGAACATGGCCCTTAGTCTGTGCAAAGAAGGCGGTGACCGGGTGCTCGGCGGGCAGATCCTCGCGGGCCTGTCGCACCTCTTCACCAACCTCGGTTATCCGCGCGACGGTGTCGCACTCGCCCGAATCGGCATTGCCACCGCCAAGTCGGCCGGCAGCCCGATGGGGCTGATGCGCCTCCATGCCATGGCCGCACGCGGGCACGCGGCCCTCGGCGACGGGCGAGCCGCGACGGCTTCGCTGCACGCAGCGGCCCAGTCTCTGGACTCTAGTCGGGGCGCCTTGCAGGAGTCGGAGTGGGTTCGGTACCTGGACCCTCACTATCTAGAGGCCGAAGCGGCCCTGTGCCACAGGGACTTGGGCGAGTCAACGAAAGCAGAACGACTGGCTGAAGCGTCTGTCACTGCGAACGCCGAACGTCGCCGTCGGCAGGCAATCAGCCGGTCGGTGCTGGCCACCGCTCATCTGCAGCAGGGCCGCCTCGACCAGGCCATCAGCACGGCCACCCACGCCTTGAACGGATTGAGTGGCGTCCACTCCGAGCGCTCCGTCCAGGCCCTGCGGGAATTCAGATCGAGGCTCGAGCCACGGCGAAATGAGCCGATGGTCCGCGAATTCGAGCGGAAGGCGAAACCCATCCTCGGCGCTGCCTGACGGGCTCAGTATCCGCCTGGGGTCGGTGCGTTCTGCGCCCGGTCGACAGGGACGTTGGCTCCTGAAATGCCCCGCGCCCGGTCCGACAACAGGAACGTCACAACCTCTGCGACCTCGACTGGGGACACCAGCGAGCGAGCTGGGAACTCGTCGAGGAATCGCTCATACGCCGCCGGATCCTCCGTACGCATGCGATCCCATCTCTTCCCCGGAATGAGCATCGAGCCAGGCGAGACAGCGTTCACCCGGATGTTGTCCGGGCCCAGCTCACGGGCCAGGGACGAGACAAGGTGGATCTGAGCCGCCTTTGCCGCTCCGTACTGTGCCTGGGGCCCTGGCTTCCATCCGGAGATCGACGCAATCACGACGACAGCACCGCCGCCTGCGGCCCGAAGGTGAGGAAGGGCCGCCGCAGTGAGACGTGCGGAGTGCCCGGCGTTCAGTTCCCAGGTGGTCGTCCAGTCCTGCGCAGTCGACTCCCCGAGGGAACGACCAGCCGCTCCCCCGGCGCACGCCACCACGCCGTGCAAGCCCCCGCGCTCGGCCGCGGCGGCGTCGACGAAGCCCTCCAGGGCCTCCGAGTCCGTGACATCCAAGGAGCGGGTGAACAAGGCTGGCAGGCCGTCCTGCTGCACCGAGGCATTGAGGGCATCGAGCCGGTCCGCATTCCGTCCGCACGTGGAAACGATCGCGCCCTGGGCCAAGAGCAGGCGCACGACCTGTTCCCCCAACCCGCGAGAGCCGCCCGTCACCACCACATGCCGCCCCTCAAGGGGGCCTGGCACGGCTCGATTCCCTACAACCACATCTGCATCCAGCATTACGCCCTCCATCCCCGTACAACCTATGCGCACGAGCGTGGCGGAATGCATCCCCAATGCCGACTTCATGGTTCCTAGAGTGCGCGGTTCGCTTTACCCCGTACCTCATGCGTGACATGGCGGGAGCCGCTCAGGCCGTCGCGATCAGCGCCAGCAGCCGTACCGGACGCCCACTCGGCTTCATACGGCGACGAGGTGCCCCAGGCGAGGGTGAACCTCACTTGCCGTTGGCCCCCTCCACGAAAGGACCACGCGCCATGGCCAGCTCCACAGCACCCGCACCGCCGGCCTCCACCGCTTCGGCCGCCGTTGTCCGCCGAGTCCTTAACGGACTCTGGCGGACGCTATGAGGAGCCGCCCGTGGTCACCATCCAGGCCCTGGACACCATCAACGAGGCAGCCGAGCGCCGGAAGATTCTGACGATGGTCGCGAACGACCGGGCACCGCGGGAGGCGCGCGCCTTCGCCCGCGAGGCGCTCACGGCCTGGGGTCTGGAAGACCTCCTGGACCGAACCGTGTTGATCGTCAGCGAACTCACCACCAACGCGCAGCGACATGGCCGCGCTCCCCAAGTGCCGGGCGAGTCCGAGAACGAAGCTGTCGGCCGCCCCGACGAGCACATCACGCTGACCCTTACCGCTCTGGTCGATGTGGTGGGGATCGAGGTGGAGGACAACTCCCCACGGTCGCCCAAGCCGCGGGTCGCCCCGGTCGACTCGAGCGATGGACGCGGGTTACAGATCGTGACAGCCGAGGCCGACGCATGGAGGGCCTGCCTCAAGGCGGACGGCAGCGGGAAGCGGGTGGTGGCACTCGTACGGCGCCCCGCCGCAGACCCCACGTCGTAGCGCTTGCTCGTCCCTTGCTCCGATCCGCCCGACCTGGAGGTGTTCGCCATGCCCGTCCGGCACTCGCCCACCGCTTCGTTTGAAGCCCCGAGGGAGAAGATGGAAGCCGACGTCGACCCGCGCCATGTGTTGCTCCTCGACCTGGACGGCGTGCTCGTAGACACGCGGCCGGTCATGGAATCGGCGTGGAAGGCGGTGCAAGAGTCCCACGGCATCGACGTGCCGTTCGAGGAGTACGAAAGGCATCTGGGCCGACCTTTCAACGACATCATGGAACGGCTCGAACTCACCGACGTCGGCGGGATTCACGCGATCTACTCGCGGGCGTCGATGGCTGCCGCTCACCTGGCAAGGCAGTTCGACGGCATCGCCGAGGTCCTCCACGCCTTCGTGGCCGCCGACTGGCGCCTCGGAATCGTGACGTCGAAGCCGCTGGACCGCGCGACGCCACTCCTTGCCCAGCTCGGGTGCCCGTTTGCCACGGTCCGCGTCCCCGGCGGACAAGGCCGGGGGAAGCCCGCGCCGGACCCGCTCCTACTCGCGCTTGTCGATCTCGGTGCCGACCCGGCCCACGGTACGTACGTGGGCGATATGGCGGTGGACCAGGAGGCCGCGCGCCGCGCCGGCGTCTCCTACATCCATGCAGGCTGGGGGTACGGATGCCCCGGCACGCCCACGCCCGAGATCGCGCAGTCCCCGAAGGATCTCCTCCGGCTCCTCGACGCGCGTCATCGCGACACCGCGTTCGTCGAGGGGAGCCTGCCGTGACGGCCCAGCGGCGCAGCGCCCTTGGCATAGCCCGCACTGAGTCGGGTGGCGAGCCGTTATGGGCGCTGGTCGGCGAGGGCGCCCTCGCCCGACTGCATTCGGACAAGGTCACCACGGCCGAACTCGAGGCGCTGCCGCTCGACCAGCGCGAGGTGGACCGGCGCGTCGAACACCTGATGGCGAAGCTCGAAGCCTATTGCTCCCACAGCGTGACGACTCCGGAGGGCGCGGAATGGCTGTACGTCCAGCACGTTCCTGTCCGACGTCTGGTGACCCAGCTGGTGCGCAAGCTGCTGGCGTTGCACACATGGACGCCCTTCGCGCGATCGCCCGGTCCGCTGTCCCTCGCCCCGTACGAAGGGCTGATCGGGATCCGTGACAGCAGCTCGCGCGAGTACAGGGCGTACACCGTCACATGGTCCGGCGTCGCCTATGTGCTGGGTGCCCCAGCGCCGTACAACCCCACGCGATCAGCGCTGCTGCGGAAACACCTGGCTCGTACGCAAGCACCTGAGCCGGCGCTCGGCCCTTCTCCCTCGACGTTGCCCCGAGCCGATGTGGTGGGCCTTTCCTGGTCGTCGCGCCACGCGGGCACGCTGCTCCCGGTGTTGGAGAAACTGGCGCAGGACGGGCGGCGGAGCGTGCTGGTCGATCTCGCGACCGATCCGGCCGAGCGGTGCCCGGCCCCGGTGTCAAAGTCCGTCGTCGTTCATCCCGCGTCGCCTCGGCTCTTCGACCTCGACGGCGCATTCGACCAGCTGCCGCTCCAGAACAGTGCTTACGACGGCAGTCGTACGGTAGACGTGCACGATCATGCTGTTCGACTGGACCGGTTGGCCCACCTTGCCGCCGGCCTTGTGCAGGTCGGTGGGGGGTGTACTCAGCCGTCCTGGCGCTCCGTGGTGCGAGTGGAGACGTGGCTGAAGGACGTGCTCACGGCAGCCCGTCCGCACACGGTGGTGGTCAGCAACGACACCAGCCCGCTCGGCGCGCTCGCCGTTCACATGTCCGAGCGCCACGGGATCAACACGGTGCACCTGCAACACGGTGCGTGGGCCGAGGACACGGTGGCGTGGCCCGCCCTGCACAGCCGCCACATCGTGGTCATGGGTGAGCGTGATGTCGCGATGGCGAAAGCCTGGGTGCGACACCCCGAGGCCGAGATCCATGTGCTGGGCCAGCCTCGCTTCGACGCCCTGACCAGCCTGGGCCGTGAGGCCCAACGACGCTACATGCGGAAGCTGCTGAGCACAGGCAAAGGTCGTAGACCTGACCGCATCGCGGTTTGGGCATGCCAGCCCTTCGGACCTGAACGGCTCCGCGCCCACGCCGACCTCATTCTGGACGGGCTGTGGCGAGCCGACGGGAGTTGGGGGCTGATCGTCGCTCCGCATCCGGCACAGAGCATGGATACCTTCGACCGCCTGCTTGAGCGAGACGGCGAACCGCTGGCCGCCGTGGCTGACCCCCGAGTGGGAGCACGCGGCTGTCTCGCCGGCGCCGACGTCGTCGCGAGCGCCTACTCCACGTGCGGCATCGAAGCCGCGCTCTTGAACATTCCCGTTCTCGAAGTGGGCCGTCCCGGCGAGCGCACGCTGGGGCTCGCCGACCACGGACTCGCTCGCCGGTGCACCAGCGCCGACGAAGTCGCCGATGCACTGGCTGCGTTACGCGGCCCGCGCCCGCGAACTGTGCACGCGGCAGCAGATGCCGTGTGCCGCTGGCGTGGAGACAGTACAGCCGAGATCGCGCGCCTGATCCTCGACCGTGCCGACGCTGCGCGTCCCACCCCCGACCACCACGATGCCCCCGGCGCCGAATCCGGGCTGCCGCAGGGCGAGGGAGCCTCTGCCCAATGACGAATCTGACTGCCGACAGCGTCGCCGAACTCTTCGTCGGCGCCGTGTCCCTGGCCAAGAACGGGGAGAAAGTGAGCCCCCGCGGCATGGAGACCCGGGAGGTGCTCGATGTCCATATGCGGCTCACTCAACCGCGGGCTCGACTGCTGTACGCACCGCCCTCGCGAGTGATCAATCCCGCGTTCGCGGTAGCTGAGACTGTCTGGCACCTCTCGGGCTCCGACGCTCCGTGGATCTTCGACTACAACGCACAGCTGCGGAAATTCGCCGATGACGGAGTCCTGCGCGGCGCGTACGGACCGCGGATGCGGAACTGGGCGGGGAAGGTGGACCAGCTGCACCGCGTCGTCGAGATCCTCAAGGAGGACCCCGACTCGCGCAGGGCACTGATCCAGCTCTACGACCCTGCCCAGGACGCCGCCGGCCACAAGGACGTGCCGTGCACGCTCGGTTTCCGCTTCCACCTGCGCGGTGGTCGCCTGCACATGTCGACCACCATGCGTGGCCAGGACGTGTGGATCGGGATGCCGTACGACCTGTTCTTCTACACGACCCTGCACGAGCTGGTCGCCGGTTGGCTCGACGCGGAAGTTGGTGAGTACCACCACCACGTCGGCTCTCTCCACATCTACGACCGCCACCTCGACGACGCCGACGGACTCCTCGAAGTCACCGCCAGCGCCGTGATGCCCGAACTCACCACGAAGTGGGAGGGCTTCGGCGACCTTCTCGACCAGGTAGAGGCCCGCGATGTGACCGGCCACCCGGGTTGGGACGCCATGGCCGCGACGATGCGCAGCTACCGGCTGTGGAAGGACGGACTGCACGAGCAGGCGTGGCGGGTGGCGGACACGATCAACGGACCGCTCGGCCAGGCCCTGGTCGGCTGGTACGGCGAACTGGACCGTCGCGCGAAGGCGTCGGCACGCCGCGTCGAGGCGGCAGCGAGGTGACCGCCGCCGTGGACCACGTGCCGTCCGTCATCCTCGGGCTTTGCTCCTTCACGCATGACTCGGCAGCTGCGCTCTTGGTCGACGGGGAGCTGATCGGCTTTGTCGAAGAGGAGCGTCTCTCCCAGGAGAAGCACACGCGACAGTACCCGCGCCGGGCAGTCGAGTGGCTGCTGGGCGAGGCCGGACTCGTGCCCGACGACGTGGACGCCGTCGCATACAACTTCCAACCTGCCCGCTACCTCGTCGAGTCCCCCGCCTCCCTGCGCCTGGCGTTCTCAGCAGCGACCCGCAGCCGGGCTGTGCCAAGGGCCGTGGGCTTCGCGAAGGTTGCCCTGCGAACCCAACGACGGCTCCAGTCCCTCAAACGGCGCTTTCCCGGCGCCCGTATCTCTCCCGTCCTTCATCACCGATCGCACCAACTCGCGGCCTTCGCGGCCTCTGGCTGGGACGACGCCGCGGTGCTGATCGTCGACAGTCTGGGCGAGCGACAGACCACGACCATCGCCGACGGCCGCTGTGCGAGCCGTCCGGCCGTCCGGACCGTGGAGGCGATCCACGACCCGGCCTCGTTGGGTTACGTGTACGGAGCGATCACCGAGCACCTGGGCTGGGGCCGCGGCGACGAAGAGGGCACCGTGATGGCCCTCGCCGCGCTCGGTGACCCGGCCCGCTTCCGCCACTTGTTCGCCCGAGCCGTTCGGACCACCGCCACCGGCTTCGTTCTGGACCCGGGCTACTTCCTGCCGCGCGTTCTTTCCTCGGGATATCCACGGACCTCGCGGCGCTTCATTGAAGAGACCTGCGGCGAGCGCCATCCGAGCGAGTCCCTCCAGGACGTCCACCGTGACCTGGCGGCGGCCCTGCAGGAGCGCACTGAGCAGGTGATGCTGCACCTGGCACGGCGGGCCCGGTTGGTTACCGGCTCACGGCGCCTATGTCTCGGCGGTGGTGTGGCGACGAACTGCGTGAGCGTCGGCAGGATCATCGAGGCCGGCATCTTCGACGACGTCTTCGTACCGCCCGCGCCGGGCGACGCCGGAACCGCCATCGGGGCCGCCGTCGCTCTGCACACCGACAGCGGCAGCAGGCGACCGGTGTCCGGTGTGGCCCGCGCCTGCTACCTCGGCCCGTCCTACCCGGAGCCGACCCTCGATCTCACGCCATGGCCGGGCCTCCAACAGAAGGTCCTGGGGATCGAGGTCGCGGAGTTTCTCGCCGACCAGCTGGCCCACGGAATGATCGTCGGCCTGTTCCAGGGCCGCGTGGAAACCGGCCCTCGTGCGCTGGGCAACCGCTCGATCCTGGCGTCTCCTCTAGAGGCCGGAGTCGTCGAGAGGCTCAACGCCACCGTGAAGTTCCGTGAGCCCTTCCGGCCCTTCGCCCCCATGGTCCTCGCGGACCAGGCGAAGGAGTTCTTCACCCTCGGCCAGGAGGCGCCGTACATGTCCATGGCCTCGGGGGTGACAGACAAGGCACGCCAGCACATCCCCTCCATCGTCCACGCCAACGGCACCTCACGCCTGCAGACCGTCACCGCGCACCAGAACCCCTTCATGCACGAGGTCCTGCGGGCGTTCGCACGCCGGACCGGAGTCCCCGTCCTGATCAACACCTCGCTCAACATCAAGGGCAAGCCCATCTGCGGGACCCCGGAGATGGCCCTGAACTGCCTCGCCGGCTCGGGACTCGACGCCCTTCTACTGGAAGGCCGGTGGATCACCAAATGAAGATCGGTTACAGCTTCTGGGGCTTCCTCGGCAACGGCATCACAGATACCCCAGACGGAGGCCGCAGCCACCGGCGTCCGTTGATTGACGCTCTCCACGACCGAGGCCACGAGATCGTCTTCCTGCAGGCAAACCGCGACCTGCTCGAAGCGGGCGACAACCTCGGCGGTGCCTACACCTTCGACAGCGGCATACCGGACATCGACGTCCTGTTCCTCGAATGGCGCTGGCCGATCGACGGTCGCAACACCACTCAATGCGGCACCCCGGGCCACACGTGCGACCTTCATCGACAGGCCGAACTCATCAAGCGATACTCCGTTGCGTGCGGCACGCCCATGGTGATCTGGGACAAAGACCGGCAGCTGCGGCCGGACAGTCCCTGGCGTCGCGCTCCGCGGGTGGCCATCTGCGAGGCTGCCCTCGAACCCACCCCCGGCGCGTACCCGTTGCTCTTCCCGGTCGCGGACCGACTGCTGGCCCAGGCGGATCCGAGCGTGCTCGCCCAGCAGCCGCGCGAGATCACGCTCGGCTACGTCGGGAACCAGTACGTCGGTAATCGGCAGGACCGTGACGAGCACTTCGACCGCTACTTCTCACCGGCCGCCTCCTGCTTCGATCACCAAGTTGGCGGCAAGTGGACTGACACCAGCCGTTGGCCCCACGTCTCCTTCCTCGGCCGGATCCCCTTCGAGGAGGCACACCGGCTCTACAGCGGAGCAATAGCTACGGTCCTTCTCCTGCCGAAGCGATACGCCGAGGTCGGCCAGATGACCCAGAGGATCTTCGAGGCCGTGCTCGCCGGGTGCCTGCCGCTGGCCCCCGCCGACATCCGCCAGGTCGAACGGTTCGTGCCCGAAGCCCTGGTGGTGAGGTCCGGCAGCCATGTGATCCACCAGCTCAACCGACTTCGTGCCATCGCAGGCACTCGGCAGCATGTGGACCTGATCGCAGATTGCCTTGATCGTCTGAGCTTGTTCCGTCTCAGTCGGCAGGTCGACGCCCTGGAGGCCGTCCTCGACACCATCACGGGGGCAACCTCGCGTCAGCAAGGAGCGGCCTGATGCAGCTGGTCCTCCGGGGCTCCACGCCTGGATCATCCGTACGTGTTCTGTCGGCCGTGCCGTCCGGACACCCGAGCACCCCTAGGGTGGAGCACCATGAAGAAGGTCGCCATCGTCGGCTGCGGAGGCAGCGGCAAGTCGTACCTGGCCCGCGAGCTGGGAAAGGTGCTGGACGCCCCGGTCACGCATCTGGACGCCGCGTTCTACGACGACGAGTGGAACGAGCTGCCGATGGACAAGTTCGCCGAGGTACAGCGCGAGCTGGTCGCGCAGCCGAAGTGGGTGATCGACGGCAACTACAACTCAACGCTGCAGATTCGGCTCGAAGCCTGCGACACCATCGTCCTCATGGACGTCTCGACGCCAGCCGCTCTGTACGGGATCTTCTCCCGCCAGATCCGCCACGGAGCCGGGCACAAGGGCAACGGCGTGCACAACCGCATCCACTGGGGCGTGATCAAGTACGTCGCGACGTACCGCCGCAAGATGCGCCCCCGCGTCATGGCCAAGATCGAGCAGTTCGCCGCGGGGCACGCCGATGTGGTGTTGCTGACCGGGCGACGTCAGACCCGGCGCTGGTTGCAGCGGGTGGCCACCGAGCAGCGCTGACGAGCCGGCGCGCCCGAGAAGGGTGCGCGGCATGAGCGTCAATCCCTTCCTCGACCCGGCGCGCCGGGAGGAGCTGTACGGGCACGCGTCTCGGCTGGTCGGCCGATCCAGCGCGTTGATGCGCGCGAAGGTCGCCGGGGATCCGGTACCGGACACGGTTGTCCGGTTGGTCCGGGCCCACCACGGGGAGCGGGCGGGGCGCCTCGGCCTCGTGGTCGACATCGGCTGTGGGCGGGGGACGAGCAGCCGAGTTCTCGCCGAGCAGCTCTGCCCTTCCCGGCTCGTCGGCCTTGATGCCGCACCTGCCCTGATCACGGAAGCCCGGAAACGTGTTGGTCGAATCCGCGGCGTGCAGATGTGCTTCCTGCAGGGCGACTTCCACCGGATGCCGATACCGGACTCGTCCTGCGGCCTGGCCGTGGCGGCCTTCTGTCTCTACCACTCGCCTCGGCCAGCGGACGCCATCGCGGAGATCGCCCGTGTCCTTCGCCCCGACGGCTTGGCCGTTCTGGTCACCAAGGCGCTGGACAGCTACCGCGAGATGGACGCCCTTGCGGCAGCCGCCGGACTCGACCCGCGGGCGGAACGTCACGAAAGCCTGTACGTCGCCGCGCACAGCGGCAATCTCGTTGACCTGGCGAAGCCGAACCTCGACGTACTCGCGGCCGAGCACGAGGAGCACCGCTTCACCTTCGACGGGCACGATCACGCGGCCGAGTACCTCGCCACCAATCCGAAATACGACCTCGCCCCCGGCCTGTACGGCAACCCGGGTGCGCTGGCGGCCTCGCTCCATGAGTTCGTCCCGGACCGCCCGATCACCACCGGTTCCGTCATCACGTACGTGGTGGCTCGGCCGCGAGGAGCCCGGTCGTGACCGTCACCCATTTCACGAAGCACTACAACGACCCTGGTCAGGTCGCCGCAGCGGCCCGGAACTACGCCTGGATCGCTACCCACGCCCAACCACTGCGGCAGCCGGCACTGACGGTGGTGGGTCCGACGAGCCTGACCTTCGAGCGAATCCAGGGGCGCCCCGCTCAGCAGGGTGACCTGTCACGACTGGCTCGGTTGCTGGGCGACGCTCACGGCGTCGCGTGGGCGAGTGACCTGCGACCTGCTGCCCTGAACATGCCGCACACCTTTCGGGACGGGACGATCTTCGGCGACTACGTCGGCACGCGCGAGGTGGCCCTGCACAAGAGGCTGGAGCAGGGCTACTTGCCGGACAAGATCGCCCTCCACGCGATGCTGGCCCTCCTGGAGAAGACAGCGGAGGGACCCACCGCCTTCTACAAGGACAGCAATCCCCGGAACTACGTGATCACCGAGGACGGCACCGTCTTCGTCGTCGACACCGACGACCTCACGCTCGCCCCGTTCGCGTACGACCTAGCCAAGCTGATCGCGACACTGATCATGACGTACGGCCCGCTCCCCGCAGGCGCCGCCGACGAGGCCCTAGCCGCCTACAACGAGGCTGCCTCACGCCACGATGCCCGGCTCGGCACCACTGACCGCGAGCGCCTCAATGACTTCCTCGCCCTGCACTCCGTCCTCACTGCCCCGTACGCCGGGCGCAACGGCTACCGCTATGGCTGGCCGTTTCAGCGCCCCCGACTCCAAGGTCCGGCATGATCACCACCGAACTCGTCTTCCTCCGCCACGGCGAGGCCCAGTGCAACGTCGCCGGCGTGGTCGGCGGCCCGCGTACCTGCACCGGGCTCACGAACCTCGGATACGACCAGGTCGAACGGGCTGCGACACGGCTGGCTGCCGAGCATCAAGAGTTCCCGTTCACCGCGCTCTACGCCGGCCCTCGGATTCGGTTACGACAGACCGCAGAGATCCTCAGCCAGACGCTGAAGATTCCGCTGCGCACCGAGGCCGGGCTCGACGGCCCAGTGCACGGCGCGGCAGACGGCAAGCCCTGGACCGAGATCAAGGACCTGGCCAATGGCGGGCCACATGCCCATCCCGACACACCCTGGGCGGAGGGGTCAGACACCTGGAACGGCTACCTGCAGCGCGCGGGCGACCTCCTCCGAGCTCTCATCGCACGCCATGAGGGGGATCGCGTGCTCTTCGCCGCACACGGCGAGACCGTGATCGTCGCGCACACCCTGCTTCTCCAGATCCCACTGGGCTCGCCGGCGGGCTTCACCATTTCCCACGGGTCGATCACGCGCTGGCAGCACCACTTCAACCGGCTCGGCCAGAGGCGCTGGATGCTCGACCGCCACAACGACACCGAACACTTGGCGGCCTTAACAACAGAGGCCGCATCATGATCACGGACCTCTCAGACCCGCGCGTGGAACTTGCCCGGCAGACAGTCGGAGCGGTGAGCATCGTGGCCGAACCCACACTCCCGCCCCGCCTGCTGTGTCTCGCCGACGCCCACGGACGCAAGTACTTCGCCAAGCAACACGAGAACCGCGAGAGGTATGTCCGGGAAACCATCGCCTATCTGACGTGGGGGCGACACCTCGAAGGGCACGCTCCGGAACTGATCGGCCGACAGGACTCCACACGCACCCTGCTGGTCACCGCCATGAGCGGATCGAGCGTCGAGACCTTCGCGCCCGGGTCGCCCGAGGAGGAGCAAGCACACCACGACGCCGGCGTCGTACTGGGCAGACTTCACCGTGCCACGACCGTCGCCCACACCGGGGCCATCGGAGCCGACCTCGCGCAGCGCCTCCTCGGCTGGATCGACCGAGCCGACAGGGTCGAACTTCTCTCGGCGACGGAACGCGGCAGCCTGCGGGAAGCCGCAGACGCCCTAGCCGGCACCCTCATGGACAGCGCGATCTGCCACCTCGACTACCAACCCAGAAACTGGATCCTCGGAGAGCGCTTCGGTATCTACGACTTCGAGCACATGCGTCGAGATGCCCGCATACGCGACTTCGCCCGCCTCGAGTTTCGCCGCTGGCAAGCAGCGCCCCACCTGCGCGACGCCTTCCTCTCCGGATACGGCTCTCCTCTGACCGGCACCGACCAACGGCTGCTGGAGAGGTTCGGCGCCATCGAAGCAGTCACCGCGCTCGTCCGCGGTCACGAACAAGACAACCCCGCCCTCAGCGCCCACGGCCGCACCGTCCTCGCCCGCCTGAGCTGACCAACCACGCCCCTGGAGACAGCCCCGTGTCAGAACACACCCCCGCTCCGCACCCCCCGGTTCTCCGCCGCGCGGTGGTCACCGGGGCCGCCGGATTCATCGGCTCCCATCTCGCCCACGCTCTGCTTGGGTCCGGCACCATCGTCATCGGTGTCGACCGCCGGGACCCCGCCACTGACCAGGTCGCTGCGGCCAACCTCGCTGCTCTGCAAGGCGTTCCGGGATACATGCACATCACCGCGGACCTGCTCAACTGCTCGGTCGACCCGCTGCTGTTCGAAGCGGACGTCATCTTCCATCTGGCCGCCGTGCCTGGAGTTCGCCCCTCCTGGGGCCCCCGGTTCAATGAGTACGTCGCCTCGAACATCCTCGCCGCGCAGCGTGTGATGGAAGCCGCCCATCGCATGCGCGTCCCTCGACTGGTGGTCGCCTCCTCCTCCAGCGTCTACGGCCCGACCAGCGGTGGCGCCAGCGTTGAGGCCGATCACCTGCGCCCCGCATCGCCCTACGCCGTCACCAAGCTCGCCGAGGAACAGCTGTGCCTCGCGCACGCCGCCCGCGCCAACTGCCCGACAGAGGTGGTCGCCCTGCGGTACTTCACGGTTTACGGCCCCCGACAGCGCGCCGACATGTTCATCCATCGTGCCCTCCACGCGGCCCTCACCGGGCAACCGCTCTCCTTGTACGGCGACGGCCACCAGCGCCGGGATTTCACCTACATCGACGACGCCGTCACCGCCACCATCGCCGCAGCCACCGTCCCCAACGCCACGGGCGCCTTCAACGTCGGCGGTGGCTCCAGCGCCTCCTTGCTCGAAGTCATCAACATCGCCAAGAGCCTTGTCGGCCGCGACATCCAGATTCACCTGGAGCCCGCGCGCGGCGGAGACGTCCTGACGACCCTAGCCAACCCCGCTCGCGCCCACGAAGTTCTCGGCTGGCAGCCCCAGGTTGACCTGCACAACGGGCTGCGCGCTCATATGCAGGCCCTGGCCCAAGCCGCTGGGTACGGCGCCGCAGCCTGATCACCCCGCGACCAGCAGGAGTTGCAGTGGAGAGCCCCGAGAAAGTACGGCTGGATGCGTTCTTCCGCCGGATCACCGCGCAGTTCCCTGCCGACGGCCAGGTCACAGCCCTGATCATCACGCACCTACTCCAAGAGCGCCCGGCGTTCCTCCAGGCCATGTCCCGGACTGTCGCGATCGGAGCCGTCCTCCCCAAGCCCCGCTCCATCGACCAGCCGACGCTCGATGAAGTCCAGCACAGCTATGCCGTCCACGGCCTCAGCCGAGAGCTGTTCGCTGACGAGACCCGGGCTCTGGAGTTCCTGGAGGACACCGCTGCGGGAACGGACGTGGTCCTTCTCGACATCGGCGGCTACTTCGCGCCGAGCCTCCGCACGCTGGTCGACAAGTTCTCGGGCCGAGTCCTGGGAGTCGTCGAGGACACCGAGAACGGCCACCAGCGATACGCCGCACTCGGTGACCTGCCTTGCCCCGTGATCTCCGTGGCACGCTCGCCGCTGAAGGACTGCGAGGACCACCTCGTCGGTCGATCCATCGTCTTCTCCACTGACGCCCTGGTGCGCACCCGCGGCGACATCCTCACCAGTCGCGCTGCCTGCGTCATCGGATTCGGCAAGGTCGGCCGCGCCATCGCCCAGACCCTCCGCGCCCACGACCTGCGCGTCACGGTGTACGACAGCGATCCGATCAAGCGCGTACAGGCCCGCGCCCAAGGATTCTCAACAGCGGGCTCCTGCACGGAAGCACTTCGCGGCGCCGACCTGGTCCTGTGCGCCACCGGCAACCTGGCACTGCGCCAACACCACTTCTCCGCGCTTCGCAACGGCGCCTACGTGGCATCCGTGACCTCGTCGGAGGACGAACTCGAGCTGAGCTACCTGGATGACCTCTACCAACGTACGAAGGTCGCCGAGCAGCTGACCCGATACGAAGTCACCGGCCACTACTTCTACGTGCTCGCCGACGGCGGCGCGGTCAACTTCGTCCACGGCGCGGCCGTCGGCTCGTATATCCACCTCGTCCAGGCCGAAATACTCGCTGCCACCGCCGCGCTGAGCCGGAGCGGCCCTGTCCCCGGGCTCCAAGAAATGTCCCCGATCCACCGCCAGACCATCGCCGAGATCTGGCTCGACCACTTCGACAGGTGAGGGCGGAAATTCGAGGCGGTCGCCCCCACCAACCGTCCGGGCCGAACTGGCTCTCCTCCCGCGCACCACACGCCCCTGACCGCCCCTCGACGGGAGAATTCCGTGGCCGCCACCACGATCATTCCGCGCTCAACACCACGTCGTCACATAGCAGTTATCCCCTGCCGCTGGGGAGCATCACGATTCCCCGGCAAGCCACTCGCCGTCTTGGGCGACAAGCCTCTGATGTGGCACGTCTATCAACGCTGTACACAAGCGAAGCGCCTCGATGAGGCTCTGGTCGCCACGGACGACGAGCGCATCGAGGCCGCCTGTCGCGAACTCGGCATTCCCTGTCTGATGACCGCCGAACACCCCACGGGAACCGACCGGGTCGCAGAGTGCGCGCAGCGGATCAAGGCCGACGCGTACATCAACGTCCAGGGCGACGAACCGTTCATCAGCGCAGCCGCGATCGACGCCGTGTCCGAGGCGTTGCTGCGCCTGGAGCCCGAGATGGTGGCCGTCAATGCATATGCAGAGCTGGACGAAGTCGGGTCCGTGCTCGACCACAACGTCGTCAAGGTCGTCGTAGGCAGCAGCAGGGAGGCGCTGATGTTCTCCCGGCAGCCAATTCCGTATCCGAAAGGCTGTCGGCCAACCTACCTGCGCCAGCTGGGCCTTTACGGCTTCACGGGCGATGGGCTCCGTTTGTTCCGGCGCCTCCCTCAAGGTCCTCTGGAACAGGCCGAGGGCATCGAGATGCTTCGGCTCATCGAGCACGGATACGGCGTGCGGATGCTCCGCGTGAGCGACACGGAGTGCGCGGTGGACACGCCAGAGGATCTTGAAAGAGCTCGCGCGAGACTGCGGGAGGTTTCCGGAGGTCCTGGCAGCGCCGCGTCGTACTGATCAGCCACAGCCTGACGGTGCGACGAGTGCTTGCCCCGATGGGTGGTTGCGGTTCACCCTGGGCCACAAGGCACCTCGACATCACCGGACGGGGGCGCGCCATGGTCGTCAAGCGAAGGCGTCGCATCGGCAGGTACAACCGCGCCTGCTCCTCCCGATCGCGAGGAGCGTGCGCTGCGTGCACACCATGTGGGCGCAGACCCTGCTCCGCCTGGCAAGGGCCGGTCAGCATCGCGAAGTTGGGCCGCACAGTGGCGACGTATCGCGGCTGTCTCCGCCGGTCGCTGTCCGTGTCCGCGGCGATGGCCGGGCTGCTGCTCGGGGGCGCGTTGGCCGGTGTGCTGCTGCCCACAGGGGCGGCTGCCGCGGTTCTCGCACTTCTGTGGGTGGTCACGACGGTGCGCGTGGTCCGGCTCGTCCCCTCCTGTGGTTCGCTGGACGGCGGCCCGGGGCCGGGCGGCGCGGGTGTACGCGAACCACGTCGGCCCAAGCCCTGTCCGCCCAGCGGGGCGGTCTCCCTGCCTATGCCGAAGGACCCGCCGGACGGTGCCGCGGCCCTCGCCTGATCGCTCACCGTTCCTGTCCACGTGAGCCCACCCGGCACACGCAGCCTGTACGAGGCGTTCGGGCACGCAAGTCGCCCGCTTTCCCCGCACCGCCACGCGCCGTTGGTGGGCCGTGAGCTTCGGAACGACGGTGAGGAGCGGCGTCACGGACGCTCCAGTACCGGCCCTCCGTGACGCCGACTGTCGAAGACGGCAGGCAACCGGCCGGACAACCCGTGACCGTCGGCCCGACCGACCCGCCAGGGGTGCGGATCGGCCGGACCGTCGCCGGGGTCAGCCGGCCTTGAGGGCGTACTGAGCGGTGTGGGTGGTGTACGGGGTGGCCTGTTCGGTGGCTTCGATGGTGTAGGTGCCGGCAAGGCACCCCTTGGCTTCGCCGGCGAAGTGGAAGCGGCCAGCCAGGTCGCTGGTGATGGTCTTGCCGTTGAGGGTGTCCTTGTCGCAGGCGTGCTTGAGGCCGGTGCTGTTGAGCGTGAACTTCTGCTTGGGCGGAAGGTTCTGGCCGCTGAGGACGAAGGCGGTGTCGCCGTTGCTGGTGGCCGTGGAGGAGGCCGGGTGGACAGTCAGCTTGCCCGACTCAGCCTCCGGCTCGGGGGCGCGAACCTGCTGAGCGGCGGTCTGCTGCGGCTGGTCCAACAGCGGCAGGTCGTCCGCGGAGGCGGGGGTGGCGGTGGACAGGGCGGCCGAGGCCACCAGGATCGCGGCGGCCATAAGGCGCTTGCGGTTCATTCGGGGTTCTCCATGTGTCGTGTGGCGGGGGCACGTCGTTGAGCACTGCGGCCTCCGCTGTGGGTTGGGCTGTCGTCGCCACGGTGGGTCTGGGCAGCTCGTGTGCGGGCAGTGACTGTGCCCGCACGCGAGCCCCGAAGCCCGTCGTGAACGGTGGCGACGATGTGGGAACCCGCGTGTGGCCTCGGCATTTCCAGTGAGTTGAGGAGCTGTCAGGCAGCGGACGCAGCTGGCTTGCTGAGCCGATCGTCACACCGGTCCGCGGCTCGTCTGGCGGGCTACCTGGCCAGTCGGATCAGCCTGGCCGGATCCGTGATGTGGATGGCCCGGTAGGCCAGTTGGATCGCGTCGTGCTGCTCGAACTCTCTGAGGATCTTGTTCAGGGAGGGGCGGCGTACGCCGAGCATGGCCGCGAGCGTGCGCTGGGGCAGGGGCACTGTGCCGTCCTCGGCCTCCGCGAGCAGGAGGCGAGCGGTCTGCTGCGGCAGAGAGGCACCGAGCTGGGCGACGAGACGGGCCTGGCTGTGGGCGAGGCGGGCGGCGATGGAGGCGAGCCAGCGACGGGCGATGGCCGGGTGGCGGTCCAGGACTCGGGGGAAGTCGGCGGCGGGCAGGTGCAGGAACGTGCAGCTGTCCAGGGTGCGAGTGGTGTAGGGCAGGGGCATGCCGAGAAGGAGCTGGACATCACCGTCGACGTCCCCGGCGCGCAGGACGTGCACCACGGCCTGGCGAGGCCCGGTGCCGACGGTCAGTTCGGCGTGCCCCTCCCGCAGGATCCACACCCCATTCGAGGTGGCGCCCGCGGTGGTGACGGCGGAGCCGGGCCGGGCCTCGACGGGGTGCAGGACACCCGCGAGGGCGGTCAGGTCGGTGTGGTTCAGCGGTGCGTGGCGGCCACGCCCGACGCAGCGGGCGACCCAGGCTGCCTGCTTGAGGTGCTGTGCGTGTGGGCCTGTGAGTGCGGTGAGCCGAGACATGGTTGATGGGGTCGCAAAGTGGGCGGATGGTGTCATCGTGCCGACACTTCCTTCGGTTCAGCGGATGTGAGCGGGTTTCCTCGATGCCTCCTCGGTGTCGGATCGGGAGGGTGGCTGGCAGGCAGAGCACGAGGGTTGCCCGCACCGAAGTGCCGTCACTTCGCTGGGTGGTACGTCTCGTCCGGTCCGTCGGACCATTCTTCTTCGTCCGGTGAGCAGGACTCCTGCTTCCGGGTAGCGGCACGGCGGCGGTGCAGGGCCCGTGCCGCCCACCCCATCGTGAGCAGGACGAGCACGGCGGCCACGAGGGGCCAGGGGCCCAGGTCATTCAGCCACTGAGTCACGGCACCCTGCCAGCGGGTGGCGGTGCTCACCACAGGGTCGTGGTCCGCATCGCCGCGCAGCAGGCGGATCTCGTACCAGCCGTAGTAGGCAACATAAGCGCCGGCGAGGAGTATCAGTGCCCCGGAAGCGCGGCTGACATAGGGCAGAACGGCACGGATGCGGGCCAGGGCAGCCTGTCGGGACAGCGCCACGGCCAGCGTCAACGCCTCAACAATCAGGCCCATGCCTGCGGCGTACGCGAGGAACACACCTACCACCGCGGGCACGCTGCCGACGCGGAAGGCCGTGGTGGTGAGCGCGAGGAAGGGGCCGATGGTGCACGACAAAGACGCGATGGCGTACGAGATGCCGTACAGGGTCATGGAACGGGCCGAGTCGGCCGGGTTGCCGGTGGCCTGCAACTTCGGTAGGCGGACGCGCAGTTCGCGCCCGGCCAGGAGCCAGACGCCGAGGGCGATCAGGAGCAGGCCGATGGCGACGGTGGCCCAGGGCAGCCAGCGCTCCACCGACAGGGCGAGCGGCGAGACCAGCAGCGCGAAGGTGCCGAAGACCAGGACGAAGCCGCCGGTCAGCGCTGCGGTGGCTACCAGAGCCCGGACAAGGGAGCCGCGTCGGCCACCGTCTCGTGGCTGCTCGCCGCTGCCGGAGATGAACAGCGTCAAATACGCGGGCAGGAGAACGAAGCCGCAGGGGTTGACCGCGGCGAGCATCCCTGCGGTGAGTGCCAACGCATAAGGCACTCCGGTCACTTGAGAGTCAGCCGTTCGATCTCGTCCCCGAACTGCGTGGCGCCGACCGGGCCGAGGCCCACCTTGACGGTGCCGTCGTCGTTGACGAGGGCGACGGCGGGCTGGGCGGGCACGCCGAAGCGGGACCACAGGGACCCGTCGGTGTCGACGGCGTGCTGGATGCCGTCGAGGCCGGTGTCGGCGACGAACTGCTTCATGTCGGCGGTGCGGCTCTTGCCGGGAATGCCGACGAACGTGACCTTGCCCTTCCACTTGTCGGCGGCCTTGGCGATGGTCGGGGCCTCGGAGCGGCACACGTGACACCAGGGCGCCCAGAACCACAGCACGGCGTCCTTCCCAGCGAGCGAGGAGCCCTGGAACTTCTTGCCGTCGAGGGTCGTGGTGGTGAACTTCAGCTCGTCGGGTACGGGGGCAGAGGCTGCCTTGGTGGCGCCACTGCCCTGGCTGGGCGAGGCGGTCCGGCCCGGTTCGCCCGTCGCCGATTCGGCTGCGGTGGTCTTCTGCTCCGTGCTGCCGCAGCCCGCCGCCAGCAGCGCGAACGCGGCGGTGATGACCGCGGTGGTGGTACCGAAACGCCTGATGCGCATCGCAAGTCCCTTCCCAATGGGGCCGTCAGGGCCGACCGAGGGGCGGCCGGTCCTGACGGGAACCCGGTACGGGGCATAAGCGCTTCCCTCCTTGACCCGGATGAGGGATACCGGGCGGGAAACCGTCCGTGCGCTGGACTGTGCCGACCGTCGAGAGCTGGCGGCACGCCCCGGGATGGGTCCTGGAGTGGGAGCGGGGCCGGTCGTCCGGTCCGGGGGAACCTGTGACGACGCCGGTCCGGCTTCCGCCCCCGCTCCCGTGCCGTGGTGCGGGCTGGGCGCTACCGCCCGCACCACGACGTTCAGTCGCCCGCTCTACCTGCCGGGCGCCTGGGTAGAAGGGCGCAGGCAACCGTCCACACCGGAGCGATCCGGTGACCGTAGCGGTGCACCAGGAAGCCGAGCAGCGCGCCGAATCCAGCGTGTGCGAGGCCGACGGTGAGCTGGAACTTGGGCCACATGTCGGCGCCGAACTCGCCCGCACCAACCGCGTTGGGTACCGGGCTGAGCAGGAATCCGAGGGCGAGCGTGAGCCCGTACCCGGTGCCAAGGAGCGTGCCCGTGAGTCCGGCGCCCCAGCGGCGGAAGGGGAATCCGCCGATGAGCACGGCGTAGCTGATGCCGAACATCGCGCCGTTCCAGACGTGGTACATCCACCCGGCGATGTTCGATGCCGTGTCCGGGCCCCTCATGATCTGGTCGCGCAGCAGCACCCCCATGAGCATGGGGATGTCTCCGGGCATCGAGTCGAAGACGCGGAAGCCCACTTCCCGTACGAGTTCGAGCACGGCAGTGCCCGCGATGCCGCCAAGCGCGCCGAGCAGCACCGCCCGGCCCAGCCGGGGCCCCGCCACCCGCAAAGCGATCAGCGGGGCGATGACGACCGCGAGCGCGCCCGGGACGCCGACCTCGCGCACCAGATCCGGCAGCGTGCCGTAACCGCCCTGGGCGAGAGCGAACAGCAGCGCGCCCGCAGCCGTGGCCCCGGCCAGGACCACACCTGTCAGCGCCAGGTCGGCAAGGGCCCGAACGGGAGACGAGGCGACGTCCGGGGCACGGCTGCGGACCGGAGCACTACTTGACGGCACCATGGGAGATCTTCTCCGCGGCCATCTTCATCTGCTTGCCGCCGTCGGCGAGCTTCGGGTCGATGGCCGTGAACAGCGGGGCCGGGTCGTAGTAGCCGATGTGGGCCTTGCCGTCGTCGTCCGCCCAGACGTACATGCGCAGCGGGATGACCGTACCGATAGCCGGGTTCTGCTGGAAGAACATCTTGCCCTTGGCCGGGTTCCCGACGAAGTAGGCGTGCGCGCCCTTGAGGTTGAGGCCCGTGGACTTCAGCGCGCCGGCCTGGTTCAGATCGCCTAGCACCATCATCCCGCTGTCCGCCACGGACTTCTTCAGCGCGCTCTCGGTATCCGCGAACGACTTGGCGGAATCGACGGACACGAAGGAGGCCGCGACCTTCGTACCGGCCTCGGCGGAGCCGCCCGTCGCCCCTTGGGCGATCTTGTCGGCGGCCATGGCCATCTGCTTGCCGCCGTCGGCGAGTTGCTCGTCGACGGCGGTGAACATCGCGGCCGGGTCGAAGTAGCCGACGTGGCCCTTGCCGTCCTCGTCCGCCCAGACGAACATCCGGATCGGGATCTCGGTGCCGATGGCCGGGTTCTGCTGGAAGAACATCTTGCCCTTGGCCGGATTGCCGACGAAGAACGAGTGCGCCCCCTTGAGGTTGAGGCCCGTCGACTTCAACGCGCCCGCCTGGTTCAGATCGCCGAGCACCATCATCCCGCTGTCCGCCACGGACTTCTTCAGCGCGCTAACGGTGTCGTCGAACGACTTCGACGAGGCGTACGAGGTGAATGCCGTCTGCACCGCGGCGGAATCCGCTGCGGAGGACTCCTCGGAGGAGGCCGGCGGGGCGGGCGTCTTGTCGGCGTCGGCCGTGTCGGATGAGTCACTGGAGCCGCACGCCGTGGCGGTCAGAGCCACGGTGAGAGCCCCGACGGCCAGGCCCGTGTAACGGGCACGGCGGGAACGCAGTGGGCGTCGGATGAGCTTCATAGGTCAGGTCCCCTGAGTTTGTCGAGTCGCTGTCGCGGGCCGCGCGGGCCCGGGGAGGGCAGGTCTCGTGCCGCGCCCTGCCCTCCCAGCGGGCGCGGCGAGGAGGGAACCCTCTAGGCGGCGCTTTTCGTGCACGACTGTCAGCTCGCTGACAGACTTCGGCGTTTGCGCCACCGCGGCACTCGGTCGGAGGAATTTCCCTGGGCTCTGGAAAGCAGATCGATCTCGTGGGGTTACCCCTCCCGTCATATCGAGAAGGCCGATGAGGCGGGATGGAGCGGACCCGATGGGCCACCGCAGGAGTGTGACCAGGCGCAAGCTGCTGAAATCCCTGAGCGGAGCCGGCACAGGGGCGGCGCTCCTTGGCGCGGGCGGCTGGGCGGCGCACGCCGAGCTCACGGATCCCGGTGTCGCCCCCACCGAGGAGGGGGCTCCTTTGAGGGACCTGCCGGAGGTCCGCAGCCGCGGTGGACTTCTCGAGTACGAGTTGACGGTGGCCGCAGCCCGCCCGGTGGTGGGCGGGAGGCGGCTGCACCTGGACACCTACAACGGGCAGCTGCCGGGCCCGCTCCTACGCATCCGCCCCGGGGACCAGATGCGGATCCTGCTGAAGAACCGGATGCTGCCCACTGGCGTTCCGCTCAACGCGCTGCCGCCGATCTGCGCGGACAAGGCCCAGGCGCACCGGCCGCCGCACGATCATGGCCTGGTCGACGGGCTCCTGCAGTGCGTGCCCGAGGCCGTTCACGGCCTGACGTCGGGCCACACGATTCTGCAGCAGGCGATCACCACCAACCTGCACACCCATGGCCTGCAGGTTTCGCCGGAGGGCAGCGCGGACAACGTCTTCGTCCGCGTGGGCCTGCTCGGCCACCGTCAGTACGCGTACGCGATTCCGTCCGATCACCCGGCGGGACTGCATTGGTACCACCCGCATCTACACGGCTCCACCACCCACCAGGCGTGGTCGGGCCTGGCCGGGCCCATCGTCGTCGAGGGCGACATCGACGCCGTACCCGCGATCACCGAAATGCGCGAGCGGACCATCGTCATCAACGCCCTGCGCATCGACGCCAACGGGGAGAACCCAACCGCGCTAGTTCTGCCCACCGGTGGCGACGAGCCCTTCACCACCGTCCCGGCCGTGCCCTCGACGATGCTCTTCCCCCTCAACGGGCAGCTACGTCCGGTCATCTCACTCCGCCCCGGCGAGACGCAGCGCTGGCGGGTCCTGAACGCCGCCCCGCACCGCTCGATCTGGCTGCACATCGAACAGCACGCCCTGCACCAGATCGGGCAGGACGGCATCCCCTTCGCGCGAACCAAACCGGTCCGCTCGATCATGCTGTCGTCCGCCAACCGCGCCGAGTTCATCGTGCGCGGTGGCGAACCGGGCACGTACCGCATCTACGCCCGCGGCTACGACCAGGGCCACCCCGGCGGCGTGCGCCCCGACATCGAACTCGCCACCCTGCACGTCACCGGCACCCCCACAACAGGCCGCATCCCCAACCAGCTGGTGGAACCACCCCGCATCCCGAAGCTGCCCGTCGCCAGGCGCCGCACCATCACCTTCTCCGGGGACATCTCCGGCAAGTACGGGGCCGGGGTTCGGTTCCTCATCGACGACCGCCTGTTCGACCCCGACCGGATCGACCAGGAAGTGGAAGCCGGAACGGTGGAGGAGTGGCGGGTCGTCAACGAGGACGTCTTCCAGCACCCGCTGCACATCCACGTCAACCCGTTCCAGGTCGTCGACGTCAAGGGCATCCCGCGCGGAGACACCTCCTGGCAGACCGACCCGGACATCTGGTGGGACACATTCCGGGCGCCGCCCAAGGGCGAGTTCACGCTGCGGACGTACTTCCGCCCGGACACGCCCGGCAAGACGGTCTTCCACTGCCACATCCTGCCGCACGAGGACAACGGCATGATGGGCAACCTCCTCATCAACCCTCCTGGCACGCCTGGCCGCCCCTCCCACACCGGACCCGACGCCGGCGACGGCAGCGAGACCGTGCCGCCCGTCCACCCACGCGACGCCGGAGGCCGCCGATGAACGCCCGCGCCCCCGTCCTCGCTGCCGTCCTCTTGGCGGCCGCGCTCGCCGCCCCCGCCGCCGGGGCCGAGCCTCCCGTCTCCCCCGGCTCCCGGTATGCGCCCGTCCCACCACCGGCGGCCGATGTGCCCGACGACACCGGCACCCGCGACCATCCCTACCTCTTCACCCAACAGCACCGCGACAACCTCTGGTGGTGGAACGGCACTTGGCTCCCCCAGACCGTGCCGAACGGCGCCCACGTGCAGATCCAACTGCCGGGCGGCCCATCCCGATGGAAGCCGTACACCGGGCCCGGCTGCCGCACCGAAGGCACCGTCCCCGGACTGCTGTCCCTGCTCCCCGCCCGCTCCACCTACCTCGGCCAGAGCCCCACCCTGCCCAACGACGACCGCATCGACGGATACACCAACCTGCAGCGCTTCGACTACACCGTGAGCGGCCTGGGCATCGCCCGTATCTGCCTGCGCCCCGACCCTAGGCCCGCCCACCCCGAGGACATCGGTCTGCCGGACAGTGCCGCCGACCCCTATGTCCTCAGCCTGCTGGTCGGCATCCCGCAACTGTCCCTGTCCTCGCCGCTGTGAACCGGCGTCCCCCCGACTGCCGAGGGGACGAATCCCGAGGGTGCCGGGCCGAGCCGGCACTGAGCTAGACATGACTCATGCGTCCTGAACCCGGGCAGGTCCTGCACTTCTCCGAGGACCCGACGATCACCCGCTTCGTCCCCCACGTCGCCGCCACCGCGCAACAAGCCGACGCCTACGTCTGGGCCGTCGACGCCAACCGCGCGCCGGACTACTGGTTCCCGCGTGACTGCCCCCGCGCCCTGGCATGGACGCTCCCGACGACGTCCACCATCGACCGGGAGCGGATCCTGGGGCCGGGCGGCGCGAGCCGCGTCCATGCGATCGAATACGACTGGGTCGACAGGCTCCTCAGCAGCCGCCTGTTCGCCTACCGGCTGCCCGCCGCCCCGTTCCGGCCCTTCGGCGAGCCCGAACCCCACGCCATGGTCGCCACCGAATCCGTCGTCCCCCTGGGCCCGCCCGAACCCGTCGGCAACCTCCTGCACCTGCACCGCGACGCCGGCATCCAACTCCGTGTCCTGGACAACCTCTGGGGCTTCTGGGACGCGGTCACCGCGAGCACCCTCGGCTGGAGTGGCATCCGCCTGCGAAACGCGCGCCCGCGTCCGGTCGCCAAAGCCGCCCGCATACCGCCGCCCTGACCCCCTGCCGGCGTTCCGCAGAGGTGTCAACCCCCGCTCCGGAATACCCCGAACCCCCTGTCGGGTTCCCCTCCCCCGACACCGAGGAGGCGCTACGTGCCCCACACCGACCACCCCTCCCACGTCAAGATCCAGGTCTACTGGCGGCCCGGCTGCCCCTTCTGCACGCGACTGCGCCGGGGCCTGCGCCGCACCGGCCTGCAGTACGAGGCAATCGACATCTGGCAGGACGCGACCGCCGCTGCCTACGTCCGCTCCGTCAACCGCGGCGACGAGACCGTGCCGACGGTCGCGGTGGCCGGGCACGCGCTGACCAACCCCAGCGTCCGCCAAGTCCTCGACCTCGTACGCCACCATGCCCCGCAGCTGTTGCCCGCCCCGGATGCCCAGCCCGCTCGGCGGCGCCTGTGGCCCTGGCGGCGGACCGCATAGCCCCACACGCCCCAAGCCAGGAGTTCTCATGTCCGATCCCGAGCGCCGCTACAACGACCTGCGGGCTCTGTTCATCAACGCGACCCTCAAGCCGTCCCCCGAGCAGAGCCACACCCAGGGCCTCATCGACATCAGCCGCAAGATCATGGAGACGCAGGGGGTGCGGGTGGACGAGATCCGCGCCGTCGACCACGACCTCGCCCCCGGGGTCTACCCGGACATGACCGAGCACGGGGCCGCGAGCGACGAGTGGCCGGTGCTGTACTCGCGCGTCATGGACGCCGACATCCTCGTCCTCGCCGGGCCGATCTGGCTCGGCGACAACAGCTCGGTCATGAAGCAGGTCATCGAACGGCTCTACGCCTGCTCCGGCATCCTCAACGACCAAGGGCAGTACGCCTATTACGGCCGCGTCGGCGGCTGTCTGTTCACCGGCAACGAGGACGGCGCCAAGCACTGCGCCATGAACGTCCTGTACTCGCTACAACACCTCGGGTACGCCATCCCGCCGCAGGCCGACGCCGCCTGGGTCGGCGAGGCCGGACCCGGCCCCTCCTACCTCGACCCGGGCTCGGGCGGCCCGGAGAACGACTTCACCAACCGCAACACCACCTTCATGACCTGGAACCTCCTCCACCTGGCCCGCATGCTCAAGGACACGGGCGGATTCCCCGCGCACGGCAATCAGCGTTCTCAGTGGGACGCGGGCTGCCGCTTCGACTTCCCCAATCCCGAGTACCGATGACCGGCGATCGCCGAAGCGGTGAGCAACAGCAGGCTGAGCGGATAGAACACCGGGCGCAGCGGGACTGCGTACGGCAAGACGGCGGCGGCTGTGCCGGTGCCCAGGGCCAGTAGGAAGGCGGGTACACAACACGCGAAGCCGAGCAGGAGCGCGGGCAGTACACCCAGCAGCCGGGCCAGTCCGCGCGAGCGCGGGGCGCGGCAGCCCGCTTCGTCCCGCGCCACCAGCGCAAGTGCGGCATTGGCCCCGGCGAGGGCCGCCACGACGGCGCCAAGAAGCACGTTGACGGGGCTGAGGAAGAACGCGACATACGGGGTGCGCAGGGCCAGGACCGGCTCGTACAAGTAGGGCGCGCGGGCGTGGAACAGGCGGTCCGAGGCCGCCTGCGCGAAGGGCATGCCAGCCCAGCGGCCGGACGGCGAGAAGGCCAGATCGCCGATCGCCGTGAGATGCACCGCCAGCAGGACGGCCGCCACGATCATCGCCGCCCGCCGCCGACGCCGTACCGACAGGGCGCTGCGCAGCCGGGAGGGGGTGGCCGCCACGGCGTGGAACCCCGCGTCCCACGCGTCCCCGACCCTGGACAGGGCGGCCACCACCCGGCTCACGGCAGGACCTTGGTGTTTGGGTGGAAGGCGAACCATGCGAACCACATCGCATCGAATGCGTCCACATCATCCCCCGCCTCGGTCACCAAGCGGGCCGTGCCGAGCGCATGGTCCCAGCGCACCCGCACCATCTGCCCGCCGAGTTCGGTTCGCACTGATCCCTCGCGCTTGATCCGCTCCTTGCCGATCGCCAGGTGATGCTGGGCGCGCCGGAGGCCCAGAACCACGTCCTTGTCGGCGAAGCGCCGGTCCTCATCCCGTTCAAGGACAGGGAAGATAGGGCCGCCGCCCGCGTAGTAGCCGCGGTTGTGCGGATAGGAGCCATAGGGGTCGCTGCCGTAGTCCCGCAGATGCCCAGTGTCCGTCGACAGCACTCGTGTCGACGGGTGCGCGGTGCGCCACGCCTTCCACGTGGCCCAGTGAAGGGGTGTGGTGACAAGCCGCTGTCCCTTACGCGGCCCGGCGATGGCAGTGCCGGTCAGCTGTGGCCAGGTCGAACCGGTCTGCCGGTCGTACATCAGCAGGTTGGAGTTGACCAAGTTTCCGGTGGTGCCGAAGGTCAGCGCGGCATGGTCCGGCGGGCCGGTGAAGGCAATGGCGGTGCCGGTCAGGGGACAGTAGGTAAGGGTGAGCGGGGTGCCGTCGTCCGCTGTGTCGTTGACGATCTCGTGCCAGACGAGCACCAACTGCGGGTATGCGCGCGGCCGTTCGCCGCCTGCCGCCTCCAGGCCGAAGACAGGCTGGTCGTCGGAGAGGAATGCGGCGGACTCGGCCGCAACGAAGCGGGGCCTGTCGACGGCAGGGATGCCGTCCTTGCCTGGGCCACCGGAGACGACGCTCGCGGCCAGTCGTTCCAGTGGGTCTGCTCCGCCCCCGGCATCCGGCGCCCCGGCCGGGGTCGAGCCACCGCCCGAGTCCTTCGCCAGCTCACGCACACCCAGGACGCCGCCGGCCGCGAGTGCGGCCAAGCCGCCGATCACCCCCACACCCTTCAACGCCTGCCGCCTGCTCGGCGGCACGGTCCGCCTGGCCGGTATGCCCGGCTGCTCGTCCATGGCGCACCATCCCGGATCCGGTGAGGAGCCAATGACACACCGGAAACCCGGAAGACGACTTGGTCCCTTCCCTCGTTTTCAAGACCCTTTCGCGGACGGCGCCCGGCCCTCGCCAGCATGACGCGCGGGCCCAGCCGACTGACTCCGACCATCGTGCGAAGGGGCGGGCAGCAGCAGGGTGCCCGCCGCCGTGAGGGCCAGGGAGCCGCCAACGGCGAGCAACGCCAATTGATAGCTGCCACTGGCATCTCTCAGATACCCGGTGATGTAAGGGCCCGCGAAGCTGGCCAGACTGGCCGTCGCGTTCACCCCGGCTACCGCCAGCGCGGCACGCGGTCCCGCAAGGTGTGCGGTGCACTGACTCCAGAACGCCGGCACGGCCGCGAAGATCCCCCCGAGCGCCACGCTCACCCACATCAACAGCAGCGTCCGCGAGTCCGTCACCTGAGCGGCGCAGACGGCTGCGACCGAGGCGGCCAGGGCGGGCCCCGCGATGTGCGCGGGGCGGGCACCCACCCGGTCACAGCGCAGACTCCAGACGAGTATCGCCACGCCCGCCACGGTGTACGGGCACGCGGCGACCGCGCTCGCGGCCAGGGCTCCACCGCCCCACGCCAAGGGAGCGACGACGATCTGCGGCAGGAAGAACTGCAGGGCGTACAGGGCGAAGTACAGCCCCGCGTACACCGCGGCGAACATGATGGCCACGCGCCGTCCGCCGTCGCGCGAGTGCGCCGACGGAGCCATCACCCGCGCGCTCCGTCAAGCGCCGTCGGCCTCTTCGTCCGGGGGCGGCTCCTCAAGCAGCGCGGCGCCGAAGTCACGCAAGCGATGCAAGGTCAGTTCATCGGGCTGCTGCCGGCGGGCAAGGGCGTTCTTGATCTCCTCGTAGAGGGTGGCCTCCAGGCCGCAACGACGACAGTCCTCCAGATGGGCGGCCACCCGGCGGGCGGTGACCTCGTCGGTCTCGCCGTCCAGGTAGGACTGCAGAACGCGGGCCACCTGCAGGCAGTTCATGTTCCGCTCCGAGCGGGGACGGCGGCTCCAGGGTGCTCTGCTCACATCAGACCTCGCTTCGGTGCCAGTCCGGCCGCGGTCAGCCGAGCCCTTATGCGTTTGCGCGCCCGGTGCAGACGGCTCATCACGGTTCCTTCCGGTACGTCGAGGATCCGGGCGGCCTCGGCGTAGGTCAGGCCGTCGATGTCGACGAGCTGCACCACGGTTCGGTGCTTGACGGGCAGTGCCGACAGCGCCTCGTCGACCACCGAGTCGAACGCTTCCCCGACCACGACTTCTTCCGCGGAGCCCTGAGTGCCGGTGGTACTGAGCCGGTCCAGGTCCGCGTCCGGGTCGTCGAGGAGGTGTGGTCTGCGGCGGCGGTGCCGATTCATCTCGGCCCGGCGCATGATGGTCAGCAGCCAAGCCCGCGGATGTTCGCCGTCGAACCGGTCGATGGCCCGGTAGGCGCGCAGCAGTGTGTCCTGCACCAGGTCCTCCGCGTCGGCGGGCTGCGCGGTCAGCGTCATCGCGACGCGCAGCAGCACCTCGACCTCGGGCAGCACGTAGGCGGCGAACGCTTTGCCCCGCGGGTCCGCTGGATCCGGCGGACCGGTGATTTGGTCTTCCACACCTCAGAAACCCGGCGATCGGCCCGGCGCATTCCATGGAATGGCGCACACCGCGGCGCGGGTTCCCGGTGCATGAAGAAGCTGCGCTTTCCGGGGCCCCGGCAGCTGTGGGCCGACTGCTGTGAGCGAGTACGGCACCTGCGACTGCGCGGTTCCCTGGAGGCGTACGCGGACGGAGAGCTGACCGGCGCCCGCCGAGCCCAGCTGGCCGCGCATGTCGCCCGCTGTTGGGTGTGCAGCGGATCTCTTCAAACGCTGCGCCTGGTCAAGGCATCGCTGCGGACCAGCCCACGACGACACCCGCAGTCACTGGGTGCGGTCCGCATACTCCGGTACGCCGAGCAGATGGCCGCCGTCCACCACCCCCAGGGAGCACATCGGACCGGGCGACGCCCACGGAGGAGGCGCAGTGATGAAGCCACGTCGTGAGCCCACCCGCGGCACCGGTCATCCGAACACAGGCCGTCTCGCCACGGTGGCGATCATGTCGCTGCTGGTGGGGCGCTGTGCAGGCCCGCTCCTTGTGTCCGCCGTCGGCGTCGGCATCACTGGCAGGCTGCTCGGAAACTGGTGGCTCGTCACGGTGGCCGCCGTGGTCGCACTGGCGGCCGTCGGCCATGTATTGCTCTGCCGGACGCGCAGGTTGCGCGGCACAGCAAGCCCCGATGACTGCTGCCCGACTCTCTCGTTGCACGGTGAGGCGGACCGAACCAGTCCCACGAGCACGAGGAGTGGGTGACGGGCCGCATTGACATCGCGCGGAGAGGCCCGGGGCTGCAGCTCATCGGCCGTCGCGGGTCATCGCCGAGCACCGGCGCCTCAACACCCGTGCGTTGCGGGACTTCGCGCTCGCGTGAACAGTGACGCCATTGGTCGCAGGTCGTGGCGGCGGGGGTGTTCCTCCTGACCCGATGACCGGACGCACGGGGTCCGGGCGATCGGCGGCGCCCGGACCCCGGTGCGTGCTGGTCAGCAGCAGGCGGACCCGCTGTCCCCCGCCACCATGCTCTCAGCGGGCGCGCACGGGAACAGGCCGAAGTGCGTGGACTTGTCACCGGTGACGGTGAAGTGGGGCGCGTAGCGGGTGGTGGAGAGCATGTCGGCGGTATTGCCGCACACCAGCATCGGCTTGCCCGTGTGGAAGCGATGATGGTCGTCCAGGTCGAAGGCGTGCGGGTGCTCGGCGAGCGTGCCGCGGTAGACGGCGACTTCCCCGAAGTCCTCGCAGCGGTCCTCCAGGGCGAGCTTGAAGGCCCGGATGGTGCGGGAGGCAAACCGCGCGAAGCCGATCTTGCGCTCGACGTCCGGGCTGCTCAGCGTGATGGGCGCGCTCGCCACTGTGCGGGCGTCGGCGCAGCCGGAGTCGGCGATGATGCGGCGGAAGTCCTCGGTGTAGAGGGCGCCGGCCAGGCACTCACCGACCAACATCGGGTCTTCCAGGAGCGCGGCGGGCAGGCGACGGTCGGCGAAGACGTCGGAGAAGTACAGCTCGCCGCCGGGTTTGAGGACCCGGAAGATCTCGGCGAAGACGCGTGGCTTGTCGGGCGACAGGTTCATTACACAGTTGGAGACCACCAGGTCCACGGACGCGTCCGGGATGCCGGCGGCTGCCAGGTCTTCGATGTAGCCGTGGCGGAAGTCGGTGTTGGCGTACCCGAAGCGCTCGGCGTGCCAGTCCTGGTGGCGGCGGGCCACCGCCAGCTGTTCATCGGTCATGTCGACGCCGATGACCCTTCCGGTGGGACCGACGAGCTGGGAGAGCACGTACGCATCGCGGCCGGTGCCGCAGCCCAGGTCCAGAACGGTGGCGCCCTCCAGTGCAGACGGGATGGGCGAACCACAGCCGTAGAAGCGGTCCTTGACCTCGTCGTGGACCTTCGAGAGCGCCGCGGCGATGTGCGCGGGCGGCGCCTCGGCGGTACAACAGGCCGAAGTCTTGAGGTCCTTGGAGGAGGACAGCACCTTGCCGTAGTAGTCCTTGACCGCGTCTTCCAACGACACCCCGGGCTTCGTAGGTGCGTGGCTGAGCTGGGATACGTCGACCGTCATCTCTCTCCCCTGGGATGTGGCTCTCCCGCACCGGCGTCGGACCAGCGCCGTGCATCGGTGCGTGTGCGAGACGGGAACCCGCCCCGCCAAGGACAGCATTCCCTCGGGCCGTGTCAGGGTCACCCGGAAGCACTGGCGATCGGGCGTTCGGCGATGACGCGGCGCAGCGGCAGTTCGATGCGGCGGCCCGGTCGTGCCCAGGCGGCCAGCGCGCGCTTGGCCGCCTGGGCACGGTGCGGGGTGAGACGTGGCAGGTACAGGCCGTCGACCAGCAAGGCGGTGGCCTCGGGAGTGTCGAGGCGCAGCGTGAAGACCCGGTGCTCGTCAGCACGCACGGCAAAGCCTAATTCCCCCAGCAGGGCGGCCAGTTGGTCGCGGGCCTGCGGATTGGGCCAGGGCTGGTGGACGGCCCGTAGGGCCGTCATGACCCTGATCCAGGCCAGCGCCCCGGACGGGGTGAGTCCGCTCTGGGAGGGGACCAGGACGGCAAGCGTGCCCCCGGGCCGGAGGACGCGCCGGATCTCGTCGAGTACGCGCGGCAGCGGGGTGAGGACGGGCAGGCACATCGACGCGCAGACCGCGCCCACGGTGCCGGAACGCAGGGGCAGTGCGTCGGCGGACGCCCGGATCAGTGGCAGTCGGCCACGGCGGGCGGCCTCGGCCAGTTCACCCGCCGAGGAGTCGACACCGACCCATGGGGTGTCCGGGAGCAGCGCCCGAGTGGGCGCGGAGCCGCAGGCCAGGTCCACCACGATGCCGTCCGTGGTATGCAGGGGCTCGGCCAGCCACGCGTACGGAAGGGGTTCGGCCAGCGTCAGGAGTTGCTCGGTGATGCCCGCGTGAGTGTCGTGGTAGTGCCCCAGGAAGCGGCGCCACTGCTGTTCGTCCACTCCTGCATCCTTCCGCGTCCCGTCTCGCGAGTCCCGGTTCCAGGCTTCCGACCCGGGCTGGACTCCGCCGACACGGGGAACCCGGGCGGCCTTTAGTTCCCTTCCATCTGGGGACACACCGGGCACGCGGCATGGCCTCGCGGGCCGCCGAGCCGAAACTCTCTACGGGAGAGGGAAGGTTTGGCGGTACTCGCCGGGTTCCCTGTCCGCCGAACCCGCGCCGGGGCCCCGCCCGCCGGCGCATCGATGTCGAGCACGGGAATGAGACCGCACGATGAGCAAGGGGCATCCCCGACACGCCGAGGCCCATTTTGACCTGGTGGTGATCGGCGGGGGCAGCGCCGGGCTGACCGCGGCCCGCACAGCGGGGCGGCTTGGCGCCCGGACCTTGCTGGTCGAGCGGGAGCGCCTGGGCGGTGACTGCCTGTGGACCGGGTGCGTGCCCAGCAAGGCGTTGCTGCACGTGGCAGCCGAGGTACAGGCGGCGCGCAACGCCGCCCGCTACGGGCTGATCGCTCCGAGCGGTCCGGCTGACCTGGCTGCCGCCATGACGCACGTGAAGCGGGCGATCGGGGCGATCGAACCGCACGACTCCGCCGATTCCCTGCACTCCTTGGGCATCGAAGTAGCCTATGGAGGCGCCGAGTTCACCTCGCCGCGCACGCTGCGGGTCAGGAATGGGGTCTCCCCTGCTCGAGCTGGTTCGAGAGCTTGGGGAAGCGAGGTCGCCTTCCGGTTCGCGCTGATCGCCACCGGTTCGGCGCCCGTCCTCGTGCCCGTACCGGGGCTCGCCGAGGCCCGGCCGCTCACCAGTGACACCGTCTGGGATCTGGACGCCCTCCCGGACCGGCTCGTCGTGTTGGGCGGCGGCCCGATCGGTTGCGAGCTGGGGCAGGCGTTCGCCCGGCTCGGCTCCACCGTGACGGTGGTCGAGGCGATGGAACGGTTGCTGCCCCACGAGGAGCCCCGCGCCTCACAGATCGTCCGCGAGAGGCTCGAGGCGGAGGGCGTCACCGTCCTGACCGGCCACCGTGCCGAGAAGGTTGCCGACGGCGCGCTGCACGGCCCGACCGGTGCCGTGGCGTTCGACGCACTCCTTGCTGTCACCGGGCGCCGTGCCAACACCGCGGGGCTCGGCCTTGAGGTGGCCGGTGTGGAGGTGGCCGAGCACGGCGAGGTCCGGGTGGACGATCGGCTGCGCACCTCCAACCCCCGGATCTACGCCGCCGGGGATGTAACCGGGAAATCCGCCTTCACGCACCTGGGCGGAGTGCAGGGCGGCGCGGCGGCCGTGGACGCACTGCTCGGGGTACGCCGCCGCATCGACTACGGCGCGGCGCCTTGGGTGACGTACACCGATCCCGAAGTCGCCCGGGTCGGCGCGGTGTCCGCGGACGGGGCACGCACTCTCACTTTGGCGCACGACCGGGTGGACCGCGCCGTGGCAGACGGCCGCACAGACGGCTTCACTTCGCTGGTCCTTGACCGGCGTGGGCGGATCGTCGGGGCGACGGTGGTGGCGCCGCGGGCCGGGGAGACGATCGCCCATCTGGCTGCCGCGGTCCGCTTGGGCTGGACGCCGTCGCAGTACGCCAAGACCGTGCATCCGTACCCCAGTTACACCGATGGTCCCTGGCACGCGGCGCTCACCGGCGTCTACGCCCGACTCGCCGAGACCCGCAAGGTCACCGGCGCGCTGATGGGGCTGCGGCGGAGGGGGCGGTCGTGATCCTGCGGCTGATCCTCGGAGCGCTGCTGGTGGCGATGGCGCTCGGCCAGCTCGTCTCGTTCGGCTCGATGACCGCGATCCTCGACGCGTACGGAGTCACCAGCGGCACGGCCTCCACGGCATTGGCGGTGGTGCTGATCGCGGGTGAGCTGGTGGCCGGGCTGTGGCTGCTGGTCCTGCCGGGCTCGAAAGCGCTCGCCCCGGCGTGGGTCTATCTCGGTGTGGCGGCGCTGTGGGCGCTGCTTGCCGGTCAGGCGTACGCGCGTGGGCTCACGGTCGACAACTGCGGCTGTTTCGGTACGTACCTCGCGCAGCCGCTGCGTTGGTTCGTCCTGGTCGAGGACGCGCTGATGCTGCTGTACGGGTGGCTGCTGCTGCGTGCTTCACGCAGGCCGAAGCGGAAGCCACCCCCTCGCCTCCGGGCACCGGAAGGTGTGCACGAGTGACCGTGGCCGAGCATCGCACGAGGGACGGAGAGAGCTGATGGGGTTGCCGGCGTGGCTGCGGGCCGTGGAGCGGGCGACGCGGCCGTACGATCCGGAGTTTGTCGCCGCGATGGAACGGCGGTGGGCCGAGTTGCCCGAGGTCGCCCGGACGCCAGGACAGATCATCGGGCGGCATGGCGTGGGCTGCGAGGGCACCCATGGTGTCTTCCCCAAGTGCAATCTGAAGTGCACGCCCTGCTACCACTCGCGCGACGCCAACCAGGTCCGGGTCGACGGCCCGCACACGCGCGAGCAAGTCGCCGCGCAGATGGGCCTGTTGCGCGAACTGCGCGGTCCACGGGCCCATACGCAGCTGATCGGCGGCGAGGTGAGCCTGCTGCCGCCCGATGACCACGCCGCGACCCTCGCGATCATGCGGGAGCAGGGGCGGGAGCCGATGAGCTTCACGCACGGCGACTTCGACTACGACTATCTGCGGCGCCTCGCGCTCGGCCCTGACGGTCGGCGGCGGTTTGCCCGGCTGTCGTTCGCCGCGCACTTCGACAAGTTCATGTACGGCAGGCGCGGCATCGAACGGCCCTCCAGCGAGCGGGCGTTGAACCCGTACCGGGCCCGGTTCGCCGCGATGTTCGCAAGGCTGCGGCGCGAGCTGGGCGTCCGGTCCTTCCTTGCCCACAACATGACGGTCACGCCCGGCAATCTGGATGAGGTCGCCGCTGTCATCCGCGACTGCCATGCCATGGGGTACGGCATGTTCTCCTTCCAGCCCGCCGCCTTCCTCGGCGACGAGCGGCGCTGGAAGGAGCACTACCGCGAGGCGAGTCCGGACGCGGTGTGGCAGCAGATCGAGCGCGGCGCGGGCAGTCGGCTCGATTACGACGTGTTCCACAACGGTGACGTGCGCTGCAACCGCACCGCCTACGGCTTCTACGTGGGCAGCCACTGGTTCCCCTTCCTCGACGGCTCCGACCCACGCGACCTTGCCGTGCGCGATGCGTTTTTCCGCTATCTAGGCAAGGTGAGTTTCACGGGTACCCCGCCCGCGCTGCTCGTGGCGAAGCTGCTGCGGATCGTGGCCCGGCACCCCACGACGGTGGCCTTCGCGGGGTCGTGGCTGGCCCGCACAGTGCGCCGGGTCGGCCTTGGCCGTCTCCTGCGCCACCGCTTCCGGGTACGGCCGGTCACCTTCGTGATGCATCTGTTCATGGACGCCGAACAGGTCACCCCTGCCTGGGAGTTGACACAGCGCGGCGAGACCAGCGACGACCCGAAGGTACGCGAGACCCAGGAACGCCTCGCGGCCTGCCAATACTCCATGGCCCACCCGGAGGACGGCACCCTGGTCCCGGCCTGCGTCCAGCACGCGGTGCTCGACCCGGCCGAAAACGCGGCGCTGCGCAAGCTGCTGCCCATCGTCGAAGTCCGCACCACCAGCGCACGGAATTCATGAACGCTCAGGAGCCGGAACACCACGGCCGCAGGGGAGGAACAGGGATGCGCATCGGCGTCATCACAGGATCAGGCAGCTATGACTGGCCGCACCTGGAGGACGGGCCCCGGCGGACCGTGACCACAGAGCACGGCGCCGTGACCGTCGCCGAGGGGCGGGTGAAGGGCGTGGAGATCGTGCAGCTGTCCCGGCACGGGGAAGGCCATCTGCGGCTCTCACACCAGGTCGACCACAAGGCCAACCTCGCCGCGCTGCGGGCGCTGAACGTGGACGCCGTCATCGCGCTCACCGTGTGCGGAGCCGTCGACCGGGCGGCCGCCCCTGGCTCGCTCGTCGTCTTCGATGACCTGTACTTCCCGTCCAACCGGCTGCCCGACGGCTCCCCTTGCACGTGGTATGACACCCCGGGTGCCGTCGGCCGCGGTCACTGGATCTTCGACCGGCCGTTCTGCGAACCGCTGCGCCGTGCTCTGATCACTGCCGCGCAGGACAGCGGCGTGCCCGTGGTGGAGAGCGGTGTGTACGGGCATGTGGACGGGCCGCGCTTCAACAGCCGGACCGAGATCGCCGCACTCGCCGCGGCCGGGGTCACTGCGGTCAGCCAGACAGCGGGCCCCGAGGTCGTGCTGGCCGGTGAGGCCGAACTGCCGCTGGCCCTGGTCGGATTCATCACCGACTACGCCAACGGGATCGCGCCGGAGCCCGAACCGGTCGAGGCTCTCCTGGAGCGGATGGCCGCGAGCAAGCGCATCTTCGCGGACCTGGTGGCAGGAGTGGTGCCTGCCCTCGGTGCGCTGCCTCCGACCGGCCTCGTCCACCGGTTCGGCGCATGAGGTCGGCGAGCACCGCGGCCGTGCTGGTGATGGCCAAGGCCCCGCGGCCGGGCACGGTCAAGACCCGCCTGCACCCCCTGCTCGGCCCGCAGCGGTGCGCCGTCCTGCAGGCCGCCCTGATCCGCCACACCGTCGAGACGACCACGGCGGCCGGCCTGCACACCTACCTCGCCTACGCCGCTGACGACACCCCGGCCGCGTACGACTTGTGTCCTGCCCCGCCCGCCGGGGTGCGGGTTCTCCGCCAGCGCGGCACGGATCTCGGGCAGCGGATGACGGCGGCGGTCGCGGACGTCTTCACCGACGGCGCGGGACCGCTCGTGGTGATCGGCACTGACGCGCCGACCCTGACCGGTGACGACCTGTACGCCGCCTTCGAGGCACTCACCGGCGCCGACGTCGTACTCGGCCCTGCGCTCGACGGCGGCTACTACCTCGTCGGCATGCACCAGCCACGCCCCGTGCTTTTTGGGATCGACCCGGCCCTGTGGAGCACGGACAAGGTCCTGGCCGCCACGCTGGCCCAGGCCCGCAGCGTCAGGCTGCACCCCAGCCTGCTCGCGCCGCTGCGGGACCTGGACACCCCTGATGACGCGAGGGCGCTGCGCGCCGATCCGCTCCTGCCGGCCCGTATCGCGTCCCTGCTCGGCCCGTTGGAGACGGCATGAAGGTGTCGATCGTCGTTCCCGTCCTCAACGAGGAAGCCACCGTACAGACGGCGCTGGCCCGGCTGTGCCGCGACTTCCCCGACTGCGAACTCGTCGTCGTGGACGGCGGCTCCACCGACGCCACCGTCGAACTCGCCACCCCGCACGCGAAAGTGGTGCACAGCCCGCGCGGCCGGGCGGTGCAGATGAACACCGGGGCCGCGCACTGCACGGGCGAAGTGCTGTGGTTCATCCACGCCGACACCCACGTCGCCCCGGACGCCCTCGCTCAGATCCGCGCTGCCCTCGCCGACCCCAAGGTGGTCGGCGGCGGCCTGACGCTGCGCTTCGACCGGTGCGGCGCGGGCCTGAACTATCTCGCGTACACGTCCAACGCCCGCGCCCGCCGCCTCCACCACATCTTCGGCGACCAAGCCATGTTCATCCGCCGCGACGTCTTCGACGCCCTCGGCGGCTTCCCCGACCTGGCCATCATGGAGGACCTGGAGATGTCCCGGCGGCTGCACCGCCGCGGCCGCCTGACCGTCCTGCCCGCCGCCTCCACCGCCTCCGCACGCCGCCTGGTCGCTCACGGCGTATGGCGAATGATCGTCTTCATGCAGTACCTGAAGCTGCTGTACTTCGCGGGCGTCGACCCCGAAACCATCCGCCGCCGCTATGCCGCGGGCCCCCGCCTGCCCCGGATCAGACACAGCCGGCCCACACCGGGCCGCCCCTGAACACCCCCTCCCCCACCCGGACTCACGAAAGACACCTCTGACCATGCGGATCGCAGTGTGCGGCGGCCCCTACGGCAACCCCTACGCTCTTGAGTCGTCTATCGCCGACGCCCGTGCCCGCGGTGCCGAGCGGATGTTCTGCCTCGGTGACCTCGGTGGCTTCGGCGCCGAAGTGGACGCCCTGTGGCCCCTGTTGACCGACAACGACATCGAGTGCGTCGCCGGAAACTACGACGTCGCCATCGCCCGCGGTGACACCGACTGCGGCTGCGGCTACCGCGACGCGAAGGACAACGAGTACGCCCAGCTCATCTACGACCACACCCTCGCCACAACCAGCCGCGCCTTCGCGTCCTGGATGGGCCGGCTGCCCACCGAGCGCCGCGAGACGATCTCCGGCCGGGACGTACACATGGTGCACGGCTCCACCCTCGCCCTGAACGACTTCTGGTGGGAGTCCCTGCCCGACGACCAGCACCGGGCTCGCGTGGCTGCCTCCGGGGCGGACGTCGTCCTGTGCACCCATAGCGGCCTGCCCTGGCAGCGTCGCATCGACGACACCCTCGTCGTCAACGTCGGCGTACTCGGCAAACCCGCCAACGACGGGACACGGGAGGTCTGGTACGCGCTCCTCGACCTCGACGCCGGACAGGCCACGGCCGAGCTGATCCCGCTCGCGTATGACTGGCAGGCCCAGGCCGCCTCCATGCGTGCGGCCCGCCTGCCCGGGGTCTTCGTGGAGACGATCGAGACCGGTTGGTGGACGACCTGTCTGGAGATTCTGCCACCGCGTGAACGCTCCCGGGGCCGCTTCCACCTCTATCGCTCCACCCACCCCACCGCCTTCCGACCGGCCGACGACGGCTGGGGCGAGGCGAGCGGCCACGCGCTGGAGGGGGACCGGCCGGTGGTGCCGCTGTTCGGCAGCCCGTACTTCCCTTCCCGGCTGTGGCTGTACACCAATTTCCACTGCAACCTGGCCTGCGACTACTGCGCCGTCGCCTCCTCCCCCAAGGCAACACCGCGCACCCTGCCCGCCGACACATTCCGTGCCCTCGTCGACGAGGCTGCCGCAAGCGGCTTCACGGAGCTGTACGTCACCGGCGGCGAGCCGTTCCTCCACCCCGAGATCGTCGCCCTACTCGACCACGCCTCCGCCCAGCTGCCCACCGTCGTCCTGACCAACGCGATGCTGCTGCGCGGCCGTCGCGCGCACGGGCTCGCCGCCCTCGCCGACCGCAAGCTCACCGTCCAGACCTCGCTGGACGGCGCCACACCCCACGCCCACGATCTGCACCGCGGCGCCGGGTCCTGGCAGCGCACGCTCGACGGCATCGGCCACCTCATCGAGATGGGCCTGCCGCCCCGCGTCGCCCTGACCGAAACCCCGGACAACACCACCGAGATCTCCGCCACCGCCGCGCTCCTGGGCCAACTCGGCCTCCCGGAGGACCATTTCGCCGTACGTCCGCTGCTACGCCGCGGCTTCTCCGATACCGGCGTCGAGATCGGCGAGAACACCTCCATCCCCGAACTCACTGTCAGCGCCGACGGCCTCCACTGGCACCCCGCCGGGGCCGACCGCACCACCAGCCCGGACCTGCACCTCGCTCCTGCTGGAACACCATTGGAGCGGGGCCAGCAGTTGGTGACCGAGCGCTTCTTCACCGCCCGGCTCACTGACGGGAGCCTGCCCCGCCCCGTCCACTGCGCCATCTGAACCGCCCGCGCCGCAGCACAGGGAGGAACCCCAATGCCCCGCACCCCGCATGTCGCGATCCTCGGTGCCGGCCCCGTCGGCCTGGACGCCGCACTCGCCTGCGTCGACGCCGGATGGCCCTTCACCGTCTACGAGGCCGGACAGACGGCCGGAAGCCATGTGCAAGCCTGGGGCCACGTACGGCTGTTCACTCCATGGGATCTCAACCTCTCCCAACGGATGCGGGCGCACCTGGGCGAGATTCCCCAGGACGGCAGTTGCCCCACCGGCCACGAACTGGTGAGCCGGCTCCTGCACCCGCTGGCCCAGCTCCCCGCGGTGGCAAACCGTTTCCGTCACGGCACCCGCGTCACCGCCATCGCCCGCGCCGGCCTCCTCAAACACGAACAGATCGGCACCGAAGCCCGCGCCGCCGCCCCCTTCACCCTGCTCCTCGACACCCCTGACGGCGAGGACACCGCGGAGGCGACCCTCGTCCTGGACTGCACCGGCACCTACTCCCACCCCAACACCCTCGGCGACGGCGGCATCCCCTCCCCTGGCGAGCGCACCCTCGGCCACCGCATCACCCGAACCCTCCCCGCCACCGACGACCCCGGCCGCTGGGCGGGCACCGTCCTGCTCGTCGGCGCCGGCAAGTCCGCCCAGACCGCGGCCCGCGACCTGGGCGCGCTTCCCGACACCCGGCTCGAATGGGTAGTACGCAACCCGGCCCCCGACTGGGGCGCCATCGAGAACGACACACTCCCCGGCCGCCAGGAACTCGTCGACTCCTCCAAGGAGTTGACCGACGGAGCCAACCCCCGCGTCACCGTCCACACCGGTGCCCGCGTCCAGGCCCTGCACACCGACGGCGATCACATCCGGGCTCGCCTCACCACCTCCGGCGACCCGCGCGACGTCCTGGTCGACCACGTCGTCTCGCTCACCGGTTACACCGGCGACCCGGCCCTCTACCGCCAGCTCCAGGTCCACGAGTGCTACGCCACCGGCGCCCCCATGAACCTCTCCGCCGCCCTGCTCGCCGCCTCCGGAGCAGGCGCCGACTGCCTTACCCAGCCCGCTCCCGGCATCGCGCAACTCCGCACCCCCGAATCCGACTTCTACATCCTGGGCGCCAAGTCCTACGGCCGCCTCAACACCTTCCTCCTCCGCACCGGCTACGAACAGGTTGACGCGGTCATCAGCGCCTACACCTGATACTCACTCCCCGTTCGACCGCGAGGTCAGCTGCCTCGCTCACGCGCCAGGGCCGCGAGCGCCTGGTCCAGCAGGCAGCTCACGATCTCCTTGCGGCGCCATGACAGGGTGTCGACGACGAGCTCGGGCGGCACCAGCCGTCGGAATACCGTCTCGTGCCTCGGCCGCCAGGGATCGAGGGTGACCCGCGCCCACCAGCGCGTCTGGTAGTGACTGGTTGGACCTGCTGGCGCCTGGGGGTCCCAGACATGCTGGCAGGCCAGGTAGCCGTACTCCGTCACCCGGGCGCATGCCTCCTCGGCGACTTCACGGACCAGGGCCTCGACGGGGCGTTCTCCCGATTCGATCTGGCCGCCGGGGAGATTCCAGAAGCCGTCATCGGTGGCCACGAGGACTACAAGTCCCGTGGCCGTGAAGCACAATCCGTACGCCTGGCTGACGAGCCCCTCGGGCGGATACCAGCCCGGCGCCATCAGCGTGAACGTGGCGGGGCGGTCGACGTCGTCAACAGGCTGCGGCGAGACACGGGAGTCGACGGGTCCACCCGAATCAGCACGGCGAACGTGGCCGCGCCCGCCATCCCCGCCGTTCGCATCGTCGATCTCAGCCATGCCGCTGTCCCTTCGCTCACCTCATAGCCCGCGTCAGGCGGCAAAGTGCTGCCGTCTTACCCGCTGGTACGTATCTGCGCTCACATACGTGTACCGCGCACGGCTCCTAGCGTGATCGGCGTCAGCATCATTCGTGCATTCGTGCATTCGTGCAGAAGGGCGCACTGCCATGACCACCGCACACGCTTCCCCACAGCATCGCGCCGCCACGGCGATTCCGGCCCATGCCATGTTCGGCGCGGCCGGTGGCATCGTCGGCGGCGTCGCCTTCGGCATCATGATGCAGGTCTGGGACATGATGCCCATGATCGCGATGCTGGTGGACTCCACCTCCACCGCAGTCGCCTGGGTCGTCCACCTGGCGATCTCCGCGTTCGTCGGCATCACCTTCGCCCTGCTGGCCGGCCACCGGGCCGCGAAGATGATGCCAGCAGCCGCCTTGGGCCTCGCCTACGGCGCCATCTGGTGGGTGCTCGGCGCTCTGTGGCTGATGCCCGCCAAGCTCTCCATGCCGGTCTTCGAAGTCAACGAGATGGCGTGGAAGTCCTTCGCCGGACACCTTGTCTACGGCCTGCTCCTGGGCCTGGCGTACTCCTGCATCCACCAGGTCATGCACCGCGACGGCACCCGCTCCGCCTCGTCATGACCACCGCCGACCGGCCGTCCCCACTCCCCCCGGGGATGGCCGACCCCACTGGAGTGACCGAGGATGTCGCGACGTCAGATGACATCCCCGGTGGCGGGCCCATCCCCTACTGTCTGGTCAACGGCGTCGGCGCGCTCGCCGAACCCCCTTGGGGTGCCGGGCCGCCGCCCTGGGCGCCGGGACGACGCGAGGAGAGGGCCCGCATGGCCGAGCACGTGGGAGAGGCCGATACAACCTGGTGCCTGGCCGAGGTCGACATCTTCTGCGACCTGAGCGAGGCAGAGATGGCCGCCATCGCGGACGCGGCTCCGATGAAGAGCTACCGGGCGGGCGAGATGCTGTACGTGCCGTCCCAGCCGTGCGAGGTGCTGTTCATCCTCAAACGCGGTCGCGTCCGCGTCTTCCGGGTCTCCGCCGACGGCCGCGCCCTAACCACCGCGATCATCGCTCCGGGCACCATCTTCGGTGAGATGGTGCTGCTCGGGCAGCGGATGTACGGCAACTACGCGGAGGCCCTCGACGACGTGACCGTGTGTGTGATGAGCCGCGACGAAGTTGACCGGCTCCTGCTCACCGACCCGCGCATCGCGGTGAGGATCACCGCGATCCTCGGCCGCCGTCTCGCCGACCTTGAACAGCGCCTGTCCGACAGCGTGTTCAAGTCCGCCGCACAGCGGGTCGCCACCACTCTGATCACCCTGACGCCTTCAGAGGCCCCGCCGCGCGCCCTGCGCCCGATGAGCGGGCACCCACAGATCTCCCTCACCCACGAGCAGCTGGCCACCCTCGCGGGGACCTCGCGCGAGACAGCCACCAAAGCGCTGCGCGACTTCGCCGACCGTGGCCTGCTGCGGCTCGGACGCGGCAAGGTCACCGTCCTCGAGCGGGACCGCCTGCGCGACGAGGCCGGTTGACGGTGCTCACCAGGAGCGGCGTCTGCCGGCTGGCGCACAGATCCGTCCATAGGCCGGTCAGGATTCGATGAGCCCGCACACCGCTGCGGGGTGATCGGCGGCATCCGCCGTGCTGGTGGCCTGCAACTCGTCGCGCAAGGCGAGGAGTTGTCCGACTATGGCGTCGATCTCCTCGATCCGCTCCGTCAGTAGCTGCCGCACCAGGTCGCACGGCTGGCGCTCACTCTCCTGTCGGGCTCGCAGGATGCGGGTGATGACGTCAAGGCCGAGGCCGAGGGCCCGCGCCCGTCGGATGAACACGGCGGTCCCCACCGTGTCGGGAGCAAAGAGTTGATAGCCCGAGTGGGTGTGCCCGGCCACGGCCAGCAGCCCTCTACCCGTCCACACCCGCAGTGCCTTGCGGGTGACCCCCGCCGCCGTGGCGACCTGGCCGATGGTCATCAGCTCCGTCCGGCTGACCGTTGCCACCGCTTCTCACCTCCTCGCGTGTCCAGTGTTGACCATGCCCCTGGGGCACGGTTCCACCCTGGAAACCACCGGAACAACCCGGAAGATTCCACCCAATACGTCCTCGGGACGTGGAAAGAGGAGGCGGTCATCATGCCGATGAAGGAAGGCGAGGTCTACACCTGCCCCTGCGACGCATGCGACTGCACGATCAAGGTCTTGGTGTCGGCCCCGGCAACCTGCTCCGGAACGGCCCCGACCTGCTGTTGCGGCAAGGTGATGGTCAAGAAGGCGGAGGGCTGAGCCTGCCGTTGTGAGGAGCGCCAGTAAACCGACCGGACGCGCCAAGGCTGGCCCCGGGCGAGTGCCTGGCGCTCCGACGCTCCGGCTTCGGGTGCGTTCAGCAATCGGTGCGGGCACTGTCAGCGAGAATCCGCTCGACGATGGGGCGTGCGACGTCGAAGGCTTCGGCGACGGGCAGGACCTCGGCGTCCGGGTGCTCGGCGAGCCAGTTCTTGGCAGCGTCGGCGCTGGTGAAGAAGTGGACCTGGTTGCAGAAGGAGGCGCGGACCGAGGTCGGCGCGTCGGGGGTGACGAGCGAGACGACGGCGGTGGCGGGTTCCACGTCGGTCGGCCCGTCGGGGGTCGCGGTGAGACGGACCGGCTCTCCTGTGGCGCGGCACGGCGAGGTGACGCGGGCGGGGTGACCGAGGACCGCGGGGAAGGCCAGGGTGTCCAGGGCACACCAGGTGTAGAAGGTGTGGCCGCGCGTCTCGTAGCGGTGCGGGGTGGGGTTGAAGGTGAGGCCGTAGCCGATGATCCGGCCCTGAGCGTCGTACTCCGTGTCGGGCATGGCGGCCAGCGCGGCGCGGATCTCTTCGGCGGGGCGGCCGGTCTGGGTGGCGAGTTGCTCGACGGTGACCGGCTCGCCGGAGGACAGCAGCGTCTGGAGTGGGCGGACCAACCACATCCGCAGGCCGGGGGCGTTACTCAGCGCTTCGGTGAAGCGGGTGGCGAACTTCTGGGTGTCGGTGTCCATGGCGGTTCCTTCCCTTCCCTGTGTGTGGATGGGTTCGATGCCGCCGACCGTAAGGTCTGCCCCCGGGGTGAGAGTCAACACCGCTGGCCGCATCCGCGTGGGTCACCTGCCCAGCGCAGGTCGCCCTCGGCCAAGTCGGCACGGTGCTCGTTCTCGAACTCCTCGATTCGCTCCAGGATCTGCTGCTGAGCGGCGATGCGCTGCCGCAGCCGCTCGCGGGAACGGTGCAGTAGCTCCGCCAGGCGCATGCCGGCCGGCTGCCCGTTGTCGCCGTCCGCCCAGGCGGCGGTCAGTTCGCGGATCTCGGCCACGGTCAAGCCGAGCCCGCGCAGTTCGCCGATGAAGCGTACGCACCACAGGGCGTCGGTGGCGTACAGCCGGTAGTTCGCGGCGCTGCGGCCGAGGGTGTAGATCAGTCCGAGGTCGGTGTACGCGCGCAGGGCCTTGACCGGAACGCCGGTGCGGCGGGACAGCTCCCCGATGGTCATGGCGTGCCGACGCCGCGCGGGCCCGCTGGACTCCATGAGTGCCTCCCTTCCGCCGTCGACTGCTCAGCCGGCGCAGCAGGAGAGCCTGGCGATGTCGCTGGTGAAGGTCTGGGCGGCGAGTTTGAGAGCTTCGGCCATGGTCAGGTACGGGGTCCAGGTGTGGGCGAGCTGGTCGACGGTCATCCCCCCGCTGATCGCGTAGGTGACGGCAGTGATGATCTCCCCGGCGCCGTCGGCGATCACATGGACGCCGAGCACACGCCCGGTGTCGGCGTCGGTGACGAGCTTGACCAGACCGCGGGTGTCACGGTTGGCCAGCGCACGCGGCACATACTCGAGCTGCAGGGTGCGGCAGTCGCATCGGATCCCGGCGTCGGCCGCCTCGGCGTCGGTCATGCCGACGGCGGCGATGGCCGGGCTGGTGAAGGTGACCCGGGGCAGCGCGGCGTAGTCCAGAGTGCGCTCCGTGCCCGCGAGGGCGTTGTCGGCAGCCAAGGTGCCCTGGGCAGCGGCGACGTACACGAACTGCGGGCCTCCGGCGACATCGCCCGCGGCCCAGATCCGCTCGTTGCCGGTGCGCAGGTTGCCGTCGACGAGAACCTCGCCGCGCGTCCCGGTCTTGACCCCCACCATGTCGAGGTTCATTCCCGCGGTGACCGGGCGGCGGCCGGTGGCGATCAGCAGCTGCTCGGCCCGCAGCTCGATCTTCTCGTCACCGCGGTCAGCGGTGAGGGTGTAGCCGTGCGCGTCACGCCGGACGGCGGCGAGGGCCGTGCCGGTGTGTACGGCGATGCCCTCGCCGGTGAACACCTCCTCGATCACCTGTGAGACTTCCGGCTCCTCGAACGGGGCCAGCTGGTCCAGCGCCTCGACGACGGTGACGCGGCTGCCGAGGCGGGCGAACAGCTGGGCCTGCTCCAGGCCGACCGCGTTCCCACCCACCACGACCATCGACTCCGGCAGCGCGTCGAGCTCCATAGCGGTCGTCGACGTCAGGTACCCCGCCTCCTCCAGGCCGTCGACGGGCGGGGCCCACGGAGTCGACCCAGTCGCGATCAGGTAGTGGGCGGCCTCGATGCGGCGGGAGCCACCGTCGTTCAGCTCGATGTCAAGGACCGGGGTCTCGACGGTTCCGGCGAAGGTGGCCGTGCCGCGCACGATGTCCCAGCCGTAGTCGTCCGCGAGGCTGGTGTACTTCTCCGCGCGCAGCCGCTCGACCAGGGCATCCTTGCCGCCGATCAGCCCTGCGAAGTCGACCGGGATCTCGGCCTGGGCCAGGCCGGGGAAGCGGCCTGCAACGGCAGCGCCGTGGCGGGCTTTGGCGGCGGCGAGCAGGGCCTTGGATGGCACGCAGCCGACGTTGACGCAGGTGCCGCCGATCGTTCCGCGCTCGATCACCACCACTCGCCTGCCCATGTTCCGGGCGGCGATGGCCGCGGCGAACGCCGCAGAGCCGGAGCCAATGATGGCCAGATCCAAGCCAAAGCGATCTGTCGTAGTCACGATGACACCTCCACACCGGTAGCCCCGGAAGCCCAGGCCCCCCGACTCTGGATCTATTTGCCTTGCCGAATAGCTCGATGCCGCCATACTATTCGGGTAGGCGAATAGTTCAAGTGGTGGAGGTCGGACCTATGCCCCAGCGCCGCGCGGCGGACGCGCAAGCCATCACGGTGGACACCTGCTCGCACACGGACACGGTCGCCACGTTCTTCCGTGCGCTGTCCGACCCCACGCGGCTGCGGCTCCTGGAATTCATCCTCGGCGGCGAGCGCACCGCTGCCGAGTGCGTCGCTCACGTCGGGATCTCCCAACCGCGGGTCTCCGTACACCTGTCCTGCCTGGCCGACTGCGGCTATGTCACCGCTCGCCGCGACGGCCGCAGACTCCGCTACACCGTCGGCGACCCGCGCGTCGCCGACCTGGTCGTACTCGCCCGCGCCTTGGCCGCGGACAACGCCATCGCACTGAACTGCTGCCCCCGCATCGACCGACCTCGCCCCGAACCAGGTGAGTGACGATGCCTACACCCAGGAGACCGTCCCACGGGAGCGGAACCGCGGCCGCCGTCGGGGCCGCGTTGGTGATGGTCGTCTGCTGCGTCGGACCCGCCCTATTGGCCGGCGGCGCGCTCGGCGCCCTCGGCGGAGTGCTGCGCAGCCCGTGGCTGATCGCGGTGGGCACCCTTGTGGTGGCCACCGCGATCATCCTGGTCGTGCGCCGCGGCCGCGCCGACCGCGCACACTGCTGTAGGCCGCCGCTCAACCCTCCAGGCCAGGAGCAGCAGGCAGATCCAGATCCGTCCGGGCGTAGTGATTGAAGTAGTTCGTGAACAGGTTCACCGCGACATGCGCGAACGCCTCGGTCAGCTCAGTGTCCGACCACCCCTCATGCAACGCCCGCCGCCACGTCGCATCGTCCACCTCGCCGACCTCGGCGGCGATCTGCCGTACGACCGAAACAAGCGCCGCCAGCTTCGCGTCGAAGTCAACCTCGCCCCGGCGGATCGCGACCGTCTGCTCCTGGCTCAGGCCGGCCGCCTTCGCCGACAGGGTGTGTGCGGACTGGCAGTACGCGCAGTGGTCGATCGCCCCCACCGCCAGGGCAATTGCCTCCCTCGTACGGGCGTCGAAGGTGCCGTACTCGGCAATCGCACCGCTCATCCCCGCATAGGCAGCCAGCACCACTGGCGAATGGCCCATCTCCGCATGGATGTTGAGCAGCTTCCCGAACCGCTTCTCCAGCTGCCGCAGCGTCTCGCGGCTCGCCTCCGGAGCACTTCCGACCGTGTGGACCGGGATCCTGGACATCGCTGTCTCCCCTTCGTCAGACGAGCGCCCCGCTTGGGGCATGGAAGGGGAACCCGGCACTACCCCGGTCTCCTTCCGCTCCGCCGGCCCCGGATGGAAGCCCCGCGCCTGCCCACCGGGTTCCTCTGTCACAAGCGTCGAGAGAAGGTGAGCCGGTCATGATGCGCGCGATCTGGAACGGAACGGTCATTGCGGAGACCCCTCGAACCAAGCGGGTGGAGGGCAACCACTACTTTCCGCCCGAGTCCCTCAAACGCGAGTACTTCACGGAGAGCCCGACCAAGTCGTTGTGCTTCTGGAAGGGCGTTGGCCGCTATTACACGCTGACCGTCAACGGCGACGTCAACCCTGATGCGGCTTGGTACTACCCCCACCCCAGCCCGCTCGCCCGCCGCATCAAGAACCATGTCGCCTTCTGGAACGGCGTGACCGTCGAAGGCACCCGCGAGGCAGCGTCGAGGGCGCGGCGATGACGGCGCAGACGAAGCGGAGCCTGGTCTCGCCCACCTCAGACCTTTGATCAGGACTCGGTGTAGCGGGCCAGGAATGAACGCTCGGAATCCGAGAGGCGGCGGGGCCGACCGGTGTCGAGGTTATAGGCGGCGATGGCCGTCGTGCCCTCGGCGTACAGTCGGTCGGCGTCTCGGATCTGGTACGCGAGCTCGAAGGACACCGCCCGGCTCTGCGTAACCCAGACGTGCACATCGACTGGGTCTTCGCGGTAGTGCAGAGGGGCTCGGTATTCGACACTGGCGCGGCTCACGACGAACGCGTGCTGGCGGCGGCCCGCTTCGTCCGCAGGCAGAACCTCCTGGAACATCCTCGTGCGCGCCTCCTCCATGAACCGGAGGAACAAGGCGTTGTTGACGTGCCCGTACGCGTCGGCGTCAGCCCAGCGCAGCGGGCAGGGGTAGGTGTACCTGTGCACGAGAGGGTTCTTTCTGCGGGAGGGGTGGGGCCGCGGTAGGCGTGGCGGTGGCCACACCTACCGCGTCGGTTCTGGCGCGTTGCCGCTGCCGGCGCGGCTCCAGAGCCGGTACGGGATCTAGGCGGCCTCGCCGTGCCAGCTCGGCGGATCGCTGTCGGGCCGAGGCAGCTCAGCCTGGATTTCGCGGAGCACGCGCTGCTCCACGTCGCGTTCGTCGAGAAGCTGCTCGATGCGCGTCGCCGCCGCCGATGGCTCGGCAGGCAGTCCCAGGCGTACGAGCTGCTTCATCTCAACAAGCCGCTCACCTGACAATTCCTCACGCGGGACCCGCGCTATCACCGTCGTGGGCGCCACCTCGGTGACGCCCCACAGCCCGGAGCTTTCTTCGACAGCCCAGAACACGCTCCTCTTGGAAGGCGAGAGCGTCAGTTGAGCGTCGGGGCCCATGAGGCGGCTGAGGGCAGGCAGGGGGGTAGCGCCCTCTCCCGCTTGCGCCGCGGCCTGCGCCGGGCTACTGACCATGCGGCGGGCTGTGCGTGCATCGTCGGCACGGAGGCGTTCTGCCTCGGCGATGCGGTCCTGCGCCCGGCCCCGCTCGTGTGCCGAGTTGTGTGTCTCGTCGGCCCAGGCGTCGCGCACACCGCCCAGGGCGTCGCGCTGGGCGTCGGGTTCCACCTCGGCTCCGGCCTCGACCCACGTCATGACGACGAACCGGCAGTCGGGCATGATTGCGGGGTACGCGACGTGGCTGACGATCTCGATCGTCCTGTAGTCGAGCGTCGGCACGGTGGCGAGGAAGACGTGGCCGTCCCTGTGCTCGACGAGGTCTTCGTCCGACTCCCAGATGCGGCGGACTTCCGGGTTCTTCTTGACGTCCTCGATGAGTTCCTTGAGATCAGCGTCCTCGCCGTGCGTGGACTCAGCGAAGCGCAGCATCCTCACGAAGACCGTGGCGTGCTTGTGCCAGTCGTGGTAGGTGGCCCGCCCCTCGGCGGTAGTGAGCGCCCACCTGATCAGGTTGGCCCGCGGCTCCATCACCCAGGGCCACGTTTCAGCCATCGCCTGGTTGTAGGCGAGGATGTTCCAGTTTCTGTCGCTGAGGTAGGTGGGGCTGGGCATCTGCTGGTCGATGAGCAGGCGCAGCGCGGGCCCCACCTCGGGCTGCCCCTCCGCCGGCGCGGCGCGCAGGTAGGTGCCGACGTTGTGAAGCAGCAGCGCGTGACGCTCCTCGGAGTCGAGCTGCAGCAACTCGGCGAGGGCGTGGCACTGTTCCTGTGTGAAGCGCGGCGTGGCACCGGATTCGACGCCGCGGTACTTGCGCTCACTGACCCCCAGGGCTCGGGCGGCTGCCAGCTGTTTGATCCCCGCGGCCTTCCGCCACCGCTTGAGCATCGCGCCGAAGCCCATGAACTGGCCGGCGGGCGCATGCTCTGCGGGCACGAGCTGTGTCTCCGCAGCACGGGCCGCCCCCTGGTCGCCACGCCGCGCTGCTCTCGTACTTGTACTGGAGGTCTCCTCGTCCGCAGCGCCGTTGCTGTCGGGATGGCCAGGCTCGTTCGCGACCATCAGATCCTCCCTCTTCTCTCGGACCGGGGACTCCTGTTTTCGGGCACGAAAAAGGAGGGTCAGCGCGCTCGCTGGCCCCCGCCCTGCCCTTTCCCCACCACGACCATACGCAATATTCAGGCGATCTTGACCATGTGTGGCATCAACCACACACCACCGGGAATGCATTGTTCACACCTGAACGGAATTCGAGAACGCGGGGAGACGATCGCTACCGAATCGGGCATCTCGACAGACAGCCCAAGATCACTCCGTGAAACCGGCAAAAGTTTGCCGGTTTTCGTTCCCTACGTTTCAGGCCGGTCTAGACCAGATCGCTGAATTCGTTCCAGGCGCCTTCGGATCACCTCATTCCGCTTACTCCGCAAGCGACTTACGGCTCCGTAGGCGACCAGGCGAGTGCGTGCCACCTGCATCATCTATGCATGCAAATCGGGCAAAAGATCGCCGTTGACGCCCCTCGTGCGGCTTGGCTTAAATCCTTCTGACCAGCCGGTTCAACACGTTGTGTCATGAGGCGCAGGGGGTCGCAGTGCAGATCATCTCCGGGATGCTCGGGACGATCCGACGGCTGCCTGCGTCACGGCCCGCGGCCTCGACCCGCAGGCGCCGGTGTCGACGCCCTCCGTCGGCGACTTGTACCGCCGCCTTTAGCTAAGTCTGGACCTTGTGACGGCACCCGCATATGTTCGTCGTCCCTCGCCGGGCCTCCCGCTCGGCGTCTGACGCCAGAAGGAGCGGCATGCGGTTCACGCGAGCCAGCCGGACCGGGTAGCCCGCAAAACAGCGGCGGCGCCCGAGAAGTGCAACTCCCAGACGCCGACCGCCAAATGGAACTCCCGCCCGTGCAAGGGCCGGAGATTTACCCACCTTCACCGCGCCGGGCCAATTCCCAAACACGCCCCGGAGCGGCTTCTACTTCAGAGGAGAGTGTTGCATGCGCGCTGCCCTGCGCAAAAGGCCGGTCCGCCCGGCCAGCGCGGCAGGCTGCCCCCTGTCCACCGCCCGTGACCGCGTGCCGGTCGAGCGGGGCCCGCTCCGGCATCGCGTCGGAGGTGGGGCCTGATGGCACGCATCCGCACGATCAAACCCGAGGCGTTCGAGTCGGAGGACCTGGCCTCGGTCAGCCTCACTGCGGAGCGGACCTTCTTCGGGCTCCTGACCCAGGCCGACGACTCCGGCCGGCACCGCGACCACCCCGCCATCATCGCCGGACGGCTGTGGGCCCTGCGTCCGGAGCACACTGCCACCCACGTCGCCCGCGACCTGGACGAGCTGGCCTCGGCCGGGCTGGTGTGCCGCTACACCGGGTGCGACGGGCGGACCTGGCTGCACATCGTCACCTGGGACCAGCACCAGAAGATCAACAAGGCGACCGCTTCCCGCCTGCCGCGCTGCCCCAGCCACCAGGCCCGGCAGCACTGCGGCAAGTGCCAGGACGCGGCCTGCCCCAGCACGCGGCGCGAGGCGTCGCCCTCGGCGGCGCTGTCTCCTCCCGGAGAACTCCCGGAGGACTCCCGGAGTCCGCAGGGAGGGCTCCCCAGGCCCGTCACCCACGCCACCGGCACCCCGGAGCGTGCTCTGGAGCCCGAGACGGCCACGGTCGGCGCCCCCACGGACACCGACTCGACGTCTGCGGGTAAAACCGCAGGTCAGACGGCACTACCGGAGGACTCCCGGAGGACTACGGGAGGACTACGGGAGGAGTCACGCCCTGGATCTAGGATCTTGGATCCTGGATCTTTCCTTACGGGGCGCGAGGCGCCCGCGCCCGACGCCTCCTCGGCGAAGGCATCGGCCAAGCAGCTGGTGGGCGAGTACGTACGAGGCTGCAACCGGCGCCCGCCGGCGGACTTCCTCGGGCATCTGGGCCGGAAGATCAGCGCCCTGCTCGACGAGCGGTTCGAGGCCGACGACATCCGCGCCGCCCTCGACAAGCTGCGGGCCAAGGGCCTCAATCCCAGCGTGCTGCCGAGCCTGGTGAACGAGGTCGTCAACGCGACGCCACAGTCGGCTGCCGCGCTGTCGTCCGCCTCCGGCGCGGGGCCCTGGGCCAGCACCGGAAGTTCCTACACGCCGTATCTCAACCCCACCGCCGAGCCGACGACGTTTGGAGGCGGCCTGTGACCCGCGCCCGCTACGCCGACCCGCAGCCCGCGATCTCCGAGCGGCTGCGTGCCCGGCTGGAGGCCAAGCTCGCCGAGCGCGGCCTGGATCTGGACCGTCCGCTGCCGGACACCCCGGAGCCGATCCCGGCCCTGGAAGCTGCCCAGGCGCGCATCCCGGTCGACTACCGCTCCGCGCTGCCCGAGCACCCGGACGTCGCCGCGTGGGTGAGCGCCATCGCCGACAACGCCGTGGCGCCGAACGCCGAGGGCGTCAACCCGCACTACGGCACCGCCGGGCGCAGGGAGATCACCCACGGGCCCAGCCTGCTGCTGTGGGGCTCCACCGGCGCCGGCAAGACGCACCAGGCGTTCGGCGCGATCCGCGCCCTGACCGCTGCCGGATGCGGGGTGCACTGGCACGCAACCACCGCCGCCGATCTGTACGCCGAGCTGCGTCCGCGCGCCGGGGTGGACCCCGAGCACATGCTGCGGCGGATCATGCGGATCCCGCTGCTGCTGCTCGACGACCTCGGCGCGGCCAAGCCGAGCGAGTGGACCGAGGAGATCACCTTCCGGCTGATCAACTGGCGCTGCCAGAACCGGCTGCCGACGATCTTCACCAGCAACATGCCGCCCGTACGCACCGACCGGATGCCCGCGCGCCAGGCGGTGCTGCGCGACAAGGTCGGCGACCGCGTGCTCTCCCGCCTGTCCGGCATGTGCACCGCCGTCGAGTTCACCGGGCCAGACCGCCGCTTCCAGCGCCGCTGACCTGCCCCTGCGCCACCGATCCCACCGTGCGGCCCTGCCCGCCGCGCCCTGCCCCGCCTCGCCGCACACCGCCGCACCGCGGTGCTGCCCTGCCGCCTTCCTGCGAGGCGACCTCGGAGACTCCCTTGCGCTACAAGACCACCAACGACTCGCCCGCACCGGACCTGCGGGGAACCGGCGACCACAGCTGGCACCCCCGGGGCTCCTGCTACGGCATGGACCCGGCCCGCGCCGACAAGCTCTTCTTCCACACCGTGCGTGACCGCCGGGCCATCGCCGAGGCGAAGCGGATGTGCGCCACCTGCCCGGTGAAGAAGGACTGCTTCACCTACGCGATCGACCACCAGGTCATCTTCGGCATCTGGGGCGGCCTGACCGACAAGGAGCGCCAGTCCTGGCTGAAGAAGCGCGGCGAGCGTCTGGACTACGACCGCGTACGCGCCACCCTCCAGGGCCGCGATGTGCCTCTGAGCACCGCGGAGCGCAGCACGGTCATCCACCAGCTGTGCCTGCGCGGCTGGAGCCCGGAACGCGTGGCCCACCGGCTGAACGCCGATCTCGACTGGATCCGCGACCTGATGCGCGAGGCCGCACGCGTCATCGAGGCGCGCGACCTCTACTGGGATCTCGTGGAGGAACCCGACGGCACCCTCCGCGAGCGTCGCCCGGACGAGCTTCGCCCGGACGAGGACGGTGCACCGGAAGGCCGCGAGCTGCAGACCCACGCCCTGATCGCCTCCCTCGGAAAGGCTGCATGACCACCCCACCGCTTCAGAGCCTGGGACCACTTCGCCATCGAGACCACCTGGCCCACGAGGTGCCACCGGTGAGCATCACCACGACCCACCGCAACTTGATCATCGGCGGTGCTGCCCTGGTCGCCGCAGTCGCCATGGCAGCCTCCGCCGACACCCTCGCCGCCCTCGGCCGCGCTGTGGGCTGGGGATACGTGCTCTCCTGGGCCCTTCCCGTCAGCGTCGACGTTTTGGCCTTGGTCGCCGGCCTTGCCTGGATCGCTGCGGGTACCGGCCGCAGCCTCGGCCGCGTCCTGACCCTCCTCACCGTCGCCGTCTCTGTCCTGCTCAACGCCTTGGGCCACCTCGTATCGACCGGGCACCTCACCGCCAGCCCGTACCTGGTGATCGGCGTCTCGGCCGTGCCTCCACTCGCCGCAGCACTCGCCGTGCACCTCGGTGCCACCGTCACCACCGACCGCACCGCGCCCTCGACGGACCACGACCGAGTGGACCACGGCGACGAACGAGCGAACCAGACCGGTCCTAAGAATGCGGGCCAGGACGCCGGGGCAGACCAGCTGCCGGACCACGAGCACGGGCGGACCGCGGACCAACCGCCCTCCCCTGCCCGCGCCGACGACGAGCACGGACCCGCCCAGGAGCATGGTCCGGTGAGCGCGGACCAGGGCGCCCCGGCGGACCAGATGCCGGACCGCGAGCACCCGCAGACCGCAGACCACGACACGCGGACCACGGACCAACCAGCCGACTCCGCCCCTGCGGACCGCGGGCGGACCACGTACGCGGACCGGCCGATGGGTCTGGTCCGATGAGCGCGGACCAGGACGCCCCGGCGGACCAGATGCCGGACCGCGAGCACCCGCAGACCGCAGACCACGACACGCGGACCACGGACCAACCAGCCGACTCCGCCCCTGCGGACCGAAGCGAAGGTCGAGGTCGCCCGCAAAGCCGCCCTCGAAGAAGGCCGGATGACCCGCCGGGCCATTCGACCGCACCTGCGCAACGCCAACATCACCGTCAGCAACGAGCTGTTCAGCGACCTCCAGGCCGCCCTGTACGCGGACCCGACGCTCGCCCACCTGCCCCGAGACACGAGGAGAGCCCGATGAAGACCTGCGAGCGCTTCGAGCGCATCAAGAGCGGCTACGAGCGGGACTTCACCTACCTGCGCAACCACTCCCAGCGCAGCGCGGGAACGAAGGCGGCGAAGACGAGCGCGACCAACGCCCTCGCCGTGAAGTCCCGCATGGCCAAAGCCCTCGGCCGGCACTTCAACAGCTGCCCGATATGCGGATGATCAGGCGATAACCGCAGGTCAAACGCCCTATCCCTCGACGCGGTGGCCCGGCCCGGTGCCGGCCACCGCCCCGGCCCTGGAGGACCCGCCATCCGCTCCCGCCACTCCCGTACGTCGATCCCGACCGCAGCCGAAGCGAGTGCCTGGGCGGAAGTCCTGGTCCGCCGCCGTCTCCTGCACGCCGCCGTCCTGGCCCCGAGCGGGCAGTGGCTGGTGCAGAGCACGCCCGAGGCGCCCGTGCGCGTTCTGGACGGGCGCGTCGCCATGGTCGATCTCGCCGCCCAGATCCAGCACCACACCCGCACCACGAGGAACCGCACCCGATGACACACTCGAACAACACGCCGCCCCACTCCCCCAACGAGTCGGTGCCCAACTCCCTTTCGCGGGGAGCAAGTTGTAGGTTCGGACACTCCCCCGCGGGGGGAGTGTCCGAACCAGTCCCCGCCCCAGGGGTGGCGGGGCCCGACCAGCGCCAGGAGGCGCAGGTCGGGAGGGCTGCGACCGAGGGCGGATCGCAGCCAGGGCCCGCCCGTTCCGGGCGGTCCAAGGGGAAGTCACGCCCGCGCGACAAGAAGCAGCGCCGCGCCCACAGCGTCCGCCTCAACGAAACCGAGCACGCTCTCATCCAAAGGGGTGCAGACGCCGTCGGCATGAGCACGGCGGGCTTCCTCGCGTACTCCGGCCTGGCCATGTCCCGCGATCAGTCGCGCACCGCCGTGGCCATTGCCACCGAACGCGATGTGCTCACTGAGCTGTTCGCCGCGCGCCGGCAGCTCGGCTGGGCCGGCAGCAACCTCAACCAAGTCGCCAAGGCCCTCAACTCTGGTGGCGAGGTTCCTCACCTGGCGGCGGTCATCGCAGACATTCAGCGGGCGGCCAGGTCGGTGCAGGTTGCCGCTGACCGGGTCGCCAACCGGCAAGCAGGTGAGGCGGCTTGATCCCCAAGGTGCACAAGCAAGGCAGCGACACCCACGGGCTGCTCAAGTACCTCTACGGCAAGGGCACGCGCGAGGAGCACATCGACCCGCACCTGGTCGCCTCCTTCGACGGCATGGCTCCCGACCCCGGCCGTGACCCGGGCGCGACGAAGCGAGACCTCCAGCAGCTCCTCGACCAGCCCTTGCAGCTCCTCAACCCCGACCAGCGCCCCGAGAAGCACGTGTGGCATCTGTCCGTACGCAACGCCGTCGAGGACCGCATCCTGTCCGATGAGGAGTGGGGGCAGATCGCGCGCCGCATGGTGGCCGCGACCGGCATCGATCCCGGCGACGGGGCGGGCTGCCGCTGGGCGGCCGTCCGGCACGCCGATGACCACATCCACATCATCGCGACCCTCGTACGCGAGGACGGCCGCCGTCCCGATCACCATTTCTCCGGCAAACGCGCCCAGGCTGAGGCCCGGCTCCTTGAGGTCGAATACGACTTGCAGCGGGTCAATCCTGGGGACGGCACCGCCGCGAAGAGGCCCACCAGCGCCGAGCGCCACAAGGCCGAACGCCAAGGCCGTGAGCAGACCGCTCGCGAGGAGCTGCGCGAGACCGTCCGCCGGGCCGTGGCCGGCGCCACTAGCGATGAGGAGTTCTTCGACCGGCTGGCCGCCGCCGGGCTGCTCGTCCGCAAGCGCCTCGCGCCCTCCGGTGACCTGCTCGGCTACAAGGTCGCGCTGGCTGACGACCACAACAGGGACGGTGAGCCAGTGTTCTATCCCGGCTCCAAACTCGCCCCCGACCTCTCCCTGCCCCGTATCCGCGAACGCTGGTTGGCCGCCCAGCACGACGTCGCCGCCGGGCCGGACGATCGCGCCAGCGCGCCGAGCGGTCCGGCACGGGCACGGCGCCGTGCGGCAGCCGCTGCCTGGCAGGCAATCCTGATCATCGACCACGGCGACGACCGTCAGGCCGCAGCCCACATCGCGGCGGCCGGCGAGGTCCTCGACGCCCTCACCAAAACCTCCGCCGCCCACACCCGCAAGCAACTCAGTGAAGCGGCACGGGCTTTCGAGCGCGCCTCACGCTCCCACGTACGAGCCGAGCGCGGGCACGACCGCGCCCTGCGCCAGGCCGCCCGCGACCTCATCTACGGCGGACCTGCCCAGGGCCGAGGCGAGGACGGCGCCACCACCGCCATGGTGATCGACATGGTCGCCTTCCTGGTCATCGCCGCAGCTCACTGGCACGGCAAGAAGAACCACGCCCAGCAGGCCGCTGCCGCCCGCCAGGCCGCCGAACACCTGCGCGCCGCCTACCAGTCCGCCGCCCAGCATCCGATGGCCGTGCTGCGCCACCGTGGCCGCCGTCTCTCCCAACCGCTCCAGCGCCGCCAGGCGGCCCACCTTCGCCAGGCGGTGCCGGAGCTGGCCGAGCAGATCCTCGCCGAGCCCGGCTGGCACGCGCTCGCCGCCACCCTCGCCGACGCCGAAGCCGCCGGCCATGAGCCCGCCGCCCTGCTCGCCGAGGCCGTCGCCCGCCGCGAACTCGACACCGCCGAGTCGGTCAGCGATGTCCTGGTCTGGCGGCTGCGCCGCCTGGCCGACCTGCCCGCCGACGCCTCCGCCATGCCCGAGGTCGGCACGACCACGCCGCAGAGCGCCGGGCGGCCGAAGCGGCCCTCCACCGGGCGCAACAACCGGCCCAGGAAGGCGAGATGATTCCTGAATCCGCAAGTTGCAGCAGGTCAGGGGCTTGGGGCACTCTCCGTGTGGCCGATGAACGACGAAGAGGGGGACGAATGTTTCGACGACGCGCGGACCGCGAGTTCCGTGACGCCCAGCTCGCCGGCCAGGCGATGCTGCAGATGCACGCGACCTGGCAGGCGCCCGACTTCGCCAGCCCGGCCGCCGAGCCGGCGCCGCCCGCCCAGGGCATCGGGGAGGTGCCCGACTTCCCGCCGCCGGACCTTCGTGTGCCCTCCCGCCACGAGGTCGAGGGCCTGATGATGCGCTGGGAGCAGCCGCTCGTCATCGACGGCGAGGTACGCGAGTGCCCGCAGTGCGGCGCGTACCGGGACTGGATCGTCTTCAGCATGCGCGACGACACGATCTGGCTGCGCTGCCGCGCCGGCCACAACACCGCCGAGCCGCGCCTGGACCCGGCCTGGTACAACCGCAACTCCGGTCCGGTGGACCACTTCCACCCCACGCTGGACGACGGCCTGCGCCATCTGGGCCACTGACCCCGCAACCCCTCCCCCGCCGGCAGCGGATCGCGTGTCGGCCCAAGTCAGACCTTCCGCGCCGTACATCAAAAGGGGTTCCGCATGCGTCGCCACACCACGACCGCTCTCGTCCTGACCACCCTCGCCCCACTCGCCCTCACAGGCTGCTCCGACGACAGCCACGGCTCCTCGGGGACTTCGCCTGCGGCGGCCTCCTCGTCCCGCGGTGGAAGCTACGCCGCCGGGGCCACGCCGCTGTCCTCGGCCGCGTTGAGCAAGCGGCTCCTGACGGAGCAGGACCTGGGCGAGGGCTACGTACGCAAGGCGGAGCGCGCCCAGCACAATGACGACGTCACGGTGATCGGCTGCCCCGCGCTGGCCAAGCTCGGCGGGGACGCGGCGACCGGCGGAAGCCTCGACTTCCCGCGCAAGGCGAAGGCCGCGTTCACGTACGGCGCTGGTGGCACCTCCGAGGTGAGCGAGGAGCTCTACAGCGACACCGCGCCCAAGCTGTCCGACGGCGTCGGCCACATCTTCAACGCGATGGCCTCCTGCCCGAAGTACCAGGTCGTCTCGGGCAGCACCGCCATCGACATGACCACCCAGGCCACCACCGCTCCCCAGCTCGGCGAGGAGCAGTGGAGCCAGCTGCTCACCTACTCCGCCGGCGGACAGCGCAGCGTCGTCAAGCAGACGGCGATCCGCACCGGCACCGTGGTGGTCATCGTCGCCGGTTCCCCGGCCCTCGTCGATGCCCACCTGGACAAGGCGCTCGCCAAGATCCAGTCCCGCTAAGCCCCGCCTCCGAGGACGGTGCCCCGGCCGCTGCCCAGCAGCGACCGGGGCACCGCCGTATCGCCATCTGCCGCTAGCAACGCACGCACCCCACGAGGTGGTTCACGGTCTCTTCTCCATCGGTCACGTCGTACAGCACCACCACGCGGGTGGGGATCGGCTGCTCCGGCGGGCGCAGAGGGTCCGCCTCCAGCAAACCGAGCACGCGCTCCGGAAGCGCCCGGAGTACCGGCTCGCGGACCTCTCCGTCCGTCGCATCACCGAGCCAGGACCCGACGCTGACCTCGGGCGTCCCTCCGCAGGCGTGACTCGGGGAAGCGAAATCGCCACGGTCGACGCTCTGCAGCGTCGCCCATCCGGAGCGCTCCATGCCCTCGGCCCGACGCTGGATGGCCTTCAGCATGCCGGTGCCACGAGGGCCTCGCGCACCGGACTTGCCCTTCAGATCGCACAGCACCTGATTCCACGGCGCAGACATCTCCCTGAGCTGCACATGGGAAATCCAGCGACTGACGCCGAGAGCCTGGCCGAAGAGTTGCGCCTGAACGTGGTGGGCTGAGAGGAGCGAGCAGCCGTAGTGCGAAAGGTCAGGGGCCGTATGCCCGCACAGCATCTGCGCCGCGTCCTTTCGGATCGCCCACGCCTCGTGGTTGTACAGGAGATACACCGGAATGCATCCAGCCACCAGCGCGTCGTGAATGAGCAGGTCGCACTGGAACGCGTCACGCTCCTTCAACCAGTAGCGGAACCCGTATTGCCCTTCTTTGGACTCCCTCTTGGCCTGGATCCGAAACCCCAGTCCGTGAGACCGGTTGTGAATCCACAGTTCCCAGTCCGCCCCGTTGAAACTCTCCTGCTCCTTGTTGAACTGGATGACTTTGACGCGACTGCCCATGGCCTGACGCAGATGACGGACATGGACGTCCGTGAAGGTCTCTTCGCCGGGCGGCGGAGAATGTGGTCCGTAGCCGTCACCGAGCCAGTGGTAGGTGTCGGAAGCCATCCATTTCAGAAGGCCGCACAGCGACGGACGCGATCCGGGCCAGACGGTCTGCTCACGAGGGTCAGGACGGAGCGACATGATCATGGGCTCATCAGATCACCGCTTCCCTCGGGTTCCAAGGGCCAATATCACTGCGCGTACGACAAAAGCCCGGCGGGCCAAGGGCCTGCCGGGCTACGGGGTGGGTCAACGCCTGCTCTGACGCTTACAGTTCACGCGTCGGCCTTGCCGGTCCGGGGCGCTCCACGGCGACCAGGCGCTCACGGCGCAGGCGGACCTCGCAGAGGCGGTCCTCGCCGGTGAGGTAGACAAGCAGTTCGGTGGGCCCGGCGGTGCCGCGGCCGAGGACCTCCGCCACATGGTGGCGCTGGGCGCACCCGGAGAGGGTGTAGGCGTCGCCGGGTTCCAGCGCGGCGGCCGTGTCGTCGAGCACGTCCCGTGTCCGGTCCTGCCAGCCTGCCGTCTCCTCCCGCAAGCGGGGCAGGGTCTGGATCTGTCGCAGCACCTCGGTCTCCTCCCAACGGTGTCGGCAGGGCGCGCACGACTGGGCCCCGGGGTTGGGACGATCCAGCGGCTGTCCGCAGTACGCCGTGCCGGTGGCCGCGTCGCGGTGATGGCCGGTGACGAGGTTGCCGCGGCCCTTGGGGGCCCACAGCAGAGCGTCGTCGACATGGCACGGCTCTGCGTCGGGCAGCGCCAGCTGGCCGACGGTGTTGTGGAAGCGGTCAAGAGCGGCGTGGAGCCCGGTGCAGTTGGCGCACACGCGTCGCGCGGTGGACGACCGGTCATCCAGCGACTTGCCGCAGTAGCCGAGCAGGTGCCCGGGGATCGGCCGGTGCGCGGCGGCGCTCTTGCCCGCGCCTGCGGCAGGGCGGAAGTCCGGCTCGCCGCCGGGGTGCGGCGCCGTGGTGAGGATGAGCCAGGCGCGCGTACAGCTCTGGCACAGGGTGTGCGCCGTGTTCTCGCCGATGGGCTGAAGGTCGGGCGAGTGCGTGGCGCACACGGTCAGCGGCTGGGCGCCATTGAGCAGGGCGCCGTAGTGGGCGGTGCCGTTCGTACGGCCGATGGCGAGCCGGATCAGCGGCAGGGACAAGGGACCTCCGTGAGGTAGGCGGCGGGGACAGGGCGGTCAGGCGCGTACGGCGCACAAGCCCACTGGTGAAGAGGTGGTGAGGGCACAGTCGTCCTCACAGGGATGACCCGCGCGGGCCTGGGTGGTGTGGGCCCGTTCGTGACAGCTGATGCACCAGGCGGGCACGGGGGCGAGGTCGCGGTTGCGGGCGAGGAAGCCGACGGAGCCGCAGCGCTCGCAGCACTGCGCGCCGGAAGCAGGGAGCGGGCTCGCGAAGGACACCTCTTCCGAAGGCTGAGGCACGAACGCGGCACGCGAACGACGCGGCGCCGTTCGCGTGCCGGGCTCCGAGTCAGCCGCGGTGGACGATGGTGAGGCGCTTCTCCGCGCTCTGCGGCAGCCGGTGGCGTGCCACCGGGACCGGGGAGGCAAGCGAGGAAGCGAATGCGGCGACCAGCTCGTTGGGGACACTCGGGCTGAAGTTCGCGCACCACAGGTAGGGGGCGCCGAACGTGGGCTCGGCCCATGCCTGCCAGCCCATCAGGTCCTCCCGCAGGTCGGCGTCGGCGATCAGGTCCGGCAGCATCTCGAGCGAGACGTGCGAGGCGAAGCCCGGGTCCGTGGCGGCGGTGCGGGGGCGGTCCACGTCACGGATCCAGCCCTGCGCGCTCAGCGCCGTGACCACCGCCTCGGGCTCCTCGAAGCCGGAATCGGGCACCGTGCTGGCGTCGAGCGCGACGAGGAAGTCGTGCAGTGCCTCGTGCGGAACGCCGGTGGTGAAGTAGGCGTTCCACTGCACCAGGGCGCTGGCGGCGTCCGGGCGGGCGGAGATCTGCAAGGCCACCCGCAGGCCGCCGAGCGTGAACGGGCTGCTGGCCAGGATCCATTCGGCGCCGCGCAGCTCGTCCGGGCTCACATACAGCAGGGTGTCGCGGGCGGTCGGCCACATGCGCCAGCCAAGACCGGTCAGGGTGTCGCCGATCCGTTCGGCGAGGGCGTCGTCGTCGCCGGCCAGATGGCGCGGGGTGACCCAGTGCACCGGGTCCGGCGAGGCGGCGGGGTAGGAGGAGTCAGAGGGATGGTGCGGGTGCAGGGGCGCCTCCGTGGGCTCGGGGGTGGTTCACTGCCCGCCGCTGGGGCGGGTGCCGCGCCGGCGGCGCGGCGGGGCCTCGGTCGGTTCGTGCCAGGTCAGCGCGACCGCGACGTCAGGTTGCAGGGGGCCGAACTGCTCGGCCTCCTCCGGCTCGGTGAGGAACAGCACGGGACGGCCCTCTTCGTCGCGGGCACTGGTAACGGGGCCTGCACGGTGGGCCATCGGGAAGTCGGGGTTGATGGCGAGCTGCACGACGGCGGCGCGGTCGCAGGCCGCCAGCTGGTCGAGCAAGTCGCCGACGGTCGGCTCGGGCTGTGTGTCGAGCGGCTCGGTGCCCTTGGCTTCGGCGATGAACACCACCGGCCGGTCGGCGTCGTCACGGGTGGGGACCACGCCGCCCAGGCGGCGGGCCGTGCGGGCGAAGGGGTTGATCCACAAACGGACCACCACGTCGCGGTCGCTGGCGGACAGGCTCTCCAGCAGGTCGCCGACGGTCAGCTCCGGGGCCAAGGTGTTCTCCTTGTAGTAACGGGCGCCCCACCAGGGGCCGAGGGCAGGGTACGTGCCGTACGTGAGCGGCAGATACGAGCCGCGCGGTGGCAGTGGGCTCACAGCGGCCGGGAGGTGGCCAGCACGCGCTGGACCGTAGCCGCGACGATCTCCGCCGGCGTTTCGGTGTCGAAGCAGATCCGGTAGCCGGGGACCTTGGCGGTACCGGTGACCGCCAGCGTCCAGCCGTCGCCGTCGGTGCCGGGGCGCCCCAGAGGGAACCATCCGAGGTAGAAGCGGCCGTCCTTGCTGCTGACGTGGACATCGGCCCGGTCGTCCACGACGAGGTTGAAGAACTCCGCCTTGAACAGGTCGGTGACCATCGTCGGCTGGCCGGGGCCCAGCTGCCACGAGCGCAGCCGCAGCGCCTCGGTAGTGGTGGAGAATCCGGGTGTGGACGCGTCCACGGTCACGGGCATCACCTCTCTGACCTGGGGTTTCGGGGAAGGTCGTCTACGTTGACATGCCCCTGGCGGCTTCCACCAGTCCTTTCGCGATCTTTCCTGTCTGCCCCCGGCGAACTGCCGAAACCGACTGCCGCAGGCACCGGGCAGACGGTCGAGCCTTCGCCTATGCGCGTGTTGCCGCCGACCAGGCGGCCCCGAGTTCCACGAGCCTGCGGCGGAGCTGGCTTCGCTGGTCCTCCAGGACCAGTGAGGTGGGCGACAGGACCAAGACGTTGTCCCGGTACGGGAGGAACCCGAGCTGCTCCCACCCTCTGGCGATCTTGGTTGTGACGCGGTCCCACTCGGCTTCGTTCCGCAGGCTGTCCGCGCTCAGGTCGGAGACTCCGGGCGAGCACGCCACGGCTCGGCATCCGGGCATGAGCCGGAAGATGGCCTCTGCGGCGAGGATCACGCCCAGGCCGTGCCCCCTCCATTCCTCGTGCAGGGTGACGCGGTCCATGACGAGCAGGGCGGAGCCGTTGTACTCCAGTAGCTCGCTGACCTCGTCCGTGTAGTAGCCGGTGGCGGGGTCGAGGAGGACCTGGGCGATCTCGTAGAGGTCCTCCGACTCCTCCTCCATGGCCGCGAACGCGTTGCGCCCGCGGTCAAGGTGCACGCGGAAGAAGGTCATCGAACCGGCCGCGCTGTCACTCACGGTGTGCGCCGGGCAGTGTTCTGCTTCGCACGCGCCGGGCGCCGCCGGGCAACGGCTGCCGTCGTGCACCCGGCGACGGTGGAGGATCTCCACGCTCCACTCTTCCAACGCGTCCGCGTGGGGGGGTGTCACTCAGCATGTCGGCGTAGCCGATGCGCAGGTGCAGCTCGGAGGGGTCGCCGGGGAACGGCAAGGACTCGGTCACCGCGGCAGCCTAATCACACGGAGGGACGAAGCTGTGATCGGTCGAGAGGGTTGCCGCTGGGGGCCGACTCCCGTCACCCCTTTCAGACGACCTTTCCGGCCGCCGCCGACGCCGTAGCCACACTCTGGGCGAACAGCCCCACATGACCATCACACGCGTAGAAGCGGCGGCCGTCGTCGGGGCCGGCGCAGGGCTCGAACCACATCACAGCAGCATCTCGACAAGAGTGGTGGTCGCAGGTGTGGGGGTCGGTGAGCAGTTCCACCAACCCCATCCGCGCGTGAGTCATGGGTGGAGACTATTGCCTGCGCTGGACACGACGAAGCCCCCGGATTCGCGAAGCGAAGTCCGGGGGCCGTATTCGAGGGGCGTGTTGTTAGCTCTCGGTGGAGGTGTCGTTGTCGGAGTCGTCCGTACGGCGTCGGCGTGCGGCCAGGAGTGCGCCTCCGCCGGCGGCCAGGAGGATTCCGGCGCCGCCGAGCAGCCACGGCGTGGCGTCGGCGCCGGTGTGGGCGAGGGAGCCGTCGGGCTCGGGGGCCGTGGTGCTCGATGCGGTCTCGTCGGAGGCCGGGGAGCCGGTCGGCTTCTGTGTCGGCTCCGGCGTGCCGTCGTCACCGGAGCCGCCGGACGTCGGCTTCTCCGTGGGCTTGTCCGTCGGCTTGTCCGTCGGCTTGTCGGTGGGCTTCTCGGTCGGCTTGTCGGTGGGCTTGTCCGTGGGATCGGGGCTCGGCGGGGTGGTGTGGGTCTTGGCATTGGTGACGGTCACGGTGACCGGGTCGCCGGGCTTGGCCTTGAACTCGCGCTGCCCCTTGTAGAGGTCATACCCCGCGGGCGCCTTGGTCTCCTTGACCCAGAAGTCGGTGCCGGTGCGGTTGTTGACGGGGAGCTTGGCGGTGGCGGTGCCCTTGTCGCCGGTGGTCAGGGTAAGGAGGGTCTTGTCGCCGGTGCCGATGTTGACGGTGGCGCCGGGCAGGAGCTTGCCGGTCTTGTCGTCCTTGGCCTTCAGTAGGACGTAGGCGGGCTTGAACGGGTCGATGATGGTGAGCGGGGCGTCGGTGCCGGGGGTGACGATGACGTCCTGGTCCTCGACGACGTCGTGCAGCGGGCTGCCGCTGGAGACTTCCTTGAGCCGGTAGACGCCCGGCGCCAGGTCCTTGAAGGACAGGTGGCCCTCGGCGTCGGTCTTGCCGCTCCCGGCTTCCTTGCCCTTGGCGTCGTAGAGGGTGAAGGACGCGCCGGGCAGGACGTCGCCGCCCGGGTCCTTCTTGAGGATGGCGACGCCTCCGCCTTCGGCGGCATTGCGCGGGGCGGGCGTGGTGGAGGCGGACGGGGTCGGATCCGGGGTCTGGGCGGAGGCGGTTGGGGCCCAGGCCAGGGATCCGGTCACGGTGGCGGCGACGGTGAGGGCCGCGGTCGGCAGAAGGCGGGCGGGTCGGGTGTGCAAGTAGGAACTCTCCAGGTAGAGGGCGGAGTTGCTGGGGCGAGGGGTTGGTCAGCGGGTCCGGTTCGGGCCGGGGAGCGCAGGGGGCACGGGGAGTGGCGAGGAGGCGGGCGTCTGCTGCGCCGGGGTCGTCGCCGCGACGTACAGGTGGCGTCGGGTGTGGAACGGGACGTCCTTCACCGCGCGGCTTACCGGTTCCGTGGAGACCAGGGAGGCGGTGAAGGCGGCGGCCAGCGTGGTGGGCGTGCCGTAGGAGAACCGTGCGCGCCAGTAGGGCTCGCTCGGGTATCCGCCCGAGGCCGACCAGGTGGGTGAGTCGGCGCCGGTGATGGCGTAACGGTGCCGTACGACGCCGAGGGACTCGGGATCACGGAAGAACTGGGTGCCGTCGGTTTTGATCTCGTGGCTCCAGCCGCGGGCGAGGAGCTGCATGTACGCCTCCTGCGGCGGGGTGTTGTCCTCCAGCAGTCGGCCCTGGCCGCTCTGGCGGTCTTCGAGGTAGAGGTCGACCAGTTCGCTGTGGAAGTCGTGCAGCAGCTCAACAGGGGTGGTGGCGTCGAAGGTGACCTGCCAGGCCGCGGGGCCGAACGGGGCGCGATTGTCGGTGACCGTCCACTTCCCCTTGCGCGGGCTGTCGCCATCGGGGGCCAGGCTGGCGACCAGTCGCAGGCAGGGGCTGGTGGCAAGGGCTGCTCCGTCGTCGGCTTGGTGCACGGACCAGTCCTCGGGGAAGGGCCAGACCGTAGTGAGGTCGACGGCTCCGGGGCCGGCCAGGTGGCGGGGCAGGACCTTCACCTGCTGGCCGGGGTCGAGGTTGGTGAAGGGGTCGGTCGACATGGGCGGGTCCTCAGCGGCGGCGGGCGGGCAGGGCGGCACCGGCCACGGCCGGTGGGAGTGTGGTGGTGCTCCAGCGGGGGACGCTGCGCGTGCCGAGCGCGGGCGGGCGGCGGGCGGCGGTCTGCTGGACGTCGAGCGGGGTGGGCGCGGGAGGCTTCGGTAGCTCGACGGGGGTGAGCTGGGCGAGTTGAGCGAGCCGGGGGCTCAGGTCGGCCTGGTAGCGGGCGATGGGGGCCGGTGCGACAAAGGAGGCCGCCATCGCGGCGATCAGCCTCTTCGGGGTGCGTGCGGTGAAGTTCGCCTGAGCACGAGAACTCCGTACGTCAGGTCCGGCCCACAGCGTCACCACTTCGGCGTCGGGATCGCCGCTGACGACGTCGATGCTCGCGCCGGCCATCTGGTCCGGTGAGACGACCTCGATCAAGCCGCGGGCGAGCGGCTTGCGTTCCCAGCCCGCGTCCAGCAGGGGCTGGACCGCATCGGTCCACTTGTATGAGTGGTCCGCCAGGAAGCTCTCGCTGTCCTCATCCCACTCGCCGGCCAGGGCGTCGATGAAGTCGCGGACGATCTCCGGCGGCATCTTGTCGCTGATACTCGCCGTCCAACGGGATGCGGAGACGGCGTCCTTGGCGGCGCTGATCTTCCACACGTCGAAGTCGTCGCCGAACCAGCCGATCTTGATGCGGTGGTCCGGAGAGGCGATGAGGAGCTGGCACGGTCCGTCGTCGAGATGGTGGTGCGGCCACTCTTTGACGGGCTCGAAGCTGGGATCGCCGATCCCGCCAAGGCCGGCGAGGTAGCGCGGGAAGACGTAGACATCTCCCTCGATCGGGGTGGGGTCGGTCATGGGCACATCCGTCGGGGTCGGGTGGGAGGTCAGCGGGCGGCTGGCGGGCGCGCGGTGGGCGTGGCCGGCCTTGGCGGAGCGACGGCCGTGGACAGGTACGGTGACACCTGGGAAGGGGCGAGTTCGGCGAGGACCTGGCGCTTGAGCACGCCGCGCTGGTCGGCGTTCAGGACGGACATATCCAGTCGTCCGGGGCTGGTCTCGAAGGGACGCAGCCGGTGGCGGATGTGGTCGTAGCCGACGGGGTGTTCGTCGGCCAGACGGTGCAGGGCCTGGTCGAAGAGGCGGCGGTGTTCGGCGTGGTCGGGTTCGTCCTGCTCGCGCTGGGTGATGGTCTGGGCGTACTGGCGGGCGACGCGGGTGTTCTCGGCGGTGCGCTGGTGGACGGCGACAAGGAACCGGCGGGCATTGAGGACGGCGAAGGCGGCTTGCCGCGGCATGACGTCGAGATCGGTGGTGAGCGAGCCGAGCTGGGTGGGGCTGGTGGCCCCGGCGAGCGGGGCGGTCATCTCGGCCAGTTCGTCCAGCGCGGTGCGCCAGCGACGCAGCAGCAAGGGGTGGCGCAGTTCGACGTTGCGCTCGTCCTGCTCCCGCGCATCGGCGGCGACGGTGTTACGGAAGGCGAGGGGGCTCTTGGCGAGCAGGTCGTGGACGACCGGGGTCATGGTGGCGAAGAGCAGGCCCTCGCTCGCGCCCCACTCGATGGCGTCGAACACGTCGGCCGGAGCGGACCGTTGGGCGGGTGGCTCGAGCTGGGTCGCGGCGTATTCCTGGGCGAGGAGTTGCTCGAAGCGGTTGGGGTGGGCGCTGCGCAGCCAGAGGCGGGCTGTGGCGGCGGAGTCGGTGTCCACCTGGTGTCCGGCGGAGGCGTGGTCTTCGGTGCGGCGCCGGTCGGCTTCTTCGGCGCGGGCCTGGGCCAGGGCTGAGCCGATCTGCTGGAGCTGGCGCAGGGTGCGCTCGGCCCGCGGGTCACCGGTCCAGGTCATGCGTTCGGAGGCGACCTGTATCTCGCCCTCGGCCCAGCGCAGCGCGTCGACGAGGTCGTCGCGGAAGTGCGGTCCGTGCAGCAGCTTGCGGGAACTGCGGGGCAGGTGACCGGTCGCGTCCGCGATGGCGGCCGTAACCAGGTTGCGGAAGCTGTCCTGCAGGAGCGGCTGGAGTGTCGTGGCGCCCATGTGAGCGACGTCGTTCAGGAGCAGGGAGCGGCGCTCGGACGGTGAGGGGCGGGAGGGCTGGGGCATGACGGTGGTTCCTGTTCAGCGGGCAGGGCGCGACGAACGTCGTGAAGGGTGCAGGCGGTGCGCGCGAGTTACGCGGTGGACGCGGACCGCGGAGGTTCGACGGCGACGGTCAGGTGGCTGAGGGCCTCGCCTGCGCGCGCCTGGGCGATCTCGGCCGTGGACGCGGTGGTGATCAGGAACCCGGCGCGGGCGCTGAACATGTCGCCGGCGGGCGGCAGGACGACGGTGTCGCCGACGATGCGCTGGAAGACGACCCGCTCCAGCCACGGGGTGCGGGCGGCGAAGCCGTCGTCGAAGTGGCAGTGGGTCAGGGTGCCGGAGGCGCTCGGGTACAGCAGGCGGATCGCGGCGGCGCCGTGGCGGGTGCGGGTGAGGTCGGGGGCCTGGCCGCAGGCGGTGTCGGCGGCGGCGCGGGCCAGGTCCACGCCGGTGGCGAGCTGGACCAGGTGGCCGATCATGTCGCCGCCGAGGCGCGCGTTTACTTCGATCAGGCGGGGGCGGCCGTCGACCAGGCGCATCTCGACGTGGCTCACGCCGTCGGTGATGCCGAGCGCCTTGATGGCGGCGGTGGCGACGGACACCACCTGGTCGAGCAGTGGGTCGGCGGCGTCCACGCTGTGGGCGACTTCCTCGAAGAACGGCGCCTTGCCGAGGGTCTTGCGGGTGACGGCCACAGCGGTGGTGTAGCCGCGGTGGGTGACGCACTCGACGGAGACCTCGGGTCCGTCGAGGTACTCCTCCACGAGCAACTTGGTGCTTTCGATGCCGTCGAGGGCGCCGGTGGCGGCGAACTCGAAGGCGTGGGGCAGTTCTTCGGCGCGGTCGACGCGGATGACGCCGATGCTGCCCGCGCGGGCGGCGGACTTGAGCACGATCGGGTAGCCGATCGTCTCGGCAGCGAGCGCCGCCTCCAGCAGGGAGCGCACGGTCATCGACGCGGCGGAGGGGACGCCGTGGCGGGCGAACAGGGTGCGGGCGGTGGCCTTGTTGCGGGCGGCCTCCATCACCTCCGGGCTGTTCGACGGCAGGCCAAGGCGCCGTGCCAGGCGCGCGGTCTGGACGAGGTACCACTCGGTCCATGTCGCCACCCCGGCCAGTTCGTGCCGCTCGGCCAGGGCCTGACCGGCGGCGGCCAGCGCCTGGGCGTCGTCGGGATCGGCGATCTCGAAGTCGGCGATGAACTCCCGCTCCCAGGTGGGCACGGCGGGAGTGATCAGGACGACGTCGTACCGGGCGGCGACGGCTTCGAGGCAGTAGCCGCGGTATGCCTCGGCCTCCGGACCGGCGGCGGAAACGACAAGGATGGTGGGCAAGGACTCTCCAAAAGGAAGCAGCTAAGGGGCAGTTCGGGCACGGCGGGGCCGGTTCAGGAGGTGCGTCGGCGGCGCAGCTCGAAGACGGAGGCCCACTCGGGGTGGTCCGCGACCAGCTGCCGCGCATACAGCGCGGTGTAGTTGTTGTTGAGCCCGCGCAGCCCCTGCGGGAGTCGCCAGCGCAGGGCCTCGAACAGCTCCTTGAGCCCGATGCGGGTGGCCCCGGCGGCCAGCCGTTCGACCGTCAGCCGCTCCAGAGCCCGGTAGACGTAGGGGTGTTCGGCATCGAAGGCGAGAAACTGTTCGGTGATGGTGGGCCTGGCCCCCGCACGGGAAGAGGGGCGGGCGACCGGTATGACCGTCTGGGCGGCGGCGGGCATGGGCATGGGCATGGGGTGGATCTCCAGGGCGAAAGGGCAGGGAGTCAGGCGAGACGGGCGTGAAGGCCGGGGAGCGTGCGCAGGCGGACGAAGGCGAGGCCCAGGCCCAGGGCCTGCAGCACCGCGCAGGCAGTGATCACATGACCGAGCAGGGCGGGCGGCACCGTGGCGACCAGGACGCCGGCCAGCGGGAACGGGATCAGGAGCAGCAGGATCGTCAGGGAGAGAGTGGCGCCGAACACCTGCTGCGGGATGAGGTGGGAGCGCAGGGTGCGCAGCACCACCGTCATGCCGCCCTCGCCGGCCATGAGCACCGCGATCAGCACGAGGTAGGCGGTGTAGGTGTGGGTGAGGGAGACGGCCAGGCACCCGCAGGCCGCGACGGTGGCGGAGAGCGCGCCGACGGGCCACAGGCCGAAGCGGTCGATGGCGCGGCGGCACACCGCGACCGTGATCAGGGAGGCGACGGCGGCGACCGACCAGATGAGGCCCACGTCCGCGCTGGAGTGTCCGAACTCCTTCACCACGATCACGGGGGCGGCGGCCTGGAGCAGGCCGATGGCGAGGTTGGACAGGGTCAGTCCGCAGACCAGCCAGCCCAACGCGGGCAGCGAGCGCAGCGTTGTCCATCCGGTGCGCAGCCCCGCAAGGACCGGCTGCGGCATCTCGGTCCTGGTGACGTGCTGCCGAGGGGCGAGGGCGGACGCCAGCAGCGAGAAGGCGGCGATCGTGACCAGCATCCCGGCCGCCCCGGCCCGCTCCAGCAGCAGGCCGGCGACGGCGGGGCCGGCCAGGGTGGCGACCTGGTCGATGCCCAGGAGGACCGACTGCACGCGGTGGGCTTGGTCTCCGGCCTGGCGGCTGGCGACGCCGCCCGCCGTCTCGGCGGCGATGTAGGAGAACTCGGTGAGCACGCCGGTCGAGGCGGCGAGCAGCAGGACGGCGACCGTGGTGGCCAGCCCGGCCTCCAGGTGCGGCAGCGCGAGGGCGGCGGCCACGACCACCACGGCCCGCAGCATTGAGGCTGTGCGCAGAACGCGGGTGGTGCCGTGGCGGTCGACCATCGCTCCGGCGACGGCGAACGCGCCCAGGCGCGGCACCCACTCCAGGGCGAACGCCAGCCCGGTCAGGGACGCGGAGTTGGTGGTGGCGAGCACCAGCAACGGGATGCCGTACGTCGTCATCGCGAAGGCGCCAGCATCCATGCTGCGGGGCAGGTAGATGCCGCGCAGCAGGGTGGGGACCGGCCGGCGGGCATGCCGGGGTCCGACACTCGATCTCACGCAGCGGGCTCCCACTCATCCGCCGCGTGGGAGGAGTGGAGGGCCGTGCGGTGCAGGACGTACGCATGCGCCTTAAGCCAGGCGGTCAGGACGTTCCGCGGGCCGTCGAGGGCGGCGATGGCCTCACGGTCGAGGACCGCATCTCCAGGGACCGCCAGTCCGCTCGCCTCGCCGAGGCGGGCGGCGCCGTGTGCGAGAGCCGCTGCGTGGCCGAGCAGGTCGAGGGTGCGCTGGACTCGGGTGACGAAGTCACTGGCCACCGTGGGGAATTGGTGGGTGCGGGCCCAGCGGGCGGCCGTGTCGTACACCTCGGCCAGTTCCTCGCCGCTGTCGGTCAGGCGGTAGCGGACTCGTTCGTGCTCATCGCCGTGGACGAGGCCGAACTCGCGGGCCCGGTCGATGGCGTGGCGCAGTTGGTTGATGGCCACATCGTCGAAGGTGCTCTGCAGGCTGCCGCGGCGGCGGCTGATGGGGCCGTTGTCGTCGATCTCGGTGACCAGGCGGATCAGTGCGGGCAGGGACAGCGCCCTGATCGCCCGGCGCGCCTGCGGGTGGTCGGTGGTGGTGACGCGGCTCATCGGCGCGGCCCTCCTGCCTGCGGAAGGGCGATGGGGCGCGCCGGTATCTGGTGCGAGAACAGGTCGCCGCCCTTCCAGGCGGTGGCCGGCGCGGCCGGGGACTGGGCGGACAGAGCCGGGGGCGTGGCGGCGGGCGCGGGAGTGGCGGGTGCCGGTACGCGGGGCTGGGTGGTCAGCCACGGTCCGGACTTCGCCTGCGTCTGCGCCGGAGCTTGGCCCCACAGGGGGTGGGTGTCGGCGTCGGCGAGCGAGCTCCCCTTTGCCCAGGCGCTCAGAGCCCGGTAGACGGGGGCGAGCGCGTGGCCGTTGGCGGTCAGCTCGTAGACGCGTCCGTCCTTGCGGACCAGGCCGTCGGAGACCAGGCGGTCCACCTGGGGGTAGACGTTGCTGAGCCGGTAGCTGGGCATCGCCGCGGCGGACAGCGCCTTGGCGCTGGAGGCGCCGCGTTCCTTGAGCGCCCACAGGATCGGCGTGGCGTGACGGGGGCCGATCAGCGCGAGGGTGTCTTCGATGTTCTGTGCGGGCGCGACCGTGGCGAGCGGCTCCAGCTTCCCGGTGTCCTTGTTCTTCGCCAGGGGCTTTTCCAGGTGGCTCTCGCCCCAGGCAGCGATCACGGTGAGGACGGGCAGCAGATCGGCGCCCCGCCCGGTCAGGCCGTAGGTGACGTGTCCCTGGGAGACTTCGGTGCGCTCGACCAGCCCGGCGTCGGACAGCTTGCGCAGTTTGGGGTGGAGCGTGCCGTCATTCAGCCAGGGCAGGCGCGGCTTGATCTCCGCGTAGCGCAGGGGCTGGGTGGACAGGGTCATCAGGATCCACACGCTCCACAGCGGGGTGATCATCTCCAGCGACTCGGTGACGCGGGCGACGTCGACCTGGGTGGAGCGGGGCAGACCGGTGGTGGCCAAGGGGGTAACTCCTAGGGCGGGGCAGGTGGATCAGCGGGTGCGGGTGGCAGCGGGCGCCGCAGCGGAGGCGGGTGCGGCGGGGGCCGCCGACGGCGGGGATGGTGTGGCGGGGACGCGGTGCAGGCCGGCGAGGACGGCGCTGACGGTCTTGGCGTGGGCGTCCCGGGTGGCGACGGATTCGGCGATCCGGCGGGCGCAGTCGAGCAGGTGACCTGCTTCGAACTTGCCGATCTCCCGCTCTGGGTGGGCCAGTTCACGCAGCCGCTGGAGCTGGAAGGTGATGTTGCGCTCGGAGAGCTGCAGATCGGTGTGGCTGCTCGTCAGGGCGGCGAGCATGGTGCCGGTCGGGTGGGTGTCGGCGTGGGCTTCGAGGGCGGCTATCGGCTGGCCGTACAGGTCCTCGATGCGTTCGGCGATGGTCTGGGAGGTGGTGTGGGGCAATCGGGGGCTTTCACGGTCGGCGGGCCCGCACCGCCCCGGCACGCGCGGGTGCCGGGGCGGGCGGGAGCGTGGTGGTGAGCCTGGGCTGGGCGAGCTGCACCGGCCGTTCGGTGCGTACTGCGGGCGGTGGCATGGTGCGCAGCAACTCGGTCAGTGCGGTGGCGTATCCGTCGCGGGCGGACAGGGCCGCCTCCATCCACTGCGCGTCGAACCGCAGGTCGTCGGCGGACAGTTCGCCCATGTCCCGGTCGGCGGCGGTGGCGTCGTGGATGCGGTCGCGGACCCGGGCGACCTGTTCCTCGGCCACCGCCAGCCAGGAGCGCAGCTCCAGGGCGCGCGTCAGAGCGGCGGACGCCTCCGGGCCCGCGGCCTGCGCGTACAGCTCGCTCAGCGAGGCGCCGAAGGCTTGGGCCAGTGCCTCGTCTTGGCTGGTGGGCTTGGTGACGACGCTCACCGCACCGCTCCTCGCACCGGTACGGACGGCGTGGGTGTGCTCGGCGCCGGTGCGGTCTGCAGGGCCGGGCTGCGGCGGGGGGCTACCTCGGCTCCCCGCCAGGCTCCCGGTCCCCTACGGCCCAGGGAGTTCGGGTCGGTGTAGTGGCGTACGACCATCGCCCGCCCGTCGCGCACCGCCACGGCGGCATTGACCTGGTGGGCCAGCGCCATGACCGAGTCGTCCAGCACGTCGCCGGGGGCACTGTCGAGGGCTGCGACGAGGGCGTCCTCGGCCTTCTCCAGTACCTCTTGGGCCTCGGTGAGCATTCCGTACCACTTCACGACGACGGTGGCGTCGTTGTTGGCGTGCGGGGCGGCGGCCACCGCCCGGCGCAGGTCGGCCAGCGGCATCTGGAAGCGGGCCTCGATCTGCTGGGTGATGACGCCCATCACGTCATCGGCGTCGTCGGGCACGACGTGGCTCCTTTCCTTGGAAATGCGTGGGCGAGACAAGAACGCGCGCTGTGCTGATCAGCCGCGACGACCGAGAGAAGGTGGCGGAATCCGGTGAATTCGCCGGAGTGCGGTGCCTAGTGGAGGCATGTGTAGACCTCGCGGTAGACGTACGAGCCGGAGACCCAGCCCTTTACGCCGGTGTTCTTGTCGGTGATGTAGTGCCAATTGCCGCTGGTCTTGTGGACCGTGAACTTGTGGCCGGCATAGAGCACGCCGACGGCGGTGGACTTGGCCGACGTCTTGGAGCGGATCGTCACGGCCTTCGTACCGACCTTCCACGGGCCGAGCCGGTCGCACTGGCCGCTGACCAGCGCAGTGGCCGGAGCCTGCGCAGGGGCGGCGCTCGCGGACGTGGCGGCGACGAGCGGGAGAGCGAGCGCACCGAGAACGGCGGGGGAGACGGCTATGCGGGTTGAGCGCATGGGGAATTGACCTCCAGAGGGAGAGGGAACGGAACACGGATCCACACCCGGGCTGACGCCGGGCGGGTCGGGTTCAAGAGTCCGGAGAATCCCCGGTTTTGCTAACCGGGGATGTGCTGCTATGTTTCGCCCTTCACCGGGGCCGGCGCCTCACGGATTCACCCCGGAGAAGGCCGGATGCGGCGCGAATTCGCCTTTCTCGTCAGCGAGTTGGGCCACTACGCGGCGCGGGGGCCGAGGGAAGGCCGGGCAGCGTGGACGGTGCGCTGTGCCGGGTCGCTGTCTGGGCGGTCGGCAGGGGGACGTCTTCGCCGGACCAGTGGGCCTGCCACCAGGCGGTGGCCTGCTCGTAGGTCGCAAAGCCGCCTTCGCGCAGGGTGTGCGTCCAGTGCTCCGTGTCGACCTCTTCCAGCAGCACCCGGAACCGCAGCGGCGCCTTCTCATCGATGGCGGCCAGGAGCACCGTGATCTGCACGCGGTCCGGGTCGTCGTCCGAGGTGTAGCTGGTGACGAGGGCGAAGTGGTCGCCGTCGGAGGTGAGGCGGTCCTCCAGCGCCTTGGTGGCCTCGTCGGCGGCGTCGGTGCCCATGTCCGGGCGCAGGCCGATGGCGTCCTTCGGGCAGCCGCGGGCGATCAGCCAGCTCTGCGCCATGGGCACCAAGGGCAGCTGCTCGTGCTGGAAGCGGAAGGTGCGGGCCTGAACGTCGCGCTGCAGGTGGAGGGCCACCAGCTGCGGCTCGCCGGGTATGCCCCAGGTCACCGCGCCGTTGTGCAGAACGTAGTAGCTGTGCCGTTCGTCGTCGGTGTGGTACTCGGCGAGCACGGTGAGTTCAGTTGCTTCGATGTCGATGTGCTGCCAGAACTGCTCGGCGACACGGTCGTTGACGGCGTCATAGCCGTCGAGGCGGAAGTCCGGGGATGAGGGCATAGGGGCTTTCGGGGACAGGGGTGCACGCGGAGCGGTGCGGGTTCAGCGGCGGGCGGGGGTGGCAGCGGGCCAGGTGCCGGGCCGGGACACGGGGACGGCGCCGGGCGCCCTGGGCGAGCGCGGGGCGGTCAGGGCCGCGCGGCCGGTGTCGGTCAGGGTGACGGGCTGGCCTGCCGTGACCGGGTGGGAGGTGTCGCGCACCACCAGGCGGTCCTCCTCCAGGCGTTGCAGCTGGCTGTAGGGGATGCGGGTGCCGGAGGCGGTGACGACGTACACCTGCTGCGTCAGCAGGTTCTGGTGGAGCTTGGCGCCCTGGGTGATAGCGAGCAGCGCGGCGATGTCGGGCGCGGGCAGGTTCGGCACGTCGCGAGGAGCCTTGTCCCGGGCGGCGGCTTCGACGGGCTCGAGCGCGGCGATGGCCTGGGCCTGCCGCTCATCCCGGGTGCGGGCCGCGTCCTCCAGCAGGCCGACGGTCCGGTCGATGCGCTCGAACAGCGCGTCATCGACGGGGTACTCGCCGGAGGAGAGGCTGTTGAGCTGGGACCGGTAGAAGATCACGTTGGTCTCGGCCTGGACGAGGGCCCGGTGGGTGTCGACCAGGTGGGTGTGCGGTTCGTCGAGCAGGTCGCGGTCGCGGTGCTGCCACAGCCGGTCGATGCTGTGGCCCACGGCGGCCTCGATCCGGTGGTCAAGCTGGGTCAGAGCCTTCTTGACCGGAGCGTTGCGGGGCATAGAGAGGTTCCTTGGAGTGGGGCGAGGTCCGGTGCGCGAGGCCGCTCACGCCGAGATGCAGGCGTACGGCGAGGTGCGGTCCGTGCCGCGTTTCGCGGACCGGGCCAAGACGCCGGAGCAGGCGGAGCATCGGACGGTTGGATGCCTCGGTGTAGGTGCTCAGGGTGCGGGCGCCCCGGGCGTGGGCGTACTGGGCGGCGTGCCGGGCCAGCGCGGTGCCGATGCCCCGGCGCTGGTGGGCGTCAGCGACTTGGAGACCGAGGTCGAAGACGCCCGCTTCCCGGCTGACGGGACCCGTGCACACCAGCGCGAGCGGCTCGTCCCCGGCGCCGAGCCCCAGCCAGCAGTCGGCATGCTCCAGCAGCTGGCCAAGGGTGCCGTGCGGCAGGTGCGTACGGCCCCAACGGCGCAGCAAGTGCGCGGAGGAACAGCGCTGGTGGAACGCGTCGACGAGCGGGAAGTCCTCGACCTTTACGCGGCGAAGGGCCGTGAGGGCGGGGTGCCTCAGCAGGAGCAGTCGGGCAGCGCGGCCTCAAGGGAGCTGCGCAGGTATCCCTTGAGCTGGCCGGTGCCGAAGCGGACGTTGCGTGGCCGCGCGCCGTACGGGGCCAGGAGACGGCCCAGGCGCAGTGGCGTGAGTTCGGCGTACGACCAGCGGCTCTCCGCCATTCCGGGGAACTGGCGCAGGCGGTCGGTGAGATCGGCCGAGGACATGGCGTCCGGATCGCCGTCAGCGGCGAAGACGTCGAGACACGCGTGGACGATCGTGTGCTCGGTGTCCGGGCAGGAGCGGCAGTCCGCCTCGTCGGCGGCGGCATCCGCTTCGCCGTCACCGCCGACGGGGGCACAGCAGCACTGGGTGCTGAGCAGGCGGGTCAGCTCGGCGCCGGCCAGCACGCGCAGGATGAGGACGTCGGTGAGCTGCTCCAGCTGCTCGTGGGTGTCGGCGAGGCAGCCGGTCGGCTCACCGCCGGCCACGGCGAGGAGCTGCGCGTCCAGCTGCTGAACTCGGCGGTAGGTATCGACAATTGCCCGGTGGTGCGGGTTCTCCTGTGGGGTGTCGAGTCCGGCGAGGGCGGCCGTGAGGTCGTCGAGGCCGGAGGGGAAGTGGGTCGTCAAAGAGTGCGGTCCTTCGGAGTCAGGGACAGGGCGGGGCGGGGAAGACCGGGCACCGCGTACGGCGGCGGGCCCGGCTTGGGGACGTCGCGGCGCGCCTCCAGCTGCGGCGAGCGGGAGCGGGCGGCATGGGCGAGCGCGCTCACCGGGCGGCGCGTGATGCCCAGGCGTTTGCGGGCGACGTTGTACACCTCGTGGCGGTCGCGCGGGCGTACGGCCACCACATGGATCTCGGTGCGGTGCGCCGCCTCCGGCGGGGCCGGGCGCTGGGCGTAGACGATGCGCCAGGCTTTGCGATGATCGACGTACAGCTTGCGGTAGTCGGCGAGTTCGCCGATCAGTTTGGGGCCGAACTGCTTGGCATTGACGACGTCTTGAAGCTGGGCGAGGGCCAGGTCGCGGATGTCGCCGGGGGCCTGAAGGAGGTCGGTCAGGGCGCGCGGGTCGAAGGAGAGGCCGAAGGCGGGCTGTTCGGGCCCGCTCATGCGGCCTGGTCCGGCTCGCCGGGCTCCGATTGGTCCGCGGAGGCCGAGCGGGCGGAGCGGATCGAGGAGGTGGGGCCGGGCAGCAGGCGGTGTGCGTCGCGGTCGGGGTCGGTCTGGCAGGCCGAGAGCGGTCCGCCGGGGGCGCGCACATGGGCCAGGCAGTGGGTGAGGAAGTCGCGGTGCCACACGAACATCCCGGACGGCCCGGCTTCGGGGTCTTTGTGCTGCTGGTAGGCCATCCACAGGGCGTGGAGCCAGGCGACGACGTCGTCGTGCTCCTGCCACTGCTTGCACCACGGGGCCGCGGTGGTGACCTCGGCGCCGTAGGTGTCAATGAGGAAGCCGTCGACCCAGTCGGTGAGCGCGTCCAGCTCGTCCTCGTACTCCTCGCCCTCCAGTTCCAGGATCGGGCGCGGCTCGGGCGGCGCCTGGATCGGCGCTCCGGGCATCCCGGGAAGGCTGGGCATGCCGAACGCCGCGAAGGGCGAGGGGTCCGGTGGTGCGGAGAGGCTGTCGAGCTGCCGGGCCTGCTCGGCCTGCTGCTCCATGAGCTTGCGGACGCTGGCCTCGACGCTCTCCAGATTCGAGTCCGGGAGCCGGACAGGGTCCATTTCCCCGTCGTCGGGGAGGTCTATGGATTCGGGCACGAAGTAGTTCTCCTTGAAGCCGCGGCCGATGGCGTGGGAATGACGGCTCCACGATCCAGAGATTCCCCGGTTTCGCTAACCGGGGATCCGGTGCTATAACGCATCGCGCGGCACGGGGAAAGGCGAACCAGAAGTCCGCTCTTGCCCCGTGCCGACATCGGGAAGTCCCTAGGCAGACAGGACGAAGTCGTCCTGGGACAAGGTCTGTTGCACGGTCACGGTCAGCCGGTCTGCGGCCACCTCGGCGTACTCGCGGGTCTTCTCCACCCCGATGAACGAGCGCCCCTCCAGCAGGGCCGCAACGCCGGTGGACCCGGATCCGGCGGTGAAGTCCAGCACGGTGCCCTGCTCGGGGCAGATCTTCACCAGCTCGCGCATCACCTCCACCGGCTTCTGCGTGATGTGCTGGCGGTTCTTGCCCGAGGGCTGCGATGCGGAGTAGAGGCCGGGCAGATAGACCGGGTTCCGGGAGCCGTCGATGGCGCCCTTCGAGCCCCAGATGATGAACTCGCAGTTCTGGGTGAAGCGGCCCTTCTGCGGCCTGGCCTGCGGTTTGTGCCAGGCCAGCACGCCGCGCCACAGCCAGCCGGCGGCCTGCAGGGCGTCCGTCGTCGTCGGCATCTGGCGCCAGTCGGTGAACAGCAGCGCGGTCCCGCCGGGCTTGGTCAGCCGGTGCGCCTCGGTCATGATCTGGGTGAGCCAGAAGCCGTAGCTGCGCTGATCCATGTTCTCGCCGGTGAAGTCCGGCAGTGCGTGCTGCGCGTCGGCGGAGGTGTACTTCTGCTTCGCGCTGCGGCTGGTGCGCTCCTTGGCTGTCCGGCCGCCGCTGTTGTACGGCGGGTCGGTGATGACGGAGTCCACGCAGTGGTCCGGAAGCTCGGCAAGGACGCTCAGCGCGTCGCCCTGATGCAGGGAAAAAGGCAAAGGGATACCCCAATTCGGGTCGATGACAGGTAGGTAGAACGCTCCGACGCTCAGGCAGAACCCCACGGGCCGAGACCGGGCATGAAGATGCCCGGGGCCCGTGATGCGGGTGCGAGGGGGAGGAGTCATCAATGTAGGGCACGATTCCCGGTGGAGCGGTGTCGCTGGGCGAAATTCCTGCGGAATTGTTTTCTGACTGAGTGTTATGCCGCCGACCGGGGATCCGCGCTTAGTGTTTTAGAGCCCGGCAGATCCCGCCGACGGCTCCCCACTCCGCCCGCCCTCACGAACCGAGGACCGCCATGCCTGGCCACACCTGAACCTGACCGACGCACGCAGAAGCGAGGTGCAACTCGCCGCGTGCGTCGGGGCCCCGATTTACCCACCACCGGCCACCGCGACCTTTCCCAAGCACGCCCGAGCGGCCGGAACTTCACCCCTCAAGGACGCCCTTGTGACAACTCCCTACCCTCCCCTGCCTGAAACCCCGCCGCCGGCAGGCGTGCCGGATTGAAGGCGATAGCCGCCGGCATCGGCGTCGTCTTCCTCTCCCCCCTGCTCCTCGCGGGCACGGCCATGACGGTGGCCGCCGCCTCCAGCGAAGCCGCCGAAACCACCAGCTCGTTCAGCGGCTGCCTGCATGACGTCGACACGGACGCCGTCACCAAGCAGGTGACCAAGATCCTCGACGGTGCGTCCGCGAAGGACGTGAAGGTCGAGGGCCTGTCCCTGCCCGCCGAGCAGGTCCCCAACGCCCAGACCATCGTCGCCACCGGCCTCTCGCTGGAGGTACCCAAGCGCGGGCAGATCGTCGCGCTCGCCACCGCTATGCAGGAATCACGGCTGCGCAACCTCGGCTCCGGCGACCGCGACTCGCTGGGTCTGTTCCAGCAGCGACCCAGCCAGGGCTGGGGCACCGCCCAGCAGATCCGCGACCCGGTGTACGCCTCGGAGCGGTTCTACAAGGCGCTGCTGAAGGTCAAGGGCTGGGAACAGATGACCGTCACGCAGGCCGCCCAGGCCGTGCAGAAGTCGGGCTTCCCGGACGCGTACGCGCAGTGGGAACCGCTGGCCACTGCCCTGCAGAAGGCCATCGCGAAGACCTTCCCCGGTGGCGACAAGGACAAGCCCGCCAAGGGCGGCGACAAGTCCAAGGACACCGACTCCCCGGCTTCCGGATGCGGTCCGGCCGAGGACGGCTCCTCCTACGGGCGCATTCCCGAGGGCAGTGTGCCCAAGGGCTACACCATCCCCAAGGACGCCGACCCCAAGGCGCGTAGGGCCATCGACTGGGCGATGCACCAGCTCGGCACGATGTACCAGTGGGGCGGCAGCTGTACGGCTGCGCACGGCCCTGACCCGATGGGCCGCTGCGACTGCAGCTCGCTCATGCAGCAGGCGTACGCCAAGGCCGGGATCAAGCTCACCCGCACCACGTACACCCAGGTCAACGAGGGCAAGGCCGTCTCGCCCGACAAGCTGCAGCCCGGCGACCTGATCTTCAGCCGCGGCACGGCCCAACGCCCGGAGCACGTCGGCATGTTCATGGGTGCGGGCCTCGTGATCGAGGCCCCAAAGACTGGCAAACCGGTACGGATCACGCCTCTGAAGGACTGGGCGATTCTCGCCGTCCGCCGCGTCCTCTGACGCCGCCTGCCGCCCGACTCCCCGCACCACGCGGACCGGGCCGGCCCCTTCTCGGCGCCGCTCGCGCCATCCCCCTTCACCTCGTCCCCCCTGTCGCCGGCCGCAGTCGGCCTGCGCACGCAAGGAGTCCCGCCACACCCATGCCCATACCACTCGCAGACCGCGTCATCCAGCTCGCCTACGACCCAGGCGTCTCCCCCAAGGGCGGCGGCCTGCCCGGCCTGGCCGTCCTGAAGAACGTCGTCAACAGCATCAACCTCTTCGGCATCGTCGCCGTGGTCGGGGCCTTGGCCGTCTCGCTCGGTGTGTGGGCCTGGGGCCACCACACCGGCGGCCACCAGGCCGAGGCCAACGGCAAGAAGGGCGCCATCGTCGCCGCCGGCGCCGCGCTCGGCCTCGGCGCCGCCAACGGCATCGTCGCGTTCTTCAGCGCCCTGGGGTCGCAGGTCCACTGATGAAACGTTCCCTCTCTCTGTCCTCCTACGGCGTCGGCTGGTCGGCCAACCGCCGCATCGCCATCGTCGCGATCATCCTCACCGCCCTGCTGGCCCTGGCTGCCGCCGTCGCGTTTTTCACCGGCCGCGACAACGGCGGTCACTCCGACTCCGGCTCACCGTCCGCCGCCGACAGCACCGCGCCCTCCGAGAAGGCGCCGAAGCCGGGCACCGGCACCGGATCGGTACCCAAGCCGCCGCAGATCGCCGAGCCGGTCGCCTTCGCCAAGGCCGCCGCCCAGATGCTGTGGACCTACGACACCCGGGACACCACCCGGGACCAGCAACTGGCTGGCATGCGCGCGTGGATGACGAAGGAGACCAAGTACGCCGACTGGTCCTCGGTGAACGCGCAGGTGCCGGATCCGACCCTGTGGTCGCGCATGGCCGACAACGACCAGCACGCCACCGCGAAGATCACCGAAGGCCACTACCCGGGCGCGTTCAAGCAGGCCCTGGCCGACGATCCGTCCGCGATCACCGAGGCGTACGTCTACGTCGTCACTGTCAACGGCAAGCAGGAGATCGCCTGGAAGAAGGGCGGCGGCGGAGCTGAGGAACGCGCCGTGACCCTGGCCGTTCAGTGCCACCCCGGCCACGACTGCACCCTGGCCGCCATCGCCCCGAACGTCACGCAGTGACCCGCGCCTGACACAAGAAAGGAGGCCAACTCCCCGTGGGTTTCTGCAATCTCCCCCTCGCCGACAAGGTGTGCGGCATCGCCGGCGCCGCCAAGGGCGCCGTCGACTTCGCCAGCGATCCGGGCAAGGTCATCGGCGACTGGATGGCCAAATCCTCCGGCGAACTCGCCGCCGCCGCAGCCGACCTGGCCGCCAAGGCCGTCAACGCCACCACCAAGGTCGACCTGAATGCGGGCTGGTTCCGCGACAACTACGAGATGCTGCTGCCGATCGGCCTGGTCATCCTCGTCGCCACCTTCTGCGCCCAGCTGGTGCGGGCCGCGATGAAACGCGACGGCCAGGCCCTGAGCCAAGCATTCACCGGCACAGCTTCCGGCGTGATCTTCGCCTTCAGCGCCATCGCCCTGACCACCGTCGCGATCGAAGTCGTCGACGCCCTGTCGGACGGGCTGTTCAAGGCATCCAACCTGTCGATCGAATCGGCCGTGCGGCGCATCGTGAAGGTCTCCCAGATCCCGGCGCTCGCCGGATTGGGCTGGCTCGTCGCGGTCTTCGCCGCCATCGGCGCCGCCATCGGAGCGTTCCTCTACTGGTGCGTGATGATGGTCCGCAAGGTCGGTATTTTGGTGATGGTGACCTTGGCGGTCTTCGCCGGTGCCGGCGGCGGCTGGGAAGTCGCCCGCCGCTGGCGCCGCGGCTGGATCGAAGCCACCGCCACCCTCGTCGTCAGCAAGCTCCTGATGACCGTGATCTTCGTGCTCGGCATCGCCGCCATGGGCAAGACCGAGGCCAAGGACGGCCTCGGCGCGCTCGCCGACGTCATGTCCGGCATCGTGATCATGGTGCTGGTGCTGCTGTGCCCGTACGCGACCTTCAAGTTCGTGCACTGGGCCGCAGAAGGCACTGACGGAGAATCGATACACCGAGCCGGTGGTGCCGGAGCCCAGCTCGCCAAGCAGCACACCGAGCGCGCAGGCCGCAAGGCCGCCGCGATGGCGGCCACCGCCGGAACCGGCGGCGCGGCAGCCGGAGCGGGCGCCGCCCCGCAGGGACCTGACTCGGTGCCCGGCGGCGGCTTCCCCGGCGACATCGCCGCCAACCCCACCGGCGGCAGCGGCCAGGAATCCGGCAACTCCGGTGGTTCCTCCGGCGGCCAGGGCATGAAGGACGGGCTGGAGAAGGCCGTCCAGCCTCCGCCCACACGCCCCAGCGATGACACCAGCGGCCAGTTCGGCGGCGGTCCCGGCCAGGGCGGACCCGGCTCAGGCTCGGGCTCCCCGTCCGGCGGCGGGTTCCTGTCCAACCCGGCGGGCTCGTCCACGCCTCCGCCGCAGGGCGCACCCCCGGCCCCGAACTCCGCTTCCTCATCCGGTGCCAGCGGCGCCGGCGCACCGCCTCCGCCGCCTCCGCCCACCGGCATCTGACCCCGCCCCTCACCCCGGAGCGGCACGCACCACGCCCCCGTGTGTGCCGCTCCGGCCCCGCCCGCGCACCACCGGAACGGCCCTTGTCTGAACTCTCGATCACCCCCCTCACGGTCAAATTCCCCCACAGGTCGAAGCGCGGCATCCTGCTCGGCCTCACCCTTCCCCAACTGGTCCTGGTCTCCTCGGCGTTGGCGCTGCTGCTGGTCACCGTCGTCAGCACCGGACTCCTCGGCGCGATCGTGCTCGCCCCGCTGTGGGCCGCGGTCGCCGCGCTGGTCGCCATCCGCCGCAACGGCCGCTCCCTGATCGACTGGGCGCCGATCGTCGTCCGCTTCGCCCGGCGCCGGCGCAGCGGGCAGACCCTGTGGCTGGCCCGGCCGGTCACCCGCCCCCGCCACGACGGCACCCTCCACCTGCCCGGCACCGCCGCCTCCCTGCGCGTCGTCACGCCCTCGGACTCGGCCAACGGCGCCGCCGCGGTGCACGACCCGCACAGCCAGACGCTGACCGCCGTCGCCCGCGTCTCCAGCAGAGCCTTCGCCCTGCTCGACCCCGCCACGCAGAACCACAACGTGTCCGGGTGGGGACGCGCCCTGGCAGGCATCGCGCGGACCGGGCATGTCGCCTCCGTGCAGGTCCTGGAGCGCACCGTGCCCGACAGCGGCGACACCCTCGCCCGCCACTGGGCCCAGCAGGGACGCCCCGAGACCCCGGTCGCCGGGCAGGTGTACTCCGACCTGGTCGCCTCCGCCGGACCGGCCGCGGCCCCGCACGAGGCGTACCTGGCGATCTCCCTGGACCTCAAGGCCGCCAAGCGCCTGATCAGTCAGGCAGGCGGAGGTTTCCCCGGCGCGTTCACGGTGATGGAGCAGACCACCAGCGCTATCGCCCAGGCCGCCCGCAGCGCGGGCCTGATGGTGACCGGCTGGCTGACCGCCCGCGAGATCGCCGCCGTCATCCGCACCGCCTACGACCCCAAGGCGCTCTCCAACCTGCAGCAGTGGTCCGAGAGCGGGCGCGCCGAGGCCGACCCCGCTGCCGCCGGGCCCGTCGTCCAGGTCGAGGAGTACGACCGGGTGGCCACCGACTCCGCGCGGCACGCCACGTACTGGGTCGAGGACTGGCCGCGCACGGAGACCGGCGCCGGGTTCCTGCACGGGCTGATGTTCACCGCCGGTGTGCGGCGCAGCCTGTCCCTTATATACGTGCCCCAGGGGCTCGAGTCCGCGATGCGCGACGTCCAGCGCAAGAAGGCCGCGATCATCTCGGATGCCGCCGAGCGCTCGCGGCGCGGCCAGGTCGACTCCGAGGCCGACAGCGTCGAGTACGCCGACGTCAAGACCCGCGAGCGGCAGCTGATCGCCGGACACGCGGACGTCGCCCTGACCGGCCTGCTCACCGTCTCGGCTGAGACCGACGCCCTGCTGGACGCCGCGTGCGCGCAGATCGAGACCGCCGCCGTCACCGCCCAGGTCGACCTGCGCCGCCTCTTCTACCAGCAGCCCGACGCCTTCACCCTCGGCGCGCTGCCCCTGGCCCGCACCGCCCTGTAATCCACCTCGGCCCCACCCGATTGGGGCCCGTGCCCTGCCGCACCGGCAGGAAGGATCTTCCCCTTTGACCTCAGCCACCCCCGTCGGCGACGCGCACCCCTATCTCCGGGCTGCCAGTGCCGGAGTGCGCCACCACACCCGCACCCTCACCGCCGAAACGGCCACCGCGCCGGTGCCCGCGGACCGCACCCACCTCGACGTCCTGCACGCGCACCTGATCGCCCTGCACCGCCTCGTCGACCAGCTCCAGGCAGCAACCCGGCCTCCGCACCCCGCGGCAGGACGGCAGCTGGCCACCGCCGGCACCCGGCTGTGGCAGGCCGGCGCCGCCCTCCACGACGCCTTCCACCTCCTGCCCGCCGTCCACGAGACGTCTGCGGACGAGGAGGAGTGCCGCCCCGAACGGCTCCCCGAAGGCCCTCCGGTGCTGACCATCTGCCAGCGCCACCTCGCCGCCAGCCACCTCGTGCGCCGCACGACCACCCCCACCGACCTCAACAGCCCCCTGCACGGCCACAGCACCACCTGCGCCCTGTAACTCCCCTCCTGCGAAAGGCCCCTGACTTGCGCACGCTCAAGCGCTCCACCTCCGCCGCCCTCGTCCTCGCCGCGCTCACCGGCACCGCGGCCCTGGCCATCGCCACCCCGGCATCCGCCGCCAGCTACCACTGCAAGACCAGCACCAAGTCCGTCGACGACGCCGCCTACGACGGCATATGGGCCGACAACTGGGACTTCACCGTCAAGCTGTGCTCCAAGCAGTCCGGCGACTACCTCTACAGCTACGCGTCCATCTCCTGGGACGGCCCGGCGTACGGCCGGGTCGACGACTCGAGCATCTTCGACGGCGCGTACTTCAAGCTGCAGGCCAAGAAGTCCGTCTCGGGCACCGACCCGGTCCTCAAGTCAGCCAACTACTACGGCATCGAATCGCGGCTGGAAAACAGCGACTCCAACGCCAACTACAACAACCACTACACGACGCCCGTGATGAAGACGAAGGTCGGCGCGGCGCGTGTGCTCACGGACGGCGAGCTGCACCTGGACTGGAACAACGACGGCAACGGCTACGGGCGCCACCAGTTCACCGCCTCCCCGGTCGTGTGATCGCCCGCCTCCCCGACCGCCGTCATCTGAAAGCCGCCCCGTCATGACCCACCGGCCCGCCCGGCGCGCCCGCCGCGCCTCGGCCTCTCCGCTGTTCACCCCGCACGGCACCGACCGCGCCAGCCGCAAGGCAGCGCGCCGTCAGCTCGCCGAGGCCGCCGCCAAGGCCCGCGCCGAAGCCGCCCTGCACCCGGCCGGCACCGAACCGGCCGAGCAGGAGATGCCGCAGCCCCTCTTCCCGCCCAGCGGCCGTCCCGGCCCCGCCTCCGCACGCGGCGGCAAGCTGAAGCTGCCCGCGCACCGCATGACCACCGCCACCGTCGCGGGCGCCTACCCCTTCCTCGCCGAAGGCGGGCTCGGCGCCGAGGGCATCTACATCGGCCGCGACGTGCACGCCGAAGCCTCTTTCTGTTTCGACCCGTTCGCCCTGTACGGCAAGATCGAAGGCTTCACCAACCCGAACGTGCTGCTCGCGGGCGTGATCGGCCAGGGCAAGAGCGCCCTGGCCAAGTCCTTCGCCCTGCGATCGGTGGCCTTCGGGTACCGCGTGTACGTGCCGTGTGACCCCAAGGGGGAATGGACCCCGGTGGCCGCCGCGCTCGGCGGCACCTCGATCGCTCTCGGCCCTGGACTGCCGGGCAAGCTCAATCCCCTGGACGCGGCCCCTCGCCCGCCATCGGTCTCCGAGACGGACTGGGCGAGCGAGATCCGCAAGAGGCGCCTGCTACTGCTCGGTTCCCTGGCCCGCACCGTCCTCGGGCGGGACCTGCTGCCGATGGAGCACACCGGCCTCGACGTCGCCCTGGACGCCGTGGTCACCCGCGCCGCCGCGAGCGGACGCACCCCGCTGCTCGGCGACATCGCCGCCATGCTCAACAGCCCCGACGAACTCGACGCGGCGGGCGGCCTGATGTCCGGCCGCCTGGGCGATGCCTCCCGCGACCTGGCCCATGCCATGCGCAGATTGGTTCACGGTGACTTGGCCGGCATGTTCGACGCGCCCTCCACCGTGCGCTTCGACCCGAGCAGCCCGATGCTCACCATCGACCTGTCCCGGCTGGGCGGCTCCGGCGACGACACCGCCCTCGTCCTCGCCATGACCTGCGCCTCCGCCTGGATGGAGTCCGCCCTCTCCGACCCGAACGGTGGTCGGCGCTGGATCGTCTACGACGAGGCGTGGCGACTGATGCGCCACCCCGGCCTGCTGGCGCGCATGCAGTCCCAGTGGAAGCTCAGCCGCGGCCTGGGCATCGCCAACCTGATGGTGATCCACCGGCTGTCCGACCTGCTCACCGCGGGCGACGCCGGATCGCGCGGACGAGCCCTCGCCGAGGGTCTGCTCGCCGACTGCTCCACGCGCATCATCTACCGCCAGGAGACCGACCAACTCCACGCTGCCGCAGCCCTCTTGGGCCTCACCTCAGTGGAGAGCGACGCCATCTCCCACCTCAACCGCGGCAGGGGCCTGTGGAAGGCCGCCGGACGATCTTTCATCGTTCAACACCTCCTCCATCCACACGAATTGTCACTATTTGACACGGATGCCCGAATGCATTAGCGCATCGAACTGCCGAACGGAAACCCCGTGACCACCGCTTCCCAGCCCAACCCGACCGGGCCGTTGCGCTCCTTCACCGTCGCCCAGGACGGCACACTGCACTTCACTGTGCGCGCCCGGGACCTCGACCACGCACACGAACGGATCGCCGGTCTCGAAGCCTCCGAAGCCGGAGCAGAAGTCCCCCTGGGCGACGGCGTCCAGCTGACCCACGTCACCTACGGCGCTGTGGCCGACTCCGACATCAGCCCCACCGATCCACAGGCCCAGAGCCCGGCTCAACCGCCCGCCCTCGGCACCCAGATGGTGGTCGAGGCCCTCGGCACCTCGCCGCAGCGCCTCGGCCGACTCCACACGACTGATTCCACCGAGGACGCCGTCGCCTGGCTCGTGGTCGTGGCCGCCCGCCATCTGGACCGCGTACACGAACAGCTCATCAACGCCGCCCAGTACGCGGCCTCCACTCTGACGCGCGTCGCCACCGGGAAGGCGCAGATCAATTCGTTGGGAGTCCTGCAGAACAGCGCCACGCAGATCGACATCCTGGCCGCGCGCCGCGCCGACGCCATCGAGCGCCTCAAGGAAGTCCTCCATGTCTACCGCCAGGTGGCAGCCCCCGACGACGTCACCGCGCAACCGGCGCATCACGCCGGCCAGGCCCCGATCCGCCCGGCCGCCCCCATCGCTCCTCCCGGCCGCCCATCGCGTCGCCGGTGACCCTGCCCCTCTCTTCCAAGGAGTCCATGCCCGCCTCCCGCGCCGACCTCGCCTCCTTCTCCGAGGCGCTCGCCGCTCGCCTGCCCGGCGACTGGCACAGCACGTACCGCCAACACGACGCGCACGGCGACCAGTTCCCTCTCGACGACGAGGTCTGGGACAACGGTCACGTCAACTGGGCATTCAGCGAGTTCGTCCTCGGTCACGACGCCCAGCTGGCCGGGCCCGACGGTCAGCGGCTGTGCGTCATCGACCGTCCGCTGCATCCCGACCAGTTCCTCGTGGTTCCCCTCGCCCCGGACGAGGGCCTCAAGTCCCACCACTTCCATGGCGTCGACGAGCCCAACGGCATCAAGGTCGGCAACGACCCGCTGCGCGCTGCCGTCGCGGTCAGCCGCCGCGTCCTGCCCCGCTACCAGCGCGCCCTGGCCGCCGTGCGCCACAACGCGCAGGTCCAGCCCGAGCCCCCGCTGCGCCCCGCGCCGCCCGAGGTCGACCAGGTCCTCACCCTGACCCGGTACGCCGACGGCGCGTTCGGCACGCCGTACGCGACGGTGCCCGCAGAGGCCCGCAGCACGCTCTACGTCCACGGCTTCCAGTACCACCCGCACCAAGGCGCCTTCCTCCTGCCCGCCGCGTACGGCGAGGCCGGCCAGGCCCTGCGCATCCAGGCCGTGGCGCAGCAGCTCGCCGCCCACCGCATCGGCGTCAACCTCCGGCACAGCCCGCCGTCTCCCGCCGCGCGGCCCGCGCTGAACACCCGCGCCCCGCTGCCGAGTTCGACGCCCGCCGCCCATCACCGCTAGACCCCGCCGGGTATCGCGGCCCGACCCTGCTTTCAGGAGATCCCACCTGTCCACGTCTTCCGCCACCCCCGCGGTCCCCGCCGCGGACATCACCACCCCCACCGATCCCGACGGCCGCTACGTATACGGCCGCCAGGTCCTCGCACTCACCGACCAGCTCAACGGCACGACGTCCTACGAGCACGCCGCTGCCCTGGCCGACCAGGTCCTGGAACCGACCGACGGCCTGCTGGAGCGACTGGCCGAGTTCTTCGAAGCGGCGGCCGAGAAGGCCAAGGAGGCCGACCACGACGACGGGTTCGACCTCCACTACGACCTGGAGGACGCAGCGTCCACCCTGCGCGGGCTCGGTGAAGACCTGCACGTCGCCGTCGACCGCATGCGCGCCCTGGCCCCGCGCTCCCCTACACGCCAGGCCACCAAGGCGACCGTCACAGGCTCGAGCATCGGGCTGCCGACGGCGGTGCTGCCCACGCCTGGTCGCACCCGGTGACAGCGCCAGAGGCGCCCGGTTTGCTCGCCGGTCTGGAGCAGGCGGCGCACCTGCACTCGCTGGCCGAGCGCATCCACCATGCCGCCGACGATCTGCCAGCCCCGCAGCCCACTCACTCGCTCGCCAGCATCAGCGAGGACGTCGAGGACCAAGTCCGCGTCATCGCGGGCGTCTTCGCCTCGCTCGCGCATGAAGCCGCCGTCCACGGCCGGGCGGCGAAGCAGCATCTCGGCGCGGCAGATGCCCTGGCCCACCGCAAGGTCGCACTGATGACGCGGGCGGCCGATCCTCTCGGCTGGGCACTGGCCAAGCTGGGCGAGGCCGTCGCCCAGATCGGGCGCCTCCAGGAGATCAGCGCCGGCCCACGCACCCCCGAGCGAGCCCAGGCCATCGACACGGCACGCGCGGCCCTGGACGACCGGCTGTTCAGTGCCCACCGGCACCTGACCGACGCGGCCGGCAACCTGCACCGGGACGCCGACCTGCTCGTCGCGGCGGCATCCGGGGCACGGCGCGGGCCAACTGCTCCGCCCGCTCACCGCAACCGGACACCCGCCGCACGGCCCGTGTCCACTCGCCTGCCGCCGACCGCCTCTAGAACCCTCCGCTGACCTGCGCAGACACCGTGCGATACCCCGCTGCGGGGCAGCTTCGCGCCCGCGTGACCGCGCGGGTGAAGGCGGCAACATAGCCGACGATCCCCGGTTAGCGAAACCGGGGATCGTCCGGACCCTAGAGGCGGATCACCCCACCACCCCTTTCTTGAGGAGCACCTCATCCGCCGCCCCCTCCACCGTTTCCCCCTGGCCATCGCCACGGCCTGCGTGGCCCTGGCCGCGACTGCCTGCGACAGCGGCAGCGACAACCCCGAGGCCAAGAACCCCGCTCCGTCCGCCAGCGCCGACAAGGAACGGGAGCTGCCGCCCGCGCTGACCAAGCAGCAGGCCCTCGCCGAGATCGACCGGTATGCGACGGTCAACAACAAGGCCAATGCCGACCGCGACCGCGACCTGCTCGACACCATCGAGGACGGCCCCCTGTATGCCATGTCGGTCTCTGAGTACAAGGAGACCGAGGGCCTGACCAAGTCCGAGCGCAAGGCGTACAAGCCGTGGGCGTACGACGCCAAGAGCGCCAAGCTGTACATCCCGCGCATCGCATCCGGGCAGGCGCGCTGGTTCGCCGCCGCGCTCTCCAGCACCAAGGGCAAGGCCCCCGACCGGCTCGCCGTCTTCGCCGAACAGCCGCAGCACAAGCGGTGGGAGATGGTCTCCGTCGCCGATCTGTACGGCACGGACCTGCCCAAGGTCGCCCTGGACGCCGACGGATACGCCACCGCCGTCGCCGCCAACGGCAACAAGGACCTGCCCGCGGGAGCCGACCTGCTGCGCAGCGGCATCCTGGACAACTTCGCCACCGGCGGCCAGAACTCCGGGAAGAAGGTCTTCGCCAAGAGCAAGGCGAGCAGCCAGCAGATCAAGGTCCACGACGAGACCGTCAAGCAGTACGGCAGCCAGGGCACCAGCACCTTCGCCGGCGCCGCCAACCGCTACCGCGACGCGTACGCGCTGAAGACCACCGACGGCGGCGCGCTGGTCTTCTTCTCCCACACCCACACACAGACCGACGCGGTCGCCCGCTCCGGGCTGCAGCTCAACCCCGGTAAGGGCGACCGGGCCTGGCTGCACGACATCCCGCGCACGAGCATCCGCTACGAGTTCGTCTGCAACGACGCCGCCATTGTCCCCGCCAAGGCCGCGCCCTCCACGCTCCTGGCCTACACCTGCGCCCGCACCGACGCGTCCGGCCCGCCCGTGAACTCCCCTTCCCTGCCCCGCGTGTAGCGCGGCCTTCCACCGCACCTCACCTGGAACAGCCCTTGCCCGACCCCGACTTCGAGCTGTACGACAACGTCGGCCGCGACGCCGACCAGATCGCCGCCGCCCGCTACGGCATCGCCACCGACCGCGACCTGCTCCGCTGGGCGAAACGGGATGCCGAACCCTTCCTGGGCGAACACCCGCTACCGGACACCCCCTTGCCGGGCCCGGACCTGGCCCCGTATCACCACGCGCTCGCCGCCGCCGAGACACCAGCGCAGGCCAGCGCCGTCACCCAGCACCTCCTGGACGCTGCCGGACCCGTGCTCCAGGCGGTCAGCGACTACCTGCTGTCCGCGGCCCGATGGCGCGGCCAGAACCGCGGAGCGGAGCCAGAATCCCCGCCCAAGATGCTGATGGCAGCGGCCAGCCGCAGCCTTGACGCGCTGGCCCTCGCGCACAGGGCCGACCTGGCCATCCTGCGCGCCGCCTACGACCCCGCGCCGACACCGAAGGCGCGGGCCAACGACCCGACCAGTGCGGCATCTGCTCTCCCCCCGGCTCCGCCACACACTCCTCCCACCGGGCCGGCCCCCGGCCGGTAACCAGCGCTCCCCCGAGGTCACTTGTCCACCGGATCCTGCATCGCCCGCCCCACCGAGACCGGCTACACCGGCATATACGTCCACTTCGACGGCTACCCCAGCGGGCGCCTTCCGCTGCTCCTGGCCGCCTACCAGCACCGCTTCGCCCACGACGTCGAAGCCATGAGCGTCCACCTCATCGACCAGGTGGCCATCGCCTGGGACGAGCTGGGCACCGACCTCCTCGACGGCGCCCCCAAGTCGCTGGTCAAGAGGCTGACCGGCGGGCAGAGATGGCCCAGCCGCGAGATGGACGACATCATCACCTCGGACGGCTCCCCGCCCGAGCGGGTAGTCATCACCGAGGTCAACTCCAGCTCGCTGTCCTGGGGCTACGTTCTGCATCCCGCCGGGATCGAAGTCATCAGCCTGTACGCGGCCGACCGCGGACCGATCGTCGACTGGAACACCGACCCGCGCACACGGTTCAGCGACAGCCCGTACCTGTGGCTCCCCGGCCATCCGGTACCCGCTAGCCGACCGCCGCGCACCCGGCCAGCCCCAGCCGCTCCGGCACCCGCCTCACCGGCCACCCGGTCCGCCGCCCACCGCTGACCTCGCCTCTTTCGTCTCTGGAGAACGTCCTGTCCTCGCACTCCCGCCCCGACATCACGGTCGTCATCGCCACCCGGCTCCGGCCCGAACGCCTGGGCTACCTCGCCGAACTGCACACCAGCCTGACCCGCCAGACCGTGCCGTGGGAGGCCGTCCTCGTCCTCGACGGGGCCGACCCCGCGCTCCTGCCCGAACCGCTGGCCGCCGATGCCCGCATCCGCGTGGTCGAAGTGCCCCGCCCGGTCGGCGCTGCCGCCGCCCGTAACCTGGGCCTGCGCACCGTCCGTACCCCTCTGGTGTGCTACATGGACGACGACGATCTCGTGCCGGACGACAGCCTCGCCATCCGGCACCAGAGGATCACCGAGACCGGTCTGGGCTGGGTGGCGGGCTGGAGCGCCGACCTGCACGAAGACGGCTCCACCACGCTCTGGCGCTGCCCGACGCCGCCCGGCGTGCACCAACCCGGTGACGTGACCGGGTACTGGACCAGTCCCGAGGCGCAGATCCCGCTCGGCCAGACCATGCTCCTGGCCCGCACCGACCTCGTGATCGCCGCGGGCGGACACGGCGGGCTCCCCGCCGGAGAAGACTTCTTGATGGTCAACGGCGTGACCAACCTCGCCGCAGGCGAACTGCTTCCGCACGTCGTCTATTTCTATCGGCAGCACTCCGCCCAGATGACCGCCGGCGGCGCTGTGGCCTACCGCAGTCTGCGGGGTCCTTCGCGCGATTTCGCCTTCCGGCACGGCCGCGCACTGCGCTCCGCGCTGCGGCACGCGCAAACGCGCGGGCAGGAGCTGGTGTCCTGATGGCCTCCGGCGTCACCCAGGCGACCTTGGACTACCTCGCCCGGCGCCTCAACGACGTCGCCGCTCAACTTCCCACCACGCATGCGGATGTGGACGCAGCGGCGCTCACCGACGACATCGCCCTGCTCGCCCATCACCTGACCTACGCCGGCGAACGCGCGCAAGAGCGCTTCGCCGACCCCGAGACGGTCCACCTCCCCGAGCGCCACACTCTGATGCGGCTCGCCGAGGCGATGACCGTGATCACCAGCGCCATGGGTCACCTCACCGAGGCCCTGGACTGCGTGTCGACCGGCTTCTACCGGGAGGCCATCCCCGGGGTGGAGACCTCGCACCTGCGAGGCGACCCCAAGGCACTGCGGATCATCGCGGCCGAGAAGTGCCGCACGGCCCGGACCCGGCTGATCGCCACTGCTGCACAGCTCCACACGGAGACCGGCGGGAGAGCCAAACAGCCCCCGCTGGCCACGGCCCCCGTGGCACCTCCCCCCGTTCCATCCCCGTCCCCCGCGGTCGCCGTGTCACGGACTGCGCGCTGACCACCTGGACCCCATGTCGCCCACACCACCCACGCAAATCATCCTCAGCACCAGCCGCGCCAACGGGCTCGTCGCCATCCCCTACGGCGAGGAGCACCGCCGAGCCACCAGCGCCCTGGAAGAAGCCGGATTCCACCGGATCCACGGCGGCGCCTTCGCCGCGCCACTGGCCGACTGGCCGGCCACCCGTCAAATGGCCAGCGCCCTGGTGCACCGCGCCCGCGAGCACGGCGCGACCATCACCACCAGCCCCCGTCCCTACCTCGCGGACTTCGGCGACGACCTCGCTGCCCAACTGCCCGGCACCTGGAGCGCGCAGCTGGAGCTCTACTACCACCCCGTGGTGCAAGAGGACCTCATCGGCCCGCTGTGGGACAGCGGAGACCTCCTCCAGGCGCTGCTCCACGACCCCGTACCCGCCGCCGTTGTCCTCAAGAACGGGATGGGCACCGAACTACTGCTGATCGAACGCCCCGGGCACAGCAGCAGATACCTCCTGGGCGCCTTCGCGACCGAGGAGTACGACGACAACTGGGAGGAGCCGAATGCGCCCCGCAGCATCGTGCTGCCAGGCGACCCGGACCTCGCAGCTCGCGCCGTCGCCACCTCGTTCCTGCCCTCCTACAGCCGGGCCCTGCACCAGCGTCGGCTCGACACGGTCCTGCGCGCACTGGAGCGCATCCGGGCCGAGTACGAGACCCTGCAGGCCATCAAGGCGTCCGGCCGCTACAGCGACGGCGTACCGCTCGCCGACGCCCGGATGATTCCCGAGATGGAGCGCACGTTCGCCGACTTCGCCTGGCTCTCCTTCCGCGACGTCCTTGAGCACGCTCCCGTCCTGCTCAGCCGGTGCCGCCCTGCCATGACCCCCTGGCCCCAGGACGCCGCCGCGCTGGAGCGTCTGCGCACAGCAATCGCCGACAGCCAGGACACGCGGGACGAGGACAAGGCCCTGAGCGGCGTCCTGTTCTCCGTCGACGGGTGGAAACAGGCTCGCAGCCGCTTCGGGGTCGCAGCCCTGCCCGCGATCGAGACCTGGCTCGCCGACAGCGAGACGTTCGAGCGCCAGGCCCGCGCCGCCGTCCCGGGCGGACCGGTGGCGCTGGCCGCGCCGAGCCCGCGCTTGCTCACCGCCCGCCCGGCACCCCCCGCCGTGCCCCGGTCTTCCGCGGCGCACCGCTGACCCCGCAGAAAGGATCCGCCTTCTGTCCGACCACTTCCACTTCGCTGTCCACCCCGAACACGGCTTCGTCGCCGCCCCCACCGCCGCCATCACCCCGCACCTGGCCGAGTGGTTCCTCACCCGCGAGCAGTTCGAGCCCGTCCCCGACCTGCCGGGCCTGTACCGGCTCACCCAACCGGAACAGGACGGCCAGCGCCGCACCCGCCAGGCCGTGCAGGACCTGCGCCGACACGGCTTCGCCGTGCAGGCCGACTACTCCCTGGACCCCGCGATCACCCCCGGGCCCGCCCGCCCGTACCTGCGCAACGGGCTGCTCGAGCGACGCCAGCGCATCGCCCAGGCCGCCGCGGCCACCTCGCCGCAGCGCGCCCCCGCGCTGTCCACCGCCCCAGCGCAGCCCTCGGCGCAACCGGCTGCGGTCCCCGTCGCCGGACCTACCCACGGCGTCGGGCCGGGCAGGGGACGGTGAGCGTGAGCGCCGAGCCCATCCGCATCGCCCGCAAACGCGGCGGCGAGGTCGAAGTCGAAGGCCCGGTCGATGAGTTCGCTGCCCAGATCCTCGACCGCGCGGGGTTCATCTTCCGCCCGGCCTTGGGCGGCGTGTGGATCCGGCTGCACTTCGACACCGGCCAGGAGCGCGAGAACCAGAAGGCCACCCACGCCGCCCGGATGCTCAGCGCCGCGGGCTACCAGGTCGACCTCGACCCGAACCTGCTCCCCGCCGCCGGGCACCGCGCGCCGGTGAACTGGTGGCCACCGCGCACCGGCACCGCCATGGCAGCGCAGCCCGCGCCCAACTCCACGCAGCGGCCCCGACGCTGACTTCCCACGACACAAGGCACCATGACCCCATCCGCCAAGATCACGTTGTACCTCAGCGCCCGCGGCAAGATCATCGCCCTGCCGAGCGGGACCGGCCGCAGGTGGGCTGAGACCGCCCTCGACCTGTCCGGCTTCACCCAGAATCACGATCAGATCCACACCCTGGCGCTGGATGACCAGGCCCAGGCGCGCCAAGCCCTCACGCATCTCCACCAGGCCGCCCGCGACTGCCAGGTGACCGTGACCACTCACCCCCGCCCCTACCTCGGCGATGTCGCCGAGGCGATCGTGGCGGCGCTGCCCGGTCACTGGATGGCAGAGGTCGAGCCCTTGCGAGAGCAGCAGGACCAGCACTACCTGCGGGACTACTTGTGGGAGACCGGCACGCTCCACGGCCTCCTTCAGACGAACAGTCTCGGCTTCGCGGCGATCCTCCGTGACGGCGGCGGCACCGAGCTGCTGCTGGCCGAACGGCCCTCGGACGGCTCGTACATCGTCGCCGCCCTGACCCCGAGCCCTGATCACGTCCGCGTGACAGGTCCGGCTCCGCGCAGCGTCATCGCGTCCGACGCCCGGCTCGCCGCCCGGTTCATCCAGACCCGGCTGCTGCCCGACTACGAGCGGGCCGTCCATCTCTCACGGCTGGACGAGGCGGAGGAGGACCTGCGCTGGGCTCAGGAGCACGGACCGGGGACGTACGACACCGTGGACCTGGAGGCAGCGCTGTACCGGTTCCGCACCCACGCCACCGCGTTCATCGCCACCCTGCGCGCGAGCACGCCGCTCTCGACCGAGCAGGCCATCTTCCTCGATCGCATGGAGGACGGCCTGCGTCTCGACGAACTGGAGGACCCGGATCCCGAGGCCCTCGCCGATGCGGGAGCGGTGTGGCTCATCGACGGCGAGGAGCTGATCGAGATGACCCGCGCCGCCACACCCCCTGCCCCCGTCACCCCGGCAAAGCCCAAGGCACTGACCGCAGCCACGCTGCCCCCGCCGGCAGTTGTCACCGCCCACGGTGTGCGCCGCTGAACCCCGCACGCCGCCACCGCGCACCCTGTCCCGGAGCACCCCATCACCGACACCCCCGCCGAAGACCTCGGCACTGCCCTCGACGAACTGCAGACCTTTCAGACGCAGTTCGCGCTGATCCACAGCCGCTACGAGCGCGCCTGGTCCCACGCGGCCGGTGCCGCAGATGCATCGCACGCCGCAGCAGTCATTGCGCGCGGCAGGCGCCAAGACGGCGCCGAGGCGTTCGAGCGCCACGTGCTGCCGCACACGACCACGCTGCTGGCCGCCGCGCGGAGCGCCGTGGACGCCATGCCGCCGGCCCGCCACCATGCGGCCTGGCGCGAGCTGATCGACGACATGGCCCACGCCGCCGACCAGATCCACCGCATCCGTTCGGCGCCCGCCGGCCAGGACGAGCCCGATGCTTCCCGTGTCCGCCACCTCCAGTTGTGGCCCTACGTGCTGGCCTGGGCCGAGAGGTCCTTCATCATCGGTGACCTCGCCGGACAGCACCGCCCCGTCGCCCCACCCCTGAGCGGTGAAGAGCTTCGGCTCTGGCAGGGCCGTGCGCAAGCAGCTTGGCAGCGCGGCGACTTGGACACGACGGATGTCTGGTACAGCGCCAGCAACGAGCTGATCACTCTGGCATATCTCGTCGAGCAGGGCGAGCAGACGGTGGTGGTCCTGGCGGGCGAACTCGGCAGCGAGCAGATGCGGGTCCTGAGCCACTACGACTCCGTGAACAAGGCAGTCGAAGCGGCCCCGCCCGCAGTGCCCGCAGGGGTCCTGCACCCGGACATCGCTCCCTTCGCACCCCAGGCCCCCGCAGCGGAGACCCCGGTTGCCAAGCTGGTCCGGCAGGTCGACGAGGCGCGGCACACCGGGGACATCTACATGGCCCTGCTCGACGCCGTGGATGACTCCGGCTTCTCCCGCGGTCCGCTGCCCCGCCTGTCCGAACTCCTGGACCGGGCGGCGAAGTTCGCCGACGCACTGGAGACGAAGCAGGGCCAGCACTCCGCCGCCCGCCTGTCCGTGCTCGCGCGGCAACTGGGCGCGCTGAAGGAGGAAATCGAGTCCGCCGCGGAGAGCCTCGGGGCCGGCGTCCTGCCACCCCACCGCACTCCACGCCCCGTCTTCCACACCCTCCCCACGCCCCCGGCACCGCCAACCGCACCGCCCGCCGGACCGACCGCGCCCAACAGCCCCGGCCCTGCCCGCCGCCGCTAGCACCCACGCACCGGGGTGTCCCACCACAGAAAGCACGCGTTGACCTCCACCACCGGCTCCGGCCCGCTGCTCGCGCAACGCCACGTCGCCCGCCTGCTGTTCGGCACACTGATCGGGAGACTCCCTAATGGCATGGCTCCCGTCGCGATCCTCCTCCTCGTCGCCGACCAGGGCGGATCGCTGAAGACGGGCGGCCTGCTGTGTGCGCTGTACGGACTGGCCTCCGCCGTCGGGCAGCCGGCCCTGGGCCGGATGGTCGACCGCCGCGGACAGACTCTGGTCACCGCGACGGCGGTCCTGCTCACCACCGTCTGCCTGCTGGCCCTGCCGATGGTCGAGGTTGCCGCCCGGCCCGGCCTGGCCGCCGCTCTTGTCGCGCTTGCCGGGCTGAGCACCCCGCCGCTGGAAGCAGGACTGCGGGCCCTGTGGCCCGTGGTCCTGCCCGACGAGGCGCGGCGCCGGGCCGCGCTCGCGCTCGACACCGGCGCCCAGGGACTGATCTACGTCACCGGGCCGCCGCTGGTCGCCGTGCTGTCCACGACGGCGGGACCGCGCACCGCGATGGTGGTGAGCGCCGCGCTCGGACTGCTCGGCGCCGCCGTGGTGCTCAGTGCCGCGCCCTCGCGCCGCTGGCGCCCGGCTCCCGCACCCCAGCGCACTGGGACGCTCGGGCCCCTCACGCACGCGGGGCTGCGGTGGTTGTTCGTCGCGGTGAGCGGCGTCGGTTTCGCCCTGGGAGCGATGAACGTGTGGGCAGTCGCCCTCGCCGACCAGCTCCGGATGGACCTGTTGTCCGGGCTCATCCCCGCCGCGCTGTCCACCGGCAGCCTCGTCGGCGGCTTCCTGTACGGGCGGCGCACCTGGCCCGGCACGCTCACCGCGCAACTTCTCTCGGCGGCCCTGCTGTTCGCCGTCGGATGGCTCCCGCTGATGGCCGCCACCGGGCCCGTCTCGGCCATCGTGCTGACGGCAGTACCGGGTCTGCTGCTCACCGCCGTGATCACCTCGGCGTTCCTGACGGTGGACGCCCTCGCCCCGCCCGGCACCACCACCGAGGCGTACGCCTGGCTGATCGCCGCCGTCGGCACCGGCCAGGCCGCCGGGACCGCCCTGTCCGGCGCGCTCGCCGAGCACCCCCTGATCGGCCCGGCTCTTCCCGCCGCCGGCGCCGTGCTCGCCCTCACCGTCCTGCTCGCCGCGCGCCGCCATCTCGCCGTCCTCGGCGCCACCGCTCGCCGCCGGGGCAGGCACCGCCGCACACCGACTCACGCCGCCCGCTGAACACCCGCCACCACAGATAGGAGACCCGCATTGCCCGAAGCACCAGCAGAGCCGTTCATGACGATCCGGCACGCCATCACCGGCGAGATCACCACCACCGGCTACAACGCCGCCGCCCGGCGGATCCTCCTCCAGGACGGCTTCGAAGAGACGCCAGGCTGCGCCTGCCGAGCGACGGAACCCGGTACGGAGCAGACGCACGGGCCTGCTCAGCAGCCAGCGAGCTGCTCGTCGCCGGCCTCCTGCACCTGGACCGAGCCCTCGGTCGGCCGGTGAGCGCCGACGGTACGCCCCGGTTGGCCCGGTCGCCGATGTCGGCGCCGTCCGTGATCCGCTCCGAGAGAGGCCAGCCTCTCCAGCGCATCGCCAACCCCGCCCGCACCCGCACCTGTTGAAGGATCCTCGTTTTGACCACACCCGGAACGCGCACCAGTCCCGCGCGCACCAAGGGCGGCGAACTACGGGCCAAGGTGGCCCGGCTGCTGGCCGACCGGCCGGCGGACACGCTCACCATCGGGGACATGGCCAGGCAGCTGGGCCACTCCCACGGCGCCGTCCGCAACGCCGCCCTCACCCTGGTACGACGCGGCGAGGCCGACCAAGGCGGAACCGGACAACCGGAGTTCCGCGCGAGCGCGAAAACCGCCGCCGCCGCGCAGACCGCTGTGATCAGCCCACCGGGCACCCACTCGCCCCGCGCCCAGGCGGCCACGACCCGCACGGCCATTCCCGCAGCAGCCACGCCCCGCCAGACCGGCCCGATCCGCCGCGCGGGGGGCCAGATCTACCACCCCCGGGAGCTGGCCGATCTGCCCGACGTCGAGGCGTTGAATCGCTTGCGCGACGCCGACGTGCCGGTGCTGCTCTACGGCCCTCCGGGCACCGGCAAGACGAGTCTGGTCGAGGCGGCGTTCCCGGACCTGCTCACCGTCGCCGGTGACGGCGACACCACGGTCGGCGACCTGATCGGCGAGTACACACAGGACGACGCGGGAGCCTACGTCTTCCAGTACGGGCCGCTGGTCACCGCGATGACCGAGGGCCGCGCCCTGCTGATCGACGATGCCACCTTGATCTCACCGAAGGTGCTGGCGGCGCTGTATCCCGCGATGGACGGGCGCCGGCAGATCCAGGTCAAGGCCCACAAGGGCGAGACCATCAAGGCCGAGCCGGGCTTCTACGTGGTGGCGGGCCACAATCCCGGCGTCCACGGGGCGGTGTTGACGGAGGCGCTCGCGAGCCGGTTCAGCGTGCAGATCCAGATCGGCACGGACTATGACCTCGCCCTGGCGCTGAGGATCGATGCCCGGGTGGTCCGGGTCGCCCGACACCTCGCCCACCAGGTCGAACTCGGCGAGCTGGGCTGGGCCCCCCAACTGCGAGAGCTGCTCAGCTACCAGAAGACCGAGGCCGTCCTCGGCACCAACGCCGCGCTCGCGAACCTCGTCGGCATCGCTCCCCCGGAGGATCGCGACATCGTCGCCGACGCCGTCATCAAGGCTGTCGGCGTCAAGAAGATCGCGCCCCTCACCCTCGGCAAGCAGCTCCCCGCCTCGGCCGCCCGGCAGCCCCCAGGCAGCACCGGCTCCGCACAACGGGGCCGCCCGCGATGAGCGCCCACCACCACGTCCAGTCCCCCGCCACCACGCCGGACGACGACGCCGACCTCGCGCGCTGGGACGACGACGGCGCCCCGCCCGCGCAGCCCCGTTCCTCCCCGGCCGCGTGGCTGCGTGTGGGAGCCGAACTCGGCGACCGGCTGGTCGCCCTCTCCGGCCGCCAGGACCTCCTCGTCACCTGCCGCCCCGGCACGCGCAGCGGCGCACCGGCCGCGTTCTTCCCCACCCTGGGCGAGGTCGAGTTCGACGCCGGTCTGTTCGCCCCGCTGAAGCCCCACGAGATCCATCCGCGGATCGTGGGTGACGAGGAGCGGTATCCCGCTGCCTGGGGCGTGTTCGTCCACGAGGCCGCGCATGCGGCCCACTCCGTGTGGACGGCGCCTGCCGGAGCGAACCCCCGTGTCGTCGAGGCCGCGCTCCTGCTGGAGGAGAGCCGTGTCGAAGGCGCGCATCTGATCACGCGGCCCACGGACCGCACGTACCTGCGCACCAGTGCCCGAACCCTGGTCATGCCCGACATCGCCCACCCCACCCTCCAGGGCATCGATCAGGCCGCCGCCGTGGCGGCTCTGATCCTCGGCCGCCGTGACGTCGGCATCCTGGACGCCGACGAGACCCGGGCCGTCGCCGATCTGTGCGAAAAGGTGCTGGGCGCAGACCTGCTGGGCACACTCACCCGCATCTGGAATGCAGCGCACCAGTGTGCCGACCACGACGCCACGACCATGCTCGCGCACGGTCAAGAATGGTGCGACGCTCTGGACACCGCGGCCCCTGCCCTGCCCGTGCCGGAGAACCTCACCGATCTGCTGTCTGGCGCCGTGGGGGTCGTCATGGACAGCACGGCAGCCACCGACGCCGCCGACCTCGCGGCACAGGCCGCAGCGACCAACGCCACGGCCGCGAAGTCCAAAGCGCAGGCTCAGGACCGCGCCCAGCGGGCCGGCCAGCGACGCAAAGCCGCCGCCACCGCCAAGTCGGTCTTCAACGCCCGTGGCACCACCGTCAACCCCGACGGCACACCGGCGCCCTACGGCAACCCGGTCACCGGCACCCGCAGGCCCACCGCCGCCGAGCAGAGTGCCGCCGCGCGCCTGAGCCGCGCCCTGCGTGCCGCCGCCTACCGCGAGCGGACCGAGGTGCGGACCACCAGCCCCACCCCGCCCGGCCGCCTCAACATGCGCGCGGCCCTCGCCCGCGATGCTCAGCGCGCAGCCGGATCGGTCCCCACCGCAGAACCGTTCACCCACACCCACCGCCGGAACTCCCCCACCCCACCGCTGCGTGTGGGGATCGCCGTCGACGTCTCCGGCTCCATGCGGGCCGCCTGCGCGCCCGTCGCATCCGCTGCCTGGATCGTGGCACGCGCAGCAGCCCTGACCGACCCCGACTCCCGTACCGCCACCATCGCCTATGACCAGCACCTGACCGCATTGACCCGACCCACCCACCGAGCACCAGAGCGCGTGACAACGTTCGATGCCAACGGCGGCCACCACAACCTCGGCGACGCCATCGACGCACTCGACCACGGCCTCGAACTCAGCCGCCCCGGCGCCGGCCGCCTCCTCGTGATCGTCACCGACGCCCACTACGGCAGCGACGAAACCGCTCAAGCCGTCACCCGCGTCAAGCAGCTCACGGCCGCCGGCTGCGCCGTACTCCAACTCACCCTCACCGCGAACTCCCAGCACTTGCCGGGGACCACCTTGCTGCACCTGCCCCGGCCCTCCAGCGCACCCGCCGCCATCGCCACGGCGGCCACAGACGCCATCCGCAGGACCCGCTGAGACGACGCAGAAGACAGAAAGCAGGAACAACCACGTGGCAGTCCGTACATCATTCGAAGTTGTCCACAGCTGTGGACACACCCAGCTGCATGATCTGTCCGACCGGCCCGCCGACAAGCGGGCCTCCTTCGCCCGCTGGCTCGCCTCCAAGGACTGCACCGACTGCTGGAAGGCCGCCCGCGACAACGACAGCGCCAGCAAGGAGGAGTGGCTCGCCGCCCGTCGCGCCGCCGAACAGCAGGCCGCCGCCGACTGGGCCGCCCAGTTCGAGATGCCCCCGCTCGAAGGCCCGGAGAAGGCGCTGGACTGGGGCGAACGCTCCCGCCACCAGTTGGTCACCGCCGCCTACACCGCCCTGGTCACCGAAGGCACCTGGGACGAGGCGGACTGGGCCGCACTCGAAGAGAAGATCCGCACGATCAGCCGCGCCGGGTGGTGGATCGACCAAAGAGACGCCGAAGGAACCGACCTTCCCGAGCTTCTCGACGCCGCCACCGAGGCTGACCTCGGCACCGAGAACCCGTTCCGCTAGAGGTCCGGGCGAACGCTGCGGGCCGGACCGCGCGACGCGTTATACCCCACGATCCCCGGTTAGCAAAACCGGGGATCGTCCGGACCATTGTCCTTCCACCGCCGCCCGTGCCGTTCGTGGAAGGACCCTCGCTGTGCCCCAAGCTGCCCGCCCGCCGTACGTTCCCGAAGACATCCTCACGCCCGAGAGGGACATGACCCACAGCCACTTCCGGCCCGGCGACCAGGTCGTCATCCTCAAGGGCGTCGCCGGCGGGGAGCTGTGGGGCGATGCCATGACGGTGGTGGCCCCGTCCTGGCACACGCCCACCGAGGAGGACGGATGGCGGCTGCGCGACCCCAACGGCGGGCAGCAGACCTTCGTCACCGCCCACCCCCGCTACCTGGTCCACCTCTCGCGGCGCTGCCCCGACTGCCTTATCTACCTGCGCGCCCTGGAGGACTACCTGATACCGAAGTTCACCGACGCGGGCACCGTGATCGACTGCGCGTGGTACTTCACCACCGACAAGAACCAGATCGTGCACATCGCCGACCGTGGGAACGGCCAGTGATCGCCCACGTCTTGGAGGCGGAACACTTTCCCTCCCTCCCCCTCTCCGTCGCTCTGGGCCGTCCCGTTGCCGAACAGGACGTGCTGGGCGAGGTGGTGGTGGCCCACTCGCACACCGAGCACAGCTACGCCCAGGGCAGTCCGCAGGAGTGGATGTTCGCCGACTGGGAGGACCATCTCCTGGAACCGGTCAGCCTCCACCCCTACGCTGCCGGGCCAGGCGCCAACGCCCCCGAAATCTTCCATCTGGCGGTCCGGCTGCATCCCACGGACCGGGCCCTGCACCCGTCGGAGTGGGCGGAGATCGCGCAGCGGCTGGCCCACGTCACCGGCCTCACCGTTCCGGGGACCGAGCAAACGTGCCGCTGGGTGGCCCTCCAGGCGCAGCCCGGCCGCCTCGACATCATCGCCAACCTCATTCGCAGCGACGGCGTTTGGGCCCGCCAGCCCCACCTGCTGCACCGGGCGCTCATGGACGAGTGCCGGCGCATCGAGGACGATCTCGGCCTCGTCCCGGCGCAACCCCGACAGGGGCGTCCGCTCACCGCGATGCTGCCCGCAGCGCGCCCCGCGCTGCCACGGGCAACAGAGGATCAGTCCCCGCCCTTCGTCGCCGCCCAGCTCGCCACGCTCATGTGCCAGCTCGCCGACGAGACCAACGGGCCGATCGCCTCGGTGCGCGGCCTGGTCGAGCAGGCCGCGCACCGCCTGGAGGAACTGCCCCACGCCTACGGGCCCGATGCGGGACACCGGCTGGAGTGGATCGCCCGGCGTCTGTACGGCATCCAGCAGGACCTGGAAGCGATAGCAGCGGATCTGCCCGGCGGCAACCAGCGCGCCGCTATGGCCCCCCGCGTACCTGCCGCCCCTCTTGGCGCGCCCGCGCGCCGCTCGCGCTGAACACCCCCGAGAAAGTCCCGCCCTTGGCCATTGCCGACCGCAATCTGACCCTGCAACGCGACGTGCACTCCGGCGAAGTCCTCGCCCGCGGAGGCGACCCGGAAGCGCACAGCATCCTGGAGCGCACCGGCTTCGTTCCCGTCGTCCGCGTGCACGAGCGCTACCACCGCCTGCCCACCGGCCTCGACGAGGCCGAGGAGGAACGTCTGGCCACCCGGGCCGTGGCACGGCTGCGTGCCGTCAAGTACGACGTCGACTGCGACGCGGCGTTTGAGACCGAACGGCGCGAGGCGCACTATCTCCCGATCGGCGCCTTGGTCGCCCACCAGGCCGAACGCATCCGCCAGGCGACCACCACCGAGGAGGTCGCGGACGCGCTGACCGAACTCACCGCCGCCCACGACGGTGTCCTGGCCGCCCTCGACGACGTCCTCACGGCAACGATCGAGTTCCACATGGGCCTTGGCGGAGCAGCCGACATCGCCACCGCCGGGCGTCTGCGCTACCTCGCCGAAGGCCGCCTGGGCGTCATCCGCTCCGACCTGGCCGGGGTGCGTGCCGACCTCGCCGACCGGCACGAACCTCACCCGCAGCGCAGCGTGTGCAGCGCCGAAGTCGGACCCACCGAGCGCGAAGCCTCCGCCGTCTGCGGCTGCCCGCCCCCGTCCCGGACCACCCCCGCACCCAGCCCGCCGCCCGCTTCCCCGGCGCCCGCCGGACGGCGGCGCTGACCCCCATCCCCGAGGAACCCATGCACGACCACGAATCCGCCCCCGATCTCGCGTCTTTCGCCATCGCCCTCGCCGACGAACTCCCCGGCAACTGGACCAGTGAGCACCAGATACATGCGCACTACCCCGACCAGTTCGCCCGCGCCGAACACGTCTGGGACATGGACCTGGTCGCGCACGCGATTGCCGAGCACGTCCTGGACCAGGACGCGGTCCTCACCCGCGACGATGGCGCCCGCCTGTATGTCATCGCGCGCCCCCGCAGCGGCGAGGAGTTCCTCGTCGGCGCCATCGCCCCGGCCGACCTCCCCGCGGACGCCTTCCACGCCGTACGAGAGCCCGACGGCATCGCCGTCCCCGACGACCCGGTCCAAGCCGCCGCGGACATCACCACCGACCTGCTGCCCCGCTACGACAAGGCCCTCGCCCAGGTCCACGACAACGCCGCCCGCCTCACCCCGGCCACGCCCCCGGAACTTGTGGTGATCACGTTGAGCGGGCGGGACTTCCACGTCACCAAGCCGGAGCGGGCGGATGCCGCCCAGATCCTCGCCGACAACGGCTGTGTCTACGACCGGGACCAGGACGCGTTCGTCCTGTCCTGCGAAGACACCGCCGCACAGGCCCAGGCGATCCAGCAGGCGGCAGCGCAACTGGACCGGCTCGGCATCGGCGTCAGCGTGCGGCTCCCGCAGGCCAAGCCCGCCCTGGACACCACCCCCGTCGCGGCCCCGTCCAAGTCGCCCGCACGGCGGCGGTAGCCCCCAGAAGAAGGGAGGAGCCCTCGTGGGCAACAGAGCCGACGGCTACGGCAGCGACGTAGAGATCTACCGCAAGCCCCTGACCGACACGATCTATGCCGAGACCCCCACCGGTGCGCCCGAGCAGCTCCTGACCCTGCTCGACGCCCTCGGCCTGGAACGCAAGACCACGGTGACGACCGGCCCCGTCTACACCTGGCACGAAGTCCCCGGCCACCTCAGCGAGGCCGAGCAGAAGAAGGCCGCCACCCGGGCCCTGCCCTCCCTGCTCCTGGCCGGATACGTCGTCAACATCCCCGACGAACTCTTCGACCCCACCGCCTACCAGGAAGCGGTCGCGGACATCCGCAATCACCGCCACCCCACCGCCGCACCGCCAGCCAGCACCCGGCCCGCGGCCAAGGCCCCCAGCCGCACCACTCCTGCCCGGCGGTGAACCACCACGCCCCGGAGCCCCCGCCTATGACGCTCGCCGACGAGCACGACGTCGACGTCCTGATCTACCACCGCGACGGCACCATCTTCGTCGACAGCCGCACCGGCGCCCCCGAACACCTCCTGGAGCTGCTCGACGGACTCGGCCTCGACCCTCACTGCGCACCCGAGGAAGACGACCAATGGCATCAAGTCCCTGAGCACTGGAACGAGATCGCCGTGAAACAGATGGCCGACCGCGCAGTCCCCCTGCTGACCAGCGCCGGATACCGCATCTCCATCGACACCGTCATCGGCGGCACCGCCTACCAAGCCGCCCGCGCCACAACACGACCGTCGCCACCGGCCCCAGCCCCCGCGACACCACCCTCCGCAGGAAGCCACCGCTCCCGCCGATCCCCCTGACCGCCCTCTTCGGCCGGCCCCTGAAACGGGGCCGGCCCCACCGCCCGAGAGAGACCGCACATCCCCGCACCCGACCACACGCCCCCGCCCATCACTTCCACGCGAAAGCCGCGCCTGGCCGCGGCCCTGTTCCGCCACTACCTGCGCGCCGTCGCCGTCGGCAGCACGGAGCGCCCGATCCCGCTGGCCGGCGCCCGGCCAGAAGCCACCCTCAGCGAAGCCCGCCGCCTCGGCCGACGCGGCTGACCACCCCTCTCCCTTGCCCCAGGAGGCCCATGACCGACCCGTCCAACTCCCCCGTACACCTCGCTAGAGACATCGCCTTCCGCTTGAGGGTCCTGGACGAATACCTCACCCAGGCCACACCGAGCCAGGCTGCCGAGATCCTCAGCGAGGTCTTCGACCTCGAAGACGGGCTCGTGACCGGGGTGACCCACCTGGTGGAGACCGGCTCCCGGTTCGCCCAGGGCCAGGCCCACCGCGGCATGCTCCCGCCCGAGGTGTGGCTCGCGATGGGCCGGTCCGCCAACGAACTGCACCGCGTCGGCACGGATCTTGACGAGCACACCGACGCCATCAAGCAGCTCGGGAGACCACCCGCCGCAGTAAGCACCACGCCGCCCAACCCCGTCGCCTCCGCCATGGTCGTCAGGAGGAGCCGCTGAAGAAGCAGCAGTGGACCGGCTGGGGCCCCGGCGCCCAGCAGGCCGAACAGCACTACCTGGTCGAGCCCCGCTACCTCGCAGGCGGCGGCGACATCCGCTACGTCAGCGAGTTCCTTCGCGCCTCCGGCTGGAGTGACAAGTCCAAGACCGGCGGACCGCTGGTCTTCGACAGCCCCGACAAGTCCGTCCGCATCGGATACGACCCCTTCACGCAGCCCGGCGGGTGGACGATCTCCGGGAAGGCCGCCCCCGGCCAGGAAGCCTGGCACGCCACGTTCACCCGCCAGGTGCCCGTGGAGATCGTCGCCGGGTTCACCGACGCGCTCACCCGCCCCCGCTCCGCGCACGCGCCCAACGTGTGGGCGCCCCTGCAGGAGCAGCGCTGGAAGACCGAGCAGGGCCAGCACTTCACCGCCATGAGCCCCGACGGCGGCGCCTGGATGCAGTTCCACCAGTCCAAGCCCGGCGAGGCGCTGTGGTGGGCCGGGGCCCGCAACGAGCACGGGCGCGTCTGGGACGCCAGTTTCACCAGCAGCACACCGATGCACCTCATCCAGGCATTCAGCACCGCGCTGTCCGACCCACAGCAGGTCATCCGTCCGCGCGGACATGTACCGCCGTCCACCCGCATCCGCACCACGTCCGTGTCGGTGCGGCCCGACGAACTGTCCGCCTGGCAGCAGACCCGCATCCGCGCCGCCCGCGCCGCCACCTGGGCCCGCAACTCCTGGGCCTCCACCCGGCCCCGACGCCAGACACCCACCGCCGGTCCGTACGCGCAGGCAAGCTCCCGGACCCGCCGCTGACCGGCCCCCGGCCCTCCGGCCGTCCCCGTCCTCTCACTGAAAGCACCCCAACTTGCCCCACCACGCACCCGATGCCCCCACCCCCGGCCAGATCCGTCAGGCCACGAGCACCCTCGCCAATCTCGCGGCCTACCTCCGTACGCATCCCCCGCTGCACGACGTACTGCCGCTGCTCGCGCCACTGCTCGACGAGGACGACGGCGTCCCGATCCAGCTCGGCAACATCCTGCGCTGCAGCGAGCACCTCATCGGCCAGCAGGCCGCGTTCCCCCTGAGCGCCGAACTCCGCCTGAGCACGGAAGCCTTCCGCGAAGCCGCCCAGGAGGCCACGGACTGGCATGTTCTGCACTGGGACATCCAGCGGCTGCGTACGCAGACCGGCGCCCCGGGACGATGAACGATCCCTACCTGCCCACCCGCGCCAACTCCCCGCACGACATCATCTGGTTCGAGACCCAGCCCCGCCATCTCGCCGGACGCGGCGATCCGCGGCACATCACCCAGGCGCTGCGGGCCGCGGGCTGGGCGAACCGCTCCGACCCGGCTTTCCCCCCACGTCCTGCTGGTCGGCCCCGACTACCGGCACACCGTGGTGCTGGAGCCCGACCCCGAACCGTACGGGGCATGGTGGCGCGTCCGTGGCCAGGAAGCAGACGGCCGGCGCTGGTACACCGAGTTCGGCGCCAACACCCCCGTGGAGATCCTCGCCCACCTCACCGACGCGCTGCTCGAGCCCGCCCCGGAGCAGGCTCCGCCGATCTGGTCGCCCCTCACCGCGGCAGGCTGGTCCTACGAGCGCGACGAACACGGCAACGAGATCGCCCGCCACCCCGACGGCATCCTCAGCCTGGAGCGGCGGGCCGTCGAGCCGGGAGAGACCTTCCACTGGCGGGCCCAGGCCGCCGTGCCCAACGGCGGCGGTGGCTTTCGCCGCATCTGGCACGCCTACCTCGACGACCAGATGCCGCCCCACCTGATCGCCGCGTTCACCAGCGCGCTGGCCAGCGACGAGCCCGTACAACGCGGCATGTACGACGTGCCGCACAGCCACCTGGTCACCCAGGAACAGCGCGGCCCGCAGGGCGAGGAGCTCGCCACCGCGCACGAGGCCCGGCTGAAAGCCATCCGCGCAGTCGCCCGGAAAACCCGCCGCAGCGCCGCCCTGGCCACGCGGGGCGGCCCGCCTTCCCCTGCGGTTCCCTCTGCCGCTGCCCGAAGCCGGTGAACACGGCCGGGCACCCCCACCCGCCCGGCTCCCCCGTCCCGGGCCCGCGATCCCTCACCAGGACCCCGCCTTGCCCACGTACACACCACCCGCACACGCCCACCAGCTCTACCTGAACCAACTCGCCCGGTACCTCCGCGACAGCAGGCTCATCCACGCCCGGTGGGCCATCTACGCACACGAGCACTGCGACCCCGACACGGGCCGGCCCGACGACGAAGTCGCCTACGCCCGCCGCCAGGTCCAACGGGACGCGGACCTCCTGTCCGCCTTCGGCGCGGTGTTCTACCACGCCGACACCCTGGTGGACGTCGCGCAGCAGCAGCTCGACCAGCTGCCCGACTCCGAGCAGACGCGGCACCTAGCCGGGCAGCTTCGACAGCTGCACACCAACACCCAGCAGCTGTCCGCCGTGCACCGCCGTTGGATCGACCGTCGCGACGCCCTGCCGGACGGCGCCGGGGGCAAGGCGCACGAAGCGCTGCTCGCTGAGTCCTACTCCGAGGCCCGGCCCCACCTCGACCAGTGGACTGACCACGGCCAGGCCGTCCTCGACGTCAACGCCGTGGCCCGCGAGCAGCTCGGCCCCCAGACCGCACCGCCCGCTGCCACGCGCGAGGACCAGCTGAACGCCGCTCCCGCCACACCCCCGCCAGCGCCCCGCGCCGCATCCCCCACCGGCCGGATCCGCTGACCGAGCCGGGCGGCACGTCCGCCCGGCTCACCGCCCCCTATCCGTCCTCCGTCTGAGAGCGCTCTTGTCCCCACCTGCCCAAACGCCCGATGCGATCCACCGCCAGCGGCTGCAGCAACTCGCCGTCTTCCTACGCGAGAGCGAGCAGATCCTCGCCGACTTCGACGCCTGGCGCGAGGAGCACAGTGACCCCGACGGCTGGCCCCTCGACGACGCCGAGCACAGCCGTCGTGCCGTCAAGCGCGACGCGGACACCTGGCGGTCCTTCAACCGCGTCCGCTCCTTCGCCAAGGAACTGCTGGCCACCGCCGAAGTGCAGGTGCAGCAGCTCAACCCCGCGCACCTTCAGTCACGCTGGCCCTGGTAGCTGGGCGTCCTCGACTACGCCCTCAAGCAGCTCGGCACGCTTCAGCACGAATGGCTCGAAGCCCGCGACGCGCTGCCCCTGAACGCCAGGCCGGGCAGCTTCGCGTACGACGACGCGCTCGCCGAACGCAACGAGGAAGCCTGGTCCTACCTCGACGACTGGTCCAGCCACGGCAAGGCCCTCCTCGAAATCCAGGCCGCCGCCCAGGACCTCCCGCCCCGCTCACCGGCTCTGACCTCAGCCACAACACACGCACGCCCCGCAGCTCTCAGCACGCCGCCGTCCTCCGTCGTCCGGAGGTGACCGGCGTGCCGCACGACATCGACGTGGTCCTGGTCGCCCCCCGCTACCTCGCCGGCCCCGGCGACCCGGCCTGGGTCACCGTTCCGCTGCACCGCGCCAGCGGGTGGAGCACCGCCGAGGACCCGCTCGTGCCCCGGGTCATCCTGACCAGCCCCGACCAGCTCGCCCAGCTGCGCATCGCCCCCGACCCCGACCCGGCCGAGCCGTGGTGGACCCTGCGCCACGCGCACCACGGTGACCAACGGGCCTGGTCGATGACCTTCGACGCCCACACCCCGGTCGAGATCATCGCCGCGGTCACCGACGCCCTCACCGCCCCCGCCCCACCGCCGATGGCGTCCGGCGACCCGTACGAGCCGCTGCGCGCGGCAGGCTGGCAGGCTCCGCGCCACCACGACGGCCTCACCTCCCCCCGGGGCATGACCGCGCCCGACGGCCTGGCCCGCGTCGACCGCACCGTCCACGAGGACGGCCGCACTGCCAACTGGATCGTCGAGACCTCCGTCCATCAGCTCCCCACGGTGTGGCGCGCGTACGTGGACGGCAACACCCCGCCGTATCTCGTCTCGGCGCTCTTCGGCGCGCTGGCCGACAAGACGCCGCTGGTCCGCGAGCCGCACCGCGTCCCACACCTGGCATCCACCCAGGGGCGCACCAGCTCCGGCCAGGTCAGCGCGGACACTCTCGCCTTCGCGCTGGAACGCCGCACCGCCTCCCTCTCCAAGCGGCGCACCCCGCCGCCACCGGCCGCTGCGCCCTGCTCGCCGAACATGCCCAAGCCGCGTCGGCCCCGCTGACCCGCCAGCACCCAACTCCCCTTCTGGAACCGCCCTCTTGCCCCAGCCCTCCTCCACCAAGTCCACCGACGCGACCGACATCGTCTTCAAGATTCTTCTTGGGGCCATCGCCGTCGGCGTTCCCCTGTCCAATCTCGCCTGGCTCGGCGGCCAGATCACCGCCTGGGCCACCGACTCCGGGCCCGGCGCCCCCTACCAGCCCGTTCAAGCCCTTCTGCACCCCGAACGGCTCTGGCCGGACCTGGGGGGAGCCGCCCTCCTGTTCGGCACCCGTGTCCTGCCCGGCGCCGTGCTGCTCGCCCTCGGCCTCACCGCCGCCGTGCTCTACAAGCGGCACAAGGGCGCCGGTGGCGGGCGCAAGAAGCGCATCGACGGCATGGCCAAGCACACGGACATCGAGCCGCTGATGTCCAAGGCCATCACCTCCAAAGCCCGTTCGCTGCGCCCGAGCCTGAAGGACGCCAAGCACATCGACGCTCGTGACACCGGCGTCCTTCTCGGCAACCTCCAGGGCACGAAGTACGAGGTGCGCATGGGGTACGAGGACGTCGCCGTGGCCATCATGGCGCCACGCTCCGGCAAGACCACCTCCCTGGCGATCCCCTCCATCCTCAACGCGCCCGGCCCGGTCCTGCTGACCTCCAACAAGGCGGCGGGCGATGCCTTTACCGCCACGCTCGACGCGCGGGCGAAGGTGGGCCGGACCTGGTCGATGGACCCGCAGCAGATCGCCCACGCCCGGCGCGAGATGTGGTGGAACCCCCTGGCCACCGCCAAGACCCTCGACGGAGCGGGCCGACTCGCCGGCCACTTCCTCGCCGCGAGCGTGGACGCCTCCCAGCAGGGCGACTTCTGGTCCAAGGCCGGATCCAACATCCTCTCCCAGCTCTTCCTCGCCGCCGCCCTCGACGAGCGCCCCATCACCGACGTGATGCAGTGGCTGGCCTTCCCCGCCGACCGCACGCCGCTCGACATCCTGCGCGACCACGGCTTCGCCGCAGTCGCCTCCCAGCTCAAGGGCACCGTCGAAGGCCCGCCCGAAACCCGCGACGGCATCTACGAGACCGCAAGGCAGTACGCCGCCGCGCTGCTGAACTCGGAGATCGCCGCATGGGTAACCCCGCAGAAGGACGTCGAGGAGTTCCGTCCGGAAGCGTTCGTCACCTCGACCGACACGTTGTACCTGCTCTCCAAGGACGGCGGCGGCGGAGCCAGCGCCCTGATCGCCGCATGCGCGGACTCGGTCATGCGGGCCGCGACCGCGCAGGCCGAGCGCGCCGGCGGGCGCCTGGACCCGCCGATGCTCGCGATCCTGGACGAGGCCGCGAACGTGTGCAAGATCAGTGACCTGCCGGACCTGTACTCCCACCTCGGCAGCCGCGGGATCATCCCGATCACCATCCTGCAGTCCTACCGCCAGGGCCAGAAGGTCTGGGGGGACGCGGGCATGGACGCCATGTGGAGCGCCTCCACGATCAAGGTGATCGGATCCGGCATCGATGACCCGGACTTCGCCGACAAGCTCTCCCGGCTGATCGGCGACCACGACGTGGAGACCACCTCCACCTCGCACTCGGAGTCCGGCAAGTCCACCTCCGTATCGATGCGGCAGGAGCGGATCCTGGCCGCCGACGCCATCCGCGCCCTGCCCAAGGGCACCGCACTCTGCTTCGCCACCGGCATGCGCGCCGCCATGCTCGACCTGCGCCCCTGGTATCTCGAGCCCGGCGCCGACGAGCTGTCCGCCGCCTCCGCCCGCGCGTCCAAGGGCATCACCGAGCGGGCCGTCGCCAAGGCCGCCCCCAAGCAGTCCGACTTCGACACCGCCGCGTAGACCTCGCCCTTCTCCCTCAACCGCTCGGCTTCGCGCACCGTCCCTCCCGACCTGCGCACCGACCGTCAGCACACCTGGAACCGCCTATGCCACAGATCCACGACGTCCCCGACGACTGGAACCCCCGCCATCGCTGCTGCCTTGAGTGCGGCAACAGTGACCCCGAGGTCACGCTGCGGGCCATCACCCACCCCGCAACGAACCAGCAGGCCCTCGCCTGCACCAGGCACATCGCGGAGGTCGACGCCGTCCTCGATTCCTTTGCATCCGCGCCGCAACCTCCGGCGGAACCGCCGATGCTCACCACCGCACCGGCGCCGTCCGCCGCACGCGCCCCTCGACACCGCTCCCGGGCATGACCGAGCCATCCGCCGACGCGTTGCTGTTCGAGGTGCCCCCACCGCCGACGCCCGTCGAGCGTCTGCTGGCCCTCGCCGACCACTACACCCAGCACAACGACATGCTCGACCTGCTGCTCGCCGACAGCGCCGAGCCCGATCCGGCGACACACGTCGCCGCCGCGCAGAACCTGGCCGCTGAGACCCTCGCCGTCATCCAGGCCATTCACGAGGAACGGCTCTATGAGAGCGCTGACTTGTCCGAAGCCGTCGTCCGGCTCAAACAGCTCGCCTACCTGAGCGCTGCCTCCGCCGGCCATGGCCCCCAGCTGGCCCGCGAACTGACCGCTCTGACCCCCGAAGCCGTCGTGGACAGCGCGACGCGCGTGGCCGGAGAGATACGGCGACGGCGCTTGAGCAACGCCTCACCACCCGAGGAATCGTTCTCCGCCGCGCAGCACACGGCTCTGCACGAGATCGCCCGCGGCCACGTCGTGGTCACCGGTTCCACCGACCGGCAGTACGTCCACCACCGCACGGCACGCGTGCTGATCAGCACGCTGCGGTCCCTGGAAGCCAAGGACCTCGTCGCACGCAAGGCCAACTCCGCAGCACCCGCCTATATCGGGGGGCCGCCCCAGGACCGCGTGCACCTCACCCCCACCGGAGCCACGGTCCTCGCCGCCGTCCTCACCCTGCCCCCAGCCGCCCCGGCGGGCCCCTCACCCCGCCCCGCGACCAGCACGAAGACGGCCAGCCGAAGCCGCTGACCCCCTTCCGGAGCACCATGCCCCCGCTCGACCTGAACGAACAAACGCAGCAACTGCGCTCCCTGGCCCAGGGGTTCGAGGAGCTGCACGACCGCGTGCGCGACCTCTCCTACTCCCCGGGGACGGACGCGCTGCACCAGATCACTCCGCTCCTGCTCAAGGCCCAGGAACTGACCGCCACCGCGCTCGGGCACCTGACGGCGATGGACAACAGCACGTACACGAGCGTCACCGGCAGCCGCGCCGGGCTGGAGGCTCTGTCCGCCACCGTCGCCGGCGCGTCCCTGGCCTGCACCGACCTTGCCGAGGCCATCTCCGCCAACCCGTACGAAGGGGCGCCCTTCGACGGGCATCCGGCTGACGACGCCCAGGTTCGCGCGGCGCGCCATGCCGAGGCCATCCCCCGCATGAACAGTCACCTCAAGGACGCCGCCCTGCAGCTCGACGTGGGGGCGACCGCCTGCCACTACCTCGCCACCAACATCAGCCGCAGCCTCCCGGCCGCCACGCCCCGCCCTCCACATGCCTCCCAGCACCAGGCCGGGCCCCGGCTCAACGACACCCAGTACAAGGCGCTGAAGTCACTGGCCCGGGGAGAGGGACGCCTCTACGAGAGGGTTCAGCACCAGGGACTGAGCGTGACCCGGGTCGCGGCGAAGGACGGCACCCGCATCTCCATCGTCACCTTCCGGGCCCTTGCCAAGCGCGGCCGCGTCACCACCGACACGAGCAAGTCCTTGCTCATCGGCCAGGAGATCGCGGTCACCGAGCAGGGACACCGCTCCCTGGCCCAGCACCGCCCAGCCGCTCTGTCCACCACGACGGCGGTGCCGACGCCCAATCCGCCTGCGGTGCATGCACCACGGCGATGACGAACCCCGCCCCTGCGGACCTGGATCCGCTCCAGGCACCCGTACCTCCGCAACTAGCGAAACACACACCGAGCAGCTCCCCTCCACCTGCGCGCTGAAGGCGCCCCGCACCGATTGGAATCCCGAGCCACCCCGATGACCGCCCAACTCTCCGCGCCCGAGGCGCTGCTGGCACTCGCCGGCGAATACAACCGGCACAACGATGCCCTCAACTCCCTGGCCATCATGGAGATCAACGGCACCAGCCCCGCGACCTCGGTCGGCAAGCAGATCCCCCGAACCCAGCACCTGGCCCACTCAGCGCTCCACATCGTCGACGCGCTAAACCACCAGCGGATGTACCACAGCCCCGGCATCCGCTCCGCCTACGCACGCATCCGACAGCTCGCCCATCTCGCCCTGGACGCGGCCGATCACCTCCTGGACGCCGAGGACATCCTCGACGACGCCCGCGTGGGCGCCCCCAGCGAAGACGGCCCGCCCCTGACACCCCAAGAAGCCCGATCCGAGGTGCGAGACCGCCTCGCCCTCGTGCGCGACCTGACCGCCCTCGGCGCCGACGACACGGTGGCCACCGCGGAACTCCTGGTCACCGAGATGCGGCGCCAACGCCTCCTGCCCGCCGACCAGCTGCTCGACCTCTCGCCCGCACAGCACACCGCCCTGCGTGCCGTCGCCCAGGGCCACGTGACGATCGACCGCCACGACGACAAGCCCAGGGTCAGCCGCGACGATCTTCGGATCAGCATCAGCACCATCCGCTCCCTGGAAACACGCGGACTCGTCGGCCGCGAGGAGACCCCACGGATCCTGCACGACGAACGCATTCACCTGACCGCCGACGGCTGCCGCACCCTGGCGGCCAGCTTCGGCCATGCACGGCCCCCCGCCCTGACAACCGCCCGCCCGGCACAGGTCAAGGCCGCTGCGTCGCCCGCGCGCTCCCGCTGACGCGCGCCCCTACCGCTGCCAGCCGCGTCACGGTCGTGCGGCCCCGCCTTCTCGCTCCGTCTGGAGATCCATACGCTCCCCGCTCACCCGACCCCGTACCAACTGGCCCGCGCTCTGGCCGACATGATCACGCCCGACATCGCGATCCGAGATGTCCTCATCGGCTACCGAACCCGCCCGCGGGTCGCCTCCCGTTTCGGCCACCGCAGTGGCGGCGGCTCCATCCACCACTACCTCGCAACCCTGCACCCCCGGCTCTACGGCCCAACGGCGGATCACGGTCCGCTACCGACCGACCTGGACGAGCTGCGGCTGTGGGCCCTCGCCCAGGCCGGTGAGCATCAACAGACGGCGGTCCTCGACCGCCTCGCCGCCCAGTTGCCTCATACAGCCCAGCTCCTGAAGCACCCGCTGCCCGAGTCCGCTGTTCCGGCACCCACCCGCGCCTGGCTGCAGGACGCCGCCGGCACTCTGCGCCAACTCGCCGACCAGATCCACCGCGTGAGCCCCGCCTTCGCCTGGCCCCACACCCCGGCGGAGCAGACGTCCCCGACCACGGGGATGTCTGGCCCCGACCCTGCTCCGCAGGACATCACCCGCGCCCTCGCCGACTTCATCTCGCCGGACGACGTCCCGCTCAGCTTTCGCCCGCACCCGCGCACCGGCGGGCGCTTCACCGCGCGGGAGGCGACCGCGACGGCCTTCGGCTCACTGCTGCATGCCCGACTTCACGGCCTGGAAGCCGCAGCAGCCACCCGACCGCAGCCGCGGGAGGAGCTGAACTGGTCCCTGCGCGCCGCAGCCGACCAGCAGGCAGCAGCCCTCGTCCGGCTCTCCGGCCAGCTGCACAGCGCGGCCGACATCCTCACCTGGGCCCAGCACTGGTCCCACTGGCGCCAGCTGCCCCGCGACATTCACGCCCAACTGGGCTGCGCCGCCACCGCGGTGCGTGAACTCGCCGACGGCATCAGCAAGATCCCCGCGCCTTCCCGGCGCCGCCCTGTCGGCGACGGCCGTGCTCGTGCCGCCCACCGCGCCGTCTCCGGCACCCCCACGGCGCTGACCCTCCCCCATCCCCTGCCTCATCCCTCAAGGACGCACCATTTCCGACTCCGAATCCCCCGCCTTCAAGTGCATTTCTCTAGGCGCTGGAGTTCAATCCAGTGTCATGCTCGCCCTGTCCGCCAAGGGCGTTCTCCCCAAGGTCGATTACGCGATATTCGCTGATACCGGCTGGGAGCCGCAGGCCGTTTATCGGCATCTCGACCGACTGGAGCGGGACATAGCCGAACCGGCCGGAATCCCCATCCTGCGCGTCTCCTCCGGAAACATCAGAAAAGACGCACTCGACCCGCAACACCGCTTCGCTTCAATGCCCCTTTACATCCTGAACCAGGACGGCAAGCCCGGGATGACCAGGCGCCAATGTACTGGTGAGTACAAAATTAAGCCACTGAAGAAGAAGGTGCGCGAACTCCTCGGGTACCCCTATCCGGCACGCATCCCGAGAGACGTCTACGTGGAGCAGTGGGTCGGCATTTCGACCGATGAATTCCACCGGGCCAAGGACTCGGACGTCAAATATATGCGCAACCGCCATCCACTCATCGATATAGGCTGGTCAAGAGCCGACTGCGTAAGGTACTTGACGTCCCTCGGGCTGGCAGACACACCGAAATCAAGCTGCCTTGGGTGCCCTTTTCACGGAAACGCGCAGTGGAGATCCATCCGGGACTCCTCACCACAGGAGTGGGCGGACGTGGTGGCCTTCGATGCGGCCATCAGGCAGGGAAATGCACGCGCCAACGCCACCGGCAACCGACTGCTGGGCGAGGCGTTCCTCCACCGCTCGCGCGTGCCGCTCGACCAGGCGCCGATCGACCATGTCACCGCCGCCGAATGGGCCGCCCTCCAGCAAGAACTCGGCGACAGCGCAGCAGACGCCCAGGAACTGGAAGAGGGCGTTATCGACGGCTGCTCCCCGTGGGCCTGCCGCGGTGAAGTCGAGCCTGTCCAGGACGACTTCGGGCTGGCCTCTTGATACTCGACCTGTTCGCCGGCCCCGGGGGATGGAGCCAGGCCCTGACCGTGCTCGGCGTACGGGACGTGGGCCTGGAATGGGACGAGTGGGCATGCAAAACCCGAGCGGCAGCAGGGCAGTTGACGATCCGCACCGATGTCGCCGCCTATCCCCTCTGGCCGTTCCTCGGCAGGATCACCGGGCTGATCGCGAGCCCGCCGTGCCAGGCATGGTCGATGGCCGGCAAACGCCTCGGGCTCGTCGACCAGCCCCTGGTCCACCAGGCCGTCGCCGACCTCGCTCAGGGGCTGGACACCCGCGACAAGCTGCTCGCCGCCTGCCGTGACGAACGCTCCCTGCTCGCCGCCGAACCCATGCGCTACCTGCACGCCCTGCACCAGCACGGCCAGCCGGAGTGGGTCGCGATGGAAGAGGTCCCCGATGTCCTGCCCTTGTGGCGCCAGTACGCCGCGATCCTGCGGACCTGGGGGTACTCGGCCTGGACGGGAGTCTTGAACGCGGCCGACTACGGGGTGCCGCAGACCAGGAGGCGGGCAATCCTGCTCGCCTCGCGCACACAGACCGCCGCGCCGCCACCCCCCACCCACGCCAAACTCGCCGAGCCCGACTCGCTGTTCGGTCCGGGCCGCGCCCGCTGGATATCCATGGCCGAAGCCCTGGGCTGGGGCGCCACCGACCGTCCCGTACCCACCGTCTGCGCCGGAGGCGGACCCGGCGGCGGGCCCGAACCTTTCCCCTCCGGCTCCCGCAAGACCCTCAGCGACGCCCGCGACCGCGGCACCTGGAAACCGCACCCGCCCGCCAACCCGGCCGTCGCTGCGGCGGATGGCCGGGCGGAGAAGGCCGTCCACTCCGAGAACCCCACCGTCCGAGCGATACCTGCGGCGTGGCGCTGGACCCTGCGCAACAACAACCAGGCCAACGCCACCGTCCGCACCATCGACGAGCCAGCCGGGACCCTGTTCTTCGGCCACCGGGCCAACGAGTGCGTGTGGCAGGCCGAGCCGGTCAACCCCACACCCCCGGGCACCGACCCGGCCCCCGACCCGATCCGGATCACCGCCGCCGAGGCCGGCATCCTGCAGACCTTCCCCGCCGACTATCCCTGGCAGGGCAACAAGGGCCAGGTCTTCAGCCAGGTCGGCAACGCGGTCCCGCCCCGCCTCGCCGCCCACCTGCTCGCACCGCACCTCGGCAAGTCCCTCACCCCCGACGACTTCACCCTGGCCGCCTAATGCCCCATTCCCCCTCCGACGACAACGACGACCTGGACGGCCTTCCGCCGCCCCCACCCGTGCACTACGCCGAACAATCCCTGCTCGGCGCCCTCCTGCTGGACCCTCACCGCCTCGACGAGATCGGCCCGCTGGATCCGGACCACTTCTCCAACCACACCCACGGCGAACTGTTCCGCGCCATGCGCACCGCGCCGGCCCCCGACGCCGAGCAGCACCGCACCAGCCCAGCCTGGCTGAACACCGTCCTGGACGCGGCCCGCCCTCACGCTCCCGGGCTGACCGCCTCCTATCTGCACACCCTCATCCAGGTCTGCCCCTGGCCCAAGCACGCGGTCACGTACGCGCGGATGATCCGCGCCGACCACGCCCGTCGCAGCCTGCGCATTCACGCCGAGCGGCTGGCCCAGACCGCGGTGGACACCACCCTGCCCCACCGCGCGAAGGCCACCGTCCAGCAGGCCGACGCCCTCGCCCGGTTCCTGGACGACCTCTCCGGCCGCTTCGCCGCGCACCCCGGCTCCCTGCCGCGCACCGCGCTGCCCCCATCCCCCGCCAGGGACACGAGCGAGGAAGCCCTCGACGAGGAACGCCTCCTGATCGCCACCGCGACCGCGTACCCCGCCGAGACCCGTCAGATGCGCTGGCTCGTGTCCGAAGACTTCGCGTTCCCACTGCATGCGGCGCTGTGGCAGTGCCTCACCGCGCTCACGCACCGCGGCGATGCCGTCGACCCGATCACCGTGCTCTGGGAAGCCCAGCACCGCGGCCTGCTCGCACACGACATCGCCCCCGCCGACCTGCTGGCCCTGCTCTCCACGCCCGTCGGCTCCCCCGAACACTGGGGCGAGAAGGTCCTGCAGCGCGCTCTGCTCACCCGCGCGCAGACCGTCGCCGTCAGCATCGCCGCCTTCACCGACGATCCGGCCAACAGTCCGCACCAGCTGATCACCGGCAGCCGACGGGCCCTGGCCGACCTCACCGCCGTGCGCTCCCGCTGGCAGCAGGCCACCAGCCCAGCACTACCGCGTACCGCCCGCCCGGCCCGAACCCCGGCTGCCCCTCGGGCCGGGCCGCCACCGCGGACCGCTCCAGTCCCTGTCCGAGCCACCCGCTAGAACCCCCGGTCCGGGCCGACCTCCTCGTCGGCCCGGACCGGCGAAACGAGCCCCCTATGCCCGACACCGCGCCCGACGCACACGTTCATCTCGCCCTGCACCCTGAGCACCCCAGCGCCGTCGTCGCCACCATCACCGGCAGCACGCTGCACACCGCCCGCGCCACCCTCGCCTCGGAAGGCTTCAGGCCAGCCAGCGACGACACGATGCTCCTCGTCCGCATCGACCACGAGGAGCCCCACTACGCCAACATCACCGCCAGCCTCCTGCGCGACACCGGCATCACCGTGGACATCAGCGACCAACTGCAGGAGGAGATCGACACCGAGTGGACCTGGGCCGACCATCCGATGACCTGGCTCGACCGTAACGAGATCCGGCTCGTATCCGCGGAGGCCCAGAAGATCCACGACGACATCCAGTCCGGCCGCCTCACCCTCCACCTGCACGCCCACGACGGCCACACCACCGTCGCCGTCGGCACCTACCAGCACGCCGACAGCGTCCACCTCCACGGCGAGAACCACCTGCGGGTCGTCAGCAGCTCCTACGACACCCCCGGCGAGGCCATCGCCGACTTCGAGCGCCTGTACGGCGATGCCGTCCGCCCCGGCCCGCCGCCGCCCACCGACACGGAACAGCAGGCCGCCCAGGCTCTCGCCGCCGTATCGACTTCAGCGCCAGCCATCGGCGCTGACGCACCGGTAAGACCGCCGGAGTCGAAGACGGAGTTGGTGCCGGTGTACGCGGCCGACCCCGGTGACCATGAAGGGCTGCTGGACAAGTTCCTCGAGGAACAGGGCGAGTGGGAGAAGTACCAGGCCATCCCTATTGAATCGGCGTGTTGAAGCCGATCTGACAGGGTGGCACGGTGAACAAGTGGCGTGTGTTCTGGGTCCCCAAGTCAGCGCCGATCACCCGAGCGCACGTACCTGTCCTGGCGGGCTGGACCGACCTGGCGGAGCGCGAAGCGTCAACCGGGATCCGGCCGGGGGATCCGATTCTGCTGGCGCCGGACTACCGCATCGACGAACTCCTCAGCCTGTACACGCGCAGCAGCCCGTTCCGCGCATACACGAAGGAGACGAAGCGGAACTACATCACGGACCTCTGCCTGTTCCTCAACTTCCTGTGGCAGCGCGGAAGGGTCTGGACGCAGGCGGTCGAGTCCGATGTCGACGACTTCCAGTTCTGGCGCCAGACGGCACCCGAGAACCCGCTGCGGGTGGGCGGGAACAAGTGGAACCGCGAACTGGCCGCGCTGATGAACCTGTACACGTGGGCGACGAAGCCGGGCAGCGAGTTCCTGCCACGTAACCCGGTGCCGGTGCATCGAGTAGTGGGCCGGCACGGGCAGGTCGTCGAGGTGCCCGACGGGAAGGCGAAGGACGCCCGGGGTAGCAACGTTCACTGGCTGACGCCCCGAACGTTTCGTCTGTGGGTGGACGTCGGGCTGCGCGGCTACGGCGCTGACGGGCTTCCCACGCGGGGCTGGGTGTTAGGCGGCACTGATCATGCTCACGGGTGGGGCATTCAGGGTGCCGATGGTTGAGAAGCGGACTGCCCCGCAGGGGCGGTCCCTGCGGGGCAGTTGT